>NZ_CBDAEL010000004.1:0-287397 GCF_965194375.1 Allotabrizicola aquatica (SeqCode)
GATCCATAAGTTCGGCCCGCCCGAGATCATGAACACGGATCAGGGCAGCCAGTTCACGTCCTTCGTCTGGACTGACAGGCTGAAACGGGTTGGCACCCGGATCTCTATGGACGGCAAAGGGCGCTGCATCGACAACATCTTCATCGAGCGCCTGTGGCGGTCCCTGAAGTATGAATGCGTCTATCTGCACGCCTGGGAAACCGGATCGCAGGCACGGGTCGGCATCGGGCGCTGGATCACCTTCTACAACCACCAACGCCCTCACACTGCCCATGGCGGCCAACCGCCCGCCGTGGTCTACTTTAACCGCATTGAAACCGATCAGCAGGTGCAGGCAGTAGCTTAAACAACCCGGAAAGCTGTCCAAGAGTTGGGGAGTAGCTCAGTGCACATAGAGTTCGCTTTTGGTCAAGATTGCGAGTTTTGAAAAAAATAAATATATTTTTCAATATTTTAGTATAACTTGTTGGTGAAGATAACCGCATTTATCGCGATCCATAGTCGCATTCGTCGTAGACCATAAAGGCCTAACAAAACGTGATACGGGCCGATCTATAGTCAACCCTGGTCCGCAGTCTTCAGTGAGAAAACGATGAAACTTGACGACCAGCCTTTACTTGCGCTCCTCGCCCAAAGAAGCGAGCGCTTCGCAAATCTAGAGAAGATCGTGGCGCGCGCAGTTCCGCTGATTGAGGCCGAGTTTGCACCGTTTGAGAAATACTCTGGCAAGGTCGCTATCAGCTTCGTAAGAGGGGCAAAAACCACGATCACCGCCGCTTGGCGCTATCGTCTGCCGTGCGGAAGCAAGATGGCGATCAAGGCGAACCTGGAGCTTCACCCGCAAGGTTGGATCATGAACGGTAATCAGCGGTCAGTGAATGTCTGGCCACTCTCGCCCGAGGCCGTCGCCGCTGCTTTCGTGCAGGTCAACGAGACGGTGGCTGAGGCGGCGTTCGAAGCAGTTGTGCTAGGCGAAGGCTGGCGGCTGCGGCACATTCTTCAATAGCAAGAAGTCGGGCGGCGAAATGTGTGGTATACATGATGGAATACTGGGTCTCCGCATTCAGTAAAAAACACTTTATTAACAATTAATTATGTAAATCTACAAGGGGGGCTGTCTGCCCCCCTTCGCGCGTTCCGCGCTCATCCCCCCGAGGATATTTTTCCCGCATTGAAGGCCCGAAGGATCAGGCCCGCATGCGGCCGCCATCATCCCACAAGGGGGCGAGGTGCACAGTGGCCTTGCGGCGTTCGCCAAGGATCTCGATTTCGCACACGAGGCCGTCTTTGACCTGGTCGGCGGGCAGGAAGCCTTGGGCCACCGATTTGCCCATCCAATGGCTGTAGCCGCCGGAGGTGCAGAAGCCCACGACCGCGCCGTCAAGCCAGATCGGCTCCCAAGCGACGACGTCGGATTCGTTGGCGTCCACCACGAAGGACACGAGCTTGCGCTTGGGTCCAGAGGCTTTTTCGGCGGTGGCGGCGGCTTTGCCGATCCAGTCTGCCTCTTTGTTCCAGCGGATGAAGCGGTCAAGCCCGGTTTCGCAGGGCGTGTAGTCGGGCGAGAACTCGCGGCTCCAGGAACCGAACCACTTGTCGAGACGCAAGGACATCATGGCGCGCATGCCGAAGGGGCGCAGGCCGAGGTCTTTGCCATGGGCGTTGAGCGTGTCCCACAGGTGGCGCACCGAGTGGATATCGCAGAAGATCTCATACCCCAGATCAGCGGTATAGGAGACGCGTTGCACGATGCAGTTTGCCATACCGACCGTCATGCGCCGCACGTCCATGAACTTGAACGCCTCGGACGAGACATCTGACCGGGTGCAGCGGGCCAGAAGCTCGCGTGCTTTGGGGCCTGCGATTTGGAAGCCCGACCGCGCATCCGAGATGTTTTCGACCTGCACACCGTCCATCGGGTTCATTTCGAACCAGCGCTGGTGCCAGCCTTGGGCGCCATAGCTGGCGGTCAGCTGGAATTCGGTTTCCGACAGGCAGGAGACTGTGAAGTCACCGATGATCTTGCCCGAATGGGCCAGCATCGGGGTCAGGGACAGGCGGCCCTGCTTCGGAATCGCGCCGGCCATGATGCGGTCAAGCCAAGCGCGGGCGTTGGGGCCTTTGACAAGGTATTTGCCGAAGTTCTGCAATTCGTTCAGGCCGACGCCCTCACGAACGGCCATGACTTCTTGGCGGGTGGCTTCCCATGCGTTGGAGCGGCGGAAGGTGGGTTCTTCATAGCGCGGCTCGCCGGGCAGGGCGTGGTAGTTCACCACCTCAAGCCCGTATTGCTGGCCCCAAACGGCGTTCATGCCGTCAAACACCTCATACATCGGGGTGGTGCGGAAGGGGCGGGCTGCCGGACGCTCTTCGTTCGGGTAACTGACCGAGAAGCGCATCTGGTAGTTTTCGATGACCTTCGGGACGGTATAGCCGGGCGAGGTCCAGGTGCCAAAGCGCGAGACGTCAAAGCCGCGCGGGTCGCGTTCGACCTCGCCGTGGATCATCCATTGTGCCAAGGCAAGGCCCATGCCGCCGCCTTGAGAGAAGCCCGCCATCACGGCGCAGGCTGACCAGTAGTTGCGCAGGCCTTGAACCGGGCCGATCAGTGGGTTGCCGTCAGGGGCAAAGGTGAAGGGGCCGTGGATCACGCGCTTGACGCCCGAGCGCTCCAGCACCGGGAAGCGGCGATAGGCGAAGTTGACCGAGTCTTCGATCTTGTCGAATTGCTCGTTCAAAAGCTCATGGCCGAAATCCCACGGCGTGCCGTCCACCGACCACGGCTCGCAGGGCTTTTCGTAAAAGCCGATGCAGAGGCCGCGGCCTTCTTGGCGCAGGTAGCTTTCGCCGCCCGGGTCCATCACATGGGGGAATTCGCGGCCCGATTTCAGGATGTCCATAATCTCGGGGATGTCATCGGTGACAAGATACTGGTGGGCCATCGGCAGAAGCGGCAGGTAAACCCCCGCCATCGCGCCGATTTCGCGCGCCCAGAGGCCGCCAGCGTTGACCAGATGTTCACAGGTGACGGTGCCCTTTTCGGTCACCACATCCCAGCCGCCATCGGCGCGCTGGTTGGTGGCCAGCACGCGGTTGTGCAGCACAATCTCGGCCCCGCCCATGCGGGCGGCCTTGGCATAGGCGTGGGTGGTGCCCGAGGGGTCAAGGTGACCGTCCAAGGGGTCATAAAGCGCGCCGATGATCCCTTCGAGGTTGACCATGCCATCGGTCAGCTTGGCGATTTCTTCAGGGCCGAGGATCTCGGTGTCCAGCCCCATATAGCGATGCTTGGCGCGTTCGGCCTTCAGCTGTTCAAACCGCGCCTGATTGTCGGCCAATGTGATGCCGCCCACGTGGTGCAACCCGCAGGACATGCCGGTGATCTCTTCCAGCTCTTTGTAAAGCCGGATGGTATAGCCCTGCAGCGCGGCCATGTTGGTGTCGCCGTTCAGGGTGTGAAAGCCGCCTGCCGCGTGCCATGTGGAGCCGGAGGTGAGTTCCGAGCGTTCGATCAGCATGACGTCGGACCAGCCGAGTTTGGTCAGGTGATACAGCACGGAACAGCCGACGACACCGCCGCCAATCACGACCACGCGGGCATGGGTTTTCATTCTGGGAGACTCCCTTGATCTGGTTTGATGGCACAATGGCGAGGAGGAGCGGCGGCTTCATGCTGTTTTGCGACAAATCATGTCGCAAAAAATAAGCGCGTTGCGGTGGATGCCATGACAAAGGGCCGAGATCGCTCTCGGCCCTTGGAAGCTGTGCCTGTGCGGCGGTTATTTCTCGGGGATCAACCCGCGCGGGGCAAAGCGCAAGACCAGCAAAAGCACGATGCCAAGGGTAACAAGGCGCATGTGCTGGGCGCTGTCGATCAGGTGGGTTTTCAGGTCACCCGGCGGCAGGGCGGCGGTGACATAGCCCATGAGGTTCGGGCCGAGATATTCCACCGCGAGCCAGAGCCAGCCGAGCAAGAGCCCGCCCAGGACCGCGCCCCAGTTGTTGCCAGAGCCGCCAACGATGACCATGACCCAGATCAGGAAGGTAAAGCGCAGGGGCGAGTAAACGCCGGGCACCAACTGCCCTTCCATCGAGGTGAGCATGGCGCCCGCAAGCCCGACGACGGCCGAGCCGATGATGAAGATCTGCAGGTGCCGACGCGTCACATTCTTGCCCATGGCCGATGCGGCCACTTCGTTGTCGCGAATGGCGCGCATCATGCGGCCCCAAGGGCTGTTCAGCGCACGTTCCGACAGCCAGATCAGCGCCAAAAGCACAGCGCCGAACATGGCGAGATAGAGGAGTTTCACCAAGATCGTTGACGAGGTGATCGGGCTCCAGCCCCAGCTGGTGACAAATTCGACATAGGCCGGGTTGGCCTGCAGATCGACTTCGTAAGGAACGGGCCAGGGACGAGGCAGGTCGATGATGTTCTTCACCCCGCGCGCGAGCCAGTCCTCGGATTTGATGACGACGATGACGATCTCGGCGATGCCAAGCGTGGCAATGGCTAGGTAGTCCGAGCGCAGGCCAAGGCAGATCTTGCCGATGACCCAAGCCGCAATCCCGGCCATCAGCGCGCCGACGGGCCATGCGACCAGCGAGGGCAGGCCAAAGCCGCCGATATTGCCATAGGTGGCGGGGTCGAAGGCCTCAACCGCGGCGACGCCGCTGTCAAAGACCGCGCGATAGAGGAAGAAGCCAGCGACGAGGAGGGCTGCCACGGCAAAGCCACGGGCGCGGCCCGGCTTCATGGCGCGGTAAAGCAGCGTTGCCGCCACGATCACGCCAACCCCGATCGCCAGACCGCCCAAGGTCATCCAACCGCCCGCGGCAAAGGCCTCGGGCACCGGACGGGCCGAGACCAGCACCACGGCCAGACCGCCCAATGCGACCGAACCGACTATGCCGGTGGAAAACAGCCCGGCATAGCCCCATTGCATGTTCACGCCCAAAGCCATGATCGCCGACAGGATGCCGATGTTCAGGATTTGCAAGGAGAGGTTCCAGCTTTGAAACACTCCGGTGAGGATGAACAACAGCGCCACACCGGCGAAAAGACCAAGATTGCGTTGGGTCTGGGTCATGTCATTTCCCCTTGAAGATGCCGGTCGGCATGAAGATCAGCACGATGATCAGGATCGCAAAGCTGACGGCCGATTTGTAATCGGTGGTCAAAAGCTGCATCAGCCCATCGGGTGCCATGCTGTCGGGCAGGACGTAGGTGGCGACCTTTTTCCAGGCATAGGTCATGATGACCTCGGACAGGGCCACGATATAGCCGCCCGCAATCGCCCCCAAGGGGCTGCCAAGACCGCCCACAACGGCCGCTGCAAAGACCGGCAGCAACAGCTGGAAATAGACGAAGGGGCGGAAGGATTTATCAAGTCCATAGAGCGTGCCCGCAATCACCGCCAAGGCGGCGGCGATGATCCAGGTGACCTGCACCACGCGGTCCGGGTTGATGCCAGAGAGCAGCGCCAGATCCTCGTTGTCCGAGAAGGCGCGCATCGACTTGCCGGTGCGGGTTCTTTGCAAAAACCAAAAGAGCGCGGCCACACAGATCACCGCCACAACCACCGTGACCGCAACCGTGGTCTTGATGACCAAGGGCTCGGCAAGGCCGGTGATCTCTTTGAAGGTTTGCGCGCTCAGCACAAAACGCTCACCATCCGCAAAGTTGCGCTCTTCCACGCCGATGATCAGGCGGACAAGGCCGTTCATCACGAACATGACGCCCGCCGAGACAATCACCAGAATGATCGGCGCGGCCTTTTGGGTGCGGTAGAACTTGTAGATGCCACGGTCAGTGGCCAGAACCAGCGCCGCTGTTGCGGCAATGCCAAAGGGCAGGGCGAGAAGCGCAGTCGGCAAGGGGCCAAAGGTAATGCCCCAAGATTGGAAGAGCCATGTGAACATGATCACAATGGCAGTCCCGAAGGCCATGGTGTCGCCATGCGCAAAGTTCGAGAAGCGCAGCACGCCAAAGATCAGCGTCACACCCAGCGCGCCCAAGGCAAGCTGGCTGCCATAGGCCACGCCCGGCACGATCACAAAGTTCAACAGGGCCACGAGGGCGTTGAGGAAATCCATATCTCAGCCCCCCAAGAAGGAACGACGGACCTCGGGGTCGGCCAAAAGGGCCTGTCCGGTGTCGGTGAAGCGGTTGGCGCCTTGGACAAGGACATAGCCTTTGTCCGCAATATCAAGTGCTTGGCGGGCGTTTTGTTCCACCATCAGAATCGAAATGCCTGTGCGGGCAATCTCGATGATGCGGTCGAACAATTCGTCCATCACGATGGGCGAGACACCAGCGGTGGGTTCGTCGAGCAAAAGCACCGAAGGCTTGGTCATCAGCGCCCGGCCCACAGCGACCTGCTGGCGCTGACCGCCCGATAGCTCACCCGCCGCCTGATGGCGCTTTTGGTGCAGGATAGGAAACAGGCCATAGATCTGATCCATGGTTTCCTTGATGCCCGCCTCATCGGTGCGGATGAAGGCGCCCATCTCAAGGTTTTCCTCTACCGTCATGCCGGTAAAGATATTCTGGGTCTGGGGTACAAAGCCCATGCCCTTGCGCACGCGGGCCTGCGGCGAGAGCTTTGTGATGTCCTCGCCATTCAGTTTCACGCTGCCACCGCGCAGGTTCAACATGCCAAAGGTGGCCTTCATGGCGGTAGATTTGCCCGCGCCATTGGGGCCGACGATCACGGCGATCTCGCCCTTGTTCACGGCAATGGTGCAGTTGTGCAAGATGTCGACGGTGCCGTAGCCCCCGGTCATATTCTCGCCGATGAGGAAGGGTTCAGCCATGGGCGGCCTCCTCTTTGACTTTGTTCTTCAATCCGGTGCCCAAATAGGCTTCGATCACGCGTTCGTCGTTTTTCACTTCATTCACAGTGCCTTGGGCCAAAACCTTGCCTTCGGCCATGCAGATCACAGGGCCACAGATGCGGCCGATGAAATCCATGTCATGTTCGATGACGCAGAAGGTATAGCCGCGTTCTTTGTTCAGCCGCACAATGGCATCGCCGATGGTGTTGAGAAGCGTGCGGTTCACGCCCGCGCCGACCTCGTCCAGAAACACGATCTTGGCATCCACCATCATGGTGCGGCCCAGTTCCAACAGTTTCTTCTGCCCGCCCGAGATATTGGCCGCCTTCTGGTCGGCCAGATGCGAGATGGTCAGAAACTCCAGCACCTCATCGGCCTTGTCGCGCAGGCGCTTTTCCTCGGCGGCAACCGCGCCGCGGCGGAAACAGGCGTTGAACAGGCTTTCGCCTGACTGGTTGGCGGGCACCATCATCAGGTTTTCGCGCACCGTCATCGAGCTGAATTCATGGGCGATCTGGAACGTGCGCAGCACCCCTTTGGCAAAAAGCTCATGCGGGGGTAGGCCGGTGATGTCTTCGCCTTGCATGGTGACCTTGCCCGAGGTGGGCGGCAGGCGACCAGCGATCACGTTGAAAAGTGTGGTTTTTCCCGCGCCGTTCGGGCCAATCAGCCCAGTGATCGAGCCGGTCTCAATCTTGAGCGAGGCCCCGTCAACGGCTTTGAAACCGCCGAAATGCCGGTGAAGGTTTTCGACAACAATCATGGTTCCCCCTGAAAAGCGGACGCCTCTTTTTGCCGGGATCAAACCCGGACTTGGGCGGCTTATCTTAAAGCAACGGCCCGAGGGATGGCCCCGGGCCGTGCAAAGTATCAGATCAGATGCAGATCAACGGAACTGAACAGTTTCGTAGACGCCGCCCTTGATTTCGAACTGCTTGTAGCGACCAGCGGATTCGCCGGGGCCGATCAGGGTCACGCCCGAAGCGCCATCATAGTCGATGGCGGTGCCAGCAGCGATCAGCTCAAGTGCCTTGCCCAATTCACCGGGCATGATCTTGACGCCCGAACCGTCAGCCGGGCCGTTGGCGATCTCAAGGATCTTGCCAGCGTAAACCTTGCTGTCGGTCGAACCTGCGGCGTGCATGGCCAGCATGATCAGCGCAGCGGCGTCATAGCTTTCCATGGTGTAAGGCGAGGTTGCGTCGAACGGGGTGGCTGCTGCCTTGCCCATTTCGGTCAGGATGGCAGCGCCGGGGCTGTCAGACTGAGCGACCTGGCCGTAGGAGCCGTCCAGAGCCGGACCGATCGCGGCGGGGAGCGAGTCACCCACCATGCCGCCGGGCAGACCGAACTGCGAGAAGGCGCCCGAGTCGAGCGAAGCCTGGATGATGCCCTTGCCGCCCTGGTCGAGGTAGCCTGCAACAACCAGAAGGTCGCCACCGGCCGCTGCCAGCGAAGCAACTTCGGCCGAGTAGTCAGCCTTGCCGTCTTCGTGCGGGATGTTGATGGTCACGGTGCCGCCCTGCGCGGTGAAGCCCGCTGCAATGGCTTCAGCCAGCCCCTTGCCGTAGTCCGAGTTGGAATAGGTCATCGCGATCGAGGTCACGCCCTTTTCCTTCAGGATCTCGCCCATGACTTCGCCTTCGCGGGCGTCGGAGGGGGCGGTGCGGAAGAACAGGCCGTCATCTTCAGCGGTGGTCAGAGCGGGCGAGGTGGCCGAGGGCGACACCATCGCGATGCCGTTCGGACGTGCAACGTTCTGCAGCACTGCGCCGGTCACACCCGAGCAGTCGCCGCCGATGATGCCTTTGACGCCTTCAGCGGTCACCATACGCTCAGCAGCCGAGGTGGCGGCAGCCGAATCGACGCAGGTCGAGTCGCCGCGCACGGACAGGAAGTTGTGAGCCGACTTGCCCGAAGCATTCACTTCAGCCATCGCAGCTTCGGCCGCATTGGCCATGTGGCTGGTCAGCGATTCGATCGGGCCGGTGAAGCCGATCAGAACGCCCAGTTTGACGTCTTCAGCCGATGCTGCACCGGTCAGTGCCAGCGTGGCGGCGGAAGCCATAAGAAGTTTTTTCATTGGTCTCTCCCATATTGGATCGCAATCCTGTGACCAAACTAGAGAGGCACCGCGAAAAAGGGAAGCCCCTTCATGTCGACAAGGTGCCGACACAAATCCAGGGTGGGCAAGAGCTTGCGAGGGGGCGGCGACGCCCCTCAGATGGGGTTCGCGGCGCCAAAGTTAAACCCCCAGCGTGCTGTGATCCGCAATCAGATCGCTGTGATAGAGGGAGGGATCAGATGGACAGTCGGCCCGCAATGGCGCCGGGCGTCAAGCCTTGGGTTCCGCGTTCACGGTAGGGCGTGGTGTTGTAATGGCTGCGGTAGCATTTCGAGAAATGCGACGGGCTGGCAAAGCCGCAAGCCAAGGCCACGTTGATCACGCTCATGTCGGTCTGCATCAACAGATTGCGTGCTTTTTGCAACCGCAACTCCATATAGTAGCGCTTGGGGCTGCGGTTCAGGTAGCGGCGGAACAGGCGTTCCAACTGACGGGTCGACATGCCAACCTCTTCGGCCAGATCGGCGGGCGACATCGGGTCTTCGATGTTGCCTTCCATCATCTGGATAACTTGGCTCAGTTTGGGGTGCCGCACGCCGATCCGGGTGGGGATCGACAGGCGCTGGCTGTCCTGATCGGTGCGGATTGAGGAGTAGATCAGCTGGTCGGCCACGGTATTGGCCAGATCTTCGCCCTGATCCGCCGCGATCACCTTGAGCATAAGGTCTATCGAGGAGGTGCCGCCAGCGGTGGACCAGCGGTTACCGTCCATCACAAAGACTGACTTGGTCAGTTTGACCTGCTCGAATTCCTCGAGAAAGCCGTCCTGATTCTCCCAGTGAATGGTGGCCTTCTTGCCATCAAGCAGGCCCGCCTTGGCCACCGTATAGGCCCCGGTGCAAAGTCCGCCCACTGTCACCCCGCGCCGCGCCTCACGGCGCAACCAGTTCAAGACACCCTTGGTTGAGGCCCGCTGCACATCGATGCCGCCACAGACCAGCACGATGTCATCCCGCTCAATCTCATCCAGTCCAATATCAAGCTTGAAGGACGCGCCGTTCGAACAGGCAACAAACTCGCCTTCACCGGCCAGAACCCAACGATACAGTTCTTGCCCCGAGACCCGGTTGGCAATGCGCAGAGGTTCGATAGCGCCCGCAAAGGACAGCATCGTAAAGCGTTCAAGCAGCAGAAAAACAAAGCGCTTGGGGCTGGCGGTCTTGGTGACCGAGGTGGCCTTGCGCTGAAGGTTGGACATCTTGCGACCTGTTTGTGTCGGTTTCGGTGTAAGGAAACAGGTATTGCACCGCTCTGCAAGGCGAATCCGCCTGATTTTTCACCCTTTCCGCCTTTGCATCCGCCGCATTTTTCCTTATACCGCGCGGCGATACCGCTAACGAAAGGGCAGGGCCATGACCAAGGGCTGGAAAAAGTCGGATTGGCGCGCAAAACCGCGCGTGCAGATGCCGGATTATCCCGATGCCGCCGCACTGGCTTCGGTTGAGTCGCAATTGGCCAAATACCCCCCGTTGGTCTTTGCCGGTGAGGCGCGGCGGCTGAAAAAGCAGCTGGCTCAAGCCGCTGAGGGCAACGCCTTTTTGCTGCAGGGTGGCGATTGCGCCGAAAGCTTCGCCGAATTTTCGGCCGACAACATCCGCGACACCTTCCGCGTTATGTTGCAGATGGCCGTGGTGCTGACCTATGGCGCCAAGGTGCCTGTGATCAAGGTCGGCCGCATGGCAGGCCAGTTCGCCAAGCCACGCTCGGCCAATACCGAGATGATTGGTGGGGTGGAATACCCCAGCTATCGCGGCGATATCATCAACGGGTTTGAAGCCACCCATGAGGCGCGGATCCCCGATCCGTCGCGGATGCTGCAGGCCTATACCCAAGCCGCGGCCAGCTTGAACCTTCTGCGCGCGTTCTCGACCGGTGGTTTTGCCGACATTCATCGCGTCCATTCTTGGACCTTGGGCTTTGCCGAACATGACAAGGCCGAACGCTACCGCGAGATTTCCAACCGCATTTCGGATGCTTTGGATTTCATGAATGCCGCTGGCGTCACCTCGGACAATGCCGAAGTGCTGAGCCGGGTGGATTTCTACACGAGCCATGAAGCACTGCTTCTGGAATACGAAGAAGCGCTGTGCCGGGTCGACAGCCTGACCGGCCAGAACGTGGCTGGGTCTGGCCACATGATCTGGATCGGTGACCGCACACGCCAGCCCGACGGCGCGCATGTCGAGTTTTGCCGGGGTGTGTTGAACCCAATCGGATTGAAGTGCGGCCCGACCACTACGGCGGAGGACCTCAAGGTGCTGATGGCCAAGCTGAACCCCGAAAATGAGCCGGGCCGTCTGACCCTGATTGCACGCTTTGGTGCGGGTAAGGTGGGCGACCATCTGCCGCGTCTGATCAAGACAGTGCAGGAAGAGGGCGCGAATGTGCTGTGGTCCTGCGACCCGATGCATGGCAACACGATCAAGGCGGCCTCGGGCTATAAGACCCGGCCGTTCGATTCGGTGCTGCGCGAAGTGCGGGAGTTCTTTGCCATCCACAAAGCCGAAGGTACCGTCCCGGGCGGTGTGCATTTCGAGATGACCGGCAAGGATGTGACCGAATGCACCGGCGGTTTGCGCGCGGTGTCGGATGAGAATCTGGCCGACCGCTATCACACCGCCTGCGATCCGCGTCTGAACGCGAGCCAAGCGCTGGAGCTGGCCTTCCTTGTGTCGGAAGAGCTGTCCGCCCAACGGGCCGAGGCGCGGCGCGCGGCGCTCTGATTTTTGCGGAAACGGGACAAAAGGCGGCCCCTTGGGCCGCCTTTTTCAATCACGCGAACTGACGAGACGCAGGTTAGGCCGCCCACTTGGCGGCTGAAAGCGATGAGGTTCTTCAGCAAAAGCAGATGCCATGCCGTGCGGTGCGATCCCCATCAGCGGCTCGCGCAGGATACGGCTGATGGCAAAACGGCGCGGGGCGCGGCCAATCTGGCCCTTGGTACACAGGCACCCCAGCGCCAGATCCGGCTCGCCATGGGCCCCGATAAGCGGCAGCAACAGCATCCGCGCCCATAGGGGGGGCCGCCCGATGCCGCGTTCGGCCTCAAGCCACAGGTGCAAAAGATGCTCGCCGCGAAAAAGCCCGCCCAAAGCCTCGGAGAGGGTGGCGCGCGCCACTGGTTCCAAAAGGGCTGTCACCGGCATGCCGCGCGGATCCATGCCCAGAAGATCGCTGAGCGCCATGCCTGCCAACCGCAGGCGGCCATGATGGGGGGCGATTTGCTCCACCAAGAACACCTGCTCCAAGGCCGAGGCGATGCCGCGTGGGTTTATGTCATCGCGCCGGGGCAGCTGGCCGGGCTTGCGCATCGCCTCCCAATAGGCGCGCACCGCCTGAAGCTGGTGGAAATCTGCGGTTTCGGCCCGGCTTTCGCCTTGGGTTGTGCCATCGATGAACCAAACCATGCCTGTTGTGCCTTTCTGTGCGGCCAATGCCGGATCACGGGGAACCGGGACGCAGACGCCGGTCCTGCCGCAAGGCCGAGGCTGGCCGACGCGCCGTATCCCTTAAGACTTTCCTAAGATACACGAGTTGAAACGCGTTTTGCGGACATTCTCGACAAATGGTAAACACTGAAAGCCGATAGCAAAGGAGAGGCCCATGCCTGTATCGAAGACCGTATCAATGACCGGATTCGCCGCGCGGCGCGGGCAGGGGGCGGGGCACAGCTGGGCTTGGGACATTCGCAGCGTCAACGGCAAGGGGTTGGATCTGCGACTTCGGGTGCCGGAGTGGATCGATGGGCTGGAACAGGCGCTGCGCGCCGAGATGGCCAAGGCGATGGGGCGCGGGAATGTCAGCCTGTCGCTGAAAGTCGCGCGCGATGGGATGTCAGAGGGGGCCGAAGGGCTGCGGGTGAACCCGCCCGCGCTGGCGGCGGTGCTGAAAGCCATGGCGGAGGTTGAGCAAACGGCGATGGATGCGGGCTTGACGCTGGCCCCGGCCAATGCCGCCGATGTGCTGGCGGTGCGCGGGGTTTTGGACACCTCAGCGGCTGAGATCGACACCGCGCCCCTGCGCGCCGCCATTTTGGCCGATCTGCCCGCCCTTATGGGCGAATTCGCGGCCATGCGCGCGGCCGAGGGTGCCGTGCTGGCCCGGTTGATCGGGGCGCAACTGGATGAGGTGGCGCGGCTGACCGAGGCGGCCACGCACGAAGCGGCGGCGCGCCGCGCCGCCGCCGCAGGCCATCTGCGAGAGGCTTTGGCGAAGGTCTTGGAGAATGTCGACGGGGTGGATGAAACCCGGCTTGCGCAAGAGCTGGCGCTTTTGGCGGTGAAAAACGACGTCACGGAAGAGTTGGACCGGCTTGGTGCCCATATCGGCGCGGCGCGCGCGCTTTTGGCGGACGGTGGCCCGGTGGGCCGCAAGTTTGATTTCCTGATGCAGGAATTCATGCGTGAGGCCAACACTTTGTGCTCAAAGGCGCAGTCGATGGCGCTGACGCGGATCGGGCTTGACCTGAAAACGGTGATCGATCAGATGCGCGAGCAAGTTCAGAACGTGGAATAGATCATGGCGCAGCTTCCCCCTCGGCGCGGGCTTTTGCTTATCCTGTCCTCGCCCTCGGGCGCGGGAAAATCGACGCTGGCCCGGCGGCTGATGGAATGGGACCCGTCTTTGCGGTTTTCAGTCTCGGCCACCACCCGCGCGCCCCGTCCGGGTGAGGTGGACGGGCGCGAATACTATTTCAAGTCGCGCACTGATTTCGAAGCCATGGTTGCCGCCGGTGAAATGCTGGAACATGCCGAGGTGTTTGGCAATTTCTACGGCAGCCCGAAGGGCCCGGTTGAGGCCGCGATGACCGAAGGGCGCGATACGCTGTTTGACATCGACTGGCAGGGTGGCCAGCAGATCCGCAACTCTTCGCTTGGCCGCGATGTGGTGTCAGTTTTCGTCCTGCCGCCGTCGATTGCCGAGCTGGAGCGCCGTTTGCGCGGCCGCGCGCAAGACAGCGATGAGGTGATTGCTGGTCGGATGGCGAAGTCGCAGTCTGAGATCAGCCATTGGGCGGAATATGACTATGTGATTGTGAACAACGATATTGATATAGCGTTCAATGACTTGTTGACCATTCTTCAAGCTGAACGCATGCGGCGCGATCGCCAGCCCGGAATGGCGGAGTTCGTTCGGGGCCTGAACAAGGAGTTTGATGCGCGATGATCTATGAACTGGACGGAATCCGCCCGCAGATAGACCCGTCGGCCTGGGTTGCGCCAACCGCGGTACTGATCGGCAATGTCATCGTGGGGGCTGGCGCGAACATTTGGTTCGGCGCCGTGCTGCGTGGTGACAATGAGCCCATCGTTGTGGGCGCGGGCAGCAATGTGCAGGAAAACGCTGTCTTGCACACCGATATGGGGTTTCCCCTGACCATTGGCGCCGATTGCACCATCGGCCACAAGGCGATGCTGCACGGTTGTACAATCGAGGCGGGCAGCCTGATTGGCATGGGCGCGACGCTGTTGAACGGCGCGAAGATCGGGGCGGGGTCTTTGGTCGGTGCTTGCGCCTTGGTGACCGAGGGCAAAGAGATTGCGCCGGCTTCGCTGGTCATGGGCGCGCCTGCCAAGGTGGTGCGGGAACTGGACGCGGCGGCGCAAGCGCGGCTTTTGAAATCGGCCGAAGGGTATCGCGCCAATGCGGCGCGCTTTGCCAAAGGCATGGTGGCGGTTGGCTGACCTCACGTCAGTTTGACACTTCCCCTTGGCAAACCTAGGGTCCGGCCATGAGCCACAACCTGACCAAACCCGCCAAAGACCGGGCGATGATCTTTATCCTGATCACCGTGTTTCTAGACATGGTGGGCTTTGGCATCATCATCCCGGTCCTGCCCGCGCTGATTGGCGAGGTGGGCCATGTCAGCCTTGGCGAGGCGGCGGTTTTGGGCGGCTGGATGGCCGCGGGCTATTCGCTGGCGCAGTTCCTTTCGGGGCCTTTGCTGGGCAACCTGTCAGACCGCTATGGCCGCAGACCTCTGCTTTTGCTGGCGATTTTTGGGCTGGGGGTGGATTTCCTGCTGCATGCTCTGGCGCCGACGATGGGTTGGCTCTTTGTCGGCCGCCTCTTGGCGGGGGTGTGCGGGGCAAGCTGGGTGATTGCCAATGCCTTCATCGCCGACATCACCGAGCCAGAGGATCGCGGCCGCGCCTATGGCCAGATGGGGGCGGCCTTTGGGCTGGGCTTTATCATCGGCCCGGCGGTAGGCGGGCTGTTGGGAGAGCTTGGCCCGCGTGTGCCGTTTTATGCCGCAGCGGCGGTGTCGGGGGTCAATCTGATCTACGGCTTCTTCGTCCTACCCGAAACGCTGGCCCCGCAGCATCGCCGCGCCTTTGACTGGCGCCGCGCCAATCCGTTCGGCGCGTTCAAAGTGTTTCGCAGCTATCCCGGCGTGGTGCCGCTCTGCGCTGTCATGGCGCTGTTTTTCTTCTTCACCTCGGTTTACCCCGCGATCTGGCCGTTTTGGGGCAAGGCGAATTTTGGCTGGTCCGAGGCGATGGTGGGTCTGACGCTGGCGGTGTTCGGGCTGGTGATGGCCGGGTTTCAGGGTTTTCTGACCGGTCCCGCTGTGGCGCGGTGGGGCGAGCAGAAGGTGGTGATGATCGGCCTTATCTCGGCCGTGATTGCGATGTTCGGCTATGGTGTGGTCGGCTCGTTGGTCTTGGTAATTGCCCTGATGATCGTGCACGGGCCCGAAGGGTTTGTGCATCCGATGCTGACCGCGATTTTGTCACAGCGCGTGCCAGAGAATGCCCAAGGCGAGTTGCAGGGCGGGATCAGCGCCATCACCAATGTGGCGATGCTGCTCGGCACAGTGTTCTTTGCCCAAGTCTTCGGCTATTTCATGCGCGAGGATGCGCCGATCCAATCCCCCAATGTGGCGTTTTATTTGGGCGGGATCGGGCTGGTGGGCACTGGGCTTTTCATGCTGACCGTGCTGAAGAAAGAACGCCGCGCGGGGCAACAGGATGGATGACGGGACCATGATCGAAGAACGCTTCTCGGGGTCGTTCACCCAGCAAGAGCCGATCCCCGAAGCCGGGATCGAGGCGGCGATGGCCGTGCTGCGCCATGGTCGTTTGCACCGTTACAACACCGCGCCGGGAGAGATTGCTGAGACCGCGCTTTTGGAAGAGGAATTCGCCGCGCTGATGGGGGCGAAGTATTGCCTTGCCGTGGCCTCGGGCGGCTATGCTATGGGCTGCGCGCTGCGGGCGATGGGGTTGCAACCTGGCGAACCGGTTCTAACCAATGCCTTCACGCTCGCCCCAGTTCCCGGCGCAATTTCTGCTGCGGGTGGCAGTCCGGTGTTCATTGAGGTGACCCATGATCTGACGCTGGACTTCGCCGATCTTGAGGCGAAGGCCAAGGCCACCGGCGCGCGGCTTTTGATGCTGAGCCATATGCGCGGCCATCTGTGCGACATGGAGGCGCTGGTGGCGCTGTGCGACCGGTTGGGCGTGCAGATCATCGAAGATTGCGCCCATACCATGGGGGCGGCTTGGAAGGGTGTCCCTTCGGGGCGGCAGGGCGCTGTGGGCTGCTATTCGATGCAGACCTACAAGCATATGAATTCCGGTGAGGGCGGCTTTTTGATCTCGGACGATGCCGAGATCATGGCCCGCGCCATCTTGCTGTCGGGCAGCTATATGCTCTACGCCAAGCACCGCGCCGCCCCCCCGGAAGAGGTGTTTCATCGGGTTCGGATGGAGATGCCCAATGTCTCGGGCCGGATGGACAATCTGCGCGCTGCCATCTTGCGCCCGCAACTCCCCATGCTGGCCGAGCGCGTGGCGCGGTGGGCGGTTCTTTATCAAACGCTTGAGGCGGGGTTGCAGGGGATTTCCGGGCTTCGGCTTGTGACGCGGCCCCCGGAAGAAACCTATGTCGGATCGTCGTTCCAATTTCTTTTGCCCGATTGGTCGGATGCGCGGATTGGTCTGTTCCTAACCCGCTGCATCGCGCGCGGGGTGGAACTCAAATGGTTCGGGGCCGATGAGCCGGTGGCCTTTACCAGCCGCTATGACCACTGGCGCTATGCCACGCCGCAAACCCTGCCGCGGACCGACCGCATCTTGAAATCGCTGATCGATATGCGCTTGCCGCTCACCTTTTCGCCCGAAGATTCGGCGCTGATTGCGCGGATTGTGCGGGCCGAAGCGCTGGGTGTGGGTCAGGGGCCAGAGCCTGACGCTGTCGAGCTGCCGCGCGTACAGTAGTGCGGGCCGTCAATTCGGCATACGATCGCATACAATTCGAGAAATCCGATGCTTCGCTGTGTCGAAATCCGCTGGGGATGCGTTGACCCCGGGCAGGGGCCGGGGTAAACGATGCCCAGAGTTTTTGCGGCCCCTGCGCCGTGGCGCGCCCAATGCCAGCCAAAGGAGACACTCGTGGACAATCCGATGTTGCGAGAATACCTGCCGATCCTCATCTTGCTTGCAATTGCTGTTGGGCTTGGCCTTGTGCTGATCCTTGCGGCTGCGGTGATCGCGGTGCGCAACCCGGACCCCGAGAAGGTCTCGGCCTATGAATGCGGTTTCAACGCCTTTGACGATGCCCGGATGAAGTTCGACGTGCGCTTCTACCTTGTGTCGATTCTCTTCATCATATTTGACCTTGAAGTTGCCTTCCTTTTCCCATGGGCGGTGGCCTTTGGTGAGATTTCGATGGTCGGGTTCTGGTCGATGATGGTGTTTTTGGCCGTGCTGACTGTGGGCTTTGCGTATGAATGGAAGAAGGGGGCTTTGGAATGGGCGTGATGACCGGAGCCAATACGGCTGGCGGCGACCGTGAGGTGGCCACCCAAGCCCTGAATCGTGAGCTGCAGGACAAGGGGTTCTTGCTGACCACGACCGAAGACATCATCAACTGGGCGCGCAATGGCTCGCTTCACTGGATGACCTTTGGTCTGGCCTGCTGCGCGGTTGAGATGATGCACACTTCGATGCCGCGCTATGACCTTGAGCGGTTCGGCACGGCCCCCCGCGCCTCACCGCGCCAGTCGGACCTGATGATCGTGGCCGGCACGCTGACCAACAAGATGGCCCCGGCGCTGCGCAAGGTCTACGACCAGATGCCAGAGCCGCGCTACGTGATCTCGATGGGCTCCTGCGCGAACGGCGGCGGCTATTATCATTACAGCTATTCGGTGGTGCGCGGCTGTGATCGGATCGTTCCGGTCGATATCTACGTTCCCGGCTGCCCGCCCACGGCCGAGGCGCTGCTTTATGGCATCTTGCAGTTGCAGCGGAAGATCCGCCGCACTGGCACCCTTGTGCGCTGAGAGGTTCAAATGTCTGAAGCCCTGCAAGAACTTGGCGCCTATCTCGAGCTGAAGCGGCAAGATGCCGTCATCGCCACCGAAGTGGCCTTTGGTGAGTTGAACGTGACCGTTCAGCTTGCGCATCTGGAAAGCTTTGTGGAATTCCTGCGCGATGACGCGGCCTGCCGGTTCACCTCGCTGGTGGATATCACCGCCGTCGACCACCCCGAGCGCGACCCGCGCTTTGACGTGGTTTATATGTTCCTCTCGATGTACCAAAACCACCGCATCCGCGTGAAGGTATTGGTCGGCGAGGAGGAGATGGTGCCCTCGATCGTTGAGATTCACCCCAGCGCGAATTGGGTGGAGCGTGAGGTGTTCGACATGTTCGGCATCCTCTTCTCGGGCCACCCTGACCTGCGCCGGATCCTGACAGACTATGGCTTCCGCGGCCATCCCTTGCGCAAGGACTTCCCGACCACGGGGTACACCGAGGTTCGCTATGACGAGGCGCAAAAGCGCGTGGTCTATGAGCCGGTCAGTTTGGTGCAGGAATACCGGCAGTTTGATTTCATGTCTCCGTGGGAGGGTGCGCAATACATCCTGCCGGGCGACGAAAAGAAGGCGGTGTAAGTCATGGACGGCGACATCATCCGTAACACCTATGACGACGGCAGCCGTGACGCCCAAACGGGCGAGCATCGCATTCGCAACTTTAATATCAACTTTGGCCCGCAACACCCTGCCGCGCATGGTGTTTTGCGTCTTGTGCTAGAGCTTGACGGCGAGATTGTCGAACGCTGCGACCCCCATATCGGCCTGCTCCATCGCGGCACTGAAAAGCTGATGGAAAGCCGGACTTACCTGCAAAACCTGCCCTATTTCGACCGGCTGGATTATGTGGCGCCGATGAACCAGGAACATGCCTGGTGCCTGGCGATTGAAAAGCTGACCAACACGCCGGTGCCGCGCCGGGCATCGCTGATCCGCATCCTCTATTCGGAAATCGGCCGGATTCTGAACCACCTTCTGAACGTCACCACGCAAGCTATGGACGTTGGCGCGCTGACCCCGCCGCTTTGGGGCTTTGAAGAGCGCGAAAAGCTGATGGTGTTCTACGAACGTGCCTGCGGCGCGCGTCTGCACGCCGCCTATTTCCGCCCCGGTGGTGTGCACCAAGATCTGCCGCCCGCGCTGATCGACGATATCGAACAGTGGGCGAAGGAATTCCCGCGTGTCTTGGGCGACTTGCATGGGCTCTTGACCGAAAACCGCATCTTCAAGCAGCGCAATGCCGACATCGGCATCGTCACGGAAAAGGATATCTCGGACTGGGGTTATTCGGGCGTGATGGTGCGCGGTTCCGGCTTTGCTTGGGACCTGCGCCGCAGCCAGCCTTATGAGCTTTATTCCGAGTTCGATTTCCAGATCCCGGTTGGCAAGAACGGCGATTGCTATGACCGCTATCTGTGCCGCATGGCCGAGATGGAAGAGAGCCTGAAGATCATCCATCAGGCGATTGCCAAACTGCGCGCGCCCGACGGCCAAGGCGACGTGATGTCGCGCGGCAAGATCAGCCCGCCCAAGCGCGGCGAGATGAAACGGTCGATGGAAGCGTTGATCCATCATTTCAAGCTTTACACCGAAGGCTTCCACGTTCCCGCCGGTGAGGTTTACGCCGCCGTTGAGGCCCCGAAGGGTGAGTTCGGCGTCTATTTGGTCGCCGACGGCACCAACAAACCCTACCGCGTCAAGATCCGCGCGCCGGGGTACATGCACCTGCAATCCATGGATTACATCTGCAAAGGCCACCAGCTTGCAGACGTCTCCGCGATCATCGGCACGATGGACATCGTGTTCGGGGAGGTTGACCGCTAATGCTGCGCCGTCTGCACAAAGACCAGCCTGCGTCCTTTGAATTCACCCCGGCGAACCTTGCTTGGGCCAAGGGGCAGATTTCCAAATACCCCGAGGGCCGTCAGGCTTCGGCGATCATCCCGCTTTTGTGGCGCGCGCAGGAACAGCACGGCTGGCTGACCCGTCCAGCGATTGAATATGTCGCGGATGTGCTCGGGATGGCCTATATCCGGGCATTGGAAGTGGCGACCTTCTACTTCATGTTCCAACTGCAACCCGTTGGGTCTGTGGCACATATCCAGATTTGCGGCACCACGTCCTGCATGATCTGCGGGGCCGAAGAACTGATTGCGGTCTGTCAGGACCTGGTTGCCAAAGCGCCGCATACCCTGTCGGCGGATGGCAAGTTTTCGTGGGAAGAGGTCGAATGCATGGGCGCTTGCGCCAATGCGCCGATGGCCCAGATCGGCAAGGACTATTACGAGGACCTGACGGCGGATAAACTGCGCGCCTTGATCGGGCGGTTCTCCAATGGTGAGGTTCCGGTTCCGGGTCCGCAGAATGGCCGTTACGCGGCTGAGCCTTTGTCTGGGCTGACCACGCTGAAAGACTTTGAATCGGGTCGGATGCAGTACAACGCCTCGGCGCAGTTTGCCGTGGACATTCGCGACACCGTCAAGCGCATCGATGGCACTGAAGTGCCTTTGACGACGCCGTGGCTGGGTAAGGCCGCGAAGGCGGCAAAGACCGAGGCCCCGAAAGCGGCGGCCCCGAAGGCGGCAGACGCGCCTGCCAAAACGCCTGTTGCGGCGAAGGTGGCCAAGCCTGCCAAGGCTGATGCGGCAGTCGGGGGCAAGCAGCCGAAGGGTTTGAAGGCCGCGAAAAAGGGTAAGGCCGATGATCTGCAGATCATCGAAGGCATTGGTCCGGCCTTGGAAAAGCTCTTGCACGAGCTTGGCATCTTCCACTTTGAGCAGATCGCCCAATGGGGCGAGGCCGAGATTGCTTGGATCGATGCCAATCTCAAGGGTTTCAGGGGCCGTGCGACGCGCGACAAGTGGGTCGCGCAGGCCAAGCTCATTGGTGAGGTGGGGACGGAAGAATTCCTCATCCGCGCCAAGACCAACAATTACTGACGGGGGTAGGCGATGGACGATCATCATCACGAACATGCGCCCGTCGATGGCCCTTGGGCCGGGGGCTGGCTCGTCGCCGCTGTTGCTGGGTTGCTCGCCGCCTTTGTGGCCCGCGCGATTGGCGATGTGTCGCTGACCCCGGCCTTTGTCGTCGGTCTGGTGACCTTTGGTGTTTTCGGCGTTCTGCTCGGGCAGGGCGGGGTTGAACGGGTGGATGGCGGGGATCATGGCGCGGGCCATGGTCATGGCCACCACTGAGGTGATGGGGTGAAAGCGCCCAAGCCCAAGGATGATGGAACGGCCAAACAAGCGCGGCGTGTCGCGGTTGTGATGGCGGGGACCATGATCTTGTGGATGGGGGCGCAGGTTGTGGGTCGAGACATGGGGTGGCCAGCCGAGCTGACGCTTCTGCTCGATCTGGCGGCGCTGGCTGGATTTATCTGGTGCTTGGCCGTGACATATCAGATCTGGCGCAAGCGCCGGGGTTAGGAAGAGGGGCATCATGCTCAAGGATCAGGACCGCATCTTTACCAACCTTTACGGGATGCATGACCGCACGCTGGCCGGGGCCAAAAAGCGCGGGCATTGGAACGGCACGGGCGATCTCATCAAGCTGGGCCGCGACAAGATCGTTGAGATCGTCAAGGCATCGGGCCTGCGCGGTCGTGGCGGGGCGGGCTTTCCGACCGGTCTGAAATGGTCGTTCATGCCCAAGCAATCGGATGGGCGGCCGTCTTATCTCGTGATCAACGCCGACGAATCCGAACCGGGCACCTGCAAAGACCGCGAGATCATGCGCCATGATCCCCACACGCTGATCGAAGGCGCGCTGATCGCGTCTTTCGCGATGGGGGCCAATGCCTGCTACATCTACATTCGCGGTGAATACATCCGTGAGCGTGAGGCGCTGCAAGCCGCGATTGACGAATGTTATGATGCGGGCCTTTTGGGCAAGAACGCCGCCAAATCCGGCTGGGATTTTGACTGCTATCTGCACCACGGGGCGGGGGCCTATATCTGCGGTGAAGAGACCGCGCTGCTGGAAAGCCTTGAAGGCAAGAAGGGCATGCCCCGGATGAAGCCGCCGTTCCCGGCGGGTTCGGGTCTGTACGGATGTCCGACGACGGTGAACAATGTCGAATCGATCGCCGTTGTGCCAACGATCCTGCGGCGCGGGGCGGATTGGTTTTCCTCCTTTGGTCGCCCCAACAATGCGGGCACCAAGCTGTTCGGTATCTCGGGCCATGTGAACAACCCTTGTGTGGTTGAAGAAGCGATGTCGATCCCGCTGAAAGAGCTATTGGAGCGTCACTGTGGTGGCGTTCGCGGCGGCTGGAAGAATATCAAGGCGGTGATCCCCGGCGGGTCTTCCGTGCCGATGCTGAACGCAGCGCAGTGCGAAGATGCGATCATGGATTTCGACTGGCTGCGCGAGCAGCGGTCCGGTCTGGGGACTGCTGCTGTGATCGTGATGGATCAATCAACTGATGTGATCAAAGCCATCTGGCGTCTGTCCAAGTTCTACAAGCATGAAAGCTGTGGCCAGTGCACCCCTTGCCGCGAAGGCACGGGTTGGATGATGCGCGTGATGGATCGTCTGGTCAAAGGCGAGGCCGAGGTGGAAGAGATCGACATGTTGATCTCGGTTACCAAGCAGGTCGAAGGCCACACCATCTGCGCGCTTGGTGATGCGGCGGCTTGGCCTATTCAGGGCTTGGTGCGCCATTTCCGCGAAGAGATTGAAGACCGGATCAAAGCAAAGAAAACCGGTCGCATGGGCGCGATGGCGGCCGAGTAAGTGAAGGGGATTGCGATGATGTCGCTGGGTCTGTTGACCGCTTGCGCTGCACCGGGGCCCGCCCCGATGCCGCTGGCTGCCAGCGGACCTGTGGCCATTTCGCAAGACGGTGTTGGATATCTCGTGGACCTGCAACCCACCCTGTCTGGTGCGCAAATCACGGTCGCGGCCGATCAGGGTGCGATGGCGATGGATCAAGGTCTGATCGCCAAGCGCGTGGCCGGTGCCTTGTGCGAAAGCCGGGGTTCAAAGCTGGATGGTCGGGCCCTTGGGCGGTTTGTCGCCGGGTCTTGGGTGTTTGATGGGGGCTGCCTATGAGCCGCATCGCATCCTGTCATGGCATAGCAAAGCGATTGAGCCCATGTCATGGGACCGTACCCGCTTTGGAGGCGACCATGACACGTTCCATTCTTGGCATTGCGCTTTGTGCGCTGAGCATCCCAGCCTTGGCAGCTCCTGCCTTGGCGCTGGAACCGATCAACACGGAAAAGCACATCAATGAGACCTTGTTGCAGGGCTTCATCGCAGACAGCATCGACGACAATTGCGACAGCATCTCGGCGCGGAAACTGCGGGCTTTGTCCGAACTGAACTCGCTACGGAACTATGCGCTGGAAAAGGGCTATAGCAGCCAAGAGGTGAAGGCGTTTGTCACCTCCAAAGCCGAAAAAGCCCGTGCGAGGGCTTTGGCGTCGGATTGGCTGCGCAGACACGGCGCGGTGGTTGGCGCACAGGCGGGCTATTGCAAGATCGGTCAGGAAGAGATCGCCAAGGACAGTCTGATCGGACAGCTTTTGCGGTTTGACGGATGACCAGACGGAATGACGGAATGGCCGCCCCAAGCACACGGTTTGAGGCGGGATCAGGTGAAGGACGGGTAGGCAGATGACCAACCTCAAGAAGATCAGCATCGACGGTATCGAGGTCGAGGTGGATGGCGCGATGACCATCATTCAGGCCGCCGAAGTGGCAGGCGTGGAAATTCCGCGCTTTTGCTACCACGAGCGTCTGACCATCGCGGGCAACTGCCGGATGTGTCTGGTCGAGGTTGTCGGTGGTCCGCCAAAGCCAGCGGCAAGCTGCGCGATGCAGGTGCGCGATCTGCGCCCCGGCCCTAACGGTGAGGCCCCGGTGGTCAAAACCACCTCGCCCATGGTGAAAAAGGCCCGTGAAGGGGTGATGGAGTTCTTGCTGATTAACCATCCCCTCGATTGCCCGATCTGCGATCAGGGCGGCGAGTGCGATCTGCAGGATCAGGCCATGGCGTACGGCGTTGATTTCTCGCGCTACCGCGAGCCCAAGCGCGCATCGGAAGATCTGGATCTGGGTCCCTTGGTGGAAACCAAGATGACGCGTTGCATTTCCTGCACGCGCTGCGTGCGCTTTACCACCGAAGTGGCTGGCATCACCCAGATGGGCCAGACGGGCCGGGGGGAAGACAGCGAGATTACCAGCTATCTTAACCTGACCTTGGACAGCAATCTGCAGGGCAATATCATTGACCTCTGCCCGGTCGGCGCGTTGACCTCAAAGCCTTACGCCTTCACCGCCCGTCCGTGGGAATTGACCAAGACCGAAACCATCGATGTGATGGATGCCTTGGGATCGAACATCCGCGTGGACACCAAGGGCCGCGAAGTGATGCGCATTTTGCCGCGCAACCATGACGGCGTGAATGAGGAATGGATTTCCGATAAGACCCGCTTCATCTGGGACGGTCTGCGTCGGCAGCGCCTAGACACGCCTTACATCCGCGAAAACGGCAAGCTGCGCAAAGCGGATTGGCCCGAGGCTCTGGCTGCGGCGGCGGCGGCGATGAAAGGCAAGAAGGTTGCCGGTCTTGTGGGCGATCTCGCCTCGGTTGAGGCGGCTTATTCGCTGAAGACCCTGGTTGAAGGTCTGGGCGGGCATGTGGAATGCCGCACCGACAACGCGAAGTTGCCCAGCGGAAACCGCTCAGCCTATGTCGGCACGGCATCGGTGGACGATATCGATACGGCCAAGACCATCCTTCTGATCGGCACCAACCCGCGCGTGGAAGCCCCAGTGCTGAACGCCCGCATCCGCAAGGCTTGGGCCAAGGGCGCGACGGTCGGTCTGATCGGCGAAGCCTGCGATTTGAGCTATGAGTACAAGCACATGGGCACCGACCGCGCCGCTCTGGTCGACCTCGTGGGCAAGGTTACGGCCAAGGACAACACGCTGGTCATCATCGGCCAAGGCGCGATCAATGAGGCTGATGGTGAGGCGGTACTGTCCCAAGCCATGGCCTATGCCACCGGGGCAGGGGCCAAGCTCATGGTCTTGCACACCGCCGCAGCGCGCGTTGGCGCGATGGACGTGGGCGCAGTGACCGAAGGCGGTCTGGCCAAGGCAACCGAAGGGGCCGAGGTGATCTACAACCTTGGTGCTGATGAGGTCGAGATCGCGGCGGGTCCTTTCGTGATCTATCAAGGCAGCCATGGTGATCGGGGCGCGCAGCGGGCCGACATCATTCTGCCGGGTGCTGCCTATACCGAAGAAAACGGGCTTTTCGTGAACACCGAAGGCCGCCCGCAACTGGCGGTGCGCGCCGGGTTCGCGCCGGGGCAGGCCAAGGAAAACTGGGCCATCCTGCGCGCGCTTTCGGCTGAAGTCGGCCAGACCCTGCCGTGGGACAGCTTGGCGGCGCTGCGGGCCCATCTGGTCGCCAAGCACCCGCATTTGGGCCGCGTGGACGAGGTCGCCGAAAACGACTGGCAGCCTTTGGCCGTGAAGGCCCCCGCCAAGGCCACCTTCCGCCCAGCGATCCGCGAGTTTTACCTGACCAACCCGATTGCGCGCGCAAGTGCGGTGATGGGCGAGTTGGCTGCATTGGCCAAGTCGCGCGCTGCCGCGCAGTTGGCGGCGGAGTAAGCGGATATGTGCTTTGCCTGCAAAACCATCGCCAGCCTTGGGGTCGCGTCCGCGATCCTGTTGGGCTGCGCGGGGGGTGAGCAGGTGACGAGCGGCACGTTCTCGCCCAGCTATGGCGGGATCGAGACGCTCCTTTTGGACGGGGATCTCGTGAATTTCCGGGTGGAAATGACCGGGGCAAGGGACAATCAGGACGTGGCCGATTATGCGGCCTGTGCTGCGGCGCAATATGCGCTGATCCGGGGCTTTGGATTTGCCCGCCATGTGCGGACAAATGTCGATAATCAGGGTGGAACTTGGCGCGGGGATGCGGTTTACACCATCTCGGCGGCGCTGCCCGAAGGGTTGAGAACAATAGACGCCGAAGTGACCGTGCGCGACTGTGGCGCACGTGGCATTCCGACGGTGTAAGGGCCACGAAAAGGCTAAGGGGACGTAAGGGATCATGGCTGAATTCTTCCAGACCGGCGCGGGAATTGCGGTGCTGATTGCGCTGCAAAGCCTTGCAATCATTGCCTTTGTGATGATCAGCCTGTTGTTCCTTGTTTACGGTGACCGCAAGATTTGGGCGGCCGTGCAAATGCGCAAAGGCCCCAACGTGGTTGGCCCCTTTGGTCTTTTGCAATCGGTGGCCGATGCACTGAAATATGTGGTCAAGGAAATCGTCATTCCCGCCGGTGCAGACCGCCCGGTGTTCTTCTTGGCCCCGATGCTGTCCTTTGTGCTCGCGATCTTGGCATGGGCCGTCGTGCCGTTTGACCAAGGCTGGGTCTTGGCCGATATCAACGTGGCGATCCTCTTCGTCTTTGCCGTCTCGTCGCTGGAAGTTTACGGCGTGATCATGGGCGGTTGGGCGTCGAACTCGAAATACCCTTTCCTTGGCTCGCTGCGGTCCGCCGCGCAGATGATTTCTTACGAAGTCTCGCTGGGGCTTATCATCATCGGCATCATCATCTCGACGGGTTCCATGAGCTTTGGCGCCATTGTGGCCGCGCAAGACGGCGATCTGGGCCTTCTAAACTGGTACTGGCTGCCGCACTTCCCGATGGTGTTCCTGTTCTTCATCTCGGCCTTGGCCGAAACCAACCGCCCGCCGTTTGACCTTCCGGAAGCGGAATCCGAACTCGTCGCCGGGTTCATGGTGGAATACTCCTCCACCCCCTACCTTCTGTTCATGGCCGGCGAATACATCGCCATCTTCCTGATGTGCGCGCTGATGTCGCTGTTGTTCTTCGGCGGCTGGCTCTCTCCGATTCCCGGTCTGGCCGATGGCTGGTGGTGGATGGTTGCGAAGATGTGGGTCTTCTTCTTCTTCTTCGCGATGGTGAAGGCGATTGTGCCCCGCTACCGCTATGACCAGCTGATGCGGATTGGTTGGAAAGTGTTCCTTCCGATGTCGCTCGCATGGGTCGTGATCGTGGCGTTCTTGGCCAAGTTTGAAATTCTGGGCACCTTCTGGGCCCGCTGGACCATCGGAGGCTGAGGCAATGGCAAACATCGACTGGGGCCGTGCGACCAAATACTTCCTTTTGGCCGATTTCATCAAAGGCTTTGGCCTTGGCATGAAATACTTCTTCGCGCCGAAGGC
Source organism: Allotabrizicola aquatica (SeqCode) (assembly GCF_965194375.1). Taxonomy (GTDB): domain Bacteria; phylum Pseudomonadota; class Alphaproteobacteria; order Rhodobacterales; family Rhodobacteraceae; genus Tabrizicola_A; species Tabrizicola_A aquatica. The sequence continues at coordinate 27,502 of NZ_CBDAEL010000004.1, forward strand.
CACGCTGAACTATCCGCATGAAAAGGGGCCGCTTTCGCCCCGTTTCCGTGGCGAACACGCGCTGCGCCGCTATCCCAATGGCGAGGAACGCTGCATCGCCTGCAAGCTGTGCGAAGCGATTTGCCCCGCGCAGGCCATCACCATCGACGCCGAACCGCGTGAAGACGGCTCGCGCCGCACCACGCGCTATGACATCGACATGACCAAGTGCATCTACTGCGGTTTCTGCCAAGAGGCCTGCCCGGTGGATGCGATCGTCGAAGGCCCGAACTTCGAGTTTTCGACCGAAACGCGCGAAGAGCTGTTTTACAACAAAGACAAGCTCTTGGAAAACGGCGCGCGCTGGGAAGCCGAGATTGCCCGCAATCTTGAACTCGACGCGCCGTATCGGTGATCTGACATGACCGATGATCTTGCCAAGTTTTTCCAGCAGATGATGGAGCAGGGCCAGAAAATGGCCGCTGCCTTCAATCCGGCATTGGAAAGCATGGATATGAAGGGCTTTGAAAAGCTCTTCCCGACGCTGCCGAAAGACATGCTTGAGGCGTGGTTTGGCAAAACCTTCAATCCCGAGGGCCTTGATGCGCGCACCCGCCTTTTGGTGACGATTGCCGCGCTGACAGTCTTGGGGGCGCAGGCCGATGTGCAGCTGCGCATGACCATCCGTCAGGCGCTGAGTGCCGGGGCCACGCAGCGCGAGATTGCCGAAGTGATCTGGCAGATGAGCATGTTTGGCGGCGTTCCTGCCATGCAAAAAGCGCTGGAGATTGCGCAGTCGGTCTTTGCCGAGACTGCCGCCAATACTGGGGAGAAAGACGCATGACCGTCGCTGATTACGCCTTTTATGCCTTTGCCATCGTCACGGTGGCGGCAGGCCTTATGGTCACCATCAGCCGCAACCCGGTGCATTCGGTTTTGTGGCTGATCTTGGCCTTCCTCTCTTCGGCCGGGCTCTTCGTGCTTTTGGGGGCCGAGTTTGTCGCCATGCTCCTCATCATCGTCTATGTCGGCGCGGTGGCGGTTCTGTTCCTGTTCGTCGTCATGATGCTGGACATCGACTTTGCCGAGTTGAAGGGCGAGATGGCCCGCACCATGCCTTTGGCCATGCTGATCGGCATCATCATCTTGATGGAACTGTCGCTGGGTGTTGGCGCTTGGGTGCAGGCCGAAGGCGCGATGGGCTTGCGCGATGCGGTGGCGCCTGCCGCCGATCAGGTGGAGAACACCCGCGCTTTGGGTCTCATCATCTATGACAAGTACATCCTTTTGTTCCAGCTTTCGGGCCTGATCCTGCTGGTCGCGATGATCGGCGCGATCTTGTTGACCATGCGTCACCGCAAGGATGTGAAGCGCCAGAATGTGCTGCATCAGATGTGGCGCGATCCGGCCAAGGCGATGGAGTTGAAAGACGTCAAGCCGGGGCAGGGGCTCTAAGCCAAAGGGGCGGGGGCACCCCGCCGCGACAAAGACACGACAGCGATAAGACAACGGGCAAATGCCCTGAGGGACATGAGAATGGTGGGACTTGAACATTACCTGACAGTGGCGGCGGCGCTGTTCGTCATTGGCATCTTTGGCATCTTCCTGAACCGGAAGAATGTCATCGTCATCCTCATGTCGATCGAATTGATGCTTCTGGCGGTGAACATCAACTTCGTCGCCTTCTCATCTTACCTGGGCGATCTGGTCGGGCAGGTGTTTACCCTGTTCATCCTGACCGTCGCCGCCGCCGAGGCCGCCATTGGCCTTGCGATCCTTGTGGTGTTCTTCCGCAACCGCGGCACCATCGACGTCGAAGACGTCAACGTGATGAAAGGCTGACGCAATGGCTCAGATCATTCTCTTTGCTCCTCTGATCGGGGCCATTCTGTGCGGCTTTGGCTGGCGTCTTATTGGCGAGCGTCCGGCGCAGATCTTGACCACCGCTTTGGTGTTTCTGGCGGCGATCCTGTCTTGGGTCATCTTCCTGACCTTTGACGGCGAAACCCAGCACATCACCGTCTTGCGCTTTATCGAAAGCGGGGCCTTGTCCACCGAATGGGGTATCCGGGTGGACCGTCTGACCGCGATCATGCTGGTCGTCGTCAACTCCGTCTCAGCGCTCGTGCACCTCTATTCGTTTGGCTACATGGCCCATGACGACAACTGGGGTCCTGATGAGCCTTATCGGGCGCGTTTCTTTGCCTACTTGTCGTTCTTCACCTTTGCCATGCTGTCGCTGGTGACGGCCGACAACCTTGTGCAGATGTTCTTTGGCTGGGAGGGCGTGGGCGTTGCCTCCTACCTTCTGATCGGGTTCTACTACCGCAAGCCCACCGCCAATGCCGCCGCGATCAAGGCCTTTGTGGTCAACCGCGTTGGCGACTTTGGTTTTGCCCTTGGCATCTTTGCGCTGTTCTATCTGACCGACAGCATCAAGTTTGACGATGTCTTTGCCGCTGCCCCTGCGCTGGCGGAAACCAACCTGCATTTCCTGTGGGCTGACTGGAACGCGGCCAATCTGATTGGTGTCCTCCTGTTCATCGGCGCGATGGGCAAATCGGCCCAATTGTTCCTGCACACTTGGTTGCCGGACGCGATGGAAGGTCCGACCCCGGTGTCGGCGCTGATCCACGCCGCGACCATGGTGACGGCGGGGGTGTTCCTCGTCTGCCGCATGTCGCCGGTCTATGAATACGCGCCTTCGGCCACCGCCTTTATCACTGTGCTCGGGGCCTTGACCGCCTTTGTGGCCGCAACCATCGGTCTGGTGCAGAACGACATCAAGCGTGTGATCGCCTATTCGACCATGTCTCAGCTTGGCTACATGTTCGTGGCCGCAGGGCTTGGGGCCTATCCGGTGGCGATGTTCCACCTCTTCACCCATGCCTTCTTTAAGGCCATGCTGTTCCTTGGCGCAGGCTCGGTCATCCATGCGACCCACCATGAGCAGGACATGCGCAACTATGGTGGCTTGCGGAAGAAAATCCCGCTGACCTTCTGGGCGATGATGATCGGCACGCTGGCCATCACCGGGGTGGGTATCCCGCTGACCTATTACGGCTTTGCCGGCTTCCTGTCGAAAGACGCGGTGATTGAAGTGGCTTATGTCGGCAGTTCTTTTGCCTTCTGGCTCTTGGTGGTCGCCGCCTGCTTTACCAGCTTCTACAGCTGGCGCCTGATGTTCATGACTTTTTACGGCACCAACCGCGCTGCCGCGCATGACGATCATAGTCATGACGATCATGCACATGACAGTCATGGGCATGGGCACCATGAGCCGCATGAAAGCCCGATGATCATGCTGATCCCCTTGGCTGCGTTGGCCTTGGGTGCGATGTTCTCGGGAATGGTTTGGTACAAGGTCTACTTTGGCGATGAGGTCAAAGTGCGCGATTGGTTCGGAATGGAAGCCGCCGCCCATGCCGAGGCGCATGGCGAGGATCATGCCGAAACCATCGCGGCCCCGGCCGAGGGGGAGGCTGTCGCAGAGGCCACCACCACTGAGGCCACAACAGTGGGCACAGCCGACGTTGCCCATGGCGACGCGGCTCATGCCGCTGGCACAGCCCCCAAAGGCGCGCTGGTGATGTTGCCCTTCACGGCTGACGAACAGGCGCTGGTCGATGCGCGTCTTGACCCGAAAAAGATGGAGAAGGCCGAACATGCGCCCACCACCATCATCAACGCCGCCCATCTGGTGCCGGCTTGGGTCAAGGTCTCGCCCTTTGTCGCGATGCTGATTGGTCTCTTCACCGCTTGGCTCTTCTACATCAAGAACCCCAGCCTGCCGGTGGGGCTGGCCGCCCAACAGCGCCCGCTGTACCTGTTCCTGCTGAACAAGTGGTACTTTGACGAGCTTTATGACTGGGTCTTCGTCCGCCCCGCGAAATGGCTTGGCCGTTTCCTGTGGCACAAGGGCGATGGCGCGGTCATCGACGGCGCGCTGAATGGCATCGCCATGGGGATCATCCCCTTCTTCACCAAACTCGCGGGCCGTGCCCAGTCGGGTTATGTCTTCACCTACGCCTTTGCCATGGTTCTCGGGATTGCTGCCCTGTTGACCTGGACGGTTCTCGGGGGTCACTGAGTTATGGATAACCTCCTGTCGATTATCACCTTCATCCCGGCGGTTGCCGCGCTGATCATGGCGCTGTTCCTGCGGGGCGATGACAAGGCCGCCGAGACCAACGCCAAGTGGCTGGCGCTTTTGGCCACCATCGCGACCTTCCTTGTTTCGCTGTTCCTGTTGATCGGGTTTGATCCGGCCAACACCGACATGCAGTTCGTCGAGGAATATGCGTGGATTGCCGGGCTGAACTACAAGATGGGCGTGGACGGCATTTCGATCCTCTTCGTGATGCTGACCACCTTCCTGATGCCTATCACCATCCTGTCGTGCTGGGGCGTTCAAACCCGCGTCAAGGAATACATGATCGCCTTCCTGATGCTGGAAACGCTGATGATCGGCGTGTTCTGCGCGCTGGATCTGGTCTTGTTCTACCTGTTCTTCGAGGCTGGCCTGATCCCGATGTTCCTGATCATCGGCATCTGGGGCGGGCAGAACCGCATCTATGCGGCGTTCAAGTTCTTCCTCTACACCTTCCTTGGTTCGGTTCTGATGCTGGTGGCCATGATCGCGATGTATTTCGCGGCGGGCACCACTGACATTCCGACGCTGATGGCCTTTGAGTTTTCCAGCGAACCGATGGCGGTGCTGGGCCTGACCATCGCAGGCGGGATGCAGACGCTGTTGTTCTTGGCCTTCTTCGCCTCGTTTGCGGTGAAGATGCCGATGTGGCCGGTGCACACTTGGCTGCCCGATGCCCACGTGCAGGCCCCGACGGCGGGCTCCGTCATTCTGGCCGCGGTGCTGTTGAAGATGGGGGGCTATGGCTTCCTGCGCTTTAGCTTGCCGATGTTCCCGGTCGGGTCTTATGTGATGACCGATATGGTGTTCTGGATGTCGGCGATCGCCATCGTCTACACATCGCTTGTCGCCTTGGCCCAAGAGGACATGAAAAAGCTGATCGCCTATTCGTCGGTTGCCCATATGGGCTATGTGACGATGGGGATTTTCGCGGCCAACCAGCAGGGCGTGGATGGGGCGATCTTCCAGATGATCAGCCACGGCTTTATCTCGGGCGCGCTCTTCCTCTGTGTTGGCGTGATCTATGACCGCATGCACACCCGCGATATTGACGCATATGGCGGCTTGGTGAACCGGATGCCCGCCTATGCGCTGGTCTTCCTGTTCTTCACCATGGCCAATGTGGGCCTTCCCGGCACAAGCGGGTTCGTCGGCGAATTCTTGGTCTTGATGGGCATCTTCCAGGTCAACACCTGGGTTGCAGCCATCGCGACCTCTGGCGTGATCCTGTCAGCGGCCTATGCGCTTTATCTTTATCGCCGCGTCGCCCTTGGTGAGCTGGTGAAAGAGGCGCTGCGCACCATTCAGGACATGAGCCGCCGTGAGCGGGCGATTTTCGCGCCCTTGATCGTGATGACCCTGCTTCTGGGGGTCTACCCCGCACTTGTGACCGATATCATCGGGCCTTCGGTGGCCCAGCTTTTGACCGACTACCATGCAGCCCTGCCCGTTGTGGCAGAAGCCGCGACGCATTGAAGGACCGATCCGATGACTGGTGTTGATCTGCAGATCCTGTTGCCCGAGATCCTTCTTGCGCTTTACGCGCTGGCGGCACTGATGGTGGGGGTTTACGGCAGCAAAGATAAGCTGACCCCGCTTTTGACTTGGGCGACAGCGGGCCTGTTCGTCGCGCTTGCGCTTCTGGTCGCCTTGCGCGGCGGCGAGGGGGCCTCGGCCTTTGGCGGCATGGTGGTGGATGATGCCTTTGCCCGCTTTGCCAAGGTCGTGATCCTGATCTCGGCCGCCGGGGTGCTGGTCATGTCGCAAGACTACATGGCGCGGCGTGATTTGGCGCGGTTCGAATACCCGGTGCTGGTGACGCTGTCGGTGATCGGCATGATGATCATGGTCTCGGCCGGTGATCTCATGGCGCTGTACATGGGGCTGGAGCTGCAGTCGCTGTCGCTTTATGTCATGGCCGCGATGCGGCGTGACAGTGTAAAGTCGACCGAAGCCGGGTTGAAGTATTTCGTCCTTGGCGCGCTGTCGTCGGGTCTGTTGCTGTATGGTGCATCACTGGTCTACGGCTATGCTGGCACCACGCTCTTCGCGGGCATCGCCTCGACCCTGACCGAAGGCGAGGCGCCCTTGGGCCTGCTGTTCGGCCTTGTGTTCCTGATCGCCGGCATGGCGTTCAAGGTCTCGGCCGCGCCCTTCCACATGTGGACACCCGATGTCTATGAAGGCGCGCCGACGCCGGTGACGGCCTTCTTCGCAACCGCCCCCAAGGTGGCCGCCATGGCGCTGATCGCCCGCGTTGTGCATGACGCCTTTGGCAGCGTGCCCGACGATTGGAGCCAGGTTTTGGCCGCGCTGGCGGTGGTGTCGATGTTCCTTGGCGCTGTGGCTGCGATTGGCCAAAAGGACATCAAGCGCCTGATGGCCTATTCGTCCATCGCCCATATGGGCTATGCGCTGGTCGGTCTGGCTGCGGCCACCCCGCAGGGGGTGCAGGCCACGCTGATCTATATGGCGATCTATGTCACCATGAACCTTGGCACCTTTGCCTTCATCCTGTCGATGGAGCGTGATGGCCGTCCGGTCACCGATATTGGCAGCCTCAACCAGTTCGCCCGCGCCGAGCCTTTGAAGGCCATGGCGATGCTCGTCTTGCTGTTCAGCCTTGCCGGTGTCCCGCCGATGCTGGGCTTTTTCGGCAAGTTCTATGTGCTGAAAGCGGCAGTGGATGCGGGGCTGGTGTGGCTGGCGATTGCCGGGGCTGTGGCCTCGGTCATCGGGGCGTTTTACTATCTGCGCATCGTTTACTTCATGTATTTCGGTGCCGAGCAGGACCCGGTCGAAAGCCGCATGTCGCCGGTGCAGTGGCTGATGCTGGTGGGCGTGGCGGCGGCGATGCTGATCGGGGTGGTGAACCTCTTCGGCATTGAACCGATTGCGCTGCATGCCGCCGAGGCCCTTCTTGGATAAGGCCTGGCCTGAGGGCGTTCTAAGGTTTGTTCTGGACAGCGTGGGCAGCACAAATGCCCACGCGCTAAGTGAGGCCCCGGCGATGGCGGGGCCTGCTTGGTTTTTGGGGCTGGAACAGACGGCGGGGCGGGGCAGGCGGGCGCGGGCCTGGTCCAGTCCACCCGGCAATTTTCATGGCACGCTGTTGCTCTTTCCAAAGGAGCGCCCTGACCAAGTGGCGCTGCGCAGCTTTGCCGCCGCACTGGCCTTGCGCGATGCCTTGGTGGCGGTGACTGGGTTGCCCGAGGCCTTCAGCCTGAAATGGCCGAATGATGTGCTTTTGAACGGGTCAAAGCTCGCCGGAATTCTTCTTGAGGCGACAAGTGCTGGCACCGGTGTCCAAGCGCTGGCGATTGGGATTGGGGTCAATCTGATGGCCCATCCCGACCAAAGCGTGATGGAGGAGGGCGCTTTGCCTGCGGTGTCCTTGCTGTCGGAAACCGGCTTGCGTGTTGCGCCGGAGGCGTTCTTGGCCGCCTTGGCTCCGGCCTATGCCCGCTGGGAGGCCGTGTTCACCGCCCAAGGCTTTGCCCCCTTGCGCGCCGCATGGTTGACCCATGCGGCCAAGCTTGGCGAGACGATCCGGGCGCGCACTGGAAAAGACACCCATCACGGGGTGTTTGACACGATTGATTCACAAGGCAACCTTATCCTCATGACGGCCACGGGACGGCTGGAAATCCCGGCGGCTGAGGTGTTCTTCTGAAAGGACGCGCCATGCTTTTGGCCATTGATTGCGGCAACACCAACACGGTGTTCTCCATCTGGAACGGCACCGGCTTTGTCGCCACCTGGCGCATCGCCACCGACCACAAGCGCACGGCGGATGAGTATTTCGTCTGGCTCTCCAGCCTCATGGCACTGACCAAGACCGAAGCCAGCATTACCGAGGCGATCATCAGCAGCACCGTGCCGCGCGTGGTGTTTAACTTGCGGGTGCTCTGCGACCGCTATTTCGGCTGCCGCCCCTTGGTGGTTGGCAAGCCCGAATGTCAGCTTCCTGTAGCGCCGCGTGTTGATCAAGGCACGACGGTGGGTCCGGACCGGCTGGTCAACACGGTGGCGGGGTTTGACCGCCATGGCGGCAACCTGATTGTGGTGGATTTCGGCACCGCAACCACGTTTGACGTGGTCGACCATGACGGCGCCTATGTCGGCGGGGTCATCGCCCCCGGCGTCAACCTCTCGCTCGAAGCGCTGCATATGGCCGCGGCGGCGCTGCCGCATGTCGATGTGACCAAACCGACCCGGGCCATTGGCACGAATACGGTGGCCTGCATGCAGTCGGGCGTGTATTGGGGCTATATTGGGTTGGTCGAAGGAATCGTCCGCGAAGTGCGGCGGGAACGTGCGGCCCCGATGAAGGTGATTGCAACTGGCGGTCTGGCCAGCTTGTTTGCCCAAGGAACAGAACTATTTGATGCGATTGAGGATGATCTGACCATGCATGGCCTCGTCCTCATCAACGCCTACAACAAGGAAACCGTATGAGCGGCGAACGCCTGATCTATCTTCCCCTTGGGGGTGCCGGTGAAATCGGCATGAATGCCTATGTCTACGGCTATGGCAAACCGGGGAAAGAGCGGCTGATGCTGGTCGATGTGGGGGTTGCCTTCCCGGATATGGACAGCAGCCCCGGCGTCGATCTGATTTTGCCCGATCTGTCGTGGTTGGTGGAAAATCTTGACCGGCTGGATGGCATCGTGATCACCCATGCCCATGAGGACCACATCGGCGCCTTGGGGCATCTGTGGCCGCTTCTGAAAAAGCCGGTCTATGCCCGCAAGTTCACCGCCAGCATTGGCCGGTTGAAGTTTGAAGAGGCCGGGCTGCCGCTCGATGCCATTCACACCCTTGAGGCGCGGCCTGCTGCGGTGGAAATCGGCCCCTTCACAGTGCAATTCCTGCCGATGCCGCATTCGATTCCCGAAAGCTCGGGCCTGATCATCGACAGCCCGGCGGGTCGTATCCTGCACACCGGTGACTTCAAACGCGATCCGTCGCCGATTGTTGGCGAGGGGTGGGATGATGCAATGCTTGAGGCCGTGGCGGCCGAGACGCCCGTCAAGGCGATGATGTGCGACAGCACCAACGTGTTCTCGCTCAACCCCGGCCGGTCTGAGGCAAGCTTGGCCGAACCCTTGACCGAGTTGATCCGGGGCGCGAGCGGTATGGTCGTGGCGACCACCTTCGCCTCGAACGTGGCCCGCCTGAAAACCCTGGCCGAAGCGGCACGGGCGGCGGATCGGTCGATCTGCGTCTTGGGTCGGGCGATGAAGCGGATGGTGTCGGTCGCCGAGGAAACCCGGGTGTTGACCGGTTTTCCGCGCGTGGTCAGCCCGGAAGAGGCGTTGGAAATCCCGCGCCGCAACCTGATGCTGTTGGTCACCGGCAGCCAAGGCGAACGCCGCGCCGCCAGCGCGGCCCTCAGCCGGGGCAAATACCTTGGCTTTGAGATGAAGCAGGGCGACACGTTCCTGTTTTCGTCCAAAACCATTCCGGGTAATGAGCGTGGCGTCTACAAGCTGATGAACGCCTATTCCGAAATGGGCGTGAATGTTGTCGATGACAACAACGGAAAATACCATGTCTCGGGCCATGCCAACCGCCCCGATCTGGAACACATCCACCGCATCTTCCTGCCCGATATGCTGGTGCCAATGCACGGCGAACACCGCCATTTGCGCGAACATGTCCGCATCGCGCATGAGGCGGGGATTGCCGGGATCGTGGCGACCAACGGCATGATGGTGGACCTGACGGGCGATGTTCCCAAAGTGGTGCAGCATATCGAAGCGGGCCGCGTCTATCTGGATGGCACGGCGCAGATTAGTTCGATGGATGGGGTGGTGCGTGACCGCATCCGTCTCGCTCTGAACGGGTTGGTCATGGTGACGATCATTCTGGACGAGCAGAATGAGCCCTTGGGTGAGGCTTGGGTGGAACTGATGGGCTTGCCCGCCACCGGTTTGGGTGAGCGTCCGTTGACCGAAACCTTGGAAGCCGAGTTGACCGAGTTTCTGGAACGCGCCTCTGGCAAGATCATCTCCGACGATGACAAGCTTGACGAGGCGCTGAAGCGCATCGTGCGGCAGGTGGCGATGGAAGAGATCGGCAAAAAGCCCGAGGTTCGAGTGGTCATCAGCCGACTGACGGCAGAGTGACCCAACCAGAGGTCGAAAATCAGAAGGCCCCGCGATCAACGCGGGGCCTTTTGATTTTGAAAGATCCGTTACCGCTGATCGACTAAGAGTCAGATCATGCGTCAGCGGTGGTTTCGCGGGCGTCTTCAGCAAGCGCTTCGGCGGCCATGTCTTCGGCCGACTGCGGTTTCAAAGCAAAGCTGCGCAAGATGAAATCCGGCACATGATCGCCCATACCGATCACGCGGTTATGGTCCTCACGCGGAGCACGATCACGCCGGTCTTCGCGCCGCGGATCGCGGCGGTCTTCCCGGGGGCGCTCTTCGCGAGGGCGATCGTCACGCGGGCGATCTTCGCGCGGGCGCTCATCGCGGGCACGGTCGTCGCGGGGGCGATCCTCACGCGGACGATCTTCCCGCGGCCGATCTTCCCGCGGACGGTCGTCGCGGCGGCGGTCGTCACGACGACGATCCTCGCCGCGATCACGGCTGCGTTCGGGGCGGGATGCGGTGGATTGCTCGGGCTCGGCCATGACGGCAACTTCGATCACGGGCTGGGCGGCCACGGGCTCCAGCGAGGCGACCTCGGTGTGCGGCTTCACCGGCCGGTCGCGCCGGTCAGTGTTGCGGTCGCGGCTGCGCGGACCGCGCGTTTCATCGCGCGGGCGGTCGGGCCGGTCTGACAGCCCCTCCAGCGCGCCCTCTGGCACCTCGCCGCGCGGGATTTCCTGTTTCACCAAAGCCTCGATGGCAGCCAGATACTTGGCATCCGAAGGCACGCAGATCGAATAGGCTTTGCCCAAACGTCCAGCGCGGCCGGTGCGGCCGATGCGGTGGACGTAATCCTCGGGGTGCGAGGGCATGTCAAAGTTGAAGACATGGCTGACCGAAGGCACATCCAGCCCGCGCGCGGCCACGTCTGAGGCGATTAGCAGCTGCAACTTGCCATCGCGGAACTGTTCCAGCGTGCGGGTGCGCATGCTTTGGTCCAGATCGCCATGAATCGGGGCCGCGTCAAAGCCGTGCGACTTCAACGACTTGGCCACCACATCCACATCCATCTTGCGGTTGCAGAAGATGATGGCGTTGGTGCAAGACTCACCTTCAGCCTTGATCAGCGCGCGCAGGACGGCGCGCTTTTCGGTAAAGCTGCGGTCTTTGCGGCTGGGCGTGAACTGAATCAGCTTTTGGTCGATCGTGGTCGAGGTGGTGGCTTGGCGCGCCACTTCGATTTTCACAGCTGCCGACAGGAAGGTATTGGTGATCCGCTCAATCTCGGGCGCCATGGTGGCCGAGTAAAAGAAGGTCTGCCGCGTAAAGGGCGTCAGCGAGAAGATGCGTTCGATATCAGGGATAAAGCCCATGTCGAGCATCCGGTCGGCCTCGTCGACCACCATGATCTGGACGCCCGTCAAAAGCAGCTTGCCGCGTTCGAAATGGTCCAAAAGACGGCCGGGCGTTGCGATCAGGACGTCAACGCCCCGGTCGATCAGCTTGTCCTGCTCGCCAAAGGACACGCCGCCAATCAGCAAAGCCTTGGTCAGCTTGGTATGCTTGGCATAGATGTCAAAGTTTTCCGCCACCTGTGCCGCGAGTTCACGCGTCGGAGCCAGCACAAGGCTGCGCGGCATCCGGGCGCGGGCGCGGCCCTGACCCAGAAGCGTGATCATCGGCAGGGTAAAGCTCGCGGTTTTTCCGGTGCCGGTCTGGGCGATGCCCAAAACATCCTTGCCCTGCAGGGCGTGCGGAATGGCCTGAGCCTGAATGGGGGTGGGTGTTTCGTATCCGGCTTCGGCAACAGCCTGCAGCACGCGCGGATCCAGCGCAAGGTCAGAGAATTTGGTCATTAGCGTCCTGAAACTGCGGGATCGGCCCGCAAGGGAAAGTAGGGGACGCATCTTTCCGGGCGTCCCGGCGTCGTAGGGTCAAGCCCCGTGAGTGGCGGATACTGGAAAACCACCTCGCGGTCAAGCAAAGCAACGGAGGCAGGGCAGGATAGGGCGCAGGACGGTACGGAGGTTAGCCGATGTCGAAGGTCACGCCCTGCGCCAAGGGCAGGCTGCGGCCATAGTTCAGCGTGTTGGTGGCCCGCCGCATATAGGCTTTCCACGCATCCGACCCGCTTTCGCGCCCGCCGCCGGTTTCCTTTTCACCCCCGAAGGCGCCGCCAATCTCGGCACCCGAGGGGCCGATGTTGACATTGGCGATGCCGCAATCACTGCCGCGGGCTGAAAGAAAGAGCTCGGCCTCGCGCATATCATTGGTGAAGATCGAAGAGGACAGGCCCTGCGGAACTTCATTATGCTTTTCAAGAGCATCGTCAAAGTCATTGTATTTCATGACATAAAGGATGGGCGCGAAGGTCTCATTCAAGACTGGGCCGATCTGGTCGGGCATCTCGACAAGTGCGGGGCGCACATAGGCGCCGCCCTCCGTTTGCACCACATCGCCACCATGCACCGTGCCACCTGCAGCGCGTGCCTGTGCCAGCGCGATCTGCATCGCTTCAAGGGCGGCATGGTCGATCAGGGGGCCCACCAGCATGCCCTGTTCCAAGGGATTGCCCACCTTGACGGACGCATAGGCCGCCTTCAGGCGCGGCAGGAAGCTGTCATAGAGGCTCTCATGCAGGAAAAGGCGGCGCAGGGTGGTGCAGCGCTGGCCGGCCGTGCCCATCGCCGCAAAGGCCACGCCGCGCAGGGTCAGGTCAAGGTTCGCGGTGGGGGCGACGATGGCGGCGTTGTTGCCACCGAGTTCCAAGAGGCTGCGGCCAAAGCGGGCCGCGACGCGCGGGCCAACCTCGCGCCCCATGCGGGTGGACCCTGTGGCCGAAACCAGCGCCACCTTGGGGCTATCCACCAGCGTCTCACCCAGCATGCGCCCGCCGATCAGCACCGTGGTCAGGCCCGCCGGGGCCGCGCCGCCTTCGGTATTGAAGCGGGTGATCGCGCGCTCCAGCATGGCATGGGCGGCAAGGGCCGACAGGCTGGCCTTTTCCGAAGGCTTCCACACCACGGCATTGCCGCAAACGAGCGCAAGGGCGGTGTTCCAAGCCCAGACCGCAACGGGAAAATTGAAGGCGGAAATCACCCCCACCACGCCCAAGGGATGCCAAGTTTCCATCATGCGGTGCTCTGGTCGCTCGGATGCAATTGTATATCCGTACAATTGCCGCGACAGGCCCAGGGCGAAGTCACAAATATCAATCATTTCTTGCACTTCGCCCAAGCCCTCGGACAGGACCTTGCCGACCTCGATGGAGACAAGACGGCCAAGATCCGCTTTGTGGGCGCGCAATTCCTCGGCCCAAAGCCGCACCAGCTCGCCGCGTTTTGGGGCCGGAACTGTCCGCCAATCGCGAAAGGCACGGTGCGCGGCGTCAATTCGGGCGATCGCGATAGCTGGGCTGTCTTCGGCGATCTGCACCAGCACCTCGCCGGTGATCGGCGAATGGGCGGGCAGGGGGCCTTTTGTCAGCGTGACGCCAAGCCGAGAGAGCAGTGCGGAAACATCATCGCAGAGGAGCATTTTGGGCCTCAAATATCAGGGTCGGCTCAGTTGAACCGTGAACCGATCTGGGGTGCAAGGCAGGCGAAATGCCTGAAATCTTGTCAAAATGCCGTGTCAACGGGCGGTATGCTGTGTCTTGGTGGCAAAAACGCGTGTCGGCATCGTTCAATCCGACAGTCCGCCGTGCACAGACCGTCAGTTTGCCAGCGAAATATTTTTCGTGCTCCGTCCGGCCAGCAGGGCGAACCGTCCACCACGGCCTCGAAGGGTCCGGTGCCCCCTCGCGCCGAGCTAGATGCCAAGGGCGAGCGTAACCTGCTTACACCATCATTTCCTTGGTCGCCGTCAGCTTCAGCGCGGGGTAGTCGCGCTCGACCCGGTCAATGTCCCATTTCAGGCGCGTCAGGAATACGGTCGCCCCGTCATTATCCACGGCGATGTGGCCCTTGTTGACGTTGATGAATTTCTCCATCTCGTCTTTCGGCCCCGCCACCCAGCGCGCTGAGGTGAAGTTTGACGGCTCAAACCGCACGGGCAGCGAGTATTCCTGCTCGATCCGGCTGGCCAGCACTTCAAACTGCAAGGCCCCGACGACGCCGACGATAAAGCCCGACCCGATCATCGGCTTGAACACCTTGGCGGCACCTTCTTCGGCAAACTGCATCAGCGCCTTTTCCAGATGCTTGGCCTTCATCGGGTCCATCGCCCGCACGCCGGACAGAAGTTCTGGCGCGAAGGACGGGATTCCGGTGAAATGCAGTGCCTCGCCTTCGGTCAGAGCATCGCCGATGCGGAGTTGCCCATGGTTCGGAATGCCGATGATGTCACCGGCCCATGCCTCTTCGGCTAGTTCGCGGTCGGCAGCCAGAAACATGACCGGGTTGGCAATCGCCATCGGCTTTTTCGACCGCACATGCAGAAGCTTCATGCCACGTTCAAAATGCCCCGAGGCAAGGCGCACGAAGGCCACGCGGTCGCGGTGCTTGGCGTCCATATTGGCCTGCACCTTGAACACGAACCCGGTGACCGGCTTTTCTTCCGCCGAAATCTGCCGCTCAGCCGCCTTTTGCGGCTGCGGCTGGGGGCCGTATTCGCCCATGCCGTCCATCAGTTCCTTGACCCCGAACGAGTTGATGGCCGACCCGAACCAGATCGGCGTCATTGACCCGTTCAGGAAGGAGGCGCGGTCAAAGGCGGGCAGAAGTTCGCGCGCCATTTCAATCTCTTCGTGGAACTTCGCCAAAAGATCCGCCGGCACATGTTCGGCCAGTTTCGGGTCATTCATCCCCGAAATCTTGATCGATTCTGCCACCTTGTTGCGGTCGGCGCGGTCCATAATCTCCAGCCGGTCGTGCAACAGGTCATAGGCGCCCACAAACTCGCGCCCCACGCCGATGGGCCAGCTGGCTGGGGTGACATCAATCGCCAGATTCTCCTGAATCTCGTCGATTATCTCAAACACATCGCGGCTTTCGCGGTCCATCTTGTTGCAAAAGGTCAGGATCGGCAGGTCGCGCAACCGGCAGACCTCAAACAGCTTTTGCGTCTGGCTTTCCACGCCCTTGGCCCCGTCGATCACCATGATCGCGGCATCAACGGCGGTGAGGGTGCGGTAGGTGTCTTCGGAGAAATCCGAGTGGCCGGGGGTGTCGACCAGATTGAAGCGGAACTCGCGGTAGTCAAACGACATGGCGCTCGCCGAAACCGAGATGCCCCGGTCGGCTTCGATCTTCATGAAGTCTGACCGCGTGCGCCGGGCTTCGCCCTTGGCGCGCACTTGGCCTGCCATCTGAATGGCACCCCCGAACAGCAGGAACTTTTCGGTCAAGGTGGTTTTGCCGGCGTCGGGGTGCGAGATGATCGCAAAGGTCCGGCGGCGGGCGATTTCGGGCGGAAGGGGCGCTGCGTTTGTCATGGGGCGGGGCTTTAGCGCAAAGGCGGGCGCGCGTCCACCGAGATGCAGCCGAATGCCGGGGCTTAGCGCCGGCTTCGGCCCGGTTTGAACAGGGTTTCCGCCCCGACCGCATCCAGAAACTGGCGCCCGGCCTCGGTGCCAAAGTGCTGCACCTGACGCAAACCCGGAAAGCGCGCCTTGACGTCGGCGGACAATTCGGTGGGCAGGCGGTTTACGGTGGCGTCATTCACCATCAGGCTTTCGGCGGGCACGCCCTCGGCATAGATGATCTCATGGCGATCAAAGACGATGCTGAGAAAATCGACAAAGCCGCCTTCGCGCAGGAACACCCGCTCGCCATCGACCAGATGCTTGGCCTGCACCAACAGCTCAGAGGTGGCCAGCCCGGCCATCCGCTCGCGTTGATAGAGGAACATCCGGTGATGCTGGCTGACAATCAGATCGCCCGCATTGCCCAAAGTGCCTGCGGTGATGACCACGGGCGCAAAGGGGCCGACAGCCTTGAGCGTGGCGCGCCCGATCCAGCGGATCGGCTGGCCGCCATGGTCGCGCGTCAGCACCTTGTCGCCGGGGTTCAGATCCTCAATCGGCTTTTGCGCGCCGGTGGCCAGCGTGATCATGGTGCCGCGCGCAAAAGAGATGCACAAAAGGTCAGACAGACCCGCATCATCTGGGGCCGCTTCCACCTTGAGAAGCGTGTAATCGGTCGCCGTGGCCATGGGAGAGAGGGGCAGGGCAAAGCGGCTGCCATCCGGCAGGGCCAGCACCAAAATCTCAACCCGGTCACCCTCTTCGCCCATCAGCGCATAGCGGGCCTCAAGCCGGATCACTTCCCCCTCGCGCCCGACGGCCGACCCGGCGGCGACGCGCTGTGCCGTGCCCGGCGCGCGGGTGACGACAAGACGGCGCGGGCGGTTGTCTGGGTCCAGTTGATAGATGTCACCGGGACAGACATCGGCAGGGCCCATTAACCCGTCGCCATGTGCCGCGCCGTGGCTGACATAGATGTCATCGGCCGCCAGAACCTGGCAGGCATGACCGGGGAGAGCGGAAAAGGCTTCGTCTGTCATCAAAGGCACGGTTTCAAAGGAATTAGGTCTGATCTAGAGGGCTTGACCCTCAGACACAACGCGGATGGGCGACACGCTAAGCTGCTATTGCGGCGGATTTTTGGCCTGCTAAGGTTTTGCGTTACAGGACAAGGGGAGACTGGCATGGATCTGGGTGTGCGCGGCAAACGGGCTTTGGTGACGGCGGCTTCCAAGGGGTTGGGGCGGGGCTGTGCCATGGCTTTGGCCGAGGCGGGTGTGGATCTGGTGCTGAACGCCCGCGGGGCCGAGGCGCTGGAGGCGACCGCCGCGGCGATCCGCGCGGCCCATGGCGTGCAGGTCACGACGGTCGCAGGCGACATTACCACCGAGGCCGGGCGCGCGGCCGTTCTGGCCCATGGCCCCTTTGACATTCTGGTGACCAATGCTGGCGGCCCGCCGCCGGGCATGTGGCACGACTGGAGCCGGGATGATTTCATCAAGGCGATTGATGCCAATATGCTGACCCCGATCGCGCTGATGCAGGGCTGCCTGCCGGGGATGATCGAACGCGGCTGGGGCCGGGTGGTCAACATCACCTCACAATCGGTAAAATCGCCCATTCCGCAGCTGGGCCTGTCGAATGCCGCGCGGGCGGGGCTGACCGGCTTTGTCGCGGGCACCTCGCGGCAGGTGGCGCCCCATGGGGTGACGATCAACAACCTTTTGCCTGGTATCCACGACACCGATCGCGCAATTGCGCTCGATGGTGGGGTGGTCAAGGCGCGTGGGATCAGCATGGAAGAGGCGCGGGCTGAACGTATGGCCACCATCCCCGCCCGCCGCTATGGCACCTCGGAAGAGTTTGGCGCGGCCTGCGCCTTTTTGTGCAGCCAACATGCTGGGTTCATTGTGGGCCAAAACATCCTGTTGGATGGTGGGTCGGTGAACACGACGCTGTAACGCGGCGCACTTGCCGGGTTAGGGCGGGCCTGTTAGGTAACGCCCGATAAAATCTGTCGGATACCGCACGTGACCGCATCCACGCCTCGCCTTGTCGTCGAACAGCTCAGCCGCCGGTTTGGCGGTCAGTTGGTGGTGTCAGAGGTGTCGCTGTCGGTTGAGGCGGGCAAGGTGATGTGTCTGCTGGGCCCTTCGGGCTGCGGCAAGTCCACCACCCTGCGGATGATTGCTGGGGTGGATCGGCCTGACGCAGGCCGCATTTGGATTGATGGCGTCGAAGTCTTTGGCCCCACCGTCAACCTGCCGCCCGAAGCGCGCGGCGTTGGGTTGATGTTTCAGGATTTTGCGCTGTTTCCGCATCTGACGGTGGCGGGCAACATCGCTTTTGGCCTGAAGGGTGATGCGGCCCTAAAGGCCCGGCGGGTGGCTGAGCTTTTGGACAAGGTCAATCTGCCCGGCTTTGCTGACAAGCACCCGCATGAGCTGTCGGGGGGGGAGCAGCAGCGCGTGGCCTTGGCCCGCGCCTTGGCCCCGCGCCCGCGCATCATGCTGATGGATGAGCCCTTTTCGGGCCTCGACAACCGCCTGCGCGACGGGGTCCGCGATGCCACTTTGGCGCTACTGAAAGAAGAGGGCGCGGCGGTTTTGTTGGTCACGCATGAGCCGGATGAGGCCATGCGGATGGCCGATGAGATTGCGCTGATGCGCGCGGGTGTCATCGTGCAACGCGGCGCGCCCTATAACATCTACAACTCGCCAGTGGATCGGGCCGCAGCTGGATTTTTCAGCGATATCAATGTGATTCAGGGTGTCTCGAAAGGCGCGTTGACCGAAACGCCCTTTGGCGCCTTTTTGACACCGGGCCATGCCGATGGGGCTGCGGTGGATATCATCATCCGCCCTCAGCATCTCAAGATCGACTTTGACCGCGCAGGCCGTGGCCCGAATCCCACGGTGCAAGACGGCACGCCCGCGCGCGGCACGGTGACGCGGGCGCGGTATCTCGGCCGTGAAAGCCTGGTCGATTTTGCCATGGACGAAGGCCCCTTGACCCTGACCGCCGCGGTTCCGGGGGTGTTTTTGCCCAAACCCGGCACAGTCCTGTGGCTGATGATCCGCCGCGACCGCTGTTTTGTGTTTCCCGCCAGCGCGTGAACCCGTTTCTAGGCTGACACTTCTGCCGCCAGCGCGCGATAGTCTGCCAGACCTTGCCCCGGCACTTCGGCAAAGACCTCGCCCGTTGGAGTGATGGCCATGATCCGGTCCAGCCGGAACGCCCGAAAACCGCCGCGCGCCTCGCACCACGCGGCCAGCACCCAGATCTGGCCTTGCAGATCCAGCGCCAGCGGGCGGACGTCGCGGTGGCTCTCCAGTTCGTTCAAGTCAAGATAGGCGATGCTCAGCCGCTCGTGCTCGGCAATCGCGGCGCGCAAGATCGGCAGGTGCGGCTCGGCGCGGGTGGTTGTGGTGCCCGTGAAGGCAAAGATGTCTTCGCGGTCCGGGTCAACCGGGGCAGGGGCCACGGCCCCGATTTTGGAGGCAAGGCTGCGCGCCGCGCGGGCCAGTGCCGGGTCTTCGCCTGCCGCGACCAATCGCAGGCCCGCCCGCAAGGCCTCCAATTCACTGGCTCCCAGCATCAAGGGCGGCAAGGTGGTGGGCGCGCGCAGGATATAGCCCACACCACGTTCGCCCTCGATCGGCATGCCGCTGGCCATCAAGGTGCCCATGTCGCGCCAGATCGTGCGCACCGAGACGCCGCCCAAAGCCTGCGCCAGATCGGCGGCGCGGTGCAACCGGCCATCGCGCAGGATCTGCACAAGGTCAAACAGACGGTCAGAGCGGCGCATGGGGGTCCTTTTTCAAGTCATCAACTGACAATTAATTGTCAGTTACCCAAAATGTCCAGCCCTTTGCCCCTTACACCCGGCCCAGTTCTGCCCCTAGCATGGGATCAAGCTGCAATCTGGCCACTCGGTTGGCCACATCGGAGAGATCATCATGCTGAACAACATCGGCCTTCCCGGCATCCTTCTTATCGCAGTCGTCGTGCTTGTGCTTTTTGGCAAGGGCAAGGTCTCGGCGCTGATGGGCGAAGTGGGCAAGGGCATCACCGCCTTCAAAAAGGGCGTGAACGACGGCACCAAGGAAATTGAGACCGAGACCGCTGAGACGGCCAAGGATGTGACCCCGGCCGAGAAGGACAAGGTCTGACACCCGTCCATTTCGCGAAACGCAATCTGCGGAGGGGCGCATGGACTTAGGCATGTCTGAACTTTTGGTCATCGGGATCGTGGCGTTGATCGTCATCGGCCCGAAAGACCTGCCGGAAATGTTCCGCCAGCTTGGCCGGTTTACCGCCAAGATGCGCGCGATGGCGCGCGATTTTTCGCGTGCCATGGAGCAGGCGGCGAAAGAAACTGGCGTGGCGGATGTGGCCAAAGATTTGAAGTCGGTGGCGAACCCCAAGGCAGCGGGCCTGAACGCGGTCAAGGATGCGGTCGACAAGTTCGAACGCTGGGACCCGATCAAGAATGCCGCCCGCCCGACCGAACCCATGCGATCTGGCCCTCTCGTGCCGCCGCCGATGCCGCCGATGGCCAAGCCCGCCGAGGTTGCAGCCGTGGCCGAACCGGCCGCTGCGGTTCCTGAACCGGTGACGTCCGCCCCTGCGCCTGGCCCCAACACTGCCGCGCTTTACGAAAAGAAGGCTGCGAAAGAGGCGATTGTCAAAGAGGCGGCGGCCAAGCTGAAGGCCTTGGATGCAACCCCTGTGGCCGCCACCCCGGCGGCCGATCCCGCACCTGCCAAACCTGCACGCGCGTCCAAGTCAGCCGCCGCGACGGCGCCGGCCGCGGCCGCCCCCAAAACCGCCGCGCCCAAGGCTCCGCGCAAGAAGAAAGCTGCGGAAGAATGACCCAGAACGACGACATCGACAATTCCGCTGCCCCGCTGATCGAACATCTGGCCGAGCTGCGCAACCGCCTGATCTGGGCGGTGATGTCCTATATCATCGCGATTCTGGCCTGCTTTGTTGTGGCTGAACCGATCTTGAACTTCATGCTGCATCCGATCGAGCTGTCGATGCGGGCGCTCGGCGATCCAAACCCGGTGATGCAATACACCTCGCCGCAAGAGTATTTCTTTACCCTTGTGCGGATTTCGATGGTTGCAGGCTTTGCTGTGGCCTTCCCGGTGATCGGCTATCAGCTGTGGCGGTTCATCGCGCCGGGTCTCTATAAGTCGGAAAAGAACGCGTTTTTGCCCTTCCTGATTGCTTCGCCTGTGCTCTTTTTGACCGGTGCGGCGTTTTCGCATTACGTCGTGACACCGATTGCCATGGACTTCTTCCTTGGCTTTGCCGACGCCTCTTCGATCGTCGCGGCACTCATTCCGACGCTGACAGATATCCCCGGTGACGTGCCTGCGGCTGACACCGGCTCTGATACCGGCATCGACATCGTGTTTCAGGGCAAGGTCAACGAGACGCTGGATATCTCGCTCAAGCTCATCATCGCCTTTGGGATGTGCTTTCAACTTCCGGTGCTGCTCACATTGATGGGCAAGGCGGGGATCGTTTCCTCAACGGGTCTGATTGCCATGCGGAAATACGCGGTGGTGTTGATCCTGATCGTCGCGGCCCTCGTCACGCCGCCCGATGTGATGAGCCAGCTGATCCTGTTCTTCGCCGTCTACCCCCTTTACGAAGTCTCGATCTTCCTGATCCGCCGCATTGAAAAGCGCCGTGAGGCCGAGTTGCGCGCCGAAGGGCTGTGGGACGAGGATGATCCGTCGGACGAGACCGAAGGCAAGGCATGACCGACGCATTGACCCGCATCGCCGAGGCGCTGGAGCGCCTCGCTCCGGCACCTATGCCCGCGCCAGACTTTACCGCCGCTGAGGCCTTTGCATGGCATACAGCACCCGATCGCCTTGAGCCGGTCGTGCGGGTGTCGCGGGTGGATATCGGCTTGCTCATCGGGATCAACCGCTCGCGCGATACGCTTTTGGAAAACACCCGGCATTTTGCCGCCGGGCTTCCCGCTAACAACGCGCTGTTGTGGGGCGCGCGTGGCATGGGAAAATCCAGCCTTGTCAAGGCGATCCATGCCAAAGTTGTCTCAGAAGGTCTGCCGCTGAAAATCGTGGAACTCAGCCGCGAGGATCTGCCTTCGGTGGCCCGCCTCTTGGCCCATCTGCGCGCCGCGTCCTTTCGGTTTATCCTCTTTTGCGATGATCTGTCGTTCAGCCATGACGACCAGCATTACAAGTCGCTGAAGGCGGTTTTGGATGGTGGGATCGAAGGGCGCCCGGAGAATGTGCTTTTCTACGCCACCTCAAACCGCCGTCACCTGATGCCGCGTGATATGATCGAGAATGAAACACAGGCCGCCATTCACTCCACCGAAGCGGTGGAGGAAAAGGTGTCCTTGTCCGATCGCTTTGGCCTGTGGCTGGGCTTTCATCCCTGTGATCAGGACCAGTATCTGGAGATGATTGCTGGCTATTGCAGCGCGCATGGCGTGCAGGTGCCGGCTGACCGTCTGCGGGCCGAGGCGATTGAATGGCAGGCCACGCGGGGCGGTCGGTCGGGCCGGGTGGCTTGGCAGTTCTTCTGCGATCTGGCCGCGCGTGAGGGCGTGCGGATCTGACGCGCGCCCATTATTCCCCGCCATCTTGTACACACGCTGGCGCATATCCATCTAGGCCCGATCATGATCCTTGAACTTTGCATCATCCTTGGCCTGATCTGCCTGAACGGCGTGCTGGCCATGTCGGAACTGGCGATTGTGTCCGCGCGTCCTGCCCGCCTTCGCCCTCTGGAAGCCAAGAGCCGCGGTGCCGCTGCTGCCCTGCGGTTGGGCGAACATCCGGGGCGGTTTTTGTCCACGGTTCAGATTGGTATCACTTTGGTCGGCATCTTGTCGGGTGCCTTGTCCGGGGCGACCTTGGGCGCGCGGCTGACACAAACGCTGGTGGACCGTGGGGTCGATCCGGACTGGGCCGCCAATCTGGGGGTCGGGGTGGTGGTGGTGGCCATCACCTATGTCTCGCTGATCGTGGGCGAGCTGGTGCCGAAGCAACTGGCGCTGCGCAATCCGGAAAAGCTGGCGATCACCATGGCCCCCGCGATGCTGATGCTGTCGCGCGTGGCCGCCCCTTTGGTTTGGCTTTTGGACAGGTCTGGTCGGGTGATCTTGTGGCTCTTGGGCCAGCGCGGGGCCAGCGCCAATCGGGTGACCGAAGAAGAGGTGCACAGCCTGTTGGCCGAGGCCCATGACAGTGGCGTGCTGGAACCCGAAGAGCGTGAGATGATGGCAGGCGTTATGCGGCTGTCGGACCGATCAGCCAGCGCATTGATGACCCCGCGCCGGGATGTCGAGATGCTGAGCATCGACATGACCAGCGCCGAGGCGGTGGCTGCGCTGCGGCGTATTGGGCGTCCCCGCGTGCCGGTGCAAGACCGCGACACCGGGGATGTCTTGGGTATCGTCACGCTGGCCGAGGCCTTTGACGCGGTATCCCGCCGCGAGACGCTGGATCTGCGCGCCTTGATGCATGAGGTGCCGGTGGTGTCAGACCGCGCCGATGCGTTGGATGTGTTGGCCGTTCTGCGCGGAGCGACGCATCATCTGGCGCTGGTCTACGATGAGTATGGCCATTTCGAAGGCATCATCACCTCGGGCGATGTGCTTGAGGCAATCACCGGGGCTTTGGCCACCCAAGATGACAGCGAACCCGCCATGGTGACGCGCGCCGATGGCAGCCTTTTGGTGGCAGGGTGGATGCCAGCGGATGAGTTTTGCGATCATATGGGCCTGCCGCGAGAGATGTCCGGGGGCTATGACACGGTCGCGGGGCTGGTTCTGCATCAGTTTCGCCACCTGCCGGCCTTAGGCGAACACGTGGTCGCCCAAGGTCACCGGTTCGAAGTGATCGACCTTGACGGGTTGCGGATCGACAAGGTTCTGGTTTCGGCAGATTGAGACGGCCCGTTTGGGCCGCCCCTTTACTGCACGTAAGGCAGCGGATCGAGGCTGTCGACGCCCTTGCGGACCTCAAAATGCACGAAGGACGGGTTGGCATTGCGCACAGCGGCGATGGTCTGGCCTTTCTTGACCTTATCGCCTTTGCCGACCTTCAGACCGTCCACGCCCGCATAAACCGTCAAAAGCCCATCCGCATGGCGGATCACCACGATGGGCGTACCAGTGGTGTCCTTGGTGACAGCCGCGACCGTGCCATCGGCGGCCGCTTGAACCGCCGTTCCGGCGGCGGCGGCAATATCGATGCCGTCATTCTTGCCCTTGGCATAGCCGCGAATGATCTTGCCCTGCACGGGCATGGCGAACTTGGCTTCCGTGGTGCGCTGGCTGGCCATATCCTCTTCGGCAGGCTTGGCCTTTTCCACTTCGGCGGCGGTGGCCACCTCTTCATCTGGCAACGGTTCCTTGGCCGACGGCGGGGTCGGGGTGGGCGTGCCGCTTCCGGGCGCGACCTCAGCGACCTCTTCTTCCTCTTGAGGTGCACCGGTCGGGGTGGGGATCAGAAGATACTGGCCCTCGCGCACCGACAGTTCCGCATCAAGCCCGTTCCAGTCGGCCAAGGCCTTGGCGGAAACGTTGTAGCTGCGGGCAATGGAAAACGCGGTTTCGCCGCGCGCCACGCGGTGGCGTGTCGGTTCCATACCGCTGGCGCCGCCGATGGTTTTGGCGGCGGTTGGGGTTGCCGCGGTTGTGGCCGGGGCGGTGCTGTCCACGCGGTCCAGCGCCGTGGTCGCGATGGTCGAGACATCAACCGAGCCGGGCGTTGCGCCAGACCCGATCACCCCACCTGCCGCTGTTGGCGCACCGGCGACGCGGGTCGGCAGCGACAGAACCTCGCCTTCGCGCAGGCTGTCACCGGGTTGCAGGGCGTTAAAGCTGGCGAGTTCCGCCGCAGGCAGACCCACGCGGGCCGCCACCGAACCGACCGTATCGCCCTTGCGCGCCACGGCCACCTGATAGCCGGGATAGGAGATCACCCCGCGCCCATCGGCCCCCGGCCGAGCCCCGGTTGCCTGCAGGGCGGCACCCGAGGTGTCCAACCCCCCGGCACCGCTGCGCAGGTCCCAGTCAAAATTGTTGCCGCCAGTGCAGGCAGACACCAGAAGCATCGCAGTCAAGCTTAACACCGCGTTACGAGAACCGCCCATTACCGCCTCATCCTTGTTGACACCGGGTTTGTTCCCGGCTTGTGCCATCATTCATTGCCAAGACCCTCGACAAGCGGCACGAAACGGACCGCCCGCAATTCCTCATAGTCATAGCCCGTCTCGTGGCGCGTTACCTTGATTAGGCTTTGCACCGCATCCGACTGGCCAACCGGCACGACCATGATACCGCCGATCTTCAATTGCGACAACAGGGGGCCGGGAGGGTCTTCGGCCGCGGCTGTCACGATAATGCGATCAAAGGGCGCAACATCGGGCAGGCCAAAGCTGCCGTCAGACGTCATCGCAACCACATTGACCAGCCCAAGTTCGCGAAAGAGCTCCTGAGCTTCGCGCACCAACCGCTTGTGCCGGTCCACCGTGTAGACCCGCCGTGCCAACTGGCTGAGAATGGCCGCCTGATAGCCCGACCCGGTGCCCACCTCGAGCACGGTGTCGCGCGGCTGCACCGCCAGCGCCTGCGTCATCAGCCCCACGACCGAGGGCTGGCTGATCGTTTGGCCACAGGCAATCGGCAGCGGCATGTCTTCATAGGCGCGCTCGGCGAAGAGGCCGCGCACAAATTGGCCGCGGTCGATCCGCTCCATCGCGGTCAACACACGGGCGTCGGTGACGCCTTTGGTCCGAAGGGCAAACAAAAAGCGCATCTTGCGTTCAGCGGCCGTCCCGTCATCGTCAGGCAGGCCGTGGTCCATCATGCCAACCGCGCCTCAAGCTCGCGCAGCCTGTCATGTGCTGTTAAATCGCAGCGAAGGGGCGTGACCGAGATGTAACCTTCCACGTTGGCTGTCACATCGGTGCCGGGGAGCGTAGGGCGACCCTGTTCGCCGCCCTTGATCCACATGAATTGCCGCCCGGTGGGCGAGATATGCGGTTCAATCCGAAACCCGGCATAGCGCCGGAATCCTTGGGAGGCCACACGCGTGCCTTTGACCGCATCAGCGGGCAGGGGGGGGAAGTTGACGTTGTAAAACAGCCGATAATCCGCCTCGTCCCACAGGCCCTTGTCCAAAAGGGCGCGCACGACCCCAACGCCCAGCTTGGCGGCGGCGTCAAAGGGGTTGTCGATGTTCACATTGGCCGGGCCGTAGAATTGCGACAGGGCGATGGCCTTGATGCCATGCAGGGCTGCCTCCATCGCGCCGCCGATGGTGCCGGAATAAAGCACATTCTCGCCCGCATTGTTGCCCCGGTTGACGCCAGACAGCACCAGATCTGGCGGGGCGTCTTTCATCACATGGTAGATGCCCGCCAGCACGCAATCGGCCGGGCTGCCCTCGGCGGCAAAGCGGCGGGGGCCAAGCTCGGCGATCATGGTGGGGTGCGTGTAGCTGATGCAATGCCCCACGCCCGATTGCTCAAAGGCCGGGGCCACCGTCCAGACCTCGCCTCCCGGACCAGCGATCTCGTTTGCGATGGCCTGCAGCACGGCCAAGCCGGGTGCATTGATGCCGTCGTCATTGGTGATGAGAATGCGCATGGGGGAGGGGCCTTTCGTTGTTCTTCTGAATAGACCAGCCTTAGGGGTCTCGCAAGGCTTGGCCGCAAGGGAATGTGGTTGTCGCGCCCGGTGTGGCGCGGGTGACGCAATGCTTAGCGGACCCACAGCAGGGCGCGGTGGACGGCCCGCGCATTTCGCGCTATCTGGCGCGCCACAGGATGACCCCGATGACCGCTGATCCCCAGACCGCCCACCGCCTCTCGGTTGCCCCGATGATGGACTGGACTGACCGTCACTGCCGGGTGTTTCACCGGCTGATGACGCGCCGGGCGATGCTATATACTGAAATGGTGACCGCCCCCGCTATCGTGCATGGGCCAAAGGCGCGGCTCTTGGATTATTCCGAGGTCGAACACCCTGTGGCACTGCAGCTTGGCGGGTCGGACCCGGCAGAGCTCGCGCGGGCGGTGCAGATCGCGCGGCCTTGGGGCTATGATGAGGTTAACCTCAACTGCGGCTGCCCGTCGGACCGGGTGCAATCGGGATGTTTCGGGGCGGTGCTGATGGAGCGCCCGGCGCTTGTGGCCGAGTGCGTCAAGGCGATGCAGGATCAGGCCGATGTGCCGGTGACGGTCAAATGCCGGATCGGGGTGGATGACCAAGACCCCGCCACCGTGCTGCCCGGCTTTTTGGAAACGGTTGCCGCCGCGGGCGTGCGCCATTTCATCATCCATGCCCGCAAGGCGTGGCTTCAGGGGTTAAGCCCGAAAGAAAACCGCGAAATCCCGCCGTTGGACTATGATCTGGTGCTGCGGATGAAGGCGGAGTTTCCGCATCTGACGATTTGCATCAATGGCGGTGTCACCACGCTGGCGCAGGCGAAGGGCCTGCTGGACCAAGGGCTTGACGGGGTGATGATCGGGCGTGCGGCCTATCATGATCCGGCCTCTGTGCTGATCGGGGCCGATGCGCTTTGGGGTGAGGATTATGCACCCAACCCCCATACGGTGGTTGAGGCGATGAAGCCCTATATCATGGCGCATCTGGAGGCGGGCGGGCGGGTGCATCAGATCACGCGGCACATGCTGGGCCTCTTCACCGGCCGCCCCGGCGCGCGGGGCTGGCGGCGGGTGCTGTCTGAAGGGGCCAACAAGCCGGGGGCAGGTTTGGCCTTGCTGGATCAGGCCTTGGCCGAGGTGAGTGTCGCCGCCGGATAGAGGCTCGGCCCATGTGTACGGATGTACAGTGATGCGCATGGCTTGACCTTGGCGCAACCCACCCCAGAATAACGGTCTGAACACCCGGAGTTTTCCATGCAGTTTCTTGCTTCCCTGTCGCTGCCTTGCCAGACCTGCACCTGCGGGGTCGCAGGATGACCGGTTGGCACAAGATCGGCCCGCATCCCGCACTTTTGGCTTGGGCCACGGCGGCGCATCCTGTGGCGGTTGCGGCCTTGCTCGACACCGATCAGCCGTTGCGCTGCGGGGGCACGTGGGCCGTGGGCTTGGACCTTTTGCCCAATGCAGAGGATGGCGCGATTGCAGGCGTTCCGCTCCCGTGGGATGTCCTAGGTCTTGCGCCAGTGGCCCTGCATCCTGCGCAACTCTCCACCATTCACCTCGGCTATCCGCGCCCCTCGGCGGAGGAAACCGAAGCGGCCTTCCGCTTTCGCCTGAACCGCGACGCGGCGCATCTGGATGGGCTACTACCCGTCGGGCCAGACCGACTTCGCATGATCAAAGAACCGCATGCGTGGATTGTGGGCCTGCCGCTGACCACCTCGGATGGCGCGCCTTTGGTAGTGTGGGAGGGCAGCCACACGATCATGCAGGCCGCGCTCCAAACGGCGCTCGCGCCGCATTCGCCCGAAAATTGGGGCGATGTGGACATCACGGCCGCCTATCAGGCCGCGCGGGCCGAGGTGTTTCGGACCTGTCCGCGCCGTGAAGTGCCGGGGGTTCCGGGTGAGGCAGTGCTGCTGCATCGCCACCTTGTCCATGGTGTCGCCCCTTGGGCTGAGGGCGCGACAGCCCCCCCTGAGGGCCGTGTCATCGCCTATTTCCGTCCGGTGATGGACAGCGTGCAGGACTGGCTGTTGCAGGACTAAGACCGTCAGGCCGTGCCGCGCCCCATGCGGCCGCCGCGCCGCTTGGTCATCGTTTTGGCGCGGGCGGGCAATTCGGCCATCAGAAGGCGACGCTCGTCCGCGCTCATCCGCGACCAGCCGCCGATTTCGGCTATGGTGCGATAGCAGCCGATGCAGATCTTCGCCTCGGGATGAACGACGCAGATCTTGACGCAGGGGCTTTCAATCTCGGCACGCTTCCAGATCTCGTCGGTCATGATCCCCCCAAAACGCGCATACGGTCCAACGCGCCTTGCAGAATATAGCCTGCCGCCACCTGATCGATCACCTCGCGGCGACGCTTTCGCGACGTATCCGCCTCCAACAGCGCGCGTTCGGCCGCCACGGTCGACAGCCGCTCGTCCCAAAAGGTGATCGGCAACGCGGTCAGCTTTTCCAAATTGCGCACAAAAGCGCGGGTTGACTGCACGCGTGGCCCCTCGCTGCCGTCCATGTTCAGGGGCAGGCCAAGGATCAAGCCTGCCGCATTGCGATTGGCGACAATCGCCAAAAGTCGCTGGGCATCCAGCGTAAACTTCTCGCGCCGGATCACCTCGATCGGCGTGGCAATTGACCGCGACAGATCCGACACGGCAACCCCAATGGTCTTGTCGCCCAGATCAAGGCCCAAGATCGCTCGGTAGGGCGGCAAAAGCCCGTGAAATTCGATGATGTCGGTCAGGATCATGGGCCAAAGCCCGCAGCGGTGGCCGCGTCGCGCACCGATTGCAGCCCGGCCGGATCGGCGGCCAAGGCAGTTTCGGCGGCGCGCAGGGCGGCGGTGCCGCGGTCGGGCTGGTTCAGAACCTGGAACGCGTTGATCAGCCGCAGCCATTCCTCGACCGATCCGCCTTCGGCCAAAAGCCGCGCCTCAAGCTGGCCCACCATGCCTTCGATCATCGCCTGCTGGTCCTCGGCGGTCATATCTCCGGCTGCCGCCATGTCCTCGGCACTGGGGCCGGGCAGATCGGGCATCTGGAAGGGAATTCCGGCCAATGCGGCGGCGGTCTCGATGTCGGCGCGGGCGGCCTCGACCCAAGGGGCGTCTTCGGGGCCTTCTAGGATCAAGGGCTGCCACAACTCAAACGCCCGATCCGGACGGCCGTTCTGGGCAAACATCAACCCCGTCAGATAGCGCGCCATGCCGTTATCAGGCGCGCGACGCAGCACGTCGATCAGATGCGCCTCGGCCTCTGGCGAGACATAGCCTTGGGCTTGGGTGATTAGGATTTGCGCCGCAAAGAGGTGCTGCTCAGGGCTGGCACTCTGTTCCAACAGGGTCAGAAGCTTGGTTTGCGCCTCATAGGCGGCCTGATAATTCCCAAGCGAACTTTCGTTGCGCGCCAACAGTTCCAGCCCCATGGCGTCATCAGGCCGCTCAGTCACAGCGGCGCGCAGCTTGTCCATCAAGGCCGTGAATTCCGCACCCGGATCGATGGGGGAGGCTGCGGGCAAGATCGCCAAGGTCTCGGCTTGCGAGGGGCGCGATTGCAGGGCCTGATCGGCGGCGGCAAGGCGGCTTGTTAAGGGCAGATCGGCATAGCCCGGGGCACCCATGCGATCATAGAGCCACAAAGCCCCGCCCAACACAGCAATCACCAGTACGCCCGCCCAGATCAGGCTGCCGCGCGCCGTGGGGGCGGCTTGGCTTGCCAAGCTGCGATCAGCCTCCAGAAGTCGCCGCGAAACCTCGACGCGCAGGCGTTGACCTTCCTCCTCCGAGAGGGTGCCGCGCGCCAGATCACGATCCACTTCGGCCAGTTGGTCGCGGTAAACCTTCAGATCGGGGTGTTCGCCATCACTGTCGCCACCCCGCCGCAGGGCCTGCACCATGACCAGCGCCACCATGGCGGTGAGCACCGCGGCAATCGCCCAGAACAGCCACAGATCCATCGTCATCCCCACAGAGTTGCCCCGCCCATGTAACCCTTTCACAGCCGTGGCAAAAGGGGCCACTCCGCCGCAGTGTCCGTCACCGCATCACATCGGCGCCATCATGTCGCAATTTTCCCGATTGTGCCGCTGGTAGGACGGGTTCTTGCAGTCATCCGTTGGACAAGCAACCAAGACGCAAAGGGGCCTGCCATGAAACGTTATTCGGTCTTTGCCATCGCCAAGGAAGCGATGACCCATCATCTGGGCTGGGAGCGGGCTTGGGCCGCGCCAGAGCCGAAAAAGCACTATGATGTCATCATCGTCGGCGCGGGCGGTCATGGTCTGGCGACGGCCTATTATCTTGGCAAGAACCACGGCATCAAGAACGTGGCGATCATCGAAAAGGGTTGGCTGGGCGGTGGCAATACCGGGCGCAACACCACGATCATCCGGTCGAACTATCTGCAAGACCCCTCGGCTGCGATCTATGACAAGGCGTTGCAGCTTTACGAAAACCTGAGCCAGGATCTGAACTACAACGTGATGTTCAGCCCGCGCGGGCTTTTGATGCTGGCGCAGACCCATCACGAGGTGCGCGGCTATCTGCGCACGGTGCATGCCAACCTGTTGCAGGGCGTGCAGACCGAATACATCAGCCCGGCCAAGGTGAAAGAGCTGGTGCCGATCATCAACATTGACGGTCCGCGCTACCCGATCCTTGGCGCGCTTTATCAACCGCGCGGCGGCACCGGGCGTCACGATGCCGTGGCTTGGGGCTATGCGCGGGCCTGTTCGGCCATGGGGATGGACATCATCCAGCAGACCGAAGTCACCGCCGTGCGCTCTGAAGGCGGCGTGGTGAAGGGCGTTGAAACCTCGAAGGGGTTTATCGGCTGCAACAAGCTGGGCGTGGTGGTTGCCGGTCATTCCGGGCAGCTGGCCGAAATGGCGGGCTTCCGTCTACCGATTGAAGCGGTCGCGCTGCAAGCGCTGGTGAGTGAGCCGATCAAGCCTTGCATGGATGTGGTCGTCATGGCCAACACCGTGCACGGCTATATGTCGCAATCTGACAAGGGCGAGATGGTCATCGGTGGCGGCACTGACGGGTTCAACAACTTTACCCAGCGCGGCAGCTTCCACCATATCGAAGAGACGCTGCGCGCTTTGGTCGAAACCTTCCCGATGATCAGCCGCCTAAAAATGCTGCGCCAGTGGGGCGGGATTGTGGACATGACCGGCGACCGCTCGCCCATCATCTCGAAAACACCGCTTGGCAATTGCTTCTTCAACTGCGGTTGGGGCACGGGCGGCTTCAAGGCCATTCCCGGCTCCGGCTGGGCGATGGCGGAACTTATGGCCAAGGGCGAGCCGGGGCCGCTGGCCGAGGAATTCTCAATGTGGCGCTTCAAGGAAGGCAAGTTCATCGACGAGTCGGTGGCTGCCGGGGTGGCGCATTGATGGCTGGGAACATTGAATTCAAGGGAGAGATCAAATGCTGATCCTCGAATGCCCCTACTGCGGCGTAAAGGCCGAGGAAACCGAGCTTTCCCCCGGATATGAGGCGCATCTGAAGCGTTATGGCCCGGGATCGACCCCGGAAGAGTTCGAAGCCTATATGTTCGCCCGCAAGAACCCCAAGGGTGTGCACTTCGAACGTTGGCGTCATGCTTACGGCTGCGGAAAGTGGTTCTTGGCCGCGCGCTGCACCGCCACCTTGGAAGTGTTCGGGACATATCCCGCACAATCTTCCGCTCCGCCTGCCGATCTGCAGGCCAAGATCAAGGCCAAGCGGCCCAACTGGGAGGGCTACAAGTGAGCACCCGTCTGTCCAAGGGCGGTCGTCTGATCGACCGCGCCCGTCCCGCCCATTTCACCTTCAACGGCAAGCGCATGTCGGGCTTTGCCGGCGACACGCTGGCCGCCTCGCTTCTGGCCAATGACCAGATGTTGGTTGGTCGGTCGTTCAAGTATCACCGTCCGCGCGGCATTGTCGCCAGCGGTGCCGAAGAGCCGAACGCGATTGTCAACATGGGCGAGGGCGGGCGGTTTGAACCGAACCAGCGCACCACCACGACCGAGCTCTTTGACGGGTTGACCTGCACAAGCCAGAACCACTTTCCCAGCTTGGAATTCGATGTCGGCGTTGTGAATAACTATGCTGCGCGCTTCCTGCCGGCGGGCTTCTATTACAAGACCTTCATCCACCCGCGCTTTGCATGGAAACATGTGTTCGAACCGATCATCCGCCGCTCGGCTGGCCTCGGCAAAGCCCCAGTTGGTCAGGACGCGGATCACTATGAGCAGGCTTATGCTTTCTGCGATCTGTTGATCGTGGGCGGCGGTATTGCGGGCCTGCAGGCGGCCTTGATCGCCGGGCAGGCGGGTCACCGCGTCATCTTGATGGAGCAGACCGCCCATTGGGGTGGCCGCGCGCCGGTGGACGGCGATGTGATTGACGGAACATCGGCGGATGCATGGGTAAAGAACGCCGTTCAAGCCCTTGAAAAAATGTCGAATGTCACGTTGCGCCTGCGCTGCATGGCGGCGGGCGTTTATGACCACGGCTATGTGCTGGCCGATGAGAAGGTGGCTGACCATACCCCCGGCGACGGGCGGCCAAAGCACCGGCTCTGGCGCATCCGGGCGGGCAAGATCGTGACCGCCACGGGCGCGATTGAGCGGCCTTTGTCCTTTGCCGGCAATGATATTCCCGGCGTGATGCTGGCCTCGGCCGTGCGCGATTATGTGGTAAATTTTGCCGTCTCTCCGGGCGACCGCACGGTGATTGCCACCAACAATGACGACGGCTACCGCACCGCCATTGCCTTGAAAGAGGCGGGGCTGGAAGTGCCTTTGGTCGTCGATGCGCGCAGCACTGTGACGGGCGATCTGCCCGCCCGCGCCCGCGCTATGGGCATCCGCGTTGAAGCGGGCCGGGCGATTGTGAAGGTCAAGGGCGGCAAGCGGGTGACCGGCGTCTCCATCGGCCTTCAGGCTGGTGAAGGCGCTGTTCTGGAAGAGGTCGCTTGCGATGTCGTCGCCATGTCGGGCGGCTGGTCGCCTGTGGTGCACCTGTGGAGCCATTGCGGCGGCAAGCTGACCTGGGACGATGCGCAGGCGCATTTCCGTCCCGACGCCACCCGCCCGCCGACCAATCACGACGGGTCGACCATGGTGATGGCGATTGGTTCGGCCAATGGTCACCTGTCCGCCGCGGGCACTTTGGCTGATGTCGGCGCTCAGATGGGTGGCAAGGCGTCGACCGCCGCCGCCGTGACGGAGGCCCCGATGGAGGCCGTCTGGATCATGCCGCAGGGCGCAGGCATTCAGCTGAAGTCGAAGATGTGGCTGGATTACCAAAACGACGTGAAGGTGTCGGACGTCCAACTGGCCGCCCGCGAAGGCTATACCAGTGTCGAACACACCAAGCGTTACACCACGCTGGGCATGGCGACCGATCAGGGCAAGCTGTCGAACATCAACGGTCTGGCCGTGCTGGCCGGGGCCTTGAACGACAAGATCCCGAATGTCGGCACCACCACCTTCCGCCCGCCCTACACGCCCGTGACCTTGGGCGCGCTGGCAGGCGAAAGCCGGGGCGAGATTTTCCAGCCCCTGCGGATGAGCCCGATCCACCGCTGGCACGAAGCCAACGGCGCCTATATGGAACCGGTCGGCCTGTGGCGCCGCGCCTATTGCTATCCGCGCGGGGCTGAGTCCCACGAGCAAGCGGTGCACCGCGAAATCCTGAATGCCCGCGAAAATGTGGGCATGCTGGATGCCTCTACCCTTGGCAAGATCATCGTCAAGGGCCCCGATGCGGGAAAGTTCCTGGACATGCTTTACACCAACGTCATGTCGAACCTTGGCATCGGCAAGTGCCGCTATGGTCTGATGTGCAACGAACAAGGTTTCCTGTCGGATGACGGCGTCGTGATCCGCCTGTCCGAGGACAGCTGGCTCTGCCACACCACCACCGGTGGGGCCGACCGCATCCATGCGTGGATGGAGGACTGGCTGCAGTGCGAATGGTGGGATTGGCAGGTTTATGCCACCAACGTCACCGAGGAATACTCCCAGATCGCCGTCGCCGGCCCCAAAGCCCGCAAGGTTCTGGAAAAGCTGGGTGGGATGGATGTTTCTAAGGAAGCGCTGCCCTTCATGACCTTTGCCGATGGCACGCTGGGCGGCTTGCCGGTGCGGGTGCATCGCATCTCGTTCTCGGGCGAGTTGTCCTATGAAATCGCCACCCCGGCGGGCCATGGTCTGGCACTTTGGGAGGCGCTGATGGCGGCCGGGGCCGAGTTTGGCGTCATGCCTTACGGCACCGAAGCCATGCACATCATGCGGGCCGAGAAGGGCTTTATCATGATTGGCGATGAAACAGATGGCACGGTGATCCCGCAAGACCTGAACCTTGGCTGGGCGATCTCCAAGAAGAAGGCGGATTATCTGGGCAAGAGGGGGCAGGAGCGCACCTATTTGGCGAGCCCGAACCGCTGGAAGCTGGTGGGGTTTGAGGCGCTGGATGGCTCGGTCATCCCCGATGGCAGCTATATCATCGCCGATGGCTTCAACGGCAACGGCCAGCGCAACACCCAAGGGCGCGTGACGTCGACCTATTACAGCCCGACCTTGAAGAAGGGCATCGCCATGGGTCTGGTCAAAGGCGGCATGGACCGGTTGGGCAATGTGGTGGAGTTCAACACGCTGACCACCGCCACGGTGAAGGCGCGGGTTGTTGACCCGGTGTTCTATGACAAGGACGGGGAGAAGGGCAATGCGTGATCCAGTTGCACCCTTGGGCAATGCCCGTTTTGACGGCTTTTGCCAGATCCACGAAATCGGCCCCTTGGGGATGATCTCGCTTCGCGCCAAATCCGATGTGAAATCGCTGGCCAAGGCGATCAAGGCGGCGGTGGGTACCAAGGTGCCCGCAGCGCGCCGGATCGAGATGGCTGGCGACCGCGGCTGCGGCTGGATGAGCCCGGACGAATACCTGTTGATCCTGCCCTATGGCGAAACCGGGGCTGCGATGGCCGCCATTGCCAAGGCGATGGGCGACGATCACCATCTGGCCGCCGTGGTGTCAGATGCCCGTGCGGTGTTCCGGGTGGAAGGCGCCAAGGCCGATCAGGTTTTGGCCAAACTTTCCCCGGTGGACTTTGCCAAGTTGGAGCCGAATGAGCTGCGCCGCACCCGTGCGGCCCAGGTGGCCGCCGCGATGTGGCGCGACGAGGCGGGCTATACCGTGGTCTGCTTCCGGTCGGTTGCGGCCTATATGATGGGGCTTTTGTCCCATTCGGCCGCACCGGGCAGCGAACTGGCGTAACTGGCTTAGATTTCAGGAAAAGGGGCTGGCTGTTTGGCTGGCCCTTTTTTCTTGTCAGGGCTTCAGAAGCCTTGAAAACAAAGTGTCAAGAAAGGCCCCAGCCTCGGCAAAGGGATCATGCCCGGTGCCCAGCACCGCGCGCACCTGCACGTCAAAATCGGCGTAATGCTGGGTCAGTGCCCAGATTGAAAAGATCAGATGATAGGGGTCCAGCCGCGCGATGCGGCCCTGATCCATCCAGCCGCCCAGTACGGCAGCCTTTTCATCGACAAGCCGTTTCAGATCGCCCTCGATCGCTTCCATGATCCGGGGCGCGCCTTGCAGGATTTCATTGGCGAAAAGGCGGCTTTCACGGGGATAGTCACGCGACAGATCGAGCTTGGACCGCACATATCCCATGATTTCGGCCAAAGGCTCGCCTTCTGGGTTGAGCGCGCGCAAGGGGTCCAACCACGTGTGCAAAAGGCGGTTGAGTAATGCGGTGTGCACCGCCTCTTTCGAGGGGAAGTAGTACAAGAGGTTGGGCTTTGATAGGCCCGCCATCTCGGCAATCTGGTCCAGCGTGGCCCCGCGATAGCCGTGGACGGAAAACACATCCAAAGCCGCCTCCAGAATGGCGGAGGAGTTCTTTTCCTGAATGCGGGTGCGAGGCTTGGTCATAAGGGGGCTGGTCTGTCACGCGTCTGGGGGCAAAGGATGCTGGAAAAACAGGCGGAATGCAAACACTTGGCCAGATTAGGGTCAAAGCCCAAGGGAGCATTGGCCGGGCGCTAAAGCCCCGCCTTCAGCTGCCGTAGGCCCGCAACGGCCAGATTGTGATCGTCCACCTGCGCAAGGCCCGAGACGGTCACCACCGCCACCACACCAGCGCCCGCGACGCGGATCGGCACCGCGCCGCCCTGTTCGGCATAGTCTTCGACCGGCAGACCGAACTTGGCCAGCGACTCGCCCTTGGCACGGGTGCGCACGCCCACGGCCAGCGAAGCCTCTTGGAACAAAAGCGCCGTGGCCGATTTGCGCTGAATCCAGCGGTCGTTGATCGGGCCTGATCCCGGCAAGGCCGCGTGAAAAAGCGTCCGGTCGGGCGTTCGGATATTGATGACGATGGTCAGGCCACGGCCAAGCTCGGTCAGGATCTGGCCCAGCGCCAGCGCCTCGGCCTCGGCAAAGCGAGGCAGGGTCAGGCTTGCGGCTTCGGCTTGCAGGGTCTCAGAGGAGGGGAAATCGGGGGTCATGGGCACCACAAAGGGTTAAGGGTGGGGTCAGATGGCGCCAATGCCGCGCAGGATCATAGTTTTCACACTGTCTTTGGCTGCGCGCCATTGGGCTTCGGTCAAAGGCTTGCCGCCGTTTAAGGTCTCAATCTGGTGGCCGAAGTCGGCGTAATGCTGGGTGGTGGCCCAAAGCATGTACAAAAGGTGCTCGGGGTTCACCGCCGCCATTTTGCCCTCATCAATCCAGCGCTGGATGAGAGTGGCGCGGCCAGTGGTCCAATCGCGCAGCGTGGTTTCCAGATAGTCCTGAATGACCGGCGCGCCGTGCATCACCTCGGACGCCCAGACTTTGGAGCCATCGGGGTGGCGGCGCGAGATTTCCATCTTGGCGTCGATATAGGCGCCAATGCCTTCCACCGGGCCGGGTGCGCGATCCATACTTCCGGCGGCCTGCAGCCAGATTTCAAAGATGTTCTGCACGACCTGGCGATAAAGCGCCTCTTTGGTGGGGAAGTAGTAATGCAGGTTGGCTTTGGGCAGGCCCGCCATATCGGCGATCAGCTGCATCGTGGCCCCGCCAAAGCCGGCTTCAGCAAAAACTTTCTCGGCCGCCTGCAGAATGAGCGTTTCATTCTGTTGGCGGATCTCAATCCGGCGGAGAGGGCGGGCGGTGTCAGACATGGTTCAGATTTTCGTTGACCGTTTGGTCAGGGTGTGGTGCGTTTCATCTTGACCATACGGTCAGGAAAAGATTCGCTGCAAGGGGCATCAAGACTCCGGCAGTTCGGGGAGAAGACGAATGGCCGCACCGGGCGAGAACATCCGCATCAATTCTGCGCGTCTTTGGGACAGCCTTGAGGAGATGGCACTGATTGGGCCGGGGGTGGCCGGGGGCTGCAACCGCCAGACCCTGACCGACGCCGATGGCGAGGGTCGCCATTTGTTTCAGCGTTGGTGCGAAGCGGCGGGCATGACCATGGGCGTGGACACGATGGGCAATATGTTTGCGACGCGCCCCGGAACAGACCCTGCGGCGCTGCCGGTCTATATGGGCAGCCATCTGGATACCCAGCCGACGGGCGGGAAATATGACGGGGTTCTTGGGGTTCTGGGGGCCTTGGAAGTGGTGCGGTCGATGAACGACCTTGGCATCAAGACCAAGCATCCGGTGGTGGTGACCAACTGGACCAATGAGGAAGGCGCGCGCTTTGCGCCTGCTATGCTGGCTTCGGGCGTATTCGCTGGCATCCATACCGAGGACTATGCCAAGGGCCGCCGCGATATGGACGGCAAGCTCTTTGGCGAGGAATTGAAGCGCATTGGCTGGGAGGGGACCGAAAAGGTCGGCGCCCGCAAGATGCATGCGATGCTGGAATTGCACATCGAACAGGGTCCGATTTTGGAGGCCGAGGGCAAGGATATTGGCGTCGTCACCCACGGGCAGGGTCTGTGGTGGCTGGAAATCACGCTGACCGGTAAGGACGCGCACACGGGGTCGACCCCGATGCGGATGCGGGTCAATGCGGGCCTCGGCATGGCGCGGATCACCGAGCGTGTGCATCAGATTGCCATGAGCCATCAGCCCAATGCCGTGGGCGCGGTGGGGCAGGTCAAGGTGTTTCCGAACTCGCGCAATGTGATCGCCGGCAAGGTGGTTTTCACGGTGGACATTCGCAGCCCCGAACAGGCCAAGCTGGATACGATGAAGGCCGAGGTGATGCGGGCCGCTCATGCTGTTGCCGCTGAACTGGGCCTTGGCTGCGCCATCGAAGAGGTTGGGCATTTTGACCCGGTGACCTTTGATGTAGGCCTTGTGAAGATCGTCCGGCAATCAGCTGAAAACCTTGGACTTTCGCACATGGATATCGTGTCGGGCGCGGGCCATGATGCCTGCTGGGTCAACCGGGTTGCGCCGACCGTGATGATCATGTGCCCATGTGTGGACGGGCTGAGCCATAACGAGGCGGAAAACATCAGCCCCGAATGGGCGGCGGCTGGGACCGATGTGCTGTTGCACGCGGTGCTTGACGTGGCCGAAGTGGTCAGCTGAGCCGAAACAGGAGCGCTGCCGATGTCGATGACCCTGCCCACGGATCCGGCGCTGCCCTTGGCGGGCTGCGTTCGCGACGTGGCTGGGGCATTGCTCGTGCCACCTGCGGGGCCCGAACGGCCGCAGCCTTGTGGGGTGTTCGACGGCGCGGTTCCGGTGCCCGAAAGCCTGTGCTTTGGCGGCGATGGGCAGCATCCGATCAACAGCTTTCCAGCACCGCGCCCAGCCGAGCAACATCTTGGGGGGACGCACCTCTTCGGTGGCATCCTCTCAGGGCATTTCGGGCATATGCTGGTTGAGGGCACGGGACGGCTTTGGGTGCTGCACGGGCGTACAGATGTTGCAGGTGTGGTGTTTTTCGCCCGACCCTTCGACAAAGCCCGGCAATGCGGCAAGATGTTTGCCCAGATGGCGGCCGTATTGCGCTTGCCGCCTGTGACGGTGCTGGAAGCGCCGGTGACAGTGGACCGCTTGATCTTGGCCGAGCAGGGCCTTGGCTCGGGGGCCTTGTTGAACGGTCGGCCCGAGACGCGGGCGTTCCTGCGCGACCGGATGGCGCAGGTGGCCCCCGAAGGTGCTGGGCGCAAGTTTTACATCACCCGCAGCGGCCAACCGGCGCGTCGTGGCATGATCGTGGGGGAGGCCTCGCTTGAGGCCTTGTTTGCCGCCGAAGGCTATGAGGTGATCCGCCCCGAAGATCACAAACTCGCCCGGCAAGTTGCGATGTTTCGCGCGGCTAGCCACGTGGTGGGCACCGAAGGCTCTCCGTTCCATCTTTTGGCGATGGCGGGCCAAGCGGGCTGCAAAGTGGCTGTGATCCAGCGCCGCCGCTCACCGACCTTTTCGCAGATTTGTCAGCATCTTGAAGCCTTTATCGGCGGTACAGTCACGCGAATTGATGCGGTGGCCAGCATTCATGCGCCGAAGAAAGCCCGCAATCCGAACCTGATTTACTTAGAGCCCTCGCGCCCCGCCATGTGGGCCGCGCTGCATGAGGCGGGTTTTGTCGGGGGCGCGCCGTGGGAGGAAATGACAGCCGAGGCGCGCAAAGCTGCGCTTGGCTGGCTTGAAGCTGAGACCGAACAACGCCTGCGGCCCGTGGCAGTGGAAGACCTGCCCGAGGACGACGGGGATGAGGAAAAAGACGCCGCCTGAGGCGCGCGAGACAAGGGAGACTGCGATGTCCAGCACGGTTATCAAGAACGGCACTGTCGTGACGGCCGATCTTTCCTATGAAGCGGATGTAAAGATCGAAGGCGGTGTCATCACCGAAATCGGCAAGGGTTTGAAGGGCGACAAGGTGCTGGATGCCACCGGTTGCTATGTGATGCCGGGCGGGATCGATCCGCATACGCATTTGGAAATGCCCTTCATGGGCACCTATTCCTCCGACGATTTCGAATCCGGCACGCGGGCCGCCATGTCGGGCGGCACCACGATGGTGGTGGATTTCGTGCTGCCGGGGCAGGGTCAGGGGCTGATGGATGCCGCCCAGATGTGGCACAACAAATCGGGCCGGGCGCATTGCGATTACTCTTATCATATGGCCGTGACCTGGTGGGGCCAGAAGGTGTGGGAGGATATGGAGGACGCGGTCAAGGCGGGCATGACCTCGTTCAAGCATTTCATGGCCTATAAGGGCGCGTTGATGGTCAACGATGATGAAATGTATCAATCCTTCAAACGGGTTGGTGACCTTGGCGGTCTGGCCATGGTCCATGCAGAGAACGGCGATGTGGTGGCTGAACTGACCGCCAAGCTGATTGCCGAGGGCAACACCGGCCCCGAAGGCCACGCCTATTCGCGCCCGCCACAGGTTGAGGGCGAGGCCACGAACCGCGCGATCATGATCGCCGATATGGCGGGGGTGCCCTTGTATGTCGTGCATACCTCTTGCGAGGAGGCGCATGAGGCCATTCGCCGGGCGCGGGCGGCGGGCAAGCGGGTTTGGGGTGAGCCTTTGATCCAGCACCTGACCTTGGACGAATCCGAGTATTTCCACCCCGATTGGGACCATGCCGCACGGCGCGTGATGTCGCCACCCTTCCGCAACAAGCAGCATCAAGACAGCCTTTGGGCGGGCTTGCAGTCGGGGTCGTTGTCAGTGGTGGCCACCGATCACTGCGCCTTCACCACTGAGCAAAAGCGGTTCGGGTTGAAGTCCTTCGCCCAGATCCCGAACGGGACAGGCGGGCTTGAGGACCGGATGCCGATGCTGTGGACGCATGGGGTGAACACCGGGCGTCTGACGCCGAACGAGTTTGTGGCCGTCACATCAACGAACATCGCCAAGATATTGAATTGCTATCCGAAAAAGGGTGCAGTTCTGGTTGGGGCTGATGCCGATCTGGTGGTTTGGGACCCGAAAAAGGAAAAGACCATCACGGCCAGCGCCCAGCAATCGGCGATCGATTACAACGTGTTTGAAGGCCAGAAGGTCACCGGCCTGCCGCGCTTTACCCTGAGCCGGGGTCGGGTGGGCATTGACGATGGCAAGGTGGTGCCGAAGGAAGGCCATGGCCAGTTTGTGGCCCGCGCGCCGCGTCCGGCGGTGAACCGCGCGTTGAGCCAGTGGAAAGACCTGACGGCCCCGCGCCCTGTGACGCGGTCGGGCATGTCGGCCACGGGGGTGTGATGGCGGCTCTGTGCGACAGCTTGGGCCTTCATGGGCCAAGGACGGGAAAGGCGGGCTCAGGGCTCTCCCTGTTCGCTTTCCTCGTCGTCGTGCGGCAGTGGTGTGAAGGCATAGGCGATCTCAGGCGCGCCGAAATAGCTTTCTTCAAGGTCTTCGGGGCCGGGGGCGAAAGCAAGCGTGGTGGGGGCAAGCGGGATCAGCATGGCGGTCCTCCTGTTTGCGACGAGATGGGAATAGGGGCGGGCGGGTGCAAGGATGGCACCGCTGGCCAACGAAAATGTGAAGGATCAGGTGCGTGATGGACAGGCAGACACAGGGCACAGCCCAAGCTGGACCGGTGATCGAGGCGAAAGACCTCAATTTGGTGTTTCACACCAATGACGGCCCGGTGCATGCGCTGAAGGACGTGAACCTGACCATCAACAAGGGGGATTTTGTCAGCTTCATCGGCCCGTCGGGCTGTGGCAAGACCACCTTTCTGCGCGCCGTCGCCGCACTTGAACATCCGACCGGCGGCACGCTGACGGTGAACGGCATGACCCCGGATGAGGCGCGGCAGAAGCGCGCCTATGGCTATGTGTTTCAGGCAGCAGGGCTTTATCCGTGGCGCACGATTGCCGGCAATATCCGGCTGCCGCTGGAGATCATGGGCTTTGACCGCGCCGAGCAAGAGGCGCGGGTGGCGCGGGTGTTGGAATTGGTGGAGCTTACGGGCTTTGGCAAGAAATTCCCTTGGCAGTTGTCGGGCGGGATGCAGCAGCGCGCCTCGATTGCCCGGGCTTTGGCCTTTGATGCCGATATTCTGTTGATGGATGAACCCTTCGGCGCGCTCGATGAGATTGTGCGGGACCGGTTGAACGAAGAGGTGCTGAAGCTTTGGGCGCGCACCGGCAAGACGATTGGGTTTGTGACCCATTCGATCCCTGAGGCGGTGTATCTCTCGACCAAGATCGTGGTGATGAGCCCGCGTCCGGGCCGGATCACCGATGTGATCGATAGCCCCTTGCCGAAAGAGCGCCCCTTGGACATCCGCGACAGCAAGGAGTTCATCGAGATTGCCCACCGGGTGCGTGAGGGCTTGCGGGCGGGGCATTCCGATGAGTGAGCTTGCGCCCATGATTACCCGCGCCGGGGGGCTGTCTGCCCCCCACGGCCTTCGGCCTCCCCCCGAGAGTATTTTGGCCAAGTTGAAAGGGGCAGTCAGATGAGTGCGACCTATGGTTGGCTGCTCGCCGCGACCCTTGTGTTCATGGCGGCGAATTCCGGGCTAAAGATCTATGCCGGCGGCGCGGCGGTGTGGGTGCTGATCGGGGCATTGGTCCTGTTTTGCATCGGCAATACGCTGATGGTGCAGGTGATGCGCGGCGAGGGGCTGGGGGTGGCGATTGTGCTCTCGTCGATCTTCCAGATGGTGGCGATCACGCTTTTGGCGACTGTCGCCTTTGGTGAGCGGCTGGCGCCTTTGCAATGGGCGGGTCTTGCCTTGGGGATCGTGGCGGTGGCAATGATCGCTTGGCCGAAGGGGGCAGGGGCATGAGACATGTTGTTCCGGTTCTGACGGTTGTTTTGGCCATTGTGGTGATCTGGTACGCGGCGGCCGTCGGGTTGAACCGCGCGTGGATCTACGATCAGGCTGCGCGGGCCGGGGTGGAGCCCGCGACGGGCATGGCGCTGGTTGTCGAGACGTGGAATCAAGAGCGGCCGGTTTTGCCCGCGCCGCATCAGGTGGTGACGGAATTGGTCAAGTCCACCTTTGGCATGGCGCCGACGTCGAAGCGGTCATTGGTCTATCACGGCTGGATCACCCTCTCGGCCACGTTGTTGGGCTTTGCGATGGGCACGGCCATGGGCATTTTGCTGGCCGTCGGCATCATCCACAACCGCGCCATGGATATGAGCGTGATGCCTTGGGCGATTGCGAGCCAGACGATTCCGATCCTGGCGATTGCGCCGATGATCATCGTGGTTTTGAACTCGGTGGGCCTGCAGGGGCTGGTGCCGAAGGCGATCATTTCGGCCTATCTGTCGTTCTTCCCGGTCGTGGTGGGGATGGTTAAGGGCTTGCGCAGCCCCGATCAGATGCAGCTGGACCTGTTGCAGACCTATTTCGCCAGCCGGTCTGAAGTGTTCTGGAAGCTGCGCCTGCCCTCGTCGATGCCTTATCTCTTCACCAGCTTGAAGGTGGGTATGGCGGCCAGTTTGGTAGGGGCGATCGTGGGTGAGTTGCCGACGGGTGCGGTGGCCGGCCTTGGGGCGCGGCTGTTGTCGGGCAGCTATTATGGCCAGACAGTGCAAATCTGGGCCGCATTGTTTGCCGCGGCCGTGGTGGCGGCGGGCATGGTCATGCTGATCGGCATGGTGGAGCGGGGCACCTTGAAACGCATGGGGATGGCGCGATGAGCTGGGTTCTGGTGGCCTTGGGCGCTTGGGCGCTTGGCTGGTGGGTGAACAGCCGCCTTGCAGCCTCGCCCTTGGCGCGGACACAAGGCGGCAAGCTGGCGGTGCCGGTGATTTTCGGCCTGACCATCTTGATCCTGTGGGAAGGGTT
Organism: Allotabrizicola aquatica (SeqCode); assembly: GCF_965194375.1. Taxonomy (GTDB): domain Bacteria; phylum Pseudomonadota; class Alphaproteobacteria; order Rhodobacterales; family Rhodobacteraceae; genus Tabrizicola_A; species Tabrizicola_A aquatica. The sequence goes on from NZ_CBDAEL010000004.1 coordinate 71,586, forward strand.
GGTGCGGGGGCTGAACGTCTCGCCGGTGATCTTGCCGCCGCCTTCGGCCGTGGCGGTGCGCTTTGCCGAGAGCCTGCCGATCCTGTGGGGCGATTTCGTGCAGACGGCGGTGAAAGGGGCCTTGTCGGGCTATCTGATTGGCTGTGCTGCGGCCTTTGCCACGGCGATTGTGATTGACCGCAGCCCCTTCTTGCAGCGCGGCCTTTTGCCGGTGGGCAATTTCGTGGCCGCTTTGCCGATTGTCGGCATTGCGCCGATCATGGTGATGTGGTTCGGGTTCGACTGGCAGTCGAAGGCGGCCGTGGTGGTGGTGATGGTGTTCTTCCCGATGCTGGTGAACACGATTGCCGGGCTGAAAGCCTCGGACGCGATGCAGCGCGATCTGATGGCAACCTATTCGGCCAGCTACACGCAAACCCTGCTGAAGCTGCGCTTGCCTGCGGCGATGCCGTTTGTGTTCAATGGCTTGAAGATTGCCTCGACGTTGGCCTTGATTGGGGCCATCGTTGCCGAGTTTTTCGGCAGCCCGACCTTGGGCATGGGATTTCGGATCAACGCCAGCATCGGACAGCTTGCGCTGGACATGATCTGGGCAGAAATTGTCGTGGCAGCCATTGCTGGTTCGGCCTTCTATGGGCTTGTCGCGATGATCGAAAAGCGGGTGACCTTTTGGCACCCGTCACAACGGACTTAACAATGGCCCCGGCAAATGGGGTCGCAACACGGAGGTTTGGAATGAAAAAGCTACTGACTTCGGCGCTGTTCATGGCATTTGCCACGGGCGCGCAGGCTGCCGACGACGTGACGCTGCAGCTGAAATGGGTCACGCAGTCCCAGTTCGCGGGCTATTACGTGGCCGCGGCCAAAGGGTTTTATGAGGCAGAGGGCCTGAATGTCACCATTCTGCCCGGCGGCCCCGATGTGGCCCCGACCCAGGTGATCGCTGGCGGCGGTGCCGATGTGGTTGTTGACTGGATGCCGTCGGCCTTGGCCGCGCGCGAAAAGGGTCTGGCGCTGGTCAACATCGCCCAGCCGTTCAAGTCCTCGGGCATGATGCTGACCTGCTTGAAAGAATCGGGCATCACCAGCCCGGCAGACTTCAAGGGCAAGACCCTTGGCGTTTGGTTCGGCGGCAATGAATACCCGTTCCTGAACTGGATGAATAAGCTGGGCCTCAAGACCGACGGCACCGATGTGACGGTTCTGAAGCAGGGCTTCAACGTCGATCCGCTGTTGCAAAAGCAGGCGGCTTGCGTGTCGACCATGACCTACAACGAATACTGGCAGGTGATTGATGCGGGTGTGAGCCCGGACGATCTGATCACCTTCAAGTATGAAGATGAGGGTGTGGCGACGCTGGAAGACGGTCTCTATGTCATGGAAGCCAATCTGGCCGACCCGGCGTTTGAGGACAAGATGGTGCGCTTTGTGCGCGCATCCATGAAGGGCTGGAAAGAGGCTGAGGCCAATCCGGATGAAGCGGCGATGATCGTTCTGGAGAACGATGCAACCGGCGCGCAGACCGAAGCGCATCAAAAGCGCATGATGGGCGAGATCGCCAAGCTGACCGCTGGTTCGAACGGCGCTTTGGACCCGGCTGACTATGACCGCACTGTCGCGGCTCTGATGTCGGGCGGTTCGGACCCGGTTATCACCGCCGCACCGTCGGGCGCTTGGACCCATGCGATCACCGACAAGGCGCTGCAGTAACAACGGCTTGACGGCACATAAGGGGGCGCGGGGGAAACCTCGCGCCCTTTTTCTTTGGTGACCGCGTTCGGAGGCGATCTGTAGGGCCAAACTCTATTTGGTCTTGTCGTTGGTGGCAGGGAGGGTGGCGCTTGCGCTTTGTCCTTGGGTTTGTAAATATCTTTACAAACCAATGGAGATGATATGGCCCTGTCCGCCCTGACCGGAAGCCGTCTGCGTGAACGTAGGCAGGCCTTGGGGTTGCGGCAGGCCGATTTGGCGGCTGAGGTCGGGATTTCGGCCAGCTATCTGAACCTGATTGAGCACAATCGCCGTCGCATTGCCGAGGATTTGCTGACGCGGCTTGCCGCAGCACTTGATGTCAGTTTGGACAGTCTGCAGGAAAGCCATGCCGAAGGGCGCCTCGACGCCTTACGCGCGGCGGCAGCGGCGGTGCCGGGGGCGGGGGCTGAGGTGGACCGGCTGGATGAATTGGTCGGCCGTTTTCCCGGCTGGGCCGCCACCTTGGGCGAATTGCACGACCGCAGCCATGCGCTTGGCCGGGTGGTAGAGGTGTTAAGCGACCGCATGGCGCATGATCCGCACCTGTCAGCCAGCCTGCATGAGGTGCTGTCGGCGGTCTCCTCGGTGCGTACCACGGCGGCGATTTTGGCGGACACCGACGATATCGACCCTGCTTGGCGGCAGCGGTTCCACCAAAACCTGCATGCTGACAGTGAGCGTCTGGCCTTGGGCGCCGAGGCGCTTGTGGCCTATCTGGACGCCGCGGGGCCCGGACAGGAACACTCCATCGCCTCACCCCAAGAGGAGGTGGAGGCTTGGGCCGAGGCCTGCGATTGGCAGCTGGATATGGGGCAGGATTTGGCCCAGTCGACGCATTTGGCCTCTGGCGCGGGGCGGTCATTGGCGCTGGCGTTGCAGACGCAGCTTGCGGCGGATTTGGCGGCGATGCCTGATCCGGCCTTTGCCAAGGCGTTGGCCCGGTTGGGCCCAGACCCGCTGGCGCTGGCGGGGGCGTTTGGCGTTCCCGTGCTGGCAGCCTTTCGCCGCATCGCGCTCCGGCCCGGTTCGGGTCTGGGGCTGTTGCTCTGCGATGGGTCGGGGACTTTGACCTTACGCAAGACGGCGGCGGGGTTTTCCTCGCCGCGCTTTGGGGCGGCCTGTCCACTTTGGCCGCTCTTCACCGCGCTGACCCGGCCCGAAACCCCGGTCGAGGCCGTGATCGCGCTGCCCGGCCCGCAAGGCGCGCGCTTTCGGGCCCGTGCCTTTTGCCAGACCCGCTTTCCCGGTGGCTTTCGCGGTCCGGAGCTGCGCGAGGCCGCCATGCTGTTGCAGCCTGAGCCTGCAGGTGCGGAGGTGGCGCTCGAGGTCGGTTCGACCTGCCGCATCTGTCCGCGGGCCGACTGTCCGGCCCGGCGCGAGCCATCCATCTTGCGCGGCTGAGATGGGCAACAAAGGCGGCGCTTTCCCCTAAGACATTTTGACAGCGCCGCGTTTTCCTCCGATAGTCACAGGGTCGTGACAGCAAGGCGGGGAGGGGACGATGTCCGGGCGCGTGCTGCTCATTGAAGATGAGCCGAACATCGCCGAGGCGATCCGCTTTATCCTGTCGCGGGACGGCTGGGAGGTGACGGTCGAGGAGAACGGTGCGCAGGCGCTGCCGCGCGTGGCCGATGTGAAACCCGATCTCGTGATTCTAGATCTGATGCTGCCGGGGATGAGTGGGTTGGAGATTCTCTCCTCACTGCGCGCCGATCCCGCGACTGAGGCGCTGCGGGTGCTGATGCTCACGGCCAAGGGGCAGGGGCGTGACCGCGAAGCGGCCGAGCGGGCTGGGGTGTCTGCCTTTATGTCCAAACCGTTTTCCAATGCTGAAATGCGTGCGCAGGTGCGTGCCTTGATGGAGGGCTGATCCGATGCCCGGCGGTCCGCTGTTTCTGGCCCGTGCGGTCTATCGGCGACGCAGGTTGCGCGATGCTGCGCGGTTGTTGCCGGTGCTGGGGCTGTTGCTGATGCTGTTGCCAGCACTTGGGCGCGACACATCGGGCGATGTGCGCGATGCGATATATCTATTCGTCCTTTGGGCTGTTCTGATCGCGGCGGCCGCCGTGCTGGCCCCTGGCCTCTCTGCGACCGAGGGCGACCAAGAGTCTGACGGCCCCGCCGACATGCCCACGCCTGCCCAGCGCAGCGCCGAGGACCCGCGCTGAGATGCCGTTTAACGTTTTGGTCCTCTCCTGCCTGATTTATGTGATTTTCCTGTTTTCGGTGGCCTTTGTCGTCGAACGGCGGGCCGCGCAGGGGCGGCTGGGGTTCTTGCGCTCGCCCGTGATCTACACGCTCTCGCTGTCGATCTATTGCACCGCTTGGACGTTTTACGGCGCGGTCGGCTATGCGGCGCGCTCTGGCATCGAGTATCTGACGATCTATCTTGGCCCAACGCTGGTGTTCGTCGGCTGGTGGCTGGTCTTGCGCAAACTGGTGCGGATTGGTCGGCAACAGCGCGTCACCTCGATTGCCGATCTGATCTCCAGCCGCTTTGGCAAATCGAACATTCTTGGCGTGGTGGTCACCCTGATCGCGGTGGTGGCGACAACGCCCTATATCGCGCTGCAATTGCAATCGATGACGCTGTCATTTTCGGTCTTTGCGCAAGACACGCCAGAGGCGTGGCTTTTGCCCGGCCATGAGGACATTGCCCTGTGGGTCGCGGCAGGGCTGGCGCTCTTCACCATTTTGTTCGGCACCCGCAATCTGGACGCCAAAGAACAGCACCACGGCATTGTGACGGCGATTGCCGTTGAGGCGGTGGTCAAGCTGGTGGCCTTGCTCGCCGTCGGGATCTTTGTCGTTTGGGGGCTCGCCGGCGGGATCGGGGCGGTGATCGACAAGATCGCGGCGGTCGAGGCCGAGGGATGGCAAATGCAGCCCGACCGCTGGCTGGCCTTGATCGCCGTCTCTGCAGCCGCGGTGATCAGCCTGCCGCGCATGTTTCAGGTCATGGTGGTCGAAAACGTTGACGAGGCGCATCTCGCGCGCGCCTCGTGGGCTTTCCCCCTCTACCTCTTTGCGATGAGCCTGTTCATCCTGCCCATCGCCGTCGTCGGGTTGGAACGCATGCCGGCCGAGGCCAATCCGGACATGCTGGTCTTGACCTTACCTTTGTCTGAGGGGCAGGGCGCTTTGGCGATGCTGGCGTTCTTGGGCGGGTTTTCCAGTGCCACTTCAATGGTGATCGTCGAAACCATTGCCTTGGCCACGATGATTTCCAACAACGTCGTCATGCCGCTTTGGCTGCGCCTGCGCCCCGATGCGGCGATGTCGGGCAATCTGCGCGCGGGGGTCTTGCTGACCCGGCGCTTGGCGATTGTCGGGGTCTTGGCGCTTGGCTTTCTCTATTACCGCATCTCAGGCGGCTCGGCGGCCTTGGCCGCCATCGGGCTGATCGCCTTTGTCGGGATGGCGCAGTTTCTGCCAGCCCTTTTGGGGGGTATCTTCTGGCGTGGGGCCACCCAGGCCGGGGCGCTGACCGGGCTGATCGTGGGCTTCGTCGTTTGGGCCTTTACGCTGTTCCTGCCGTCTTTCGGCGAAGGGGCGGTTCTTTCGACGCAGGTTTTTGCCGAAGGGCTGTTTGGGTTGGACTGGTTGCGTCCAAGGGCGCTCTTTGGCACCGAAGGGATGGATCCCTTGGTCCATTCAGTGTTCTGGTCTTTGGCGTTGAACGCGACCACCTTCGCTCTGGTGTCGCTGGTGACCTTCCCCGACCCGGTGGAGCGCATTCAGGGGGTGGCCTTTGTCAACGCCTTTGACCGTGAGGCGCAGGCTGAACGGCTGGGTTGGAGCCATGGTCAGGCCGAGCCAGAGGCGCTTTTGGCGCTGGCGCAGCGGATCTTGGGCGAAGAGGCGCTGACCTTCTTTGAGGCCCAAGCCCGCGCACAGGGCAAAGAGGGCTTCTTGCCCGACCTGACGCCCGAGTTCTTGGCTGAGGCGGAGCGGCGGCTGGCAGGGTCTGTCGGGGCCGCAACAGCGCATGCGATGATCAGCCAGCTTTTTGGCCGTGCCACGGTGACGGTGGAAGATCTGATGGCAGTGGCCAATGAGACCGCGCAGATCATGGAGTACTCGGCTAAGCTCGAGGCCAAGCAAGACGAGCTGTCGCGCGCCGCGCGGCAATTGCGCGAGGTGAACGAAAAGCTCACCCAGCTTTCGGTGCAGAAAGACGCGTTTCTCAGCCAGATCAGCCATGAGCTACGTACGCCGATGACCTCGATCCGGGCCTTCTCAGAAATCCTAACCGAGGGCGATATCCCGCCGCAGACGGTGCAAGATTCCGGCCGGATCATCCACTCTGAGGCGCTGCGCCTCACGCGGCTTTTGGATGATCTGCTGGACCTGTCGGTGTTGGAAAACGGGTCGGTGCAGCTGAACCTCGATCTAGTCCATCTGGGCGGAATGATCGACCGGGCGGTGCAGGCGGCCAGCCAAACCCGGCCCGAGCGCCGCTTTGAGATTATCCGCGATCCGGTGGCCGAGGAGATACACCTTCTGACCGACCCCGACCGTTTGGTGCAGGTGTTCATCAACCTGATCTCCAACGCGCGCAAGTATTGCGATGCCGATCCGGGTGTGTTGCGCATTGCGGTGCGGCAAAAGGGTGGGCGGATCACGGTCGACTTTATCGACAATGGGAAGGGAATTCCCAAGGAGTCGCAGCGGATTATCTTCGAAAAGTTTGCCCGCCTGACCGATCAGATGCGCGCCGGGGGCGCGGGGCTCGGGCTGGCCATCGTGCGCGAGATCATGACCAATCTTGGCGGATCGATCACCTATCTTCCCGGCCAGCGCGGGGCGGCGTTTCGCGTGATGCTGCCCTTGCGGCTGGAAAAACCCGCAGCGGGGGCCGTCTCGGGCGAAGGCAAAGGCGCGTAAAGCCTTTGGCAACCTGTTTGTGGCAGGTCTGGGTCTTGGAAAGCTGCGGAGGGCATGGTGTCAGAGGGGGTGATCCGGCGCAAGGTGACGGCGGCCCGCGGCGAGATGGCCGAGGGCGGGCCGGGCGCTGATCGCGGCTGGCGTCTGGCCTTGGCGCGCGCGGCGCGTGACCAGTTGAAGGCCCCGCTTGAGGTGACCATGCTGGCACAGGCCCGTGTCGGTTTGGCCGAGGTGTTGGAGGTGCCGCCCGACCGCGCGCTTGTTGCGGTGCTGGAGGGGCCTGGCGATGGGCTTGGAATGCTCGCTCTGTCGCCCGAGGTGTTTCAGGCGATGGTGGAGGTGTTGACCATCGGTCGCGTGGCGCAAACCGCCGCTGCCGCGCGCAAGCCCACCCGCACCGATGCGGCGATGCTGGCCCCAATGATCGATGCCGCACTTATCGATTTGGAGGCCGGGCTTGCCGAAGAGGCCGATCTGACATGGGCCGGGGGCTGGCGCTATGCCTCGTTTCTAGAGGATCCGCGGCCGTTGGGCCTGATGCTTGAAGATGTCGCTTATCGTCTGGTGACAGTTGAGGTGGATCTTTCGCTTGGCGCGCGCCGGGGCAGGGTGGTCTTGGCCCTTCCGGCCGAAGGGCGTGGGCGCAAGCCGCGAAGCAAGGCGGCGGGCGCGATTTCTGACACGGTGGCGGCAGAGCGTCGCTTTGCCGAAGAGCTGGCTGAACAGTTGTCTGGCGCGGAGGTCCGGCTTGAGGCGGTGCTGACGCGGCTGTCGCTGCCCTTGTCGCGGGTGGTTGGTTTTTCCGTCGGAGATCAGCTGGTGCTGAACGCAGCGGCGCTGGACAAGATCAGCCTTGAAGGGTTGGACGGGCGCAAGATGGCTGAGGGGCGGCTTGGTCAGAACCGGGGCTTGCGGGCCGTACGGTTGACAGTTGGGGTCAACGTCGGGCGTGGATCTGCGCCGATGGCCGATCCTGCTGTGCTGACACCCTCTGGCGCCTTAGCTGAGAGTTGTTCCGGGGCGACTGATTCTACAGATCAGGTACCGGCGGTGCGGCAAAGTGCTTAGACCGGCCAGAGGAGCGGCGCGCAAAAGGACCAACTGACTGTCTGGCGGCTACATTTGGCTCATGCAGCATCAAGGTCAGGTCTTGGCGAGCCGTGACAAAGCTTAACTTTGACGGGCAAAAGCCTCAATCAAGGCGCGCAGCGGTTCGTGGTTGTAGCCGTTCCGGGCGGCGATGGTCAGCATGTCATCGGTCGGAATCTGGCCCGCGTTCATCAATTCCCACACCACGGTGGAGCGGTTGCCCGAGGCGCAATAGGCCAGAACTGGCCCGCCCGCAGCCTCGACCGCCTCGCGCTGGCGGGCGACAAGATCGGGGGTGAATTCGCCGGGATAAACTGGGTTTACCACAAAGCGCAGGCCCGCCGCCTCGGCCGCGATGGCCATGCTGTCGGCCCACAGATCGCCGCCAATTTCCCCATCGGGGCGATTGTCGATCACCAACACAAAGCCAGCCGCCTTGATCGCGGCCAGATCCTCAGGCTCAATCTGTGGGGCCACGGCGTAGTCGGGGGTCAGGCTGCGAAGATCAAGCGTCATGGCAATCTCCTTGGCTTCATCGGTCAGGGCGTGCTGCGGTCAAGAGGCGGTGCGGGACGAGAGCCAACCGGCCACCACCGGAGCTATGACCATACCCGAGACCATGGCGAGGAGAAAGAGGGCACCGCCCCAGCCGCCAACGGCGAAGGAGGCGAGCGCCGGGCCGGGGCATAGCCCGGCAAGGCCCCAGCCCGCACCGAACATCAAGGATCCTGTGATCAGCGCCCGGTCCAACTTGGCTGGGGTGCGGTCTGGGATGGGTGTGCCCAAAAGCGAGACGCCGCGCCGCTCGGCGATGCGCCAGACAAAGAGCATCGGCAAGACCGCGCCCCCCAGCACAAAGGCCAAGGTCGGATCCCAGTCGCCGAAGAAGTCAAGCCAGCCCTGCACCTTGCGGGTGTCGATCATGCCCGACACCAAAAGGCCCGAGCCAAAAAGGCCACCGGCCAGAAAAGCCACCAGATCGCGCGGTTCGGTGGGAAGTTTGAGGGTTTTGTTCGCCATCAGATCAACTCCAGCCCGTGGCGGAACACCAAAACGGTGACGGCGCCGCCCAGAAGGTAAAGCCCGGTCGAGGCAAGCCCGCGCGGGGCCAGCCGCGAAATCCCGCACACGCCGTGCCCCGAGGTGCAGCCATTGGCCAGCCGGGTGCCGATGCCAACAAGCAGCCCTGCAGCGATGATGATAACGGGGTTGGTGGTGATCTGTGTGTCCACGCTGGTGTACAGCGGTACCAACAGCGGCGGCACAACCAGCGCGCCGAACAAGAAAGCCAGCCGCTCCATCATGGTGCTGCGCCCGGTGCCATCAACCAGCCCGCCAAGGATGCCCGAAGCCCCCATGATCCGGCCATTGACCAGCAAATACATCGCCGCCGCCCCGCCGATCATCAGACCGCCGATTGCCCCCCAGATCCAATCACTTGGAATCATCGCCTGTTCCCCCATTCCGATTGTGGGTGTTTTAGCGCAGCCCGCGACCAAGGACCATGCCCACAGACCGGGCGCCCAAAAGCGCGATCACAGGCCGTTGACGGGCACTTTCAGATAGCTGACGCCGTTGTCATCGGGCTCGGGCATTTGTCCGGCGCGCATGTTGACCTGCAAGGACGGGATGATGAGCCGTGGCATGGCAAGGCTGGCATCGCGTGTCTTGCGCATCGAGATAAACTCATCGCGCGACTTGCCCGCGCCCACATGTTTGTTCAGCGCCTTTTGCGCGCCAACAGTGGTTTCCCACGCATATTTGTCGCGCCCCTCGGCCTTGTAATCATGGCCGACGAAAATGCGGGTCTCCTCGGGCAGGGTGAGGAGCTTTTGGATCGAGTCCCACAGGGTCTCGGCCGAACCGCCCGGAAAATCGCAGCGTGCGGTGCCGAAATCGGGCATGAACAGCGTATCGCCCACGAATGCTGCGTCCCCGATGACATAGGTTAGGCAGGCGGGCGTGTGGCCGGGCGTGTGCAAGACCTCGGCCCGCATCTGCCCGATCATCAGGCTGTCGCCTTGGGAAAACAGCTGGTCGAACTGGCTGCCGTCCCGCTGGAACCGAGTGCCTTCGTTGAAGATCTTGCCAAAGGTGTCCTGCACCACGGTGATCCGCTCGCCGATCCCGATCTTGCCGCCCAGCGCCTCTTGGATATAGGGCGCGGCGGAGAGATGGTCGGCGTGGACATGGGTTTCCAACACCCATTCCAGCCGCAAATCATTTTCGCGGATGAACGCGATCACGGCATCGGCCGACCGGGTGTCGGTGCGCCCAGAGGCGTAGTCGAAATCCAAAACGGAATCGATCACCGCGCAGGCTCGGCCTTCGGGCTCTTGCACAACATAGGTGATGGTGTTGGTGGCCTCGTCGAAAAAGGCGTGAACCTTGGGGGTCATGGCGCGCTCCGCGTTCGGTTGCTTGTAGCTAAGCTAGGCCGAAAGCAATTACATTTCAAGATATGAATATGAGAAACATGCGACATGGGCCGGGCGTGTTGACGTGCATCAAGGCGGAGCTCCGTGCGACGGACTAGGCTTCTTGTCGTGACAGGAGAATTGGCATGATTTCACTTTCTCAGCGTAAGAGCCAGCTTGAGGCCCGTCTGTCCGAACTGCAGGCGCGCCTGCATCGCATCGAGGATGAGTTGGACAGTCATACATCACCCGATTGGGAGGATATCGCGACCGAACGCGAGGCCGAAGAGGTGCTGGAGGATCTGGGCTCGGCAGGCCAGTTGGAGCTGCGCCAGATCTCGGCGGCACTGCAGCGGATTGAGGTGGGTGAGTATGGCACTTGCACCAAGTGCGGGGCCGAGATCGGCGAAGAACGCTTGGATCTTTTGCCGCATACCCCCTTTTGCCGGCGCTGTGCGGGCTAAGCCACGGACCGCGAACCGGTCCAAGGCGGATAGGGGTGGCGAACGACAGCCGATGACATAGAGGAGGCTAAGATGACACGAAAGCCATCGAAACAAAGTGATGCAACACCCACAGCACAGGTGGCCCAACTGATGGGCGAGATGACAGAGGTGGCCTTGGCGGGCCAAGTGATGGGTCTGAAGATCTTGGCTGCCGAAATGGAAGCGTTGAGCCATGTGATTCCGGGGCTTGTGGGCGCAGAGCCGCAGGCCGGTGTTGAGGGCCGGACTGACGCCGAGATCGAGGCGGATTTCGACAACATGCCGGTGTAGCCTTACGCCTTGCGCCGCTTATCCGGTCGGGTGTGGCCCGTCGCGGGATTGCCTTTTGGGCTGCCAGCTTGCTTAATACTGCGCTTAAGGGCCTTACAGTTTTTCGTGCGGGCCTCGGGTTGTGGTTCAGGGGTAAGCTATGGCGGCTGAGGAGCGGTTGATTGCGCAAGAGCAGCGCGGGGCCCTGTGCCTGCTGTGGTTGGCTCACCCGCCGTTGAATGCCTTAAGCCGCCCGCTTCTCGCCGCGCTGTCGGCCGCTTTTACCAAGGCCGAGGCGGATCCTTCTGTGCGGGCCGTGGTCTTGGCCGCCGAAGGGCCGCAGTTCTCAGCCGGGATCGAGGCGCGTGACTTGGGGCTGGTGGACAATGGGCCACTTCACCCGGTGGTGACCCAGATCGAGGCGATGACCAAACCCGTGGTGGTCGCGCTTCAGGGCAATGTGCTGGGTGGCAGCTTGGAACTGGCGCTGGCGTGCCATGGTCGCGTGGCGCATGCTGCTGCTCGGTTGGGGTTTCCGGAAATTGCGCTTGGGCTTTTGCCGGTGGCGGGGGGTGGCCAGCGGCTCGCCCGGTTGGTCGGCGCGCCTGTCTCATTGCACATGCTGCTCGAAGGCACAGGCCTAAGCGCGGGTGAAGCTTTGGCGATGGGCCTTGTCGATGATGTCGTCGATGACGTCGTCGAGGAGGCTGCGGGCCCGCTTGCGCGCGCCGAGGCTTTGGCGGCAAAGCTTTCACAACTGCCCATGACGCCCAGTCTTGCACGGCGTGACGGTCTGCGTGACCCGGTCGCCTATCAGTCTGCCGTCACTGAGGCGCGCAAGCGGCTTGCCGGGACGGCGCTGCCAGCGCCCCATGCCGTTGTGGACTGTGTCGAGGCGGCGCTTTTGCTGCCCGCCGCGCAGGGCCTTGCCTTTGAGGCGGCCCAAAGCGAAGCGATGGCTGAAAGCCCCGAAGCCTCGGCGCTGCGTCATGCCTTTGTGGCCGAGCGCCGTGCGCTGGCGTTGCCTACGGCGTTGGCAACCCCTGAGGCGTCCGGTGATCCTCCCGCCCTCGCGCGGGTGACGTTGCTGGGAACGGGCGGGCTGGTGCCTGAGGTTGTCTTGCAGGCCCTGAGTGCCGGGCTTGCGCTGCGTTTGATTGGGCCAGACCGGGCAGCGCTTGCGGCAGCGCTGCAGCATGTCGCGGCCCGTCAAGAAGCGATGGTGGCCGAAGGCCGTCTAAGCGCCACCGCGCGCGAAGCTGACTGGGCGCGGCTGGTTGCGGTTTTACCCACTGAGGCCGAGGCGCCGACGGATCTGGTGCTGGTCACCCCGGATGCGCCACGCATGGCCCGCTTGCCCGGCCCAGCGCTGGCCTTGGGTGGCTTGGGCCCCGTGGTCTTGCACCCTGGCCTTGCCGTTGGCGCGCTGGCCATGCTTGCGATCACCCCCGATGCCGCCGTTGAGCCGCAGATCGCGGCGGTGACACTTGCCCGGCGGCTGGGGTGGAAGCTTTTGCTGCAAGGGAAGGGCGCGGCAATGGATCAGCGGCTGCGCTTGGCGCTGTCGCGTGCGGTCGCGGTTCTGGAGGCCGAGGGCACGACGCGGGCGCAGGTTCTGTCCGCGCTGGCCGCGCAAGGCATGGCGGCGCTGCGACCTAAGGTGGCAGGGGATATAAAGGCGCATCCAGACACCGAGGCTGAAGGGATTGTCGAGTTCTGTCGCGCCGCGCTGATGTCCGAGGGGCTGCGCCTTTTGGAGGAAAAGAACGCGCTGCGGCCCAGCGATATTGATGCGGCGGCGCTTCTCTCTCGCCTGATGCCGCGCTGGCAGGGCGGGCCGATGTTTCAGGCGGACCTTATTGGTCTGATGGCCCTGCGCGCCGATCTGCGAACGCGCGCCCAGACCCATGCGCAACTGTTTGCCCCATCGGCGATTATCGACAGGCTGATCGCACAGGGCCAGCGGTTAAGCGATCTGAACCGCGGTTAAGAGCGGTGCAATTACGCCAGCATCACCCCAAAAACCACGCACATCAGGCCAAGGCCAGACACTGCAAGGGCGGCCATGTTCAAGATCACAGCCCGATGCAGAACCGCGCGCATCTGCTCATCGGGAAGTTGGGCTTTCTTCGCGCGCACTGCGATGATGACGCAATACACAAGACCCGCCACGCCCAGCAATGTCAGGGCTGCCCCGATCCAGATCATCCACGCCATTTCGAGTCCCTTTCTCGTTGGTCCCGTCCCACTCACCGTCGGTCCCGTCGTGGGCTTCATGCCTGTCTTTGGGCCAAAGTTCAACGCATGCGAACGGTGAGGGCGCTGACTTCCACAGAGCGATGTAAGGAAATCGGCGATCGCCAGCCCAAGGGCCATGCCGGATCTTCCCTTGGGCTATAGCGTAAAGTCTCCTTAGAACAGGAGCTTATACACATTTCCATTGGTGTCCGTCGCATTGCCAGACCCACTCGCCGTGCCCGAGCCAATCACAAAAGTGCCCTGAACGCGGGTACCATCGGCACAGACAGCGTAGATCTCACCGGTGTTGACGCCCGCGACGGTTTCCGTTTTGGCCCCCAACTCACCGCCCGTCTTGCGCAAGGTCAGGGACATTCCGGCGGTGTTGGACACGGTGCGCGGGGTCAAGGATGACCAGGTGCCTTCACATTTGACCTTGCCGGGCAGGCGGAAGGTCAGAGGGCCTGAGGTGCCTTCGGTGTTTTTCGCCTTGGCTTCGATCACCAGCGTTGGATCATCTGCCGCAATCGGCCCCTGCAGCGGGTAAAGCTGCATCGAGGCGCTGCCGCCACCGCCACAGGCCGCGAGGCCAATGAGGCTAACCAATGCAAGCGATCTGAGGCCCATGTCCGTCCCTATCATCTGCGCTGTGGGGAAAGGTTGGCTGGGGCGCTAGGATTCGAACCTAGGTATGTCGGTACCAAAAACCGATGCCTTACCACTTGGCGACGCCCCAACCGTGCCGCGGTGTTTAGCGAAGGGTTTTGGGGGGTGCAAGAGGGATTTCGCAAAAACATCGGGAGGTTGGGCCGTGGCGGGGCATGGTTGCCTGAGCGCGGTTTCGCGGCTATGCGAAGGCTATGAAACAGGTGGATGTCATCGTACTGGGCGCAGGGGCTGCGGGCCTTATGGCGGGCATCGAGGCCGCTCGGCGTGGGCGTCGGGTGCTGGTCGTCGATCATGCCGCGCGGGCGGGAGAGAAGATCCGCATCTCCGGTGGCGGGCGGTGCAACTTTACCAACCTTGGCATTGCGGCAGACCGATTCTTGTCGAAAAATCCGCGCTTTGCGCTGTCGGCGCTGAAACGCTACACCCAATGGGATTTCATCGCGCGGATGGATGCGGCGGGGATCGCGTGGCACGAAAAGACCTTGGGTCAGCTCTTTTGCGATGGGTCTGCCAAAGAGGTCGTGGCACTCTTGACGGGTGATCTTGCGGCGGCGGGGGGCGAGCTTTGGCTATCTTGCGCCTTGGGCGGAGTGCGGCGTGAGGGGACGGGCTTTGCGGTTGAAACCGCGCGGGGGCCGGTGCGCGCCGCGTCGGTGATTGTCGCGACCGGAGGCAAGTCCATTCCCAAAATGGGGGCCACGGGGTTTGGCTATCAGCTGGCCGAAAGCTTTGGTCTGCCGCTGGTTGAAACGCGCCCGGCGCTGGTGCCTTTGACCTTTGCAGAGCAGGAATTGAGTTGGATGGCGCCTTTGGCCGGGGTTGCCTTGCCCGCGCGGGTGGGTTGCGGCCGGGTTGCGTTTGATGAGGCGGTTCTCTTCACGCATCGCGGCCTGTCGGGCCCGGCGATCTTGCAGATTTCCAGCTATTGGCGGGAAGGACAGGCGATTGGGCTTGACCTCTGTCCAGGCGTCGATGTCGCGGCAGCCCTGCGCGGGGCCAAGCAAGAGAATGGCCGCGCGCTCTTGCGCAGCCATCTGGCGCGGTTGGTGCCGGAGAAGCTTGCACGGCATATCGAGGCCGATCTGGGGTTAGAGGCGCCCTTGGGCACCTTGTCCAACGTCGTGTTGGACCAAGTTGCCCGGCAGATGCGCGACTGGCCGTTGCGCCCGGTGGGGTCTGAGGGCTATCGCACCGCGGAGGTCACGCTGGGCGGCGTCGACACCGACGCGCTGGACGCACGCACGATGGAGGCCAAGGGCGTGACCGGGCTTTACTTCGTAGGTGAGGTCGTTGACGTAACCGGCTGGCTTGGCGGGTATAACTTTCAATGGGCTTGGTCGTCAGGCTGGGCGGCCGGGCAGGTGGCCTGACCCAGCGCTCCTCGTCGACTTCGTCGCTCGTCGCGCGCCCTCGACGAGAAGCCGAAGGCGCACGAGGATGCGGGGTCATACCCGCAGGGGGTTCGCCTTGGCCAGCCGGTCAAAGCCCATCAGACTGTCGATCAGCGCGGGCATGTCGCGCAGGTGGATCATGTTCGGACCATCTGACGGCGCGCGGTCCGGGTCCTCATGCGTCTCGATGAACACCCCGGCAATTCCGACCGCCACCGCACACCGCGCCATCAGGGGCGCAAATTCGCGCTGGCCGCCCGAACTGTCGCCCTTGCCGCCCGGTTGCTGCACCGAATGGGTCGCATCCATAATCACCGGATAGCCGGTGCGCGCCATGATCGGCAGGCTGCGCATGTCGGCCACCAGCGTGTTATAGCCAAAGGACACCCCGCGCTCGGTCAAGAGGATCTTGTTATTGCCGGTGGAGGCCACCTTTTCGGCCACATTCGCCATACCTTCAGGCGCCAGAAACTGGCCCTTCTTGATGTTGATGACCGCACCCGTCTCGCCCGCGGCCAGCAAAAGATCGGTCTGGCGGCAGAGGAAGGCCGGGATCTGGATGATGTCCACCACCTTGGCCGCCGCACGCGCCTGATCGGCGTCGTGAATGTCGGTCAGAACCGGCATGCCCATGGCGCGCACCGCCTCAAGCACCTTAAGGCCGCCCTCAAGACCCAAGCCGCGCTTGCCCTTCAGGCTGGTGCGATTGGCCTTGTCGTAGCTGGCCTTGAACACATATTGCGCGCCTGCCTTGGCGCAGGCTTCGGCCATGGTGCCCGCAATCATCTGCGCGTGATCAAGGCTTTCCAACTGGCAGGGGCCTGCAATCACCATCAGCGGGCGGTCGTTGCCAACCGTTAGCCCACCGATCTTCACGTCTTTCATCTGCATTACGCCGATACCTGTTCTCTCAGGATCGCCACTGTCATTGAAACCATCAGATAGATGCCCGCAAAGATCAGCATGACGACCAAGGTGTTTTCAAAGGCGCGCGGATAGGCGGCCTCGTCGGGGGCCACCGGGGCCACCGCCACCGACAGATAGCGTGTCTGGCGGTTGGCTTCCACCCTTGCCGTTTCCATCGCTTGCAGGGATTGCGCCAGCAAAAGCTGCCGGGTTTGGGCATCGGCTTGGGCCACCAAGAGATCGGATTGCACCTGCGCCAGCGACACCCCATCCTGACCCTGATCGGTCAACTTGCCGCGCAACTCGGCGATCTGGACCTGCAACGTGTCAATCCGGCGCTTCAGCGGGTCCATCCGCGCCTTGTTGGGGTTCTGGTTCGACTCCATCTGGGCCAAGGACAGCTGATCTTGGGTCAATTGGGTTTCCAGCTGGCCGATCTGGCTGGTGATCAGGCCGATCTCAGCCTCGGACGACAGAATCTTGAATCGCTCTTGCAGTTCCACCAGCCGAATATTGGCCTCTTGGTACTTTTTCTCAGCGTCTTCATAGCTTTTCCGCGCGCCTTTCATCTGATCTTCGCGCAGGCGCTGCGTCATCTGGTCGACCTGCTCCTCGGCATAGCCGATCAGCGCGTTGGAATACTCCACCGCCTTTTGCGGATCGGCCGCCGTCACCTCCATTTTGACGACCCCTTCGGTTGGGTCATAGGAGATGCGGATGATTTTCTTGTAAAGCTTATAGACCGCACTTTCGCTGGCATCAGGTGGGATGCGCTGGATCACGTCGATCTCATCAGAAGAGAAATGCTCACGAAAGCCGTTGTCTGCCTCAAGCCGCTGCATGGCGACTTGGCTTTGCAGATAACCTTGCACCGCAATCGAATCTTGCGCTGTGGCCATCGGGGTTGAGGAAAACAGCCCCCCCATCCCGCCCGCGCTGGGGCTTTCGGCCTGTTGGATCACGAATTGGGTCTTGGCGGCATACATCGGCGTGGCGATGGCATAGAAGTAAAGCGCCGCAAGGAACGTGGGCAGCAGCACGAAAACCGAGAGCCGGGCAAACAGCAGCACCGATTTGCGGCGACGGCGGCGTGCCATGTCGCGCTGGATTTTCATCACCTCGGCCAGATGTGCCTGCTCGGCGCGCGTTTCGGTCGAAGGAAGCTGGGCGGGCTTCATGGTTTGCGGCAAGCGGACGCCATCGCCGCCGGGCGTGACGGTCAGCGCGCGCGAGCCAGGCTGGCCCCCCGTCGCAGCCCCGCCGCCGCCCACAAGCTCCAAAACCGCATTGGTCTGGAACGGATCAATCCCACGGGCGCGCAACAGGCGCACCGCGTCAAAATCCGAGGTGGCGGGCAACCCATGCTGCTGGGCCAGCCGCCGCGCCATGCGCAATTGCCGTCCTGTCAGTCCTTCGCGGCGGATCGCGTCAATTTCAGTTGGGGCCGCCTCGGGCGAGCCGGGGCGGGCCATCGGGCCGCCTGCCGTGCCAAAGTTGCTGGCGCCAAAGCCATCGGCATCGGGGCCGGGCATAAAGGCATCATCGCCCGGTCCTGCGGCGCCAACCCCGGCGCGCGCGGTATTCGCCGGGCGCGGGGGCGGCGGCGGGGGCAACTCGATCCGGCGGGTGCGGAACCGTTTAACTGTGAGCTTCATAGTCATAAAGCCGCTTCGCCTCTTCCAGAGTGTCGAACATGTAAAGCTGCCCATTGCGCAGCACCGCCGCCGAGCGGCAGAATTTTTCCAGCGTTTGCGGCGCGTGCGAGACCACCACAACCGTTGCATTCTTCAGCCGCTGGCGCAGCACCTGACCGGCCTTTCGGTTGAACTCGACATCGGTCGAGGCGGGCATGCCTTCGTCGATCAGGTAAATGTCGAATTCCAAGGCCAGCATCAGCGCGAAGGACAGCCGCGCGCGCATGCCCGAAGAATAGGTGCCGACCGGCATGTCGAAGTATTCCTCAAGCCCGCAGAGCCAGCGGCAGAAGCTTTCGACGTAATCGGGATCAAGGCTGTAAAGCCGGGCGATATAGCGGGCGTTTTCGGTGGCGCTGTGCTTGTTTTGAATTCCGCCCATAAAACCCAAGGGAAACGAGATGCGCGAGGTGCGCAGAACTTTGCCCTCATCCGGTTTTTCAAGCCCCGCCATCATGTTGATGATTGTGGTCTTGCCCGTGCCGTTGCGTGCAAGGATGCCCATCGAATTGCCGATGTCGATCCGGAAACTGGCCCGGTCAAGAATGACCTTGCGCGTCTTTCCGGTCCAGAAGGACTTGCTGACATCTTCGAATGCGATCATCCGCCTGCTCTGTGCCCGATCCCGCCGCGCGGGCCTGTGGTAAAGTGTAGTGAACCAAGGTTAAGGACAGGTTCGCGCCTTTATGCCACTAAGCTGCCGACAGATGCCGCTGATAGTCGGCATTTCAGGCGACATTATGGCTTTATTCGCGAAATGAAGACAATACGCCGTGAGCGGGCAGAGTGTTGCGCAGCGGGTTTTCCGCGGCTCAGCGGTGCATCAGGCGCGACAACACCAACGCTGCGGGGCCTGCCAAGAGCGAGATCGCCAGCCCCAGCCGTGCCGCTTCGGCCATCAACCCGCCGGGCAACGCGCTTTCCAGCGACAACGCTGGCACGGTAAAGCCCATGCCCGCGATCATCGCCACCAAGACGACATCGCGCCGCGTCAATGCTGCGGGAAGGCGCGCGCCGAAAAGCCGCGTAGCCAGTGCCAGCCCAAGCAAAAGGCCCAAGGGTTTGCCGATCCAGAGCGCCGCGATCAAGACAAGCGTCGTCGGCGCAAAGGCGCCAAGGTCAATGCCGCCCCGCGTGAGGCCAAAGCAGAACAGAACCAACGCCAGCGGTTTGACCAGATGATGGGCAAACTAGTTGAGGGGATCGTGCAGGAAGGCCTCAGCCTCAGCGAAGACGCCAAAGCTCCGGTCGGCATGGGGAATCACGACAAGCACCGGCAAAAGTCCCAACTCTGGCGGCAGACCCGAGGCCACCACCCCAACCCAAGATACCAGCCCCGCCAACACATAGGGCCAAAGCGCCATCGCCCGGCGACGACGCGCCTCACCCGCGTTTGGGCCGGGATCACGCGCCACAAGCCGCCAAACCGAAATGACCGCAACGGCGGGGAGGGCCAGCCAAACCAGCCGCCACGTCGCCTCGGGATCGGTCAACCCGGTCAACAGAAGGCCCAATATGTCCAGCCCGATCGCCAGCAACAGCGAGACATGCAGCGCCGGATGCCCGGCACCAAACACCGCGCGGGCCACGAAATAGGCCAGCACCACATCGCCGCCGACCGGAACCTGCCAGCCTTGGGCAAAGCTGCCGCTGTAGTTGGTGACACTCAGAGCCGAGATGGTAATCCAGACCAGCACCGCCCCGATCGCCCCGCCCAGAATGCCTGCCACGGGTGCCAGCGCCTGCCGCCCCGCCATAGCACCGCGCGACAGCACCAGGGCCTCCCACAGCTCCTTGGCGATGAAGGCGACGAACAGCGGCATCATCAGGTGCGACACAATCAGCATTGGGGTCAAAGACACTGGCAAGGGCGCCAGCCAACGGGGCAGATCAAGATCCATCAACCGCCATTCCAGCGCGTCGTAATAGCTCGCCGGTGCCAGATTCACCCACAAGGTCGCCAGAAACATGCCCGACAGCAAAGCCTGAGCAAACCGGCGAACAAAGGGTGAGACACGATACATGGCAACTCCATACGCGCAATGTCATGGGGCTGTTCAATCATGCAGGGGCGGTTGGTTCAATGACGATTCCGTGGCCAAACGCACGACAAGGCAGCGCGCCTCTTGTTCCGCGCCCGATTGCCCATTAGGCGATGGGCGTTGCTATCGTCGTCCCGGAGAGCCGCCATGACCCGTTCCGCGCTTGATCTTGCTCATGCCGCCATGCAAGCGGGTGATGAGGCCGATGCGCGGGCCTTTTATCGGCTTTTGGCGGACGCGCCGCTTTGCCTATTGCTCAGCGCGCCTGCGGAGGGCGACCAATTGCAGCCGCAGGTTTTTGATCTGAGCGATGGGCCGGTGATTTTGGCCTTTGACAGCGAAGAGCGGCTGGCAGCGTTTCAAGACGGCCCACAGCCCTATGCCATGCTGCCCGGTCGGGTGATCGCGCAGGCAGTGGCGGGGCAGGGGGTGAGCCTAGGGCTGAATCTTGGCACCGGCGCCGAAAGCGAGACGCTTTTGCCACCCGAGGTCTTGGCGCATCTGCTGGCGCTTTTGGATGTCAGTTCCAACGTGGTCGAAGGGCAGGCCCGGCGGTTTGAGCCGCCGCAGGTGCCTCTGGCAGCGCGAGCGGCGCTCGCGGCGGCGGTGCAGTCGGCGGCGGGGTTGGTGGCTGGAGCGGTTCTGGCTGGGGTGGTCTATGACACGGGCGCACGTGGCCATATTCTGGCGCTGGTTGGTGCCAACCCGACGGCCGAGCCTGCCTTGGCGAAAGCTATGGCCGAGGCGCTGTCATTTGCGGGCCTTGAGGCGGCGGCGCTCGACGTGGTGTTCCTAAGCGCCGAGGACCCGGCCTTGCGGCGCATCGCGGCGGTCGGGCACGCGTTCGAGATCACCCAGCCTGTTCTTCCCGATGCTTCATTGTCGCCGCGTGCGCCGGGCAGTGACCCTGATCGGCCGCCGCGCTTGCGTTAGAGCGTTTCTCCTCGAGCTTGGGTGAACATGATACCTCATCACGTGGGGTATTAAGATACCGCATATTGCAAGTCATTGAAATTACATAAAAGAATTAATACTGTGACGCTTGACCGTGCCGCGCCCATCGGCGATAAGCCGCCATCTAAGTTTCTGGGGGGCTTGCCCTCTTTCTCCTTACGGGACCAACCACATGAAAACCTTTACCGCAACGCCTGCGGATATTGAGAAGAAGTGGATCCTGATCGACGCCGAAGGCGTTGTTCTGGGCCGTCTTGCCACCATCGTGGCCAATATCCTGCGCGGCAAGAATAAGCCGACCTTCACGCCGCACATGGACATGGGCGACAACGTGATCGTCATCAATGCCGACAAGATCCAGATGACCGGCAAGAAGCGCGAAGACAAAGTCTATTACTGGCACACCGGCCATCCGGGCGGCATCAAGCACCGCACCGCGCGTCAGGTTCTTGAAGGCGCGCATCCCGAGCGTGTGGTGATGAAAGCCGTTGAACGGATGATCACCCGCAACCGTCTGGGTAAGCAGCAGATGACCAATCTGCGCGTTTACGCAGGCGCCGCTCACCCCCATGAAGCTCAGCAGCCGACCGTCCTTGACGTCAAAGCGCTGAACCCGAAGAACACCCGGAGCGCATAATCATGGCCGATATCAAATCACTCGACGATCTGAAATCCGCCGTTGGCAACGCCCCGGCTGCGGCACCTGCCGCGATTGTTCGCACCCCGGTCCGTGACAAGCTGGGCCGCGCCTATGCCACCGGCAAACGCAAGAACGCCATCGCGCGCGTCTGGGTTAAGCCCGGCTCAGGTAAGGTTGTGGTCAATGGCAAGGACATGGCAGCCTACTTCGCCCGTCCGGTGCTGCAGATGATCCTCAAGCAGCCCTTCACGGTAGCCAATGTGGAAGGCCAGTTCGACGTCTACGCCACGGTTGTGGGTGGTGGTCTCTCGGGCCAGGCTGGTGCTGTGAAGCACGGCATCTCGAAGGCACTTCAGCTGTATACGCCCGAACTGCGTGGCGCGCTCAAGGCCGCTGGCTTCCTGACCCGCGACAGCCGTGTGGTGGAACGTAAGAAATACGGTAAGCCGAAAGCTCGCCGCTCGTTCCAGTTCTCCAAGCGCTAAGCGTTTCTTTACGTTGCAAGAACACGCGGTCCCTTTGGGCCGCGTGTTTTCTTTTGCGCGGTGGGCTTGCGGATGTGGGATCAGCGTCAAGGCCCCTTGGTTGTGCTTTGCTACTGGACGATGTGATTTGCTGCTTAGGCCGTGGCAGTCGCGCGATCGCGCAGAATTGGTTTTTCGTACTGTCGTAGCGTTTCACGCCTTCATGTGTGTTCGCGCGCGGAATGAGGCTATGTCTGCGGCTGTGGGCGTCATAAAGGTCCACCATCGGGCGATCAGCTTTTCTTGGCGCTGAAGCGCTGACTTTGTGGTGCAACGGCTGCCAATCTGGCTTTGGCCGGCCGTGAT
Source organism: Allotabrizicola aquatica (SeqCode) (assembly GCF_965194375.1). GTDB lineage: Bacteria > Pseudomonadota > Alphaproteobacteria > Rhodobacterales > Rhodobacteraceae > Tabrizicola_A > Tabrizicola_A aquatica. Next base: position 93,850 of record NZ_CBDAEL010000004.1, read on the forward strand.
TGTGCCAAAAGTTGCTCTATTGTTGCAATCTTGCTGCGGTCGCCGGGTTGATCACGGGGTGCCATCGACGGGGCTGTTGACCGTAGCGCCTGAAAACCTGCAAGATTCCGTCAGAGCAGAATAAAAATGAGAAGGCCCGAAAATGGGACTCCAAACCACCTTTCACGCCCCCAACGGGGGCGCCGATTTCCTTGGATGGCGCAAGTCGCGCACGGGCGCGACAGAGATCGTCTATGATGACGGCGTAACGCGCCGCATGGTCTGGCGCGTTGCCGGCTCCACCAATGAGGCGCGAATCGTCGAAGCGCTTCGGGTCTCGGTCGCGAGCCTGAGGATTGTGCCCACGCTCTATGACGAGCTGAAAAAGCGGGCAATCGCGATCGAACGGGTCTGATCGGGGCCTGTTTTGGCCTGCATTCTGTGGCCCTGCGTCTAAGTCTTTGAATCGGCATGCCGGACCTTTGGTCCGGCTTGATCCGTTCACTCATCCGGCCTAGTTTAAGTGAAATCTCTTGCCCGGCGCCGCGCCATACGCATAGGATTTGATCAAATAACAGGACGGCGTGCCAACAGGGGGCATGATGAGCAATAACGGTGTACTGGCCCGGATCCGCCGATCCGAGGGGGCCAGCGGTCTGGCGATCATATCGCCGTCGGCGATCTACGCGATCCTGCTTTTGGCCGCGCCTTTGGCGACGGTCTTGCTGTTTTCGGTGCTAATGTCCGAAAACGGCCAGATCGTTTGGCAGTTCTCGCTGTCGAATTACGAGACCGTGTTCACCCACCCTGTCTACCGTGCCATCATGCTGCGCTCGTTGATGGTGTCGATGATGGTGACACTGGCCACGGTGCTTTTGGCCTATCCCTTGGCCTATTACATCTCGTTCCACGTGCCCGCGCATCGCAAGTCGATGTGGCTGTTTCTGGTGACGCTGCCGTTCTGGACAAGCTATATCATCCGCGTGTCGCTGTGGCGTGTGATCCTTGGCTATAGCGGGGTGATTGACTCGGCGCTGATGGATTTGGGGCTGATCGGTGAGCCGCTGAACATTCTGTCCAATGGCGTCGCCTCGATCGTGATCACGCTTGCCCATGCCTATGCGCCCTTTGCCATCTTGCCGATCTTTGTGGCCTTGGAAAAGGTCGACCGGTCGCTTCTTGAGGCGGGGCAGGATCTGGGCGAGTCCAAGCTGCGCACCTTCTGGCGCGTGACCTTGCCCTTGTCTATGCCGGGGGTGATTGCGGCGGTGCTGATCGTGTTCATTCCGACGGTGGGCGACTATGTGACACCCGAACTGATCGGTGGCGGGAAAGTGCCGATGATTGCCAATATGATCGAAAGCCAGCTTCTTAAGCAGCGCGATCAGGCGCTTGGTTCGGCCCTGTCGGTGACGGTGATGATGATTGTGGCCGTGGTGTCGATCATCTTCCTCCTGTTGAACCGGCGCTTCCTTGGGGGGCAGAAATGAAATCTCCGTCCTTGCGCGTCTATGCCATCGCCTATCTGATCTTCCTTTATGCCCCGATCATCCTCCTGCCGATGTTCGCCTTGAACGACAGCAAGGTGGTGCAGTTTCCGCTCAAGGGATTCACCTTCGAATGGTTCCGCGAAATGACGCAAGATGCCCAACTGGGCATTGCGGTGAAAAACAGCCTGATCATCGCCTTCTCCTCGGCGACCCTGTCGACTGTGCTTGGCATCTTTGCCGCCCGCGCCTCAACCCGGTTTTCCTTTCCTGCCAAGGGCTCGATCATGGGCCTGATCATGCTGCCGATGGTTTTGCCCGAGATCGTCGTGGCGATGTCCTTGTTGATCGTGCTCTTGTCGATGGGAGTGAAGCTGTCGCTCTTGACCATCATCATGGGTCATGTGCTGGTCTGCACACCTTTTGCCGTGGCCATCCTGTCCTCGGCCTTCCAATCGCTTGATAAGTCGCTGGAGGAGGCGGCCTATGATCTGGGTGAGACGCCGCTTTCGACCTTCCGGCTGATCATCCTGCCCTTGGTCTTGCCCGGCATCATCTCATCGTTCCTGATCTGCTTTACCATCTCGATCGACGAATTCATCATCTCGAACTTCCTTGGAAGCGGCGAGGCGGTGCTGTCGGTCTATATCTTTGGCCAGTTCCGTTTTCCGGCCAAGGTGCCGTCGATGCTGGCGCTTGGGACCATTTTGGTGCTCGTATCGATCCTTCTTCTGACCATTGCTGAATATTTCCGCCGTCGTGGCATCGCCAAGACCGGTGGCAAGGATACCGGAGGCTTCCTGTGACGTTCTCGGCTGACAAACCCACGATGATCGAATTCAAGGACGTCCATAAGTATTATGGCGATTACCATGCCTTGCGTGGGATCAACGGCACCATCAAGGCCGGCGAGTTTTTCTCTTTGTTGGGGCCGTCGGGCTGTGGCAAGACCACGCTTCTGCGCACCATTGCGGGGTTTGAGGGCATCTCCTCGGGCGCCGTCCTGATCGACGGCAAGTCGATGGAAGGCGTGCCGCCCAATGAGCGGCCAACGAATATGGTGTTCCAGTCCTACGCCATTTTCCCGCATATGTCGGTGGCCGAAAACGTGGGCTTTGGCCTGCGCAAAGATCCCCGGTCTAAGGCTGAAAAGGCCAAGGCTGTGGAAGAGGCCTTGGAGATGGTGGGCCTGAAAGGCTTTGGCGGCCGTGCGGCGCATGCGCTTTCGGGCGGGCAGCGGCAGCGGGTGGCGCTGGCGCGGGCGCTGATCCTGAAACCTAAGGTTCTTTTGTTGGACGAACCCCTCAGCGCGCTCGACAAGAAGATGCGCGAGCATATGCAGGTGGAGCTGATTAAGCTGCAACGGCAGGTGGGGATTACCTTTATTCTGGTGACCCATGATCAGGAAGAAGCCCTGGTCATGTCCGACCGCATCGCGGTGATGTTTGACGGCGAGATTGCGCAGCTGGCCGATCCGGAAACGCTGTACAGACGTCCGATGTCCAAGAAGGTGGCCGATTTCATTGGCACCATGAATTTCATCCCCGCTACGGTGTTGTCCGATGCCGGTGGCAAGGTTGAGGTGGATGCCAAGGGCCTTGGCAAGGTGACGCTGGACGCGGCAATGCAGCCCCCGGTGAGCGGCGACAGCCCTGTGGTGGGCCTGCGCCCCGAGACGCTGACGCTGCTCTATGATGACCAGAAAGCCACCGACCGCGAGACGGATGGGGTGATCGACGAGGTGATCTACTTCGGCGATATGACCTATTATGACGTCTATCTGGGCGGCACAGACGTCGAAGTGCGGCTGTCGATGCGCAATGTGCCGGGCCGTCCGGTGCTGGACGTGGGCACCAAGGTGCGGGTGGCGTGGTCGCCTTCGGCGCTGGTTCTGTTCCGCTAACGGTCGGGCGACAACAGTCCCAGACCCCGCAGATAAATGCCGATCCCGGTTTCGAGCAGATCCTCGGGCGGGAAGGGGCTGCGGTTCTGCCCTCGCATGAACAGTTCGACCACGCCATGGCTCATCGCCCAGACATGGGCCGAAAACATCGCGGCGGGCGGGCGGCGACCTTCGGGGAGTTGGGCTGCAAGCCCGGCGGCGGCCATATCCTGCACCGCCTTCGCGCGCAGCGCGACATCGGCCACCTGCGGATGGGCGGCAAGGTTCAGCCCGCTTTCGAACATCGCCATGTAATGGCCGGGATATCTGCGGGCAAAGGCCAGATAGGCGCGCCCCGTCGCCTCAAAAGCTGCTAGCGGCGAGGGCTTGCCGCCTGCATAGGCAAACTCCATCAGAGCGGCAAAGATATCAAAGCCTTGGCGCGCTACCTCGGCGATCAGATCCTCGCGCCCGGCAAAGTGGCGATAGACGGCGGCGGGGGTGACATCGGCTGTCTTGGCGGCCTCGGACAGGGTAAAGCCATTGGGCCCCTGCGCCGCGATCAGCTCCAGCGCCGCATCGACCAGCGCTTGGCGCAGGTTGCCATGATGGTACCCCTTTTTCACCGTGTACGCAGCCGGGTTCCACCGCAGATCTTGGTGTCGATCTCGCCGATCTTGTCCATGTCGCGCCCTTTGTACTCCACCGCCCGCAGCACGGTTTGCAGCGCGGCAAGGCGGGCACGTTTCTTGTCATCCGACAGGATCATCGTCCAGGGCGCATAGGTGAAATCACTGCGCGCCATCGTGTCGTCAATCGCGGCGCAATAGGCGTCCCATTTCGACAACCCGTCGATGTCGATCTGACTGAGCTTCCATTGCTTCAGGGGGTCTTGCTCGCGATCGAGAAACCGCTTGAGCTGTTCGGCCTGCCCAACCTCAAGCCAGATCTTCAAAAGCGTAATACCCTCATCGACGATCATGCATTCAAATTCAGGCAGTTGGCGGAAGAACTTCTCACGCTGTTCTTCGCTGCAAAACCCGAAGACATGCTCAATCATCGCCCGATTGTACCAAGAACGATCCAAGATCGCCATTTCGCCCTTGGCGGGCAGCCAATCGACATAGCGTTGGAAATACCATTGCGCAGCCTCGCGCTCCGTCGGTTTCGACAGCGCCACCACATGGGCAAAACGCGGATTCAGGTTTTCGCGCATCACGCCGATGGTGCCGCCTTTCCCCGCCGCATCGCGCCCTTCGAACACCACGACCAAGCGCTGGCCACTGGCCTTGAGGCCTGCCTGCATCTTGACCAGTTCGATCTGCAACGCCTCCATTTGGGCGTCATAGGCCTTGCCCTTCATCTCATCGCGGTAGGGGTAATCTGGGTTCAGAATGTCATCTTTGTCCGCAGTGTTGATGGCCTTGCGCAGGTTTTCCGGCGCGGTTTCGCGGAAAAAGCGGCTGATCGCACCGTCAAAGGGCAGGTCCATTCGTTACTCCTTCACTTACCTATGTCATCAAGATCAAAAGGCGTTCCTTGGTAAATTTCATTCAGCCAATTGCCATACAAAAGATGCGCATGGCTGCGCCAACGGTTCTTGGGCGGATTGGCCGGGTTGTCGTCAGGGTAATAGTTCAACGGCACATTGATCGGCGTGCCAGAGGCGACGTCGCGGTCATATTCCTGCTTCAGCGTGTCGCTGTCATATTCAAAATGGTTGAAGATATAGAGCGCGCGGTGGCCCGGATCCTCTACAAGGCAAGGCCCCACCTCGCCGCTTCCCAAAAGCGTGCGCAGGCCGGGGGCGGCATCAATCTCGGGTTGCCGAACTTCGGTCCAGCGGCTGACGGGGATGACAAAATCATCGGAAAACCCGCGCAGATAGGGGGAGGTCGGGTTCAGGTTTTGATGGCGGAAGCAGCCGAAGGCCTTGGCATTCAGCATGTGTTTTTGCACGCCATGGAAGTGGTAAATCATCGCCATGCCGCCCCAGCACACGCCAAAGGTCGAATGCACATGGGTTTGCGTCCAGTCCATCACCCGGCGCAATTCGTCCCAATAGGTGACCTCTTCAAACGGCAGATGTTCAATCGGCGCGCCGGTGATGATCAGACCATCAAACTTCTCACCCGACGCCTCCACCTCGGCAAAGGGGCGGTAGAAGGTTTCCATATGCTCAGCGGCCGTGTTGCGGGTTTGATGTTCGCTCATGCGGATCAGATGGAAGTTGATCTGCAGGGGCGTGGCACCAATCAGCCGGGCGAACTGGGTCTCGGTCTGGATCTTTTTCGGCATCAGGTTGAGAAGCCCAATCCGCAGCGGACGAATGTCCTGCTGCGCCGCCCGGTCCGGCGTCATGACCATGACGCCTTCGTTCCTCAGAACATCATAGGCGGGCAGGGTGGCGGGGAGCGTGATGGGCATTTTGAGAAACCTGATGTTTTACAGTACGTTAAGTCGTAGATGCGCGCCGATCAAGGGCGTGGGCGATCAGCGCGTCAAAGGCGGCGGGGCTTCTTACCTCGGCCACTTCTTCGGCGGTGACGGTCACACCCCAGCGCGCCATCGCGGCATAGCGCGGCTGGCGGCTTTCCAAGAGCCGGGCATAGCCAAAGCGCAGGAACGCGTCGGGGTCGGCTTTGTCGGCGGTCAGACCGCTTTCGGCCAAATAGTCGGCCCAGACGGTCAGCAGAAACTCGGGCCGATAGAACATCGGCTTTGGCGCGCGGTCGAAGCGGCGGCAAAGCTCGGCCCGGTGCGCTTCGGATCCCTTGATCCAAACTGGCAAGAGATGGGCCGACACTTCCGCCATCACGGGATCGGCGGGGTTGTCTGCGTCAACCACTTCGCAGATCGAACCCGACGTATCGCAGACGAAGTGATTGTAGCCATACAAATCCTGCGCCCGATCAATGAACCGGGTGGTGTCGAGCATGGCGGCCACTTCGGCCTGACCATGCTGGGCCTGCCGCCGCTGGTATTCGCCAAAGGGCAGCCCGCCCTTTGCCGCATCGCCCGGCTTGCCCAGATAGGTCGAGAGAGGGGCCAGATTGTCAAAGGTGATGTTCGAGGTGATGAAGACCGAATCCGACATCAAAAGCTCGCGCAGCAAGGGAACCTTCATGGCTTCGCGCTTGAAGTTGTCCGAGATGTTTTCGCCCATATAGCGCGTGCCGATCCGGTAATCGACCGAGTAGTGAAACCAGTCCCCCGCCTCGCGCAGCATGTTGGACAGCGTGGTCTTGCCAAGCCCCGACATGCCAAACAGCATCACCCGCTTGTGCGGTGCGCGCAAGAACGCGGGTCCATCGGGGTACAGCATCGGGTAGCCTTTCAGATCGAGTGCGCGCTCACTTGTGTTACAAGTAATCGCCAGAAAAACAAAGGCCCCGCCGATTGTGGCGGGGCCTTGTACACTCTGTTTGTCTCTTAGAACGTGAAGCCAACCTTAACACCGACCCCGATGGCCGAGTTGCCGGTGAAGTTGCTGGCTCCGCTCAATGCTAAGGCGTCACCGACATCTACATAGCGCACACCGCCCGAGATTTTCATGTTGCCCATGGTGTAGGTGCCGCCGACTTGGATACTCTTGTAGCCATCAGTTGGCGAAAGGTTGCCTGCAATGCCACCGTTGGATTTTTCATAGCCAATAGAGATAGCCCCCGAGAACTGGTCAGAAAACTTGCGGCCGACGCCAATGTTATAAGTGATGCTATCGTTATCGTGTTCAGTAAGCGGATTAGCTGCTCCAGCATTCGGCCCGATCAGAGTGGTAGCCGTCCAGTCAACCCACCGAACCGAACCGAAAACTAAGGTATCTGCAGCGACGCCAGACTGAAAATCCAAGGTCAAGGACTGCGGGAGTTCGACATCGGTGGTATCCGTGAAGGGAGTCAAGGTTGGGGGCGCGACAAGAACGGAGCCAGTGACGGGCAGAGTGTGCTTGGTGCTTGACGCGTAGGTTAGGCCCACGCGCAGAGCGATTTCAGGTTTTTCATAGGCCGCGCCGAATAAATATCCAATGTCACGCGTATGGCGAAAAGATGCGTTATAAAAATTGGCCAGAGCCCCCCCAAAACCTGTAATGGTAGTGGTTGACAGTGAAACATTTCCGCCAATACCGACTGAGCGCACCCCTGCAACCACCGACAATTTGTCGTTCAGCTTATAGCGCCCCAGAAGTGCAATTGTTTCGCCCCGCAATTTCGCACTTGAGCCACGCACAGGGTAGGATGTTCCCGTCCCATAGCTGACATCCGCGCCGTAGCTTGGGTCAATTGTTATGCCCAACGAGAGTTTTTCGTTAAGGTCGCTTTTGAAAGCGACGCCGACTGTTCTGTATGAACCCGCGATGTTGCCTGAGGCCACTGAGCCCACATTGGTTGCGCCCTCAACCTTAGGTGTCACATGGCCAAGACTCAGCTCACCATAATTGCCTTTTTCAAACATGAAGCCAACCGGCAGGCCCGAGCGCTCAAAACCCCCGGCAAGAGCCGTGCTTGTCGAAAGCGCAAACGCAAGGCTGGCTGCACCAAACTTAATTGACATTAGATTCTCTCCCCTTGTCACCGCCGGTTTTTTGGCCCGCTTGCTTGGGGCCTTCCGGTTATCGGGCAATCTTGGGCAGAAAAGTGCCAAGGGTCAAATAAGTTCTTAACTTTAACGTGACGTTAACGTGACGTTATTTCACGCCTTACACTCAGCCAGATTCCTGAAAAAATCACCAAACCGCCAATGAGCACGTAAGGATCAATTGCCTCGCCATAGGCCATGGCACCGATCACGGCGATCAGGGGCAGGCGGATAAAGTCGATGGGCATGACAAAGCTTGCCGGCGCCAAGGTGAGGGCTGAGGTCAGCGACAGATGGGCCAAGACCCCGCAGACTCCGATTAGCCCAAGCCAAGGTAGGGTCTCAGCCGTTGGCCAGTTGACTTGGCCGTCATAGGTGGCGGCCAAGATGCCAAAGACCGCCTGAAAGGCCGTCAGCCAAAAGAGGATGGTGATAATCGCTTCATCCCGCGTCAGCCGTTTTGTCAGGATCGAGGTGGCGGCAAAGCCAAGGGCACTGCCTGCAGCCGCCAGAACCCCGGGGCTGAGGTTGGTTATATCGGGGCGTGCGACGATCAGGATCCCAGCAAAGCCAAGCCCGGCGGCGGCGAGTTTCGACAGCGTCAACCGCTCGCCCAGAAATAGGGGGGAAAGCAGGATCACCCAGAGGGGCGAGGTGAATTCCAAGGCAAAGACTTGGGCCAGTGGGATCATGGTCAGCGACCAGAACCACAGGTTCTGTGCGGTGAAATGCACGATATTGCGCCAGAAATGCCCAGACAGCCGATGTCCTGAGATATGGCCCAGCTGCCCAACCGCCTTGCCGATGACCAGCACAAGAACCAGCCCGATGATTGACCGTGCCGCCATGATCTCAAAGCTGTCATGGGTTTGGCTGATCTCGCGCGCGGCAACGGCCATGGCGGTGAAGGAAAAGATCGCACCGATCATCCACAGCGCAGCCTTAAGGGGCGGGGTCATAGGTGCAATCCGGCATTGGGCGGGCAGGGTGGGCGCATCTCAATACCCCGCCGTCAGGCCGAAATCGAGCATGATCGCCGCCCCGGTAATTCCGGCGGCTGCGGGCGAGAGGAGAAAGGCCACGTTCTGGGCCACCTCATCCGGTGTCAGGAACCGCGCGGCGGCGCCTTGGGGGTAATGGGCCAAAAGCCGGGCATGATAGCCCGCTGGATCGCCCGCGCCGTAGGTCTGCGCCTGATAGTCCAGCATGGGCGAGGCAATATCCGAGGGGCAGAGCGCGTTCACCCGGATACCTTGCGGGGCAAGTTCCCGGGCCAGCGCCTTTGTCATCACCGTGACCCCACCCTTAGAGGCACAGTAGATCGCGGCACCCGCATTGCCGACCACCCCTGCATCGGATGAGATATTGACGATTGCCCCTTTTGTTGCGGCCAGCGCCGGGATGGCGCGAGAGCACAGAAAGAAGGTGGCCTTGAGGTTGACATCGATGCAGGCTGCCCAATCTTCCTCGCGGGCAAGTTCGCTTGCGCCCTCCACCCAAATGCCCGCAGCGTTCACCAGACCGTCCAGCTTTCCCAAGGCGGCGGTGGCACGGGTCACAATCTCGGTGCAGGTGGCGACCTGCCGCAGGTCGCCCAACAGGGGCACTGCGCCGGTGACCTTTGCCGTTGCTTCAAGCGCTGCAGCGTTGACATCGGTGATCGCCAACCGCGCCCCAAGCTGGGCCAAGAGCCGCGCCGTGGCCCCGCCCACGCCGCCACCGGCACCGGTGACGAGATAGGCCTTGCCGTGGAAGAGGTCGGGCGCAAAGATCATAGGGCGCGGTCCTTTTGACCTGCATCTGGCGTCACAGAGACGGGTTTGTCCAGCCCGGCTATTGCGGCCGGGCTTGTGGTTCGGGCTGGGCGGATTAGCTTAGGTTCGCATCCACTTCATGTCTTGTTCAAATGTCCGCCATGATACCTCGTCACCCTGATCACCAGATTGACCCGCAGTTTCTGACCCGCTGGTCGCCGCGCGCCTTTTCGGCCGCGCCCCTGCAAGAGGCCGACATGCTGCGCCTATTGGAGGCGGCCCGCTGGGCACCTTCGGCCTCGAACCTGCAGCCGGCGCGCTTTGCGTGGGGGCTGCGCGGAGATGCGGCTTTTGAAGCGATCCTGACCTCTTTGGTGCCGTTCAATCAGGATTGGGCCAAGGCTGCGGCGGGGCTGATCGTGGTGGCTTCTAAGCCCCATTCCGAAAAGAACGGGGCCGAGGTGGCGAATGTCTGGCATGGGTTTGATGCCGGGGCGGCTTGGATGAGCCTTGCTTTGCAGGCGCAGTCGATGGGGTTCATTGCCCATGCAATGGGCGGGTTTGACAGCGCGGCCTTGGCGGCGGCGGTGCGGCTGCCTGCGGGTTATGCGCTGCACGCCGTTGTGGCGGTGGGGGTGCAGGGTGAGGCCGAGAGCTTGCCCGAGGCCTTGAGGGCGCGCGAGATGCCGAACGGTCGCCGCACGCTGGCCGAGGTGGCGGCACACGGGGCCGTTCCGGTCTGAAAGGGTGCCCGCACTAAAAAGGCCCGCGCAGTGGCGGGCCTTTTGTCATTCCAACTCGATCGTGCCGGGCGGTTTTGAGGTGCAGTCGTAAAAGACCCGGTTGACGCCCTTGACCTCGTTGATGATCCGCGTGGCGGTTTCCGACAGGAAGTCATGGGTAAAGGGGTAGTAATCCGCCGTCATCCCATCGACCGAGGTGACCGCGCGGAGCGCAAGCGCATAGTCATAGGTGCGCCCGTCGCCCATCACGCCCACAGTGCGCATCGGCAGAATGGCAGCGAAGGCCTGCCAGATCTCATCATAAAGCCCGTGCTTGCGGATCTGGTCGATATAGACCGCATCGGCCCGGCGCAGGATGTCGAGCTTCTCGCCCGTGATCTCGCCGGGGCAACGGATCGCAAGGCCCGGTCCGGGGAAGGGGTGGCGACCGATGAAGGAGGCGGGCAGGCCCAACTCGCGGCCCAAGGCGCGGACCTCGTCCTTGAAAAGCTCTCGCAGGGGCTCAACCAGTTTCAGGCCCATCTTTTCGGGCAGACCACCGACGTTGTGGTGCGATTTGATCGTGACCGAGGGGCCGCCCGAGAAGGAGACAGATTCGATCACATCGGGATAGAGCGTGCCTTGGGCGAGGAATTCAGCGCCTTCAATCTGGTTGGCGTATCTCTGGAACACGTCGATGAAGAGCCGCCCGATGGTCTTGCGCTTGACCTCTGGGTCCGAGACGCCTTCCAGCGCGTCGAGGAACAGGTCTTTTTCATCGGCGTGAATGAGGTTCAGGTTGTAATTGTCGCGGAACATGGCGACGACCTGTTCCGCCTCACCCAGTCGCAAGAGACCATGGTCGACAAAGACGCAGGTGAGTTGATCGCCAATGGCCTCGTGCAGAAGGATGCCGGTGACCGAGCTGTCAACGCCGCCTGAGAGCGCGCAGATCACCTTCTTGTCGCCAACTTGGGCGCGGATCTTGGCGATCATCTCCTCGCGGTAGGCGCCCATGGTCCAATCGCCCTTGAACCCGGCAAGCTTGACGAAGTTTTCGTAAAGCTTGGCGCCTTTCGGAGTGTGGTGCACCTCGGGGTGGAATTGAACGGCATAAAAGCGGCGCTCGGGGTCGGCGGTGATGGCAAAGGGCGCGTTGGGTGAGGTGCCGTAGACTTGGAAGCCGGGGGCTATTTTCGACACGTGGTCGCCGTGGCTCATCCAGACCTGCTCATCCCCCGCCTCGAACCAGCCCGCCAAGAGCGGGCAGGTCTCGTTGGTGGGGGTGACGTAAGCCTTGCCAAACTCAGCCGTGCCGTGGCCGCCTTCGACGTGGCCGCCCAAGCAATGCATCATGACCTGCTGGCCATAGCAGATGCCCAAGATCGGCACACCCATGTCAAACACGCCTTTGGGCGGCATCGGTGCGCCGTCCCAATAGACCGAGGCGGGACCGCCCGAGAAGATCACGGCCTTGGGCCCGAAGGCCCGAAGGAAGGCGTCATCCACTTTGTTGTAGGGATGAATTTCGCAGTAAACGTTCAACTCGCGCAGGCGACGCGCGATGAGCTGCGTCACCTGAGAGCCGAAATCGATGATGAGAAGGCGGTCATGTTGGGTCATGGCTTCGCGTAAAGAATGGCAAAGGGAATCGCAAGAGGCCGACAGGCGGGGGTTTCACACCCCCGCACCCCCGTGGGATATTTGCGCCACGTTGAAGGCGGAATCTTCGTCGCTTTTGGCAAGTGGTCGTGTCGCTTTTGGCGGTCATGCGCCGCTTTTCCGAGGCGGGTTTTGTCCGGCATGCCGCATAAGAGACAAAACAGCTTTCGGAGGCTTTCATGAACGATATTGCAGCAGGGCGTCGGGCTCGGGGTGGTGGCGGGTCGGCCCGTCGCGCGGAACGGACCGCGGTGTCCTTTGAGACCGCAAAGTTCATCCAGCGCAACATTCCGAATTTCGAGATTCTGAACGAAGAAGCGCTGCAGATCATTGAATGGAACGCCGAGACCGTTCTGGAAGAGATCGGTGTCAACTTTGTCGAGAACGAAGGGGCGCTGGCGCTCTGGCGCGCGGCTGGGGCGGATGTGCAGGGCGAGCGGGTCCATATTCCGCGCGGTTTGGCCCGCAAGCTGATTTCTACAGCGCCCAAGACCTTTACCCAGTATGCGCGCAACCCCGAGCGCAATGTTGAGATCGGTGGTCGCAATCTGGTCTTGGCGCCGGTCTATGGCCCGCCCTTCGTGCATGATGCCAAGGGTGGTCGTCGCTATGCCACGATTGAGGATTTCCGCAATTTCGTGAAGCTGGGCTATATGTCCAAATGGCTGCACCATTCGGGCGGTACGGTCTGTGAGCCGACCGATATTCCGGTGAACAAGCGCCATCTGGACATGCTTTTGGCGCATATGACGCTGTCGGACAAGCCGTTCATGGGCTCGGTCACCGAGCCGTCTCGCGCGGCGGATTCGGTGGAGATGGCGAAGATCCTGTTCGGCAGCGATTTCGTTGACCAAAACACCGTGATGACCAGCCTTATCAACATCAACAGCCCGATGACCTTTGACGGGATCATGATGGGGGCTTTGGAAGTTTACGCCAAGGCCAATCAGGCGGCGATTGTGTCGCCCTTTATCGTGGGTGGCGCGATGGCGCCGGTGACGGTTGCAGGCACACTGACGCAGGTGCTGGCCGAGGTTCTTGCCGGCGTGGCCTATAGCCAGTTGGTGCGGGCAGGGGCGCCGGTGATTGCGGGGGCCTTCGTGACCTCGATCGACATGAACTCGGGTGCGCCGACCTTTGGCACGCCGGAGGCGAGCCATATCACCTATGGCGTCGGCCAATTGGTGCGCCGTTTGGGTCTGCCTTACCGCTCGGCGGGCGGGTTCTGTGGATCGAAACTGCCGGATGCGCAGGCGGGCTATGAATCAGCCAACAGCCTGAACATGGGTCTGCTCTCGGGCGTGAACTTCATGCTGCATGCCTGTGGCTGGATGGAGGGTGGTCTGGTCTCGTCTTACGAGAAGTTCGTGATGGACGCTGATCAGCTGGGCACGCTGCATCATCTGGCGCAGGGCATTGCGGTGGACGAGAATGGCCAGGGCATGGATGCAATCCGTGAAGTGGGCCCGGGCGGCCATTTCCTGGGCTGCGAGCACACGCAGGCCAATTTCAAGACCGCCTTCTGGCGCACAGATCTCTTTGACTACAAGCCCTATGAGACCTGGGCTGAAGAGGGCGCGCGCGACACCATGGCGCTGGCCGGTGAGCGGGTGCAAAAGATGTTGGCCGATTATCAGGCCCCGCATCTGGACGAGAGCATCCGGGAGGGACTTGAGGGTTATGTCGCTCGCAAGAAAGAGTCGATGCCGGACGCCTTCCTCTGATTGTTTCTGAAGCGTTAACAATATGGCCCGTCGGGAAACTGGCGGGCCAGTGTCATTCTAAAGCGCGACTTTGCGCGGCAAGAGATTTGCTTCGGCCATGAGCGCCGCAAGAACCTCAATGTGGCGGACAACCGGGTAGGTCAGGTCGCCGGTTTTTCGGCTGTGCTCTAACCGCGCTTCTTCGGCCAGAAGGGTTGGTAAGATTGTCTCAGACCTGTCAGAGTCCTGCAAAAGACGGCTGAGATCACGGTCGCGCCGATAATCTTCAAGCCCAAAGCGGGCGGCCCGGACCAAGAGGCGCGGGCGGCGCATGTTTGCCAGAATGATGCGAAAATCGGTCATGAATGCCCCCTAGACACTGAGGCGGCCAGAGTAATCGCGCACAGCGTGGCGTTGCATTGCGCGAGGAATAGCGCGCGTTGGTTACGACTTTGTTTAAGAAATCGAAACAATTATCGAGACACGGCCGAAAATTAACACTTGGGTAAGAAATGCCACTCAGGGTTGAGTTGCTCTGAAGGGCCTTCCGAACCGAAGCTGCTGAACGAGTCTGATGATGCAAGGTAACCTGACGCCCCTGCGCATGCTGCCGACATGGCTTCCCGATGCGGTGCGGCTTTACCTTGACCACACCGAGGACGGGCTGTCGCTTCGGGCGCTGGCCCGGCGTGATGGCTGCCATGCCTCGACGGTGATGCGGACGGTTCGGCGTTACGAGAGACGCCGGGAAGACCCGCTGATGGACGAGGCGCTGGATGCGCTGGCCCGCAGCGCTGCCTGGCCGGTTGACCCTGTCAAAAAGGAGCCTGACCCGATGACTGCAGCCCCACGCCCGCAACCCGGAACGGTGGACGATCTGACCCTGAACCGCGAGGGTTTGCGGATTCTGCGGCGGTTGTCCGAGCCGGGGGCCAGCCTTGCGATTGCGACCGATATGGAAAAGGCGGTGGTGATGCGGGCGTTTCCCGATGGCCGCTGTACAAGGTTGGCAGTCGTGGACCGCGTGGTTGCGCAGGCCTTTGTGCTGCAGGATTGGATCTCCTTGCGGAAGGCGGGGCGGGTGGCAAGCTATGAACTCAGCGCGCCGGGAAAGGCGGCTTTGAAGCGGTTGATGGAGGCCGAGGATCAGGCGCGCATGGTCGGCGGGTTGGCCGAGGCGCCGATGGCCTTCGCCGATCAGCACCGGATCTGGGGTGAGCGGGTGGTGATGGGTGAGGAGGGGCCGCGCCGGGTGCGGCACAATCTGGCGGAAAGCCCGGTCACGGTGCTGGGACGGCGGCGCGAAAAGGATGGGCGGCCGTTCTTGGAGCCGTCTTTGGTGGAGGCGGCTGAGCGGCTGCGCGAGGATTTTGAGGTGGCCCAGATGGGCCCGCGCGTGGCGCAGAATTGGGAGCGGTTTCTGACGGGGGGTGACCGGGGTTCTTTTCACGGCGACGGCGGATTGGCGCAGGGTCCGAAGGCCGCGCGGGATCGGGTGGCGGCGGCCTTGCGGGATCTAGGGCCGGGTCTGGGGGATGTGGCGCTAAGGGTGTGTTGTTTCCTTGAGGGGATCGAGGCGGCGGAGCAGCGCATGGGCTGGGCCGCGCGGTCGGGCAAGATTGTGCTGCGCATCGCGCTGCAGCGACTGCGGCGGCATTATGACGAGACCTATGGCAAGCATGGCCCGAAGATTGGCTAGGCGAGATCAGGTGGCGATGTAGCGGTCCTTACGGTGGTTGATCGCGAGGAACAGGTTGAAGATCACTGCACCCGCAAAGGACCACAGAAGGGGACCGGGCTCTAAAATCAGCGCTGAGACGGCAAAGAGCGCGATGTCAAACCCAAGCTGGGCATAGCCGGCCGGAAACCCGGTGCGGTCTTGCAGCATCAGCCACAGGATCGAAATTCCGCCAAAGCTGCCGCCATGGCGCACGACCGCAAGCGCGGCGATGCCAAAGAGGATGCCGAACAGCAGGGCGGCAAAGGCCGGGTGGATGTGGGAGAACCCAAGCCAGCGCGGCAAAAGGGAGGTGAGAACCGACAGGGCGGCAATGGTGATCAGCGTTTTCAGCGCAAAGCGCGCGCCCATGCGGCGCCAGCCGAACCACAGGAACGGCAGCGATACCGCGAAATAGACCGCCGGGAACGGAAGGTTGAAGCCATACGCGATGAGCGCGGCAACCCCGGTGGTTTGGCCTGCGACAAAGCCCGAGAAGGTCAGGACATGCATGCCCACCGCTGCCATGCAAACCCCAAAGGCGATGCCTTGGACATCCTCGATCAGGGAGTGGCGCATGGGGTCGGTCATAAAGGTCAGCTGGTCACGCTGAGTTCATATATCAATATTGCTGACCAAAATTTGGCATTTTGGTGGAGAGGCCGGGGGGCCAGCCCCCCGGACCCCCCGTGATATTTGCGCCGCATTGAAGGCGGATCAGCCCTTGAGGGCCTTGTTCAGATAGTCATCGACCTTTTCGAGATAGCCCATGGTGGTGAGCCATTTTTGATCGGGGCCGACCAAGAGGGCGAGGTCTTTGGTCATCCAGCCATCTTCCACAGTGTCGACGCAGACCTTTTCGAGGGTTTGGGCGAAACGCAGAAGGTCTGCGTTGTTGTCCAGCTTGGCGCGATGCTTAAGCCCGCCGGTCCAGGCGAAGATGGAGGCGATGGAGTTGGTCGAGGTTTGCTGGCCCTTTTGGTGCTGGCGGTAGTGGCGCGTGACGGTGCCATGGGCGGCCTCGGCTTCGACCACTTGGCCATCGGGGGTCATCAGTACCGAGGTCATCAGGCCCAAAGAGCCAAAGCCCTGCGCCACAGTGTCGGATTGCACGTCGCCGTCATAGTTCTTGCAGGCCCAGATATAGCCGCCCGACCATTTCAGCGCTGAAGCCACCATGTCATCGATCAGCCGGTGTTCATAATGGATGCCGGCGGCTTTGAATCTGTCGGCAAACTCCGCGTCATAGACCTGCTGGAAGAGGTCTTTGAAGCGGCCGTCATAGATTTTGAGGATGGTGTTCTTGGTTGAGAGATAGACCGGCAGGCCTTTGATCAGGCCGTAGTTGAAGGAGGAGCGGGCGAAGTCGAGGATCGACTGGTCAAGGTTGTACATGCCCATGGCGACGCCGGCGGCGGGGGCGTTGAACACCTCGCGTTCGATGACAGTGCCGTCGTCGCCCACGAATTTCATCGTGAGCTTGCCTGATCCCGGGAAGTGGAAATCGGTGGCGCGGTATTGGTCGCCGTAAGCGTGGCGGCCGATTACGATGGGTTTGGTCCAACCGGGCACAAGGCGCGGGACATTCTTGCAGATGATCGGCTCGCGGAAGATCACGCCGCCGAGGATGTTGCGGATGGTGCCGTTGGGCGATTTCCACATTTGTTTCAGGCCGAATTCTTCGACCCGCTGTTCGTCGGGCGTGATCGTCGCGCATTTCACCGCAACGCCGACTTTCTTGGTCATCTCGGCGCTGTCGATGGTGATCTGATCGTTGGTGCGGTCGCGCTCTTCTATTCCGAGGTCATAGTACAGAAGGTCGAGATCGAGATAGGGCAGGATCAGCTTTTTCTTGATGAAATCCCAGATGATCCGGGTCATCTCGTCACCGTCCATCTCGACGATGGGATTGGCCACCTTGATCTTGGTCATGGGTTCGCCCTTTCAGTTTTTTGGGTTCGCTTGGGTGCGGTCCGGGCCGATCTTGGCGGCGCAGAAAGCAGTGTATGCGATTGTATACCGAATAACTGGCGCAAAGTAAACCGTGTCACGAAGCGGCGCGCGTGAAGGGTGGTTCAGGTGAAACAAGCGCGGGTCTTTTCGCGGACCCAAGACCACAAAGCCGGGGCTCCGTGGGCGATTTTCACGCCAACGCGAGCGTCAAGCTGGTCAGAAGTGACGTTATAGGTGGTCCAAGTGCCACCGCCCGACATCAGATTGGCCATCACCGGCTGCACCCGGTCAAGCGATTTGGCAAAGCGGGCATCGGGGGATTCGGCGGCTTCAAACTCTTCCCACAGAGAACGAAGATCGGTTCCTAAGTCTATAGGAAGAAGTCCAAATATTCGATCAGCAGCCTGTGACTCGGCCGCTTGGGTGGCCGCACTAGCATGGGCTTGGCCGTTCTGGGAATGGATCGGCACATCACCAACGTCGATTTCCACAAGGTCATGGATCAAGAGCATGCGGATCACGCGCTCGATCTTTACCTCGGGGCCGGCCTGATCGGCCAGGATCAGGGCATAAAGCGCCAGATGCCAAGAATGTTCGCCCGAGTTTTCAGGGCGGGAGCCATCGACAAGGGTCGTGGCGCGCAGGACCGACTTGAGGCGATCCGCCTCGTTGAGAAAGGCAAACTGGGCGTCAAGACGGTCGGTCACGTATCAGCCTTGGCGATGCGCGGCCAGCCGCTTGTCAAGGAAATCGCGCCCGCGGCGTTCGGCCAACCGGACGCGGATCGCGGTCAGAAAGCCCTCTTCCATCGAAGGCGACAGGGTCGAGAGCACCTTGGCCACTTCAAGATAGAAGCGGTCGTTACCCATTTCATCTTGGGCGGCCAACACGTCCTTGGCCAGATCGTCAGCCAGTTCGTCGACCACTGCCATCAGCGGCTGACCTCACCCAAGCGGCGCTTTACATAAGTCGAAACGGTGTCGATCATCGGCTTCATATGCGCTTCTTCATCTTAGAAGAAGTGATCGGCCCCTTCGATCTGTTCGTGGGTGATGGTGATGCCCTTTTGCTCGTGCAACTTGTTCACGAGCGTCGTGGTGTCCTTGGGCGGCGCCACCTTGTCGGCGGTGCCGTTGATGATCAGGCCCGAGGAGGGGCAGGGGGCAAGGAAGCTGAAATCGTAAAGGTTCGCGGGAGGCGCGACCGAGACAAAGCCGGTGATCTCGGGCCGGCGCATCAACAGTTGCATGCCGATCCAGGCGCCAAAGGAAAAGCCCGCGACCCAGCAGTGCTTGGCGTTTTGGTTCATGGATTGCAGGTAGTCGAGGGCCGAAGCGGCATCCGACAATTCACCGATGCCCATGTCATATTCGCCTTGGCTGCGCCCCACGCCGCGGAAATTGAACCGCAGCACGGTGAAGCCCAGATTGTAAAAGGCGTAATGCAGGTTGTAGACCACCTTGTTGTTCATCGTGCCCCCGTAGTTCGGGTGCGGATGCAAAACGATGGCAATGGGCGCGTCACGGTCCTTTTGCGGGTGGTAGCGGCCTTCAAGACGGCCTTCGGGGCCAGCAAAAATCACTTCGGGCATTCGGTTCGCCTGCTTTCCTGCGGCGATTTCTTGACGAAATCGCTCGGACAAATTAGAACCATTCCAAGGATCTGGGCCGCGCGGCTCGGGTCCCCTGATGGTCTTGCGGGTTTCAGGTAAGGCCACTGGGCTCAGTCGTCAATGATCTTGCAAGGAAACCGGGCATGAAACTCTCGACAAAAGGGCGCTATGCGATGGTGGCCTTGGCAGATCTGGCGCTGGCCGAGGGGGATGACCTGATGTCCTTGGCAGCGCTTTCGAAGCGGCAGGATATTTCCTTGCCGTATTTGGAACAATTGTTCGTCAAGCTGCGCCGCGCAGGGTTGGTCGAAGCGGTGCGCGGCCCGGGCGGGGGCTACCGGTTGGCGCGCAGCCCCAGTGAGATTCGGGTGTCGGAGGTGATGGAGGCGGTCGAAGAGACGGTTGATGCGCTGCACACAGGGGCAGGAGCCAGCGGTGGGGTGTCGGGCTCTCGCGCGCAAAGCCTGACCAACCGGCTGTGGGAGGGGCTTTCGGCAAGTGTCTATGTGTTTCTGCACCAGACGCGTCTATCGGACGTGATCCGCAACCAGATGACGCCTTGCCCGGCGGTACCCGCGCTCTTTCGGGTGGTGGATGAGGAATGAAGGCGCAACGCGATCTTGTGGCCAATGGTCGTTTAAGAGGGGGGCTGTCTGCCCCCCAAGCTGGCATTGCCCTGCAATGCCAGCCCCCCCGAGGATATTTGCGCCACGTTGAAGGGCTGTCTCTGAAAGGATGGGCCGCGTGAGCCGGGTGTATTTGGACTGGAACGCGACGACGCCGCTGCGTCCTGAGGCGAAGGCGGCGATGATTGCGGCCATGGAGGTGGTGGGCAACCCGTCTTCGGTGCATGCCGAGGGACGGGCGGCGAAGGCTTTGCGCGAGAAGGCACGCGGCCAGATTGCGGCGGCCTTGGGGGCGGAAGGGGCGGACATCATCTTTACCTCGGGCGCGACCGAGGCGGCGGGTTTGGCCTGTGCCGGGCGCGGACTGGCCTGTGCCCAGGTAGAGCATGACGCGGTGCGCGCCTGGTGTGCGCCCGATCTGGCGGTGGATGCGGCGGGCGGGGTGGCGGTGCCGGATCCGGGTCGGTCAGCGCTGCAACTTGCAAATTCTGAAACCGGGATTGTGCAGGACCTGCCCGAAGGGATTGCGGTTTCGGATCTAACGCAAGCCTTTGGCAAGCTGCCAATCGCGTTCAACTGGCTAGGTTGCCAGAGGGGTCTGGTCAGCGCCCACAAACTCGGGGGGCCAAAAGGGATTGGCGCCTTGGTGCTGCGGCGAGGCTTGGATGTGGCGCCGCAGATCCTTGGCGGCGGGCAGGAAATGGGTCGTCGGGCAGGCACGGAGAACCTGATTGGGATTGCCGGATTTGGCGCAGCGGCCGAGGCAGCGATGCGCGATCTGGCCAATGGTGTTTGGGACGAGGTCGCCGAAGTTAGAAATATTCTAGATTCAGCATTGTCGGCTTTGGGTTTTAATACTATTTCAGTCGGGAATGATGTGACGCGCCTTCCCAACACCCTGTGCCTCATCGCGCCGGGCTGGAAAGGTGAGACGCAGGTCATGGCGATGGATCTGGCGGGGTTTGCCATTTCGGCGGGCTCGGCGTGCTCCAGCGGCAAGGTCAAGGCCAGCCGGGTCTTGCTGGCCATGGGCCATGACGCGGCGCGGGCGGGGCAGGCGATACGCCTGTCTTTGGGGCCCGGGGTAACGCGTGAGGAGGTCTTGCGCTTTGCCGAGGTCTGGGGACGCGACTACGCGCGGCTTTTGGCGCGCGTGGCATGAGTGAAGGCGGGCGAAAGCCCAGGAATCGGAGACAACAACCATGGCGGCAGTAGAGATGGAAGTGCGCGACGGCGTCGATCGGGAAACGATCGAGACCGTGCAGGCCATGTCGGGCAGCTACAAATACGGCTGGTCCACCGATATCGAGATGGATTTCGCGCCCAAGGGCGTGTCGGAAGAGATTGTCCGGCTGATCAGCCACAAGAACAACGAGCCGGAATGGATGCTGGAATGGCGTCTGGCCGCCTATCGCCGCTGGGTCCAGATGGAAGAGCCGCATTGGGCGATGCTGAACTATCCGGCGATCGACTATCAAGACCAGTATTACTATGCCAAGCCCAAGAGCATGGCTGAAAAGCCCAAGTCGCTGGATGAGGTGGACCCCAAGCTTTTGGCCACCTACGAAAAGCTGGGCATTCCGCTGAAAGAACAGATGATCCTGGCCGGCGTCGAGGTGCCCGAGGGCGAGCGTCGGGTGGCGGTGGATGCGGTGTTTGATTCCGTTTCGCTGGGCACCACCTTCAAGGCCGAATTGCAAAAGGCAGGCGTGATCTTCTGCTCCATCTCTGAGGCGGTGCGCGAGCATCCGGAGCTGGTGAAGCAATACCTTGGCACGGTGGTTCCGCAGTCGGACAACTTCTTTGCCACGCTGAATTCGGCCGTGTTTTCGGACGGGTCCTTTGTCTACATCCCCAAAGGCACCCGCTGCCCGATGGAACTGTCGACCTATTTCCGCATCAATGCCGAAAACACCGGGCAGTTTGAACGCACGCTGATCATCGCCGATGAAGGGTCATACGTCAGCTATCTTGAGGGCTGCACCGCGCCCAAGCGCGACACCCATCAGCTGCATGCGGCTGTGGTGGAACTCGTGATCCTGAAGGATGCCGAGATCAAGTATTCGACGGTGCAAAACTGGTATCCGGGCGACGAGGAGGGCCGGGGCGGCATTTACAACTTTGTCACCAAGCGCGCCGATTGCCGGGGCGACCGGGCCAAGGTGATGTGGACCCAAGTTGAAACCGGGTCAGCGATCACCTGGAAATACCCGTCCTGCATCTTGCGCGGCGACGACTCCCAAGGTGAGTTCTATTCGATCGCCATCGCCAACAATGCCCAACAAGCCGACACCGGCACCAAGATGGTGCATCTGGGCAAGCGCACCAAGTCGCGCATCGTGTCTAAGGGCATTTCCGCAGGACGCGCGCAGAACACCTATCGGGGGCTTGTCAGCATGCACCCCAAGGCCACCGACAGCCGCAACTATACCCAGTGCGACAGCCTGTTGATCGGCGACAAATGCGGGGCGCATACGGTGCCTTACATTGAGGTCAAGAACAACTCATCCCGGGTGGAGCATGAGGCCACCACGTCGAAGGTGGATGAGGATCAGCTGTTCTATTGCCGCTCGCGCGGGATGGATGAAGAAGAGGCGGTGGCTTTGGTGGTGAACGGGTTCTGCAAAGAGGTGCTTCAGGCCTTGCCGATGGAGTTCGCCATGGAGGCGCAAAGCCTTGTGGCGATCAGCCTTGAAGGGTCGGTGGGGTGAAGGACGGCAAGCCGAAAAACGCGCGGCTTAACAAGCACGCGGCGGCGCCGGTGGCGACAGCGGATCTGGTGGTCAGCCCCGCCGGTCAGGTCGTGCGCGCGGTGATCGACGGCAAACCGGTGTTCTTCACGCTGACCAACACCAAGGATGGCATCCAGAAGGAACATCTGGCTGGCCGGTTCTATGAAAGCGAAGAGCTGGAGATCATCCGCGCCCATTGCCCGAAGAACGCGGTCTTCGTCGATATCGGGGCCAATATCGGCAACCACGCGCTGTTTGCGCTGAAAATGCTGGGCGTCAAGCAGGTGATCCCGTTTGAACCGAACCCGGTGGCGATTGCGGTTCTGACTTCCAACCTTGGGCTGAACGGCGAGTTGGCGCGCTGTGATCTGTCGCATCTGGGGCTGGGCCTGTCGGACAAGCCGCAGGACGGTTTGGCGATGGAGGTCGACAAGCCCAACAAGAACCTTGGCGGTGGCCGTCTGGTGGCCGGGGGTGATCTGCGGGTGATTGCGGGCGATCAGGCGCTGGCCAAGGCCAAGGTGGATTTCATCAAGATCGACGTTGAGGGCATGGAGATGCAAGTGCTGGGCGGTCTGGCCCAGACGCTGGAGCGCTGCCGTCCGGTGATCTTTATCGAAGTGGACGAGGCGAACCGGGGTGATTTTCTGGCTTGGGTTGAGGCTAACCGTTATGACATCACCGCCACCTTCCGCCGCTATCCGGTGAATGAGAATTTCCTGCTCAAACCCGCCCGCAAGGGCGCTAAGGGCTGAGCAATGAACGCGCTGACCGCCCCCAAGCTGACCCTGCCGCCCGAAGAGGCCGAGGTGCTGCGCGACGCCTACGCGGCGGCGCGGGTGATCTTGGAATATGGCTCGGGTGGCTCGACACTGGTGGCGGGCGAAAACCCCGAGGGTGTGATCTTTTCGGTGGAAAGCGATGCCAATTGGATCGCCATGATGCAGCGCTGGTTTGATGAAAACCCGCCCAGTGGGCAGGTTGTGTTGCATCACGCCGATATTGGCGACACCAAGGCTTGGGGCATGCCGGTGAACAACCGCCGCGTTGCGCGTTGGCCGGGTTATCCGATGTCGGTCTGGGACCGCGACGATTTTCAGCAGCCTGATACCGTGTTGATCGACGGGCGGTTCCGGCTCGCCTGCTTCCTGACGGTGCTGTTGCGCACCACGCGCCCGGTGCGGGTGCTGTGGGACGATTACAGCGACCGCACCGCCTATCACCGCGCCGAAACCCTGTGCCCGGTGCACCGCCACCATGGGCGGATGGCCGAATTTCACGTGGAACCCCAAATGCTTGCACCCAAAGACCTGCCTTGGGTGGTTGAGGCTTTCGTGACGCCGCATTGAACTTTGCACGTATGTGCAAACCCTGAAACACCGGCCAAACTGGCCAGAAGAACAGACCGAGGACCGCAAGATGCTTGAGATCAAGAACCTTCACGTGAAACTGGCCGAAGAGGACAAGGTCATTCTGCGCGGCCTGGATCTGACCATCGGCGCGGGTGAGGTCCATGCGATCATGGGTCCGAACGGGTCGGGCAAATCGACGCTGAGCTATGTTCTGTCGGGCCGTGACGGCTATGAGGTGACCGCAGGGTCGGCCAAGCTGTTGGGTGAAGAGCTGTTGGAGATGGAGCCCGAAGCGCGCGCGGCGGCGGGCCTGTTTCTGGCCTTCCAGTACCCGGTGGAGATTCCTGGCGTCGGCAACATGACCTTCCTGCGCACCGCGCTGAACGCACAGCGCAAGGCGCGTGGCGAAGACGAAGTGTCTGCGGGCGACTTCCTCAAGCTTGTGCGCGAAAAGGCTAAGGCACTCAAGATCGACGCCGATATGCTGAAGCGCCCGGTCAATGTGGGTTTTTCGGGCGGTGAGAAAAAGCGCAACGAAATCCTGCAGATGGCCATGCTAGAGCCCAAGATGTGCATCTTGGATGAAACCGACTCCGGCTTGGATGTGGATGCGATGAAACTCGTCTCTGACGGGGTCAACGCGCTGCGCGATGCGGGGCGCTCGTTCCTTGTGATCACCCATTACCAGCGCCTTTTGGACCATATCAAACCCGATGTGGTGCACATCATGGCGGCTGGACGCATTGTGAAAACCGGCGGGCCAGAGTTGGCGCTGGAGGTGGAAAACAACGGTTATGCCGATCTTCTGGCCGAGGTGCAGTGATGGGGCTGATGAAGGCAAAATCTGACGCGCTGGCAGCGCGGCTGGTGGGCCGGGTTGCGGGGCAGGGTGGTTGGCTGGGCGCAGCGCAGACGGCGGCCTTGGACCGGTTGCAGCCGATGGGCCTGCCGGGCAAGCGGGATGAGTACTGGCGCTATACCGACCCGTCCAGCCTGACGGTGCCTTCTGCGCCAAAGGCTGATCTTTTCGACACCAAAGGCGAGCCGCGTCCTTTTTCCGCGATTGATCGGCTGAAAATCGTGTTTGTCGATGGTGTCTTTGACCCGGCACAATCTGACGCTTTGACGCTGGAAGGCCTTGAGATCGCGCATCTTTCCGATGCAGCGGCAGATGCGGGCCATTGGGCGGCGGGCTTGTACGGCACGCTTGAGGCGCGCGGGCAGGTTCCGGTGGAACGGCCCTTGGCGGCGCTGAACACCGCGATGGCGCAGTCAGGTGTGTTGATCCGCGTAACGGGAAAACCATCAAAACCCGTTTCCTTGATTTGTCTACGCACATCAAATACTTCCGACGCAAATCTCCACCATTTTGTGAAGATGGAGCCGGGCTCGGAGGTGACGCTCTTGGAAAACGGCCCCGCCGCGGCGCGGCTGAACAAGGTGCTTGAGGTGGACGTGGCCGAAGGCGCGCGCTTTCACCATGTGCGCACCCAAGGCCGCGACCATCAGCGCCGCGCTGCGACCCATGTTTTCGCACGCATCGCTAAGGCTGCACTGTTCAAATCCTTTACCCTGACTGCCAATGGTCGGCTGACCCGCAACGACGCCTATATCGAGCTTTTGGGCGATGATGCGGCGGCCCATATTGCCGGAGCCTGCATGGGGGACGGGGATTTTCACCATGATGATACGGTGTTTGTCACCCATGCTGGTCAGCGCTGCGAAAGCCGTCAGGTGTTCAAGAAAGTGCTGAAGAACGGCGCAGTGGGCGTGTTTCAAGGCAAGATTCTGGTCAAGCCCGGCGCGCAAAAGACCGATGGCTATCAGATCAGCCAGTCGCTTTTGCTCGATGAGGCGAGCCAGTTCCTCGCCAAGCCCGAGTTGGAGATTTACGCCGACGATGTGAAGTGCAGCCACGGCTCCACTTCGGGCGCGATCGATGAGACGGCACTCTATTACTTGCGCTCGCGTGGGGTTCCGCTGAAAGCCGCGCAGTCGCTTTTGGTTCTGGCCTTCTTGGCCGAGGCGATTGCCGAGATCGAAGATGAAGCGATTGCCGATGATATCCGCGACCGGCTGGAAGGCTGGCTGCATCGCCACGAGCATTAAGATGTCGCTGTTGGTGGACATTATGGACAGCTGGCGCGCCCCACGGCGGGTTGTGCGCCAGCACTTGCAGCGCCCGCGCTCTGAGGCGTTCCTCTTTACGTTTCTGTTCACCTTTTTGTTGGTGTCCTTCATCGCGCAATGGCCGGTTGCCGCTCGGTTAAGCCATATGCAGCCCGAAGTGCCGATCGAACAGCGAATGTTCGGCTTTGCCTTGGGGCTTTTTGCGCTTGTCATGCCCTTGGCCTATGCGCTGGCGGCGCTGTCGCGGTTGGTGGCGGCGGCGATGGGCGGGCAGGGCAGTTGGTATTCGGCGCGGTTGGCGCTGTTTTGGTCTTTGGCCAGCATCACGCCAGCAATGTTGTTGATGGGTTTGGCGCTGGCCTTTTTGGGGCAGGGGCAACAGACCAGAGCTCTGGGTGTGGTTGTCGGGGCGGTGTTCGTGATCCGTTGGGTTTTGATGTTGCGAGAAACGGAGCGCGGGGCATGACGCTGGACACTCTTCAAGATCTCTTGCGGCTGACGCTTGTTAACCCGCGCGCAGCGGCGACAAGGCTGAAAGCATTGAACCTGCCGGTGCAGACGGGCTGGAGCGCGATGCTGCTGGTGTCTGTCGTCTCAGCCTTTCTGGGCTTCATTGGCTTTCTCGCCTCGCCCATTCAGGGTGATCCGGGCGTGGCGGCCATGTTCGGCAGCCCACTGCGCACCGCGCTGATCCAGTTTACGGTTTTGGCGCTCACCGGGTTTTTGGCCTATTGGGTCGGTGGCCGCTTTGGGGGGACGGGCACGCTGGCGCAAGCGCTGGTGCTGGTGGCCTGGGTGCAGGTCCCACCAATCGCGCTACAACTTGTCCAGCTTGTGACGATGGTGTTGGTCCCCGGGCTGGCGCCTTTGGTGGGGATTGTGGGCTTTGCGCTTTATGCGGTGTTGTTGTCGCTGTTTATCGCGGAACTCCATGGGTTCCGTTCAGGTGTGGCGGTGTTTTTCGGCATTCTTGCTGTGAGTTTTCTGGTGGCGCTTGGTGCGGCTTTTCTTTTCGCTTTCTTGATCGGAGTGCCCCAGAATGTATGACGTCGCACACATCCGGGGCGATTTTCCGATCCTGTCCCGCACGGTAAACGGCAAGCCGCTGGTATACCTCGACAACGGGGCCTCAGCGCAAAAACCGCGCGCGGTGATTGATGCGGTGACCCAAGCCTATTCGATGGAATATGCCAATGTTCACAGGGGCCTGCACTACCTTTCGAACCTTGCCACCGACAAGTATGAGGCCGTGCGCGGCACCATCGCGCGGTTTTTGAAGGCCGGGTCAGAAGACGAGATTGTCTTTACCTCGGGTGCGACGGAGGGGATCAACCTTGTGTCCTATGGCTGGGCCGCGCCGCGGTTGCAGCCCGGCGATGAGATCGTGCTGTCGATCATGGAGCATCACGCCAATATTGTGCCTTGGCATTTCTTGCGTGAACGCCAAGGCGTGGTGCTGAAATGGGTCGAGGTGGATGCCAACGGCGATCTGGACGCGCAGGCGGTGATTGATGCGATTGGGCCTAAGACCAAACTTGTCGCAATTACGCATATGTCCAATGTGTTGGGCACTGTTGTTGATGTGAAAGCGATATGCCGCGCCGCCCGAGAAAAGGGCGTGCCAGTGCTGGTCGACGGCTCGCAGGCGGCGGTGCATATGCCGGTGGATGTGGTGGATCTTGGCGCGGATTTTTACGCCTTTACCGGCCACAAGCTTTATGGCCCCTCGGGGTCGGGCGCGATCTATATCCGGGCCGAACGGCAGGCCGAGATGCGGCCTTTCTTGGGTGGCGGTGACATGATCCGCGAGGTCTCGCGCGAGGCTGTCACGTGGAATGATCCGCCGATGAAGTTTGAGGCAGGCACGCCCGGCATCGTGCAGCAGATCGGTCTCGGTGTGGCGCTTGAGTATATGATGGGGTTGGGGATGGAAAACATCGCCGCCCATGAGCGCAGGCTTCGTGACTATGCCCGTGACAAGCTCGCCGGTCTTAACTGGTTGCATGTGCAAGGAAATTCGGCAGGGAAGGGGGCTATCTTCTCGTTCACGCTGGAAGGTCCGGCCCATGCCCATGACATCTCGACCGTGCTCGACAAGCGCGGAATCGCGGTGCGTGCCGGAACCCATTGCGCGATGCCCTTGATGGAGCATCTGGGCGTTGGGGCCACGTGCCGGGCGTCGTTCGGCCTTTATAACACGGTGGAAGAGGTGGATGCCTTGGTCTCGGCGTTGGAGCTGTGCCACGACCTTTTTCAGTGATTTCGCGTTGCAGCCCTGAGCGTGGCGCGCTATAGGGGCTACAGGCACCCATAGCTCAGCTGGATAGAGTGTTGCCCTCCGAAGGCAAAGGTCGCACGTTCGAATCGTGCTGGGTGCGCCAATTCCCTTATGATCGCAACCGCTGCCCCTCGGGGTCAAAGAACGCTTTGCGCCGAACGGTTGCGGATTGGCCCAGAATCGAAACCTGAGTGTTTTCAATCGCGAAACCCGTTTCGATATGGGCGCTGGCCAGCACCGCACCGACGGAATAGCCGTGGTCAGAATAGGTGATATGGCCGATCTGCCGCCCCTCAGCCATGACCGGTGTTTGCTCTGGGGCAGGGGTGGTGCCTGTCAGAAGAAGCCCGACCCATGTGCTGGCCACCCCCTGATCACGCTGGCGCAACAGTGCGTCTCGCCCGATGAAATCACCTTTGTCAAACTTGATGAAGGCATCGGTTCCGACGTGGAAAGGGGTTATGCTTTCATCCATATCGATGCCATGGGCCGGGTAAAGCTTTTCCAAGCCCAAAGTGAACATCGCCAGCACCCCATATGGCCGAAGCCCAAGCGCACCACCGGCTGCAAAGAGCGTATTCCAGACATTTGCAGCCTCATCCGCTGGCACGAAAAGCTCAAATCCAAGCTCTCCCGTGACCCCGGTTCGCGAGATCATGACGCGCGTCCCATTGAGCGTGCCATGGGTGAAACTCCAGCGTTTCAAGCTGGTTAGATCAGCATCCTCAATCACTGAACTTAGAAGCGCGCGCGCCTTCGGGCCTTGGATTGTGGGAAAGGCGATGGCGGCCGTTTGATCGGTGACATAAGCACGGCGGCCAGTGGCATGGTGCGAGAACCAGTCGCGCATCTTGATCCGGTTGCGCGAGCCTGACACCACCAGAAAATGCTCATCCGCCAACCGGAATACCGTGAGGTCATCCATGATCCCGCCATCCGGCGTGCAGACGCTGGCATAGCGGGCTTGGCCGGGGCGCATTTGGGCGGCGTTGTTGACGATCAGGTGGTTCACTAAGGCCTCGGCCTCGGGACCTTTGACATCAATTTTCCCCATCGTGGACAGGTCTTGCACGCCGACATGCGCGCGCGTGTTCAGGTGTTCAGCCTGCACATCTCCATAGCTGTGCACATTTAGAAACCCGCCGCCGACAGGACCCATCTGCGCGCCCATGGCGCTGGCAAGGGCGTGAAAGGGGGTACGGCGTAGGGTCATGCTGATCTCCGATAGATGATCGGCCCAGAATGTGCAGTTTCTTAGCTGGCGCGCTTTGGTGACCGACAAAGGGTGTCGGATTTGGATGTTCAAATTATCGCATAATCTATATTATGTAATGTATTCGCAATAACCTAGCGCCACCGATAGCCTAGATCGTCTAGTAACACCGTTAAACCACGTGCTTTTCTGCAAATGGCTTGCCAGCGATCACACGGTCGATCGAGAGATCCGACAGATCAAGACTTTGCCAACTACCGGTGAGCAGATACTCAGCGATGCCGCGTCCAATGGCGGGAGATTGCTGCAGCCCATGGCCGGAAAAGCCGTTCATGAACAGCAGGTTCGGCACATCTGGATGCGGCCCAAGAATCGCGTTCTGGTCCAGTGTGTTATAGGCGTAATGGCCAACCCAATGGCGCACGACCTTGACCGCGTCAAAGCCCGGTGCGCGGTGGTAAAGCTGCTCCCAGATCACGTCTTCAAAGAGATGCAGATCGGGTTCGAAGTCATCGGCTGCGCAAGGCCCATCCTCGGCCGGCACGGTTGCCGTGATCCATTGGCCGCCGTGTTCCGGGCGCAGGTAAAAGCCGGTGTCGACCAAAAGCGGCGCATCGGGATGTCGGGCGTTCGGTGCGTCAATGACAAAGACCGTGCGTTTGCGCGGTTCCACCGGCACAGTCAGCCCAGCCCAGCCCGCCACCACAGCGGCTCGGGTTCCGGCGGCGTTTACCGCATGGCCGCAGGCCACGCGCCCGGATTTGCGCAAGGTCACCGCCGTGACGCGTCCGCCAGACATCTCAAGCCCCAGCGCCTCGTCGGTGATGAACTGCACGCCTTGCGCCTTGGCGGCGGCGCGGAAGCCGGACAGCAGGCCCATATTGTCAAACCAGCCCTCATCGCGCGGGCCAAAGCTGGCGGCAGCGATATCTTCGACGTTCAACCATGGAAAGCGGGCTTGGGTCTGAGCCGGGCTCCACACCTCCGTCGCCGCCCCCTGCCCCCGCTGCATCTGCGCAAGTTCGCTCAGAAGATCGGCGCCTTCGGGGCTGTGGGCCAGGAAGAGATAGCCGTTTTCCTTGAAGCCTAAGGTGGGAATGCCCACGTCGTGACCCAGCTGATCCTGAAAGTTACGAATGAAATCAATGCCAAAGCGCGAGATTGCGACATTGACCCCGGTCGAAAACTGCGAGCGGATCGAGGCCACCGACAATGCGGTAGAGGCGCGGGCAAAGCTTGGGTCTTGTTCGACAACCAAAACCGACAGGCCCGGCTGCATCTTGGTCAGCCAAAAGGCGCAAGAAGCCCCCATCACCGCGCCACCAATCACCACCACGTCATATGCTGTCTTTGTCATCTGCTATCCCGCGCAACGATGATCCCGTCGCTCTCGACGGCGCATCATGGGCCCTTGGATAGACAACGGCCCGCATAAGAACAAGACAGCCGGAACATTTCGCCGGGCAGCGATATCAGAAAGCCAAAGAAAGCTGCGCCAACCCAGGAAGATTCCCCATGCCTGCGCAGCCCAATGCAAAAGGGCCAGCGCTGCCGCTGGCCCCCTGCCCTGCACATGCGTGCAAAATCTGTTCGGGCTTAGCCCTGAACCATCTTCGCAACTTCCGCCGCGAAATCTTCTTCTTTCTTCTCAACGCCTTCGCCCACCATGACACGGGCATAGCCGGTGATCTCGACGCCAGCTTCTTTGGCTGCCGCCTCAACCGTCAGGTCGGGGTTGATGACGAATGCCTGACCCAGAAGCGTGTTTTCCGACAGGAAGCGCTTCATGCGGCCCGGGATGATGTTGTTGTGAATAACAGCATCAGGCTTCGGCTTGGCGGACGCTGCGTTTTCTTCCAGCGCCTTGGCGGTTTGCACGGCCAATTCCCGTTCAACCACGATCGGGTCAAGGGTGGCTTCGGACAGGGACAAAGGATTGGTCGCCGCGATGTGCATCGCGAATTGCTTGCCAATCTCTTCTGCCTTGGCAGCATCGCCATTCAGCGCAACCAGCACACCGATTTTGCCCATGCCGGGGGCCGCAGCGTTGTGGACGTAAGACACCACAGTGCTGCCCTCCAGCACATGCATGCGGCGGAAGGTCATGTTTTCGCCGATGCGGGCAATGGTTTCCTGAATGGTCTCGTCCACCGACTTGCCATTCAGATGGGCGGCTTTCACCACCTCAACCGAGTCACCAGCGGTCAGGGCAACCTTGGCCACTTCGCGCACCAGCGCTTGGAAGTCGGCGTTCTTGGCGACAAAGTCGGTTTCCGAGTTGATCTCGACAGCCACGCCTTTGCCGTTCGACACGGCCACACCGACCAGACCCTCAGCGGCCACACGGTCAGCCTTCTTGGCGGCCTTTGCCAGACCTTTGGTGCGCAGCCAGTCAACGGCGGCATCCATGTCGCCATTCACTTCGGTCAACGCTTTCTTCGCGTCCATCATGCCTGCGCCGGTCGAATCGCGCAGTTCCTTCACCATTGCGGCGGTGATTGCGGTCATTTTTCAGACTCCTGAATTCCTGAAAGGGAGTGACGGGGAGTAATCCCCCCGCCAGATGTCAAGGATATGACAAGGCCGATTAGGCCTCGGCAGCTTCCTCGGCGGGTGCCTCTTCCAAGGCGCCAAGGTCGACCCCGGCTGCACCCATCTGCGCCGACATACCGTCCAATGCGGCGCGGGCGATCAGGTCGCAATACAGGCCAATGGCACGGGCCGCATCGTCGTTGCCGGGGATGACATAGTCAACGCCCTTGGGCGAGCAGTTGGTGTCGACCACGCCGACAACCGGAATGCCCAGCTTTTGCGCTTCAAGGATGGCGAGGTCTTCCTTGCCAACATCGATCACGAAGATCAGATCGGGGGTGCCGCCCATTTCGCGGATGCCGCCCAAGCTGGCCTGCAGCTTGGCCTGATCGCGTTCCATCATGAGACGCTCTTTCTTGGTCAGGCCTTCGCCGCCTGCGCCAAGGATCTCATCGATCTGCTTCAGACGCTGGATCGACTTGGACACGGTCTGCCAGTTGGTCAGCGTGCCACCGAGCCAGCGGTGGTTCATGTAGAACTGGGCGCACTTTTCGGCAGCCTCAGCGATCGGCTTTTGCGCCTGACGCTTGGTGCCAACAAAGAGGATGCGGCCGTTTTTGGCGACGGTGTCGCGCACAACCTTGAGCGCGGCGTCCAGCATCGGGACGGTCTGCGTCAGGTCGAGAATATGGATGCCGTTGCGGTCACCGTAGATATACTCGCCCATGCGGGGATTCCAGCGGGCGGTCTGGTGACCGTAGTGAACGCCAGCTTCCAACAGCTGACGCATGGAGAACTCGGGAAGAGCCATGTCTTATCCTTTTCCGGTTTGAACCTTGGCGCAGCCGTCTTCAGGGTTTCCCCCAACCGGCGGATGATGCGGGATTTCTCCCCGCAGCACCCAAGCCACACCTGTGAAGTGTCGCGTCCTTATCCCGGCGCTGCAGCAATCGCAAGGGGTTTGCGGGGCGATAGGGTTGAAAATCGCCCAATTTTGCAAGCTTTCTCAGGGTCTATGGTCGCAAAGATGAGTATTTGGAAAGGCGCAAATCCCTTATCTCGTGCGCTCTTGGATTTGCGCCTTGCGAAATACTCCCGCCGGAGGCTTCCAAGGCTTGCGTCTTGCGCCGCGCTTTGGCTTCGGCGATGTAAGGGCCATGACACCTGATATCCTCTGCATCGGCTCAATCCTGTGGGACATCATCGGCCGCTCGCCCGCATCCATGCGGCTTGGTTCGGATGTGCCGGGGCGGATCACGCGGCTGCCCGGTGGGGTCGCGATGAACATCGCAATGACCTTGGCGCGGTTTGGGATGCGCCCGGCCCTTTTGTCCGCGATTGGTCGCGATCCCGAGGGGGATGAGCTGGTGGCCGCTTGCGCGCGGATGGGGTTGCTCACCGATCACGTCTATCGGTCAGAGGATTTGCCAACGGATCGCTACATGGCGATTGAAGGTGCAAATGGGCTGATTGCAGCGATAGCCGATGCCCATTCGCTCGAGGCGGCTGGCGACAAGATTTTGCGGCCTTTGGCCAATGGCGCGCTGGGGCGTGCCGAAGCGCCGTGGCGTGGTCTGATTGCGCTCGACGGCAATTTGACCGAGCAGCTTTTGGGCGAAATTGCTGCCTCGCCCCTCTTTGCCGCGGCAGATTTGCGGGTGGCTCCGGCCAGCCCCGGCAAGGCCGAGCGGCTGTTGCCCTTGCTGCAGCATCCCAAGGCCACCCTTTATGTGAACCTTGAAGAGGCCAATCTCTTGACACGCGGGCAGACCCTGACAGCGGCGGCGGCGGCCGAGGCGCTGTTGGCGCGGGGTGCGGCGCGGGTTTTGGTCACTGATGGCGGTCGCCCCTGTGCCGAAGGCACTGCCGGGCTTGGCGTGATCGTTGACCGCCCGCCGCCCGTTATGGTGGCGAGGGTCACCGGTGCGGGTGACACCTTCATGGCCGCCCATATTGTGGCTGAGCGCGCCGGGGCAGATCGGCCCACGGCGCTTTCCCGGGCGCTCGCCGCTGCCGCCACCTATGTTTCAGGAGATATCGGCACATGACCCTTCCGCTTCGCCTATCCCCCGAGGTTGCCAAAGCGTGCGCTGAAGGCGCCGCCATTGTGGCCTTGGAATCTACCATCATCACCCATGGCATGCCCTTTCCCCAAAATGTCGCGACGGCGCGTGCAGTTGAGGCCGAGGTGCGCGCCCATGGCGCGGTGCCAGCGACCATTGCCATCATGGGCGGGCAGATTCACATCGGGCTGACCGAGGCAGAGTTGGATCAGCTTGGGCAGGCCAAATCGGTGGCGAAGTTGAGCCGGGCGGATTTGGCCGCCTGTCTCGCCACGGGTGGCATCGGGGCCACGACGGTGGCGGCCACCATGATTTGCGCCCATCTTGCGGGGATCAAGGTTTTTGCCACCGGTGGCATTGGCGGGGTCCATCGTTGGGCCGAGACAAGCTTTGACATCTCGGCCGATCTCATGGAACTGGCCCAAACCCCCGTCACCGTTGTGGCCGCCGGGGCCAAGGCCATTCTGGACCTGCCCAAGACGCTGGAGGTCTTGGAGACCCAAGGCGTGCCAGTCATAGCCTTTGGGCAGGATCAGTTTCCCGCCTTTTGGTCGCGCCATTCGGGCCTAAAATCTCCGTTGCGGATGGACCGTGCCGAGGACATTGCGGCGGCCCATCGCCTGAGAGGCATCTTGGGGCTCCCCGGCGGGCAATTGGTGGCCAATCCCATCCCCGTCGCCAACGAGATTAAACTCGATGTGATTGGCCCAGTAATTGAGGCCGCGCTGGCCGAGGCCGAGGCGCAGGGCATTGCCGCCAAGGCCGTGACGCCCTTTCTGCTCAACCGGATTTTTGAGCTGACCGAGGGGCGATCACTGGCCGCCAATATCGCCTTGGTGCTGAACAATGCTCGTCTTGCGGCTGCAATCGCACGTCATCTGATCTAACCCATTGCCCGCGGGCCTTGGCGTCCATAGATTGACCTGACAGAGCAGGAGCAGCCATGTCAGAAGAACCCCGTCGGTCTATCCTCGGTGCCTTGCGCGCCTCTTTTCTGACTGGGCTTGTGGTCGTCTTGCCTGTGGGTCTGACGATCTATGTGGTTTGGGGTGTGGTCGGCTGGATTGATGGCTGGATCCTGCCCTTGATCCCTGCGGCCTATCAACCCGAGGCCCTGATGCACCGCTTCTTTGGCCCCGAGGTGAATTTCCCGGTGCGCGGCCTTGGTGTTTTGGTGTTCTTGGTCTTTACCGCTTTGGTTGGATCGGTGGCGCGTGGGCTGATTGGCCGGTCGATGGTGCGCAAAGCCGAAGAGATTGTCGACCGCGTGCCTTTGGTGCGGTCGGTCTATTCGGGGGTCAAACAGATCACCGAGACCTTCTTTGCCAAGTCAGAAAAGAACTTTGAGCGCACCTGCCTTGTACAATTCCCGCGCGAGGGATGTTGGGCTGTTGGCATGGTGGCAACCAAACCAAAGGGCGAGATTGCTGAAAAGCTGCCCAAGGGTGAGGGCATGGTGGCGGTGTTCATCGGCCTGACGCCCTTGACCTCGGGCATGCTGATTTTTGTCCCCGAAAGCGATGTGATCATTCTGGATCTCAAGGCCGATGAGGCGGTGAAGCTGATCGTCTCGGCGGGGCTGGTATACCCAGCCACTAAAGATCAGATGCAGATTGCCATCGCGGCGCGCTGACGGCGGCGCGATGGCTAAAGGGCCGTCCAACCACCATCGACCGAGATTGTCGTGCCGGTGACCTGATCGGCGTGCGGGCTGCACAGGTACACCACGGTACCGCCGATCTGTTCGGTGGTGGCAAACTGGCGGCTTGGCTGGCGCAAGAGCATCACCTCGCGGATGACGGTGTCCCGGTCCATGCCATGCACCTTCATCTGATCGGGGATCTGCGCCTCGACCAAAGGGGTCAGCACATAGCCGGGACAAATCGCGTTGCAGGTGATGCCCTGCCCGGCCGTTTCCAGCGCGATGGTCTTGGAAAGGCCCACGACCCCATGTTTCGCCGCGATATAGGCGGATTTAAAGGGCGATGCCGTCAGCCCATGGGCAGAGGCGATGTTCACCACCCTTCCCCAACCCTTGGCGCGCATCATCGGCAGGGCAATGGCAGCCGTGTGAAAGGCAGACGAGAGGTTGATCGCAAGGATCTGGTTCCATTTGTCGATCGGGAATTCATCCACCGGGGCGACATGCTGAATGCCGGCATTGTTCACCAGAATATCGCAGGCCCCGACCCACTCGATCAAGGCGCGGCAGTCCTCCGCCTTGGACATATCGGCGGCGATATAGCGTGCCTGCACCCCATGTCGCCGCCCAAGGTCGGCGGCAAGATCATGATCCTCGGCCCGGTCAGTGAAGCTGTTCAAGATTACATCCGCCCCGGCGCGGGCCAGTTCTTCGGCAACGCCCAAACCGATGCCGGAATTTGACCCGGTGATGATTGCAGTTTTGCCCTTCAGCATCTTGGCCCCCTATGTTGCAGTGCAGCATAACGTTTGCCGCGGCAGATGCCAGTGGGTGTGACCGCCCCACGTGACCCGCAAAAGTCTTGCTCTGACAGAATTTGACCCAAATGCTACCAAACCCTCGCCTTGATTGACCGTGATAAGGAGCCTGGTCTGGGCGGGGGCACAGAAAATCGGTTCCGTGTGTTGGGAGCCGAATGTGCGGAGTGCTGCCATGTCTGAATTCATCACGCGGATGACGTCGAACACCTTTACCATGCGGCTGGTGTTCGAGGATAAAGCCGCCCTTGAGGTGACCATCACCGGCAAGGGATTTGCCTGTGATCGCGAGACGGGCGCGCTGATGCGGGGCACGGTCGACAGTCTTGCTTTGGCCAACCTTTCGCAAGAGGGCCGCCACTTTAGTCTGGTGGAAAGCCACAAACTGGGCGGGCTGAATCTGCCGGTCGAGAAACTGGCAGATATGTCCGGCGCACAGTTTTGGAACCATGTGAAACATGTGATCGAGATGTTCGACAAGCTGTCAAACCTGCATGAAGGGGTGACACATTCGTTCTTTTCACCCCTGAAAAACGTCGTTGAAGGCTCTGATCTCACTGACAATCTTGTCGGGTCAAGGATGGCCGATGTGATGATGGGCAACGCCGGGAATGACAGGATCAACGGTGCTGCGGGCGATGATCTGTTGAACGGTGGCAAAGGCAATGACCTTTTGAACGGGGGCAATGGCCATGATTTCCTGATCGACCAAGAGGGCAACAACACCCTAAACGGCGGGGCCGGGAATGATCGCATTCTGGGCGGTCAGGGCGATGACCGGCTGTCCGGCTCGACGGGTCGCGACATTCTCTATGGGGCGGGCGGCACGGATCGTCTGTCGGGCGGCCGCGACGCGGATGTGTTTGTGTTCAACACCAAAGACGAAGGGCGCCTCACTGTGACAGACTTCACGCGGGGCGATGTGCTGGTGAATTTGGCAACCGGTGGGGCGGAGGAAAGCTTTAAGCACTTCTTTGATGGCGCCAAACAGGTTGGCAAGGATGTGGTGTATCAGGCTGATGGGCTGAACCTGACGCTGAAGAACCTAAAGCTGGAGGCGATTGGGCTGGGCAGCTTTGCCGATGCCGATGTTGTGAAAGAGGCGGGACTTTTATTCT
The DNA here is from genome assembly GCF_965194375.1 of Allotabrizicola aquatica (SeqCode). Lineage (GTDB taxonomy): Bacteria > Pseudomonadota > Alphaproteobacteria > Rhodobacterales > Rhodobacteraceae > Tabrizicola_A > Tabrizicola_A aquatica. Next base: position 131,400 of record NZ_CBDAEL010000004.1, read on the forward strand.
GAGCGGATGTCAGGGCCGAACGGTCCCTGCCTCTTTGCGTGCCCCAATCTAGGGTGCCTCGGCCTCTTTTGCGCAAGGGGCCGTTTTCTTTGCGCTGAGACATCCAGCACCCGTCGCGCGAGATAAACAGAGAGACCTGTCGACCGATCCCACACCATGCGCCAAAAAAAACGCCGGCACGAAGCCGGCGTTAAGTCGTTGAGGCAGGTTTCATACAGGCAAGAAACCTATCGAGCAGTGACACTGTTATAGCCCTCATCGACACCCGATCCAAGCCAAAAATTTGCATCCCATCAAAGGCCAGCGTAACAAGGAGGCTGATAACGCAGGCAAAAAGGGATTGTTGCCGGAATGAAACAGCATTTTGCACGCAGTGGCATCAAGGCCCTGGTCGTCATCGCGCTTGGCTCCGTGGGAGCTTTCTCAGCTGGATTTGCCCGGGCCGAGCCTATGTATGGCATAGCTATGTATGGCCAACCCGCCCTCCCACCTGATTTTGTGTCTCTGCCCTATGCCAACCCCGATGCGCCCAAAGGCGGCACGCTGGTCTTGGGCGAATCGGGGGGATTCGATTCGCTGAACCCGTTCATCGTCAAAGGGCAGGCCCCAAGCCAGTTGTCGGCATTGACGGTTGAGACGCTGATGGGCCGTTCCATCGATGAGCCCTTCACGCTTTACGGTCTTTTGGCCGAGACGGTTGATACCGATGCAGCCCGCACCTTCGTCGAATTCACCCTGCGGGAAGGTGCCCGATTCTCAGACGGAAATCCGGTGACGGTCGAGGATGTGCTGTGGTCATTTGAAACGCTCGGCACGCTGGGCAGCCCGCGCTATCACACGGCGTGGAAAAAGATCGCATCGGCCGAGGCGACCGGTCCGCGTTCGGTAAAGTTTACCTTCAACACCGAGGATCGTGAATTGCCATTGATCCTTGGCCTGCGCCCGATCTTGCAAAAGGCGCAATGGCAGGACCGGCCCTTTGACGAGACAAGTCTTGAGGCACCGATCGGTTCGGGCCCTTATGTTGTGGCCGATGCCCAGCCGGGGCAAACGATCACCTATCGCAAGAACCCAGATTGGTGGGGCAAGGATCTGCCCTTCAACCGCGGTCTGCACAATTTCGACGAGATCACCGTCGAGTATTTTGGCGGCGCCGGCGTGGTGTTCGAAGCATTTCGCGCGGGTGAGCTGTCTCTGTGGCTGGAAAGCAATCCCGCCAAATGGCTGACCAATTACAATTTCCCCGCTGTCAGCGAGGGCAAGGTCAAGCTGGCCGAACTGCCCCATCAGCGCCCTTCGGGGATTGAAGGCTTTGCGATGAACACGCGCAAGCCGCTCTTTGCCGATTGGCGCGTGCGCGAGGCCATGACCCTCGCGTTCAACTTTGAACTCATCAACAGCACGCTGAACGGCGGCGCCCTGCCCCGGATTGCTTCGTATTACTCCAATTCGCAGTTGTCGGGTGATATGGCCAACCCAGCTTCCGGTCGGGTGTTGGAGCTTCTGACCCCATTTGCCGCCGATCTGCCGCCCGGCACGATCGAAGGCTATGCCCTGCCGGTGTCTGATGGCAGCGAGGCCAACCGCCAGAACCTTCGTGCCGCTGTGACCTTGTTGGAAGAAGCGGGCTGGACGGTGCAAGACGGCCGTCTCGTCGATGCGGCGGGCGCGCCCTTTGCCTTTGAGATCTTGTTGCAAAACGGATCGGACGATCTGATCGCAGCGGCCAATATCTATGTTCAGGCCCTGACGCGGCTGGGGATCGAGGCGCGGATCGCGACGGTGGATGCCGCGATGTACAAACAGCGGGTGACCGATTTCAACTTTGACATGACCCATTATGTGCGGTCTTTGTCGCTGTCGCCGGGCAATGAACAGGTGCTGTACTGGGGTGCGGCCGAAGCTTCGGTGCCCGGATCGCGCAATCTGGCCGGCATCACCTCGCCTGCGGTGGATGCCATGATCACCACTATGCTGCAAACGGCCGATCCCGACGAATATCGTGCGGCTGTGCAGGCGTTGGATCGTGTCTTGACCGCTGGGCGTTATGTGGTGCCGATCTGGTATTCGGACCGGGCACGTCTTGCGCATGACGCGCGCTTGACCTATCCCGCAAACCTGCCCATTTATGGGGTGTTCCCTGGGTTCTATACTGAAACATTCTGGGTGGAAGAATGAAGAAGATCGCTCTCGCACTGGCCATCCTTGCCAGCCTGACGGCCTGCAACACCATTTCGGGCGTCGGTGAAGACGTCTCGAGCGGGGCACGCACCGTTCAGGGCTGGATTGGAAACTGAGCATCGGGCGGCCCTAAGGGGCCGCCTTCTTCTTGACCGAGATCAGATAGGCATGCCCTGTCCGCCGTGGCCTCTTACGCCAGCGAGGTGACCCACAGCAGCGTGGCGTCATCATCTGAAACCGAAATCACGTTATGCCCCATGGAAGCGTCGTAATAGGCGCTGTCGCCACGGCGCAACTCGACGGGTTCGTAAAACTCGGTGTAAAGCCGCACGACCCCGGTGAGGACATAAAGAAACTCCTCACCATCATGGCGCACCCAGCCATCGAACTCCTCAAGGTCACGGGCGCGAATGGTGGCGCGGTAGGGCAGCATCTGCTTTTTGGTCAGCGCGCCCGCCAGCAGCTCGTGCTCATAGGTGGTGGTGGCATGGCCCTGCCCTTCGCCCATCTTGGTCACCGCCATGCGCGCGGTGGCTTGAGGCTTGGCGGGCGGCGTGAACAGCTGCGGCACCGACATGCCCATGCCCTGCGCCAGTTTCTTCAGCGCCTCATAGGTGGGTGACATTTGACCGTTTTCGATCTTTGACAAGGTCGATCGTGCGAGCCCCGCCTGCACCGCCGCTTGCTCAAGCGTCCAACCCTTAGCCTTGCGAAGATCACGCACCCGCAGGCCAAGGTCAAGCGCCTCGGCCCCGGCCTGATCGCCAGTTTCCCGCGCGATGCGGATCAGCTTTTTGGGGTCACTCGACATAGGGCACGCCCTAGCCTGAAAGGCCCAGCGGTTCAACCCCAGAGTGCCGAGGCATTGCTTCTGCGCACCATGACCCATTGAAGCCTGCGAAGGCCCAAGCTAGCAATGGCGCATGGAATTCCCAAGCTGCCCTGCCCCGTTCAATCTGGCCACCCATGCACTGCATCATGCCAGTGATTTGGGCGACAAGCCGGCGCTTGAGATCATGCATGCCGACCGGACGGAGGTCTGGAGCTATTCTCAGATCGAGGCTGCGGTGCGTGGCATTGGCACCGGGCTTTTGGGCCTGGGGCTTGCACCGGGCAGCCGTATCTTGCTGCGCTTGGGCAATTCGGCGGCCTTTCCCTTGGCCTATCTTGGGGCGATTGCGGCGGGCTTTGTGCCCGTGCCAACGGCCGCCGCGCTGACCGAGGCCGAGATCACGCGGATGGCCGCGCTTGTCGCGCCTGCCCTGGTGGTGGCTGATGCGGGGATTGCCCTGCCTGACTGCGTGGCCCCGGTACTGCCTGCCGCCGATCTGATGGCGATGCAGCGCCTTGCCCCATGCGCTTACCAGATGGGCGACCCGGACCGGTTGGCCTATATCGTGTTCACCTCGGGCACCTCAGGCCGTGCTTTGGCGGTGCAGCACGCGCATCGGGCGCTCTGGGCGCGGGGCATGATGCATCAAGGCTGGGAGGGGCTGGGCCCCACCGACCGCCTGTTGCATGCGGGTGCCATGAACTGGACCTTCACGCTGGGCACCGGGCTTTTGGACCCTTGGGTGAACGGGGCCACAGCGCTGGTGCCAGCGCCGGGTACGGCGGCGGGCGATCTTGGCGGTTTGGCGGCTCGCCATGGCGCGACGATCTTGGCCGGTGCGCCGGGGATCTTTCGCCAGATGCTGAAAACGGCCCTGCCGCCCCTGCCCGCGCTGCGGCACGGCTTGGCGGCGGGCGAGGCGCTGGCCCCCGCGCTGCGCCGCCAGTGGCGGGACGTGACGGGCAGCGATCTGCACGAGGCGCTTGGCATGACCGAATGTTCCACTTTCATCTCAGGCAGCCCCAAGCGCCCAGCCCCTGAGGGTGCCTCAGGCTTTGCCCAGACGGGCCGCCAGATTGCGGTTCTGGATGCCAATGGCGCGCCCCTGCCCCAAGGCCAGCCCGGCGTTCTGGCGGTGCATCGCAGCGATCCGGGATTGATGCTGGGCTATCTGGGAGCCGAGGCTGAAACCGCCAGCCGCTTTCAGGGTGACTGGTTCGTGACCGGCGATCTGGTTGAGGAAACACCTGAGGGCGCTCTGCGCCATCTGGGCCGGGCCGATGACATTCTGAACCCCGGCGGCTTTCGCGTCGCTCCGCAAGAGGTAGAGGCGGCCATGGCCACCTGCCCCGGTCTGACCGACTGCGCTGTGACCGAGGTGGAGGTCGCCCCCGGCACCCGAATTCTGGCCTGCGCCTATCTCGGCACGGCCGAAGAGCCTGCGCTTGCCGCCCATGCCAACACCCATTTGGCGCGCTATAAACAGCCAAGGCTTTGGGTCCGGCTGGACCACTTGCCGCGCAATGCCAACCTCAAACTCAACCGCCGCGCCCTGCGCGCCGCCCTGCAGGACGCCCATGATGATCAGGCTTGATATCTTCTCCGATCCGGTTTGCCCCTGGTGCTATATCGGCAAGGCCAATCTCGATCGCGCGCTTGAGGCCCATGCCGACCACCCGTTTCGCATTGAATGGCACCCGTTCCAACTGAACCCCGATATGCCCGCTGAAGGCGTGGACAAGCACGACTATCTGGCTGCGAAGTTTGGAGAGGACCGCTTGGTCCAGATACATTTGCGGCTGAAAGAGGCAAGCCGCGCTGCAGGGGCCGAAATTGACCCGGACACACCCCGGCGGATGCCCAACACGCTGGACGCACACCGGCTGATCCATTGGGCGGGGCTTGAGGGGCGGCAGACGGCCGTGGTCTCGGCCATCATGCGCGCCTATTGGCGCGAGGGGCGCGATATCGGCAATGCGGGCGTTCTGGCCGATATCGCGGCGGCGGCTGGCATGGACCGGGCGGTGACAGCCCGGCTTTTGGCCAGTGACGCCGACGCCGATGATATCCGCGCCCGCGACGCCGACGCCCGCGCCAAAGGGGTTAGCGCCGTGCCGACCTTTCTGATCGCGCAGCAATACGTCGTCTCGGGCGCGCAGCCCCCTGAGGTTTGGGGCCGGGTGATCGAGGAATTGGTTGAAAAGGCCAAGGCCGCAGACTAACCGCGCCGCGTTTCCGCTGGACCTTGCCACGCGATGCGCGCATCAGGCGGACGGAAACGGGCCGCAGGGCTGGCCCAAGGTGAGATGATGACCAAGACCCCTTCGCGCAACGAGTTCATTGCGCTTCTCGCGCTGTTGTTTGCCACAATCGCGATCTCGATTGACGCGATGCTGCCCGCGTTGCCGCAGATTGCGCTGGACCTCTCGCCCGAGGATCCGAACAAGGCGCAACTTGTCATCACGTCCTTCGTTCTGGGGATGGGCTTGGGCACCCTGTTTGCCGGGCCGTTGTCCGATGCCTTTGGCCGCAAAACCACCATCCTTGCGGGATTTGTGCTTTATATCTTCGCCGCTTTGGCCTGCTGGGCCGCCCCCAGCCTTGAGACCTTGCTGATCGCCCGTGTCGTTCAGGGCATTGGGGCGGCGGCACCGCGCACGGTGTCAATCGCGATGGTGCGCGATATGTTCAAGGGCCGTGAGATGGCGCAGATCATGTCCTTTGCGATGATGATCTTCACCCTTGTGCCCGCCGTGGCGCCCCTGATGGGGCAAGGCGTGATTGCCTTGGCCGGGTGGCAGGCAATTTTTGTGGCCTATGTCGCCTTTGCGCTCTTGGTTATGGGCTGGTTCACACTGCGCCAGCCCGAAACCTTGCCGCGAGAGGCGCGTAGACCCTTGTCTTGGCATGCCTTGGTCGCGGCAAGCGCCGAGGTTCTGTCCCACCGGGTGGTGCAAATATCGATCGCGGCGCAGGCGCTGACCATGGGGATGCTCTTTGCCACGCTCTCCTCGATGGAGGGAATTTTCTCAGACCTATTTGGCCGCGGTGACAGTTTCCCGCTCTGGTTTGGGGTGATCGCGATGGCCTCGATGGTCGGCTCGATCCTGAACGCGCGTCTGGTGATGCGGCTGGGTATGCGGCGGATGGTGACGGTGACCTATGGCGCGCTTTTGGCGTTGACGCTGGCCTATCTGGGGCTGGTCGCCGTGATGCCCGAAGGCAGCGGCTTTGCGCTGCATATCCTGTGGTCGATTGTGCTGTTTGCGGTCATGGGGCTGACGCTGGGCAATCTCAACGCGCTGGCGATGGAGCCTGTGGGCCACGTCGCTGGGATGGCGGCCTCGGTCACGTCGGCGATTGCCACGGTGGTGTCGGTGGTGTTGGCCGTGCCGGTGGGGCTGATGTTTGACGGCACACAGGTGCCCCTGTTGCTGGGCGTTTCTGTGTATGGCGCCATGGCTTTGGGCTTGGCGATGCGTTTGAAAGCCAACCCCTAAGCCAACCCGTCAGTCCTTGGCAGCCGCTTCCATCTCGGCGGCCTTAGCCTCGACCAGCTCCACTATGTGTTCCACCATCCGGTCATTGCCAAGCTTGTGATCTTGCTTGCCCGCAAGATAGACCATGCCCGACCCCGCGCCACCGCCGGTAAAACCGATATCGGTCATCAGCGCCTCACCGGGGCCATTGACCACGCAGCCGATGATCGACAGCGAAATCGGGGTCTTGATGTGCTCCAGTCGTTTTTCCAAAATCTCGACGGTCTTGATGACGTCAAAGCCTTGGCGCGCGCAGGAAGGGCAGGAAATGATCTGGACGCCACGGGTGCGAAGGCCCAGAGACTTAAGAATCTCGAACCCGACCTTCACCTCTTCCACAGGGTCAGCCGAAAGCGACACACGGATCGTATCGCCAATGCCGAACCACAGAAGGCTGCCCAGACCAATGGCCGATTTCACAGTGCCGGAAATCAGCCCCCCCGCCTCGGTGATGCCCAGATGGATCGGGGCATCGGTGACGGTGGCGAGTTGCTGATACGCGGCGGCAGACATGAAAACGTCAGAGGCTTTCACGCTGATCTTAAACTCGTGAAAGTCGTTGTCTTGCAAAAGCTTGATGTGATCGAGCCCAGATTCCACCATCGCATCAGGGCAAGGCTCGCCATATTTGTCCAAGAGGTGCTTTTCCAATGACCCGGCATTCACCCCGATGCGGATGGAGCAGCCGTGATCTTTCGCAGCCTTCACCACCTCGGCCACGCGCTTTGCGTCGCCGATGTTGCCGGGGTTGATCCGCAGACAGGCAGCACCAGCTTGGGCGGCTTCAATCGCACGCTTATAGTGGAAATGGATGTCGGCCACGATGGGAACCGGGCTTTCGCGGCAAATCTCGCGCAGCGCCGCGGTTGATTCCACGTCGGGCGTCGACACCCGCACGATATCCGCACCTGCGATCGCGGCACGCTGGATCTGCTCCAACGTGGCTTTCACATCATGGGTCAGCGTGTTGGTCATGGTCTGCACGGCAATCGGCGCATCGCCGCCAACCGGCACCTTGCCCACATGGATTTGCCGCGACACGCGCCGTTCGATGTTGCGCCAGGGACGGATGGGATTGTGCGTCATAAAGAAAGCCCTCGTGGTCTGATCTCTAGATAGACAGCAAAAAGCTCCGGGGCAATGCCGCCGGAGCCATAGGTACGCCACGCAGGGGTATTATTCGATGGGCGCCTCGGCGGGACCAACTGTGCCGGTGCTGTCGCCCGCATCTGCAACGTTCAGGATCTCTGCGAGATCTGCATCAACCGAAAGATCTGCAACAGTGTAGGTGGTGCTCAGATTTTCAGCCGATAGTGCGAGGTTTCTCACCACATTGGCTCCAGGCGACGCTGGCCCGAAGGTCTGGCCATTGACCAAGAAATAAACCGACCCCGAATTGCCCGACCGCAAGAGCGGCGCATCTTCCAAAAGCGGAACCGAGTAGCGCTCACCCGCATCCAAGATTTTCTCGAAGAGAACCGTGCCATCAGCGGCAGACACCTGTACCCAAGATGGGCGCACGGCCAAAATCTCGACACCGGGATTAACTTCGGCGACAACCTGCACAGCCGCTCCGGTTGCGGGCGCAACACCGGGTTGCGTTGCATCGGCGCTGGACAATGTCCCGGCGCGGTCAACATCAATCGCCGCAATCGGGCCATCACGCGAGGTCATGACCGGCACATCCAAAACCTGCGGACGCGCCAAGCGCGCCAGCGGGTCGGCGGTCACGCCCGTCGTACCGGCATCGGCGGTTTCCGCGGGCAGGTCTTTCGGCACCGGGGTGACATTGCCCAGCGGGTCAATCTCGGCCACCACATTCGGCGCCTGATCCACCGGCGCCAGCTGCACGCGCTGCACCTCTTGCAAGATCGACCAGCCACCATAGCCAAGTGCACCGATCAGGGCCACCAGCACAGCAAAGGACCCAAGCGCGCCGGGTTCGACACGGCTGAACCAGCTTTCTTGCGGCTGCCCAAAGACAATCGACCCTGACGAGAGCGAATCGCGCCCCGCTTCGGTCCGCGCCCGCTTGGCCGTCATCGTGCTCGATGAGGCCGCAGCAGACATGCCATGTGCCACTTCAAAATTCGCCTCGCGGCAAAACCGTTCAAAGGCGTGATCGGGCTCCATGCCCAGATAGCGTGCGTAAGAGCGCACAAACCCGGCGATGAAGCCGGGGGAATCAAAAGCAGAAATGTCAGCGTTTTCAATCGCTGCGATGTAGCTGGCTTTGATCTTGAGGTCGCGCTGCACGTCCAAAAGCGATTTGCCCAAGGTCGCGCGCTCTCCGCGCATCAGGTCGCCCAAGCGCACGTCGAAATCGTCAAAGCCCATCGGCCTCGGGGCCTCTGGTGCTGATGGTTTCGCCCACCGCCCGATCATTCAACCTGCTCCATCGAACCATTCGCCCCGAAAAGCCGCCGACCGTTGCGACTTCATTTTTTGACGTATTTGGGATTTCTTAACACGCAGCAAGCGATTTTGCATATAGGGAAACGACTTAGGCCGAAATCTCGGCACGATTCAGCGCACAGTGCCCCCAGAGGCTGTCCATCGCCTTCAAAAGGTGGTCGATCTGACGGGCGTCATGCACGGGCGAAGGGGTGAACCGCAGTCGTTCCGTGCCCCGTGGAACGGTTGGAAAGTTGATCGGCTGGACGTAAATTCCGAACTGATCCAACAGCATGTCGGACAGAATCTTGCAATGCAACGGGTTGCCCACATGCACGGGCACAATGTGCGAGCCGTGGTCAATGATCGGCAGGCCCAACCCCTTGAGGCGCATCTTCAAGATGCGGGCATTGGTCTGTTGCGCATCGCGCAAATGCTGGGCGGTTTTCAACACCCGAACCGAGGTCGCCGCCCCCGCTGCCACCACGGGCGGCAAAGAGGTGGTGAAGATGAAGCCCGGGGCATAAGACCGAACAGCATCGATCATTTTCGCGCTGGCCGCGATATAGCCGCCGAACACGCCATAGGCCTTGGCCAGCGTCGCGTTGATGATGTCGATGCGGTGCATTTGGCCATCGCGTTCCGCCACCCCGGCCCCGCGCGGGCCATACATGCCCACCGCATGCACCTCATCGATATAGGTCAGCGCGCCCATCTCGTCGGCCAGATCGCAGATCTCTTTGATCGGGCCGAAATCGCCGTCCATCGAATAGATCGATTCAAAGGCGATCAGCTTGGGCGCAGCCGGATCATCCGCCGCGATCAATTCGCGCAGATGGGCCACGTCATTGTGCCGAAACACCCGCTTGGCCCCGCCATTGCGGCGCACACCTTCGATCATCGAGGCGTGGTTCAGGGCGTCGGAATAGATGATCAGGCCAGGAAACAGCTTAGGCAGCGTCGAAAGCGTGGCGTCATTGGCGATGTAGGCCGAGGAAAACACCAAAGCCGCCTCTTTGCCATGCAGATCAGCGATCTCGGCCTCAAGCCGCTTGTGATAAACCGTGGTGCCCGAGATATTGCGCGTGCCGCCAGAGCCTGCCCCGGTGGCATCCAGCGCCTCATGCATGGAGGCCAAAACTTCTGGGTGCTGGCCCATGCCAAGATAATCATTTCCGCACCAGACGGTGATGTCTTTGTGGCTGCCATCCGGTTTGGTCCAGACCGCATGAGGAAACTGGCCGCGCGCGCGTTCGATCTCGATAAAGGTGCGGTAGCGGCCTTCGTCGTGCAGGCGGTTCAACGCGGTATCAAGGGCGGCATCGTAGTTCATCGTCGTCTCCTGGGGCGCGCGCCTGTGTCGAACGGGACAAGCGCGGCGTCTCCTTGGTCAAAGTGTCGCTCAAGAGGCGTGACACAGGCATTGAAGCTGCGCCTTGACTTGCATCAACCGGCGCGGCCGGCAACGGGGCAAATTGTCTCTGCCAAATGTAGCTTTGTGTCGGGCCTCACTCGAGAAGGTCAGTTGGCGATGACCAGTGCGCAATCGGTCGCCTTGTCATTCTTAGCCGCACAATTGACGAGCGCGGCTTCGGCTGAGCCCTCACCTGCCGCCATGCCAAAGGCCCCGGTGATGACCGATATGGCAAATGCCCCGGTTTTTCTGTCATAGTCCTTGAAGGCCGCCGTGGCATCCGATGACAGGCCAAACCCCGCCTCTTTCCAGCCTTTGGGGCGGATGTAGGCTGCCAAGACGCAGTCTTGCGCGGTTGTCTTCTTGGCATTGCATTCGGCCAAGGCGGCAACCCCGGCCGCCGTGGTGTCATGAAAATTCGCGGCCGCAACTGTGGCCTCGGACATCAGCCCTTCTTCGGGAGCAATGGCGACCGCCCCGTAATAGGGCTGCCCCTCACCCACCATCGCCAAGGCATCTGCCATATCTTGGGAAAGCCCCGCCTCAGGCAGGATTTCAACCTCGGCCGTGACCGGGGCGAACAAGAGCTTCTTGGCCGCCTTGCCGGTCATCGGCTCGGCCCAAGCGGGGCTGGCAAGTGCCGCGCTGACCAAAACGAGCGCAAAGGCGGAACGGGTGAGGATCATGGCAAATGTCCGGGCTGGTGGTCCTTGCGCCGCGATGTAGCGCAACTCCTGCCCTCTGGACAGTCCCCAAACGCCTGATAGGCTCGCCCCCGCCCATCAGACCCGGAGAGACCCAGATGACGCTTGAGGCCGTGCTTTCGAAGATCGACGATTCCTTGCCGCAGGCGCTGGAGCGTTTGATGGCGCTGTTGCGGATCCCGTCGATTTCCACCGATCCGGCCTTCAAGCCCGATTGCGCCCGCGCCGCGGATTGGCTGGTCGAGGATCTGAAATCCTTGGGCTTTGACGCCAGCGCCCGCCTCACACCGGGCCATCCGATGGTGGTGGCCCATGGTGGAAACGGCGGGCCGCATCTGTTGTTCTATGGCCATTACGACGTGCAACCCGTTGACCCGCTGTCGCTTTGGGACCGCGACCCCTTTGATCCGGAACTGCAAGACACGCCCAAGGGCAAGGTCATTCGCGCACGCGGCGCCTCTGATGACAAGGGCCAGCTGATGACCTTTCTCGAGGCGCTCAGGGCTTGGAAGGCCGTGCACGGCACCTTGCCCTGCCGCCTGACGATCTTTCTGGAGGGCGAGGAGGAATCTGGCTCGCCGAGCCTCATCCCCTTCTTGCAAGAAAACGCGGATGAGCTGAAAGCCCAGATCGCCCTGATCTGCGACACAGGGTTGTTTCAAGACACCGCTCCCGCGATTGTGACCATGCTGCGCGGGCTTTTGGGCGAAGAGTTCACCATTCACGCCGCCAATAAGGACCTGCATTCCGGCATGTATGGCGGGGCGGCGCAGAACCCGATCCGGGTTCTCAGCCGCATTCTGGCGGGCCTGCATGATGCGACGGGGCGCATCACCATTCCGCAGTTCTATGACGGGGTGACCGAGCTTCCCGATGCGATCCGTAGCCAATGGCAGGCCTTGGCCTTTGACCATGCAACCTTCCTCGGCGATGTCGGCCTGTCGGTGCCCGCAGGCGAGCAGGACCGCACCCCATTGGAGATGATCTGGTCGCGCCCAACGGCCGAGATTAACGGCATCTGGGGCGGCTATACCGGCGACGGGTTCAAGACCGTGCTGCCGGCTGAGGCCCATGCCAAGGTGTCGTTCCGGCTTGTGGGCGATCAAGACCCCCATGCCATCCGCATCCAGTTCCGCAAATGGGTAGAGGCGCAATTGCCCGCCGATTGCACGATCGATTGGAAAGGCCACGGCAATTCGCCCGCCGGGTTGATGTCGATTGAAGATCCCGCCTTTGAAGCCGCCCGCGCGGCCTTGGGCGAGGAATGGGGCCGGGCGGCGGCCTATGTTGGCTGCGGCGGGTCGATCCCGATCGCGGGCTATTTCAAGATCTATCTGGGTATGGATGCGATGCTTTTGGGATTTGGCCGCGATGATGACCAAATTCATTCCCCGAATGAGAAATATGACCTTGAGTGCTTCCACAAGGGCATCCGGTCTTGGGCGCGGCTGTTGGAGAAGCTGGCATGATCATCCGTTGGGCAGAGCCTGCGGATGAGGCGGCGTGGCGGCAGCTTTGGGCTGGGTTTCTGGACCATTACGACATGAGCCTTGCCCCGGACATCACGGATTTTACATGGAAAAGACTGATGGACCCCGAAAGCCCGCTGAAGGTGCGGCTGGCTTTTGAGGGGCCGGAAGTCTTGGGCTTTGCGATCCATCAGCATCACCCCTCCACATGGGTGATGGGGGATGATTGTTATCTAGAAGATCTGTTCGTGTCAGCCGATGCACGCGGCAAAGGCGTGGGTCGGGCCCTGTTGCAGGATCTGGCCGATTACGCCCGGTCACAAGGCTGGAAGCGGCTTTATTGGAACACCGAGGCCAGCAATGACACCGCGCGCAAGCTTTATGACAGCTTTACCGCCGATGACGGGCATATCCGCTATCGCATGACGCTGTGACCGCCTTTCCTCGGGCGACTTCGTCTTCTCGTCAAGGTCACCCACGACGAGCGGCGAAGCCGACGAGGAGTTACCCGCGCGTCATACGCAAGAGCTTGAGGCCGAGCACCGCGAACGGGGCTGCGTGCATCAAAATGTCAAAGACATCCACCGGCTTTACCAAATTGCCCGCAAACAGCATTTTCAGCTTTTCCCAGATATGCGGCTCGGGAAAGAACGGGGCCAACCCAAGGGTCAGGCAGGCCAGCACGATCAAGCTGATCGGAATTTGATCGAGAATCGCCATGTCGGCTCCTTAGGGTTTTACCGTACATATTCTATTTTACGTATGTATAAAACCCCTGCCCCGCAAGTCCTGCGTAAGACATGAAAAAACCCCGCACAAGGCGGGGCTCATTTCGGGAAAGTGGCGCGGTGGACGGGGCTCGAACCCGCGACCCCCGGCGTGACAGGCCGGTACTCTAACCAACTGAGCTACCACCGCGCATTTTCTCGGCAAAGGCTGACTGGGGATGACTGGCGCGGTGGACGGGGCTCGAACCCGCGACCCCCGGCGTGACAGGCCGGTACTCTAACCAACTGAGCTACCACCGCGCATCATCTACCCCGGGTCAGCCCCGGCGTGGGCTGGGTATTACGGAACGCCCGCGGCGGCGTCAAGCGGGAAAGCCGCGAAAAATCAGCGTTCCGGCGCGGGGGTGAATTCGGCGTTATCGCCCGGGGGCAGGCGAAACCTCCCATGCGCCCAATCGCCCGCGCGCCAGGCTTCCTTGGCGGCCTCAATCCGCTCTTTTGACGAGGCGACAAAGTTCCACCAGATGTGGCGCGGCCCCTCCATCGTGGCCCCACCGAGCAGCATCAGCCGCGCGCCCTGCCCGCCTGCCCGCACCGAAAGCGCATCGCCGGGACGAAACACCAGCATGCGCCCGGCTTCATGTTCCACCCCGCCCGAGATCACCGAACCGGAGAGAATATAAATGCCGCGATCCTCGTGATTGTCGGGCAAGGGCAAGGTGGCATCTGAGGCAAGCGTGGCATCGGCATAGAAGGTTCCGGACATCGTTGGTGTCGGCGCGCCGGCACCCCATGCCTGCCCAAGAATCAGCCGCACCGTCTTGCCCTCGCCCTCCAGCACCGGCAGCGCGCTTTCTGGCGCGTTGTAGAAGGCGGGCGCGCTGTCTTCCGCGGCCAAGGGCAGCGCAAGCCAAGTCTGCAGCCCAAACATCGCATGGGGCGCAGCGCGCATCGGGCCATCGGTGCGCTCGGAATGGGTGATGCCATGGCCTGCGGTCATCAGGTTGACCTCACCGGGCGTGATCCATTGATCGGTGCCAAGGCTGTCCCGATGATGCATGCGACCTTTGAGAAGATAGGTCACCGTGGCCAGACCGATATGGGGGTGCGGCCGAACGTCAATGCCTTGGCCCGTCAGAAACTCGGCGGGGCCCATCTGGTCAAAGAAGATGAACGGCCCCACCATCTGCCTGCCCACCGAGGGCAATGCCCGGCGCACCTCGAACCCACCCAGATCCCGGGCGCGCGGCACGATGACCGTCTCAATCGCATCCACCGCGTCCCCGATCGGGATGGACGGGTCAAGAATGGGATTCCAACTCATCGGCGCGCTCCTATGGCTTTTGACAAACATAGGCCAATCGGGGCCGTCGGCCCATCAACATTGGCGCGCAGAGATTGTGCAAAGGGGATGGTGGGCGGTGAGGGACTCGAACCCCCGACATTCTCGGTGTAAACGAGACGCTCTACCAACTGAGCTAACCGCCCCCGCGCCGCGAATTAGCAGAGCTACCCTCGCGCGGCAAGCACCTATCACCGCGCTGATATTGCTTAGCGGCCCGCCTTTCGCCCAAATCTGGCCCAGCCTTCGTGTGACAGCTGGCCCTGTCCCCTTGGAAGGCGGGGTGAGCCTGGGCCATTGAGTGGAGTGGAAGATGGTACAAACGCTGATCCGCCTGCCCTTTGCCGGGACAACCCTGGTGACGCAAGGCGTGGGCAATGGCTTTAGCCACACCGGTGGCACGCATTTCGCCTATGACTTCGATCTGGATTTTGGCCAGCAGGTTCTGGCGGTCGCGGCGGGCCGTGTGGTGGCGATGCGAGAGACGGTGGTGGACGGCAGGCCTGCCTCCTTTGCCGGAGATCCGTCACTTGGCCCTTCTAACGTCGGCAACTTCGTCACGCTGGAACATGTGATTAATGGCCGGGTATTCTACTCCTCCTATTTTCACCTGCGCCAAGCGTCGGTGCCGCTGACACTCGGCTCGGTCGTCGAAGAAGGTGATGTGCTAGGCCAAGTGGGCAATACGGGTGCCCGCAGCGGCACCCATCTGCATGTGCAATTCGGCACGACCGCCGTGCAATGGCAGGCCGGGCTTGTAGCCAACGCCTCTGTGACCAGCGCCAATACCCTTTTGGCCAGTGAACTGCGCTTTGTCGGCTATGACAGCGTGGCCGCGATCGGTGCGGGAAGCACAGTGACGGCAGGGGTCGCCAGCGACTTTGCCGCCAACACCGGAACCGATGCGCATCTGGCGCTGAACGCCACGGGCAGCGGTGCTATCGCCCTGCCCCGAGACATGGACTGGTTCCGCATCGATGTGCAGGCGGGACAAAGCTACAACGTTACGGTGAATGCCGCCGCCGGGTCGTCGCTGGACGCCTATCTGCGGCTTTATGATGCCAATGGCCGGTTGATCGGGTCGGATGATGACAGCGGTCCGGGCAGCAATGCGCGGCTCAACTTCGTCGCCAATCAGACCACCCATCTCTTTCTGTCAGCGGGCGGCTTTGGCACCTCAACCGGCAGCTATACCCTTGGGTTCGAGGCGCGCGGCGTGATCCAGACCGGGGGCGCGGGGGCTGATCGTCTGACCGGTGGCCTTGGCGCAGATCGGCTGAGCGGTCTTTCCGGCAATGACACGTTGGTCGCCTCGGCTGGCAATGACCGGCTGTCGGGTGATGCGGGCAATGATGTGCTTTATGGCGGCACTGGCGGGGACGTGATGGATGGCGGCACGGGACGTGATACGCTGTTTGGCGGCAGCGGGGCCGATGTCTTTGTGTTCCAGCAAGGGGACGGCATCGACAGTCTGCGTGACTTTCAAAACGGCGTGGACCGGCTGCAGGTCGAAGGCGTGCGCGGATTTTCGGCGCTGGCCTTCAGCGCGGCAGTCGGCGGCACTTGGGTCGATTACGGCAATGGCGCGGTCTATGTCAGCGGCATGACGCGGGGCCAGTTTGACGCCAGCGATTTTGTCTTTGCCTAAAGGTCAAGACGCTGCGGTCAAAAAGCAAAAAGCGCGCCCGGCTAGGGCGCGCTTTCGCTATCATGGTGGGCGATAACGGATTTGAACCGCTGACATCTTCGATGTGAACGAAGCGCTCTACCGCTGAGCTAATCGCCCGATGGGGGGGCTTTTAGCTGGCTTCATCTGGCTCTGCAAGAGCCTCTTTTTTCGATGCTTTCTTGACCTTAGGGTCTGCCGCGCGTCGCAGTTTCAGCTTGATCGGGCTTGTGTCGTCAGCCCCTTTGCGGGGGGCGACCGAGAGCTTGCCCAAGGGGGGCACTTGCAGGCTCTGCCCTTGATCCAGCGCCTTTCCCAACTCGGCCAGTGTCGCCTCGACCGTGTCACGCACATCTTTGACCTTAGCCCCTGTCGCCTCGGCCACCCGCGCGACAAGGTCGCGCGCGCGCAGCATGGGCGTGTCTGTAGATACGGGCTTCGAAGAGGTCTTGTCCCTGCTCTCGGGCGGCGGGACGTTGTTTCCAGACGCCGCCTTCGGCGTGGGTGCGGCACGTGCGACTGGCTTTGCGACTGGCTTGGGCGCGGGTTTGGCGGGAGACTTCGCCGGAGGTTTTGCAGACGTCTTGGCAGGTGCCGTTGAGGCGGGTTTTTTGATTGAGGCGCTTGGCATGGCGATCCTTCTGCTGGCACCGCTGACCGACGGATCGATCTTCGGCGCGGTCAGGGCGAATGCCCAGACCATGCCAGTTTAACCCATCCACTGTCTACTGGCTGGAAACAGAAAAGCCGCAATTTTCAGCACAAAAGTTCGAAATGTGGCGCGCTCTGTCATAGTGCGCGCCACATCCTTCGACCTTGCCTTAATGTGTGGTCTGACCTGCGCCGATTGGGGCGGCGGCCTGACGGGCCGCAGCGGCCGCTTCTTCGGCGGCTTCGTCCCATTCCACAGGCTCCGGCTGACGCACCAAAGCCGCAGCAAGAACCTCGCGAACGTGGGTGACCGGGATGATCTTCAACCCCTCTTTCACGTTCTGCGGGATTTCGGCCAGATCCTTGGCGTTCTCCTCGGGGATGAACACTGTCTTGATCCCACCCCGAAGCGCCGCCAAAAGCTTTTCTTTCAGCCCGCCAATGGCGCTGGCATTGCCGCGCAAGGTGACTTCGCCGGTCATGGCGATGTCTTTGCGCACCGGAATCCCGGTCAGAACCGACACGATGGCGGTCACCATCGCAAGGCCTGCACTGGGCCCGTCTTTGGGCGTTGCGCCGTCGGGTACGTGGACGTGAATGTCCATCGTCTCAAACTTTGGCGGCTTTACCCCCAGTTGCGGGCTGATCGAGCGGACATAGCTGGAAGCCGCCTCGATCGATTCCTTCATCACATCGCCAAGCTTGCCAGTGGTTTTCATCCGGCCCTTACCCGGCAAGCGCAGAGCTTCAATCTGCAAGAGATCGCCGCCGACACTGGTCCAAGCAAGACCCGTGACCACGCCCACCTGATCTTCCTTTTCGGCCAGACCATAGCGGTGACGCTGAACGCCAAGATATTCTTCGACCTTGGCCTCGTCGACCGACACCGACTTGGTCTTTTTCTTCAGGATATCCGTCACTGCCTTGCGAGCAAGTTTGGCGATTTCGCGTTCCAAGTTCCGCACGCCCGCCTCTCGGGTGTAATAGCGGATCACATGGGTCAGCGCCGCATCAGACACCGCAAACTCACCCTTGCGCAGACCGTTCGCCTCAACCTGTTTTGGCAACAGGTGCTGCTTCGCAATCTCGCGCTTTTCATCCTCAGTGTAACCGGCGACCGAGATGATCTCCATCCGGTCAAGCAAAGGGCCCGGCATGTTGTAGGAGTTGGACGTGGTGATGAACATCACGTTCGAGAGGTCATATTCGACCTCCATATAGTGATCGACGAAGGTCGAGTTCTGTTCCGGATCCAGCACCTCCAGCATGGCCGACGCCGGGTCACCCCGGAAATCTTGCCCCATCTTGTCGATTTCATCCAACAGGATCAGCGGGTTGGTGGTTTTCGCCTTTTTCAGCGCTTGAATGATCTTACCGGGCATCGAGCCGATATAGGTCCGACGGTGACCGCGGATCTCGGATTCGTCGCGCACACCGCCAAGCGAGATGCGGATGAACTCGCGCCCCGTGGCCTTGGCCACGGACCGCCCCAAGGACGTTTTACCCACGCCCGGAGGGCCAACAAGGCACAGGATCGGGCCTTTCAGCTTGGCCGAGCGCGCCTGCACCGCCAGATATTCGACGATCCGCTCTTTGACCTTGTCCAGACCGTAATGGTCGGCGTCCAGCACCTTTTGGGCCGCAACAAGGTCTTTCTTAACCCGGCTTTGGTTGCCCCACGGCACGCCCAAAAGCCAATCGAGATAGTTGCGCACGACGGTGGCCTCGGCGCTCATCGGGCTCATTGATTTCAGCTTCTTCAGCTCAGCCTCGGCCTTTTCGCGGGCCTCTTTCGAGAACTTGGTCTTTTTGATGCGGTCTTCCAGCTCTTTCAGCTCGGACTGGCCATCCTCACCATCGCCCAGCTCCTTCTGAATGGCCTTCATCTGCTCATTCAAATAATACTCGCGCTGGGTCTTCTCCATCTGGGTTTTCACCCGAGATTTAATCTTCTTCTCGACCTGCAGAACGCTCATCTCGCCCTGCATGTGGCCATAGACCTTCTCCAGCCGCTCCGCCACGTCGAGCGTTTCGAGAAGCGTCTGCTTCTGCGCCACATCCACACCCAGATGCCCGGCCACAAGGTCGGCCAGCCGCGGCGGCTCACGGGTTTCGGAAACGGCACCCAAGGCTTCTTCGGGAATGTTCTTGCGGATTTTGGCGTAGCGTTCGAATTCGTCGGCCACAGCACGCACCAAAGCGTCCACCGATGCCTGATCGCCGGGGTTTTCAGACAGACGCTGCGCGCGCGCCTCAAAGAACGAGGGGTTTTCGACAAACTCGCTGATGCGCACCCGAACCTTGCCCTCAACCAGCACCTTCACGGTGCCATCGGGCAGTTTCAAAAGTTGCAGCACATTGGCTAGCACACCGACGCGGTAGATGCCTTCGGTGGTGGGATCATCGATCGACGGATCGATCTGCGACGACAATAGAATCTGCTTGTCATCAGCCATGACCTCTTCCAAGGCGCGGACCGATTTTTCACGGCCCACGAACAAAGGAACGATCATATGGGGGAACACCACGATGTCCCGCAGCGGAAGCACCGGGTAGCTCGTGGCAAAGGTATCAGTCATGTCGCGTTTCCTTATCGGGCAGAAGGACCCCGCCCCGTCTATCGGCAACGTTCTGGCCCTTCCCTCGACCCCTTATCTGGGGGCGGGTGGTGGGGGTGTCAACAGCACCGGTCGATCACATTTTGCGCTTTGTCGGCGGCAGCGACAAGCTGCATTTATGTGCAGTTTGTCGCAAGCTCTTCAGCAAAGCTAAACCGGGTCAATGTCACCTGCCGCGCGCTGTACGTGAAAGTCTGCGACAAAGGCGGAAAGCCGCCCTGCCCCGATGGCATCACGCATGCCCTGCATCAAGTCTTGATAGTAATGCAAGTTGTGCCACGTCAGCAGCATCGAGCCGATGATCTCATCCGCCTTGACCACATGGTGCAGATAGGCGCGCGAATAGCTGCGGCAGGCTGGGCAGGTGCAGGCCGCATCCAACGGGCGCGGATCATCCTTGTGGCGGGCGTTCTTCAGGTTTACCGCGCCCATTGGTGTCCAGGCCTGCCCGGTGCGGCCAGACCGGGAGGGCAGCACGCAATCCATCATGTCGATGCCGCGTTCCACCGCGCCGACGATGTCATCTGGCTTGCCCACGCCCATCAGATAGCGCGGCTTGTCCTCGGGCAGGAAACCGGGCGCATAGTCGAGGACGGAGAACATCGCCTCCTGCCCCTCGCCCACCGCCAAGCCGCCGACGGCATAGCCATCAAAACCGATGCCAACCAAGGCCTTGGCCGATTCTTCTCGTAGATCACGGTTCACGCCGCCTTGCATGATGCCGAAGAGCGCATGGCCGGGACGGTCGCCAAAGGCATCGCGTGACCGTTGCGCCCACCGCATGGACAGCTGCATGGATTTGGCCACCGTCGCATCATCGGCAGGAAGCGCGGGGCATTCGTCAAAACACATAACTATGTCCGAGCCCAACAGCTTTTGGATCTCCATGCTGCGTTCGGGGCTGAGCATGTGCTTGGAGCCATCGATATGGCTGGAAAACCGCACGCCTTCCTCGGTGAGCTTGCGCAAGGCGGCCAGCGACATGACCTGAAACCCACCGGAATCCGTAAGGATCGGCCGGTCCCAGTTCATGAACTTGTGCAAACCGCCAAGCGCTGCAATACGCTCTGCCGTCGGGCGCAGCATCAGGTGATAGGTGTTGCCCAAAAGGATATCAGCCCCGGTCGCGCGCACGGACTCGGGCATCATCGCCTTGACCGTCGCCGCGGTGCCCACGGGCATGAAGGCGGGCGTGCGGATTTCTCCACGCGGCGTGGTGATCACCCCGGTGCGCGCCGCGCCATCTGTTGCATGAAGGTTGAAACCGAAACCTGTCGCCATGATGCCTCTCTGGTTCAGGTTGCCCTTCTGGGCGAATGGGGGCAAAAAGCCAAGAGGGAAGCATTTTTATTAAGCTATTGTCATTCAGGATTGCCATGGATCAGCCCGTGATAGAGGGGAAGGCCCGCCGCAAGGGCGGTGACCGCCGGCGTGAGATTGTTGAGGCGGCCCTGCGCTGTCTGGAGCGGGTGGGGTATGCCGACTTGACCGCCCGCAAGATCGCCGCCGAGGCTGGGATGTCGCTGGGCCACATCACCTATCATTTCGCCGATATGGATGAGGTGCTGGCCGAAACCTGCCTTTTGGCCTCGGAACGTCTGCAAGTGGCGGCGGATGCCAAGATCACCATGCCCGGCGCCACCCCCGCCGAGCGGCTTGAGGCCTTCTTGAAGGCCGGGTTTTCGGACGAGTTCCTTGAGATGTCGCATCTGCGCACCCGGATCGACCTGTGGTCAGCGGCCATGTCCTATCCGACCATCGCCCAGACCGAGCGTGCGCTTTACGACCGCTATCGCGCGCAGTTGGAAAAGCTGCTGCATCAGGTCTCGGACCCTTGGAAAACCGACCGGATACCCATGGTCAGTGATCTGATCATGGCCACGCTGGATGGGCTTTGGCTGGATTGGATGCGCCGGCGCGATCCGCAGGCTGTGCAAAACGGGCTTGAGGCTTGTGTGTTGTTTGCCCGGCTGCGGCTCGGCGGTGCGTAAGCGCGCGGACTGAGGCCCCCAGGACATGTCGGCGGCCCCGCCGTCAAGCCGTTAAGATTCTGTTAACACTTTGTTAACGCTTTTGCCCGCAGAGCAGTCATGACGTGCCGCGCCGCCCGCTCTCGGTCCGGTGTGGCGCAGCCGTGATCTGAGGCACCGTATGCCGACCAGTTTCGAAGCCGCGCTGGGCGCGGATGCGCCCAATACGCCCGCCACAGGCTTTGCCGTGGCAATGGGCGGCTGGGCGCATGGCAGCATCAGCACGGCGGCCGATGCCGATTTCATCGCGGTCGATCTGGTGGCGGGCCAAAGCTACAGTTTTGCAATGGTGGGTATCGGGGCCACTGCGCTGCAAAATGGCCGCCTTCGGCTTTATGCGTCGGATGGCACCGTGCTTCTGGGCGAGGATGACAACAGCCTGCCCAATGGACATGCCCTCTTGCGCTTCACAGCGGTTGAGACCGGGCGCGCCTATCTGCAAGCCAGCGCTGTGGGCAGCCTGACGGGAGCTTATGCCGTCTCGGCCTCAGTGGGGCCCAAAGCTCAGTTTGATGCGGCGATGATTACGGGAATCTTGGACAGCCACACCAGCTGGTCGCCCGCACGCGGCGCCGGGGTGACGTTGAGCTATGGGTTCTCAGACACGGTCAGCCATGGTCAACCCGGTTTCAGCCAGTTCACTCCCACCCAAATGGAGTTGACGCGCAGCCTTCTGGCGATGTTCGGCGAGGTGGCGGGGCTGACCTTTGTTGAAGTGAACAGCGGCGGCTATACCGACGCGGCCACGCTTCTATATGGCAACTTCAGCGCCTCTGACGGGGCCACCAGTTGGGCGGGTGCGCCGGGAGATGCAGGCTTTGTCAGTGCCGCCGGGGATGTCTGGATCAACACCAACGGCTATACCCTGCCTTCAGAGACACCCCTGCTGGGCCGTTTCGATGCGCTGATGATGATGCAACTGATCGGCGAAAGCCTTGGCCTGTCAAGGCCGGGTCTTTACGCAGGCGTGGGACCGATCACCTACGCAACCCACGCCGATTTCGCCCAAGACAGCGCCCAATTCACCGTGATGAGCCGCTTTGGTGCCGAAGAGACCGGCGCCAGCGCGCTGCGGCCTGATACGCTTGGGATCCATGATATTAAGGCCCTGCAGCAAATCTACGGCGCGAACCTGACGACACGCGCAGGTGCAGACACCTATGGGTTCGGCACCACAGCGGGACCGGTCTATGATTTCGATCTGAACCTTGATCCCATGTTGACGATCTGGGACGCGGGCGGGATCGATACGCTGGATCTGTCGCGCTACAGCGCGGCGCAAACTATCAGCCTGATCGCAGGCAGCCACTCCAGCATCGGAGGCTTTCTCGGCAATCTTGGCATCGCCTTTGGTACGGTGATCGAACATGCCTTTGGCGGGCGTGGCGCCGATGCAATCACCGGCAATGCGGTGGCCAATCTGCTACGGGGCAATCGCGGGCGCGATACGCTTTCGGGGGACCAAGGCCATGACACGCTGGAGGGCGGAGCGGGCAGCGATACGCTTTATGGCGGCGCAGGCAATGATGTGCTGCGCGGCGACAGTGTGACCGGCGCGCCAGCTCCGCCAAGCTTTGCCCTTGTCTCCACCAATCCCACCACGGGAGCGGCACTGCAGGCGGCGGTGATTGATCTCTTCCTGCAACCGTCCTTCACGCTCGACCTGATCTGGCGGCAAGACAGCAGTGATGACCCCGGCCCTGTGGCGCGCTTTGGCAATCTGGTGCTGCACCGCCACGCCGATGGTTTGGGGTCGCTGGAGTTCGAAGGGGCCGCGGTTGATGGCTTTTTGAACAGCATCCTGCCAGCGGCCCTGTTCGACGGGGATCTACACCGCTTGACCCTCAGCTATGAGGATATTGGCGGGCAATTGACCGTGTGGTTGGATGGGGCACGAGTGGCCGAACGGCAACTCGTGCCGGGCACCCGCAACCTTTTGAGCCAAGGCGATGTGACGCTCTCGGATCACGCCTCGGTGGGGGATATCCGGCTGTTCGATCAGGTCCGATCGGCCCAAGAGATCTGGGACATGGCGTGGTCCCCCCTCCCCGACCCGGCCACGACAAGCGGCCTTTTGGCAAACTGGCGCGGCGATGGCAGCGGTGCCTTGGTGAACCACCTGCCCTCCTTGCCAGCTTTGGCGGCGGTGGGGTCGGTGGGCATCGCGGCAGGACGCTTTGAAGCCGTGAATGGTGGCAATCTGATAGTCGGCGGCGCGGGAGACGACACCTATCACATGCTCAACCCGCTGGATGTGGTGCTGGAATCTCCCGGCGATGGGATGGATCGCATCATCGCCTCGGTGAATTATGCGCTGGGCGCAGGCCAGTCGGTTGAGGTTATGACCGTGGCCGTTGGCAGCGGTGGCGTTGCCCTGACCGGCAATGCCTTGGCCAACCGGATGGTGTCTTCCACCACCCATCCCGACACGCTGATCGGTGGCGCCGGAAATGACACTTATGCGGTTCATCACACTGGCGATCAGGTGATTGAAGCCACCGCAGGCGGCACCGACAGGATCGACGCCTATGCCAACCACACCCTCCGTGCAGGCTCTTCAGTTGAGATGATCTACGCCATGGGCAGCGCAGGGCGGTCGCTGACAGGAAATTCCCTCGCCAACCAGTTTTTCAGCAATGCCGCCCGTGCCGACACGCTGACGGGTGGATCCGGCAATGATATCTATCACCTGCGCCACACAGGTGATCGGGTGATCGAACGGGCGGGTGGCGGGACCGATGTGATCTACAGCTCAGTCCATTACACCCTCGCAACCGCGGAAGCGGTTGAGGAGGTTCGGGCGGCGACGGGCGGCGGGCTGCGGCTGACGGGAAATGGGTTCAGCCAGAACCTCCATGGCGGCACCGGCCGCGACACGCTAGAGGGCGGCGGAGGTCAGGATAGGCTTTTTGGTGGGGCGGATACGCAGGTTGATCGCTTCGTCTTTCGCAGCCTGACAGACAGCGCCGTCGGAGCGGGGCGCGACAGGATTTACCAGTTCAGAAGTGGGATCGACGATGTTGATCTGCGGGCAATAGATGCCAACATCACTCGGGCGGGCGATCAGGCCTTTGCCTACAGCGCCACCGGCCCAAAGGCCTTTGCGCTGTGGCTGACAAGCACCTCAAGCGGTGTTCTGGTGCTGATGGACGCCACGGGCGATGCGCGGCCCGACAGCGAGATTTTGATTTCGGGTCTCACACGGGCTTCGCAGGGTGACTTTCTGCTTTAAGCGCCGTGAGGGCGCCGCGCGGCCCCGCAGTCAGTAAAAACCCACTTCGCGCACTTCGATCTTTGCCTCATGGTCGCGGCCAAAGGCGACGATGCCGACCGACTCCAAGCTTTGCGGGTTGGGGGTTGCGCGCAACATCCGACCCGAGGCGGCAAAGCTTGCAAACGGCAGCCTGACCTCAGCCCATTCGCGGGTCACATCAAAGCCCGCTTGATAGTATTGCCACGGCAAAAGCGTGCCCGATGTCCGCAGATGCACGAAGTAGCGCGTGTCATTGCCGCGCACCACCAATCGCAGGCCCACTGCATCCTTCGGCGGCGGAGCGTCAAGCTCCATCCGGATTTGGATGAAGCCGCCGTTGTTTTCCGTGCTCACGCGGCCAGTCATCACGGCATGGCGGCGACCGTCTTCGGTTGCAAAGTCCAGCTGGCCGGTTGAAACCCCGCCCATCACGCTGTCTGCGAAAAAACGCCAGCGGGTTTCTGGCTGCATCGTGAAATCCTCGATCAGCATGGTTTGGGCGGCAGCCGGATGGGCTGCGCCAAAGACGACAGCGGCCATAATGGCCAAGGCGCGGTAAAGTTTCACCTGATTATCCTCCGGCCTGAGCGGGGTCCGCTGGGCCCTTACTCTCTAGATGCGCATCCGGCAGGCGCATCACAAGCCCCAGCGCGCCAAGCTTTAAAATGCACGGCAGCACGGCATAGGCTAGCGTCAGCGTGGTCAGCGCCGCCGGGGTGTTGCTTTGGCCGGGCACAAAGCCGTTCCACTCCAGAAGTGGCATCACGAGAAAGGCCGCCAGTGCCAAACCAAGCTTGCCCGCAAAGGTCCAGATCCCAAAGGCGAGCGAGGCCTGCATCCCCGCCTGTGTCAGGGCCACCGAGAACATCGCAGGCAAAAGAACCATCTCCGCCCCAAGTGCTGCCCCTGCGGCCAGACAGATCACCGCAAAAGCCACCAGATCGCCCGGCCCCAGAAAGGCCGCCCAGATGAACCCGACAATCGACAGCGGCATGGAGATCAACAACGTGCCCCGCGATCCGATCCGTCGACTGACCACCGTCCAAAGCGGCACGCTGAGACCAGCGCTCAGGAAGAACAGCGTCAAGAGCGGACCGGCTTGCCCCGCAAGGCCCAGACGATCCTCAACAAAAAACAGAAACAGGGTTGATGTGATCGCCACAGGCAAGCTGTTGACGAGCGCCAAGGCCAAAAGTCGCAAGGCCCCTGCCCCGGTCAAACCCGCCAAAGACGGTGCAGCACCGGGCAGAACCGGTCGCCGCCAGATGGGCAGCGTGATCAAGGCCACAGCCAAGGACAGCGCCCCGAGGAACAGGCCAAACGCCGGATATCCAAGCGCACCAGCCCCCAAGCCAACCAAAGCCGCCGGAGCAATCGCGGCCAGAATCACACCCGCGAGCGTGCCGCCCTCGCGATAGGCGGCCAGCGTCACAAGGCCCTGAGGCCCGCTTCGCTCGGCCAAGCTGGCGCTGCGACCATAGAGCAGGATGGAGCCAAGGCTGTAGGCGGTGAACAACAAGACCAAGACCGCAACCAACCGCCCCGCAACACCCGGACCGGGATCCAGCAGGAACAGCATCGGAAAGCCAACCGCGAGCCCCGCTGCCGCCATCAGACCAAACCCCAGCTGCGCCTTGGGCCAACGGTCGATGGCCCAGCCGATCAACGGGTCTTGCACCAGATCAATGACCCGGATCACCATCAAGATCACCCCAACCGTACCTAAACCAATGCCCAGATTGATCGAGGCGAACTGCGGCAGGTGGATGTAAAGCGGTATTCCCGCTGCCGCCAGCATCAGCGCGTACAGACTGACCCGAAGATGATGCATGGGGCGATTGGCCTTTGGTGAAGTTGCGAAAGAGTTACGACCCACCGCGCTCCGTGGATCAGTAGCACAGGTTCATCCCGCACACTGCACCTGGCGCGGCATCTGAGAACGTAAGAACGGAAATGGTGCCCCCAGCAGGACTTGAACCCGCGACCCCCTGATTACAAATCAGGTGCTCTACCAGCTGAGCTATAAGGGCACAGCCGTCAAATACCGCCATGTCTATGCGCTGGCAACCCCTCAGAGATCGCGGTGGGTGCGCGCCAAAAGCGCGACGGCGGCAACGCCGAGGGCGGTGACCACGAGGGCGGCGGGTGCGGCTTCGCCGAGGCGTTCGAGGCTTGCCAGTTCATAGACCCGTGTCGACAGCGTGTTGAAGTTGAAGGGGCGCAGCAACAGCGTTGCGGGCAGTTCCTTGACGCAATCCACAAACACCACCAGCAAGGCCGAGGCGACCGAGCCGCGCATCAAGGGCAGGTAAAGCCGGCGCAGGGTGCCCCCGTTGCCCTCACCCAAGCTGCGCGCGGCCATGGGCAGGCTGGGCGAAATGCGGCCAAAGGCCGAATCCACAGCCCCTTGGGCAATGCCAAAAAACCGCACGACATAGGCCAGAACGATGGCGGCCGATGTGCCGGTCAACAACAGGCCAGGGTCAGTTCCGGTGAGGGCCAGGATCGTATCGGCCACCCGATGGTCAAGGGCGGCCAGCGGCACCAAAAGCCCCACCGCGAGCACTGCCCCGGGCGCGGCATAGCCCAAAAGCGTCACAGGCAGGATCAGCCGTGCAAGGCCCCGGCCAGCCATCCGCACGCCGTAGACCAGAAAAAGCGCAGCACCCACGGTGATCAGCGCCGCCGTGCCCCCAACGATCAGCGTGTTGAGTGCGGCACTGCCGAGACCCGGCGCAATCCAAACGTCGGGCCGGTCGAAGGCATGGGTCAGCATCACGCCGACCGGCAGCACGAACCCGAAGAGAAACGGCATGAGGCACAGGCCAAACGCCAGCGCCGCGCGCCAACCTGTCAGGGTCTGCGGCTCGATGGGGCGGGCGTGGCGGGCGGGGCGGTGAAACCGCGCATTGCGGCGGCTGATGCGCTCCATCGCCACCAGCAAGAAGATCAGGGTCATGATCACCCCGGCAATCTGCGCCGCCCCGCCCGCATTGCCGCCGTTCAGCCAGGTTGAAAACACCCCGGTCGTCAGGGTCTGCACCCCGAAATGGGCCACCGTCCCGAAATCCGCCACCGTCTCCATCAGCGCCAGCGCCACGCCAGCGGCAATGGCGGGGCGTGCGAGCGGCAGGCCGAGCCGCCAGAACAGCCCCCATCCCCCGGTGCCAAGCGCGCGCGCGACCTCATAGACCCCGCCGGATTGCTCGCGCAGAGCTTGGCGGGTCAGGAGATACACATAGGGATAAAGAGCGGCGGACAGCACCAGAACCGCACCCCAAGTGCTGCGAATCTCGGGAAACCAATAATCGCGCGCATCTTGCCAGCCGAAGGTCGCCCTAAGCCCGGTTTGCAAAGGGCCGGAATAATCCAGAAAATCGACCAAGGCATAGGCGCCCACATAGGCGGGCAAGGCCAGCGGGAACAACAACGCATGCACCAGCCACCCGCGCCCGGCAAAGCGATACATGGTAACCAGCCAAGCCGCCCCCGTGCCTACAGCCGCCGTGAGGATCCCGACACCCGCCATCATCACCAGCGTTGTCGTGAAATACCGGGGCAGAACGGTGGACAGCAGATGCGGCCAGATGTTCTCGGTCGGATGCAACGCAATCCACAGGACAGCCACCAAAGGTGCCAGCACGACCGCCACAATGACCAGCGCCGCCACCGTCCAGCGATCTGGCAAGAGGGCGAGCCACCCAATCCGACTGTTTTGCTTGGTCAACATGGGCTGGGCTTAGTGGAAAGCGGTTTCCCTGTCCAGAAAAGCGATTATAGTCGTGCCATAGAAAAACAAAATTTGAGCCGAGTAGATTATGCGGATTGCCTATCACCTTGGGGCACATTTCACCGATGATGAGCGTCTGTTGCGGTGCCTGCTAAAGAACCGTGACGTGCTGTTGCAAAACGAAATCGTCGTGCCGGGCCCAAAGCGCTATCGCACCTTGCTGCGCGAAACCGCCACGCGGCTGAAGGGTCAGGCGGCGACGATCGATGAGCAGGCGCTGATCTTGGAACAGATCATGGAGGAGGACCGGGCGGATCGGTTGATCCTGTCATGGGACAGTTTTCTGTCCTTGCCAAACTATGTGCTGAAAGACCGCCTTTATCCCGCCGCCGGAGAACGGGTGCGGGCCTTTTGCCAGATTTTTCCGGGCATTGAGGCCGAGTTTCACCTCGCCATTCGCAACCCCGCATCTTTCCTGCCGCAGCTTTACGAAAAGCTGCAGCCGCCCAGCTATGCGGCGTTTCTGGCCGGGGCCGATCCGTTTGATCTGCACTGGTCAGATGTGATCGAGCGGATTCTCGACGCCAACCCTGACGCGCCGCTGACGATCTGGTGCGACGAGGACACGCCTCTTGTGTGGCCCGAGGCCTTGCGTGCGGTGGCCGGTCTGTCACCAGACGTGACGCTTGACGGCGAGGATGACCTTCTTGCCAGCCTGATGTCGGGCGAAGGCATGACGCGGATGCGCGCCTATCTGGCCAGCCACCCGCCGCAAACCGTTACCCAACGCCGAAAGATCGTTTCGGCCTTCCTCGACAAATTCGCCCTGCCCGAGCGTGTGGATCAGGACATCGTGATGCCCGATTGGACGGCGGAAGTCGTCGCGGAAATGACCGCTCTATACGACGAAGACGTGGCGCGTATCGCCCAGATGGCCGATATCACCTTTCTGGCGCCCTGATCGGCGCCAGAAATGGCCCCCAGAATTGGCCTTACGACATGCCGAGGGCGGCCTTGTACATATCCAAGACGGCCTCTTCCTCGGCAATTTCATCAGGCTTGCGCTTGCGCAGCGCGATCACCTTTTTCATCACCTTGGTGTCATAGCCACGCCCCTTGGCTTCGGCCATCAGCTCTTTTTGCTGTTCGGTAACGTCTTTCTTTTCCGATTCCAGCTGCTCAAACCGTTCGATGAACTGGCGCAGCTCGTCGGCGGTGACATTATAGGCGTCGTTGGCATCGCTCATCATCGGTCTCGCATCTGACACAGGGGAATGGCCTTACCTATCCCGTCCGGGGCCCGTGGTGCAAGTGATCTTGCGGTGGCGCAATAAATTCCCGTTTTATAATTTTATTTCAATGACCTACGGCGAGATTAAAATGCATAACATTAAGATCTAACGCGCAAGGCATCGGTCAGCACAGCCGTCACCAGATCACCCGGCACATCGTCGGCTAAAAAGGCCTGCCCGATGCCGCGCGCCAGAATAAAGCGCAGCTTGCCGTCGACCACTTTCTTGTCTTGCCCCATCAGCGCGAGCAGCCCCGCCGCATCGGGCAAATCGCCCGGAATATCGGCCAGATCCACCTTGGTCCCCATCGCCTTGAGATGTGCGCGCACCCGGCTGGGGGCTTCTTGCGAACACAGACCCATCCGCTGGCTCAGCTCAAACGCCAAGGCGCAGCCAATCGCGACCCCTTCGCCGTGCAACAGGCGGCTGATATAGCCGGTGGCCTTTTCAAGCGCGTGGCAGAAGGTGTGGCCCAAGTTCAACAGCGCGCGCTCGCCCTCTTCGGTCTCATCACGGCTGACAATGCCAGCCTTCATCTCGACCGAGCGTTTCACCGCATATTGGCGCAAGCCCATATCGCCCGCCGCCATGGCCGGACCGTTCATCTCAAGCCAGTCAAAGAATGCCGCATCGCCCAGAAGGCCGTATTTCACCACCTCGCCATAGCCGGCGAGAAAATCGCGCGGCTCCAGCGTGTTCAGAACCGCGATATCGGCCAGCACAAGCGAAGGCTGATGGAACGCGCCGATCAGGTTCTTGCCTTGGGCGGTGTTGATCCCGGTCTTGCCGCCAACGCTGCTGTCGACCTGCGCCAAAAGCGTTGTCGGAATTTGCACAAACCGCACGCCACGGCGCAAGGTGGCGCAGGCAAAGCCCACAAGATCGCCCACCACCCCGCCGCCAAAGGCGATGACCACATCACGCCGCTCAATCTTCTGCTCCAACAGCCATTCGGAGCAGCGCGCGTATTGCTCCCACCCCTTTGAGCCTTCGCCGGGCGGGATCGACAGGGCGACCATGGCAATCCCTTGCGCTTCCAGCGCCTCGGCCAAGCTCAGAAGGTGGTGGCTGGCAACTGTGTCATCGGTGATGACCGCCACCCGCTTGCGCCGCAACAGAGGTGCAATCTCGGCCCCTGCCCGTTCGATCAGGCCCGCGCCGATGCGCACCTCATAGCTGCGGGCGCCAAGTGCCACGGGCACCACATCTGTCGTCATTGGTCATTCCCTTTCCAGAACATCCGGCCGCGAGGCCAGCGCCTGCATCACCCGCTGCGCCATATCTTCGACCGACAGCTCGGGGGCTGCATCGACCACAAGATCGGCCTGTTGGTAAAAGGGCAGCCGAACTTCGTAAAGCCCACGCAGGGTTTCGCGTGGGTTGGCGGTGCGCAACAGCGGGCGGGTGGTCTTGTGGCGCACGCGTTGCCACAACAGCTCAAGATCCGCCCGCAGCCAGACCGACACCCCCTGCTCTGAAATCAGGGCGCGGTTTGTCTCGGACAAAAATGCGCCGCCGCCAGTGGACAAGATCGCCGGTTCGCCCGCCAGAAGCCGGGTGATGACTTCGGTCTCACGGGCGCGGAAAAAAGGCTCGCCGTCCCGCTCAAAGATCTCAGCGATCGAGCGGTTTGCGGCGCGCACGATTTCCTCGTCCGAATCACGAAATGGAACCCCAAGAATCCGGGCAAGCGCCGTGCCGACGGCGGTCTTTCCCGCCCCCATCATGCCCACCATGACCGCGGTTTTCTTCAGCCGCACCGCACAGACCTCCCTTTCCTGACCCCTAGCCCGCGCAAAGGCATGCCGATGGTCAACTTTCTTCCTTGAATGGCGTGAACTTGGCGCAAATGCCATATATATTCGACAGGGGTCCCGTCTTTGCAAAGCAAAGACGCGGGCCAAACCGAAGAATGGCGACGCCCCGGCAGAACCGGGGGGAAATGGCAGGCAGCAGATGGCTCGGCTTTTGAGACTGGTTGTGGTGTTGGGTGTGTTGGGTTTTGCCGGTTTGGCGGGCTACGCCTATCTGGGGGATCTGACCCCGGTCACTGAAGAGATTCGCCAACCGGTTACGCTCGATGCCGATTGACAGGCCAAAGCCTTGTCTCATCGGGGCCCTAGCGATTGGGCTGGGCGTTTCTGCCCCGATGGTCTGGGCCGAGGCCGAATTGACCCCGCCGCGCAGCACGGCAAACCAACCCGCAAAGGGAGAGCCGCTGTCGGCGATTGATTGGTTGTCGCAACCGGTCAGTGCGCCCGAACCAACCGTGTCACCCCCGGCCAGCGGCGGCGCACCCCGTCTTGAGCCGCCGAAGGATGAGGCGCCGGTGACCACCGACAGTGCGCTGCCCGCGGATGTGGCGGTGTCGGTGCTTGGGGCCCCCTCGCCCGATGCGGCTGGGCTCTTGACCCCGGCGCAAACCGGCTTTCCCCATGCGCTGTGGGGGCTTGGTCTGACCGATGAGGCTGCCGCTGCCCTGACCCGCGCCGATCCCGTGGGATTGCCCGCGTTGCAGGCACTTTTGAACACCGTGCTTTTGGCCGAAGCCTTACCGCCCGCCGACAGCGGCCAAGAGGGGCGCCTGTTGATGGCGCGGGTGGATAAACTGCTCGCCGTTGGCGCGTTGGAGCAAGCCCAAGCTCTCTTGGAAGCCGCACTTCCCGCAAGAACGCCGGAACTGTTTCGCCGCAGCTTTGATGTGGCCCTCCTGACGGGTCATGAAGACCGCGCCTGCGAAGCCTTGGCCGCAGCCCCTGATCTGGCGCCAACCCTGCCAACGCGGGTGTTCTGCGTGGCGCGCGCCGGGGATTGGGCGGCGGCAGCCCTGACGCTGCGGACCGCGCAGGCTTTGGGCCACATTACAGACACCGAAGATCAGCTGTTGACCCGGTTCCTAGACGCCGAAGCCTATGAGGACGATCCCGCCCCGCCGCCGCCCAAGCCGGTGACCCCGCTGATTTGGCAGCTTTATGACGCCATCGGTGAGCCCTTGCCCACCGCCACACTGCCGCTGGCCTTTGCCCATGCTGATCTGTCAGAACGGGCGGGCTGGAAAGCTCAGACCGAGGCGGCCGAACGGCTGGCGCGAGCCGGGGCGATTTCACCCAATCTGTTTTTGGGCATTTTCACCCAGCGTGAACCGGCCGCGTCGGGCGGGGTCTGGGACCGGGTTGACGCCTTTCAACGCTTTGAGGCAGCCTTGCAGGCGGGGGATGTCACGTCGGTCGAGCAACGCCTGCCACTTGCCTATGCCCGGATGGCGGATGTCGAGATCGAGGTGACGTTTGCCGCGCTCTTTGCCGAAGACCTTGCACGCCTTCCTTTGACCGGCGATTCGGCGCGGATCGCCTATGATTTGGGCCTCCTTTCGCCCGATTTCCTGCGCCTTTCGGCCAGCCGCCACGCCCCTCAGGATGTGCGCGGCAAGTTTCTGGCGGGGCTCGCGCAGGGGCGCTTGCAGGGTCTGGCCCCGCCCGACAGCATGGCGCGCGCCCTCGCCCCGGCGTTTGACGGCAGCGAGATACCGCTTTCGGCCGACGCGCGCTTACTCTTGGCCCAGAACCGCATTGGCGAGGCGCTGTTTCTGGCCATGACGCGGATCGAAGCGGGACTGCATGGCGAGATGAGCAAGCTGACGGAAGGCCTTGTGCTTTTGCGCCACCTCGGTTTGGAAGAAACCGCCCGGACCACCGCGCTGCAATTGATGCTTTTGGAACGGCGGGGCTAGCCCATGTCCGAGCGTTGGATCTCAACCTTTCTGGACGCTCAGGCCGCCGAGGCCAACGCCGCGCGCAACACGCTTTTGGCCTATGGCCGCGATCTGAAGGATTTCTTGGATTGGTCGGCGCGGCGGGGGCTCGGGCTTGAGAGCCTACCGAAATCGGCGGTCGAAGATTATTTGGTGTCCTGCGAGGCCGAGGGCCTTTCGAAAGCCACCCGTGCGCGCCGTCTGTCGGCCATTCGCCAGCTTTTTCGCTTTGCGCATGACGAAGGCTGGCGCACCGACAACCCCGCCTTGCGCATCTCTGGCCCCGGCGCGTCGCAGCGCCTGCCCAAAACCCTTAGCCATGACGAGGTCGAGCGGCTTTTGGACGCGTCTCGCACCAAAGGCCGCACCTTGGGCGAGCGGCTGCGGAATGCGGCTTTGGTGGAACTGCTTTATGCCACAGGCATGCGGGTGTCCGAGCTTGTCGGGCTGCCAGTTTCCGCCGCACGCGGCGACCCAAAGATGATTTTGGTGCGCGGCAAAGGGGATAAGGAACGCTTGGTGCCGCTTTCCACCCCGGCCCGCGCGGCGCTTGGCGAGTGGTTGGCATGGCGCGATGCCGAAGATGTCCGGCTGCACGCGCTTGGCCACCGCCCCAGCAAAGCCCTGTTCCCCGGTGGGGGGGCAGATGGGCATTTGACGCGCCAGCATTTCTATCTGGTGATCAAGGACATCGCGGTTCTGGCGGGTGTTGATCCCACACGCGTTACCCCCCACACCCTGCGCCATGCCTTTGCCACGCATCTCTTGGCTGGTGGGGCCGATCTGCGGGTGATCCAGACACTCTTGGGCCACGCAGATGTTGCAACAACCGAAATTTACACGCATGTGCTAGATGATCAGTTGAAATCGCTGGTGCTGACCCATCATCCTTTGGCCAAACCCAAACCTTGAAGTGACCTGACCCATGCCCGAGACAAGTTTTCTGGACACTACCTTTTGGCTGACCGCCCTTGCCATCCTGTGCCTTTTGGTGATGTCGGCCTTCTTTTCGGGGTCTGAGACGGCGCTTACGGCATCGTCACGCGGCAAGCTTAAGCAATTGGCAGATAAGGGATCCTCAGGGGCAGCGGCCGCGATGAAGGTCACCGATGACAGCGAACGGATGATCGGCGCGCTGTTGCTGGGCAATAACATCGTGAACATCCTGTCGGCCTCGCTCGCGACAGCGCTGTTAACCAAAGCCTTTGGCGACAGCGGCGTTGCGGTCGCCTCGGCTGTCATGACCGTGCTGATCTTGATCTTTGGCGAAGTCATGCCGAAGACGCTGGCCATCACATTCCCCGAAGCGGTCGCACAGCGCGTGGCCCCGGTGATCCGTGTCTTGATTGTGCTGTTTTCCCCTATCGTTACTTTGGTTCGCGCTTTGGTGCGGCTTTTGCTGCGGCTGGTCGGCGTCAGGGCCGACCCTGACAGCAAAATTCTAGCGCTGCGCGAGGAAATCGTCGGGGCGATTTCGCTGGGCCATTCCGAAGGCGCGATGGAGAAAGAGGACCGTGACCGGCTTTTGGGCGCGCTCGATCTGGGCGAACGGACAGTTGACGAGATCATGAAGCACCGGCGCCAGATCGAACTGATCGATGCCGATCTGCCCCCCGATGCGCTGATCTCAGAGGTTCTGGCATCGGCCCATTCGCGCCTGCCGCTTTATCGGGGCGATGAGGAAAACATCTTGGGTGTGATCCATGCCAAAGACCTTCTGCGCGAGGTGGACCGTCTGCGCCGCGCGGGAGAAGGGCTAGACAAGCTGGATATCGTCAAGGTCGCGATGAAGCCCTACTTCATTCCCGACACCACCACGCTCGACGAACAAATGCGCGAGTTCCTAAAACGGCGCACGCATTTCGCGATTGTGGTGGATGAATACGGCGCGATTCAGGGGCTGATCACGCTTGAGGATATTCTTGAGGAAATCGTCGGCGAGATCACTGACGAATTTGACGTGGTGGCGCGCGATTCGGGGCTCAGCCGCGATGAAACCGGCGCTTGGCTGGTGGAAGGGGCGATGACCATCCGCGACCTGAACCGGGCGATTGAATGGAACCTGCCGGATGATGAGGCCAATACCGTTGCGGGCCTTGTCATTCATGAGGCGCAGATGATCCCGCTGGAAGGCCAAGCCTTCAGCTTCCACGGCTTCCGCTTTCAAGTGCTGCAGCGCCGTGAAAACCGGATCACCAAGCTGCGCATTCGGCCCCTATAGCGATGCCAAGGCCGGTTAGATCAAGATGATCTGATCGGCCAAACTGCTCAGGCTGCTGACCCCATCCAACCGGACCGAATGGCCTTGGCCGAGGTCAATCACCACATCCCCCGCGATGATGCGGGCGTGGTTGGCGACCACAGCATCGGCGTCTGTGGCTGCGCCGCCCCAAAGTTGGCGGTTGATCCGCAGCGTATCGACGGCGGTAAAGTCGGCGATGACATCATCGCCCGCGCTGAAACTGAACACGAAACTATCGGTCCCACTGCCGCCCGACAAATGATCATTGCCCGCGTCACCATAGATCGTGTCGTTCCCAGATCCGCCATAAAGCCGATCATTGCCAGTGCCGCCGCGCAAAACATCATTGCCGGTGCCACCGGACAGAAAATCGTTCCCATTGCCGCCGCTCAGCACATCGTGACCGGTATTCCCGATCAGCCGGTCATTGCCAGAGCCGCCCGAAAGCAGGTTGCGCGCGCCATTGCCCTCAAGCGTATTTGCTGACGTATTGCCCGTCGCATCAATCGCTGCCGAACCGATCAGCCGCGCGTTGTGGATACCCAAGACCAGCGTCACATCAGCCGAGGCATGGAAGGTGTTGGCGTTAAGCACATCAAGCTTGGCGTTGACCTCCTCGACCAGAATTTTCACTGAAAAGCTGCGCGTGCCAAGGGTGCCGCTGACGGTGACAAAACCACCCTCAACCGCCTCAAGCGCATATCCGCCCGCACTGGCGCTGGTGGTGCGGGCGCCAGCAGTGGAAAACACCGCGCCCCCTTGGCCTTCGCCGATCGAATAGAACAGGTTTGCGTCAAGATCGTTGTACACCACGCCAGTGACATAATAGACATCCGGCTGCGTCGAGAAGTTCTGCGTCACCATCGAAGCATTGTAGGTCACGCCATTATACCGAAACGCCCCGGCCTCTTGGGCGATGCCGATGTCGCGGTAACTGTCGTGCAGAATGTTCACCCGATGACCGGGCGATAGGAACAGGTCTGAATGCTGCTGAGCAATGGTGGCTTGCAGGTTCAAAGTCCCGGTTGTGCCGCGCCAACTGATGTTTTCACCCGCGCCCCAGCCTTCATAGCCTGCAGACTGCGCCCTTTGGCTGGGTGTGCTGGTGTTGACGCCCGTGTGTGAGAACACATCGGTGGCCAGCATCCATGTTGAATGACGGCTGGCCGCCAGTTCAAGGGCCGCATCGGGTGCCAGTGCGCCGCGCGCGGAGCTGTGCAACTGGCCGGGTGCCAGGCCTTGGTTCAAGCTGATCCCACGCCGTGCCGCCTCTCCCAAAGGGTCAAGGCGGGCGCGGTTCACAAGCTCCAGCATAAATTGTTCGGCGGCGGTTAAAGCCATCGGCAGACCTTTCGCAGACATTCCCCAACATCGACGCTAGCAGCGAACTTGGGCGCTGCCGGGGCAGAAATCGGGCATGAAGGTATAGGCG
This sequence comes from Allotabrizicola aquatica (SeqCode), assembly GCF_965194375.1. Lineage (GTDB taxonomy): Bacteria > Pseudomonadota > Alphaproteobacteria > Rhodobacterales > Rhodobacteraceae > Tabrizicola_A > Tabrizicola_A aquatica. Next base: position 168,668 of record NZ_CBDAEL010000004.1, read on the forward strand.
TAAACGCACCGCCAGAATGGGCCCGCGGCCTAGCGTCGGCCAAAGATCGACCCCAGAACGCCCCGCACAATGGCCTGACCGGATTTGGTGCCCAACTGGCGCGCAAAGCTTTTGGCAAAGGCAGTGCCAATCGTGTCGCTGCGCCCTGTGGTTCGGCTGGGGCTGGGGCGTCGTGGACCAGTTTCGCCCGCGCGATCGTCGGCATCATAGCGACGGGCGCGGGCAAACTCGCGCTCTTCCGCATCGGTCCGATCTTCGGCCTCTGCGGCATCACGGGCCGCCCGCTCGGCCCGCGCCCGCAGCCGTTCATGGGCCGAGTCGCGGTCAATCGCTGTGTCATACTTTGCCCCAAGCCCTGAGGCCCGCATCAGCTGCGCCCGGATCACGGGGTCAATTGGCCCAAGCTGTGAAGATGGCGGCCGCACCAGCGTACGTTCGGCCATGCCCGGAATCCCCTTTGCCTCCAGAAACGAGGTCACGGCTTCTCCCGTGCCAACATCGCGGATCGCCTCTTCAATGGCAAAGCGCGGATTGGGGCGGTAGGTTTCAGCGGCAAGTTTCAACCCCTTTTGATCCTTGGCGGTAAAGGCGCGCAGCGCGTGCTGCACGCGGTTGCCAAGCTGTCCCAGAATCATTTCGGGCACGTCAGCGGGATTTTGGGTGATGAAATACACCCCCACACCCTTTGAACGGATCAGCCGTGCGACCTGTTCCACCTTGGCGACCAACGCCTTGGGCGCGTCGTTGAACAGAAGATGCGCCTCGTCGAAGAAGAACACGAGCTTGGGTTTGTCGGGATCGCCCACTTCGGGCAGCTCCTCGAAAAGCTCAGACAGCAGCCACAGAAGGAAGGTGGCATAAAGCCGGGGGCCCGAGTTCATCAGCTTGTCGGCGGCGAGAAGGTTGACCACACCGTGCCCTTGGGCATCAACGCGCATCAGGTCCGCAAGCTCCAGTGCGGGTTCGCCAAACATTTGCGCCGCACCTTGGTTTTCCAAAACCAGCAAGCGGCGCTGAATGGCCCCGATCGAGGTGGTGGACACCAGCCCATAGCGCGCCGACACCGCGCTGTCGTTTTCCGCGATAAAGGTTAACAGCGCTTGCAGGTCTTTCAGATCGAGAAGCGGCAGTTCCTCCTCATCGGCCAGCCGGAAGGCCACGTTCAACACGCCCTCTTGCGGTTCCGTCAGTTCCAAAAGGCGGCTCAGCAGCAAGGGCCCCATCTCGGCCACTGTGGCGCGGATAGGGTGGCCCTGTTCGCCAAAAAGATCCCAGAACGCCACGGGAAAGGCCTGATAGTGCAAGTCCAACCCGATCGTCGCGGCGCGTTTCATGAAAGGCTCATGCAGCTTGTGCTCGGCCGATCCGGGTTGCGCAATTCCAGCCAGATCGCCCTTCACATCGGCCATGAACACGGGCACACCGGCGGCAGAAAATCCCTCGGCCAAGATTTGCAGGGTCACTGTCTTGCCCGTGCCCGTCGCTCCGGCGATCAGTCCATGGCGATTGCCATATTTCAGCAAAAGGGTCTGCGGTGCGCCGTACCCTTCGCCCCCCCCACCCACGAAAATCGCGTCCGACATAACCGCCCCCGATGAAATCAGCTTTGAGAAATACGCACCTGCCGCCGGCAACTCCGGGGACGGTGCGCGATCAAAATACATTCTTAACCCGACTGTGCCAGCCTGATCTTACCGGACGGCTGATTTGCGCTTCGGTTTTGACTTCCTCCCTGTCAACTGGCCGCGCCCTCATCAGGGGCGCGGTTTTTTTCTGACTCGCGCAGCCAAACCAACCAGTCCTTAGAGGGGGAATGAGGCCATGATTGTCTGTGTCACAATCTGCGCGAAATCCTGTTGACGCGCTTGTGAAACAGCAATAGCGTCTGCTCCACATAGTCGGCCAGTCCGACAGGGAGAAAAAAATAGAAGAAAAAGGGTCGGCTGTCCGGCCCTTTTTCCGTTTAATCTCCATCATTTGCGCAATATCTTGCCGAATCTGTCAGGCTCGCACCCCTTTCGCCCCTGACTTGGCCGCGCGAGCGTGCTATCTGCGCGGCGAGCCATTTGTAAGGATGTCGGACCATGTCTACGCGTAGCCTTTTTCACAGCCTGTCGCTGTCGGCCCTGCTGGCCGTTTCGGGCTTGCCCGCCCTGTCGCAAGAGACCGCTCCCGCCGACGATTTGTCGCTGGGCACTGCGGCCAATGCCGCCCCCGCTGTGTTGACGGCTGAGACCGCGCAAGTGGGCCAAGGTTATTTGGCGGCGACCTTTGAACAATGGGAGCAGCGCTGCGAAAAGACCGAGAACGGCAAGGATCCTTGCCAGCTGTTCCAGCTTTTGAAAGACGCCGATGGCAACGCCGTGTCAGAGTTTTCGATGTTCGCGCTGCCCGCTGGTGGCAAGGCGGCGGCCGGGGCCACGGTTGTGGTGCCGCTGGAAACGCTCTTGACCGCATCTCTGACCATCCAGATCGATACGGCAGAGCCGAAGCTTTACCCCTATACCTTCTGCACCCAAATCGGTTGCGTCGCCCGTGTGGGCTTTACCGCCGAAGAGGTGGAACAGTTCAAGAAGGGCGCCAAGGCCACGGTGACCGTGGTTCCAGCGGCAGCGCCGGAAGCGTCCGTCAGCCTCGACGTCTCGCTCAAGGGCTTCACTGCGGGCTATGAGGCTGTCGCGGCAACGCTTCAGGAATAACCGCGCCTCAAGCGGGTCAAAAAGACAAAGGCCCGCCGTTTTGGCGGGCCTTTTCATAAGGTGATATGCGGTGTTCCACTAAATTTGCGCCTCAGGCACGCGCCAAAGCCAGAACGGCATTCAACCCGCCAAAAGCAAAGCCATTAGACAAGACCCGATCAAACCGACCCTGCCGCGCCGTGCCTGTGACAAGATCTACTGCACAGTCAGGATCCGGGGCCAAAAATCCGGCCGTGGGGGGAATGAGCCCCTCCTGAAGGGCCAAGAGGCAGCCAATCAGTTCAACCGCGCCAGCCGCGCCAATCAGATGGCCGTGCAGTGACTTTGTCGATGTGACCGGAATTTCTGCCGCCCTAGGACCAAAAACCCGGCGCAGCGCCTCAGCCTCGCAGCGGTCATTGGCGGCGGTGGCAGTGCCATGGGCGTTGATGTGGTCAACACTCTCAGCCGTCCAACCCGCATCCGAAAGAGCGCGTTGCATGGCCCGAGACGCCCCCTCGGGGTTGGGCATCACGATATCTGAGGCGTCCGAGGTCATACCAACACCGCAGATTTCAGCCAAAACGCGCGCCCCACGGGCCAACGCGGCCTCACGGTCCTCCAGGACAAAAACCGCCGCACCTTCCCCTTGCACCATACCGTTGCGCCCCAAGGAAAACGGACGACAGGCGTCCGGCGACATGACGCGGAGCCCCTCCCACGCTTTCAGCCCGCCAAAGGAAAGCATCGCCTCAGACCCGCCTGCCAGTGCGACATCTGCGGCGCCAGCGCGGAGCATTTGAACGGCAAGCCCGATGGCATGGTTGGATGAGGCACAGGCCGAGGAGACGGAAAACGTCGGCCCCATCAGCCCCATCTCCATCGAAATGTGGCTGGCCGCAGCCGAATGCATCAACCGGGGCACGGTGAAGGGATGGACCCGAGACTTCCCCTCGGCATAGACCGCGCGATAGGCCTCGTCCGAGGTGATAAGACCGCCACCGCCCGTGCCCATAATCACCGCTGTGCGTTCTGGATCGGGGCATAGCCCGGCCTGCGCCATGGCTTGCCGCGCTGAGACCAAGGCAAACTGAACATGGCGATCGAGAAGCGAGAGGTGACCCTTCTCGAAATGGTTTTCTGGTGTCCAATCCGTGACTTGCGCCCCGATCTTTATGGAAAGCCGATCCAGATCGGGAATGTCCAACGGGCCAATGGCACAGCGCCCAGCCTTCATTGCGGCAAGGGTCTGGTCAAGGTTTTGCCCCAAAGGGTTGACCGTGCCCGCCCCAGTGATGACCACCCGCCTCATTGGGCCGCGATCACCCCTTCGACGGCCTTGACCAGCGCGCCAACAGTGGACAAATCCAACGCGCCTTGGTTTGGATCATTGGCGTTGAAGGGCACCGAGATTTCAAAGCTTTCTTCGATTGCGAAGATCACCTCGACCACGCCCAGACTGTCGAGCCCAAGATCTGATATCTTGTCGCTTAGGGCGACCTCGTCAAACCTGCGCAGGCTGTGCGAGGCGACAATTTCCCGTACCCGATCCGCAACCGTCGCTTCCGTCCAAATTGCTCCGTCCAATTTTGCCTCCATAACCTCAGTCCTCCTTCGAGGTAGACGGCGCGGATGACGGGGTGATGACAGCTTCCAGTGCGGCCACCCGTGCGCCCAGTCGCGGCAAGCGGCGCAGCGCCTTTTGGATGTCGACATGAGTTTCCATCTTCACCGCCGGATAGCCCAAGAGAACCCGACCCTTGGGCGCGTTGGTAAAGATCTTGGTGCCCCCCCCGGCGATCACGTCATCGCCGACAAAGATGTTGTCATTCACCCCCACTTGGCCCGCCAGCACCACGCGGCTGCCGATGCGCGCCGATCCAGCAATGCCGACCTGACCGCACAGAAGGGTGTCCTCGCCAATTTCGACGTTGTGGCCAATGTGGACCTGATTGTCCAACTTGGTCCCGCGGCCGATGGTGGTGTCACGGATGGTGCCGCGATCAATGGTGCAATTGGCACCGATCTCGACATCATCCCCAATCGTCACCGCGCCCAAAGAATGAATGCGCGTCCAAGTTTGCTCGCGAATTTCGCCGCGCTGTGAAAGGGTTTCCCGGATTTCCTCAACACCTGATTTTTCTGGGGTGACAAAGGAAAACCCATCCGCGCCGATCACTGCGCCAGGCTGGCAAATCACGCGGTGGCCAATTTTCACGCGCGCGCCAATCCGCGCGCCTTGGCAGATCAGTGCATCGTCACCAATCACCGCACCTTCGGCCACCGACACATGCGAAGCAATCCGCGCCCCGGCGCCAATCTGGGCGCCGGCACCGATGGTGACAAAGGGGCCAATCGCGGCCCCTGCCCCGATCTGGGCTGTCGGATCAATCACGGTCATCGGATGGATACCCAGCGCAATCTCTGGGCCGGGGTCCATCATCACGGACAACCCTGCCATCGCCAAACGCCCACGCGGGGCGAAGATCGCCGCTTGCAACCCCAGCGCCTGCCAATCGGCGCCGGGCCATAGCATTGCCGCCCGCGCCTGACCCTGTGCGAGCCCGTCGGCATAGCGCGGGTCCATCGCCAAGGCGAGATCCCCTGCCCCCGCCATCGCCGGTTCGGCCGCACGCCCCACACGCAACGACAGATCGCCCACCGCCTCAGCGCCCAATGCGGCGGCAATTTCGGCAATCGTATGGGCCATGATGTCCTCCGGTCGGTTCTGACCGTAGATTTATCCCTGTTCGCCGGTCAAGGCCACCCCGGCCTCGGACAAGGCATCGAAAAGACGTCCATCGCGGCCATAAACATCGTTGCGATAGCCGATTTGCCCCCGCGCCGTGGGCCATGCGGTGAAATAGACCAAATGCACCGGCACGCTGCTGTCCAGTGAAACCGAGGTTTCCAAGCGGCTTTCCAGTTCCGTCTGGAACACCCCCTTGGGATCTTCGCTTTGCGCCGAAAGCAAAATATGCGCGAAATCAATGGGATCACCAAGCCGGATGCAACCATGGCTGTAGGCACGCACCTCATGGGCAAACAGGTTCTTGGCCGGGGTGTCGTGTAGGTAGATGTTGTGCACGTTGGGGAACATGAACTTGACCTTCCCCAGCGCATTGCCATCCGACGGCGGCTGACGCAGCCCAAACGGGAAGCTTGAGGCCGAATAGGCCGCAAAGTTCACCGCCCCGCGCGGCACCACCCGCCCCTTGTTATCAACGACTTGCAAATGGCTGACCGCATTGCTGTTGCGCTGCAAAAGCGGCAGATATTCCTTGACGATGATCGAGCGCGGCACCCCCCAAGACGGGTTGATGACCATATATTCCATCACATCGGAAAACTCAGGACTGCGCTGATCTTCCACATCCTTGCCAATCACGGCACGGGTCTTAAAGGTTGTTCGGCCCTCATCAACGATGCGCGCCATGAATTCCGGCAGGTTTACCCAGATATGGCGCGCGCCCCGCGGCGCATCACCCAGCCAGCGCAGCCGCTCCAGCGCCACGATCACCGATTTCAGCCGCGCACTGGCGGGCAGACGCAGAGCCTCCAGCGTGGCCGTGTTGGCGACGCCATCCGCCGTCAGGCCATTATCAAGTTGAAACCGCTGGACTGCGCGGAGGAGGCTGCGGTCATAGGTGGCCGCAGCACTGGCCGTCAAATAGCCCCGCGCCACCAAATGATCGCGCAGCGCAATCACCTGTGGTCCCTGATCACCGGGCTGCAACTGCGCGGCCGCAGGAACATTGGGCCAGCCGCCTGAGGCAATCACGCCTTCAAGCCGGAGCTTCTCCTTCAAAAGCTGGGCATATTCCGGCGATGAGGGGGCAAGATCGCGCAAAAACTCATGGGGCATAGGGCTTGCGGCAATGGCTTGCAACATGGCCTGTGGATCGGGGCGCGCGATCTCTCGCACGATCCCGGCATCGACTTTGGAGGGTGTCAGCGCGCCCGAAGATAGATCGCGGGCATAGGCCAAAAAAGCCTGTGTCATGGCCGCTTCAACCTGACCCCGATCACGTTCGGTGCGGGCCGACTGGAAGGCCGCGACAAGCGCCGAAGCATCATACCGCGCAACCGGAAGTCCGTGGTCACCCGCGTGCGAAAAGGCTTGCAAGGCGGCTTGTCGGCGATCGGCATCATCCGGCCCGGTCCAAAGATCCCTGTAGCCGTTTGCCCTGTAGAACGCGGCGACCCCTTCGGTTTCGGCAACCGCGGTGGCCAAGGACCGGGCAAAGGCCGAACCGGTGGCCAGTTCAGCGCGCGCAGGTTCGCCCGTAAGACCCAGAATCAGCGCCAGACATCCCGAGACGGCCAGCCGGGGCATTTTTACAAAACTAGAAAAAAGATGTTCCAAATCAAACCCTTCACACCAGAAACGCCTGGGCCCTATATCTGGGACCTGAGTTTCAGCGAAATTCACCCAACTGTAAATCATCGATCCGTTGCGACTGGGCTCGGGCCCGTGTCTGAGCGGGCTACTTTCTGGCACCCCGCCGAAGACTGTTTCCACGCCACGAACAATCAAATTCACCTGAGTTTCTCGGGCCATTCTTGCCCACCGTCCAGGTGTGTTCAGCAAAAATTTGCCTATCGCCCTGATCCTACCTTTGATCCAGCCATTCTTTGCTTTGGTCCTGGCCCCAAATATGCAATAACAAACTCGCACTTGGGGTGAGTGGCGAAACAAAACCGCTGGAGTTAGGCGGTCAAAGACCATCGACGGGACAGGCGCAGAGAATGGCGATTATTTCTTCTAACGGCTTCACGCGGCGCGGCTTGCTCGGTGCTTTCGCAGCAACGGCACTTGTCGCAGCCCCGGCCTACACGGCCGCTGCCGGCTATCTCAAAGGCGCAGGCGATATTCGGCGGATCCGGATGTATTCGGGCCGCACGGGGGAAAGCATCGACACGATCTACTGGATCGAAGGCGAGTACATCCCCGAGGTTCTTAAGGAAATCAACCACTTCATGCGCGATTGGCGCAATGGCAAGGCCATGAAGATGGACATCCGCAATTTTGACGTGATGGCAGCGGCCCACCGTCTGATGGATGTGAATGAACCCTACACGCTGCTGTCGGGCTATCGCAGCCCTGAGACCAACGCCATGCTGCGCTCCAAGTCCAGAGGCGTTGCGAAGAACTCGTTGCACCTTAAGGGTCAAGCGGCGGATCTGCGGCTGAAGTCGCGCTCGGTCGGGCAAATGGCGCGGGCCGCCAAGGCGTGCTCGGGCGGGGGTGTTGGGGCCTATTCGCGGTCAAACTTCGTGCACATGGATTGCGGTCCGGTGCGCACTTGGGGTGGGTAAGGCCATTATCGCGTCATAACTTGCCATCGCTGGGCGCCCCTGTGGCGCCCTTTTGGTTGTCAAAGAAACGTCAGTCCTCGTCGTCATCGTGCAAATGCCCGCGCGGATCGTCCGACGGCTTGCCCCGGAACCCCATAGCAACCACGAACTTTTCGGAACTGTCCTGACGGCTGGCTGGCGGTTTAACATTGGCCACCTTGCGGAACGACCGTTTCAACACCGACTGCATCTCATTCTCGGCCCCACCGGCCAGAACCTTGGCAACGAAAGTGCCATCCTCTTCCAAGACGTCAAAGGCAAAGGCCAGTGCAGCCTCGATCAGCGCCACGATGCGCAAGTGGTCCGTGCCCTTGTGGCCCGAGGCAGAGGCCGCCATATCGCTCATCACCACATCTGCTTTGCCGCCCAGCCAAGTCTTGACCATCTCGTCGGCATTATCGTCCAGAAAATCCAGCTGATAGATATCGCAGCCCGCGATAGGTTCTACCTCTTGCAGATCGACCCCCAGAATGGTGCCGACGGGCTTTTTCGGGTTTTGACCCAGCGCGTTGACCCGCGACACGGCCACCTGACACCAGCCACCCGGCGCACAGCCAAGGTCGACCACCCGCGCACCGGGTTTCAAAAACCCATAGCGGTCATCCAACTCCATGATCTTATAAGCCGCGCGGCCGCGATAGCCCTCGCGCTTGGCGCGCTGGACGTAGGGGTCGTTCAACTGGCGTTCCAGCCACAGAGTGGACGAGAGCTTTCGCCCCTTGGCGGTTTTCACCCGCACCCGAAGCTCGCGCTGGCCCCGTCCCGAGGTATTTTTGCCGGTGGTGGGCTTGTCGGTCATAGATAAGGTCCGTCCTCGAGAATTCCGTCGGTGTTCATTTGGGCATAAAGCAGCCCCTCGCGCAGTCCGCGGTCGGCCACAGACAGCCGGTCCGTCGGCCAGATCCGCATCAGCGCCTGTAAAATGGCCGCGCCCGACATGATCAGCGTGTGCCGATCGCGCCCAATCCGCGGATCGTTGCGCCGCCCTTCGGGACCAAGCGACAGAAACTCACGGATGACCAGATCAATCTGGTCCGAGGTCATCTGCAGCCCGTCAACCTTGGCCCGATCATAACGGCGCAGGTTCAAGAAACTGGCCGCCACGGTCGTGACGGTGCCTGAGGTGCCGATGATCTGAAAGCCATCCCGCGCTTGGGCGGCGTTATAGGGGCTGAAGGAAGAGAGATTTTCTTCAAAAAACCACGACATCAGCGCAAAGCGCGCGCCATCATCCTCGACATCGTGGAACTGGTCCTTCAGCGTGGCCACCCCAAGCGGCACCGAAATCCAATCCACCACCCGCGCGCCGCCATCCGGTTGGTTGGCAAAACCCTTGTGCAGACCCATAATGGCCCGCCCCCGCTGCTCGGGGGCAACTGCCGAAAGATCCACCCAGACCAGCTCGGTTGATCCGCCGCCAATATCCACCACCAACAGCTGCTCGGTGCTCGGGTTGACCAAGGGCGCACAAGAGATCACGGCCAGCCGCGCCTCTTCCTCGGCCGGGATAATCTCCACCTGCAGCCCGGTCTCACGACGAATTTGGCGCATGAATTCGCGGCCATTGCGGGCGCGGCGGCAAGCTTCGGTCGCCACCAGCCGCATCCGCGCCACGTTGTGCTGTTCGATCTTCTTCTGACAGATCCGCAAGGCCTGCAAAGTCCGCCCCATCGAGGCATGCGACAGCCGCCCCGAAGCTTCCAGCCCCGCGCCAAGATGCACTGTCTTGGAAAAACTGTCCAAAACCTGAAACTGACTGCCCGAAGGACGGGCAATCAGCATGCGGCACGAGTTCGTGCCAAGGTCCACGGCGGCATAAAGCCCAGCCGTGGCTGTGTCAGGGGCAGACGTCACAGGCTTGCGGGAGACCCGTTTCGAGGCCTCGACTGCAGCTTTCTTCGCGTCCGCCCCTCGGGGACGCTCGGGCGTCATGTCGCCCTCCATACGTGGTTGCCCTTAAGCTATGCCCAACGGGGCAGTCATGCAAGTCCAGAACCGCCCTGCCCACCCCGCGCAGCCCGCCAAACCCAAAGCAGGACACGCCGGATGATCTGCATAAAACTGGCGACTTTACACGCGCCGACACTGGATTTCGCATGCGGGCTCGCGTAATGCGTCACTGCATCCGGGATCGGTCGCATCCGCCCTGCGGCATGTCGAAATCCGACCCTGTCTGTCGCGATCAGGCGAATAGAACACTGGGAACCACATCAAGGGGAATCAGCCAAAATGGCCGAAGTTGTCATCGTTTACTGGCGCGATATTCCGGCACAGGTGATTGTCGGCAAGGGCCGTCGCGGCGCAAAAAAGCAGCTGTCCGAGCGCTTTGAACAGGCGATCGACCGCTGTGCCATGAAAATCGGCGCCAAAGATGCCGACGCCTATCTCGCCGAATGGCGCAAGGCTGCCCCCTATGAGGTGGATGGCGAGCAAGACGAGGTGGCGGCATCGGTTGCTGCCCAGTTGGAAACAGAATTCGACACCGAGCGTCTGAAGACGCTGATTGCCAATGAAGGCTGGGCCAAAGCCTGACCTGCCCGATCTCGGCCCAATCTAGGAGAGCCACATGGCCCTGAGTTTCTTCCGCAAAGACACCAAAGACGCTGCAACCGGTGCTGAAGCCGCCGAGATGGAAGCCTTCCTGAAGGGCTATTCAATCGAAGTGATGCCGCGCACCGCTGAAAAAGTGGAAGATTTCCGCGCCATTCTTCCCAAGGGCACCCGCGTTTATATCGCGCACATCGATGGCACCCCCATCGAAGAGATGGTGGCCACCGCCAAGCGCATTGGTGCCGAGGGTTTTGATGTCATGCCGCATTTTCCCGCGCGCATCATCAAGGACCGCGCCACGTTGACCGATTGGGTGGCACGCTACAAAGATGTGGGCGTGCACCAGGGCCTTCTTCTGGCCGGCGGCGTGCCGCAGCCGGTGGGCGATTTTGCAACCTCGATGCAGCTTTTGGAAACTGGGGCCTTCACCGGCTTTGATCGCCTGCATGTGGCCGGTCATCCCGAAGGCAACAAGGACATCGACCCCGATGGGTCGGACAAAATGGTGATGGAAGCCGCGCGCTGGAAATCGGCCTTCTCGGAACGCACCGATGCGCAGATGGCAATGGCGACGCAGTTCTGCTTTGAAGCAGGCCCGGTGATCGACTGGGTCAACCGCTTGCAGGCCGAAGGCATCAAACTGCCCGTGCATATCGGTGTTGCCGGTCCGGCCAAACTGCAAACGCTTATCAAATTCGCCATTGCCTGCGGCGTCGGCGCCTCGCTGCGCGTGCTGCAAAAACGGGCAATGGATGTGACCAAGCTCCTCTTGCCCTATGAGCCGACCGAGTTTGTCGCCGATCTGGCCGCCCACAAGGCCAAGAACCCCGGCTTTGGCATCGAACAGGTCCACTTCTTCCCCTTGGGCGGCATTAAGACCAATGCCCAGTGGGTCACCGACAATGGCGGCGCCTCGGGCGTGCCCGTAAACGCCTAACGCACAAGAAAAAGGTATCAGAATGACCCGCACCGTCATTGAATCTAAAACGAAAACCGTCATCATCGGTTTTGACGAACCCTTCGCCGTGATCGGTGAGCGCATCAACCCCACCGGCCGCAAGAAACTGGCGGCCGAGCTGGAGATGGGCAACTACGACACCGTCATCAAAGACGCGCTTGAGCAGGTTGCCTGCGGGGCCACCATCCTTGATGTGAACTCGGGTGCGGTGTTCACCAACAAGATGGCGCAAGACCCGCGCTATGCCGACAACAACTTTGTCGAACCGCCGCTGATGAAAGCGCTGATCGAAATCATCCAGCAGACCGTGGACGTGCCCCTGTGCATCGACAGCTCGGTTCCCGGCGCGCTTGAGGCGGGTCTGATGGCCTGCGAGGGTCGCCCGCTGTTGAACTCGGTCACCGGCGAAGAAGAGCGGATGGAACTGGTTCTGCCGCTGGTCAAGAAATACAACGTGCCGGTCGTGGCGATTTCCAACGACGACACCGGCATTTCGCCTGATCCCGATGTCCGCTTTGCCGTGGCCAAGAAGATCGTGGAACGCGCCGCCGATTTCGGCATCCCGGCGCATGACATCGTGGTTGACCCGTTGGTCATGCCGGTGGGCGCCATGGCCTCGGCCGGTCAGCAGGTCTTTGCCTTGGTGCGTCGCCTGCGGGAAGAACTGGGCGTGAACACGACCTGTGGTGCTTCGAACATCTCGTTCGGCCTGCCGCACCGTCACGGCATCAACGCGGCCTTCCTGCCGATGGCGATTGGGGCTGGCATGACCAGCGCCATCATGAACCCGGTGCGCCAGCAGGAAATGGAGGCCATTCGCGCCGCCAACTTCCTGATGAACCACGACGCCAATGGCGGTGAATGGATCCGCTTTGCCAAGGTTCTGGAAGCCGTCGAAGGCGGGATGAGCTTTTCGGAAGCCTCGGCAGCCGCGAGCCAAGCCGCGAGCGGCCGTCGCGGCGGCCGTCGCGGCCGCGGCTAAGCCCCTCCTCGGGCGCCTTCGGCTTCTCGTCGAGGCGTTCACCCGAAGAGCGGCGCAGCCGACGATGAGGGCTAGAACAGTTTGCGAGAGGCGCGGGACATTTTCCGCGCCTTTTTTGCAAGGTCTTGCCCGGCGCGCGCCTGCTGGTGATCAGCCTCGCTGAGATCAGCCGAGCCTTTGCCGCGGGTTGCGAAAAAGCTGATGCCGGTATCCAAGGCGCGGTTCATCAATCGGCCCAACAGACGGCCGATCAGTTGCTGAAAAATCCTGTCCATAACACCTTAATCCTCAAAAAGCTCACTTTGGCCTGTTTTGGCTTCTTCCTCGTCGTCCGATGTGGTGGCACCAAAGCCCATCGGCAAGGGTCGGCTGTCCAAGAGGCCCGCCGCCCGCAATTCCTTGAGACCGGGCAAATCGCGCGCCGATTCAAGGCCGAAGTGATCGAGAAAATGCTCGGTCACAACAAAGGTTACCGGTCGCCCCGGCGTCATGCGACGACGACCAAGGCGGATCCAATCCAGTTCCATCAACAAATCCACCGTGCCGCGTGACACCGCCACACCTCGAATTTCCTCAATCTCGGCGCGCGTCACGGGCTGATGATAGGCCACAATCGCCAGCGTTTCGATCGCCGCTCGTGACAGCTTTTTCTGCTCGACATGTTCCTTTTGCATCAGGAACCCAAGGTCCCCGGCGGTGCGGAAGGCATAGGCATCGCCCACTTTCACAATATGCACCCCCCGCCCCTCATAGCGCCGGCGCAGGGTCACCAGCGCCTCGGCCGGGTCGCAGCCATGCGGCATACGGGCCACAAGTTCAGGCAAGGTCACAGGCTCGGCACTGGCGAACAAAATCGCCTCGACCATGCGTTCCTGTTCGCCCATCGGCGGAGCTTCGAACAGGGATTGCTCGACAGGTTCGGTCATGGGCCATCGGCCTTTCGGATCAGGATCGGGGCAAAGGTCTCGCCCTGTTTCAGACGGATTTGGCCACGTTTGGCCATCTCAAGCACGGCGGCGAAATGCGAAGCGGTGGCGGACCGCCTGCGTGCGGGGGATGTGTCCCAGCCATCGGGCAGGAACGAGGTGAGATCCGACCATTCCCCGGCATAGCCCAAGAGACCCCGCATCCGCTCCAGTGCCTGTTCCATGGTGTAAACGTCTTGCCGATCAAAGGCATAGGGACGGAACTCATCCTTGGTTCGGATCCGAGCATAAGCGCGCATCAGGTCCAGCAGCGTGGCCTCATAGGTGACATCGCGGTTGTGGATGATCGCCTCGGGCAGGCCGCGGGCAAAGAAATCACGGCCGAATTGATCGCGCGCCATCAGGCGGGCCGCAGCCTCGCGCATGGCTTGCAGGCGTTCCAGCTGAAAGGCCAGATGGGCAGCCAAATCCTCGGCGGATGGCCCTGCCTCGCCGGGTTCGGGGGGCAGCAAGAGGCGCGATTTCAAAAACGCCAGCCACGCCGCCATCACCAGATAATCAGCCGCCAGCTCAATGCGCAGCGCCGCCGCTTGGCGCACAAACTTCAAATACTGCTCGGCCAATTGCAGCACCGAGATCTTGCGCAGATCAACCTTCTGCGTGCGTGACAGCATCAAGAGGAGGTCCAGCGGGCCCTCAAACCCGTCGACATCGACAATCAACGCCTCGGCATCCAGCCGATCAGCCGGGGCCAGACGCTCGGTCGCGCCCCAATCATCGGTGTCGGTCTCAGCCATTTAGTGCGCCCTGTCCCATGCGGACAAGGTCAGCCTCCAGCGCCGCAATGTCAACTGGGCCGACAGGGCGGCGCAGGGCCAAGGCGGCATCGGCCCGCATCCGCGCGGCGGGGGTCAGATTCCCGGCCTCTTGGGCGACCCGAAGCATCTCGGCCATGTCGCCTTTGCAATGCAGCGCAATATCGCAGCCCGCCGCCATTGAAGCCCGCGTACGCTGGCCCAGATCGCCCGACAGCGCCTGCATGTTCAGATCGTCCGTCATCAACAGCCCCTGAAACCCGATCTCCTCGCGGATCACACGGATCATTTCGGGCGATTGGGTGGCGGGGCGGTCCGGATCATATGCGGCAAAGATGATGTGGGCAGTCATGGCCATGGGCAAATCGGCCAGCGCGCGAAACGGCGCGAAGTCATGGGCCGCCAGATCCGCCGGGTTGGCCGTGACGGTGGGCAGATTGTGGTGGGTGTCCGCTGTAGCGCGACCATGACCGGGCAAATGCTTGACCACCGGCAAAACCCCGGCCGCCAGATGTGCGTCGGCCACGCTGCGCGCGCGCTCGCACACGTGTACAGCCGTCTCGCCATAGCAGCGATTGCGCAGGAACGGGTGAGTTTCCGGCCCCGCGATATCGGCAACCGGCGCGCAATTGGCATCAATGCCCACCGCGCGGAGTTCTTCCGCGATGATCCTTGCCCGCAGGCCCAAAACACGCGCCGCATCCGCGCCCGCCGCATGGGCGGCGTCCAAGGGCGGCGACCAATCGCGCCAATGTGGTGCCCGCATCCGCTGCACGCGGCCACCTTCCTGATCGATCAAGATCGGCGCATCGCGACCCACTGCGTCACGCAGTTGAGACGTCAGACGCACAACCTGATCGGGATTTTCGATGTTACGCGCAAAAAGAATAAAGCCGAACGGGTCGCAATCGCGGAAAAAGGCGAGCTCATCAGGCGACAGCGCCAGCGCCTCACAGCCGAAAATCGCGGCCAAGCGGCCGGCGTTGCTCATCGTTGGACGACCGGGATGCAGGTCGCGTTCTCGGCCAGCATCGCGGTGCAGAACCGGCGCGTGTCATCGTCCGTTGCAAAGCCATGGGCGCGCAGCCGGAAGAAGGTCTTGCCCCCGCTTTGCGCCGGTTGGATGACCAGCGACTTGCCACCCATCAGATCGGTAAAGGTGCCCGTAAGGCGCAGCCACTCTTGCCGCGCCTCATCCTGATTGTCGAAGGCGCCAAGTTGCACCAGCAATGTGCCAGATGCCAGCGTCGCAGGGTCAATCTCTGCTCCGGGTGCGGCCATCGCCACCGTGGCGGGGGCCTCAACCACAGGCTCGGCCAACATAGCATCGGGGCTTTCCAGCCCCAGCGCCTCGGCCAGAGCGGCAGCAACTGCGTCTTCCTGAGTTGCGGGCAGTGCCTCAACCGCAGCGACGGTGCTGTCCGCCGCATCAGATTGGGTCGTCAAAGGCTCAACCGGGGCCAGTGCGGGGGCCATGGCGACCACATCAGCACCGCCGACGGGCTCCAACGGCTCCAGCCCGGCCTGATCTTCCTCGGCGAGCTCCATCGGCCGTGGAGCCAGGGTCAGCGTTTCGGGCAGCGGCAAAGCCGTGCCTGCGGCGGCCACGGCGTTCACCGACAGCCCCTGATGCAGGGTTTGCGATCCGCCGGGGTTTGACGGCGCCAGCCGCATCGGATCCACCACCGCGCGGATCACCGGCACACCGGCCACATCGCGCACCGCAAGCTGGTAGGCCCAGACCGCGCCGCTGATCACCAAGGCGACAGACAGCGCCGCGCCGCCCAAATGGGCAAACCGCCCGAACCGATGCCCAGACGCGGCAGCCGGATAGCCGCCGTCAAAGTGATCATAATCCAGTTCCGCCATGCCCTTGCCTCGCCTGCCCCGCGATACGTGCCGCCGGGACTATTTCGTTGCCTGCTCGCACCCCGCAAAGATGTCTACCGCATCTCCTCGACCGGGGTGACACCCAAGATACCCAAACCGCAGCCGATCACAACGCCCGCCGCCCGCGCCAATGCGATTTTTGCCGCAGATGTTGCCGCATTGCCCGTCTGGAAGAATCGAAGGGATGGGTCGTCATTGCCACGGTTCCACAATCCATGGAGTTCGGACGCCAGTTCATAGAGATAAAACGCCACGCGATGCGGCTCGTTTCCGCGCGCCGCGATCTCAACCAGACGGGGCCATTCCGCGATCTTTTTGGCCAATGCGATCTCGGCCTCATGGGTCATGCCCGAGAGGTCGAGCGTCGACAAAGTGGCGTCATCACAGACGATCCCCGCCTCGCGCGCCTTGCGCATGACCGAGTTGATGCGGGCATTGGCGTATTGCACGTAGAACACCGGATTGTCCTTCGACTGCTCCAGCACCTTGGCAAAGTCAAAGTCCAAGGCGACGTCATTCTTGCGCGTCAGCATGATGAACCGGGTGACATCCGCACCGGCCTCTTCCACCACATCGCGCAGGGTCACGAAGGTCCCAGCCCGTTTCGACATCTTGAAGGGCTCGCCGTTCTTGTACAGCTTTACAAGTTGGATGAGCTTGATATCCAAGGGAACTTTGCCATCCGACAGCGCCGAAACGGCTGCCTTCATCCGCTTGACATAGCCGCCATGGTCGGCACCGAAGATGTCGATCAGTGCATCAAACCCGCGCCGGACCTTGTTGTAATGGTATGCAATATCGGGCGCGAAATAGGTCCAGGACCCGTCCGACTTTTTCACTGGACGATCGACGTCATCGCCATGCGCGGTCGAGCGGAACAGCGTTTGCACGCGGGGTTCCCAATCATCGGGCTCTTTGCCCTTCGGCGGCTCCAGCACGCCCTCATAGATGAGGTCCATGCCGCGCAGCGTTTCAATCGCCGCCTCGATCTCTCCGGTGCCATACAGCGCCTTTTCGGATGAAAAGACGTCCATCTCAACGCCCAAGACGCGCAGATCGGACCGGATTTCTTCCATCATCAACTCGGTGGCAAAGCTGCGCACATCCTGCAGCCAAACCTCTTCGGGCTGATCCAAAAGGCTGGCCCCGTATTTCGCCTTCAGCGCCTCACCGACGGGAATCAGGTAATCGCCCGGATAAAGCCCTTCGCGAATCTCCGGCTCCAGCCCATTGGCCTCGCGGTAGCGCTCGTAAGCAGACCGCGCCAGCACATCGACCTGCGCACCGCCGTCGTTGATGTAATACTCGCGCGTCACATTCCAGCCGGCAAAGGCCAGAAGATTGGACAGGGCATCGCCCACAACCGCGCCGCGCACATGGCCCACATGCATGGGACCCGTCGGGTTGGCCGAGACAAACTCAACGTTCACCCGCTGCCCCTGCCCCAACGCAGATTTCCCATAGGATTGGCCCGCTTGCAGCGCGTCCTTCACCACGCGCTGCCACAAAGACGTGGCCAGCCGTAGGTTCAAAAAGCCCGGCCCCGCCACCTCGGCCGAGGTGATGCGCGCATCTTTCGCCAGATGTGCCGCGAGTGCATCGGCAATCGCGCGGGGCTGCATCCCGGCAGGCTTTGCCAGCACCATCGCGGCATTGGTCGCCATGTCGCCATGGGCCGGATCGCGCGGCGGTTCAACCGCGACGGCCGAAAGATCAAGGCCCGCGGGCAAGCTGCCCTCGGCTGCCATCTGGGCCAGAGTGTCGACGACGAGCGTGCGGATTTCGGCGAAGAGGTTCATGTGATCAAATCCCTTATCTGGCTCAGGCGAATGCCAGAGGCCACGGGATTGGTCAAGCTAGCCGCGCGGAAGCCGCGCCTTCAGCGCCGCCTCCACCGCCGGCGGGACGAATTTCGACACATCGCCGCCAAGCCGCGCGATTTCCTTCACCAGCTTGGACGCAATGGCCTGACGGCGCGCATCGGCCATCAAGAACACCGTCTCAATGCTGGAATCCATCGCGCGGTTCATGCCGACCATCTGGAATTCATATTCGAAATCGGCCACCGCACGCAGACCGCGAATGATAACACCGGCGCCCACATCGCGCGCGCAGTCAATCAGCAGGTTCTCAAAGGGGTGCACCACAATCTCACCGCCGAACTTGGCCGTGATGGGCGCGCATTCGGCCTGCACCATCGCCACGCGCTCTTCCAGGCTGAACATCGGCCCTTTATCACGGTTGATTGCCACCCCAATGACCAGACGATCCACCAAGGCCAGCGCCCGCTGGATGATGTCAGTATGGCCAAGGGTGATCGGATCGAATGTTCCGGGGTATAGACCGATGCGCATGACGTCTCCCAAAGCCTTGCGCGCACACGCAACAATATTGCGCCCGCCCGCGCAAGCCCTTAATCGCGGCGCCCCTTCGGTCAGAAGCCCTTGATCATGCCTTCCAGCGCGTCTTTTTCCATGGCGAGTTCCGACAACCGCGCCTTGACCACATCACCGATAGAGATCAACCCGATCAGTTGGGTGCCCTCGACCACCGGAATATGGCGAAACCGGCCGTCGGTCATTTTCTGCAAAACTGCATCGGTCTGATCGGTTAAGGCACAGGTGACCACCCGCGCAGTCATGATGCTGTCCACGGTGTCATTGAGGCAGGCCGACCCGCGCCGACCAATCTCGCGCACGATATCGCGCTCGGACACGATACCGCCCAGCGTCTTGCCATCTTTGGAAATGACCAGCGCGCCGATCTTGCGGGACGACAGGATTTCGGCCGCCTGCGCCACCGAAACACCCGGCGGCGTGGTGACGACCCCTTCAGACCCTTTCGATTTTAGGATGTGGCTGACAAGCATAGGTACCTCCCTAGTTGTCCGTCACAGCGTTGCGCTGTCCCCGGATTCTGTCAAGGTATTCATGCGCCCCGAAGGCCACAGCGGCTATACTTCAAGGCTGGGTACGGTCACACGGCCTCAAGCCGCGCCATCTCAGCCCGGCACAGGCGCACCAGATCTTCGGCAAAGCGGGTCAGCCTTGGCACGCGGGCATCATCAGCGTGGCGGATCAGCCAGAAGGACCGGGTCAGGCTGATGTCATCCGGCAAAATTCGCTGCAAATCGGGCGCGGCGGGCAGTGCAAAGTCGTGTACCACCCCGACCCCTGCCCCGGCGCGCAAGAAATTCAACTGCACCGACACCGAATTTGACGCCAAAGGCGGCGCGGCAAGACCAAGCTCGGCCAGATAGTCCAACTCTTTGTCAAAGATCATGTCAGGGATATAGCCCACCAGCCGATGCGCCCTTAGATCACCCCGGCTGGCAATCGGGGGATGGGCGGCCAGATAGTGGCGGCTGGCCGCAAGGTGCAGCCGGTAATCGGTAAGTTTTTGCACCACCAGCCGCCCCGCCTCGGGACGTGAGACGCCAATCGCCATGTCGGCTTCGCGCTTGGACAGGTTGAACACCCGCGGCAAGGCGACCAATTGCACCTCAAGCCCCGGATGGCGGTCGCACATCTGTGCAAGGACCTGCGGCAAGAGATAATTGGCACAGCCGTCAGGCGCGCCCAACCGGATCTGCCCTGTCAGCCCCTCGGGCGTCTCGGCCGCCTCGTCCAAGCCGCGCAACGCGGCCTCGGCCGCCTCGGCCCGCGGCACCAAACGTGCGCCCGTTTCCGTCAGCGCATAGCCTTGCGGGCTTTTTACAAACAGCCGCGCCGCCAGACTGTCTTCAAGCCGCGAAATGCGACGGCCGACCGTGGCCGGATCGATCCGCAAAGCCTTGCCCGCCGCCGACAGGCTTTCGCGGCGCGCGACCGCCAGAAAGACGCGCAGATCGTCCCAATCCATCCGCCCCATCCTGCAATAATGCAAAACACATTTGCCACCTTGCCGCTTTTCACAGCATTTTCGCAAGACTATTGTGGCGCAAAGCATCAGGAGGAAATCCCATGAAAGAGATCGGTCACTGGATCAACGGCAAGCTGGTTGCAGGCACATCGGGCCGCTTTGCCGATATCATGAACCCCGCCACCGGCGAAGTTCAGGCGCGCGTGGCACTGGCCACGGTGGCCGAGTTGAACTCTGCCATTGCCGACGCCGCCAAGGCACAAATCGGCTGGGCCGCGACCAACCCGCAGCGCCGCGCCCGCGTGATGATGGCCTTTGGGGCGCTTATCAATCAGCACATGGAAAAGCTGGCCGAGCTGGTGTCGCGCGAACACGGCAAGACCCTGCCCGATGCGCGCGGCGACGTGCAGCGCGGTCTTGAGGTGATCGAGGTCTGCATGGGTGCCCCGGCGTTCCTGAAGGGCGAGATGACCGACAACGCGGGTCCCGGCATTGACATCTACGCCATGCGTCAGGCCTTGGGCGTTGTGGCGGGCATCACGCCCTTCAACTTCCCCGCCATGATCCCCTTGTGGAAAATGGGCCCGGCACTGGCCAGCGGCAACGCCATGATCCTGAAGCCGTCCGAGCGGGTGCCTTCGACCTCGCTCTTCCTCGCCGAGCTTCTGAAAGAAGCCGGGCTGCCGGATGGCGTGTTGCAGGTGGTGAACGGCGACAAGGAAATCGTCGACGGGATCTTGGACAACGAGACCATTCAAGGCGTGGGCTTTGTCGGTTCCACCCCGATCGCGCAGTATATCTATGGCCGTGCGGCCGCGAACGGCAAGCGCGCGCAGTGCTTTGGCGGTGCCAAGAACCACATGATCATCATGCCCGACGCCGACCTTGATAAGGCCGCTGACGCGCTGGTGGGCGCGGGCTTTGGCGCGGCAGGCGAACGCTGCATGGCGATTTCTGTCGCGGTGCCGGTGGGCGAGAAGACTGCCGACAAGCTGATCGAAAAGCTGATCCCGCGGATCGAAAAGCTGAAGGTTGGCCCCTACACAGCGGGCGAAGACGTGGACTTTGGCCCGGTGATCACCGCGCAGGCGCGCGACCGGATCAACGGGCTGATCGGTTCGGGCGTGGATCAGGGCGCGAAGCTGGTCATCGATGGCCGGGGGATCAAAATCCAAGGTTATGAGAACGGCTTCTTCGTGGGCCCGTCGCTTTTTGACAACGTCACGCCCGACATGGAGATCTATAAGCAAGAGATCTTCGGCCCGGTGCTGTCGACCGTCCGCAAAGCCACCTATGAAGACGCGTTGAAACTGGTGATCGACAACGAATACGGCAATGGGACGGCGATCTTCACCGCCGACGGCGACACAGCGCGCGATTTCGCATCCCGCGTCAATGTGGGCATGGTGGGCATCAACTTCCCCATCCCGGTGCCGCTGTCTTATTACTCCTTCGGCGGCTGGAAGAAGTCGGCCTTTGGCGATTTGAACCAGTATGGTCCCGACGCCTTCCGCTTCTACACCAAGACCAAGACCGTCACCGCGCGCTGGTTCTCGGGCATCAAGGAAGGTGCCAGCCTGAACTTCAAAGCGATGGACTAAGCACGACTTAACCTAAGGCGGGCATAAGCCCAACTTGTCGCGCGCCGGAGCTTTCCGGCGCGCGTTTTCATGTCGACCAGACGCCAAGCCGCACAGATTTGCACCGAAGCACATTAGACGCTCAAGACATCTTGCCAAACTTTGGATATTCATATTATCTTTTGAGTATGTCGATATCCTTTCAGATACTCCATGACCGAGGTGTCGTCCTGGCCAAGCTTACCGGCCGGGTGCTGATGCAGGATTGCTTGAGTGCTGCCGCAGCCTATGCCCGCCACCCCGAAGCGCGCCCGACGCAACCTTTGCTGATCGACCTGTCCGCAGTCACCGGTCACGAGACGGATTACGTGAAGATTTTGCAGGCCATGGCGCGCTTGCCCGATTACCTGTGGCACCGAGGAACGGAGCGTCTGGTGGTCTGCCTCGCGCCCCATGCGCTGTCTCGGCAGATCAGCGCTGCCGCAGCGCGGGCGATTTTGGAGATTCCGGAGGGCATTGCCCGCATCGCTCAGACCGAGGCTGATGCGCTTGAAATTCTTGGCCTTCCAGAGCGGCGGTTGTGTGATTTGAGCCAGGGCTCTGCGCGCAACAGATGAGCTGGATTGACGCGATCGACCCGATCTCGGCGCCCGTGCGCCGGCGTTTGCTGTCCCTTACCGAACAAACCGTCGCAAAAGGTGCCGTCTTGTTTCGCCCCGGCGATGCCGCTCAGGGCTTTGTGATGGTCCTCTCAGGCCGGATTGAGGTGCATCTGACCGGCCCATCAGGGCGCGAGATCCTGCTTTATGCGGTCGAACCGGGGCAATCTTGCGTGCAAACCACCTTGGGGCTGATGGCGGGCGAGCCCTATTCTGGCGAGGCGCTGGCGGCAACAGACGCGCGGGTGGTGATGATCCCGCGCGCAATGTTCTTGCAGCTGATTGACAGCGAACCCGGCTTTCGCAGCTTTGTGATGACCGCCCTTGGGCGGCGCATGCAAGATGTCACGCGGCTTTTGGAACAAGTGGCCTTTGCCAGTATTGAAAGCCGCTTGGCCGCCGCCCTTCTTGACATGTCCGAGGGCAATTTGGTGCACGCAACGCAGGCCGAATTGGCTGCACGCATCGGATCGGCGCGGGAAGTGGTCACGCGCCGACTGGACGCCTTTCAGCGCGCGGGCTGGGTGGCAACCGACCGGGGCACTGTGCGGCTTTTGGACTTGGGCGCGCTGAAGCGGGCGGCAAGCCTTGCGCCATGAGGGGTGATTTTCTGATCTCTTGTCAAACCTGTGACCAGATCACAGACCGAATGCACAGAATCAGGTAGTTTTGATGCATGACCGGACGAGATCCGGCCTGACCAATCAGGAGAGTGTTATGTTCAAGACCAACGAAGGAACCGTCGACCGCGCGTTGCGAGTTATTGTGGGGCTTGGCCTATTGCTGTGGTTCTTCATGGGCCAAGGCGAAGGCTTTTGGCACTATGCCAAGCTGATCGGCATCGTGCCCTTGGCCACGGGCCTTATGGGGTCATGCCCAGTCTATTCAGTTTTGGGCATCAACACCTGCCCAATGAAGAAAGCCTGAGTTTTTGGTGAAGGATCGGGGGCGGCACGCGGCCGCCCCTATTCCGCTGCTTGCCGGCGCGGGCGCAGCATGTCCTTCAGATAGCGTCCTGTGTGACTTGCCTCGACCTTGGCCACATCCTCGGGTGTGCCGGTGGCGACGATCTCCCCACCGCCATCGCCGCCCTCAGGGCCGATGTCGATGATCCAGTCGGCGGTCTTGATGACATCGAGATTGTGCTCGATCACCACAACCGTATTGCCCTGATCGACCAAGGAATGCAGCACCTCCAGCAGCTTGCGCACATCCTCGAAATGCAGGCCTGTCGTAGGCTCATCCAGAATGTAAAGCGTCCGCCCCGTCGCCCGGCGCGACAATTCTTTTGACAGCTTCACCCGTTGCGCTTCACCACCCGACAGCGTGGTGGCCTGTTGGCCGACCTTGATGTAACCAAGCCCAACCTCGCACAGCGCATCCATCTTCTCACGGATGCTGGGGACGGCTTGGAAAAACTCGCGGGCATCTTCGCACGTCATGTCAAGAACATCAGCAATGCTCTTGTTTTTGAATTTAATTTCCAAAGTTTCGCGGTTGTAGCGCTGGCCCTTGCAGGTCTCGCAGGTGACATAAACATCCGGCAGGAAGTGCATCTCGATCTTGATGACACCGTCGCCCTGACAGGCTTCACAGCGCCCGCCTTTGACGTTGAACGAGAACCGCCCGGCCTGATAGCCGCGCGCCTTGGCTTCGGGCAGGCCCGAAAACCAATCCCGGATCGGGGTGAAGGCCCCGGTGTAGGTCGCCGGGTTTGACCGCGGCGTGCGCCCGATGGCGCGCTGGTCAATGTCGATCACCTTATCCAGATGCTCAAACCCCTTGATCGTCTCGCAAGGTGAGGGCGTTTCATGCGCGCCGTTCAGCTTGGTCGCGGCGGTTTTGAACAGGGTTTCAATCGTCAGGGTCGATTTGCCGCCACCCGAAACGCCCGTGACGCAGACAAACTTGCCCAAGGGAAATTCAGCCGTGACGTTTTTCAAGTTGTTGCCAGTGGCACCCACCACCGTCAGCTTTTTGCCGTTCCCCTTGCGGCGGACCTTGGGCACCGCAATTTCGCGACTGCCCGACAGGTACTGCCCCGTCAGGCTGGCTGGGTCCTTGGCGACCTCATCCGGCGTGCCATGCGACACGACCATCCCGCCATGTACCCCAGCCCCCGGACCCATGTCAAAGACATAATCCGCCTCGCGGATCGCGTCCTCGTCATGCTCCACCACCAGAACCGTATTGCCTTGATCGCGCAGGTTTTTCAGCGTGGTCAGCAAGCGGTCATTGTCGCGTTGGTGCAACCCGATCGAGGGTTCATCCAACACATAAAGCACCCCGGTCAGCCCGCTGCCGATCTGGCTGGCGAGCCGGATGCGCTGGCTTTCCCCACCCGACAGCGTGCCGGCGTTGCGGCTCAGCGTCAGGTAGTTCAGGCCCACATTCACCAAGAACCCCAAACGTTCGCGGATTTCCTTCAGAATGGCCCGGGCGATTTCGTTTTTCTGGTTGGACAGGCTGGCCGGCACCGTCGCAATCCAGTCAAACGCCTCTTGGATCGACATCTTGACCACCTGCCCCACATGCAGGTCTGCAATCTTCACCGCCAGCGCTTCAGGACGCAGGCGATAGCCCGAACAGGCCCCGCAAGGCCGGTTGTTCTGGAACCGCTCCATCTCCTCGCGGCTCCAAGCGCTGTCGGTCTCGCGGTAGCGCCGCTCCATGTTGGGGATCACCCCTTCAAACACGCGGGACACCTGATAGATGCGGCCCCCCTCGTCATAGCGGAACGCGATCTCCTCACCGCCAGACCCATGCAGGAAAAGATCCTTCACCTTCTCTGGCAGGTCCTTCCATTTGGCTTTCTTGTCAAAGCCATAGTGCTTGGACATGGCGTCGATGGTCTGGGTGAAATAGGGGCTTTTCGATTTGGCCCAAGGCGCGATGGCGCCTTGCATCAAGGTCAGGCCCTGATCGGGAACCACAAGGCGCTCGTCGAAAAACAACTCCATCCCCAAGCCATCGCAGACCGGGCAGGCACCAAAGGGGGCGTTGAACGAAAACAGGCGCGGCTCAATCTCGGCGATGGTAAATCCCGACACCGGGCAGGCGAATTTCTCGGAATAGGTGGTGCGGAGCCCCTCGCCTTCGCTTGGCGCGGTTTCAATCACCGCGATCCCATCGGCAAGGTTCAAGGCGGTGCGGAAGCTGTCCGCCAGCCGCGTCTCTAGCCCTTCACGCACCACGATGCGGTCAACCACTACGTCGATGTTGTGACGAAACTTCTTGTCCAGAACCGGCGGTTCTTCCAATTCGTAGAACTGGCCGTTCACCTTCACCCGCTGAAAGCCCTGCTTGCGCAGATCAAGGAACTCTTTCTTGTACTCGCCCTTCCGATCCCGAACGATGGGCGCCAGCAGATAGGCGCGCGTCCCCTCTTCCATCGCCATCACCGCATCGACCATGTCCTGCACCTGCATGGCGGTGATGGGCAGGCCAGTCGCGGGCGAATAGGGCGTGCCAACGCGGGCAAAGAGCAGGCGCAGATAGTCATAAATCTCGGTGACCGTGCCGACGGTCGAGCGCGGATTCTTCGAGGTGGTTTTCTGTTCGATGGAAATGGCTGGCGACAGTCCCGAGATGTGGTCCACATCCGGTTTTCCCATCATATCAAGGAATTGCCGGGCATAGGCCGACAGGCTTTCGACATAGCGGCGCTGGCCCTCGGCATAGATGGTGTCAAAGGCGAGGCTGGATTTGCCCGACCCGGACAGCCCGGTGATCACCACCAGCTGGTCGCGCGGAATCTTGACATCCACACCTTTGAGGTTGTGCTCGCGCGCGCCGCGCACCTCAATGAACTTCTGTTCGGCCATGAACCACCTCTGCTCTGAGCGCTAGAGTTAGGCCGGAATCACTTGGTTTCCAACCGGAAAATGTGAACATTAAGTGAACATAGGCTCCTAAGCAGGAATTCTCTTCACAGGGGCTTTACAAATTCCATACATTGAATATATATCAACCAAATCCACGGAAAGGATACATCATGTTCAATCTCTTCGGCGGCTCGTCCGCCAAACGCCTGACCGCCACCGACGCCGTTGCCATGGCCGCCAAGGGCGAGGTCACGCTTTTGGATGTGCGCGAGGCGGGCGAAGTCGCCGCCTCTGGCACGGCCAAAGGGGGCGTTCACATTCCGCTGTCGATGGTGCCGCTGAAGGCCAACCCGCAAGGCCCCGACCACGACAAGCGGCTGGACCCGGCCAAGCCCGTCGCAGTGTTCTGCGCCGTGGGCGGGCGCGCCGGTCAAGCGGCGCAGGTGTTGGAGCGGCTGGGATACAGCGTGCACAACATCGGCGGTTTTGGCGATTGGGTCAGCGCCGGAGGCGCGGTTCAGCGCTGAATTCGCCTCTGCGACTGCAGCCTGTGAAGGGCGATCCCCAGCGCCGAGAACCCGATGAGAAACAGGGCAAGGCCGCTTTGACCGGCCTTTTCCATGGCCCAGACCAGCATCGGCGTGCCGGTGGTGGTGCCAAGATTGCCCAGTTGAGCGATGGCCCCAGCCGCCTTTGCACGGTCCTCGGGGCTTGGGTTCAACTCTGCCAATGCCGCAAAGCTTGCCCCTTGCACGATGCCCAGAGCGGCAGCGACCGCCAAAGCGAATAGAACGGCGGTCGGTTGGGCCCAAAATGCCCAAAGCCCCACTGCAGCGATCATCGCTGCAACAAATCCCGCTTCCACCAATGCCACGGCCTGCATATGGCCCAAGAGCCAGACCCCCAGCGTCAAGGAAACCGCAATGGACACAAGCGGCATGGCAACACCGATGAACCCGCCCAGTTCCCCCATTTGCGCAGGCAAAAGCGTCAAAACCGCGACATAGGTGACCGCATAGCACGCAAAACCCATGGCCGGGGCAGCAAGGAAGGGTGACGCGTAAATCGCCCGATGCTCTGCCAAAAGCGAAGGTCGCTGAGCCACAACCTCAACACCTGGGTCAGCGGGCATCAAAAGCCACAAAATTGCCGCCAAAGCCGCCATCCAGCCCGCGTGCAAGCCGAACAGATACCCCGGCCCCTGTGCGTCCAAAATCTGCGGCCCGATCCAGAACAGGACCGCATAGGCCACCCCAAAAAAGGATGACCATAGCGTCATCGCCGCCCCCTGCCCGCGCCCGCCTGCAAGCCCAGCAATCGCCGTTGGCCCGACCACCACAATGGCCAGATGTGACAAGCCTTCCAAAACGCGGCTGGCCAACATCAGTGGATAGGGCGGAAAACTCATCTGCACGGCGCTGACCACAGCCCCGAGCAAAAGCGCCGCCACCATGGCGCGCCGCGGCCCGATCCGCGCCACCCACAGGCCCGACGTGGTGCCAAGGATCAGCCCGACTGTGCCAACGATGGACAGCATGACCCCAATGCCAATCCCGGCCTGAGCGGCGTAAACCTGTTCCAGCGCAGGATAGGCCACCGACATCTTGCCAAACTGCGCGGCCGCCCCGAGACCCGCCGCCCAGATCGCGAAAATCGTCAGAGCGGCGCGCATTGGCAGATCCTTTGGCGAGAAATTGAAACGGGGGGCGGTCAGCCCCCCGATTTGTGCCACAAAAGTCGATGCCGACTAGATATGCAAGGCCCGACCATAGGCGTCGAGCACCGCCTCATGCATCATCTCGGACATGGTCGGATGCGGGAAGACGGTGTTCATCAGGTCTTCCTCGGTGGTCTCAAGGCTGCGTCCAATAACATAGCCTTGGATCATCTCGGTCACCTCGGCGCCCACCATATGGGCGCCCAAAAGCTCACCCGTTTTGGCATCAAACACGGTTTTCACCATGCCCTCGGTCTCGCCCATCGCGATTGCCTTGCCGTTGCCGATAAAGGGGAAACGGCCAACCTTCACCTGATGGCCAGCCTCAATGGCCTTTGCTTCGGTCATGCCGACCGACGCCACTTGCGGATGGCAATAGGTGCAGCCCGCGATCGAGCCGGGCTTGATCGGGTGCGGATGGCCGCCCGCGATCAACTCGGCCACCATCACGCCCTCATGGCTGGCTTTGTGAGCCAACCATGGCGCACCCGCGATATCGCCGATGGCATAAAGGCCGGGAACCCCGGTGCGGCAGAATTCATCGGTCACAACATGGGTACGGTCAATCTTGACACCAAGCGCCTCCAGCCCCAGCTCTTCGACATTGCCGACAATGCCGACCGCCGAGATAACCGTGTCAAATTCCGCCGTGACAGTGCCTGTCACATCTTCCAGATGCGCAGTCACACCCACACCCGGCTTGCGGTCGAGCTTCTTGACCGTGGTCTTTTCCAAGATCTTCATGCCCTGTTTGACAAAGGCCTTCTTGGCGAATGCGCTGATCTCGGCGTCCTCCACCGGCAAAACACGGTCCATCACCTCACACACTGTGACATCCGCGCCCAAGGTGTTGAAGAAGCTGGCAAACTCGATCCCAATCGCGCCCGATCCGATCACCAGAAGCTTTTTCGGCATCCGCTTGGGTTGCAGCGCATGGCGATAGGTCCAAACCAGATCTCCATCCGCCTCCAGCCCCGGCAATTCGCGCGCCCGCGCGCCGGTGGCAAGAATGATCGCCTTGGCGGTCAACTCCTCAACGCCCTTATCGGTTTTCACCGAAACAACCCCCGCCTTCGGCAGCGTGGCCGCCCCCATGAACACGGTGATTTTGTTTTTCTTCATCAGATGGCCAATGCCGCCCGACAATTGCTTGGCCACCGCGCGCGAGCGGGCCACGACAGCATCCAAGTCGTAGGACACAACTTGCACGGACAGCCCGAATTCCTTGGCGCGGTGCATCAGGTGGAACACCTCGGCCGAGCGCAACAGGGCCTTGGTCGGGATGCAGCCCCAGTTCAGGCAGATGCCGCCCAAATTCTCGCGCTCGATGATCGCCACCTTCTGGCCGAGCTGCGACGCGCGAATGGCCGCCACATAGCCCCCCGGTCCCGCCCCAATCACCACAACATCAAAGCTTTGGCCTGCCATCTTTCCCTCCCCAGAAAAGTAGTTTGCCATTAAACTATCTCATTCAGCCAAGCAACAATCCTACCGCCCACCCTCTATGCATCAGATGCATGGCTCGCGCGCAACCGGGCCACTTCCGCGGCATAGCCCCCGGACGCCATAAACTCCGCCTCTGCAGGCGTTGTATCACGCCCAAGCGCCGCGTTGCGAAAGGGAAACCGACCAAACCGCGCGATGATGGCCTGATGCGCACGGGCATGCAGCGCCATATCGGGGTCAGACGCCATACGCTCCGTCAAAAGCCGCACAGCAAGCTCTTGATCTGCCGGGTTTTCAGAATGTTCAAAGGGCATATAGAAAAACTGCCGCTCAGGCTCGGGCGCGCCCATGTCCCAACCGGCCTCAACCGCTTGCCGCGCCGCCGACAAAGCGCAAGCATCCGTGGCAAAGGCCAAGTCGGTGCCACGGTGCATGTTGCGCGCCAATTGATCGCAGATCACCAAATAGGCAAGCGTGCCAACGGTGCCATCGACCCAGTGTTCCAGCCCGCCCTCATGCGCGGCCTGCCACAGATCCAAGAAGCGCGCGCGGCACTCGTCATCCAGCGCCTCGCCCCCGGCATACCAGCCCTCCGGGCCCACCTCGCCCAGCCAAAACTCCAGCACTTCAATCGGGTCAGACATCGGCAGCACTCCCTCGGGTCAGCCTGACAGGCCCGGGCGCGGCTTGCAACCGCTTCACGACCGCCCTGAGCCCTCTTGCCCGCGCTCAAGAACCGCCGTTGCTGCCACCGACGAAGCGGTTGGCGACATCCCGCGATAGGCACCCGCCACCGCAGGCGCGGCACGGCGCGACATGCGCCAGACAATGTAACCGGAATGCAGCGCATAAAGGAGACCGATGAACAAAAAGAACCCCATCGGCCCGACAACGCCCATCAACCATCCCGTCACCAAGGGCCCGAAAATCGCGCCGAACCCGTTGAGAAAGATCAACCCGGCCGAGGCCGCAGCCATCTGCTCTTTCTGCAGATAGTCATTGGTATAGGCGATGATCAGCGAATACATCGGATAGGTGATGCCGCCCAAGATCGCCGCCACGACCAGCAGCGCCACGAACGGAAGGTTGACAAAAGCCGCCACCGCCATCACCAGCGTCGCCGCGACCGACATCCACAGCATGATCGTGCGCCGATCCATGCGGTCTGACAGCCAGCCAACCGGGTATTGAAAGATCAACCCGCCGACATAAAGCGCGGTGGTGAACATCGCGATCTGCTGAAAGCTCATCAAGGAAAGCGTGCCATAGACCGAGGCCATGCCGAACATCGCCGAGAACACGCCGCCCGAAATCAGCATGCCCACAAAGCCCACCGGTGAGATCTTGAACAACTCCCGAAACCCCAGACGGGCCGATTCATCAAAGGTTGGCGCGGGGCTGGTGGCCAGAAGGATCGGCATAAAGGCCAGAGACACCAAGATGGACGGGATCAAGAACAGCTCATACCCAAACGGATCGCCAAAGCCCAAAAGCGCCTGACTGGCGACAATCCCCAGCATCTGCACGATCATATAGGCCGACAGCGCCTGCCCCCGCGTCTCATTCGTCACGGTGTTGTTCAGCCAGCTTTCCGCCGTGATATAGATGCCCGCAAAGCCAAAGCCGATGACCACGCGCATGATGGCCCAAACTTGCCATTCGACCAGCATCGGATAAAGCACCAAGACCGCCGAGATCAAAGATCCAAGCGCTGCGAACACCCGCACATGGCCAACATTGCGGATCATCGCCGGCGCAAGCCGCGAGCCGATCAGGAAGCCCAGAAAATAGGCCGACATCACGATCGACATCTCAAAGGTGGAAAAGGACTCCAGCGTGCCGCGGATGCCCAAGAGCGTGCCCTGCACCCCGTTGCCAACCATCAACAGCATGACCCCCACCATCAAGGGCCAGGTCTGGGCCAGAACTTTCAGCATTGCGGGCTTCCCTATGTGTCTGCTGGCACTTACCACGCAGGCGCGCGCCGATCACGCGACTTTTGCGACCATCGGCCTATGGCTGCCGCCCCCAAAGGTCTTGCGCCTTGCGAAATACTCCACGGGAGGTCCGGAGGGTGTGAAACCCTCCGGGGTCGGGCATCGGGCATCCCGGTCAGGGGATCAACAGCGAGGCATCGCCATAGGAAAAGAACCGATACCCCGTCGAAATGGCATGGGCATAAATTCGATCAATCCGCTCTTTGCCCATAAGCGCCGAGACCAGCATCATCAGCGTGGATTTCGGCAGATGGAAGTTTGTCATCAAGGCATCGGCCACTTGGAACGGAAAGCCGGGATAGATGAAGATATCCGTCGGCCCACGCCACGGCGTGATCTGGCCCGAGACGCCCGCACTTTCGATCAGGCGCAGCGCGGTTGTGCCCACGGGAATGACCCGCCGACCTTGGGCCTTGGCGGCGGCAATCCGGGCTGCGGCCGCCTCGGTCACCTCGCCCCATTCGGCGTGCATCCGGTGGGTGGTGACATCTTCCACCTTCACCGGCAGAAACGTCCCCGCCCCCACGTGCAGCGTCACCTCAACAAACTCGACCCCGCGCGCGTGCAGGGCCTCCAGCAAGGGCGCGTCAAAATGCAGGCTGGCGGTCGGTGCCGCCACGGCCCCAGCGTGGCGGGCAAAGACGGTTTGGTAATCATCGTTGTCGGCCGCATCTGCCGCGCGCTTGGCCGCGATATAGGGCGGCAAGGGCATTTGCCCGGCCGCCGCCAAAGCCACGTCAAAGTCATCGCCCGTCAGGTTGAAGCTCAGTTCCAGATCGGTTTCGGTCTTGGCCAGAACCCGGGCCGAAAGCTGATCGGAAAACACGATCTCTTCCCCCGCCAGCACCTTGCGCAAGGGCTTGGCAAGGGCGCGCCAGCCCTTTGGCGTGGCCTCCAACAGCGTGATCTCGACCTTGGCCACCGCATCGCCCCGGCGCCGCGTGCCGCTGAGGCGCGCGGGAATGACCTTGGTGTTGTTCAACACCAAAACATCGCCCGGCTGGAAAATCTCGACCAAATCGCGCACATGATGGTCGCTGATCTGGTCCCCCTTGGCCAGCAAAAGCCGGGCCGAACTGCGCGGGCGCGCGGGGCGGGTCGCAATCAACGCCTCGGGCAAATCAAAGTCAAAATCCGAAAGTTTCACGTTCAGTCCCTGCCTTGTTGCGGTCTTGGTCGGGGTCTTTGTGCCGGCGCGCTGTCCGGCGCAGGCGTGGCTTCAGGCATGGCTTCAGGCGCAGCCGAGCGGCCACCGCGAAACAGCCCACGCAACATGCCCGGCGTCAGGATCGAAAGGGGGTTTACCCCGACCTCCAACGCCTCGGCCGTGCCTTGCAGCGTGTAGTTAAAGCCAAACACACCTTCGCCCCGCTTCGTCAGCACGGCCCCGACCCCGTTTAAAAGATAAACCGGCGAGATCACACCTTCCATCGCCAGTCGTTTCGATCCGGTCTGATAGACCCCGGTCAGCGAGACGCCAAGGCTGGCCCCAGTCGCCGATCCCCGGCGCAGGTCGATCAACTGCGGCGTCAGCAGAAACTCGCCTTCGACCGTGTTGAAGACCAGCCCTTGGCCGTTCAATTGCTCCAAAAGCCCAACCACCGAGATCGCGTTCAAGAGTTCCGCCAGCACCGAGGCATTGCGCACGCGCACATCGCGGATCGTCAACCGACCGTCATAGTGGCCGCGCTGCTCACGCGGGGTCAACGTCATATCCATGCGCCCGCCGCGCCCCGCCATGAACACGCCAGCAGCGGCAAAGGTCTCACCCGCCGTGTCTGAGCGCAAGCGAACCGCGGTCCCATGGCGGCTCGGCACCACGGTGCCAGTCACTTCAGGACCGTCATTCATCAAAGCCGTGAACGCCCCATTAAAGCCGCCAAGGAGGCTGAAATCGCCGCGCAGCCGGGTCAGAGCGATGTCTTGACTGACGATCAGCCGGTCCAGATCCAACCGCAAGGCCCCCCCGCTTTTGCCGCTTGCGCTGGTACCACGCGCCTCGGGCTCTGGCATGCGGCGCAAGTCTACAGTTCCACCGGTCAGGGCAATCGCCAGCGGTTTGCCCGCCCCCTGCCCCGTCAACTCGACACCGGCATCCAACCATTCGTCCAGCGTTACCCGTAGGAAACGCGCAGTCTCAAGCCCACCGCCGGGGCGCAGGAAAATCGCTCCATCAGCCTTTAACCCTGCCGCATTCAATGCCAGCCGGTCGACGCGCGGCACCTCACCCAAGGTCACATCGGCCTCAAGAACGCCCTTTGAGCCGCGGCCTTTGGTCCATGCCAGCTCGGGCAAGGTCAATCCAATGCCGTCCAGATCCGAGCGCAGGCGCAACCGTCCCGGCGCGCCGCGCTGCAGATCAATCTCAACCGTCGCCCGCCCGTCGCCCGAGACCATGCCCGCAGGCAGGCCCAGCCCAAATTCCTCTGCCACCTTTTGCGACAGTGTGGCGGTGCCCCGGATAGAGGAGCGACCTTTCTGATCGGGTCCAAACCCCTGCGCATAGGTGACATCAAAATCGACCTCGCCCAGACGGCCAGGCCCGGTGATTTCAATCCCAGCCGGGCTTGCCGTCACAGCCAGCCGATCGGCGGTGATCCGGCGCTTTAGCACCAACTTGTCCGAGGCAAAGTCAAACACCGTGCCCGAGACCTGATACTGGATATCCGCCAACCCAACGCGTCCCTGCAGCGGCAGGGTCAGTCGCGTTAAAATCTCAGCCCGCCCCTCGCCCAGATCGACCAGCCTGTCCGCCTTGGTCATGAAATTGAAGGGCGGAAGGTTCAAGAGCGACAAGGCCGCCGTCAGGCTGGACCGGGTTGACAGCCGGATCTCCGCCATCGCCGGTTTGGCCGAGACATCGGGCACGGCAAAAACCGATCCGGCCATGTCAATCTGCCCGCCTTGGGGGGCGGTGACCTGTCCTTCGGTCATGACCATTGTGTAGGTCAGCCCCTCAATGGTGGAATATCCCTTGCCGCCTTCGATCGGCGGCAGGCTGCGCAGAAACCGCACATCGGCCCCATCAAACGCGTAAGAGAGGTGCAGCCGAGGCTCTTGCCCCGGACTAAGCCGCAAGGCGGCTCGAATGTCGCGCAGATTGCCATCCAGAAGGTTGCGCCCGACCCAGTCGCGGGTTCGGCCCAAAATCGACTTTGGCCAAAGCGCCACAAGCCTGTCATTCGAAATTTCGTTCAACGTCACGTCCAGCGCCGTTGTCCACCCCGCCGCATCCGCCCCGATGCGCCCGGTCATCACAAGCCTGCGCTGGTCCTCGGCAAGCGCGAACTGGCCGATCTCGACGGCAAAAGGTTCCAACCCCAGCCGAAACTCCAGCGCACCTGTTGAAAAGCGCACAGGCTCGGCAAAGACCCCGGCGGGGTCGATCATCACATCCTGAAGCTGAATTTGGGTGACAAAGGCCGCCGGAACTGCGCCGCCGAGCGGCCCCATCAACCGCGCACCACCGGCGTCGACAAGATAGGTCTGCCCCGAGGCTTGCGCCCGCAGGGTCGGGCTTTCCACCTCGATCCGCGACAGGGTCACAAGGCCAGTATCTGCCGCATAGGCCAATGAAAACGCCGCCCGATCAAAGGGCACGGCCACAGCCGCAGGGGTCGGGCGCAAGGCACCTTTGCCGATGTCCAGCTGGCCATCGAGTGCAGTGACACCGGAATCCCCCAATTCGGCCGCCAATCGGCCTGAAATTGCGGCATCCAAGCTGGCCAAGGGGGCCAAGAGCGGCGCTTGGGCGGCCAAGTCTGCGGCGCTGATATCGTTGAATTCAGCCGTGATCCGGGCAACAGAACGCGCCTTTTCGGTGACGAGCTGCACCACAGCCCGCCCCGGCGTCCGTGCCTGTCCTTGCAACGACACCGACAATTCTGCGGCAAGCGCGCCCGCACGGTTGTCCACCGTCAAGCGCCCGTCGCCCAACTCATAAACCCGACCGCTGCGCAGATCGTTCACCGCGACAGACAGGCCCTCCGCCTCGATCCGCGAAAGATGCTCCAACCCCGGCAGGGCCAGAACCCGGTCAATCTGGTCAAAGAGATCACCAAAGCCGGTGAGCGCCGGTGCAGCGCCCAGCGTCGCCGCCTCGCCCACAGCGACATCAAAACGGCCCGTTGTGTCGCGCTTGACCACTAGCCGCGCCCCGATGATGCGCAGGGACGACAGCCGCGCCTCGCCCGACAACAACGCCCGCCCTTGCAGGGAAATCCGCACCTCGGGCAAGGCTAGAAGCGTCGTGCCATCCCGCTTCAGAAGCCGCAGATCTTGCAGCAAAAGCCGGGGGATGAAATCCTCATCCAGCGTCAGATCGACCATGCCAAGCGCCAACGCCACATCGGGCGCCGCCGCGGACAGATCGCGGTTCAGCCGAGCTTCCACCTCGGCCACCATCCAAATCGGCAGTGGGATGGTGCGCCCCACCACGCCAAAGACACCCAAAACCAGCGCCAGCGCGAGTGCGACGGTGGCAAGCCGCCAGCGAAGGCCGGTCCGGCGCATCTTGCGCTGTGACATGGCGGGTTGCGGTGCGGGTGCAGCCGATGGTTCCGACACGGCAGTCAGCGGCCCAACGGGCGCGGACGGGGGTTCATCCCCCGACCCGGCCATCTGTTGCCCCTGCTCTGTCATCGCCCTTGGCCCATCCCTGCCTGACACCGCCTCATGCTCTCGCCAATGATCTGGCCCTTGATTTGCCTGCGGCCAGGCACTTTGTCGATCCTTTGCGCGGGCTTGCCTTTATCTTTGACGAAAGGCAACTAGATCGCCAAGGACCCGCCTCACAAAAGCAAGGAGCCGCCCATGTTGACCGTCGCAGACACCGCCCCCGATTTCACCCTGCCCCGTGATGGCGGCGGCACCGTGACCCTGTCCGGCTTTCGCCCCGGAAAAGTGGTCTTGTATTTCTACCCCAAAGACGACACCCCCGGCTGCACGCTGGAAGCGCAGGATTTCACCGCCCGCGCCGCCGACTTTGCCGCCGCTGGCACCACGGTGATTGGCGTGTCCAAAGACAGCGTCAAAGCCCATGACAAGTTTTGCAAGAAACACGGCCTGCAAATCATCCTCGCCTCGGATGAGGGCGGGACGACCTGTGAGGACTACGGCGTCTGGGTTGAGAAAAGCATGTATGGCAAGACCTATATGGGCATCGAACGCAGCACGGTTCTGATCGACGGCGCAGGGCGCGTCGCGCGGATCTGGCCGAAAGTCTCGGTCAAGGGCCATGCCGATGAGGTTCTGGCCGCAGCACAAGCGCTGTAAGGCGGAGACGCGGGCATGAAATCGCTTGCCGAAATGGCGGTCGAGGTGCTGAGCTGCGCCGACGGTCGCGCCAAGACTGCGCTGTCGCATGCCCATGCGGCAGCGTGGTTTGCCGCGCGCAACGCCGGGCAGCCGCTGCCGATTGGCACCGCCGCGCCCCCAGATTTTCCTGCCCGCCCAGACCGCCCCGAACTGCTCGACCCCCGCGACGTGCCGCGCCGCCGCCCCGGCAGCCCGGCGGGACGCCTCGCGCTGTTGCATGCGGTGGCCCATATCGAGCTGAACGCTGTCGATCTGCACTGGGACATCATCGCACGCTTTGCCCATCAGCCGATGCCACTTGGTTATTATGACGATTGGGTCAAAGCGGCAGATGAAGAATCCAAACACTTCAATCTGGTCTCAGACCGGCTTGAAGCACTTGGAAGCCACTACGGCGCCCTGCCCGCCCATGCCGGCATGTGGCGCGCAGCCGCTGACACCGCGCAAGATTTCATGGGGCGGTTGGCCGTGGTGCCGATGGTGCTGGAAGCCCGTGGCCTGGATGTGACGCCGGGCATGATCGAGCTCTTTGAGCGCGCCAGTGACCCCGACACCCGCGCGGCCCTTGAGGTGATCTATGCCGAAGAGGTCGGCCATGTCGCCTATGGCTCTAAATGGTTCAACTGGCTCTGCGGCCGCGAGGGATTCGATCCGAAAGACAAATTCCACGAGCTGGTGCGCACTTATTTTCCCGGCACATTGAAACCGCCCTTCAATGAAGAAAAGCGCGCTGAGGCCGGACTGCCGCCCGACTTTTATTGGCCCTTGGCCGAGACTGTCCCAAACCGCACCTGAAGGTACTTCGGCAGAAACTCGCCGATATGACCCCGCCCAAAGGACCGATCCGCCCCCTGCCGCGCAAAGCTGTTGCGAGGTCACCAAGCCGCCGCTAATCAGAAGTGGCCGCGCCAAGGGCGGGCTTGCATCTGTCCTTTAGTCCCGGAAACGCCCCACGTGTTGATGCGCTTTGCCTATCGGATCCACCAGACGATTGAGCGGTACTTTCCCGAACAACGCCTGTTCTTGAAGTCTGATACTGAAACCCGGTTCATTCGTCTGCGCCCGGGCACGCAGGCCACTGCGGTCGTGGTGGGCGGGCTTGCGCTGGCTTGGACCATTCTGGCCACCGCAATTTTGATCTTTGACTCGATCTCGGCCGGGTCCTCGCGGGAACAGGTCCTGCGCCAACAGGTGCTGTACGAAGAGCGGATGAACACGCTCTCGATCGACCGCGATCTGCGCGCCGAAGAGGCTGCCTCGGCGCAAGAGCGGTTCAATCTTGCGTTGGAACAGGTCGCAACCATGCAGGCCCGGCTTCTTGCCTCGGAAGACCGGCGGCGCGAACTTGAAACCGGGATTGATGTGATCCAAAACACGCTGCGCCGCACGATTTTGGAACGCGACGAGGCGCGTGCAGAACTTGACCGCGCGGCCTTGGCGGCGGCACCCGGTGGCGCCAACACCGAAGCTGGCCGCGCGCAAGACACCAAGGATACGCTGGAGTTTCTGGCAAGCAGCCTCGATGGTACCGCGCGCGAACGTGACCGCATTCAAGGCTTGGCCGACAAAGCCGCCGAACAGATCGCCCAAAATACCGCGGAACGGCGCGAGATTGAACTGCGCAACGACGCCATCTTTATACGCCTAGAAGAGGCGCTGACCGTCTCGGTTGAGCCTTTGGAGAAAATGTTCAACGCCGCCGGCATGGACCCCGACGATCTTCTTGAGACGGTCCGCAAGGGCTATGACGGGCAAGGCGGGCCTCTGGCCCCCCTGTCGCTCTCGACCAAAGGCGTGCCGTCCATAGAAGAAACCCGCGCCAATGCCATTCTGGCCGGGCTTGACCGGATGAATCTCTACCGTCTTGCCGCGTTCAAAGCGCCCTTCGACAACCCCGTCAAAGGCCGTTACCGCTTCACCTCGGGCTTTGGCGCGCGCCAAGATCCCAAGGGCTGGGGCACCCGCATGCATGCCGGCACCGATTTTGCCGCCGCCTACGGCACGCCGATCCATGCCACCGCCGATGGGGTGGTGACCTTTGTCGGTTGGTCCTCGGGCTATGGTCGGTTGATCAAGGTCCAGCACGCCTTTGGCATCGAAACCCGCTACGCGCATTTGGCGCAAATGCGCGTCTCGGTCGGACAAAAAGTGTCGCGCGGCGAGCGGATCGGTGATATGGGCAATTCAGGCCGATCCACCGGCACACACCTTCACTACGAGGTCAGGATTGGTGGCAATGCCGTCAACCCGATGACGTTCATAAAGGCAGCGACCAATGTTTTCTAAAAGCCGCATCAACGAACCCGGCCCGGCAAAAGCGGGCGAGTCTGACAAGCCGAAAGCCCCGGAGACCCCTGTGACCAAACCCTCGATGGATTTCACCCCGACCGCGCCCAAGGGCAAAGTTGCGGCTTCTGTACTGTCGTCCGACTTGACCGTCGTTGGCAATCTGCGCACCACGGGTGACATTCAGGTTGAAGGCACCGTCGAAGGTGACATCCGCGCCCATCTTCTGACCGTTGGCGAAACCGCCACCATCCGGGGTGAGATCGTTGCAGACGATATCGTGGTGAATGGCCGCGTCATTGGCCGCGTACGCGGCCTGAAGGTGCGTCTCACCTCGACCGCCAAGGTTGAAGGCGACATCATTCACAAGACCATCGCCATCGAATCGGGAGCGCATTTCGAAGGCTCCGTGCAGCGGCAGGACGACCCCTTGGCCACTGGCCGCGCGCCAATCCCGCAGGCCCGTGCCGCGGCCCCTGCGGCTGAGGCGCAGGACGACGTGCAAGGCTAAGAGCCGATCTACAAGATCACACAGGGCACCCGGCCAAGCCGTGGTGCCCTTTTTCATGGGCCTTCGCGCTCCCATGCGATTGCGCGACGGTACAAATGCCAAGTTGCATGGCCAAAGACGGGCAAGACCACAAAAAGCCCCGCGAACCCCGGCAGCATGGCCACAAACAAGCTGCCCCCAATCAATGCGCCCCAGCCCAGCATGACCAAGGGGCTTTCGGTCACGACCCCCAGCGAAGTCAGCATGGCGGTGACGAAATCCACCTCGCGGTCCAACAGCATCGGAAGACTGACCACCGTCAGCGCGAACAAAAGCGTGGCAAAAATCGCCCCCACAACCGTGCCCACGGCCAACATCGCCACGCCTTCGGGCGTCAAGAACACTTCAGCCGATGTTGTGATATTGGTCAGCGTTGCTTTGCCCAGAAACAGCGCAAAAATCATATGCGCCAAGAAATTCCAAAACAGAAAGAACACCACGATCACCGCCGCCATCGACGGGATCTGCCGATCCATTTGCCGGAACACCACACCAAGCACCTGCCCCCAGATCAAAGGTTCACCCGCTTCGCGCCGCCGTGACACCTCATACAACCCGCAGGCCACGAACGGACCCAAGATCGGAAACCCGGCGCTGGCCGGCAGGCTCCACCACAGTTGACCTTTGGCGGTCAGGGAAAAGACGATCAGCCAGCCGCCCAGCACATAAATCCCAGCGAAAAAGAGACCAAACAACGGCTGCGCACGAAAATCACGCCAACCGGCGGTCAGGGCCTGTGTCAGATCGCTTAGGTCAACATGCAGGACTTCGGGCTTATCTGCGGGCGTTGGGGTCATTGCAGTCTCCATGGTGGGAAACCCTACGCACAGGACATTGTATTACCAAAGATGTATTTTATGCATCGAATTCAACGCGCTCGGCGCAGCCTTCGGCCATGTACCGGGGCTCACAGCGCGGTGCACCAATCAACTCGGGCGCGCCTCAATCTTCGGAATTCGCCTCGGCCCGACCCATGCCCGCCACGCCAAGCGCCAAGGTCGCCGCCATGAACTTATCCAGATCACCGTCCAGCACACCGCCCGTGTCACTGGTTTCCACGCTGGTCCGAAGATCTTTGACCATCTGATAGGGCTGCAAGACATAGGACCGGATCTGGTTGCCCCAGCCCGCATCGCCCTTGTTCTCATGCGCCTCGTTGATGGCCGCGTTGCGCTTGTCCAACTCCAACTGGTAAAGCCGCGACTTCAGCGCCTGCATGGCGATGTCACGGTTCTGGTGCTGCGATTTCAGCGACGAGGTCACCACGATATTGGTTGGAAAGTGCGTAATCCGCACGGCCGAGTCGGTCTTGTTCACGTGCTGCCCACCCGCGCCCGAGGACCGATAGGTGTCGATGCGAATGTCCTTGTCCTGAATCTCGATCTCGATGTTGTCATCGACCACCGGATAGACCCAGACCGAGGAAAACGAGGTATGCCGCCGCGCCGCTGAATCGAAGGGCGAAATGCGGACCAAGCGGTGGACCCCGGATTCCGACTTTAGCCAGCCATAGGCGTTCTTCCCGGAAATCTTGTAGCTGACCGACCGGATGCCCGCCTCTTCGCCCGCCGTTTCCGACTGCATTTCAACGGTATAGCCCTTCTTCTCGGCCCAGCGAACATACATCCGCGCCAGAATAGACGCCCAGTCGCAGCTTTCGGTGCCACCCGCGCCTGCGTTGATTTCCAGATAGGTGTCGTTGCCGTCCGCCTCGCCGTCCAACAGCGCCTCAAGCTCGCGTTGAGCGGCATCGGCGACCAGCGCCTTCAGCGCGGCTTCCGCCTCGGTCACAACCTCGGCGTCGCCCTCGGCCTCGCCCAATTCGATCAGCTCGACATTGTCGCGCAGACCACCGTCGATTAGCTTATAGGCCGCAATGGCATCCATCAGCGCCTGACGCTCTTTCATCAGCTTTTGCGCCTTGGCCGGATCGTTCCACAGATTGGGATCTTCGATCAGCGCGTCGAATTCTTCCAACCGATGCGGCGCGGTTTCCCAGTCCAGACGCTGCGCCAAAAGCTTCAGCGACTTCTCGATCTGATCGATATGGTTCTGGGTCTCGGCGCGCATCGTGTCATCCTTGATCTTCGCGCCGCGTGATAGCCTGTGGCGCAAGGCGGGGCAAGCGGCACGCCTGCCCGCTTTGGCCGCTAGTAAAGCCCGCCCGAGCTGAGTGTGCCGAAATTGGCCTTTTTCGGAACCGACTTCTGCTGCCCGTCCGAGGTGGTGACCGTGTCCACAAGATCGGCCTCGGTCTCACCCGCCGCGAACAAGGGCAGATCCGACCCCATCGCAAAGCCGCCATCCACAAGGGCATCAAGCCCGAAGAGCACCTCTTCACCCTCGCGGAAGTATTCCGAAATCACATTGTCTCCGGTGGCATCTGCAGGCAGTTTTGCCCCGGTGAAGCGGTCGATCTTCTGGAAATAACCACCCGGCGGCACGGCAAACTCGGTGCCGCCATAGGTGGCAACTGCCTCTTTCATGAACTCTTGAAAGATCGGCACGCAGAGTGTGCCGCCAAAAGCACCTTCGCCCAAAGACCGCGGCTGGTCAAAGCCCATATAGCAGCCCGCCACCACCTCAGAGCTATAGCCAATGAACCAGACATCCTTGGCATCATTGGTGGTGCCAGTCTTGCCTGCCACCGGAACCGGCAGCCTCACCCGCGAGCCCGAGCCCCGGATCACCACGCCCTCCATCATCGAGGTCAGCTGATAGGCGGTGATGGCATCCATCACCCGCTCCCGGTCAGACTTGATGGTGACGCCCTGCCCTTTAGGCAAGGTCGGCAAGGCGCAATCGACGCATTGGCGCTGATCATGGCGATAGATCGTCTTGCCAAAGCGGTCTTGCACCCGATCGACCAGCGTCGGCTCCACCCGCTCGCCACCGTTGGCGAACATGGCATAGGCCGCCACCATCTTGAACAGGGTGGATTCCTGCGCCCCGAGCGCATTGGCCAAGAACGGGTTCATGTTGGTGTAAACGCCGAATTTCTCGGCATAGCTCGCCACAAGATCCATGCCGATTTCTTGCCCAATCCGAATGGTCATTAGGTTTCGGCTTTGCTCAATCCCGGTCCGCAACGGTGTGGGGCCGTAAAACTTGTTCGAGGCGTTCTTCGGCGTCCAAAGCCCCTCGGGCGTTTCAATCTCAATCGGCGCGTCCACGACGATGGTGGCCGGGGTGAACCCCGAATCCAAAGCGGCGGCATACACGAAGGGCTTAAAGCTTGACCCCGGCTGCCGCGTCGCTTGTGTGGCGCGGTTGAAGACCGAAGCCTGATAGCTGAACCCGCCCTGCATGGCGATCACGCGGCCCGTTTCAACGTCCATCGCCATCAAGCCGCCCTGCACCTCGGGCACCTGCCGCAAGGACCAGTGCTGAAAGCTGCCATCCTCTTCGCTGGTGACGGCGCGCACCATGACCACATCACCGACCGATACCAGATCACCCGGCACCTTAGCCTTTTTCGCCAGCTTCCCATCCTGCAGGAGCTTGCGCGCCCAGGTCACATCCTCGGCCGGGATGGTCGGCTCTTGGCCTTGAAGATCGCCCTCCATGCCAAAACGGGCGAAATCCTCGCCCAGTTCAAGGATCACCGCCGCCTGCCAGCCCTCAACATCGCGCGGCAGGTCCGGCACTTCCGCCAAAGCCGCGCGCCAATCGGCTTCGACCGCCAGCTTGTCAGCCGCAATCGTCTTGCCCGTGCCGCGCCAGATACCCTGACCGCGGTCATATTTCTCCAACCCGCGCCGCAGCGCCCGGGCAGCCACCGCCTGCAGTTCCGGCTCGACCGTGGCGCGGATCGACAGGCCGCCCCCGAAGAACTCTTCTTCCCCAAAAGTGCCCGACAACTGACGCCGAATCTCATCGGTGAAATAGCTGCGCGGCGGCAGCGCCTCGCGGAAGGCCGGATAATCGCCGTTCTGCACCGAGCGCAGCGGCTGCTTGCGCTCACTCAGATAGGCGGCCTCGTTGATATAGCCGTTTTGCCACATCTCGCGCAGCACATAGTCCCGCCGCTCTAGCAGACGGTCTTTGCCGCGCACGGGGTGAAACTCACCGGGGGCCTTTGGCAAAGAGGCCAACATCGCCGCTTCATGCGGGGCAAGAGCGGTCAGCGGCTTGTTGAAATAGGTCTGGGCGGCGGCTGCCACACCATAGCTGTTTTGACCGAGGAAGATCTCGTTCAGATAGAGCTCAAGGATCTTGTCCTTCGACAGCGTCTCTTCCAGCCTTGTGGCCAGAATGATCTCTTTGATCTTGCGCTCAACACTGCGCGAGCCATCAAGAAGAAAGTTCTTCATCACCTGCTGGGTAATCGTCGACGCCCCGCGCAGATTTGCGCCCCGGCTGACAACCGCATCGCGAAAGGCCGAGATCATGCCCGTCACGTCATAGCCCTTGTGGGTGTAGAAATGCTTGTCCTCGGCTGACACGAAGGCCTGCTTCACCAGCTCGGGTATATCCTCAGAGGCCACAAACAACCGCCGCTCTTGGGCGAATTCGTCGATGATCCTGCCTTCGCCCGAATAAATCCGGCTGATGGTGGGCGGGGTATACTGGGCAAGGCTTTCGTGGCTCGGCAGGTCTGACGAGTAGATATAGAAAATGCCACCAATCGACAGGGCCCCAAAGAGAAGCCCCATGGTTACCATGGTAAAGATGGCCCCGAAGAACGAGCCAATGAACCTGATCACGCCGGCAATCCCCACCGCAACGACATACGCCAATTTGGCCCTCTATAGGCGCGCCGCGACCAAAGGTCAAAACACGATCCGGGCGCGCGGCACATCATCTGCGGTCAGTCGCCGGCGGGGGCCGCTCGGGGCGCCAATCGGCTGATCGCTGCCTCCGCCTCGGCCCACGCCACAATGCCTGTGCGCAGCGCCTCAGCCATGCTGGCACGCCAGCCCGGATCGTTCAGCCGTTTAAGATCCGAGGCCGAGGACATGAACCCCAGCTCAATGAGCAATGACGGAATATCGGGCGATTTCAGCACAGAAAACCCGGCCTTCTGATGCGGCCTGCGGTGCATAGGCAGCCCCGCCTTTGTGATGGCACCTGCCAAGGTCGTGGCCAGCCGGTCGATCTTGGGTCCGGTTTCAGTGCGGGCCATGTCCATCAAGACGGTGGCCACCAAATCATCCTGCGCGGTCAAATCCACGCCAGCCAAGAGATCATCGCGGTCATGACGTTCGGCCAAGGCGGCGGACGCAGCATCGCTGGCCTCCTCGGACAGCGAATAGAGCGTCACCCCCACCGCCTCGCCTTCACTCAAAGCATCGGCAT
This sequence comes from Allotabrizicola aquatica (SeqCode), assembly GCF_965194375.1. Taxonomy (GTDB): domain Bacteria; phylum Pseudomonadota; class Alphaproteobacteria; order Rhodobacterales; family Rhodobacteraceae; genus Tabrizicola_A; species Tabrizicola_A aquatica. The sequence continues at coordinate 213,359 of NZ_CBDAEL010000004.1, forward strand.
GCAGCGACAGCATCAGATCCGCCGCCGCCGCGCGGGCGATGGAAATTCGCGCCTCAAGAGGCACGAAATGGTCACTGTCACGCGTCATCACCACCTGAAACCGACCGTCGCGCAGCAAGATTTCCTTAAACTCCCGTGCGAACTGCAAGACCAGATCGGCCTCGGTCTGGCCATCCCGCTCGGCACCCGGATCAATGCCGCCATGGCCGGGGTCCAGAACCACAATCCACCGCCCCTGCACGCGCGCTGGCGGCTTGGCCAGATCGGTGACATTGGGCATCCCCCAGCCGGGCAATTCGGGCTGGGCTGCGGCCGCCGCAAAGGCCTCAGCCGAAGTCGGGTCCAGCCGCAGCGCAAGCTTTGTGTCATTTTGCGTCGACATCTCAGCCAGCGAAAGCGCCATTGGCCCCGACAGCTCCAACACCAGCCGCGACCAACCCGGCCGAAACACCCCCGCCCGCACGGCCCTCACATGGTCAGAGGTCTGCAGAACCCCCTCAACCCCCGTCCAGTCCACCTCGCGCACATCCAACACCAAACGCGGCGGATCGGCGCGGAACCGCACGCGCCACGGCACCGGTTGCGACAGCGAAAAGCGGATCTCAGCCCCTTGGCCCGCATCTCGGATATAGGATTGCGCGGGCTCGATCCGGGCCAAAGCAGAAAGTTCCTGCGCCCGCGCCGCAACGGGCAGGCACAGCGCCACCAACAAAATCGCGACCAACCATTTCATCTTGGCAAAAATACTCAAAATCCGACCCATCGGCAAATCACCGACCTGTCATGAACTGTCGCAGCCTAGCGAGCCCCTCGGCAATATCTGACGTGGCCCGCGCATAAGAAAACCGCAGCGTGGTCCGGCCCCGAACAGGGTCAAAATCCAGTCCCGGCGTGACGGCAACCCCTGCCCCGTGCAGGATGTCGCGCGCCAGCTGCAAACTGTCTGACGTCAGGTCCGACACATCCGCATAAATGTAAAACGCCCCATCCGGCGGCGCGATGCGGTGGAAGCCTGCTTTCGGCAGCCCCTCCAGCATCAACCGGCGGTTCTCGGCATAGACGGCGCGATTGGCCTCCAACTCATCGACACAGTCCAAGGCGGCAAGCGCCGCCACTTGGCTGACATGCGGCGGGCAGATGAACATGTTTTGCGCCAAGCGTTCGCAGGTGCGGATGTGATCCTCAGGCACCACCATCCAGCCAAGCCGCCAACCGGTCATGCTGAAATACTTGGAAAAACTGTTGATGACATAGGCCTCGTCGCTAATCTCCAGCGCCGACACGGCACGATCCCCATAATGCAGCCCGTGGTAAATCTCGTCCGACACAAAGGAAATCCCACGTCCAGCCGCATGATCCATCAGCGCCGTCAGCGCATTCCGCGACAGCATAGTGCCCGATGGATTGCCGGGCGAGGCGACGATCAGGCCCTTCAGATCCACCCCTTCCAGATCGGCGGGAACAGGCTGCAACCGGTTTTCCTCGCGCGTGGGGATTCCAACAGGCGTCAGGCTCAGCGCCCGCAGGATCTGGCGATAGCTCGGATAGCCGGGTTCGCCCAAGCCCACGCGGTCCCCCGCATCAAACAGCGCCGAAAACGCCAAGAGAAAGGCCGAGGAGGACCCCGACGTCACAATCACCCGGTCGGGGTTCAGATCCACGCCATACCAGCGTTGATAAAGGGACGCGATCCCCCGGCGCAGCTCGGGCAGACCCAAGGCGACCGTATAGCCCAAGGGCTGCTCCAGCGCCGCTGCCACCGCCGCCCGGGCGGCCAAGGGCGCAGGCGTGCCGGGCTGGCCCACCTCCATATGGATGATGTGTCGCCCCGACGCCTCCAGCGCGCGGGCCTCCTCCATCACATCCATCACAATAAAGGGATCGACCTGCCCGCGTCTTGATCTTTGCATCCGCTGCCCCTTAAGCTCTCGGGCCATAGACCCTATGGCGGGCCAGATGGTCAAGCCCGCCGTCCCAAGATCAAAGGAAGCCTGATGCGCCGTTTTGTCCTTGCCCTGTCTGCCTGCCTGTTGGGCACCACCGCATTCGCCGGGGGTCTGGGCGAAATGACCGACGCTGAACGCGCCGCCTTTGGCGAAGAGGTGCGCAGCTATCTTCTAGAAAATCCGGAAGTACTGGTCGAGGTGATGGATGTTCTCCAAGGCCGCGAAGAAGCCAACGCAGCCAACCGCGATCTTGAAATGCTGGCCACACACAAAGACGCCATCTTCAACGATCCGGCCTCATGGGTGGGTGGCAACCCTGAGGGGGACATCACGCTGGTCGAATTCGTCGACTACCGCTGCGGTTATTGCAAAAGGGCCCATGACGAGGTGGCCGAACTGGTGAAAACCGACGGCAATATCCGCTTTGTTCTGAAAGAATTCCCCATTCTTGGGGAAGACTCGTTGAAGTCTTCGCAGTTTGCCATCTCGGTTTTGCAACTGCACGGACCCGAGGCCTATAAAGCGGCGCATGACGCGCTGATCGCACTGCGCGGCAACCCGGATGAGGCCACTCTCAGCGGGATGGCAACCGATCTGGGGCTTGACCCTGCTCCGATCCTTGCGCGCATGTCCACGCCCGAGGTGATGTCGGTGATCGAGGCGAACCATGCGCTTGCCACCACGATGGAAATTCAGGGCACGCCGACCTTCGTCATCGATCAGACCATGGTGCGCGGCTATGTGCCCTTGGATGGCATGCGCCAGATTGTGGCCGGGCAGCGTGGCTAACCGCCTGTCGGTTCAGGCCTTCTTGGCCTGAACCACCTTTTCGGCCAGGGCCTTGGCAATCGCAAAGGCGCCTTTGATCCGGTCGCCCTCCGACTTCATCTCGCCCATCAGAACCACCTTGTTGCCCTGCACCTTGGCCGCCGGTCCCTGTTCACGCAGGAACTCGACCAGCCCGGCCGGATTGGCGAATTTGTCGTTGTGGAACTGCAAGGTCGCGCCCTTTGGCCCCGCATCAATGCGCGAAATCCCTGCGCGTTTGCACATCGCCTTGATCCGCACGATCAGCATCAGGGTGTTGACCTCTTTCGGGATCGCACCAAAGCGGTCAATCAACTCAGCGGCAAAGCCCTCAAGCTCCACCTTGGTGGCAAGGCTGGACAGCCTGCGATAGAGGCCCAGCCGGATGTCCAGATCCGGCACATAGGCGTCGGGGATCATCACCGCGACCCCCAGATTGATCTGCGGCGACCAGCCGTCATCGACCTGCGCCAGCCCCTGCAACTCACCCGATTTGATCTTGGCGATCGTCTCTTCCAGCATCTGCTGATAGAGCTCGTAGCCGACTTCCTTGATGTGGCCGGACTGTTCTTCGCCCAAAAGGTTCCCGGCCCCGCGCAGATCAAGGTCATGCGACGCCAAGTTGAACCCCGCGCCCAGACTGTCAAGGCTGGCCAAAAGTTTCAGCCGCTTCATCGCCTGCGGCGTCAGCGGGCTGCGGGGTTTTGTGGTGAGATAACAATAGGCTCGGGTCTTCGCGCGGCCAACCCGGCCCCGTATTTGGTACAACTGTCCAAGACCGAACATGTCGGCCCGGTGCACGATCATCGTGTTGGCGGTGGGAATATCCAGCCCCGATTCCACAATCGTCGTGGCCAACAGCACGTCATATTTGCCGTCATAGAACTGGTTCATCCGATCATCCAGATCGCCCGCCGCCAATTGGCCATGGGCGGTGATGAAGGTGACCTCGGGCACATTGGATTTCAGCCAATCCTCGATCTCGGGCAGATCAGAAATCCGGGGCACGACCCAGAAGCTTTGCCCACCGCGGTAGTGTTCCCGCAACAGCGCCTCTCGCAGCGTCACGCCATCAAATTCCGAGACATAGGTGCGGATCGCCAGACGGTCGACCGGGGGCGTCGCGATGATCGACAGATCGCGCACCCCGGTCAGCGAAAGTTGCAGCGTGCGCGGAATGGGCGTGGCGGTTAGCGTCAGCACATGGATGTCGGACCGCAGCTCTTTCAGCCGTTCCTTGTGCGTCACACCAAAGTGCTGCTCTTCGTCGATGACCAGAAGGCCAAGGTTCTTGAACTTCACGGCCTTCGCCAAAAGCGCATGGGTGCCCACGACGATATCCACCGTCCCTGCCCCCATCATCTCCCGCGTCAGGTTGGCCTCTTTGGCGCTGACAAAACGAGACAGCGGTCGAACCGAAATCGGAAATCCCCGGAAGCGTTCGGCAAAGCTGCGGTAATGCTGGCGGGCCAAAAGCGTGGTCGGGCAGATCACTGCCACCTGCATGCCCGACAAGGCCGCCACAAAGGCCGCGCGCATCGCAACCTCGGTCTTACCAAAGCCGACATCGCCGACGACCAAACGGTCCATCGGGCTGCCCTTTTCAAGGTCTGCCACCACATCGGCAATCGCCGTCAACTGGTCATCGGTTTCCTGATAGGGGAAGCGCGCGGCAAAGGCCTCCCACAAGGAATGTGGCGCCTCCAAGATCGGCGCGTGGCGCAAAGCACGCTCCGCCGCGATCCGCATCAAGCGGTCGGCAATTTCCTTGATCCGCTCTTTCAGCTTGGCCTTCTTGGCCTGCCAAGCCCCACCGCCCAGCCGGTCCAACAGACCTTCTTCGTGGCCATAACGGCTAAGAAGTTCAATGTTTTCAACGGGTAGATACAGCTTCGCCCCTTCAGCATATTCAAGGCTGACACAAGCATGCGGTGCGCCCAAGGCGGTGATCGTCTCCAACCCCAGATAGCGCCCGACCCCATGTTCGACATGCACCACCAGATCGCCGGGGCTGAGACTTTCGGCATCACGCAGGAAATTCTCGGCCTTACGCTTGCGCTTGGGCTTGGAGGCGAGACGGTCGCCCAGCACGTCTTGTTCGGAAATGACCGCCAGTCCCGGCGCGACAAAACCGGCCTCCAAGGCCCAGATCATCAAGAAAAGCCCGCCCTTGCCCTCGGGCAAGTCGCGCAGATCCTTGATCGGCTGCGCCCCGGGGACGCCCTGATCTTGCAAAAGCCCCGCCAGCCGCTCTCGCGCACCTTCCGACCATGAGGCGATCACCACATGGCCCTCTTGACGCAGAGCGTTAATATGGTCCGCCAAGGCACCGAAAAGACTGATGCTTTCTTGCTGCCGCTCTGGCGCAAAACTGCGGCCGATCCGGGCGCCGGCATCCAGAACACCCGGGCCGGGCGATTGGGCCAAGGGGGAAAGCTGGATCAGCCGATGGTCGGCCACCGCAGCCTCCCAGGCGGAATCGTCCAGATACAAAAGCCCCGGCGCGATGGGCTTGTAGACCGTCTCCATCCGCCCCTTTTGCGCCATGGCGTCGCGGCGGGCGTCAAACTGATCGTCGATCCCCTCCCAGCGTGCCAAACGCGACGGTGTGACCTGATCGTCCAGCACCACAGAGGCCTCGGGCAGATAGTCAAAGATCGTCTCAAGCCGGGCGTGGAAAAACGGCAGCCAATGCTCCATCCCGGCGTGTTTGCGCCCCGCACTCACCGCCTCATAAAGCGGATCGTCGGACCCTGCCGCGCCGAACTCTATCCGGTAGCTTTGCCGAAACCGCGTGATGGCGGCATCGTCTAGAATGACCTCGGACATCGGTGCCAGATCAATGGCGGTCAGCTTTTCGGTGGTGCGCTGGGTGACAGCGTCAAAACGGCGCAAACCGTCCAAGGTGTCGCCAAAGAAATCCAGCCGGACAGGGCCAGAGTTGCCCGGTGGCCAGATGTCAACGATGCCGCCGCGAATGGCATAATCGCCGGGTTCAGCCACGGTGGAGACAGGCGAAAACCCCATGCGGGCGAGAAACCCCTTCAGATGCCCCTCATCCACCCGCGTGCCAACACGCGCCGAAAAGGACGCCCCCCGGATCACATCACGCGCGGGAATTCGTTGGGTGACCGCGGTCATGGTGGTCAGCAACACCAGTGGGCCGGCAAGACCATGCGACAGCATCGCCAGCGTGGCCATGCGCCGCGCCGCGATTTCGGGATTGGGCGAGATGCGGTCATAGGGCAGACAGTCCCAAGCTGGGAACTCCAGCACCAACAACCCCGGCGCCATGACGCTAAGGGCGGCCCGCATCGCCTCCATGCGTTTGTCATCGCGCGCGACATGGACAACGGCGACGCCCCGCTCGGCCTCTCGCGCCAGAAGGCGCGCGTCAAAACCCTCGGGCGCGCCGCCAAGAATGATCCGCGACGACGCCATGCCTTACCCCAAAACCCCGATTTGCATGTTTTGATACATGCCGAAGAGCGAGGTCACGAAGATTGAGATCATGCCCAAGATTTGCGTCGAGAGCCGGTGGCGATGCAGGCAACGATGCAAAGCCTCACCCTGCCCTTCACCTGCCTCAATCCTCAACGAGGTGCGCAGCGACAAAAGCATCAGCACTGAGAAGGGCACATAAAGAAACAGCACGGCCTGCGCGAATTCGATATCATAGGCGAAGCCCAGCAAGACCAGCATGGTCAGCATAAAGGCCCAAAACGCCACCAACCAAGACCCTGTCGTCCGCACGATATACAGCATCCGACCGGTGTTGATCCGCACCATGGTTTCCAGATCATCCTGCGCCGCGCCACCTTGGCGTTTGGCGCGGCTGATCATGTCAAAGGGAACGCCAAGCACCCAATGGCTGGCGGTGGACCACAAGACCGCGAGCACGATCCAGTACCACAGGTTCGAAAACGACCGCATGTCGATCAGTTCGAAAATGACGTTGTACCAGTCCACCGAAGCTCAGCCCGTCTGCAAACCGCGTTGAAATCTCACCTTGAGGCGCTGGCATTTCCATGGCAGGCAAGACGGGCAATCGCAAGCCCTTTCCGCCCGCAGCCATGCCCCAGCCGAACGAGACCGCCATGACCCCAGTCGCCTCGCCCAGCCACCGCTTTCGCCGCCTGAAGCGCAGCCCTGCGCTGCGTGCGATGGTGCAGGAAAACAGCCTGTCTTTGGGCGATCTGATCTGGCCCGTGTTTCTGTGCGACGGGGTCAACACGCGCCAGCCCATCGGCTCCATGCCGGGGGTCGAACGGTTGAGCCTTGATCTGGTGGTCAAGGCCGCTGAAGAGGCGGCAGCCTTGGGCATTCCGGCGATTTGCTTGTTTCCCTATACCAACCCTTCGGTGAAAACCGTGGGCTGTGAAGAAGCCTGGAACCCCGAGAACCTGACCAACCGCGCGATTCGCGCCATCAAGGCGGCGGTGCCCGACATTGCCGTGATGACGGATGTGGCGCTTGATCCCTATAACGCGCTCGGCCATGACGGGCTGGTGGTAGATGGTGTCATCCTGAACGACGAGACGGTCGAGGCGCTGGTCAAGATGGCCTTGGTGCAGGCCGAGGCGGGGGCCGATATTCTAGGACCGTCAGATATGATGGATGGCCGGATCGGCGCCATGCGCAGCGCGCTGGAGGGCGCGGGGCATCAGGGTGTCGCGATCCTGTCCTATGCCGCGAAATATGCGAGCGCCTTTTATGGCCCGTTCCGCGATGCGGTGGGAGCGACGGGTGCGCTGAAGGGCGACAAGAAAACCTATCAGATGAACCCCGCCAACAGCGATGAAGCGCTCCGTTTGGTTGAGCGTGACCTGCGCGAAGGCGCGGATATGGTGATGGTCAAGCCCGGCATGCCCTATCTCGACATTTGCCGCCGGGTGAAAGACGCGTTTGGCGCGCCGACCTTTGCCTATCAGGTGTCGGGCGAGTATGCGATGATCATGGCCGCTGCGCAGAACGGCTGGATCGATTGCGACAAGGCGATGGTGGAAAGCCTGATGGCGTTCAAGCGCGCGGGCTGTGATGGCGTGCTGACCTATTTCGCCCCTCGGGTTGCAAAGTTGATCCGCGCGGGCTTGTAAGGGCGCAAGCGGGAAGCCGCGAGTGTTCATCTGTGCTGGTGACAGGGCGGGGTTTGCCCGTTAAGCTGCATGACAACGGGGGAAACACCCCGAAAACCGAGGCGGAGCACAGAACATGACCCAGATTTCACGACGGACAGTATTGGCCCTCGGCGGCGCCAGCTTGTTGGCGGCCTGCAATGGGGCGATCTTGGGCAACGGCGTAGGCTCGAACGGGGCCGCGCAGATTGATGCCCGGGTTCAGGCGACCAAATCCTACCTGTTCCAAACCTATCCCGGCACCCGCGATCTTGAACAAAAGGCGCTTGGCGTTTTGTACATGCCGCTGGTCACCGAAGCCGGCTTTGGCATTGGCGGCAGCTATGGCCGTGGTGCCTTGCAGGTTGGCGGGGCGACGGTGGATTACTATGCCGCGACGCGCGCATCGATCGGCTTGCAGATCGGCGCGCAGCAATATGCCCATGCCCTCTTCTTCATGACCGATGCCGCGTTGCAAGACTTCCGCCGCGCCAACGGCTGGGCAGCTTCGGCCGACATTCGCTATGCCATCCCGAAAGAAGGCGCTTCAATCGGCAAGGAAACCACCGAGATGGATCCGGTGGTGGGGCTGATCTTTGGCCAGCAGGGGCTGATTGCCGGGGCGTCTTTGGCGGGCGTAAAGTATACGCGCATCATTCCCTGAGACGCAGCCATAAGGTGAAAGCGGGGGCGCGTGGCCCCCACTTTTGCTTTTATCCCTGTCCGAAAAGATGAGTATTTTAAAAGGCGCAAGCCCTTGTGCGGCGGTCTTAACGGAGGCGCCGGATCAGGCTTGAGGTGTCATTGCGCCCTCCGCCCATCAGTTGGACATCCTTGTAGAACTGATCGACCAGTGCGGTCACCGGCAGTGCCGCGCCAATCTGGTCGGCGGTCTCAAGGCAGATTTTCAGATCCTTGCGCATCCAATCCACTGCAAAGCCGAAATCGAAGGTGTCGGCGAGCATGGTCTTGTGGCGGTTCACCATTTGCCAGCTGCCCGCAGCCCCTTGGCTGATCACCTCGACCACCGCCGCACCATCCAGCCCGGCTTTTTGACCAAAGGCCAAAGCCTCGGACAGGCCCTGCATGAGGCCTGCGATGCAGATCTGGTTCATCATCTTGGCCAGTTGCCCGGCCCCAGTTTCGCCCAGCCGGCGGCAGATGCGGGCATAGGCCGCCATCACCGGCTCGGTCGCGGCATACTGGGCGTCTGGCCCGCCGCACATGATGGACAAGGCACCGTTTTCTGCCCCGGCTTGGCCGCCCGACACCGGCGCATCGACAAAGCCAAAGCCGTGGGAGGCCGCAAGCGCTGCGAGTTCGCGCGTGACTTGAGCCGAGACCGTGGTGTGATCGACAAAGATCGCGCCTTTGGACATGCCCGCAAAGGCCCCATCGGGACCAAGGCACACCTGGCGCAGGTCATCGTCATTTCCGACGCAAGCCATGACGAAGTCCGCCCCCGAAACGGCTTCGCGCGGGGTGGTCGCCGAGGCGCCGCCATGTTTGGCGACCCAAGCGGCGGCCTTGGCGGGCGTGCGGTTGTAAACCGTCACCTGATGGCCCTTGGCCGCCAGATGCCCCGCCATCGGAAAGCCCATGACCCCAAGACCCAAAAACGCCAGTTTTGCCATGATGCCTCCCCAGAAGATTGCCGATCGCGTGCCGATGCACTAGGACTGCATCAGGGCCATGTCGTCAAGGACCGCCCCCCGGATTGTCCCCGGATTGTCCCCCTGAGTGCCCCAAGGATTGCTCGTATGCTGATTGCCTTTCGTTGGACCTTGCGCCTGTTCACCGGCCTTGTTCTTCTGATCCTGCTGGCAGGTTGGCTGGCCTATTACGTCCTGTCACGCTCGTTGCCCGACTATTCGGAAAGCTTCACGCTGGAGGGCATTTCGGCCCCGGTCGAGATTGTGCGCAACAATGCCAATGTTCCGCATATCTTTGGGGGGAACGAGGCCGACGTGTTCTATGCCTTGGGCTTTGTGCATGCCCAAGATCGGCTGTGGCAGATGACAATGCTGCGGCGCACGGCGCAGGGGAAATTGTCCGAGATTTTCGGAGCCCGCACGATGAAGATTGACGAGCTGTTGCGGCGGCTCGATCTTTATGAGCTGTCGCTGCAATCGGTTGCGGCGCAGGACGCGCGGACCACAACCGTGCTTGAGGCCTATTCGGCAGGCGTGAATGCCTGGATCAACGAGGTGAACGCCGGAGCGCGGGGCCGCGGCGCGCCTGAGTTCTTTTTGTTTTCCAATGAAATCTCGGCTTGGGCACCCGCGGATTCCATCGCTATCGTCAAGCTGATGGCACTGCAGATGTCGTCGCATCTGCAATCCGAGGTTCAGCGCGCGCAGCTTTCGCAGATCCTGACGCCGCCGCGTCTGGCCGATATTCTGCCGGAGGACCCGACACAGGGGATTGCAGCTCTGCCCCCCTATGCCAGCCTGATGCCCGGCCCCTATGCCGCGCCGAACCCCAACGCGATGGCCTATCTAGATGAGCCTTTGTCCCCCTTTGTCTCGCGCGCTTTTGCCGGAGCCTCAAACGCCTTTGCCGCCTTGCCCAGCCGTTCGGCTGCGGGTGGTAGCCTCTTGGCCAATGACCCGCATCTGGGATTAACCGCGCCGTCCATCTGGTATCTGGCGCGGCTGGACCTGCCTACAGGTGGCGTGATTGGCGGCACCATTCCGGGGATGCCCCTGATGCTGGTGGGCCGGTCGGACAAGCTGGGTTGGGGCCTGACCTCAGCCTATGTCGATGATCAGGATGTGGTGATGGAAAAGGTCAATCCTGACAACACCGAGGAATATCTGACACCCGAAGGACCAAAGCCGTTTCGCACCGCGCAGACCATCATCACGGTGAAAGATGAGGCGCCGATCACCATCACCCAAAGGTGGAGCGAAAGCGGCCCGATCCTGCCGGGCACCCATTACGATCTGGCCTCGGTCACCCCACCCGGCACCGTGGCCGCGCTGCAATGGACGGCCCTTTCGGGGGCGGACACCTCGATGATGGCGGGGCTGCGGCTGATGACGGCGCAATCGGTGGCGGAGGCTATGGCGGCGGGGCGATTGTTCGTGGCCCCAAGCCAAAACCTGACGCTGGCTGACCAATCCTCGATCGCGTTGCAGACGATCGGAGCTGTGCCCCAGCGCGATGCCTCACACGTGACCCAAGGCCGGATGCCCGCGCCGGGATGGGAGGGTTCGAACCGTTGGACGGGCGTACAGCCCTATGCGACCAACCCCAGCGCGATGAACCCCACCAGCGGCATTGTCGGCAACACCAACAACAAGACCGTCGACCGCCCATTCCCCGACCATGTCTCGTTCGACTGGGGCGATACCCAGCGCGTCCAACGCTGGCTGGCGCTAATGACCGCGCGCGAGGTGCATACACGCGACAGTTTCATCGAAGCGCAACTTGATACCGTCTCGCCCACGGCGCGCAACATCCTGCCCTTGATCGGGGCGGATCTGTGGTTCACGGGCGAACCCGCCCCCGAAGGGACGCCCGAACGCCTGCGCCAGCGTGCGCTGACGCTTTTGGCCGAGTGGAACGGCGAGATGAATGAGCATATGCCCGAACCCTTAATCGCCGAGGCGTGGCTGCGCGCCTTGCAAGACCGGCTGGCACGCGATGAGATCGGGCCTTTGGCCGATGGCTTCACGCATCCCGAACCGCTGTTTTTGGAGCGGGTTTACAAGAACATCGATGGGGCCTCGGTCTGGTGTGATGTGATCCAATCAGCGGCGGTGGAAACCTGCACCGACATTGCCCGCATCGCGCTGGATGAGGCGCTCTTGGGGCTGGTGGAACGCTGGGGTCCGAACCTTGAAAGCTGGCGCTGGGGCGATGCGCATCAGGCCACCCATGACCATCCGGTTCTGGGCGAGGTGCCGGGTCTGCGGTTCTTTGTGAACATCCGCCAATCCTCCAGCGGCGGCGACACCACCTTGATGCGCGGACGCACCAAAGGCACCGGGCCAGAGCCCTATTGGAATGTGCATGCCGGGGCCTATCGCGGGGTCTATGACTTTGCCGATCCTGACAGTTCGGTGTTCATCGTCTCAACCGGCCAGTCAGGCCATCCCTTGTCGCGGTTCTATGATGACCTGTCCGAGCTGTGGCGGCGCGGCGAGTATATTCCGATGAGCCTTGATCCCGCCTTGGCCCGCGCGGCCGCGGTGGGGGTGACGATGTTGACGCCTGAGGGGCGATAGGGGGTAGCACGCCGAGGCAGATGAGCGGGCGTTACAACTCGCTATAGCGTTTGTGCTGACGCGCGGTCCACAGAACGTCAATCTGCCAGCCATCCTCGCCCATCTCTTCGGCCTCGATCACACCTTCGCCGTGGAGCCAAGCCCGCGCCTTACCGGCGGCAAAGGGCAGATGCAGCCGTTCTTGGGTCTTTTCCTCGCCAAAAACGGCGCTCATCGCGGCCAACAGCCGGTCAATCCCGACGCCGGTCAGCGCCGAGACGGGGAAGACCCCTGCCCGGTTCTGGGCTTGCTGCAACAGTGCCTCGTGCTGGCTGGCGTCCACCAGATCCAGTTTGTTCCAAACCTCAATCACCGGAACCTTCGGGTCTACCTTAAGGCTGGTCAGGATATCCATCACATCGGCGGCCTGCTCGGCGGTTTCAGGGTGGCTGATGTCGCGCACATGCAAGATGAGATCGGCCTCTAGCACCTCTTCCAGCGTGGCGCGGAAGGCGGCGACCAGTTGCGTCGGCAGATCCGAGATGAAGCCCACAGTGTCGGACGCAATCACCTTGCGCCCCGCGCCTTCCTTGGAACCGGGCCCGCCCTTTTCATCGGGCAAGACGACGCCACGCATCGTGGGGTCCAGCGTCGCAAAGAGCATGTCCTTGGCCAGCACGTCCGCCCCGGTCATGCGGTTGAACAGCGTCGATTTGCCTGCGTTGGTATAGCCCACCAGCGCCACCAGCGGGAACGGCACCTTGCGGCGCGAGGCACGGTGCAATTCGCGGGTTTTCACCACCTTGTCGAGCTGGCGCTTCAGCCGGATCACCTGATCGTCAATCGCGCGGCGGTCGGCTTCGATCTGGGTTTCCCCCGGACCGCCGACAAACCCAAAGCCGCCACGCTGGCGTTCAAGGTGGGTCCAGGCGCGCACAAGCCGGGTGCGTTGATAAGACAGCGCGGCCAGTTCCACCTGCAACACACCTTCGCGGGTGCGGGCGCGGTCGGCGAAAATCTCTAAAATCAGACCGGTCCGGTCCAAAAGCTTGACGCCCCATTCCTTTTCCAGATTGCGCTGCTGCACCGGGGTCACCGGACCATCGACCAGCACCAGATCAATCTTCAAAGCCTTGAGCCGGGCCGTCACCTCATCCACCTTACCAGAGCCGAACAGCATTCCGGGATGCAACTTTGGCAGGCGCACCACTTCGGCGCCAAGAACCTCAAGGTTGGGCAAGGCGGCGGCAAGACTGACCGCTTCGGCCAACCCATGTTCGGGCAAACGGCGCGAGCGGGACGATTTCAGATCAGGGTGCAGCACATAGGCGCGGGTGAGGGGTTTGGCGGTTTCATAGGCATCAATCCCGCCGTCCTGCGACAACGGGTCATCGTCGAACTCTTCCTCGGGAAGATCAGGGATCAGTCTTCACCCTCATACAGGTTCAGCGGCCCGCCAGGCATGATGGTGGAAATCGCATGTTTGTAGACCAATTGCGATTGACCATCGCGGCGCAAAAGCACGCAAAAATTGTCAAACCAGGTGATGACGCCCTGAAGTTTCACACCGTTGATAAGGAAAATGGTGACCGGAACCTTGGACTTCCGAACCTGATTGAGAAACGCATCCTGCAAATTTTGTTTATCGGCGGCCATTGGCTTATTGTCCTTGTTTCCGTCGCGCTACCCGCATCCGACGCGAAGACGCGCCGGGCATACTAAGTATTGCGCGACACGCAGGCAGTTTCCAGCCCCAAAAAGGACATTATCCCCGCGGAAATCCAACAGTTTCGCTGATTTTCCGCCAGCTTGAGTGTGGGCTGTGCTAGCGGCGCAAGTTTTCGGGCAGCAAGATCGCCAGAATCGCCAGCGCCTCGATCCGCCCCACAACCATCGCAAAGCCCAGGACGATCTGGACTGCACCGCTCTGTCCGCCATAGCTCGCCCCGATGCCCCCCGATTGAGTAACCAGCGGCCCGGTGGTTGTCAGGGCCGACAGTGCCAGCACCAGACTTTCGTCAAAACTGACCCCCAGCACCGTCAGTGCCGCAACAAAGGCCGCGATCGACAGGCCAAAAATCATGAAAAACACCCAAGCCATCGCAGTGCCCTGCCCCGATGCCGCGCGCGAGATGGTTGCGCTTGTGCGCATGCGCGCCACGGCTGAGGGGTGGATCACGCGGTCAAGTTCCTGCTCGCCAAAGCGCAACAGCGCATAGACCCGCAAAAGCTTGACCCCGCCCGCCGTGGTGGCCACCCCGCCCCCGACAATGGCAAGCGCCCAGAGCAAAAGATCGGGTGACGTCAGGCCCGACCAGCCCGGCCACAGCTCCCAAAAGCTGGAGACATAGCCGGTGGTCGTCAGAAATGAGAGGCAGGTAAAGACCAACGCCCAAAGCACGCCAAGCGCTTGGAAAAACCCGTGATCTTGTGTGCCGGACAATGCGCCATAAAGCCCAAGTAGGAACAGACCCACCACGACCACTGCAAGAATACTGCCCGCCAAGCCAAGCTCTGGGTCGCGCCACATCTGCGCCGTGCCGCCTTGCCGCAACAGTCGCAAAAGGGGCCGCCGGCTTAGGGCAAACACCAACACCAGCGCCATCGCAGCTTCGGCCAGAAACCCGCCCTGCCCGTCAGCAGTGCCGCCGGGCAGTGGGCTAATCCCGGAGGTCGAGAGCACCCCCATGGCATGACAGAGCGCCACAAAGCCAGTTTCACCCGCCATGTAGAGACCGGCCCAGAGCACGAGCGTCAGGCCAAAGTAGAACGGAAAAATGCCCGCAGCAAAGCGCGCCATACGCTCAGACGGATCGGCGATCCGGGTGATTTGCTGCATGGCGGGGCTGGCGCGGCCGGGGATGCGGCCGGTTTCGACCTCAACCCCGCCAAGGTTCAGCGGGGCAAGCACCGAAAACACCATAACAAGCGCAAAAAGCCCGCCCAGCCAGCCGACCAGCGATCGCCACAGATGCACCGAGGGCGCAAGCGGCCCTTCAAGAACCGGCGCGCCTGTGGTGGTAAAGGCGGACAGCATTTCAAACATCGCCGCGCCAAACTCAGCCCCGCCCGCGGCGCGCTGCAGCAAGGGCAGCGCCAAGATCGGCGGCAAGATCGCATAGGCCAGCGCCAATGAGATCAGGTGATTGCGCGCCACATTGCGCGGCAGCGCATTGGCACGCGCGAGCCCCAGCATGCCCGCGAAGATCAAAACCAACAGCGCCATATAGACAAAGCTGCGCGCCAACTCATGTTCGTTCAGCACAAAGGCATGGGCCGCGGGCACGAACATGGCCAGCCCAGCCAACCCGATCAAGATGACCAGAAGCGGCAGATCAAGAAGGCGGCGCAGCATCGCCCCGGCCCGTCAGAAGAAGTCGACCGAGACCTGCAGCAGGCGCTCGACCTCGGGCCGGTCGCCGGCCATGGTAAAGAGGGCAATGACATCGCCCGCCTCAATGCGCAGATCACCAGCGGGTTTCATCACCCGGTCGCCCTTCATCACGGCGCCGACCAGCACACCTTCGGGAAAATCAACATCGCGCACCAGCTTGCCCGCCAAAGGTGAGGTGGCCAGAACCTGCGCCTCGACCAATTCGGCCTCGGCATCACCGATCGAATAGACCGCGCGCACCTTGCCGTGGCGGATGTGGCGCAGAATGGACGACACAGTGGTGGCGCGCGGGTTGATATAGGCGTCAATGTCCAAGGCCCCCATCAGCGGGGCGAGCGTGGGGTCGTTGACCAGCGCAATCGCCATCGGACAGCCCGCCTGTTTGGCGCGCACGGCGGCCAGAAGGTTGGTCTTGTCGTCGTCAGTGACCGCAAGGACCGCATCGGCGCGTTCAATCGCCGCCTCGGCCAGAATATCCATGTCCATGCCATCGCCGTTCAAAACGATGGTGCGCGTCAGGTTGTCAGCCGCAAATTCTGCGCGGCTGCGGCTTCGCTCAATGATCTTGGCGCGGATGCGATCGGTCCGCGCCTCAAGTGCGCGCGCGACCGCAAGGCCCACATTGCCGCCGCCGATGATAATCAAGCGTTCTTGCTTTTTCGTCCGCTTTCCAAAGACTTCCAGCGTGCGGTTTACGTCTTCAATATGGGTGAAGACATAGATCCGATCCCCAGCCATCAAGATATCCATCGGCGAAGGGGCGAAGAGTTTACCTTCGTCGCGGCGCACACCGACCACAATTGCGCGCAGGGTTGGGAAAAGCTCGTTCAGCTGGCGCAGGGGCGTCATCAGCACCGGGCATTCTTCAGTCAGGGCGATGCCCAAAAGCTGCGCGCGCCCGTTCATAAAGCTTTCAGTGTCAAAGGCGGCGGGTGCGGCAAGGCGCTGGAGCGCAGCCTCGGCCACCTCACGCTCCGGGCTGATCACCACGTCAATGGGCAGGTGATCGCGGCGATAGAGATCGGAATAGATCGCATCAAGATAGGACTGGCTGCGCAAGCGCGCGATCTTGCGCGGGACCGAAAAGATAGAATGGGCGACCTGACAGGTGACCATGTTCACCTCGTCGGAATGGGTGGCGGCGATGATCATGTCGGCATCGCGCGCGCCGGCCTTTTCCAAGACGTCGGGGTAGCTGGCAAAGCCCGCAACCCCTTGAACATCCAAGGTTTCAGAAGCACGGCGCACGAGATCGGCGTTGCTGTCGACCACCGTCACATCATTCTTTTCGCCCGAAAGGTGACGGGCAATCTGCCAACCCACCTGCCCCGCGCCGCATATGATGACTTTCATGGAACACCTCTGCTTGGGCTGGTGATGGCTTGGCACGGGTCGGGCCGGGGGTCAAGGTTTGCGCCGCGGACAGGCCCGATCTTGCACCGGGAACGCGGTTGGAAAGCTGCGCCTCCGGCGGGGATATTTGAGAACAGATGAAGGGCTTAGCCTTCCTCGTCCTCCTCGCCGCCACCGTTCTTGTGGCCGCCGACCACGCCGAGGGATTTCAGCTTGCGGTGCAGCGCGCTCCGCTCCATCCCGACGAACCCCGCAGTGCGGCTGATATTGCCGCCAAAGCGGTTGATCTGGGTGATGAGGTATTCGCGCTCAAACACCTCACGCGCCTCGCGCAGGGGGAGCGTCGCCATGGCGCCGCCCAGAACCATGCGCCCGCCGGTGTCGGGGCTCGGCTCTTGCCCCGGCAATTCACGCGTCTCAATCGGCCCCGTACCGTCACCCAGGATCAGCACACGCTCAATCACGTTGCGCAATTGGCGCACGTTGCCCGGCCATTGCATGGTTTGCAAAAGCGCCTCGGCCTCAGACGACAGATCGCGCAGCGGCAGGCCTTGGGTGCGATGGAAAAGGTCTATGAAATGGCGGGTCAGGTCAGGGATATCCTCGCGCCGCTCTTCAAGGCTGGGCACGGCAATCGGCACGACGTTCAGCCGGTCAAACAGCTCTTGGCGGAAGCGGCCCGCGCCGATCTCGCGGCGCAGATCGCGGGTCGTCGAGGAGATGACCCGCAGATCAACACGCACCTTGTCATTGCCGCCTTGTCGCGTGAACTGCTGTTCGGTCAACACGCGCAGGATCTTTGACTGGGTGCCAAGGGGCATATCGGCCACCTCGTCGAAATAGACCACCCCGCCATGGGCCTGTTCCAACAAGCCCTTTTCCACGCCCCGCTCGGATGTTTCGCGGCCAAAAAGCACCTCTTCCATCCGCTCCGGCTCGATTGTGGCGGACGAGACCGACACAAAAGTGGCGCCCGCGCGGTTCGAATGCTGGTGGATAAAGCGCGCCGCCATTTCTTTGCCCGATCCAGCAGGACCGGTGAGCATCACGCGACCGTTGGATTTGGTGACCTTTTCCAAGTGCGATTTCAATGTCTTGAAGGCCGAGCTTGCCCCCAGCATCTCGGTCGAGCTCACATCGCGGCGGCGCAGGTCGGCGTTTTCGCGGCGCAGGCGGCTTGTCTCCATCGCGCGCGCAACGACCACCATCAACTGGTCGATGTTGAAGGGCTTTTCGATGAAGTCATAGGCCCCCTGTTTGATCGCGGCGACCGCGATTTCAATGTTGCCATGGCCCGAGATGATGACAACCGGGATGTCCGGATTGTCGCGCTTCACGGTTTTAAGGATGTCGATCCCATCCATCCGGCTGTCCTTCAGCCAGATATCCAAGATCATCAACGCCGGAGGTTCGGCATTGATCTCGGCCATGCACTCGTCGGAGTTCGAGGCAAGCCGCACGGCATAGCCCTCGTCCTTCAAAATATCGCCAATCAGTTCGCGAATGTCTTTTTCATCATCGGTGATAAGAATACTGGTCATCTATCCTCCTTGCCCGCTTGGGGCATCCTGTTTGCCCTGCCGCTTTGGGCGCGAGGGGCGCGGGGCAGATGAATAACTGCCATCGCGCCCGCATGGGCGTTGCCGTCAAACAGCGGCGCGTCTTGAAGCGAGAGCGTGCCGCCGTGTTCTTCAATGATCTTCTTCACGATGGGCAGGCCAAGGCCGGTGCCCTTCTCGCGGGTGGTGACATAGGGCTCAAACAGCCTGGCCCGGTCAGGTGGAAGGCCAGTGCCGTTGTCGAGGATGCGGATCTCGGCCTCATCCTCATTCACCACCATCTCGACGCGAATCTCGGGCTGATAGCCCTCGGGGGCGCCCTTTTCGATCAGCCCTTCGGTCGCTTCACCCGCATTCTTGATGAGGTTGGTCAGCGCCTGCCCGATCATGGTGCCGTCAAATTCCAGCATCGCGGGCAGCTTGGGCAAGCTTGTGACAAACCGCACCCCGGGCTGGCCGTTTTCCTGCAACATCACGGCCGCGCGGACCAGTTCCACCAGATCCCCCTCGCGCCGATCAGGTTCCGGCATGCGGGCAAACTTGGAAAACTCATCGACAATGCGGCGCAAATCGTTGGTCTGGCGAATAATGACATCGGTGTATTGTTCCAAATCCTCGGGTTCTTGGACCTGAGAGCGGAACTTGCGCTTGATCCGTTCGGCCGAGAGCTGGATCGGGGTCAGCGGGTTCTTAATTTCATGGGCAATGCGGCGCGCCACATCACCCCAAGCGGCCATGCGCTGGGCCGAGACAAGCTCGGTCACATCGTCAAAGGCGACCACATAGCCTTCAAGCCGCCCGCCTTCGGTGGCTCGGCGTGAGACGCGCACCAGAAGGCTTTCCAGCTTGCCTGCCCGCGTCAGCCGCACCTCTTCTTGCACCGCGGCCTGAACACTGTCGCGCAGGCGGTCAAGAAGCGGTGCAAATTCGGGCACGGCCAACCCCAAGGGCACGTCATGCGTGCCGTGGCTCACGTCCAAAAGCCGCTCAGCCGCGCGGTTGACGAAATCAACCCTGCCATCAGCATCAAGACCGATCACGCCGGCTGTGACGTTCGACAAAACGGAGTCGAACAGACGGCGGCGCTGTTCGGTTTGGCGATGACTGTCCAAAAGCGCATCACGCTGGCCTTTAAGTTGCTGCGTCATCTGGTTGAAAACGCGGCCTAAAGTGGTGATTTCGTCATCCCCTTCTTCCTCGATCACCTGCACATCCAGATCGCCTTCGCCGACCCGGATCGCAGCGCTAGCCAAGCGCCCCACAGGGCGGCTGAGCTTTTCGGCAAACCACAGGCCAAGCCAAATGGCAGCCAGCACAAGGATCAGAGCAAAGCCAAGGTAAAGCAGGCCGAAGTTGAACAGAACACGCCCACGATCCGCCTCCAACTGCTGATAGAGCGACACGGTTTCCTTGGTGTCATCCAAAAGCGACAGAAGCTGGCCATCCACCGCGCGGCTGATGTAGAGATAGCGATCGGGAAACGCCTCAAGCCGGACGAGGGCGCGGAATTCGTTGTTGATCCAGTCTTCGATGACCACCGTCTCACCAGAGGCGGCGCGCTGCAGCTCATCGGTTGATGGGGCTTCGAAATCAAAAAGGTAACTGCGCTCGCCCCGGGTTTTCAGCGTGCCCGAACCGTCGATCAGATAGACCTCACGCAGACCGCGCTGGATGGCCTGCTGGCCTTGGCTCAGCACTTGGCGAATTTGGCCATCGTCCATGAAGAACTGCGATTGGCGGGTCACGTTCAAGATGCCAGCAAAGGCCGCCGCATCCTCGGTCAGCGCGTCGCGGTGCTCTTTTTCATAGGCCTCAGCGGCGGAAAGCGACGAGCCAACCACGTTGCGCACGCGTTCGGAAAACCAACCTTCAAGCCCGATGTTCAGGTTCAACACCGCAAAGACCGCGACCAGAATCGTCGGCACCAGCGCGATAAACGCAAAGACGCCAGTCAGCCTCAGGTGCAACCGCGATCCGGCCGATTGGCTGCGGCGGTCGGCGATCATCCGGATTACCCGGCTGAGGATCAGCGCGGCGACCAAAAGCACATAGACAAGGTCAATCAGCAGGATCAGCCGCAAAAGGCTGGAACTGGCGCCCAGATCGTAAGGGCCCATAGCCAGAAAGGTGACCACGGCCAACAGCGGCCCAAGAAACACCAAACCAAAGCTGAAGGCACCTTGAATCGCCCGCGCCCGGCGCAGGCGAGACAACCTCACCCATGTCGCGCTGCGATAGGAACTTGACGCCACGCCGAACCACCCCCACACGCGGGCAGGCCGTGCCATTCCCGCCACAGTCTTGTGTCCAACCCGCCTCAGGCGCGATGAACACAGGCCTGTGGCTGATTTACATCAACTTGCGGCGGCGTGTCACGCGGATATCGAGTTCGGTGATCTTTTTTCTCAAGGTATTGCGGTTGATGCCCAAGAGATCGGCACATTTTGCCTGATTTCCGGCTGTCGCATCCAGCGCGATCTCGATCAGCGGGATCTCCATTTCACGCAAAACCCGGTCATATACCCCCGGCGGCGGCAGTTGACCGCCATGGAGATCGAAATAGCGCTTCAGATGGCGGGCCACCGATTGCGCCAGCTTTTCGCCCTCCATCGCGCCCGCAGGTGCCGCACTGGCCTGCGCCTGACCAAGGGCTGCCTCAATCTCGGCGCGCGAGATTTCAGGCTCAGAGGAGGTGACCATCAGGCGGCGCAGCGTGTTTTCCAACTGGCGCACGTTGCCCGGCCAAGGATGGGCGCGCACGAAGGCTTTGGCGTCCTGCGAAAGCTGGCGCACCACCCCGCCCATATCCCGCTCACCGCGCGCCAGAACGTGTTCGGACAGAAGTGGAATGTCCTCGACCCGCTCACGCAGAGCGGGCACCGCCAGCGTGACGCCCGAAAGCCGATAATAGAGATCCTTGCGGAAACTGCCCGCTTCAAGCCGAGAAGCAAGGTCGGTCTGCGAGGTGGACATAATGCGCGGGCCGTTTTCGCCCATCACATCCAACATCCGCACCAGCCGCGCCTGCGCGTCGGCGTCAAAATCGGCCACCTCGTCCAGCACCAAGGACCCGCCCTTACTGCGCGCGAGGAGCGTCGAGATGCCCTCCACACCGCCCAGATCCGCCGATTGGGCCACAACAAAGGGTTGGGCGCGACGATCTGAGAAATCATGGATCGCGCGGGCAATCAGCGATTTTCCGGTGCCAGATTCGCCGGTGATCAGCACCGGCAGATCGGCATTCATCACCCGCGCCACCAACCGATAAAGCGCCTGCATCGCGGGCGTGCGGCCCACCAGCGGCAGTTCTTCGACCACAGGGCGCGGCGTGGCGACCTTGGGCGCCAGCCGCTTTTGCTCCAACGCGCGGGCTGAGCGTTTCATCAGGTCAGGCAGGTCAAAGGGTTTGGGCAGATAGTCGAACGCCTCGGCCTCGGCCGCCTGAATGGCGGTCATGATGGTGTTTTGCGCCGAGATCACGATCACCGGCAGACCCGGTCGCAGCCGGGCGATTTGCGGCAGGGCTTGCAGTCCGTTGCCATCAGGCATGATGACATCGGAAATCACCAGATCCCCTTTGCCCTCTTCCACCCAGCGCATCAGCGTCATCAGTGACGAGGTCGCATGCACCTTGCACCCGGCCCGCGTCAGGGCTTGGGTCAGCACCGTGCGGATGGTGCGATCATCGTCAGCAACAAGAACAGTGCCGTCCATGGCTTAGTCCTTCTTTTCCTTGAGCTCTTTGGGGGCGACCGGCAAAGACACACGAAACACCGTGCGGCCGGGGGCGCTGTCGACCGAAATCCAGCCGTCATGGTCGGAGATGATCTTGGAAATGAGTGCGAGCCCCAGCCCCGTGCCGTTTTCGCGGCCCGAGACGAAGGGTTCGAAGATATCGGCGGCGATGTCGGGCGGGATGCCGGGGCCATCGTCCTGCACCTCAACGGTCAGGGGAAGGCGGGCAAAGCTGCCGTCCTTGCGCCGCACGCGCAGGGATTGGTCGTAAAAGGTGTGCAGTCGAATGGTGCCGGGGCCACGCGCTGCTTCGGCGGCGTTCTTGATGAGGTTGAGAAACACCTGCATCAGTTGATCACTGTCGGCAAAGGTGGGTGGCAGCGAGGGATCGTAATCCTCGACGATGGTCATATGGGTGGCAAAGCCCACCATGGCCGAGCGGCGCGCGCGGTCGAGCGCGTCATGCAGGTTGACCGGGCGGCGGTCCGGCGCGCGCAGGTTGCCGAATTGCTCCACCTGCTCCAACAGTTTCACGATGCGCCGGGTCTCGGCCACGATGAGATCGGTTAGCTCCCGGTCTTCCGGCGAGGCGTTCATGGAGATCAGCTGCGCCGCGCCCGAGATTCCCGCCAGCGGGTTCTTGATTTCATGCGCCAGCATTTCGGCCATGCCGATGGCCGATTTCGCCGCCGATTTCACCTGCATGCCGCGCCCGATCCGGTCGGCCAGATCCCGCGGCGAGATCAGCATCAGAATGTAGTCAGCATTGTCGTGCATCGGGGCAAGCTGGATGTTGCATTGCACCGGCGGACGTTCGCCCGTTGTCACATCGACATCGTTGATGAACAGCGCCGCATGATTGGCGCGCGCGCGGTCCATGGCGCTGTCCATCTCGGCGTCAATCGCCAGACGGTCCAGCACCGGCTGGCCTTTCAACGATTTGAGCGAAGCATTGAGGAAAATCTCGCCCGCCGGGTTCACTTCGGCAATCAGCCCGTAGCGGTCAATCAAGAGCGCGGGGGCCGGAAGGCTGGCCCAGATGACGCCCGGAACCGGGTATGGCGGGCGATAGGCGCTCATGCGGCCTGTCTTTCGGGCGAGGTAAAGGCTGACGGGATCAGGCGCAGCACAGTCGCAGCATCGTCAGCGGTCAGCATTTCGGCCTTGGGCGCGCCGGCACGGTCGGCATACCAGCCCAGATGCTTGCGCGCGACCTTCAAGCCAAGCGCGACACCGTAGAATGAGAGGATCGCCTCGTAATGTTCGGCCACCAGATCGGCCAGCGCGCTGCCATTGGGCTCTACCGGGGCGGGCGTGCCATAAAGCGCATGGGCGATTTGGCCCAAAACCCAAGGCGCGCCCTGCGCGCCGCGCCCAATCATCACCCCATCGGCCCCCGAAAGCCGCAATGCGGTCGCGGCACTGGCCGCATCAATGATATCGCCATTGGCGATGACCGGGATCGACACGGCCGCTTTCACCGCCGCAATCGCCGCCCAATCGGCGCTGCCTTTGTAAAACTGCGCGCGGGTGCGGCCGTGGATGGTGACCATGGCCACCCCTGCCCCTTCGGCCGCTTTGGCGATCTGTGGCGCGTTCATCAGCGTGTCATCCCAGCCCAGCCGGGTTTTGAGCGTGACCGGCACTGACACCGCGCCCACCACCGCCTCGATCAAACGCAAGGCGAGGTCGGGTTCCTTCATCAGGGCCGAACCACAAGCCCCGTTCCCGCCCGACGCCGTGACCCGTTTGGCCGGGCAGCCCATGTTGATGTCGATCACCCGGGCGCCCTGCGCCTCAAGGTAGCGGGCGGCTTCGGTCATCCAACGCGGATCGCGCCCCGCGAGTTGCACCGAGGTGGCGGCATCGCCCACCCCAAGCTCTGCCCGCGCCCGCGCCAAGGGTTTGGCGCGCATCATATCCTCAGACGCCACCATCTCGGACACCACCAGCCCCGCGCCAAAGCGCGCCACGATCCGCCGGAACGGCATATCAGTGATTCCGGCCATGGGGGCCAGAATCACTGGGGGCAGGAAAGACAGCGATGCATTCGTCATTTGGCTTCCTCTTCCGTCAGACTGCGCCCTTGCGCGAGTGCCGCCTAGCAAAGACCGGTGCCCTTATGCCGGATTTTCAGGCTTTGCACAAATTTTGTGCAGTTGTGCCGATTTTAAGGGCCTGATTGTCATGCTCTGCGCCATGGCCTAACAGATATGCATGAACAGTTCGGATCATACGGTTGCCATCATCGTCGCCGCCGGGCGCGGAACCCGCGCGGGCGGCGATCTGCCGAAGCAATGGCAAATGCTGAACGGCCAGCCTGTTCTGGCCCATACGCTGGCCGCCTTTGCCGGCCTGCCGCGTGTTTTGGTGATTCACCCCGATGACCGCGCCCGGGCCGAGGCGATTGCCGGCGACGCGCAGATTGTCGAGGGCGGGGCCACCCGCGACGCCTCGGTGATGAACGCGCTTTTGGCGCTGGAAGGGCGCGGCGTGGCCCATGTCTTGATCCATGACGGCGCGCGGCCCTTGGTGTCAGCGGCGGTGATCAACCGGGTCCGCGGCGCGCTGGAAGCTTCACCCGCTGCGGCCCCTGCCCTTGCTGTGACCGATGCGCTGTGGACCGGCACGCAAGGCTTGGTCAGCGGCACCCGTGACCGCACCGGGCTTTACCGCGCGCAAACGCCGCAAGGTTTTCACCATGACGCCATTCTGGCCGCCCACCGCGCCCATCCGGGTGGGGCGGCGGATGATGTGGAAGTGGCGCGCGCCGCAGGGCTTGCCGTCACCATCGTCGAGGGCGACGAGAACAATCTGAAACTGACCTTCCCCGGCGATTTTGATCGCGCGGCGGCAATCATGAAAGGGCGCGGCATGGATCTGCGGCTTGGGAACGGCTTTGATGTGCATGCTTTTTGCGAAGGCGATCATGTCTGGCTTTGTGGGGTCAAGGTGCCGCATGGCAAGGGGCTTTTGGGCCACTCCGATGCCGATGTGGGCATGCATGCGCTGACCGATGCGATCTATGGCGCTCTGGCGATGGGCGACATTGGCCGCCATTTCCCGCCGTCTGACCCGCAATGGAAAGGCGCAGCAAGCCACATCTTCCTGCGCCATGCCGCCGAGCTTGCACGCAGCCATGGTTACGCGATTGCCAATTGCGACGTGACCCTGATCTGCGAGCGGCCCAAGATCGGCCCCCATGCAGAAGCCATGCGCGCCGCCTTGGCCGAGATCATGGGGGTTGAGATTGGCCGGGTCTCGGTCAAAGCCACCACGTCCGAGCAATTGGGCTTTACGGGCCGCGAAGAGGGCATTGCCGCCATCGCCACCGCCGCCTTGATGAAACCATGATCGGCGCCATCGTCACCTTTGGCGGCATCGGCCATCTGCGCCCTGCCCCCGGCACATGGGGATCATTGGCTGCCGTGGTGCTGGCAATTCTGGCCTATGAAGCGGACGCGGCCCTTTTGGTGCCTTTGGGCGCGGTGCTTGCCACGGTGCTTGGCTTCTGGGCCGTTCCGCGCGCCATTGCGGGGCAACAGGACCAAGACCCCTCCGAGATTGTGATCGACGAAGTGGCGGGCCAGCTTCTGGCACTGAGCTTCACCATCCTGCCCTTGTGGCGCCATGGGGTGGACAGCCTGTTTTTGGGCGCCTGGCCTGCATGGGTGATGCCGTTCCTGCTGTTTCGCCTCTTCGACATCTGGAAGCCGTGGCTCGTCGGTCGTGCCGACCGGCGCGGCGATGCGGCGGGCGTGATGCTGGACGATCTTTGGGCAGGGCTGTTCGCCGGGATTTCTTCGGTTATTCTGGCCGGGATTTACCACGGGGCCCTGCAACCATGGCTGAACGGCTGAACATCGCGGATCTTTTGCAAACCGCCCGCGTCTGGGGCTGGCGCATTGCGACCGCTGAAAGCTGCACTGGCGGCATGGTGGCGGCTGCGCTGACCGATGTGCCGGGATCGTCGGATGTGTTTGACCGAGGCTTTGTCACCTATTCCAACGCCGCCAAGGTCGAAATGCTGGGGGTACAGCCGGAAACCCTTGAGGAGCACGGCGCAGTCTCGGAAGCGGTGGCCTATGAAATGGCGCGCGGGGCCTTGGCCCATGCCGATGCCTCACTGGCCGTGTCGATCACCGGGATCGCCGGACCGGGCGGGTCTGAACATAAGCCAGAGGGCCGGGTCTGCTTTGGGCTGGCGCAAGACGGGCGCGGGATTGTCACCCACACGGTAGAGTTCGGGGCCTTGGGCCGGGATGCGGTGCGTCAGGCGGCCCGCGATCATGCGCTGGCCCTGTTGGCCCGCGCGCTTCAGCCCTAAGGGTCAGCCGTAAAGCCGCGCCGCGCGCTCTTCAAAGGCGCGCACCACGCGGCCCATGGCCTCGTTGAACACAAGGCCGATGATCCCCGCCAGAATCGCGTTCTTGAACTCGAAATCCACCTCAAAAGCCACTTCGCACCCGCCCTCGGGTCGATCGGCAAAACGCCAGACCGATTTCAGGTGCTTGAAGGGGCCGTCGATGTATTCGGTCAAAATGCGCTGATCCGCGCGCAACAGCGTCACCCGGCTGCCAAAGCGTTCGCGGAAGACCTTAAAGCTGATCACCAGATCGGCCAGCATCTCTTCGCCGCCATCAACGGGCCGGGTCGAACGGATGCGTGCCGCCGAGGTCCAAGGCAGAAACTCGGGATAGCGCGCCACATCGGCCACAAGATCAAACATCTGCGCCGCCGTGTAGGGCAAGACCTTGGTTTCGCTATGACGGGGCATTGGCGGCCTTCTTCACAGAATTCTGGCGTTCATGGTGGTGACTTCTTTGGCGGTTTTGGTCTAGGAAGGGGGGCAAATCAAGAGGGCCCCATGCCACACCGTCCCTATGTGATCGACCAGATGATCTCGGCCAAGGCGATTGCCGCCCGGGTTGAGGCGCTGGCCGCCGAAATCACCGCACATTACAAGGACTGCGACAAGCTGGTTGTGGTGGGCCTGTTGCGCGGGTCTTTCGTCTTCATCGCCGACCTTGTGCGCGAGATTGACCTGCCGGTGCAGGTGGATTTTCTGGAGGCGAGCTCCTACGGCGATGCCATGCATTCCAGCCGCGAAGTCCGCATCCTGAAAGACCTGCGCGGTGAGATTGCCGGGCAAGACGTGCTGGTGGTCGAGGATATCGTCGACACCGGCTTTACCCTGACCCATGTCAAACGCCTGCTTCTCAGCCGTGAGCCGCGCCGGTTGGAAGTGTGTGCGCTCTTGGACAAGCCCTCGCGCCGGGAGGTGGACATCAAGGCAACTTGGACGGGCTTTGAGATCCCCGATGAGTTTGTCGTGGGGTACGGCATTGATTTCGCGCAGCGTAATCGCAACCTGCCCTACATTGGCAAGGTGCGCTTTACCGAACCGGAATGACCCTCAGGGCTTTTGCGTATGGCAAGGGGGGCGCGTGACGCGCCCTCGCCCGCGCGGGCTACGCTGGTGGTGGCGCTGTGCTTTGCGTTTTGGGGCGTTGAGATAATCTGGGGCTGGCCGGAGGCTTTGACGTTCACCCTTCCCGCAATGCCCTGATCTGACAGGCCCGACAGAAAGAACAGGTTAACTCTGTCGCTGGGTGGTATATGATCCTACAGAACGCCGAAGATTTTGGTTGGCCATAGGATTTTGAATGACCCATCGCGCCCTATTGCTGGCATGTGGCATCGTGCTTTTGGGCTTCGCCATCTTTCTTTTGGCGACCCAACCCCGCCCCGCCCTTCAAGCCGACCTAAACGGGCTGACCCCCGATGCCACCCGCGGCGCCTTGGTCTTTGCCGCCGCCGGCTGCGCCTCATGCCATATGGCGCCGGGGGCGAAGGGCGCAGAGGCTTTGGTGCTGGTGGGTGGTATGCGGTTTCCCTCCGCGTTCGGCACCTTTGTTGCGCCCAACATCTCGTCCGATCCGACCCATGGCATCGGTGGCTGGACGCTGGAGCACTTTGCCTCCGCCCTGCGCGACGGGATCACGCCAGAAGGCCAGCATTACTTTCCCGCCCTGCCCTACACGGCCTATGGCAAGATGACCGGGCAGGATGTCACCGATCTTTGGGCCTATCTGCAAAGCCTGCCGCCCGCCGCCACACCCTCGCAACCGCATGAGGTTGGCTTTCCCTTCAACATCCGCCGCCTGATCGGCGGCTGGAAGCTGTTGTTTCAAAACCGCGACTGGCACATGACCACGGTTACCAGCACCGAGGTGGAGCGCGGGCGCTATATCGTCGAGGCGCTGGCGCATTGTGCGGAATGCCACACGCCGCGCTCGATGCTGGGCGGGCTGGATCAAGGCCGATGGATGGCGGGCGCGCCTTCGCCCGACGGGCAAGGCCGGGTGCCCAACATCACGCCGGCCAAGCTGAACTGGAGCGCGGGCGAGATCTACACCTATCTGACCACCGGCTTTACACCCGACTATGACAGCGTTGGCGGCCATATGGCGCATGTGGTGGACAATATGGCCCAACTGCCCGAAGCGGACGTGCGCGCTGTGGTGGCCTATCTGAAGGCCCTGCCCGCGATTGAATGAGCGCGCGACGCGATCAAAGATCAGACGGCCAATCGCCCCCCACCCAACGGCGGTTCGCCGAAACCCCGTTACCCGCGCCCCAGCTTTTCCAGCCGCGCCGCGCGCAGCCGCGCGAAATCATCGCCCGCGTGATAGCTTGAGCGCGTCAGCGGCGTGGCCGACACCATGAGGAAGCCTTTGCCAAAGGCAGCCTCTTCATAGCTTTTGAACTCATCCGGGGTGACGAACCGGTCAATGCGGTGATGCTTGGGGGTTGGTTGCAGGTATTGGCCGATGGTTAGGAAATCCACATCCGCGGCGCGCATGTCATCCATCACCTGCAAGACGCCCGCGCGGGTTTCGCCAAGCCCTACCATGATCCCCGACTTGGTGAACATCGTCGGATCCAGCTCTTTGACCTTTTGCAGCAGGCGCAGCGAGTGGAAATAACGCGCACCGGGGCGCACTTCGAGATAGAGGCCCGGCACGGTTTCAAGATTGTGGTTGAACACATCCGGCCGCGCCTCGACCACCTTTTCCAAAGCACTCGGCGGGCATTTCAGGAAATCGGGCGTCAGGATTTCAATCGTGGTGCCCGGCGCGCGGTGACGGATGGCGCGGATGGTCTGGGCGAAGTGTTCGGCCCCGCCATCGTCCAAATCGTCGCGGTCCACCGAGGTGATGACCACATGTTTCAGACCCAGCTCGCTGACCGCATGGGCCACCTTGCCCGGCTCAAACGCGTCCAGCGCCTGCGGCTTGCCAGTGGCGACGTTGCAAAAGGTGCAGCCGCGCGTGCAGATCTCGCCCATGATCATCATGGTGGCGTGGCCCTGGCTCCAGCATTCGCCGACATTGGGGCAGCCCGCCTCTTCGCAGACCGTGACCAGTTTCTTCGACTTTAGAATATCACGCGTTTGCTTGTAACCCTCGGAGGTGGGGGCCTTGACGCGGATCCAAGACGGCTTTTTCGGCTGCTCCTGATCGGGGCGATGCGCCTTCTCGGGGTGGCGCTGATTGGGCAACTTGAGATCGCGCAACGGAATTTCCCCCTAACGACAGACAAGGCAAAAGATAGTCTGTCGCAAGGCCAAAGGCAACCGGCTGGGCCGCAGCGCGGCGTCCGGGGTTCTTGGCCTGCGATCGTCGGGCAAGGCCAAACACAAGGGCTGCCCGCTTGAATGGTAACAGGAGGGACTATGTCCAAGAAACTGACAGCCGAAGTCATCGGCACCTTTATTCTGGTCTTCTTTGGCTGCGGTGCAGCCGTCATCGGTGGCGGTGCCATCGGGTTTACCGGCATCTCGCTGGCATTTGGCCTTGCGATCGTGGCTGCGGCCTATGGGCTTGGCGCGATCTCTGGGGCGCATCTTAATCCGGCGGTGTCCTTTGGCATGGTGGCGGCAGGCCGCATGACGATCAGCGACGCCATCAGCTATTCCATCGCGCAGATCATCGGCGCCATCCTTGGCGCAGGCGTGCTGTATCTGATCGCTTCGGGCAGCGCGGGCTGGACCGGCGGCCTTGGGGCCAACGGCTATGGCGCGGGCTATCTGGGTGAGTATTCGCTGACCGCAGCCTTGGTGTTTGAGGCCGTGATGACCTTCCTCTTTGTCACCGTGATCCTTGGCGCAACGGGCAGTGGTTCCGCGCTCGGTTTTGCCGGGCTGGCCATCGGCCTGACGCTGGCGGCTATTCACCTTGTCGGCATCAATGTCACCGGCGTCTCGGTCAACCCGGCCCGCTCGATTGGTCCGGCGCTGTTCTCGGGCGGATCGGCCCTGACGCAGCTGTGGGTCTTTATCGTCGCCCCGCTGGTGGGGGGGCTGCTGGCCGGAGCGCTCTACAAAGCCGGGATCGCCCGCGCCGACTGATCGGTCGGGACAAAGCCTATCTCGGGGGCGCGGGGGACACCTCGGCGCCCCTTTTCCTATTCGGTTGATCTATGTCACAGAAGCGTGGCGCACCTTTCGCCATAAGCGGCCCATGACCTTGATCGAGCTTGCCTTCGCCCTTCTGGCCCTGTTGGCCACCCCCGGCCCAACCAACACGCTTTTGGCGCTTGCGGGCGCGCAGCGCGTGCGCCGCCCGCTGATGTTGCCGCTCGTGGAACTTGCCGCATATCTGGCAACCGTCGTTCCGCTGTCGATCTGGGGGCAGCACTGGCTGGACGCGACGCCCATGCTGCGCCTGATCTTGACGCTGGTTGCCGCCGTTTGGGTGGCGGTGCTGGCGGTCAGACTGTGGCGGCATGCGACGCAAGCTGACGCACAAGGCGCGGCGGGGGTGACGGCGCTGCAGGTGGCTGTGACGACGCTTCTCAATCCCAAGGCGCTGGTCTTTGGCTTGGTCCTGATCCCGGCGGGCCCTGATCTAGTGGCTGGCCTATGGCTCTTTGCCGGGCTGGTGATTGTCGTGTCCCTGGCATGGCTTTGGCTTGGGGCGCAGCTTGCGGGGCGGTTTCAGCCGCTGGTCAATCGGGGCGGCGCGGTCTGGCTGGGTATGCTGGCCGCCCTTCTCCTGGGCCGTGTGCTGACAGCCTAAGGCGCTGTGCACCACCTAACTCTCCAGATTTCAGCCCAGACAAGGTTCCTCTGGCCTTTCTGCCCTGCCTCCTGTAAGGCCCGCGCCAAAGCTGACAAAGAAAGAGACCCCTCCCGATGGAGCTTCGCAACATC
This sequence comes from Allotabrizicola aquatica (SeqCode), assembly GCF_965194375.1. Taxonomy (GTDB): domain Bacteria; phylum Pseudomonadota; class Alphaproteobacteria; order Rhodobacterales; family Rhodobacteraceae; genus Tabrizicola_A; species Tabrizicola_A aquatica. Next base: position 244,695 of record NZ_CBDAEL010000004.1, read on the forward strand.
GCCATCATCGCGCACGTCGACCATGGCAAAACCACCTTGGTGGACGAACTGCTGAAACAGTCCGGATCCTTCCGCGACAATCAGGCGGTTTCCGAACGCGCCATGGACAGCAATGACATCGAGCGTGAACGTGGCATCACGATTTTGGCCAAATGCACCTCGCTGGAGTGGCAAGGCGCGCGGATCAACATCGTCGACACCCCCGGCCACGCCGACTTTGGCGGTGAGGTGGAGCGCATCTTGTCGATGGTCGATGGCGTTGTGCTCTTGGTGGACGCCGCCGAAGGCCCGATGCCGCAAACCAAATTCGTGACATCCAAGGCGCTTGCCTTGGGCCTTCGTCCGATTGTGGTTCTGAACAAGGTCGACAAGCCCGACGCCGAACCCGCGCGCGCGCTGAACGAAGTGTTCGACCTGTTCGCCAACCTTGGTGCAACGGACGAACAGCTCGACTTCCCGCATCTTTATGCCTCGGGTCGTTCTGGCTGGGCCGATGCTGAACTGGACGGTCCGCGCAAGGACCTGAATGCCCTGTTCGATCTGGTGATGCGCCACGTGCCGGCGCCTGCGCAAATCGCGCGCCGCCATGAGCCGTTCCAGATGCTGGCCACCACCCTGTCGGCCGACCCGTTCATCGGGCGCATCCTGACCGGCCGGGTCGAGGCAGGCACCCTGCGCGCCGGCGAAACCATCAAGGCCATCACCCGCGACGGCGAGCGGATCGAACAGTTCCGCGTCTCCAAGGTTTTGGCCTTCCGCGGCCTGACCCAAACGCCGATTGATGCGGCCGAAGCCGGTGACATCGTGACCCTCGCAGGCATGTCCAAGGCCACGGTGGCCGACACGCTGTGCGCTTTGGAAATCGACACGGCGCTGCCCGCGCAACCCATTGATCCGCCGACAATTTCGGTAACCTTCGGGATCAACGATTCGCCGCTCGCTGGCAAAGAGGGCTCTAAGGTGCAGTCGCGCGTGATCCGCGAACGCCTGATGAAAGAGGCCGAAATCAACGTCGCCATCAAAGTGTCTGACACCGAATCCGGTGATGCCTTTGAAGTGGCGGGCCGTGGCGAATTGCAGATGGGCGTTCTGATCGAAAACATGCGTCGCGAAGGGTTTGAGCTGTCGATCAGCCGCCCGCGCGTGCTGTTCCGCGATGTTGACGGCGTCAAATGCGAGCCGATCGAAGAAGTCACGATCGACGTCGATGACGAATATACCGGTCCCGTGATCGAAAAACTGACCGGGCCGCGCAAGGGCGATCTGGTGGAAATGAAACCGGCAGGTGCCGGCAAGACCCGCATCATTGCCCATGTGCCGTCGCGTGGCTTGATCGGCTATCACGGTCAGTTCATGACTGACACCCGCGGCACCGGCGTTTTGAACCGTGTGTTCCATGACTGGGCCCCGCACAAGGGCCCGATCGAAGGGCGTCGTCAGGGCGTGCTGATTTCCATCGAAACCGGGATTTCGGTCGCCTATGCGATGTGGAAACTGGAAGATCGTGGCCACTTCTTCATTGGCGTGCAGGAACCCATCTATGCCGGCATGATCTTGGGTGAGCACAACCGCGACAATGACCTTGAGATCAACGCGCTGAAGGGCAAGCAACTGACCAACGTCCGCGCCTCTGGCACCGACGAAGCGGTGCGCCTGACCACCCCGGTCAAAATGTCCTTGGAACAGTGCATCGCCTATATCGACGATGATGAACTGGTCGAAGTGACGCCAAAATCGGTGCGGATGCGAAAGCGCTTCCTTGATTCAAACGAGCGTAAACGCAATCGAAACAAAGACTGATTACCAAATAAAAACCGCCCCTTGGGGCGGTTTTTTAATGTTCCATGCGGTGGGCGCGCGCGCCCCGCAGCTTAGGGAGCGGAAGCCAGGCGGCAGGGCAGGAACTCTTCCATCTTCTCATCTGCCCCGTCAAAGGTGCAGAAACTGGACGCGGGCACCTCATGCCAGCCGCCCTCTTCCGCCTCCAAGGGTTCGGACACCACGGCCATACCGCCGCGCGTGGCTGACCAGCGATAGCAAAGCGACGGCGCGTGATCGTCGGTCGCATAGCGCACCGCATAAAGCCGGTGACCATCTGACAGCGCCGCCGTCAGCCGCAGATGCGGCAAGGCGCCCTTGGCGCGGGCCAGCGCAATGAAGCGGGCCGAGGCGCGTTCCAAAGCGCCGCGCGGATCGCCGTCCAGACCTTCGGCGATGGCGACCAAGAAAATCGCCTCGGAATCCGTCGCCCCCTTGCGCGCGCCATAGAGCCCGTCAGGGATCATCATATCAGCATCGCGGCGGAACTGGTCATAGCCGCCGACCTGCCCGTTGTGCATGAAACTCCACTGCCCGTGCACAAAGGGGTGGCAGTTGTTGCGGCTGGTGGCCGTGCCGGTCGAGGCGCGCACATGGGCCATGAACAGGCCCGAGCGCACCTGCGCGGTCAGGCTGCGCAGGTTTGGGTCAGACCATGCAGGCATCACATCGCGGTACAGGCCCGGTTCGGGCCGGTCGGCATACCACGCGACGCCAAAGCCATCGGCATTGATCGCCGAATGACATTGCGTGGCGCAATGGCTTTGGTGAATGAGCGAATGGCCAGGTCGGCTGATGATTTCCTCAAGGAAAATCGGCGCGCCCGCATATGCGGCCCAGCGGCACATCAGTGCTGCCCTTTGAAACGAAACATGCCTGCCTCATGGTGTTTTCTTTTACACTACCACGAAACTGGGGCCTTGCGCGGGGAAAATCCGCGCAAATTGTTCATTCCGCCTCTTCCACCACCATCAGATCGCGCACCGCAGCCCCGCGGGCATGCGACAGCGCGGCCTGATATGCGTCGGAGTGATAGCACTCCACCGCCTTTTCAAGGCTGGGAAAGCGCGCGACCACGTTGCGCGGGCGGTCATTGCCTTCAAGCTGCACATATCGGCCCGCGCGGGCGAGGAAGTAGCCGCCATGGGCGGCAATCGCGGGGCCCGCAAGGGCGGCATATTTGCCGTAGGCTTCGGCGTCGGTCACTTGCACATGGGCAATCCAGAGTGCGGTTGGCATCTTAGGCCTCCAATGCGGCTTCGACCGCCTTCAGCGCAGCATCGGCCAAGGCGATATCCGCCCCGCCGCCCTGCGCCATATCCGGACGGCCACCGCCCCCCTTGCCGCCCAAGGCTTCGACCGCCGCCTTGGCAAGCGTCACCGCCGAAATCCGATCGGTCAGGTCGGCCGTCACCCCAGCAGCCACCGCTGGCTTCGCCCCAGTGTCCGCAATCAACACCACCGCACCCGAACCAATACGGGCCTTCATCTCATCGATCAGGCTGGGAAGATCCTTGCCCGACACACCCGTCATGACCTGAGCAATCAGCTTTATGCCATTGATCTCTTTGGCCTCTGGCCCACCAGACTTGCCGCCCATCGCCAGATCACGGCGCAGGTTGGCAACCTCGGTCTGTAGCGCCTTGCGCTCTTCGACCAGCGCCTTCAACCGCTCCACGATCTCGGCAGGTGCGGCTTTCAGCACCGCCGCTGCCTCAAGAAGCTTGGCCTCTTGCGCTTTGAGGTGATCCACCGCCGCCTGCCCCGTCAGTGCCTCGAACCGGCGGACACCGGCGGATGAAGCGCTGTCGCCAAGGGCGACAAAGGCGCCAATGTCACCCGTGCGCGCCACATGGGTGCCGCCGCACAGTTCCAGCGAATAGGTGTTGCCGTCCGCGCCCTTGCCCGAGCCGTCCTGCACGCCCATTGAGACGACGCGCACTTCCTCGCCGTATTTCTCACCAAAGAGCGCCTGCGCGCCCAAGGCGCGGGCATCGTCGGGGGTCATGATGCGGGTGTCGACGGGGCTGTTCTGCCGGATGAAGGCGTTCACCTCGGCCTCAACCTGCGCCAGTTCCGCCGCAGTCATTCCGGTGGAATGGCTGAAGTCAAAGCGCAGCCGGTCCGGCGCGTTCAAGCTGCCCTTTTGCGCCACATGATCACCGAGCGCACGGCGCAGCGCCTCGTGCAGAAGGTGGGTCGCCGAATGGTTGGCGCGAATCTGCGCGCGGCGGCTGTGCGACACCTCAAGCTTGGCCGGTTGGCCACGCACGATGGTGCCTTCAGTCACCGTGGCGACGTGAATGAACACGCCCGCCGTCTTGCGGGTGTCGGTCACTTCGGCCACGCCGGTCTGGGTGCGGATGAAACCCTGATCCCCCACCTGCCCGCCGCTTTCGGCGTAGAACGGCGTTTGGTTCACCACGATTTGCACAGATGTCCCAGTTTCAGCAGACCCGATTTCAGCCCCATCACGCACCAGCGCGTTGATCTGACCCTCGGCCGCCTCCAACTCATAGCCCAAGAACTCGGTGGTGCCATGGGTCTCGGCCAAGCCGAACCAGATGGCAGCATCCGCCGTGCCGCCCGCCCCCGACCAAGCGGCGCGCGCTTTGGTCTTTTGCTCTTCCATCGCGGCGTCAAAGCCCTGCACATCCACCGCGCGGGCCTTTTCGCGCAACACGTCCTGCGTCAGGTCCAAGGGGAAGCCGTAGGTGTCATAGAGCTTGAATGCCACCGGCCCCGGCAGATCGGCCCCGTCGGGCAGACGGTCCAACTCGTCATTCAACAGCCGCAGGCCACGGTCGAGCGTGGTCTTGAACCGGGTTTCCTCCAGCCGCAGCGTTTCTTCGATCAGGCTTTGGGCGCGGGTCAGTTCCGGATAGGCCGCCCCCATCTGCCGCACCAGCGCAGGCACCAGACGGAACATCACCGGATCTTGCGCGCCCAGCATATGCGCGTGCCGCATGGCGCGGCGCATGATGCGGCGCAGCACATAGCCGCGGCCCTCGTTCGACGGCGTGACACCATCTGCGATCAGGAAAGAGACCGAGCGCAAATGGTCAGCAATCACCCGGTGGCTGGTCTTGCCCTTGCCATCGGGGTCGGAGTTCGTCGCATGCGCCGAAGCCTCGATCAGGCTGCGCATCAGATCGGTGTCATAGTTGTCGTGCTTGCCCTGCAACAGCGCGCCAATCCGCTCCAGCCCCATGCCGGTGTCGATCGACTGCATCTCCAAGGGGACCAGACGCCCATCGGCAAACTGCTCATTCTGCATGAAGACGTTGTTCCAGATCTCGATGAACCGATCACCGTCCTGCTCGGCGCTGCCGGGCGGGCCGCCCCAGATGCTGGGACCATGGTCATAGAAAATCTCGGTGCAGGGGCCGCAGGGGCCGGTCGGCCCCATGCGCCAGAAGTTGTCATCCGACGCGATGCGGATGATCCGCTCTTCCGGCAGGCCCGCGATTTTGCGCCAATAACCCGCAGCCTCATCGTCGGTGTGATAGACGGTGACGGTCAGCTTGTCTTTCGGCAGGCCGAAATCCTTGGTCAAAAGCTCCCACGCAAACGAAATCGCCTGCTCCTTGAAATAGTCGCCGAACGAGAAATTCCCCAGCATTTCAAAGAAGGTATGGTGGCGCGCGGTGTAGCCGACATTGTCAAGATCATTGTGCTTGCCGCCCGCGCGCACGCATTTCTGGGCGGTTGTGGCGCGCTTGTAATCGCGGGTTTCCACGCCGGTGAAACAGTTCTTAAACTGCACCATGCCCGAGTTGGTGAACATCAGCGTCGGGTCATTCCGCGGCACAAGCGGGCTGGAGTCCACATGCCGGTGCCCGTTGCGGACGAAGAAATCAGTGAAAGTCGAGCGGATGTCGTTCAAGGACGCCATGGGAACCCCTTCGGGATGCGGTTTCGCACCCGTTTAGCCCCGCCTGTCCGCCCTGTCCACGGGCTTTGTGCAGGAAACACAAAGGCCAGAGCTGTGCTCTGGCCTTTGATTCCTTGGTCAAATTCTGGGATCAATCGTCCAGAACATCGTCCTTGTCGGCCATGGTGAAATCCAGACCATTGGCGGCACGGATCTTGTCCTCGATCTCAGAGGCGACGCCGGGGTTTTGCTTGAGGAACATCTTGGCGTTTTCGCGGCCCTGACCGATGCGCTCATCCTTGTAGGAATACCAGCTGCCCGACTTTTCCACGACTCCCGCCTTGACGCCAATGTCGACCAACTCACCCACTTTCGAGATGCCTTCGCCATACATGATGTCGAATTCCACCTCTTTGAAGGGCGGCGAGACTTTGTTCTTCACGACTTTGACGCGGGTTGCATTGCCCACCACCTCGTCGCGGTCCTTGATCGCGCCCGTGCGGCGGATATCAAGGCGGACCGAGGCGTAGAACTTCAACGCATTGCCACCCGTGGTGGTTTCGGGACTGCCGAACATCACGCCAATCTTCATCCGGATCTGGTTGATGAAGATCACCATGCAGTTCGACCGCCCGATCGAGGCGGTCAGCTTGCGCATCGCCTGGCTCATCAGGCGGGCCTGGCTGCCCATCTGCATGTCGCCCATATCGCCTTCGATTTCCGATTTCGGCACCAAGGCCGCCACGGAATCGACGACGATCAGATTGACCGCGCCCGAGCGCACCAGCGTGTCGACAATCTCCAGCGCCTGTTCGCCGGTATCGGGCTGGCTGATCAACAGCTCATCCAGATTGACGCCAAGTTTCTTGGCATATTGCGGATCCAGCGCGTGTTCGGCGTCGACAAAGGCGCAGACCCCGCCCTTTTTCTGGCTTTCGGCCACCACATGCAGCGTCAGCGTGGTCTTGCCCGAGCTTTCGGGGCCGTAGATCTCAACGATCCGGCCCTGCGGCAGACCGCCGATGCCCAAGGCGATATCCAGACCGAGCGACCCGGTTGAGGTCGCCTCGATGTCCATCACCGCGTTGTCCTGCCCCAGCTTCATGATCGAGCCTTTGCCAAACTGCCGCTCGATCTGTGCCAGCGCGCTTTCCAGCGCCTTTGCCTTGTCCATGCCCTGCTTCCCGTTCAACTCGAGGAGGTTCGCCACCGCCACCATTGCCGTTCTCCTTATCACATGACCGCACGTCGGCGGCAATTGCCCGGATGTTCCCGCTTTGTTTTCGATATATGAATACAAAACAAGAACATTTCAATCGAATTCTTCCTGCCAGCTTTTACTCAGCATGATTAAGGAATAGTTAGCGCCCGCCCGCTTGGGGGTATTTGAGGTGGAATTCTTGCGCTGCGGACAGTTTAGCTTGGTTTAACGGGGAAAGATCTGACGCCATGATGGTGTTCTGGCAGGAAAGACTGGCGATTCTGGCGACGCCGAAAACCGCATCAACTGCGATTGAGTCGGCCTTGGGCGGGCTGGCAGCTGTGGTGATCCAGCGGCCCCGCGCGCTCAAGCACACCGATGCCTACCGATTCGCGACCTTTTGGAAGCCCTATCTGTCACAGGCCGCCGGGGCCGAGTTTGAGGTGGCAGCCCTGATGCGCGATCCCAAGGACTGGTTGGGCAGCTGGTATCGCGACGGCCAGCGCGACGATGTGGAGCAGGACCGATCAACACGTGGAATAAGTTTTGATGACTTCGTGCACGCCTATTGCGCCCCCGGCCCCCGTCCGAGCTACGCCGATGTCGGCTCGCAGGCCGAATTTCTGGGAGGAACCGGGCCCGCGCGGGTGGATCGTCTGTTCCGCTATGAGGACTTAAGCGGTTTCCTCGAGTTTCTGGAAGATCGGCTCGGCTGCGAGATCATCTTACCACGGCTGAATGTGTCGCCCTTGGGCAATACCAACCTCTCTGCCCCACTCGAGGCGCGACTGCGCGAGGTTTGCGCGGCAGATTTCGCTTTGTATGAAGGGCTGGCGCGGGCGTGACGTGGCGGTTCAGTGCAGGAGTTGGCCCTGCACCGTCGCCGCAAGGTCAGAGAGCGAGAAGGGTTTCGGTAGGAAAACCGAATTCGGAATCCGCGCCTGCATTTCGGACAGTGCATCCTCGGCATAACCTGACACGAAGATCACCTTCACATCTGGGCGGTCTTCAAGGGCCTGCTTAACCCAAGACGGCCCATCCATGCCCGGCATCACAACATCAGTGACAAAGATATCCACCTCAAGCCGAGGATCCTCCAGCATCTGTAGAGCCTCTTCGGCGCTTTCGGCCTCCAACACGGTATAGCCGCGCATCCGCAGGGCGCGGCTCGCAAAGGCCCGCACGGGCGCCTCATCCTCGACCAAAAGGACCACCCCCTCACCCGGGCGCATCGAGAGATTGGCCTTTGCCTCTGCCTTGGGCAGGGACTCCTCTCCGTCCATCCCTTTGTGAATCGGGAAATAAAGCTGGAACGTCGAGCCTTCGCCCTCGGTCGAATCGACGAAGATGAAGCCACCTGATTGCTTGATGATGCCGTAAAGCGTCGACAAGCCAAGGCCGGTGCCCTCGCCGGTTTTCTTGGTGGTATAAAACGGCTCAAAGATTTTCTGCAGACGGTCCGGCGGGATGCCGCAACCGGTGTCACTAACGCGGATCAGCGCGTAATCGCCCGCCGGCACCAGCGCACGGTCGCGACGCAAGTCGTCGCGCAAGCACAGCGCCTCGGTCTCGATCCGGATTGTTCCCCCCTCGGGCATGGCATCTCGGGCGTTGACGACAAGGTGCATCATCACCTGTTCCAACTTACGCCGATCTGCGCGAATGGTCTGCAACCCGCTGCCGTGGCTCAGCCGCAGGCTGATGCGTTCGCCAACCAACCGGTTCAGCAGATGGGTCAGTTCGGACAGCAGATCCTCAAGATCCAATCGCTCAGGCTTTAGGGTCTGCTTGCGCGAGTAGGCGAGCAACTGACCAACAAGGGCCGCAGCACGGTTGGCGTTCTGGTGGATCTGGATCAGGTCGGGATAGGCCGGATCCTCGGCCGTGTGGCGCAGCAGCAAAAGGTCACAATGGCCCGAAATCGCGGTGAGCAGGTTGTTGAAATCATGCGCAATTCCCCCTGCCAGCTGGCCTATGGCCTGCATCTTCTGGCTTTGCACGAACTGCGCCTCCAGCGTTTTGAGCGCGGTCGCATCTTGTAAGATCGCCAGCACCCCCGGGCGCCCCGCCTCCACGATCCGGCGCAAGGTAACCTGCACAAAGACCTCACTGCCCAACTGGCGCGCCGTCAAAACCTCAGCCCCGCCCGGTTTGCGTTCGGCCACCACATCGCCCAGCCAATCCCCGACGGGACGACCCAACCCATCAAAGAGGTCATGAAAAGCCGGGGTCGTCCCCAGATCAATCCGCAGCTGGTCCCGCGCGGCGGCATTGGCGGCGCGCAGATTGCCATCGGGGGCAAGTTTCAAAAGTGGCACCGGCAGATGTTCGAAATCCGCCTGAACCTGCAAAGTCGGCGCGGGGGTGGGCAAGGGCAACAAAAACATCTCACGCCGTTCGGCCAGCCCCTCCACCTCGGCAAGGATGGCCCGCAGGGGGCCGTCCACGCCAATGACCTCCACCTCTTCGCCTGAGCGCAGGGGTTGGCTGGCAAAGACCCGATCCAGCCGCTTGGGCCGACCGCCCAAAAGCCGCCGCATCGCCTCATTGCTGAAGAGAACCACGCCTGCCTTATTGGCGGTCAGCATCGGCAGGCTCAGCGTTTCGGCCCCACGACCGAGGGAACTGCGGTCCGCAAACTCCTCAAGCCGCCACAGGAAGCGATCCTCGGCCAAACGATGCACCGACAGCCGGGTGTGGCCGCGACGGCTGACCACATCTTCACGCGCGGCGCCCGTATGGGCAGCGCGCGCCTGCAAGCGGTAAAGGACCGCCGAGGGGGCGGCAAACGCCTCGCCCAGAACGGCGACCAGCGTAGTGCCTTCGACCCCGCCAAACCGCTCGCGCGCGGCGGGGTTCTGAAAGCGGATCTGGCCAAGGGAGTCGGTGGTAAAACTGGGTGTGGCGTCCTGCCCCGTCATCTGCACCAAACGACGATCCAGCCGCCGTTGATCCAGCATTTTCAACCCGTTGAGACCACGCCCGACAAAGACAAGCGCCACAAAAGTCAGCCCAACAATGACAGCGCCAACCCGCAGCCGGTCATCCGCCGCAAAGGCCGCGACCGCCAAAGCAGCCACCGCCAAGACCACCAAAAGCAGACCCGCCTGCGGGCCACGCCGCCGGTCGGCAAACACTCCGGCCAAATCGGTCACAGGTCGGCCTGCCAAACCCTTCTCCCTTGTGATGGTCGCCGCGCGCAAAACAGCCGCACCCATCACTTGACCCGGCAATGGTTAACCGAGATTTAATCGGCGCAGGCTGCTTCGGGAGAATATCGGACTTCGGAGAGTTACGTTACAAAAAAAAATCTTCTAAAGGTTGTATATTTTGACACCCACTCTACCGAGTCAATAGCGCCAAAAAGAACCCGTCACCGCCCTGCAAAGGGGAAAACCGCCGCTGCAAAAGGCAGGTAAACGCTTTATTTTCAATAAGAAACTTGGCGATTTGATCTTCGTTTTCTTCTTTCAGCATCGAGCACGTCGCATAGGCCAAAACCCCAGTGGGCCCCAACATCGTCGCCGCCCGTGCTAAGAGCTGGCCCTGAAGCGCACAAACCGACGAAAGACGTTCGGGCGTCAGCGCCCATTTGCCCATCGGATCCCGGCGCCAACTGCCCGATCCTGAACAGGGCACGTCGGTTAGGATGAGATCATAAGGCGCCGTTTTCTCGGGTGTCTTTGTAATCGAAATCCGCGCGCCTGCCCGTTCAGCCCGAGCCGGAAGATCGCGCATGCGGCCCGGATCGGCGTCATGGGCGTAAATGTCCAGCCGCGCGCGGGCCGCCATTGCCAAGGTCTTGCCGCCGCCCCCGGCGCAAAGGTCCAGTACTCGCTGGCCATCGCGCAACGGAAGGGCCTCGACCACCGCCTGCGAGGCGGCATCCTGCAGCTCGACCAGACCTTGGGCATAGGCCTTGGATTGATGAATCTTCCGCGTGTTTTCTGTCACTTCCAGCCCGCTTTGCAGCGCTTCGACGGCGTGGCTGACGATGCCCTCCTCGGCCAGAGCTGCGATCGCCTCTGCGGGGCTGGCTTTGGCACGGTTCACCCGCAAGAACACCGGGGCGCGACGGCGCAGCGCTTCAAGCGTTGCATCACATTCTTCGCCTAACGCACTAGCAAATTTATCATAAAGCCAATCCGGAACATCCAAAGCCTCGGCCCCTAGGGGCATCCGTGCTGCCTCGGCTTCTACGACCTGCGCAGGCGCGTGGGCCACGCCGGAAAAAAGCGCCGCGACATCGGCCCCAGCGGCCCGGAGGGCGCCCAAGATGAGGCCGCGCCCCGTCAGCCCGCCACCCAGCGCCGCATAAGACCTTTTGCACCGGAGCGCGTCAAACACCAGATCGCGCACCGCGTGGCGGTCACCCGAACCGGCAAACCGGCTGGCGCGGCCCCAATTGGTGAGTGCCTGTTCGACAGGTTCACCGCCAAGAATGCGGTCAAGCACCGTGATGGCGGCGGAAAGGCGGGCGGCGGGGGTCATGCCTTGCGCTCTTGCAAGATGTTGCCACCATCGACCACCAGCGTCGCGCCATTGACATAGGACGCACCGGGAGAGGCGAGAAATGCCACGCAGGCGGCCACTTCAGCGGGCGTTCCGGCCCGGCGCGGTGGGGTGGCTGTTGCGGCGCGCAGCTCTTCGGGGGTTGCGGCCTCGGTGGCAATCCAGCCCGGGGCAACGGCGTTGACCGTCACCCCTTGCGCCGCCACTTCCAGCGCCAGCGCATGGGTCAGGCCCACAATCGCAGCCTTAGCCGCCGAATAGGCGCTTTCGCCGGGGTTTGAGACCATTGGCCCGGTGACCGAGGCCATCATGACAACGCGACCCTGTCCTGCGGCCAGCATGGCGGGCAGATAGGCGCGCGTCACCAGAACGGCGGTGGTCAGCGTCACATCCATCTGCCGCCGCCATTGGTCAGCCGTCATGTCCAGAAAGGCCATCTGTTCGGCCGGGGCGAGGACCGACCCCATGCCCGCGTTGTTCACCAGAACTGTCGCCGGGCCCGTTGTGTCATAGAGCCGCGTCACTGTGGCCGGATCGGTCAGGTCACCCTGAAAGGCGGTCACGGCAAACCCTTCGGCCATCAATTCGGCGCGGCGGGCCTCGATCCGGCCTGTTGTGGCGGTGATCGCGAGATCAAAGCCCGCTTGGCCCAAGGCGCGCGCGCAGGCCATGCCGATGCCGCCCGGCGCCCCTGCCCCTGTGATAACCGCCAGCGCCATGACGCCCCCCGTTGTTTCCGTTCTCCATAGCCAGCTTGTGCATTTTCCGCAACGCGGCCTCTGGTAAATCAGACGCTGTCACGCCATGTCTTGGTGCATGACACGCACAACCGAAGGTGACCGACTCTCCCAGATTCTGCCCCGGCTTGCCGAGGGCGAAGAGGAGCGTATCAGCATTGGCGATATCGTCTCCCGTCTTGAAAACCGGGCCCATACGACGCTGTTGGTCTTGTTCGCCTTGCCCAACGTGCTGCCAGCGCTTCCGGGGACCTCGGCCATCACGGGGATGCCGCTTGTCTATCTGGCCTTGCAACTGACGCTGGGCCAGCAGCCTTGGCTGCCAAAGTTCATCGCCAACCGATCCTTCTCGCGCGCCGGGCTTGCGGTCGTGATAGATCAGGCCAAGCCTTGGCTAGAGCGCAGCGAGCGTTTTTTGCACCCGCGGCTTGGCGCCCTGACCCGCGGCCGTATGGAGCGGGTGATCGGGGTTCTGATGCTTCTCTTGGCCGTTGCGGTTGTGCTGCCGATTCCCTTCGGCAACATGGTCCCCGCTTTGGGAATCATCTTCTTTTCGCTGGGGTTGATGGAGGAAGACGGGCTCTGGGTGATTGCCGGTTTTCTGACCCTGATCGGCGGAGCAGTGCTCGTTTCCACCCTACTGTGGGCCTTGTTCAAGGCAGCGGTCTTTGTGTTCCTTGGTGCTTTTGGCTACGCGCCTTAAGCGGCAAGGCGGCGCAAAGTGGCACCGCCCTGCCCCTTGTAATCAGCCAATCCGGTAGTTCGGGCTTTCCCGTGTGATCTGCACGTCATGGACATGGCTTTCCTTCAGCCCTGCCCCGGTGATCCGTACAAACGTGCAATTCGCGCGCATCTCGGCAACGGTACGGTTGCCGGTATAGCCCATGGCGGCGCGCAGGCCGCCCACCATCTGGTGCAGAACGGCCGCCACTGTGCCTTTGTAAGGCACCTGTCCCTCAATGCCTTCGGGCACCAGCTTGTCGCTGGCGGCATCTTTTTGGAAATAGCGATCGGCCGAGCCTCGCGCCATGGCGCCAAGGCTGCCCATGCCGCGATAAGCCTTGAAGCTGCGGCCTTGATAGAGGATCAGCTCCCCTGGGCTTTCTTCGGTGCCTGCAATCGCGCTGCCGACCATGGCGCAAGACGCGCCTGCGGCGATGGCCTTGGCAAAATCGCCGGAATACTTGATGCCGCCATCCGCGATGATCGGAATATCCCCCGCCGCGCGGGCCGCATCCATGATCGCCGTCAACTGCGGCACACCCACACCCGCCACAATGCGCGTGGTGCAGATCGAGCCCGGACCAATCCCGACCTTCACCGCATCAGCCCCCGCGCCGATCAGCGCGCGTGTCGCTTCAGCGGTGGCGACGTTGCCCGCCACCACCTGCACGGTGTTCGAGAGCTTCTTGATCCGCTCCACCGCCTTGGCCACGCCTTCGGAATGGCCATGGGCGGTGTCGATCACCACCATATCCACCCCGGCATCAATCAACGCTTGGCTGCGTTCAAACCCGGCATCGCCGACAGTGGAGGCGGCGGCCACCCGCAGACGCCCCATCTCGTCCTTGCAGGCCTGCGGGTTCAGGACCGATTTTTCGGTGTCCTTCAGCGTCAAAAGTCCGGTCAACTTGCCGGTGCCATCGGTGACCAGCAGCTTTTCGATCCGCCGCGCCTTCATCAGGCTGATCGCGGCGTCCCGGTCCACCGGTTCGCGCAAAAGCGCGAGGTTGTCAGCCGTCATCATCACCGAAACCGGCGTCTTGTCATCCGAGGCAAAGCGCATGTCGCGGTTGGTGACGATGCCCACCACACGGCCCTGCTGGTCAACGACCGGAAAGCCGGTGATCTGATAGCGCTCCATCAGCACCTTGGCATCGGCCAGCGTCTGATCGGGGGTCAGAGTGATCGGCGCATAGACGACGCCGGATTCAAACCGCTTCACCCGCCGCACCTCGCGCGCCTGTGCCTCAAGGTCAAGATTGCGATGGATGACCCCGATCCCGCCGGCCTGCGCCATGGCAATCGCCATGCGCCCTTCGGTCACGGTGTCCATTGCGCTGGACAACAGGGGGATGTTCATGCGGATAGATTTGGTGACAAAGGTGGATGTCTCAGCATCCGAGGGCAGCACGCTGGATGCCGCCGGCACCAAGAGCACGTCATCAAAGGTAAGTGCCTCGCGAATCTCCAAGGGGGCCTCCATGAGTTGGGCTGGGGAGTGTTCGTTTGACGGCTCCCCTTTTCACGGGATCGGCCAAAGCGCAAGAGCGTTTTGGCCCCCTTGCGGTTGATTGCGGGGGATGCATTCATGCGCCCGCAAGATAAGGAGATGCCGATGCGCGTGGCCATCATCGAAAACACCGCCGTCACCCATCATGGACAGGTTGGCGTGGCCCTGCATGAGGCTGCGGCGCGGATTGATCTGTGGAAGCCGTGGCGCGACGGGGCGCTGCCCGAGGCGGGGGCCTATGATGCGCTGGTGGTGTTTGGCGGCGAGCAAAACGCAAGGGCCGATGCCACTCACCCTTACCTGCCCAAACTGGCCCGGTTGATGAAGCAAAGCGCCGATATGGGGATTGCCACCTTGGGGATTTGTCTGGGCAGTCAGGTCTTTGCCCGGGGTCTTGGGGCCGACAACCACATCGGCACGGCGGGCGAATATGGCTGGTGCGACGTGGCGCTGACCGACGAGGCGCGCGCCGATCCGGTGTTGTCGCACCTGCCCGAGCGCTTTGCCATCATGCAATGGCATTCGGACACCTTTACCCTGCCCGAGGGCACCACGCATCTGGCCCACTCACCCAAGGCGGCGTCGCAGTGTTTTCGTTATGGCCGCGCAGGCTATGCCATGCAGTTCCATTTTGAGGCCAACCGCGCCGTGGCGGCTGATTGGGCGCGCGAGTTCGGGGAGGCGTTTGAGGTGAACCGCCCCGGTTGGGTGGGTGACTTTGCCACCCACGCCGCGCGCGACGGGGCGGCGGCGGATGCCCATGGGCTGGCGATTGCGCGGGCTTGGGTTGGATTGATCTAGGCGCCAGGTGTGACCCGCCCCGCCCGAGGCATCGGTCGGATGCCTCCGGCGGGAGTATTTTTGCCAAGATGAAATAGGGGCGCGGGCCTTAGGCCTCGGCGGCGTTGGTTTTGGTGGCAAGGCGATTGCCGGGCCAAAGTTTCAGCACGTTCCACGCGATCGCCGGCACAATCCCAAGCGCGAGCACCAAGAGCACAAGGCCCGGCCATTCCCAAGTGCCGCCGAGCGTCAGGAGCGCGGCAGAAAAGGCCGTTAGGGGGAAAGTGAAGGCACCCCAGAGCGGGGAAAACCCCGCCACCGTGATCCAGCGCGCAGCGGCCAAAAGCGCGAGCAGGATCACCATGCCAAAGACGGCCAAGCCGAGCGCAAGGCTGGGAAGGCCGATTTCCCCGGCCACCAGCGACAAAAGCGCGGCGGGGGCCAAGTGAATGGCCAAGAACGGCCGCAAGGGGGCGGGAGGGTTCGTGCGCAGGAGTTGCACGAGTGAGACCGCCCAGATGGCCGACGCGACCGTGAGTGTCACCCAGAATATCGCTGTTGCGGCCGCAATCGCGCCCAGTTGCGCCAAGGGCAAGGCGCCAAGGATGAAGGCGACAAAGGCCAGATGGAAGACCGGGCTGACGCTGCGCGCCTCGGGCGCCATGCGCGCCAATGTCGCGATCAAGATCAGCGCCATCAGACCATGGGCGACCAAGGCCGCGACCACCAGCCCCAAGGCCAGACCCGGCGCATAGGGCACCAGCACCGCCCCTGCCGCCATACCAGACATCGTCGCGGCCGAAAGGCCAGCCCGGCCCGGCAACACGCGCAGATCTTCGACCAGAACGCCGACCCGGCGCAGGATCTTGGCAAAGAGGGCGGTGATCGCGAAAAGCCACAGGATCATCAGCCCGCCAAGCGCGGCCTCAACCAGACCGCCAAGCGGGCTTTGGTCAAGACCCAGCACCTCGGCCCCTTTGCGCGCGGCCAGACCCAAACCCAAAAGCCCCAAGATTGACGGAAAGATCGCCGGAGGCGTGCGGGCAAAAAGCTTGGGCTTGCGCGGCGGAAACTCGGGCGCAGGATAGGCGCGTGGGCGGCGGGCTTGTGCGGTCTCGGTCATGCAGATGCTCCTTTGGGTGCAGCATCTGCCCAAAGCATTCCGCAGGCAAGCCGCCGCGCTGCCGCAGGCAGGCCAAGGTTTTGGCGGGGCGTTAGATTTGGGGCGTTAGATCAGGAAGGGGAACCAGTCCTGCCGCAACACTTGGCCTTCGACCATGTCATGCCCCGGAAAGGGCGGTGAGGTGCGCCCGGGCCGGGTGACATAGCGCGCATCATCGCCCAAAAGCCGCAAGGAAAACGCGCGGCGGCGTGAGGCGGTGGTGTTGCCGCGCGCGCCGTGCAGCGTGCCGTAATTGAAGGCCACAGCGTCGCCCGGCTCCATCTGCCATTCGAGCACGCGCATGCCTTCGGCGTCGGGGTCGGGCACCGGCATGTAGCGATCACTGTCAGGGTAGAAGCTTGTCTCGGCCAGCCAGCGCGTCGGCAGAACCTCTTTCTCCCAGCGGTGACTGCCTGCGACACAGCGCAAAGAGGCCTCTTTCACCGGATCCATCGGCGACCAGAAGGACACCGTCTGGCGGCCTTGGACAAAGTAATAGGGGCCGTCTTGATGCCACGGCGTCGGCTTTGAGGTGCCGGGTTCTTTCACCAGCACATGATCGTGGAATATCTGCACGTGCTGCGATCCCATCAGCCTGGCCGCCACCTGCGCCACGTCGGAGCCCTTGATGACCGTCTCGAACTCGGGGATGCGGGTCCAGTTGCAATAGTCGTCGAAAAACCGCCCGCCTTCGCCCGGTTTCAGGTTTTCCGCGCCATAGGGGCCCGGCTCGGTCATGTTGCGTTCAATCCCGGCGCGCAGGGGTTCGACCCAGTCTTTCCAGAGACCTTTGACCAGAACGGCCCCGTCGCGCTGAAAATCTTCGATCATTTGATCGGTGACGATGGTGGCCATGCCCTGCCCTCCTTGATGCATTTGCCAAAGCTATGGCGCGGTCGTACCATTTGCGCAAATGATACCTTTTAATGGCAGGTATAAACCCATGCTATCGCTTACCCTGCGCCAGATCGAATATGCCGTGGCCGTGGGCGCCCATGGCGGGGTGAGTGCGGCGGCAGCGGCGCTGCATGTCAGCCAGCCCGCGCTGTCGGTGGCCTTGGGGCAGCTTGAGGCGCATCTGGGCCAGCCCTTGTTTTTGCGCCGCGCGGGTGGGCGGCTGATGCCGACGAGCTTTGGGCAGCGCTGGCTGACCAAGGCCGAGGAGGCTGTTGCGGCACTGTCGACTTTGGCCGATCCAAGGCAGCTCGCGGGGCAGACCTTGCGATTGGCCGTGTTCAAGGATCTCGCCGCCTCTTGCCTTGGCCCACTTTTGGCGGCGGTGGGCACGGAAATGCCCGGGCTGCAACTGATCCCCAGCCTCATGGAGTTCGAAGATCTGGCCGCCGCGCTCCGCCAAGGCAAGGCCGATCTGGCGCTGACGTGGGATCTGGGGCTGGAGGATGACATCACCCGCCAGACCTTGGCACGCATCCCGCCCCATGCCGTTTTGGCTGCAGACCACCCCTTGGCCATGCGCGAGACGCTGACGCTGACCGATCTGGCCGATCAGCCCTTGATCCTGACCGATCAGGGCCTGTCGATCAGCCATATGCGGGCCCTCTTTGCCAGCGCCGGGCTTACGCCGCGCATTGCCCATCGCGCGGCCAGCCTTGATCTGATGCGCAGCCTTGCGGCCAATGGCTTGGGCGTTGGACTGTCTTACACCAACCCCGCCGGGCGCCTGTCGCAAGATGGCCGCGCACTGGTGACGCGCGCCCTAACCGACGCCGGGGCCGAGGCGATTGTTCTGGCGCGTCATGTGGCCAACCCAGAAACGCCCGGCGCACACGTGCTGGCGCGGCTTTTGCCCGGGCTGATCGCGCCGCCTGCCTTTCCGGACCGCCTGTTCGGACCGCCTTCCAGCTTGTGATTCCCGGCAAAGCGGTTAGAACCCAAAGCGTTCTGCCTGCAGGTGCCTTTCGATGACCCACCCCTCGCCCACCGCTCTGGCTTTGGTCGCTGACATTGGCGGCACCAACACCCGCGTGGCTTTGGCCGATGGCGTTTCGGTGCGCCAGGACAGCATTCGCCGCTATGCCAATGCCGAGTTTTCCGATCTCGAATCGGTGCTGCGGCGTTATCTGGACGAGACCGCGACCGCGTCTGTGTCGGGCGTTTGCGTCGCCGCCGCAGGGCCGGTCCGCGATGGTGTGGCCAGCATGACCAATCTTGATTGGACGATCACCGGGCCGGGCCTGACGGCAGCAACAGGAACGGCCCATACCGCGATTTTGAATGACCTCCAAGCGCAAGGCCATGCCTTGGGCCGCATCGCGCCCCAGCATTTGCGGCCCGTGATTGCCGGTCCGTCAAAACCCGGCGCTGCGATGCTGGTCGTAGGCCTTGGCACCGGGATGAATGCCGCCCCCGTGCATGAAACCCCGTGGGGCCGCGTGGTGGCGGCCAGCGAATGCGGCCACATCTCGATGCCGGTCAGGACCGAGGAAGACCACCGTCTGGCGGGGTTCGTGGCCCATGTCGGCCCCCATGCCCATGGCTTTGCCGGGGTCGAGGATGTGCTGGCTGGCCGGGGGCTCGAACGCGTCTATGCCTTTGTCGCCCATGAGGCCGGGCATGAGACCACCAAGCGCGGGGCCGAGATCATGGCCGATGTCGCAGCGGGTGAGGCTTTGGCCGCCCGTGCCGCGCAGTTGTACATTCACCTTCTGGGCCAAGAGTTGGGCAACCTTGCGCTTGTCCATCTGCCCTTTGGCGGCATCTATCTGATCGGCGGCGTGGCCCGCGCCATGCAGCCCTATTTTGACCAGATGGAGCTGACCCGCCACTTCCGCGACAAGGGCCGCTTTGCCGAGTTCATGGGCAATTTCGCGGTCACCATCGTCGAGGATGACTACGCCGCACTGACGGGGTGCGCCGCCTATCTGGCAGGCGGCGGCAAGGGCTAAGCCTCTACCCCGGCAGCCTTTCCTTCAAAAACTGCATCGCCACCCCAAGCCCATCGGGCGCGATGCCGTGCCCGGTGCCTTGCATGACATGGCCAAAGGTCGCAAAGCCCGCCCCCACCAGCGCATTGCCTGCCGCCTGCATTTCCTGAAACGGCACTACATCGTCGCGGTCGCCGTGGATCAGCATGATCGGAGGCTTGACCTTAGCTTCTTCGGCCAAAAGCTTCGGAAGCATCAGCTTGCCGGAAATCGCCACCACCCCGGCCATTGGCTGACCGCGGCGGGGGGCGACATGCAGGCTCATCATCGCCCCTTGGGAAAACCCGATTAGCGCAAGGGCGGCGGGCGTTAGCCCTTCCTCGGCCAAGCGCTGATCGAGAAAAGCGTTCAAATCTTCGGCGGCGCGGTTCATCTCGACCGCGGCCTCCACCTCGGTTGATCCATCAAACCGTGGGATCGGGAACCATTGGCGGCCAAAGGGATTGCCCGCACAGGCGCTGGGCGCATCGGCGGCCATGAAGACTGTGTTGGGCAGATGCGGGGCCAGAGGGTCGGCCAAGCCCAAAAGATCAGCGCCATCCGCACCATAGCCATGCAAGAACACCACCAGCGATTTGGCCTGCCCACTGGCCGCCGCCACCCGCCCAAACTTTAATTCGCGCGTCATCTGATGCCTTCCCGTGATTTCGCGACCCGGTAGTAAGCCCAAAGCACCGTCGCCGCAACAGACCGCCACGGGCTCCACGCCTCAGCCATGGCGCGCAAGGCGCGCTCTTTCGGGCGGTCGGGCAGATCAAAAAGCACCCGCGCCGCTTCTTGCAGCGCAAGATCACCGGGGGCAAAAACATCGGCCCGGCCAAGGGCGAACATGGCGTAGATCTCGGCCGTCCACATGCCGATACCGGGCACGTCGGTCAGCACCTCCACCACCTGCGCATCCGGCAACCCGCGCAGCGCGTCAAAATCAATGGCCGACTCCGCCAGCGCCCGGCCATAGCGCGCCTTTTGGCGCGACAGGCCCACGGCACGGCAGGCCTCATCCGAGGCCATGGCCAGCGTGGCGCGGTCGGTCAACCCCGCCGCCTCCATCCGCCGCCAGATCGCATCGGCCGAGGCGACCGAGACCTGCTGGCCGACAATCGCATCCAAAAGCGCGGCAAAGCCCTCGGGCTGGCGACGCAGTGGCAAAGGGCCCACAAGCGTCAGCGCATGAGCAAAGCGCGGCTCGGCGCGGGCCAGCCAATCGGCCCCTTCTGCCACGCAATCGAGTGTTGCGATGATCCGTCCTACCATGGGCAAAGCATGGCGAGGCTGGGCGAAAAGACAAGGCCCATCAGATCGCCCGCGCGCGGCCCCACGTTTTTCCCTTGCCCCGCCCCACGGCCAGGCATAGCCCTAACCCAACGCAAGACCAAAGGCCCCACATGCCCCACGACATCGACGACAACCTCGCCAAACGTAACGTTCTGGTGCTGGTCGCAGCTCAAGCCATCTTGGGCGCGCAGATGCCGATGATCTTTACCATAGGCGGGCTTGCCGGGCAGTCTTTGGCACCGAATGCCTGCTGGGCGACGCTGCCGATCAGCTTTATCGTGATCGGTTCCATGCTGACGGCGACGCCAATTTCCAGCTTCATGGCGAAATACGGCCGCACGGCAGGCTTCGTCGCTGGCGCATTGGGCGGTGCCTTGGGCGCGGCAATCGCAGCGGTGGGGCTGATGACCTCCTCCTTCCCGCTGTTCCTTCTGGGCTCGCTTCTGACCGGCATCTACATGAGCGCGCAGGGCTTTTACCGCTTTGCCGCCGCTGACACCGCCTCGGAGGCCTTCCGACCCAAGGCAATTTCTTGGGTGATGGCGGGAGGGCTTTTGTCGGCGGTGGTTGGTCCGCAACTGGTGAAGGTGACGGCGCAGTCCATGGTGGTGCCCTTCCTTGGCACCTACCTTGCGGTGATCGCGCTGAACCTTCTGGGGATGTTCCTGTTCATCGGCCTACGCATCCCGAAACCGCGCACGCCCGCACAAGGCAGCCCGGTGGGCCGGACCCGGGCTGAATTGATCCGCACGCCCGTGATCGCGGTCGCCATGATCTGCGCGACGGTCTCTTATGCGTTGATGAACCTTGTGATGACCTCCTCACCCCTCGCCGTGGTCGGCTGCGGGTTTGACACGGGCGATGCCGCCGATGTCGTGACGGCCCATGTGCTGGCGATGTATGCGCCTTCGTTCATCACCGGGCACATCATCGCGCGGCTCGGGGTGGAACGGGTGATTGCCATTGGCCTTGTCATCCTTGCCGGCTCGGGCGCGGTGGCGATGGCGGGGGTTGAGTTGGAGAACTTCTTTATCGCGCTGATCCTTTTGGGGGTCGGCTGGAACTTTGGCTTCATCGGCGCGACGACGATGCTGGCCAATGCCCAACGCCCCGAAGAGCGCGGGCGCCTGCAAGGGTTGAATGATTTCATCGTGTTCGGCGGCGTGACGATGGCCTCGTTCTCGTCAGGCGGGCTGATGAACTGTTCGGGCGGATCGGTCGAGACGGGCTGGCAATTGGTCAACATGGCCATGCTGCCGTTCCTGGTGCTGGCCGGCGGGGCGCTGATCTGGCTCTGGATGCGACCGCGCGAAACGCGCTGAGGCCGCGGGCGGCTAGACCCGCCCGGTGAAGGCGGCCCACAAAAGCCCGCCGCGAAGGGCAAATTCTGACAGGCCCATCGCGCCATTGGCGACCACGGCCGGATTTGCCACCACTTGGCGCAACAGCCCCCGCGCCTGCCAAGCGGCCAAAGCGGCGGGCACAGGCACCCTGCCCTTCGCCGTTGCAAGCCGCTGCAAGCCGTCTTTGGCCAGCGCCTGCACCGCCTCGGCCCGCCCATCTGGCAAGGGTTGCCGCCCGCGCGCCTCTAACTCGGGCACCGCGCGCAGGTAATTGGCAAGGCCCATCGCCCAGCCCAAGGCCCGCGCGGCAGGTTCATCGGTGCCGCCGCAGGCCTTGGCGGCAAGCCACATCAACCCGCCAGCGGTGTCGTCAAGATAAGCGTCAAAAGCCGCCCCATCCGCAAAAGGCTCGCCATAGACATCATGAATCCGCGCCTCGATCAGGCGGTCAATCACGGCCAAGGGCAGCGCAGCGTCTTGGATCAGAGCGTGAAACGGCCCGGCCACCTCATGGGCGCGGGGGGCAGGCTCGGCCACCACATCGCGCCACCATTGCAGCCGCATCTCGCCGATCATCGGCTCTTTTGACACCCACGGCGCGCGGGCCACCTCAAGGTTAAAGGCATATAGCGGGAACAACCGCGCGCGCGCGGCCACAGGGGCAGCCATGACGGCCGCAAAGCGGTCAGGATCGCCGCGCTGGACGATCTCGGCGCAGGCATCAAGGCTCACGCAGGCACCTTCATATCGCGCACCAGCTTCCAGTTGATCGCATCCAAAAGGGCTTCAAAACTGGCGTCCACGATATTGGCCGAAACGCCCACCGTCTGCCAGCGACGGCCCGCCGAATCCTCGCTGTCGATGATGACCCGCGTCACGGCCTCGGTGCCGCCATTGGTGATGCGCACCTTGAAATCAACGAGTTTCATGTCGTCGATGCAGGCCTGATAGGGGCCAAGGTCCTTGGACAGCGCCTTCGATAGCGCATTGACCGGGCCATGGTCCTGCCCCGTCTCATCCATGCTGTCGCTGACCGACATTGCCTTGCGCTCGCCGATCTTCACCACCACCACGGCCTCAGAGAGGCTGACCATCCGGTCATATTTGTTCTTCCGCCGCTCGACCGTGACGCGATAGCGCTTCACCTCGAAGAACTGCGGCAAAAGCCCCAACTCCCGCCGGGCCAGAATCTCGAAACTGGCCTGCGCGCCGTCATAGGCATAGCCCTGATCCTCGCGCTCTTTGATGATCTCCAAAATCCGGCCCAAACGGCCATCCTTGACGTCCACCTCGATGCCCGCCGAGGCTAGCCGCGCGCGCAGGTTCGACTGCCCCGCCTGATTGGACATCGGGATCACCCGCGCATTGCCCACAGCCTCGGGGGGGATATGCTCATAGGTGGTGGGGTCTTTCAGGATGGCGCTGGCGTGAAGCCCCGCCTTATGGGCAAAGGCGGATGCACCGACATAGGGGGCCGAGCGCAGGGGGACGCGGTTCAGAATGTCATCCAGACTGCGGCTGATCTTCAGAAGTTGCGCGAGGCCTGCATCAGAAACCCCTGTTTCTAAATGGGATTTGTACGGCTCCTTCAGCAACAGCGTCGGGATCAGCGTCACCAGATTGGCATTGCCGCAGCGTTCGCCAAGACCATTCAATGTGCCTTGAATCTGCCGACACCCGGCCTCGACCGCCGCCAGGGAATTGGCCACAGCGTTGCCGGTGTCGTCATGGCAATGGATGCCCAGACGGTCACCCGGGATGCCCGCCGCGATCACCTCGGCCACGATCCGCCCCACTTCCGAGGGCAGCGTTCCGCCATTGGTGTCGCACAGCACCAGCCAGCGTGCGCCTGCCTCATGGGCGGCGCGCAGGGATGCCAGTGCGTACTCAGGGTTGGCCTTGTAGCCGTCAAAGAAATGCTCGGCGTCAAACAGCGCCTCACGACCCTTGGCGACGCAGTGCGCGATAGAGGCGCCAATCGCCTCAAGGTTTTCGTCCAAG
Organism: Allotabrizicola aquatica (SeqCode); assembly: GCF_965194375.1. Classification (GTDB taxonomy): domain Bacteria; phylum Pseudomonadota; class Alphaproteobacteria; order Rhodobacterales; family Rhodobacteraceae; genus Tabrizicola_A; species Tabrizicola_A aquatica. Next base: position 268,576 of record NZ_CBDAEL010000004.1, read on the forward strand.
GTGCAGCCAAGCGCAGTTTTGACATGGAAATCATGGGTTTTGCCCACAAGGCAGACGGCGGGCGTGCGGGCATCCAACACGGCGGCCAGAACATCGTCATTCTCGGCCGACCGCCCCACCCGTTTGGTCATGCCAAAAGCGGTCATCGTCGCGCGGGTTTTCGGGGCGGTGGCGAAAAACTCGCTGTCCGTCGGGTTGGCCCCCGGCCAGCCGCCTTCGATATAGTCGATGCCAAGCGTGTCGAGCGCCTGCGCGATCTGCACCTTTTCAAGGGCGGAGAACTGGACGCCTTGGGTCTGCTGACCATCGCGCAGCGTGGTGTCGAAGAGATAGAGGCGCTCACGGGTCATTTGAGGGACTCCAGCTTTGCGGGGTCGAAGCCCGGACCGGGGAGGAGTTCCACCCCCGCCTTGGACATACGCACCTCAACCCCGGCCTCGGTCAGGGCGGATTTAAGGGCGTCAACCGGCGCGAAGTCTTTGGTGGTCATGGCTTCAGCGCGAAGAGAGGCAAGGCGCGCCACGAAGGGTGCAAAATCTGTGATCGTGATGGCCCAACCGCCCAAGCGATCTTCCAGCAATCCGAGCAGCTTTGCAGATGCTTTCAAACCTGCCGCATCCCCTGCACGAGAAAGATCGTGCAGTGCCGCGATGGCACCTGCCGTGTTCAGGTCATCGGACAGCGCTTCGATCACTGAAGCGGCGGGTTCGCCAGCTTCAACGCCCGATACCATCTCCCGCCATTTCCTCAGCGTCGCCTCTGCCTCGCGCGCCTTCTCCGCCGTCCAGTCCATCGGCTTGCGGTAATGAGTGCTCAGATACACGAACCGGATCACCTCCCCCGGCACGCCCTGATCCAGCAAATCCCGCACGGTAAAGAAATTGCCCAAGCTCTTGGACATCTTCTTGCCCTCGACCTGCAGCATCTCATTGTGCATCCAATAGCGGGCAAAGCTGGCCTCGGGATGGGCGCAGCAGCTTTGGGCGACCTCGTTTTCATGGTGCGGGAACTGCAGATCCAAGCCCCCGCCGTGAATGTCAAAGGACGGCCCCAAAAGCTCATAGCTCATGGCCGAACATTCGATATGCCAGCCCGGACGCCCGCGCCCCCAAGGGCTGGTCCAGCCCGGCTCTTCCCCCGATGACGGCTTCCACAGCACGAAATCCATCGGGTCTTCTTTGAAGGGCGCCACTTCCACCCGTGCCCCTGCGATCATATCATCGACAGACCGGCCCGACAGCGCGCCATACTCTTTGTACGACCGTACACGAAACAGCACATGGCCGTCCTTGGCATAGGCATGGCCGCCCGCGATCAGCCCTTCGATCATCGCCACCATTGGCCCGATGTATTCCGTCGCGCGCGGCTCAAAATTCGGGCGGAGCGCCCCCAGCGCGTCCATATCCGCGTGATACCAGCCGATGGTTTCCTCGGTCCGCTCATGGATCAGCGCCTCCATCGGGCGCGGATCCCCTGCCGCCTTGCGTGCTGCTGCGGTGGCGTTAATCTTGTCATCGACGTCGGTGAAATTGCGGGCGTAGGTCACATGATCCGCGCCATAAACATGGCGCAACAGCCGATACAGCGTGTCGAACACCACCACCGGCCGCCCGTTGCCCAAATGCGCCCGGTCATAGACCGTGGGGCCGCAGACATACATCCGCACATTTTCCGGGTCCAACGGCACAAACGCCTCTTTGGTCCGGGTTTTCGAATTGTGCAGCCTGATCGTGACCATGTTCTTTCCCGTCGCTCGCCCTGTGGCGCGGGTTTGTCGTGATCCTTATCAGGGAATGGAGACGAGCCCGCGTGACCTATGTCAGCAGGTAATGCAGCAAATGCCGAAGGTGCGCTGTTGTTCCATGCCTCTGCCCTAGCGCAATTCCCTTGCCCCGCCAAGCCTTTTCCGCTTGTCTCGCCCCCGCAAGGGAGCCTGCCATGAACCATGATGAGCTGAACCAATGGTCCAAGCGCGCCGCCGATTGGGCGACCGAGTATCACGCGGCCTTGCGCGACCGCCCGGTGCGCGCGCCTTTGGTGCCCGGCGCGATTTCGCGCCAGTTGCCGCCCAGCCCGCCCGAAGCCCCCGAGCCGATGGCCGAGATTTTCGCCGATTTTGACCGCATCGTGCCGCCCGGCATCACCCATTGGCAGCACCCGCGCTTTTTTGCCTATTTCCCGGCCAATGCCGCCCCCGCCTCGATGCTGGCCGAGCAATTGGCCAATGCCATCGCCGCCCAAGGGATGATCTGGCAGACCTCGCCTGCGGTGACCGAGATTGAGCAGGTGATGATCCAGTGGCTGCGCCAGTCCTTGGGCCTGCCAGACGGGTTCACCGGGACGATCCATGACAGCGCCACGACCGCGACCCTGTCCGCCGTGCTGACCATGCGCGAGCGGGCGTTGGAGTTTCAGGGCAACGTGAAGGGCCTGTCGGGCCAACCCACCTTGCGGATCTATGCCAGCGCCGAGACCCATTCCAGCGTGGACAAGGCGGTCAGAATTGCTGGCATCGGGCAAGACAACCTTGTGAAAATCCCCACGGATCAAAGCCTCTCGATGAAGCCCGGCGCTTTGGCGGCGACCATTGCGGCGGATCGCGCGGCGGGGCTTTTGCCTGCGGGCGTGATCCTCTGCGCCGGGGGCACCAGCGTGGGGGCCTTTGACCGCATCGGCGAATGTATCACCGTTGCCCATGCCGCCGGACTGCCGGTACATGTCGATGCCGCATGGGCCGGATCAGCGATGATCTGCCCCGAATTCCGCGATCTTTGGGCCGGGATAGAGGCGGCCGACAGCATTGTGTTCAACCCGCACAAATGGCTTGGCGCGCAGTTTGACTGTGCCGTGCAGTTCCTGCGTGACCCAACCCCGCAGGTCAAAACCCTTGGCCTGCGCCCCAGCTATCTGGAAACTGCCGGCAAAGAGGACATCGTCAATTTCAACGAATGGACGGTGCCTTTGGGCCGCCGTTTCCGCGCGTTGAAGCTGTGGTTTACCTTGCGCGCCTATGGGCTGGAGGGCTTGCGCGCCCGTATTCGCAACCATGTGGCTTGGGCGGTGGAGGCCTGTGAGGTGCTGCGTGCCCTGCCCGGCGTGACCATCACCTCCGAGCCGCGCCTGTCACTGTTCACCTTTGCGCTGGAGAATGATGCCGCGACAGAGGCGCTCTTGACCCGCATCAACGACGATGGCCGCATCTACCTGACCCAAACCCGGCACAAGGGGCCCTATGTCATCCGCGTGCAGGTCGGCCAATTCGACTGCACACGCGACGATGTGATGATGATCCCGCAGGTGGTGGCTGAGCTGATCTAGCGGATCAGGCGTCGCGTTCCGCCAAGGCCAGCCATTCCTCTTCCGCCGCCGCAAGGGCCTGTTGGCGCTCGGCAATGGCCTCGGTGGCCTTGCGGAATTTGACGGGCTCACGCGTGAACATCTCGGCGTCTGACAGGAAATCGGTCAGTTTGTTGATCTCGGCCTCAAGGCGTTCCATGATCCCCGGCAATGCCTCAAGCCGCTTTTTCTCGGTGAAGCTCAGACCTTCGCTCAGCTTTTTGACATCCTCGCGCAGGTTCACATGCGATGACCCTGTTTTCTTGGGCATCTCCACCGCATCCGCCCCGCGCTGCGCGGCGTAATCCGACCAGCCCCCCGGATAGGCGGTGGCGCGGCCATTGCCCTCCAGCGCCACGGTGGCTGTGGCGACGCGGTCAATGAAATCACGGTCGTGGCTGACCAAGAGCACCGTGCCGTCATATTCGCCCAAGATGTCTTGCAAGAGATCCAGCGTTTCCACGTCCAGATCGTTGGTCGGTTCGTCCAAGATCAACAGGTTCGAAGACCGCGCCATCAGCTTGGCCAGCAACAGCCGGGCCTTTTCGCCACCCGACAGCGCCTTGACCGGCGCGCGGGCTTGGCGTTCGTCAAAGAGGAAATCCTTCAGATAAGCCACCACATGTTTCGGCGTGCCGCGCACCATGACCTGATCAGAGGCGCCCGAGACGCTCATCAACGGATCGCCCGTCAGATTCTCCCAAAGGCTGGCCTCGGGGTCGAGCTGTGCGCGCGTCTGATCGAATACTGCGATCTCAAGGTTGGTGCCCAGCTTGACGCTGCCGCTGTCGGGCTCCAGCTGGCCGACCAGCATTTTTAGAAGCGTGGTCTTGCCAACGCCGTTCGGGCCGACAAAAGCCACCCGGTCACCGCGCAGGATACGCAGATCGAAATCCTTGATCAGGGTCTTGTCGCCGTAGGATTTGGAAATCCCCACCGCCTCGATCACCTTCTTGCCGCTGACAACGCCGCCCTCAAACTCCATCGCCGCCGTGCCTTGACGGCGGATCTGGGACGAGCGTTCAGCGCGCAGATCGGCCAAGGCGCGCACGCGCCCCATGTTGCGCTTGCGGCGGGCGGAAATGCCTTCAACCGCCCATTTCGCCTCATGCTTGATCTTGCGATCCAGCTTGTGACGCGCCTCATCCTCTTCGGCCCAGACGGTTTCGCGCCACTCTTCAAAGCCGTCAAACCCGGTTTCGCGGCGGCGCACCTCACCCCGGTCGATCCAATGGGTGGCTTTGGTCAAGGCGCGCAGGAAGGCGCGGTCATGGCTGATCAGCACATAGGCACAGCGGGTCGATTTCAACTCAGCCTCCAGCCATTCAATGGCTTGGATGTCCAAATGGTTGGTCGGTTCGTCCAAGAGCATCAGCTCCGGCGCCTCGGCCATGAGTTTGGCTAAGGCCGCCCGCCGCCGCTCACCGCCCGAGGCGGTGGAGACCGGCGTTTCGGGGTTGAACTTCAACCCTTCGGCCACGACGGACACCTTGTAGCTTTCGCCATCGGGCAAGCCGCTGGCCGCGTAATCGCCCAAGGTGGCATAGCCCGACAGATCTGGGTCTTGCTCCATATATCCCACGGACACACCGGGCGGCACAACGCGCAGACCCGCATCCGGCTCGACCAGCCCCGCCATCACCTTCATCAAGGTGGACTTGCCCGATCCATTGCGCCCCACCAGCGCAACCCGGTCGCCGGGTTGCACCACAAGGTCAAGGTTGTCGAAGACCGGATTGCCACCGAAGGTCAGGGAAATGCCGGAAAGCTGAAGAAGGGGTGCGCGTGCCATGGCGGTGCAGCTATGCGGGGATGCGCGCGCCGTCAACCGACCCAAATTTCTTTGCGAAGAAATTTGGCAAAATTCTTCAAGAATTTTGGCCCAAGCCCGCCGCAGCGCTCACCAATGCCCTCAGCGCCCGCGCCCGTGCAGGTGGAATGCGCGCCACCTCGACTGCGGTAAAGACGTGGAGTGTGTCCAGATCGGGGTCGATCACCGCGTGATCGCTGACCCAGCCGCCCAAGGTCAGATAGCTGCGCAGCAGCGGTGGCAACGCCGCGAGCGCCCGGCGCGGATCCGCCGCCAGATTGGGCAAGGTGATGCAACCGACCCCGCGCCGTCCCGGCGCTTGGCCCGCCGGGGCCAGATGGTGCCGCCCGAGATGCGCCAGCGCCTCGGCGTGCCGCGCCGGATCCGCACCTGCGAACGAACTGCAACCGAACATCAGCGTCACCCCGGCCCCTTCAACCAGCCGCGTGATCGACGCCAAAGCCAGACGGAGCACGTCGGGATCGCTGGCCTCGGGGTGGGTGCAAAACCGCCCCAACTCCATCATGGGGCCGGGCTGGGTGCTGATCGGCGTCAGATCATAGAACTGCGCCGAATAGCTGCCGGCAATCTGATCGGCAGGCAGGATCATGGTGCGAAACCCGCCCAGAAGCCGGCCAGAGGCGTCTTCGATCAGCACATGCTGGCACAGATCGTCAAACCCATCCGCCTCGCGCCCGCCGATACGGTCCAGCCCACGCGCGGCGCGAAAGCACAGATGCCGCAGCTCTTGCGCCCGCGCGATGTCCTCCGGCCCATCAGCCAGTCGCGCCACCAAAGCCCCCGTCTGCAGTCGCACCTGCACAGCTCCTCATTGCCCGCGCCGGGCCAGCGGTTGGAAATCGCCGCGCCCGGCGCTAGGTTTGCGGCAGGACGCGGTTCCGCGCAAGCAGTGGCGCGCGGCCCCATGCAGGAGAAGACGATGCACAAGGTGATGAAACCCGATGCCGAATGGCTGGCGCAACTGGGGGAACTGGCCTTTCAGGTCACCCGCCGCGCGGCGACAGAGCGGCCCTTTAGCCATCCCGGCTTTCCCAAGGGCCCCGGCACCTATCGCTGTGTGTGCTGTGATGCGCCCTTGTTCGACGCCTCGACCAAGTTCGAATCGGGCTGCGGCTGGCCAAGCTTTAACGCAGCCCTGCCCAATGACATGGTCGAAGAGCATGAGGACCGCAGCCATTATATGGTCCGCACCGAGGTGACCTGCATGGGTTGCGACGCGCATCTGGGCCATGTTTTCCCCGACGGGCCACCGCCGACGGGCCTGCGATACTGCATCAACGGCGTGGCCGTACGGTTTGACCCCGAAGACTAAGAAAAAGGCCGCCCCATCCGGGCGGCCTCTTCAAATCTTGCAGGGGTCAGGCGTTACTCGATGAACTGATCGGCCCGCAGCCGTCCGATATTGCCCAAAAGCTGACGCAAGAAGCCCACACCCTTGATGTTGCTGTCCGTCACCCGGCGCGAGATGGCCACGACTTGGCCGTTCTCCAGCCCAAAGCGCTCAACATTCTCGACCTTGCCCTCTTCGGTGAAGGTGATCGAGACCACCTGCCGGTCAATCTCTTTCGGGGCCAGCGCGCCCGACTGTTTCCAGCGGCTTTGCACATAGAACCAGCCAACATCGTTCAACAGGCCCTGCCCCGAGGGCCGGCCCAGCGTGGCCGAGACGGTCTCGCGCGTGTCCACCCCGACCTCTATCAGCGCCAATTCCTCTTCCGAGGGCACATAGCCATGATTGCGAAGCACCGGGCTGCAAGATGCCAGCGCGGCCAGCGCAAGCCCGGCCATTGTCAGCCGAACGGTCTGACCCCAGCCCGACACGCGCGTAATGACTGCTTTCGACATGCCCGTCCCCTGATCTTTCCGGCCCTGATCCTGAAGGCCTGACATCTGTCCCGGCCTTGCCAGCGGCGCCGTGCGGCACTATCGACAGGCAAGGACAGGCGCGCGCCCCTTGGCCAAGGCTTACAGTGGGATCGGGCCCGGTTCAAGAATGCAAACACCCCGGCGGCGCGCAAGCGCAACCGGAGGCCCGCCCGAAAGGACGACAGATGACGACCAAGCGCGATCTGCCCCCCGCATCCCCCTCGGCAGAGCCAGCCGGGCCCGCCGTGGCTGGCATGCCCAGCCTGCCCTTTCGCACCCAGTCCTTGGCCACGCGCAAACCCACGCGCTTTGATTTTCGACCCGATGCCGCAGGCCGGGCAGCGATCGCGGCGGCACTTGGCCTCTTGGAACTTTCCAAGCTGCGCCTGACTGGCGAAATCCGGCCCGCCGGGCGGCATGATTTTGATCTGGTGGCCGACTTGACCGCCGCCGCCGTCCAGCCTTGCTCGGTCACCATGGCCCCTGTGCCTTGCACGGTGACCGAACCGGTTCACCGCCGCTTTGTGGCCGAGATGACCACTCCCGAAGTTGATGAGATCGAGATGGTCGATGCCGAGATCGACCCATTGCCTGAGGTGATTGATGTGGCCGCCATTGCCGCCGAAGCGCTGGCGCTGGCGCTGCCGCTTTATCCGCGTGCGCCCGGGGCTGCTTTGGGAGAAGCGGTCTATGCTCCACCCGGTGTCACGCCTTTGGGTGACACCGACCTCAAGCCCTTCGCCGGGCTCTCTGCCCTTGCCGACAAGCTGAAAAAGCCCGATTCCGGACCGACGTAAGACGGCTAAAGAAAAGGGCTTGCGCCCGCACGGAATCCGACTATGTTCCGCGGCTCATTCGGGGTCTTCTGGCCGAGCCTGTTTGCTTGGCCGATGCTTCTGGAATCAAAGGAAAATCCGGGGCCTGTCCCCCCTAATTCGAGGCTGAGACATGGCTGTCCCGCAGAACCGCACCACCAAATCGCGCCGCAACATGCGCCGTTCGCATGACGCGCTGGTTGCTGGCAACCCGCAGGAATGCTCGAACTGCGGCGAGCTGAAGCGCCCGCACCACGTGTGCCCGGCTTGCGGCCATTATGACGCCCGCGAAGTCGTGGCGACCCGCGTCGGCGAAGTGGACGAGGACGCGGCGTAAGCCGCTGCCCTGCCGCGCCTGACCTATGACCAACGGAAATTCCATTCCGGCTGACACGGTTGCAGGGCGCAAGGGGCCTTCTCAGACCGTTATTTCCATCGATGCGATGGGCGGCGATCAAGGACCGGCGGCAGTTGTCGCCGGTCTTGCGCTTTCGGCTGTCGAATTGCCCGATGCGCTTTTTATCCTGCATGGCGATCAGGCGGTGCTTGCCCCGCTTTTGGCCCGCGCCCCTGCTTTGGCGGGACGTGTCGATCTGCGCCATGCCGAGCGCGTCGTCACCATGGAAGACAAACCCAGCCAAGTGATGCGCCATGGCCAAGGCACCTCGATGTTCTCCACCATTGATGCGGTGAAAAACGGCGAGGCGACGGTGGCGGTGTCTTGTGGCAACACGGGCGCGCTGATGGCTGTCGCGATGCTGCGGCTGCGCAAACTGCCCGGCGTGAACCGCCCAGCGATTGCCTGCTATTGGCCGTCGCGCAACCCGGCTGGCTTTAACGTGATGCTGGATGTCGGCGCGGATGTGAGAGCCGATGCGGCGGATCTTTTGCAATATGCCGCCATGGGCGCGTCTTATGCCCGCAACAGCCTGAACCTGCCGCGCCCGCGCGTCGGACTGTTGAATGTCGGCACCGAAGAGCACAAGGGCCGGGCCGAACTGCATGAGGCCTATCCCCAGATGGCCGCTGCCGCGACCGCAGGGGGCTATGACTTTGTGGGCTTTGTCGAAGGGTCTGACATTCCCTCAGACCGGGTGGATGTGATTGTGACTGATGGGTTTACAGGTAATGTCGCGCTGAAAACTGGCGAAGGCACGGCCAAGCTGATTTCCACCTTCCTGCGTGAAGCGCTCACCTCGACGATCTTTGCCAAGCTGGGCGCGCTTCTGGCCATGAAGTCACTGCGCCGCCTGCAGGCCCAGACCGACCCGCGCCGCGCCAATGGCGGGGTGTTCTTGGGGTTGAACGGCACCGTGGTGAAATCCCACGGCTCGGCTGACGCCACGGGTGTCGCGGCAGCAGTGCGTCTTGCGCATCAATTGTCGCGGGCCGATCTGGCCAACCGCATCGCGGCACGGGTTGCATCCACCGGGCTTGCGGGGCAGGATGCCGCCGCAATCGGGGCAGAAGCAGGGTCCGCTGAATGACAATACGCGCCGTGGTCAGGGGCGTCGGGCACTACTTGCCGGACCGTGTGGTTCCCAACTCTGAATTCGAAGCTTTGGTTGAAACCTCTGACGAATGGATCCGTTCGCGCTCGGGTATTGAACGGCGGCATTTCGCGGCCCCCGGCCAGACCACGGCCGATCTTGGCACCCGCGCCGCCCAAGCTGCGCTGGCCGATGCCGGGCTGACCCCCGAGGATGTCGACGCGATCATCGTCGCCACCTCGACCGCCGATTTCACCTTCCCCTCTTGCGCGACGATGATCCAATCCGGCCTTGGCATGACGCGCGGCTTTGCCTTTGACGTCCAAGCCGTCTGCGCTGGGTTTGCCTTTGCGCTGACCACCGCCAATGCGCTGATCTTGGCCGGTCAGGCCAAGCGCGTTCTGGTGATCGGGGCGGAAACCTTCTCGCGGCTGATGGACTGGACCGACCGCGGCACCTGCGTGCTGTTCGGGGATGGCGCGGGAGCGTTGCTGCTTGAGGCGCAGACCGGCACCGGCACCAACGCGGACCGCGGCATTCTGGCGACCGACCTGAACAGCGATGGCCGCTACAAAGACATCCTGCATGTCGATGGTGGCACCTCGACCGGCAAGACGGGTCATCTGCGGATGGAAGGCAAGGAAGTCTTCCGCCATGCCATCGAAAAGCTGGCCGAAACCGCCCATGCCGCGCTTGATAAGGCCGGGCTGACCCCCGGCGATGTGGATTGGATCGTGCCGCATCAGGCCAATATCCGCATCATCGAAGGCACCGCCAAGAAGATGCAGGTCTCGATGGATAAGGTGATCGTCACGGTGCAAGACCATGGCAACACCTCGGCCGCCTCAATTCCCTTGGCGCTGTCGGTTGGCAAGGCGCGCGGCCAGCTGCGCGAAGGCGATCTGGTGGTCACCGAGGCGATTGGTGGCGGTTTGGCATGGGGTTCGGTGGTTCTGCGCTGGTAAACCGCGCAAATCCTTGCATGAATTGGCCGCCCCAAGTCTTTGATATTGACTCGCAAATCCATCGCGCTCAATCTGCCCTGAATAACCCGGGGGGGATATGATGAGCGAAAAGACCTTAACGCGGATGGACCTGTCCGAGGCTGTGTTCCGTGAAGTCGGCCTCAGCCGCAACGAATCGGCCAATCTGGTGGAATCGGTTCTGGCCCATATGTCGGATGCGCTGGCCTCAGGCGAGACGGTGAAAATCTCGTCCTTCGGCACGTTTTCGGTGCGCGACAAGACGGCCCGCGTCGGCCGCAACCCGAAGACCGGCGACGAAGTTCCGATCTCGCCCCGCCGCGTGCTGACCTTCCGCCCCTCGCATCTGATGAAAGATCGCGTCGCAGCCGGCAAGAAAAAGTAACGGAAAGGTTGGCGGATGGAGAAATCGCCTGACGCCTTTCGCACCATCAGCGAGGTGGCCGAGATTCTCGAGACCCCCGCGCATGTGCTGCGCTTTTGGGAAAGCCGCTTTCCGCAGATCCGCCCGGTGAAACGAGCGGGCGGGCGGCGCTATTACCGACCAAGTGACGTGGCCCTGCTGACCGGTATCAAGCATCTCTTGCACGATGAGGGGCTGACCATTCGCGGCGTACAGAAAATGCTGCGCGAACAAGGGGTTCGCCATGTGGCGGGCCTGTCTGGTCAGGATGTGCCCGACGAAAGCGCCAGCGCCGAAGCCGCACTTGAGGCGGCGCTCGCCGCCAATTTCGCCCCGCCTGCCCCCGCCCCCCTGCCAAAAGAGGCCGCCGAAAGCGCGCAGATCGTGGCGCTGGAAACCGCGCTTAAGGCCCGTCGGGCGCAAACCGCCGAGCCTGAGGTGGCCGCGGCAAGCCCAGTCGAACCGGCTTTGTTGACCGCCGCGCCCGTCGCGGCTCCCATCGCCGAGCTTACCGTGGCACCTGCCCCAATTGCTGCCCCCGAATCCCCCTCCGAGGCCGCGCGCAAGCCCGCACCGGCCCCCGCCGAAGAGCTGCCGCTTTTTGCGCGAGCCGCCGCCCCTGCCCCGCAACGCCTTGTCGAACGGCTGCGCCAACTGCCCCCGGGCAGCCTTGACAGCCCGGCCGCGCGCGAGCTCCGCGACCGCCTTGTCAGCCTGCAGTCGCGCGTGGCGGCCCCGCCCGCAACCAACCTGATCTGACCGCGAAAGAATGCGCTTTCCCGCTTGCGAGCCGCCGGAATATCGTTATGAAAGCGCCTATTCGTCGGGCCGTAGCGCAGCCTGGTTAGCGCGTCCGTCTGGGGGGCGGGAGGTCGAGAGTTCGAATCTCTCCGGCCCGACCAATACAAAGCCGCCCGCCTGCCGCCCGGCAGCGCGGGCGGTTTCGTTTTGAAAGGGGCACCTGCCATGACCACATCCGGAGTTCTGCCCGCCCAAGCCCTGCGCGCCATGATCGCCGCAGGCACGCTCAACGGCAGCCCCGCCATCCTGCCCGACCAGATTCAGCCCGCCAGCCTTGATTTGCGGCTTGGAACCGTGGCCTACCGCGTCCGCGCCTCTTTTCTGGCCGGCAATGGCGCCAAGGTGGCCGACCGTCTGGCCGAATTTGAAATGCACCGGGTCGACCTGACCCATGGCGCGGTCTTGGAAAAGGGCTGCGTCTATGTCGTGCCCTTGATGGAATCGCTCGCCCTGCCCCATGGCATCACGGCGGTGGCCAATGCCAAATCCTCCACCGGGCGGCTCGACTTGCTCACCCGCACCATCACCGACGGTGGCACGGAATTTGACCGCATTCCCGAAGGTTACATTGGCCCGCTTTATGCCGAGGTCTGCCCGCGCTCCTTCTCGGTCTTGGTGCGTGCTGGGCAAAGGCTAAACCAGATCCGCTTTCGCGCCGGGCAATCCGTGCTGACCGATGCCGAACTGCGCAGCTTGCATGCGGTGGACACCTTGGTCTCGGGCGAGGCGGTGATCTCGGAAGGCCTGGGCTTTTCGGTGGATCTCAAGCCCGCACAGGGTGATCTCTTGGGCTACCGCGCCAAGCCCCACACCGGGGTGATCGACCTTGCGCGGATCGGCCATTACCCCGCGCGCGACTTTTGGGAAGAGGTCCGCGCGACAGATGCCCGCATCATCCTTGACCCCGGCGCGTTCTATATCCTCGTCAGCCGCGAGGCCGTGACGATCCCCCCCGATTACGCCGCCGAAATGGCGCCTTATCTGGCGATGGTCGGCGAGTTTCGCGTGCATTACGCCGGCTTCTTCGACCCCGGCTTTGGCCATGCCGCAGCGGGTGGCACAGGCTCTCGCGGGGTCTTGGAGGTGCGCTGCCATGAGGCGCCCTTCGTCTTGGAACACGGCCAAGTCGTCGGTCGTCTGGTCTATGAGCGGATGAGCGAACGGCCCGATACGCTGTATGGCGCCGGAATTTCGTCGAATTATCAAGGACAGGGGCTTAAGCTCGCCAAGCAATTCCGAATGGAGTAAGCCATGGCCCCGCTTTCAGGCGTTACAGTTCTTGACCTCACTCATGTGCTGGCAGGCCCGTTCTGCAGCCATACGCTGCAAGATCTTGGCGCCCGCGTCATCAAGGTGGAACGCCCCGGCTTGGGCGACGACACCCGCGCCTTTCCGCCCTTTGTGAACGACACCAGCGCCTATTTTGCGGCGCTGAACAGCGGCAAACAGTCCATCGCGCTTGATCTGAAATCGCCGACCGACCGTGGTATCCTTGACAGGCTTCTGGCCCGCGCCGATGTGGTCTTGGAAAACTACCGCCCCGGCGTGATGGAGCGGCTTGGCTACGGCTGGGAGAGGCTGCACGCCGAATACCCGCGCCTTATCTATGGCGCGGTGTCAGGCTTTGGCCATACCGGGCCAGATGCAGCGAAACCGGCCTATGACATGGTCGTGCAAGCGCGTGGCGGGGTGATGAGCATCACCGGCGAAGAAGGCGGCCCGCCGGTGCGCGTTGGGGCCTCGATCGGTGATATCGTAGCGGGGATGTATCTGGCCCAAGGCGTGCTGGCCGCGCTTTATGACCGCGAGAAAACCGGGCTTGGCGCCAAGGTGGACGTCGCCATGCTGGATGCTCAACTGGCCATTCAAGAGCATTCCATCGCGCTGACGACCGCCACCGGCCGCGCGCCCGGCCGCACGGGTGCACGCCACCCGACGATCACGCCGTTTTCGACCTATCGCGCAGCGGATGGGTTCTTTGTTATCGCCGCCGGCAATGACGCGATGTTCGAGCATCTGAGCAAAACGCTCGACCTGCCGCTGAAGGCTGGCGACCCCCGGTTCGCCACCAATGCCGCGCGCTGCGACAACAATGCGCTGTTGAAACGGTTGATTGAGGCGGTCACCTTGGAGCATCCGGCGGCGCATTGGATTGCAAAGCTTGAGGCGGCGGGGCTGCCGACAGCCCGCGTGCAAGACATGTCCGAGGTATTGCAAGACCCTCAACTTTTGGCCCGCGCCATGGTGCTGCCCATTGCCCCCGATGCCCAAGGCAACCGGTTTACCGCACCGGGCAACCCGATCAAACTCTCCACCCTGCCCGAATTGACCACTCGCCCCGCAGCCCCCGCCCTCGACGGCGACCGCGCGGCCATCTTGAACTGGCTAAACACATGACCCTCTCGCGTGCCTTGCGTATCGATACTGCCACCCTGCCCGAAGCGACATGGGACACGCCCGAAAAGGGCACTGTCCGCTGGCAAAGTGTGTTCTCAAAGGGCGAGACGGAGACTGACAGCCTCACCTGCGGCGTTGGCATCATCCGGCCTGGCGAACATTTCGCCGCCCACCGCCACGCCCATGCGGAGGTCTATTTCGGCCTCGAAGGACATGGCACAGTGGTGATCGACGGCCAGCCGCATGAAATTTCACCCGGTGTCGCCCTCTTCATCCCCGGCAATGCCGAACATGGCATTCCAGTTGCCCATGAAACCCTGCGCTGGTTCTACACCTTCGCCGCCGACAGCTTTGACGAGATCACCTACCGCTTCACACCCCGCTGATTTCATCTTGGCCGCAAATACTCCCGCCGGAGGCTCCTCAGGCCAATCAAGGGACGCTCCGCGGGGAGTATTTATGCCAAGATGAAAGCCCAAGTGGTGCCGCTTTTGCCGCTGGTACCGAATTGCGCCGCAACCAACGACAAAGGCGACGCTTTCCGGCCTTGCCGCCTCCGGTCCGCCCGCTAGAAAGACAGGGCGAACAGGAGGAAACCAATGTCCGAAGACGCGCTTGTGATTTTCACCCCCTCAGGTAAGCGGGGGCGTTTTGCCCTTGGCACCCCCATCTTGCAGGCCGCCCGCCAGTTGGGCGTTGACCTTGATTCGGTCTGTGGGGGCCGTGGCATTTGCTCTAAGTGCCAGATCACACCCGGATATGGTGAGTTTTCCAAACATGGCGTGACAGTCGAGGAAGACGCCGTCAGCCCCTGGAACGCGGTGGAAGAGCGGTACAAGTCCAAGCGCGGCATGTTGCCGGGCCGCCGTCTGGGCTGTCAGGCCAAGGTCATGGGCGATGTCGTGATTGACGTCCCACCCGAGTCCCAAGTCCACAAGCAAGTGATCCGCAAATCCGCGACCCAGCGCGACATCGTGATGGACCCGGCGACGCGCGCGCTCTTTGTCGAGGTGACCGAGCCCGACATGCACAACCCCTCGGGCGACTTTGAACGCTTGAAAGAGGCGCTGGCCGCGCAATGGGGTGTTGAGGCCCCCGAGGCCGGTTTGGGCGTGTTGCGCCGCCTGCAGCCGGTCCTGCGTAAGGGCGAATGGAAGGTCACCGTTGTCTTGAACAAGGGCAACCATGAC
Organism: Allotabrizicola aquatica (SeqCode); assembly: GCF_965194375.1. GTDB lineage: Bacteria > Pseudomonadota > Alphaproteobacteria > Rhodobacterales > Rhodobacteraceae > Tabrizicola_A > Tabrizicola_A aquatica. The sequence continues at coordinate 283,688 of NZ_CBDAEL010000004.1, forward strand.
CAGGCCCCGCGCATTCTGGACGTGAAGCCCGGATTCTATGAGGGTGGGCTTTATGGTCTGGCGATTGACCTTGGGTCCACCACCGTTGCCGCGCATCTCTGCGATCTGCGCGATGGGGCGGTTCTGGCCTCGTCCGGCCTCATGAACCCGCAGATCCGCTTTGGCGAAGATCTGATGAGCCGCGTCAGCTATGCCATGATGAACCCCGGCGGCGATGTCGAGATGACCCGCGCCGTGCGCGAGGCGATCAATGCGCTGGCCAGTTCGATTGCCGAAGAGGCCAAGATTGACCCTCGAGCGATTTACGAGGTGGTCTTCGTCTGCAACCCGGTCATGCACCACCTTCTCTTGGGCATTGACCCGGTCGAACTCGGCCAAGCGCCCTTTGCCTTGGCAAATTCCGGCAGCCTGTCGCTGGATGCCCGTGATCTGGACCTCTCCAACATCAATGACGCTGCGCGTGTCTATGTGCTGCCCTGTATTGCCGGCCATGTGGGGGCGGATGCCGCCGCTGTGGCCCTGTCGGAAGAGCCGGGCAAATCGGATGAGATGGTGTTGATCGTCGATGTCGGTACCAATGCCGAGATTCTTTTGGGCAACAAGACCCGGGTTCTGGCCTGTTCCAGCCCGACCGGCCCCGCCTTTGAAGGCGCGCAGATTTCCTCGGGCCAGCGCGCCGCCCCCGGCGCGATTGAGCGGGTGGAGATTGATCCCCTCACCAAAGAGCCCCGCTTCAAGGTGATCGGCTCCGATCTGTGGTCCACCGATGCGGGATTTGAGGCGGCAACCGCCTCCTCTGGCATCACCGGCATTTGCGGATCGGGCATCATTGAGGCCGTGGCCGAGATGCGCATGGCGGGCATTGTCGACCAAGGTGGTCTGATTGGCGGCCCCGATCAGGTCGGCAGCCCGCGCTGCGAGGCCGAGGGGCGCACGCATTCCTATGTGCTGCATGACGGCAGCGCCACCGGCGGGCCGAAGATCTCGGTCACCCAAGGCGACATCCGCGCCATCCAGCTGGCCAAGGCCGCGCTTTATGCTGGTGCGCGGCTTCTCATGGATGAAATGGGCGTAGAGCGGGTGGAGAAGGTGACCCTCGCCGGGGCCTTCGGCGCCCATATCAGCCCCAAGCACGCCATGGTGCTGGGCATGATCCCTGACGTGCCCTTGGACAAGGTGGTCTCTGCCGGGAACGCAGCCGGCACCGGCGCACGGATTGCGCTGTGCAATGTCGGCGCACGCAACGCCATCGAGGCCACGGTGCATGAGATCCACAAGGTCGAAACCGCCATCGAGCCGCGCTTTCAAGAGCATTTCGTCAATGCCAGCGCGATCCCGAATTCGGTCGATACCTTCCCCGAGCTTGGCCTCGTCGTCACCCTGCCCGATGTCAGCTTCAACACCTCGGGCTCGGGCGGCGGAGCAGATGGCGGGCGGCGGCGGCGGCGCGGTTAAGCGCCGCCCTGCCGCTCAGATGCCGGACCGATCACGCCGCATCACGGCTGCGCGAGGCGGATGAACCAGCGAGATCGCCCACACGTATCTCTTGCATGACACCGGGATTGGCCCGGTTCGTGTTAGGAGATTTTCATGAAGCTTCGTCTCGCCGCTTTGGCCCTGCTTGCATCCTCCACCGTGGCATTGGCCGCAGATCAAACGATCGTGGATATCGCCGTGGGTTCCGCCGATCATTCGACGCTGGTTGCCGCTGTGCAGGCCGCTGGCCTTGTTGAAACGCTGTCCGGTGCGGGCCCCTTCACGGTCTTCGCTCCCACCAACGCCGCCTTTGAAAAACTGCCCGCGGGCACGGTCGAAGGCCTCCTGACGCCTGAATCCAAGGATCAGCTGACCAAAATCCTGACCTGCCACGTTGTTGGCGCCCAAGCGATGGCGGCAGATGTGGCCAAGATGATCGCCGATGGCAGCGGCACCGCCACCATCGAAACCCTTGGCGGCTGCAAGCTTGAAGCGTCGCTGGACGGCGACATGGTCAAGATCAAGGACGAAGCTGGCGGGATGGCCACCGTGACCGCCGCCGATCTGACCGGCACCAACGGCGTGATCCATGTGGTCGACGCTGTGCTGTTGCCCGCCAACTGATCTGGGCTGAAGACTATCGCGGCGCGGGGCACCTTGCCCCGCGCCGTTTCTCTTGTGCGGCTTGTGCCCCGGTCGATTGGCACACCGGTCAGCAATCCCCCGCCACACGCCGACGAAACCCCGACAAGCCCTTGACCACAGCCCGCTGCTGACATAATTCGATGCTGTCGCGGGTGTAGCTCAATGGTAGAGCAGCAGCTTCCCAAGCTGAATACGAGGGTTCGATTCCCTTCACCCGCTCCACTTCCGTTAAATTCACGTGATTTCTCAATGGCTTAGGCTTTTTGAGGGCTTGCGATGCACACAAACGATCCCACACGGCACACGACCACGATCAATGGTCACCTGTATTACAACAGGCGTGTACCACGACATGCCGTTGATGCTTTCGGTCTCCAAGTCAGGATCAGAATCAAGGATTTTGCGGAAGCTGATCGGCTGACCAGACGGCTCAACGACATTTGGGCTGAGGACCACATTGAGGTTTCACCTGACCTAAAGACCCTGCTGGCAGCGACTACAACAAGGCAGGCTACGCTAACCACGATAGCTACAGAGTATGTCGAGGTCCGAGGAATACAGGGCAACCCAACGATCAGCAGCGCGCAGCTTCTGGCCCAACTTTCTGGGGACATGTCGATTGATGGTTATGGCAGGCAGGATGCACGCAACTTTGTGCAGACGCTCCTTCAGCGCGGAATGCGAACCACCTCAATTCGACGGCGACTGAATTGCCTAAGTGCGGTCTTCAACTATGCCTACGCAGAATATGAGATCGACGGCAGAAACCCCTTCACACGCGTTCTAATCGCCAAAGAGGGCGCAGATAGGGTCAAGCGTCTACCTGTCGATACAGAGGGCTTACAGGGGCTGTACGAGGCTTGTTTGGCAACAGATAAGCCCTTGCGCTGGGCCATACCAATACTGGGAGAGACAGGCTGTAGGATTGCAGAGATTATCGGCCTGAGGCGGTCGGATGTTTCACCAGATGCGGCAAGCGTCAAGATAGTGGCCCACAGTGCGCGGCGGTTGAAAACGTCTGGGTCCGAACGTGAGCTACTCCCCGAAAATCGGACAGTGACGGAAGCTACGATCTGACGTCTGCTGGTCTCCAAGAACGAGGAGATCAGAACATGAAGAAACGCAGGAACCATGACGCGGCGTTCAAGGCGCGTGTTGCGTTAGAGGCGCTGAAAGGCGAGCGCACAGTGTCGGAGCTGGCAGCCGAATATGGTGTGCATCCGACGATGATCCATCAGTGGAAAAAGGCTCTGTTGGACGGCGCGGCGGAGATCTTCGAGCGGGGCGGCAAGAGAGCGCCCGAGATCGACGAGGACACGGTGCGGTCGCTGCATGCAAAGATCGGGGAGCTGGCTGTGGCCAACGATTTTTTGTCACGAAAGCTCAAGCCTTGGATCGGCAAGTGAGGCGCGGGATGATTGACAAGAACCACCCAAGTCTGTCGGCCGGGGCGCAGTGCCGCCTGCTGTCGATCTCGCGGTCGTCGTTTTACTACGAACTGATGGGCGAGACGGCCATGAACCTCGACCTCATGGTGAAGATCGACAAGCAGTTCCTCGAGACGCCGTTTTATGGGGTCCAGCAGATGA
>NZ_CBDAEL010000005.1:0-187586 GCF_965194375.1 Allotabrizicola aquatica (SeqCode)
AGCTCCGACACTGTGCGCTCGCCTTTCAGCGCCTCTAACGCAACACGCGCCTTGAACGCCGCGTCATGGTTCCTGCGTTTCTTCATGTTCTGATCTCCTCGTTCTTGGAGACCAGCAGACGTCAGATCGTAGCTTCCGTCACTGTCCGATTTTCGGGGAGTAGCTCAGTAGTTCTCCTCGTTGGCATGGGGTGGTGTGATCCCCGCGACGATCTCCTTGAACATCTCTAGGCTTCTGGGGACTAGCTTCTTCTTACCCAAATAACGCCAGAACATCTTGAATGACGAAAGATGGTTTGTCTGTGTCCCAGCAGCTAGGTGAGCAAGGTGTGTGCCTACAAAATCCCCTAAGCTATCTTCTGTGACGTCATCAGCGAACTTGAACACCGACAGGAAGGCTCTGACGTGACGGGCTTTGTTCTCAATCGTTTGACCACTTTGCCGGGTACGCAAGTCATCAAGAAATGGCTGTAGGTGTTCAGACAGCAGGACAGCTTGCCCAGTGGCTACAAGGTAAGAAACAAATGCAGTCTTATCCCCATCCTCATCCATTTCCACAGCTAGGCTGAAAGCTGCTTCTTGAATTTCCCACTCTGGAGAGCCTGCTTTACGTCCTACCTCTATCCAGTTTCTCCATTGTGCTGATCCTGTCTTGCCGCTTTTGGCCTCTTCAATCAGCATCTTCCAACTATGGATGACAGGCAGAACCTTTATCTTGGCTACAGAGAGGGAGTCTGTGCCTAGAGACTGAACAAACCTCTTCTTACCTATCACTTGGCGCTGGCTGTTGGTACATCTAGGACTGCATACCAAAGCCTTCTTCTCTTCTCTAGGTGAGTGGCCATAACGATTCCCCATACGTTTCCCACCTACATCTAGAGTCTTTATGCCAATATATCAAAAAATAAGGCGGATTCATGTATTTTCCGTGTTTGTTCCAAACCCCATACTTTTCACCGCTGATAAACCCAGTGTTGGTGACGGTCGTTGTTCCCGCATCGCGAACAAAGAGCGAGAGGCCAGATCCGTTGGCAATGATGGTGCCGTGGTTCAGGAGTGTCGATCCGATGCCATCCAAGATGACCCCGTCGCCGTCTTCCTCAGCGCCGGTGTAGCCAGCCAGCAGAACGCCGCCGGCTTGAATAACAATGGTCTGAGCCTCCTCGCAGCCGATGGTGTTAATCGCATCATCATGGGCCATCACCACGCCCGACAAGGTGATCTGGTGCTGGCCAGAGTTGGCGAGAATGGCGTCCGAGGTCAGCGAGATCAGCGTCACGCCGCTGCCAACATTCAGATCATCGTTTCCGGTTAACACATAAACCATGCCTGCGACGGTCTGGCTGGTAGCTTCAATCAACATGACACTCTCCAAAGGAACAAAGTCTTAATTTGGTTTGATTTTTAACATTATTTCGCCGCACTGTCATCTGGGTCCGGCCAGGCGTTTTGGGCTGGGTTTCGCCGTGTTTGGCGCTATTGTCGCGCCATGACGCCTGATCTTCTTCTGGCCCTTCTGGGGTTTACCTTCGCCACCTCGGTCACGCCGGGTCCGAACAACATGATGCTCTTGGCCAGCGGGGTGAACTTTGGCCTGCGCCGGACCATCCCGCACATCTTGGGGGTCTGCACCGGGCATGCGTTCTTGGTCTTGATGACCGGGCTTGGCCTGTCAGGGCTGTTTCGCGCGGTGCCAGAGGCGATTGTGGTGCTGAAAGTCGTGTCGGTGATCTACATGCTGTGGCTTGCGTGGAAGATCGCGCATGCTGCAGCGCCGCGTCCTGGTGTGGCGGGGGGCAAGCCCTTTACCTATTTGCAAGCGGCGGCCTTTCAATGGGTTAACCCTAAGGCTTGGGCGATGGCGATGGGTGCGATCAGCGCCTATGCGGGCGATGGGGGCTTTGGTGCGGTTCTGACGATTGCGGTGGTCTTTGCCGCCGTCAATCTGCCCTCGGTCAGCCTTTGGGCCACCTTGGGCGAAGTGGTGCGCCACTGGCTGCAATCCCCCGAGCGACTGCGTGCGTTCAACTGGACCATGGCCGCGCTTTTGGTGGTCAGCCTGATCCCGGTTCTGCGGATCTGATCAGCGCAGCCAGAGGTCGGCCCTTTTCAAAGCCGCCCGAATGGCCTGTTCACGCCGGGGCAAATCGGCGCGGTCAAACATCTCGCGCGCCTTGCGGCCCCGGTTTTGATAGATCATCAGCCGCGCCGGTTCATAGTCACGCAACAGACGGCGCAGCTCTTTCTGTCCCGCCACCTCTTCCAAGACATCTACCACGCGGTCACTTTCGCGGGCGTAGAGCAGGGGCAGGTTGCGATAATGGCAGGTGATGTCACCATCCAGACCGCCAAGCTCTGGCCCCGGCCTGCCACCGCCCAAAGCGTGAATGACCAAGGGCAGCGCGATCTGGTCGAGCCAGGGGTCCAGCGACTGCGCGGCCAGTGCGGGGGGGATGTTGTCGCGGATGGACCGCGCATAGCTGAGAAAATGCTCACCAAAGACCTTGGGGCTTTGGTGGAAGAACCAGCCCGCGTTAAAGTAAAGATAGCGCTGCCAATAGTCCTGCGGTTGGGATGGGTCGAGGGAGCTAGCCATGTCTAGGCCAAAGCGATCATAAAGCGCGCCCCAGATTTCGGCGTAGCCCCCGTTGTAAAGCTGCGGCTCTGGCCAGGTCCCCTCGCGCCGCATCGAGGCGGAGGGGCGGGTAAAGTCGAAAGGCACCCGCCCAAGATCGCCCAAGATCAAGGTGTCGGTGTCTAGAAACAGGAACGGCTGATCGGGCAGGGCGGCCAAAGCTTCAATCTTGTTGCCATGCGGGTAGCTTTGGCCAAAAACCTTGTTTTCAAACGGCAAAAACGTCGCGCCCATGCTTTCCAGCATCTCGCGGATGCCGTCCGATTTCAGCCGTGGATCGCGGTTCCAGCGTTTGCCGGGCTGGGGTTCGGCCAAGAACACCTTGCCTTGAAAGTCGGGAGTGTTGGCCTTGAACGAAGCGAGCAGCAAGAGCGCCTCATAGGCGAGCCTGCCATCTTGCACGATGGCCAGCACATTAAAGGCGGCGCGGAGTGGTTGGCTGTCAATCATTTGGAAACAATGCCTGAAATATGGCGCGACTATAGAAAGATAAGGTCAGAATAGAAAGCCCGGCCCCGCTTGCCAGTCTATGCTATCGGGGCCGGGGGATGCTTCAGGCGCTGGGGCTAAAGCGCAAGGACAGGCAGGACATGCCGCCGTCGAGCTTTGCACATTCCGAATTGCCAATCTCGCGCAGGTTAAAGCCTGCCGCCACCAGCTTGTCCCGGGTGCGCGGGAAACCGGCTGGAAAGAGCACCAGATCGTTAAATCGAATGGCATTGGCGCAGGCCTCTTCGCCCGGCACGGTGTGGATCACCCGAGAGCCTTTGAAACAGCCCGAGGCGTCCAGCCGTTCGGTGGCCAGAATGGTCTCGGCGTCTAAAAGCGAACAGTCGGTTTTGAAATGCAAAACCCCCGGTGGGGTAAAGACCTCGCGCAGGCGGTAGCCCCAATCGGCCACGATCTCGGCCAGCTCTGCCACCCCGCCCGCATTGGTGCGCGCCGATCGGCCAACGAGAATCTCGGTCTCTGTCGTCAGGATGTCGCCCGCCTCGATGAAATTCTCCGCCCCCGTCACCGCCCGCACATCGCCATAAAGCGCGCGCAGATGCGGAGCCATTTCTGCCGCCTCCCCTAGGCGCGACGGCGCGCCGGGCCGCATCACCACCGCGCCCTCGGGCAGGCACAGGGCGGTGTCCTCGACAAAAAGGCTGTCGGGAAAGGCCTCAAGCGCGGGCAGTTCCACCACAACCGCCCCGGTTGATTTCAACGCCGCGATGTAATCGGCGTGATCGGCGCGCATCTGCGCCAAATCGGGTGCGCCGGTGTCGACCGCGCGCAGGCCATGAATGGCCGAGGCGGGGGGCTGGCGGGTGATGGCATGGGTGAAGCTGTAAGAGCGCATGTCGGGGCTTTCAAAAGTTTGCCCGCGCAATCCATCACGCATCAAACGAAAAAACCAGCCCGAAGGCTGGTTTTTCGCACCGCTTGTGACGGCAAAGATGGTGGGCGATCCTGGAATCGAACCAGGCATGAGTCGCCTCGGCGGAGTTACAGTCCGCTGCCACACCTTGTAGCATATCGCCCACTGGCGGCGTGATTACCGAAGGCGATGGGGGGCGTCAATATGCCAAACGGGCGCTTTGCGTGAATTATCGGGCGGCAAGTCACGGATGGCAAAGGCTTCGGCATGATTTGGCGCTTGCCAAAACCAACGCTTCTGGCCAGAGCATGGGCCAGCACGAAAGGGCAGGGCGATGGCGAGAAAACCGGATTGGGTGGTGGACAAGGAACGCGGCCGAAAGGCTGAGGCAAAGGAAACCGTCTGGCTGTTTGGTTTGCACGCGGTGCGCGATGCGCTGGTGAACCCTGCGCGCGAAAAGCTGCGGCTGGTGGTGACCAAGAACGCCTTTGACAAGCTGGAAGAAGCCGTGGCCGAGGCGGGCATTGCGCCCGAAATCGTTGACCCGCGCCGCTTTGACGTGCCGATTGACGAAGGCTCGGTCCATCAGGGCGCAGCGCTTGAGGTGCGACCCTTGAACTGGGGCAAGCTTGAGGATCTGGCGATCTCGGGGGCGGGAGAGCCGCTTTTGGTTCTGTTGGACCGGGTGACAGACCCGCACAACGTGGGCGCCATCCTGCGGTCCGCCGAGGTGTTCGGCGCGCGCGCGGTGATTGCACCCCGCCACCATTCAGCACCCGAAACCGGGGCTTTGGCCAAAACCGCAAGTGGCGCGCTGGAACGGCAGCCCTATCTGAAGGTCACCAATCTGGCCGATGCGATGGTTGAGCTGAAGGCGATGGGCTACACGCTTGTTGGTTTGGATGGCGAGGGCGATGTGCCCTTGGTCGAAGCGCTGGCCTCCACCAAGGGGCGGCCTTTGGCGCTGGTCATGGGGGCCGAAGGCCCGGGCCTGCGCGAGCGCACCCGCGAGACCTGCGATGTTATTGCCCGCATTCCCTATGCCGGGGGCTTTGGCAGCCTGAACGTGTCAAACGCCGCCGCGGTCAGCCTTTATGCGGCCAGCACGCGCTAAAAGGATCACAAAGATGCGAGGGGTCTTTAACGGCGGGACAGGCTTCCCATCTGTAAAGACAGAAAGCGGGCCTGGAACCCCGGTTTCGTCTGTCAACTGTCCCTCGTTCCACACCTTGCGCCCGGGGCTTGTCCTTGGGCGCTTTTCTTTTGGAGGATGAAGATGACCGATGACGCCCGGATTGCCCGCATTCTGACCGATGTCAAAACCATCGCCCTTGTCGGCTGGTCGCCAAAGCCCGACCGGCCCAGCCACCGGGTTGCCGCCTATCTCGCCGCACGGGGCTATCGGGTGATCCCGGTCAATCCCGGCCAAGCCGGTGAGGACAGCGGTCTGGGCGAGGTGGTGCGCGCCTCGCTGGCCGAGGTGGGGCCGGTCGATATGGTCGACATCTTCCGCCGATCCGAGGAGGTGGGGCCTGTGGTGGAGGAGGCGATTGCCTCGGGGGCAAAGGTGATTTGGATGCAACTGGGCATTGAGAACCCCGACGCCGCCGCAAAGGCCAAAGCGGCAGGGATGGAAGTGGTGATGAACCGCTGCCCGGCCATCGAAATTCCGCGTCTGGGGCTTTAGGCTGATTTCCGGATCAGAAACTCGCGGCTAAAGCCGCCACAGCCGCACCGGGGCCTTGGGCCCGCGGGTGATGATCTTTTTCGCCTCAAGGTCCAGTTGAACTGATTTGACCCACCAGCCCGCGGTGTCGCCGCCGGGGAAGAGGGTTTGATCGAGCAACGGCTTTACGGCCTCGATCACCTCGGCGGGCGTCAAACCTGGGGCGCTCTTGGGCAAGATGGCTAAGACGGCGCGTTTCATCTCGGCGAATTTCACCGCATCAACGCGGTAGGTCTTTCCGGGCTGGCCAACGTTTTCAATGTCGATTTGGGTCATATGTGCCTCCCAAAGTCGGAAACGCTAACTGCGGGCGGCCTTTTCGGCAAGGCCCGAGGTCCCCTCGCGGCGTTCCAGTTCCGCCAGCACCTGATCGAGCGTCACATCGCGCGCGGCCAGCATCACCAGCAGGTGATAGAGCACATCTGCGGCCTCAGCGGTCAGCTTCTCACGTTCGCCCTTGACCGCCTCGATGATCGCCTCCACCGCCTCTTCGCCGAATTTCTCGGCGCATTTTTCCGGGCCTTTGGACAAGAGTTTCGCCGTCCACGAGCTTTCGGGATCAGCCCCTTTGCGGGCCTGAATGGTGGCGGCCAGTCGGTTTAATGCGGTCATGTCAGCCTCATGGGAATGCCGGCGGCGGCCATATGGGCTTTGGCCTGACCGATGGAATATGTGCCGAAATGAAAGATCGACGCGGCCAGAACCGCGCTGGCGTGGCCTTCGGTCACGCCTTCGACAAGGTGATCCAGCGTGCCGACCCCACCTGATGCAATCACGGGGACCGTCACCGCATCCGCGATGGCGCGGGTCAGCGGCAGGTTATAGCCGCCCTTGGTGCCGTCGCGGTCCATCGAGGTCAGCAGGATCTCGCCCGCGCCCTTGGCCGCGACTGTGCGGGCGAACTCCACCGCATCAATGCCCGTGGGTTTGCGCCCGCCATGGGTGAAAATCTCCCATTTTCCGGGGCTAACGGTTTTGGCGTCAATCGCCACGACAATGCATTGCGAGCCGAACCGATCCGCCGCCTCGGCCACCACATCGGGGTTGGCGACGGCGGCAGAGTTGAACGACACCTTGTCAGCCCCAGCCAGCAAAAGGGCGCGCACGTCGTGATGCGTCCGCACGCCGCCGCCGACGGTGAGGGGCATGAAGCATTGCTCGGCGGTGCGGGTCACCAGATCAAACATCGTGCCGCGATTTTCATGGGTGGCGTGAATGTCGAGAAAACAGAGCTCATCCGCCCCCGCCGCGTCATAGGCGCGCGCAGCCTCCACCGGGTCACCCGCGTCAATCAGGTTGACGAAGTTCACACCCTTGACCACGCGGCCATCGGCGACATCAAGGCAGGGGATGAGGCGGGTTTTCAGCATGGGCCAAGCGTCCTTGCGGGCAATGCGCCCTACATAAGCGGTGCCGGCCCGGCTGGCCAGCGGGCTTTTTCCTGCCGATGCCTGAGCGCGCGCTTTCGCCGTGTCCGATTGCCTGCAAGAATTGACCCGTTCAGTCAGGGGTTTGCCATGCCGCAGCCAAGTTCAAGACCGGGCCTGCGCTATGGCGCTGCCGCGCTGTCTTTGGGCATGATCGCACTCTGGGGGTCGGAAAACCTGTTCTGGACGGTGCCGCAAGAGCCGTTGAAGCTGATTGAGTGGGGGGTCACATGGGCCGCCTATTCGCTGGTTGCGGCTGCGGCCTTGTCGGTGTTGCTCTGGGCCGGCATTGGTGGCTGGCGTGCGGCCTTTCTGGGCGGCGCGGTTTTGGGCTTTGGCATCGAAGGCGTGATCGTCGACACGATGTATGACGCCTTTCCGGCGCAGATCGTCTGGACGCCTTTGGCTTGGCATGGGGTTGTGACAGGGCTTTTGGTGTTTGCGCTCCCGCGCCACTTGGCGCGCGGTCATGTGGCTGTGCATCTCATTGGTCTTTTGGCCCTTGGCCTTCTGGGGGCGATTTGGGGTCTATACTGGCCCAATGAGCGGCCTGTGATGCCGGGTTATGAGGTGGCGCTGCCCTATCTTTTCGGCCTTGCCCTGCCGGTTGTTGCAGCCCATGTCGCGCTGGACAGGCTGGGCCCGCTTGATCGCCCTTTACCCCTGATCCTGTGGGCAGCCCCGGTGGCGCTTTTGATCCTCTGGCTGGTGCGTGGGGTCTTGACCGGCTCCGTCGTGGTTCTCGCCTGTCCGGCGATGATCCTCACGACGGCATGGATCCTGCGAAGGCTGGGTCGTTCGGGTGAGCCGGTTTCCTTTGGCCCCGCCGCGCCCCTCTGGCGGCATGGGCTGTTCTTGCTGATGCCTTTGACGGTTGCGATGCTGGTCGTGCCGGGGTGGCAGGTCTTTGGACCGGTTGCGGCGAATGTGCCCGTGGCCCTTGTCACTGGGGCGGTGGGGTTGGGCCTGTGGCTATGGCTGCTGTGGCAGGCGGCACGCGCGCCGCGCTAAGCGCGCAGCGCCACAAGCGCCGCCGCCAGATCAATCGCCCCATCATAAAGTGCGCGGCCCGAAATCGCGCCCGCGATCACCCCAGTGTCGCGCAGCGCGGTCAGATCGTCCATCCGGCTGACCCCTCCGCTGGCGATGACGGGGATCGACACCGCTCGGGCCAGCGCCTCGGTCGCCTCGATGTTGGGGCCCTGCATGGCGCCGTCGCGGTCAATGTCGGTGTAGATGATCGCAGCCACGCCAGCGTCTGCAAAACTGCGGGCAAGGTCAGTGGCCTGCACCGTGGTTTCGGTGGCCCAGCCTTTGGTGGCCACATACCCCTTGCGGGCGTCAATGCCCACGGCCACCTTGCCGGGAAAGGCGCGGGCAGCTTCACGGACAAGGGCCGGGTTCTCCACCGCCACCGTGCCAAGGATCACGCGCGAGAGGCCCTTTTCCAGCCACATCGCGATAGTGGCCATGTCGCGGATGCCGCCGCCCAGCTGGGCGGGCACTTTGACTGCCTGCAAGATCGCCTCAACCGCCGCGCCATTCACTGGCACCCCGGCAAAGGCGCCGTTCAGATCAACCAGATGCAGCCATTCGCAGCCTGCGGCCTGAAATTTCAGCGCCTGCGCGGCCGGATCATCGCCAAACACCGTGGCTGCCGACATCTCACCGCGCAAAAGCCGCACGCACTGGCCGTCTTTCAGGTCGATGGCGGGGTAAAGGATCATCGCAGCGCTCCGATTTTGATGGCGTTGCATTAGGGGCGCGCGCGCCAAATGCCAAGGCCCGATTGGCGACCTCACGTCATGCTGGACAGACGCCCGCTTTGCGACAAAAGATGGCGCAACCTTTCAGGGAGGGAGGATGTGATGAAAAAACTGATGCTGGCTGCGGCGATGGTTGTGATGGCAGGGACGGCCTTTGCCGATCCGGTGCATGGCATATGGAAGACCAAACCCGACGACAACGGCAATTTTGGCCATGTGAAGATCGAAACCTGTGGCGCTACGATTTGCGGCACCTTGGTCAAGGCCTTTGACGGGGCGGGCAAAGAGATGGACAGCCCCAATGTCGGCAAAAAGATCGTTTGGGACATGGTGGCTTATCCGGACGGGCTTTATGACGACGGCAAGGTCTGGTCGCCGGATCGTGACAAGACCTACAACTCGGACATGACGTTGAACGGAGACACGCTTGCCGTGCGCGGCTGTGTTCTTGGGATTTGCCGCGATGGCGGCACCTGGACGCGGGTGAACTAAGCGCAGGTTTCGGGTCGTATCAGCCTTTGGCTTCGGCTAGTCCTGGGGGACGGGTGGAGGCTGGTATGACTGCGAAAAACTGGGCGACTTTGGCGATCCTTTCCATTTTATGGGGGGGATCGTTTTTATTTATCGAAGTGGCTTTGACCGGGTTTCCGGTCCTTACCATTGTCTGGGCGCGGGTCGCGGGCGCGGCGGCTGTCTTGGGCCTGTGGTTGGCCGTGGTCGGGCCCGGATTCCCAAGTGGTCAGGCGGCTTGGGCGGCGTTGCTGGTCATGGGGATCTTGAACAACGCCGTGCCCTTTACCCTGTTTGTGCTGGCGCAAGGCCAGATCACGGCGGGGCTTGCGTCGATCCTGAATGCCACGACCCCGCTTTGGACGGTGATTGTCGCCCATCAATTCACCCGCGATGAACGGCTGAGCGCCAGCAAGGCCGCGGGGCTCCTGTTGGGGTTTCTTGGGGTATCGGTGATTGCAGGCGGTGACACGGCGGGGCATTTTTGGGCTATTCTGGCCTGTCTTGGGGCCGCGGTGTCTTATGGGTTTGCCGGGGTCTGGGGGCGGCGGTTCAAGGCCATGGGGCTTGCGCCGATGCAGGTGGCCTTTGGGATGCTGGCCTCGTCAAGCCTTTTGGTCTTTCCGTTTTGGCTGGGGATTGACCGTCCTTGGCAGGCGGACGCCCCGGCATTGGCCCCAGTTTTGGCGCTTGCTGCTTTGGCCACCATGTCGACGGCGCTGGCCTATGTTTTGTATTTCCGGCTGTTGGCACGCGCCGGGGCGACCATGCTGTCTTTGGTAACCTTGCTTATTCCGGCCTCGGCGTTGGGATTGGGGGCCTTGGTTTTGCAAGAAGCAATCTTGATGCATCACCTCATCGGGCTGGCGCTCATTCTACTGGGCCTGTTGGCGATTGACGGAAGGCTGTCCAAATGGCGCGGCTAGGCGGGGGCAGGGCGGCAGATGATGCGGAATGGGTCGCCTTTGCCGCGCGGAGGGGCGGAGAGGGGTTGATTTACGCCGTTGCCTCAACCGGCATTCATTGCCGCGCAGGTTGCCCGGCCCGCACGCCTTTGCGGGAAAATCTGCGGCTGTTTGGAACGGTGCAAGAGGCTGAATCTTGTGGCTTTCGCGCCTGCAAACGCTGCGGCGGCGGGGTGGAGCGCTGAGACTGGCTGTGCAAAAAGCCGTGACAAAGCGCCAATGTCTTGGGGGGCACAGAAGCTGCCATCTGGCGTCAAGACCACATTAGCCGCGTCGCACAACCAAAGGCGACGGAACAGGTGTGTCAGAACCCTGTTTTCAGCGCGCGATTAGGGTGTCCATGTCAGGAAATTGCCAATGAGACGCAGGCCGAGCGCTTGTGATTTCTCGGGGTGAAACTGCATGCCCACCATGGTGTCACGACCGATGATGGCGGTGATGTCACCGGCATAGTCACAATGGGCCAGCCGGTGGGCCGGGTTGGCGACCTTGAAGTGGTACGAATGCACGAAATAAGCGTGATCGCCAGTCTGGATGCCGTTCAGCACCGGGTGTGCATGATCAATCACCAGATCGTTCCAGCCCATATGCGGCACTTTCAGTGCAGGGTTGGCCGGGGTGATCTTCACCACCTCGCCGGGGATCCAGTCAAAACCCTTGGTATCCTCATACTCGCGGCCCCAAGTGGCCATCATCTGCATGCCCACGCAGATGCCAAGGAAGGGGCGGGCGCGGGTGGTGATGGCCTCCTCGATCGCCTCAAAGAGCCCACCATAGGCCCCAAGCGCCTTGCGGCAGGCGGGAAACGCGCCGTCACCGGGCAGCACGATCCGGTCGGCGCGGGCCACATCCTCGGGGCGCGAGGAGACAAGGATATCCCCCGCCCCGGTTTCCACCGCCATGCGCTGAAAGGCTTTTTCGGCGGAGTGAAGGTTGCCGCTGTCATAATCGACGAGGACGGTGAGCATATCTGAACCCTTGGTGCGTGTGGTCCTGTCGGATGCCTCCGGCGGGAGTATTTGGGCCAAGATGAAAGGCTAGAGCGCGCCCTTGGTCGAGGGCAGCACGCCAGCCATGCGAGGATCAGGCTCCACCGCTTCGCGCAGCGACCGGGCGACCGCTTTGAAAGCGGCCTCCGCGATGTGGTGGCTGTTGAAACCGTGAATCAGATCAACATGGAGCGTGATGCCGCCATGGGTGGCGAGGGCTTGGAAGAACTCGCGCACAAGCTCGGTGTCGAAGGTGCCGATCTTGGGGGTGTGGAAGGGCAGGTTCCAAACCAAAAAGGGCCGCGCGGACAGATCCAGCGCGCAGGCGACTTGCGTGTCGTCCATCGCGAGACGAAAGTGGCCATAGCGGCGGATGCCCTTTTTGTCACCCAGCGCGCGGGCCAAGGCTTGGCCCAGGGCAATGCCGCAATCTTCCACCGTGTGGTGGTCGTCGATGTGCAGATCGCCCTTGGCCTTCAGCGTGATGTCGATCAGCGAATGGCGGGCGAGTTGGTCAAGCATATGGTCGAAAAAGCCCACGCCCGTCTGGCAGGCGGACTGGCCGGTGCCATCGAGGTTCACCGCGACCTCAATCGCGGTTTCATGGGTCTTGCGGGTGATCTCGGCCTTACGCATGGGGCTCTCCGTCTCGGATGGCTGCCTTATAGGCTGCGGGGGCGGGCTTGCAAAGCCTTTGATCCCGCGACTAGATGACCTTCAGTTCAAGGCACCGGGGATGTGGGATGCAGTGTTTCAAGGCCTATGACATACGGGGGCGGCTGGGTGATGAGTTGACCCCCGATATCGTGCGCACCATCGCGCGGGCCTTTGCCGAGGAATTGGGCGCGCGCCGGGTGGTCTTGGGCCATGATCCGCGCGCCTCTTCCGAGGAATTGGCGGCGGCGGCAGCGGAGGGGCTGAGGGCGGCCGGGGCGGAGGTGCTGTTTCTGGGCCTGTGCGGCACAGAGGAGATGTATTTTGCCACCGACCATCTGGGCGCGGATGCGGGCATTGAGGTGACGGCCAGCCACAATCCGATGGATTACAACGGCATGAAGCTGGTGGGACCGAGGGCAAAGCCGTTGTCGGCACCGGTTTTCGCTGCGGTGCGGGCGCGGGCAGAGGCAGGTGCGTTCGGCGCGGCGGGGCAGGGTGTTCTGACCCCTGTGGACACGCGGACCGAGTATGTGGCGCGGGTGATGTCCTTTGTCGATGTGACGGCACTGCGGCCGTTGCGGGTGGTGGTGAACGCAGGCAACGGGGCTGCGGGGCCGACCTTTGACGCACTGGCGGCTGCATTGGCGGCGGCGGGCGCGCCTTTGGAGTTCATTCGGTTGCACCACGCGCCGGATGGCCGTTTCCCTAATGGCATCCCAAACCCGCTTTTGCCCGAAAACCAACCGGTGACGGCCGAGGCCGTGCGCACGCATGGGGCCGATCTGGGCGTTGCTTGGGACGGCGATTTCGACCGCTGTTTTCTCTTTGACGAAACCGGAGCCTTTGTGGCGGGGGAATATGTTGTTGGCCTTTTGGCCGAGGTGTTTCTGGCCAAAGAGCCGGGGGCGTCGATTGTGCATGACCCAAGGGTAATCTGGAACACTCAGGACGTGGTGGCGCGGGCTGGGGGCCGGGCGGTGATGGCCCCGACGGGCCATGCCTATCTGAAGGCCGCGATGCGCGAGCATGGCGCGGTCTATGGCGGCGAGATGTCGGCGCATCACTATTTCCGCGATTTCATGTGCTGTGATTCTGGCATGATCCCATGGCTTTTGGTCGCCGAATTGATGGGGCGGACGGGGCCAAGCCTGTCGCAGCTTTTGGCGGCGCGGCGGGCGGCTTATCCATCGTCGGGCGAGGTGAATTTCAAAGTGGCGGATACGAAAAAGATCATCGCCAAGATCGCCTACAGCTATGGCGCGCAGGCCGAGGATGTGGACCATCTGGACGGCCACAGCTTTGACATGGGGGCGTGGCGGTTCAACCTTCGCGCGTCAAACACCGAGCCCTTGCTGCGGCTGAACGTCGAGGCGCGGGCCGACCTTGGCGGCGACGCAGCACTTGTGGCGCTGAAGGTTGACGAGTTATCGGCCTTTATCGCAGGCTAACTGCACGGCGCTGGGATGCCTGCGGTGATATGGCAGGGCCGACGACATGGCCGCCATCGGGCGCGCAAAAGCTGCATAATGTCGCGACCTGCTTTAGGCCCAGACCTGATCGGGATCCGGCAGCGGGATCGCGTCCAAAAGCTCGCGCGTGTAGGCGGCCTTGGGGGCGTTGAACACCTCTGCCGTTGGCGCGTTTTCGACGATTTCACCGCGATGAAGCACCAAGACCCGGCTGCACAGGCGGCGGATCACGCTCAGATCATGGCTGATGAAGGCGAGCGTCAGGCCCAGTTCCTTGACGAGATTTTCCAAGAGATTCAGCACCTGCGCCTGCGAGGACACATCCAAGCCCGAAACAATCTCATCTGCCAGAATGAAATCAGGCCGCAGCGCGATGGCGCGGGCGATGCCGACGCGCTGGCGCTGGCCGCCTGACAGCTCATGCGGGAAGCGGGCCGCGAAATGGCGCGGCAGACCGACATGATCCAGCGCATCCAGCATCTTCCCCTCAACCCCGTCAAAGCCATGCAGCGACAAGGGGGCGGCGATGATCTGGCCGACGCGGTGGCGCGGATTGAGGCTGGACATCGGGTCTTGAAAGATCATCTGAAAGCGGCGGCGCAGGGGGCGCAAGGTCGCCTCATCCAGATGGGTGATGTCTTGGCCGTCAAAGCGCACATGCCCGCCCGTCGGCTCCAAAAGCCGCACCATGGCGCGGCCAAGCGTCGACTTGCCCGAGCCTGAGCCGCCGACAATGCCCAAAATCTCGCCCTTGGGCAGGGTGAAGCTTAGCCCTTTGAGGATTTCAAGCCGGGGTGCGGGCCCCAACAGGGGCTTGCGCGTCATGTCGGGCAGCGACAGATGCAGGTTTTCGATCTGATAAAGGTCAGCCATGGCGGTGGCTCCGGTCATGGGCGGCCACTTCGGCCTGCACGGCGGCAATAACCGCCTCGGGCACCGGGGTAAGGCTCGCGTCGGGGTCGGTGTATCTCGGCGTGGCGGCGAGGAGCGCGCGGGAATACCCATGCGCCGGTTCGCGGAAGAAATCGCGCACCTTGGTGCTTTCCACCACCATCCCGCCATAGAGAACCGAGAGCGACTGGCAAACCTTAGAGACCACCCCAAGGTCATGGGTGACAAACAACAGCGCCGTGCCATGGCGGGCCTGCAAATCGGCGATCAGTTTCAGAATCTGCTTTTGCACCGTCACATCCAGCGCCGTCGTCGGCTCATCCGCGACGATCAGCTTGGGTTCGGCGGCAAAGGCCGAGGCGATGAGGATGCGCTGGCGCATGCCGCCTGACAGCTCATGTGGATAGGCGCGCATGACGCGTTCGGGGTCGGGGATCTGCACCTCAGCCAACAACGCGCGCGCCCGGGCCTCGGCCTCAGCGCGCGGCCACCGCAGGATGTCGACCAGCCGGTTGGTGATCTGCGGCCCGATCCGGCGCGAGGGGTTCAGCGCGGTCAGCGGGTCTTGCGGGATCAGCGCGGCGGTTGCGCCGATCCGGCGGCGGCGTTCGGCGGGGGGGAGGGAAAGAAGGTCCACGCCATCAAGTTCAATCGCGCCGTGGGTGATCTCGATCGAGCTTGGCAAGATGCCCAGAACCGCCTTGCCGATCATCGACTTGCCAGCCCCGCTTTCACCGACGAGCCCATGGACCTCGCCCGCGCCCACGGTCAGCGAAACATTGCGCAGAATGGGAAAGGTGGTGCCTTTCAGCCGGGCCGACAGGCCCTTGATCACCAGATAGCTCATCTCAGCACCGGATCGAAACGGTCCTTCAACCCTTCGCCAAGTTGGGAAAACGACAGCACCGTCAGGAACAGCGTGACGAGCGGGAAAATCAGCACCCACCAGGCTTGATGAATCGAGGTGCGGCCTTCGGCAATCATCCCGCCCCAAGTTGGGTCATCGGTCGAAATGGACAGGTTCACAAAGGACAAGATGGCCTCTACGATCACCGCGATGCCCATTTCCAGCGTCAACAAGACCACAATGGTCGGCAGCACATTGGGCAAGATTTCGGTGACCATGGTCGAGAGGCGCCTGCGCCCGGCCACTTGCGCCGAGGCGACATAATCCATGGCTCCTTGCGCCATCGCCTCGGCGCGCACCACGCGGGCAAAGCGCGTCCAGTCGATGACGACAATCGCGATGATGATCGACCACAGGCCCGGACCCATGACCGCGATCAACAAGATCGAGAACAGAACCGGCGGAAAGGCCATCCAGATGTCAATCGCGCGGCTGATTACGACATCAACCCAGCCGCGCAGGAACCCGGCCAAAAGGCCCAAGGTCGCGCCGATCAGACAGGTCAGGGTGCCCGCCACCAGCGCCACGATCAGCGCGACGCGCGCGCCATGCAGAATGCGGCTGAGCACATCGCGGCCAAGGCTGTCGGTGCCAAGGTAATAACCCGGCTCGGTGCCAAGCACCCAAAACGGCGGCAAGCGGCCCAGAAACAGGTCTTGCGCCAAAGGATCCTGCGGCGCGATCCACGGCGCCAAAACGGCCCCCAGCACCAAAAGCCCCAACCATGTGGCTGAAAGCCACAGACGCAAGCCGGCGCGGCGGCGGATGTGGGCGCGTGCATCAGCCATGACGCAACCGCGGGTTCAGCAGGGCATAGGACAGATCGACAATCAGGTTCACCGCCGTAAAGATCACGGCAAACAAGATCACGATCCCTTGGATCAGCGGCAGGTCGCGGTTGATCACCGCATCAATCGCCATATTGCCCAAGCCCTCATAGGAAAACAGCCGCTCGATAATCACGGTGCCCCCGATCAGAAAGGTGAACTGCACCCCCACCAGCGTCAGCGTCGGCAAAATGGCATTGGGCAACGCCTCGCGGGTGATGACATGGGTCTCGCCATAGCCCTTGGTGCGCGCCAGCGTCACATAATCGAGATGCATGGTTTCCTTCAGGCTTTGCTTCAACAACTGGCCGATGATCGCCGCCAAAGGAATGGCGAGCGCAAGGGCGGGCAGGAACATATGGCTGACGATATCGGCCCAGAGATCAAAGCGCAGGCGCACAAGGCTTTCTAACAGGTAGAAATCGGTGATGAAGGGCAACTCAAGGCTGGGCGTCACCCGGCCCGAGATGTGGAACACCGGCCACAAGACACCAAAGAGCAGGATTAACACCAAGCCCCACAGAAAATCCGGCACCGACAGCGCCATGCCATTGGCCACATCAATCCCCGCCTCCACCTTGGTGCCGCGCTGTCGCGTGCCGGTCAGCGCCAAGGCGCCCCCCATAATGGCGGCCATGACCAAGGCCATGATCGACAACTCCAGCGTGGCCGGCAGACGTCCCAAAACAAGGCTCAGCACCGGCTGATTGGTGGTGATCGACGTGCCGAAATCCCCCTGCAGCACACCCTGACACCAGATCAGAAACTGCTCGGGGATTGATGCGTCCAACCCATAGCGCTCGGTCAACCGCGCGATGTCCGCTTCGGTCGCCCCGGGCGGCAGCATCATGGCAATCGGGTTGCCCGGCACGATGCGAATGACGAAAAACACAATCACCGCCACCCCGATCAGGGTGATGGCCGTGGTCACAAGGCGCAACAGAAAGGCGCGGAACAACTGCATCTGGGGTGACTTGCCTGCGTTCGCCGCCAAAGGTCCCCGCCAAGGCGAACCCTGACGCGGCCTTCAATGCGGCCCAAATATCCTGCGGGGGGTCCGGGGGGCGCAAAGCCCCCCGGCCTTTTCGCAAAGGCGACGGGTCTGGGCTTACGCCCGCTTCATCAGATGCGGCAACAAGGAGCCCGAAGCATGCGGGGTCACCACCACGCCCGGCGCGGCCAAGACCGGCTGGACATATTGCAGCAAGGGGATGACCAGCGCGTTCTCAGCCACAAAGCGGTCCACCGCTTTCCAACCTTCGATGCGCTTGGCCTCATCCTGCTCACCCCACAGGGGGCCGATCATGCCGATCAGATCCTCGCCATCCCAAACCGAGTGGGGCGAGGGGCCGAACATGGCAAAGCCGGTCGAGGTCGTAGGGTCGCCCACCGAGTTGCCCCAGTTGTAGAAGGCGGCCGGTGCCAGAGTGTCCGCCCCGCGCAGCTCATAGTGCTTGGCGATCTCGTAGATCTCGATCTCGGCCTCGATCCCCACCTTGCGCCACAGCCCAACGATGGCTTGGACCATTTCGTAATCCTTAGGCTTAAAGCCCTTGGTGGTCTGGATCTTGAACTTCACCGGATTGTCCGGACCAAAGCCCGAAGCAGCCAGAAGCTCAATCGCCTTGGCCTCATCATAAGGCACGGTGATCGAGGCGTCATAGGCGTCGTATTCCGCGGTCTGCAGCGTGTCGATCTTCACACCATAACCGCCCAGAAGCCGATCAATGATCGCCTGCTTGTCGATGGCATGGGCTGCAGCCTTGCGCACGTTCGGGTCAAGCATCACGTCGATGTCGTTCAGGAAGATCATCCCGATGTCCGAGATCGGTGCCGCCACGCCGGTCATGGTGGCCTTCAGGCGGTCGTATTCCTCGTAAGGCACTTCCAGCGTGACATGCGAGTTGCCCGATTCGACTTCGGCCACGCGGGCCGCGGCGTCGGTGACGAACTTGATCGTCACGGTCTTGAACTCGGGCGCACCACCCCAGTAGTTTTCGTTGGCCTTCAGCCGCACGAAAGCGTTGCGCTCGAACTTTTCAACCATATAGGGGCCGGTGCCGATGGGCGCGGCCTCAAAGCCCTCTGCGCCGACCTTTTCGTAATAGGCCTTGGGCAGGACATAGCCGGTCAGGAAGTACATCCACTTGAAGATGGTGGGGTCGAACTGGGTCACATCGGCGATGACCTTGTTGCCCTCAACCCGGTGGTTGGCCAGCGTGCCCCAGACGAACTGAATGGGCGAGCCGGTTTCAGGGTTGGCCACGCGGGCAAGGCTCCACGCCACATCTTCGGCGGTGAAGGGGCTGCCGTCATGCCAGGTGACGCCCTCGCGGACGGTCATCCAAACCTGGGTCTTGTCATCGTTCCAGCCCCATTCGGTCAGCAGGCCGGGGGCGGGCTTCAGGTCAGGCTGTTGCAGGATGTATTGGTCAAAAACCGACTGATAGATGCCCTGAATGGTGGGGTTCACTGCCGAAGGGCCGACAGTCGGGTCCCAAGAGGGCAGGTTGACGTTATAGGCGATGACCAGTTCTTCAATCGCTTGGGCGCGGGCGGGCAGGCCAAAGGCCCCCGCCGCGACCGTGGCGGCTGAGATTTGCAGAAGGGAACGTCGTGAGAGTTTCATGGTGCTTCCTGTTGGTTGAGTTTCGTTTTTTGTCTTTTTTATTCGTTACTTGCCTGCCAGTTTTGCCGCCAGCATGGTGCCAGACCCCGCCCCTGTGCCCGCCCCGGGCCAAACAGCGGCGCCTGTCAGGTGCAGCTGTTTCAGCGGGGTTGATCCATCCGCATGGCCGCGCGCGGGACGGAACAGAAAGTTCTGCGCCAGATGGTGCGAGCCGCAGACCTGATCTCCGCCGACAAGATTGGGGTTGTCAGCTTCGAGATCATTCGGGGTAACAACGCGGCTGGCAAGGATTTTCGCACCTGTGCCCGGGGCATAACGTTCAAGGATCTGCAGCGCGCGCTGGGCAAAGGGTTCGGCCGCCTCTGCCCAATCGGTCGCGGCAATCTCGCCCTTGGCATCGCCCAAAATGGTGCCGGGGGCCATGCGGACCTGAACCCAAAGCACATGCTTGCCCTGCGGCGCGCGGCTGGGGTCGAACACGGTGGGCTGGCCGACCACAAGGATCGGCTCATCGGGCAACAGCCCGGCGCGGGCTTGGGCATAGGTGCGCGCCATCTGGTCAAGGCTGGGGGCGAGATGGACATAGGCGAAGGATTTCAACTCGGGCCCCGCCGCCCAATCGGGCAGGCTGTCCAGCGCGAGGTGAATCATCATCGTGCCGGGCGCATGTACAAAGCCGGTCATGGCGCGGTCAAAGGCCGGGGTGATGCCCCCGGTCAGGCGCGGCAGGGCCGAGGGTGCGACCCCGGCAATCACCGCGCGGGTGGCGGTGATCTTGCGGCCATCGGCCAGCTCGATCCCGCTGGCGCGCTGGCCGTCATGCAGGATGCGCGCAACAGGCGCGTTGCATTCAACCACCCCGCCACGCGCCTCAATCGCGCCGACAAGCGCACGAACAATAGTGTCGGCCCCGCCCTTGCCAATGGCCATACCGAAGGCTTGGCCTGCCATGCCTTCCAGATAGGGGAAAAGCGCCCCGCCCGAGATGTCGGGCGCGAAATCCAGATGCATGCCCCAAGCCCCAAGCATCGCCTGCACCTCAGGCGATTCGAAGGTGCGGCCTAGCCAGTCGCGCGGCGAGCGGGTCAGGAACTGCGCCATGTCGAGCGTGCCCGCCACCCCTTTGGCGCGCAGTGTTTTGAACATAAAATATGCAAGCGCACGAAACCCCATCGGGCTGCCCAAAAGGCCAAAGAGATGCGGGGCCTCGGCCGCAAAGCCCGCGAGCAATTCGCCCCACGTCTCGGCGTCACGCTGTGAAAAACTGGCGATCTGCGCCGTGGTCGCGGCCATGTCAGTGGTCACGCCGCACCAGCGCCCGTTCGGGAAGGCCGAGGCAAAGGGCTTGTTTACAGGCACGAATTCCGCGCCATGCTGGGCGAGTTCGGCGGCGTTTTCCTTGAAAAAGGCGCTGCCTGCGAACAGCGACAGGTTCATCGCGGCCCAGTCATGACGAAAGCCGGGCAGGGTGTATTCGCCTGTTTTCACCGCGCCACCCGCCACAGGTGCGGCTTCGAACAGACCCACGCGCCAGCCCTTCCGGGCAAGCTGCAGTGCACAGGCCAACGTATTGTGGCCAGCACCGATCAGCACCGCGTCAAATCTGTCCGCCATGGAGTTCCAATCCCCCCGTGATGAGAGGATATTTGCAAACGCATCCAATTCTGTCTAGGCTGAATCGTGAGGGGCGTAGATGCGCCCCACCAATAGGGAGATGACGATGACTGCTGCAAATGTGCTTGCCAGCCTTGCCGGCATGCTGGCTTCGGGTGGGGTTGAGGTGGTGGATTGCTCGGGCGTGCTCGGGCCAGAGACGCCCTTGCTGAAACTGCCGCCAGATTTCGCCAAGGACACCCCGCCGATCAAGATTCACCGCATTTCCGAATATGACAAGGACGGTCCTTTCTGGGCTTGGAACTGGCTGGAACTGGGCGAGCATTCGGGCACCCATTTCGACGCGCCGCACCACTGGATCACCGGCAAGGACTATGCCGATGGATACACCGACACCCTGCCGGTGCAGCGTCTTGTGGCCCCGGTCAACGTCTTGGATTTCGCCAAGGAATGTGGCGAGAACCCCGATTTCCTGCTGACCATCGACCATGTGAAGGCTTGGGAGGCCAAGCACGGCGCGATCAAGGCGGGTGAATGGGTTGTGCTGCGGTCCGACTGGGACAAGCGCGCGCACGATGAAAACCTGTTCCTCAATTCCAACGAGACCGGCCCGCACACCCCCGGCCCAACCGCCGAGGTGATCGAGTATCTCTTGTCCAAGGGCATTGTCGGCTGGGGCAGCCAGTGCATCGGCACCGATGCGGGCCAAGCCGGTGGCATGACGCCGCCCTTCCCGGCGCACAACCTTTTGCACAAGCACAACTGCTATGGTCTGGCCTCGCTGGCCAATCTGGACAAGCTGCCTGCCAAGGGCGCGATCCTGATTGCCGCCCCCTTGAAGATCAAGAGCGGCACCGGTTCGCCCATTCGGGCGCTGGCGCTGGTGCCACGCGGCTGATCGCAGCGCGTGACGCGAACGGGCAGGGTGGGCGGTCTCGCCCACCTTGCGAAACCTTTTATCTGCACGGGGCAGCATGGCCTTTGACCACATCATCATCGGGTCCGGGATCAACGGGCTGGTTGCGGCGGCGATGCTGGCCAAGAAGGGTCGGCGCGTGCTGGTTTTGGAGCGCAACAACCGCTTTGGCGGCGCGCTGCGCACTGAGCAGGCGACCGCGCCGGGCTTTACCCATGATGTGATGGCAGCGACCTGGGTCTTGTTCATGACCTCGCCCGCTGGGGCGGCGCTTGGGCCGGATCTGGCGGCCCATGGGATGGAATACTGCCACACGGCGCACCCAACGGCGGTGCTGCGCCCGAATGGCGACGCCTTGGTTTGCACCACCGATCAGGCTGCCAACATCGCCGCATGGGAGGCGCTGGCCCCCGGTGACGGCGCAGCCCATGCCCGTGATGTGGGGGGCGTTCTGGCAGACGCGCCGTTTCTCTTTGCGCTTTTGGGCGGCAATCTGTGGTCATGGCCGACGGCCAAGCTGATGTTCGGGCAGGTAAGGAAGCGCGGTCTGCGCGGTCTTGCGGCGTGGATGGGCTCGGCCCTGACCCCTGCGCGCGGTTGGCTTGAGACCACCTATCAATCTCCGCTGGTGCATGCGCTTTGGGCACCTTGGGTGCTGCACTGCGGCCTGACGCCCGAAAGCACCTATTCGGGCCAGATGGGCAAGGTGATTGCCTTTGCCGTTGAGGCGGCAGGAGCGCCGATCATCAAGGGCGGGTCTGGCGCGGCCGTGCGGGCCTTTGAAAGCCTGATCACCGCGCAGGGCGGGCAGATGCGCGTCAATGCGGATGTGGATGAAATTCTGGTGCGCGATGGCCGGGTGCGCGGGGTGCGCCTCAAGGGCGGTGAAGAGATCGCAGCCCCGTCGGTTCTGGCTTCGGTCACGCCGGGGCAGCTTTATGGCCGCCTGTTGAAGGACGTGAACCTGCCCGAGGACAGGGCGGCGGCCAAGCAGTTCCGCCATGGGCGCGGCAATTTCCAACTGCATTACGCGCTGTCGGGTCAGCCCGAGTGGATCGCGCCGGGACTTGAGGACGTGGCGCTGATCCATCTGTCAGATGGCATAGACGCGGTGTCGAAATCGGCCAATGAGGCCGAGCGGGGGCTGTTTCCCGAAACCCCGACGATCTGCGTTGGTCAGCCCCACCGGCTGGACCCCACCCGCGCGCCCGAGGGCAAGGCAGTGCTTTGGCTGCAAATCCCCGATGCGCCGCGCGTCATCAAGGGCGATGCGGCGGGCGAGATTACGGCGCGCGATTGGGCCACGGCGCGTGAGGCCTTTGCTGACCGGCTGGAAGCCATCCTGCGCCGCCATATCCGCAATTTCGACGCCATCAAGATCGTGCGCCGGGCCTATTCTCCGGCCGATCTGGAAGAGATGAATTGCAACCTTGTCGGCGGCGACCCTTACGGCGGGCAGTGCGGCATGGACCAGTTCTTCATCTGGCGGCCCTTTGCCCATTCGACCAATGGGACAAGCGCAGTGTGGGGCCTTATCCAGATTGGCGCCTCCACCCATCCCGGCCCCGGTCTGGGCGGGGGATCGGGCTTTAACGCGGCCAAGAGGCTGGGCGCATGACCGATCAATCCGCTCTTCCCAAGGTGCTGGTCCGGTTGGGCGAATTGGGCCTGACCAATTTCGCCCCCTATCTGATGAACCGCATCATGGGGCGCTATAATGCGCGGCTGCGCGATGAGATGGCCGATCTGGGCCTGACCACCCCCAAGGCGCGGGCGCTGTCGGTTCTGTCGGTGGTCGAGGGGCCGCTCATTCGCGAATTGGCGGTCTATACCGTGACCGAGCAATCCACGCTCAGCCGCGCGCTGGACCAGCTGGATGCCGATGGGCTGATCCGCCGCGAGGCTGATCCGCAAGACAGCCGCGCCACGCGGGTTTACATCACCGAGGCCGGGCGGGGGGTCTTCGAGACGCTTTGGCCCCATATGGCTGAGGCCCAAGCCCGCATGTTTCGCGGCATTCCCGAAGATGAACGCCGCGCCTTTGTCAGCACCTTGCAGAAGATGCTGGCCAATATCCGAAAGCATGAGATCTGACCCATGGCAGAACGCAGTTTCAAAGCCGAAGTCGAACACCTGCGCCTCGGCGCGGGCGAGACCTTTACCGGTGAGGGGATATTGGCCATCACCAAGGCGCTTTTGGAAAGCGGGGTCGGCTATGTCGGCGGCTATCAAGGCGCGCCGATCAGCCACCTGATGGACGTGCTGGCCGATGCTGAAGAGTTGTTGGGCGAGTTGGGCGTGCGGTTTGAGGCCAATGCCAATGAGGCGGCGGCGGCGGCGATGCTGGCGGCAAGCGTGCATTACCCTATTCGGGGGGCTGTCACCTTCAAGGGGCCGGTTGGGGTCAACGTGGCCTCTGACGCTTTGGCCAACCTGTCGTCTTCGGGCGTGACCGGCGGGGCCATGGTGATTGTGGGCGAGGATTACGGCGAAGGCTCGTCCATCATGCAAGAGCGCAGCCACCCCTTTGCCATGAAGGCGCAGATGTGGCTCTTGGACCCGCGCCCGAACCTGCCGTCGATCGTGAAAATGGTGTCCGACGGGTTTGATCTGTCGGAGGCCTCGAATACCCCCGTCATGCTGATGGTGCGGATCCGGTCGTGCCATGTGACAGGCAGCTTCATCACCCGCGACAACCAGCGCCCCAACCTGACGGTGCGCGAGGCGGTGGCCAACCCGCGCAGTGATTTCGCCCGCGTCGTGCTGCCGCCGATGTCTTATGCGCATGAGCAGGACAAGGTGAAAAACCGCTGGCCTGCGGCGGAAAAGTTCATTGTTGACCGCGGCTTGAACGAGTTTTTCGGCCCCAAGGACGCCAATTTCGGAATTGTCGTGCAGGGGGGCATGTACAATGGCGTGATCCGCGCCCTTCAGCGTTTGGGTCTGGCCGACATCTACGGCAACACTGATGTGCCGCTTTACGTGCTGAACGTGACCTATCCCCTGATCTCCTCGCAGTTCCTGCAGTTCTGCGAGGGCAAGGATCATGTCTTGGTGGTGGAAGAGGGTCAGCCTGAGTTCATTGAAACCCAGCTGGGCAGCTATCTCTACCGTGCAGGCTCGGGCGTGAAGCTGCACGGCAAGGGGCTCTTCCCGATGGCCGGGGAATACACCGGCGTTGTGATGCTGGATGCGGTGGAAAGCTTTATCCGCACGGCGGCCCCCGCCATGCTGCCTGCCGCCGTGCGCGCGCCGAACATGGATCGCCCCGCGATCCCGGATCTGTCGAAAACCGTGCCGATCCGTCCGCCGGGGTTCTGCACCGGCTGCCCGGAACGCCCGATCTTTGCCGCGATGAAGTTGGTCGAGAAAGAGCTGGGCAAGCACCAGATTGCCGCCGACATCGGCTGTCATTTGTTTGCCAGCCTGCCGCCCTTTGAAATTGGCGGCGCCACCATGGGCTATGGCCTTGGCCCGGCCGCCAACGGCGCCTTTGATGGCGGCGGCGACAAACGCGCGATTGCGATCATTGGCGATGGCGGGTTTTGGCACAATGGCCTGTCCTCCTCCTTCACCAACATGGCCTTCAACAAGTCTGACGGCGTGGCGATCATCGTGGACAATTACTATTCGGCGGCGACAGGCGGGCAGGACCTCATGTCCTCGCGCGCCAGTAACCCGACCAAGGCCACGAAAAACCCGATCTCCAAGGCGCTGAACGGCATTGGCATCAACTGGGTGCGCCAGATTGATCGCACCTATGACGTGGCAAAGATGCGCGACACGATCCGTGAGGCGCTGACCACCCCGGAAAAGGGGCCGAAGGTCATTGTCGCCTCATCCGAATGCATGCTGAACAAGCAGCGGCGGGAAAAGCCCTTGGCGCAGGCGGCGATCAAAGAAGGGCGTCGGGTGGAAGCCCCGCGCTTTGGCATTGATGAATCGGTCTGCACGGGCGACCACGCCTGTATTCGCCTATCCGGCTGCCCGTCTTTGTCGTTGAAAAAGCTGGACGATCCCTTGCGCGATGATCCGGTCGCCTCGATCGATAAATCCTGCGTGGGCTGCGGCAATTGCGGCGAGGTGGCCGATGCGGCCATTCTGTGCCCGTCCTTCTACCGCGCTGATGTGGTGCATAATCCGACGCCTTGGGAAACCCGCATGGCGGGCTTCCGCGCCCGGGTGATCGGCTGGCTGCAAGCCCGCCGCGCCGCCCGGCGGCTGACCTTCGAAGGAGCGGCCCAATGACCCTACACGAGGCCTTGGACCCGCGCCCGCAGGACCCGAAAATGGGCGGCATTATCAAGCTCGCCCTTCTGGCGGTGGGCGGGCAGGGCGGCGGCGTATTGACCAGCTGGATCGAAGACCTCGCGCGGGACAATGGCTATGCCGCGCAGGCAACATCGGTGGCCGGCGTGGCGCAGCGCACCGGGGCCACGGTCTATTATGTGGAAATGGCCCCGGCTGGCACGGGCATGCCGATCTTCTCGCTGATGCCGGCGGCGGGGGATGTCGACATCATGATCACCGCCGAGATGATGGAGGCGGGTCGCGCCATTCTGCGCGGGTTCGTGACGCCGGATCGCACGGTGCTCATTACCTCAACCCACCGGGCGCTGGCGGTCAGTGAAAAGATGGTGCCGGGCGATGGGATTGCCTCCTCAGAAGAGGTGCTGGCCGCCGCCGAAGTGGCCGCGCGCCGCTTGATCGCGGCGGATTTCGACACGCTGGCGATCAAGGCTGGCTCTGTGATCTCTGCCAGCCTCTTTGGCGCCTTGGCAGGGGCTGAGGTGCTGCCCTTCCCGCGCGCGGCCTTTGAAGAAGCCATTTGCAAGGGCGGCAAGGGGATTGAGGCCTCGCTGCGCGCCTTTGACGTGGGCTACAAGGCGGCGCAAGAGGGGGAGGCCAAGGCGCCCGAACCTGTCGCGCCGGTGGCCAAGCCAGATACTCCCCAAGGCCCGGCGCGCCTTGTGGCCGAATGGCAGGCGCTCGTCGCCCGTGCGGACAGGCTTCCGGGCGATGCAGCTGCGATGGCTCGTGCAGGCTTGAAAAAGGTGGTTGAGTTTCAAGACCTCGCCTATGCCCGCGCCTATCTTGACCGGGTGGAAGCCGTTCTGGCGGCTGACCGTGCACCCTTTGATCTGACCCGCGAAGCGGCCAAGTATATTGCCAATGCAATGGCTTACGATGACATCATCCGCGTGGCCGATCAGAAAACCAAATTGGGCCGCCTCGCGCGCATCGGCCGCGAGATGGGGGCCAAGGACAAGAACGTGATGCAGGTCACCGAATTCCTGCATCCGCGCGCCGAGGAATTGGTGTCACTCTTGCCCGCCCGCATGGGCGCGGCTTGGGCGGCCAACCCCAAGCGCATGGCGCTGATCGACCGGCTCTTCAACAAGGGTCGCCGCTTGCGCACCGACAGCCTGCGGGGCTTTTTGATGCTGCATGTGATGGGCGGGCTGAAAGGCTGGCGGCCACGCACCCTGCGCCACGCTGAAGAGGTCGCGCATCTGAACCGCTGGCTGGACACCGCGATGGGCTATCTGCCGCACAACTACGATCTGGCGGTCGAGGTCATGCGCTGCCGCCGTCTGGTCAAGGGCTACTCCGACACCCACGCCCGCGGTCTGTCGAAGTTTAACCGGGTGCTTGCGGCAATTGCGCTGGTCAAGGACCGTGAAGACGCCGCCCTATGGGCCGCGCGCCTGCGCGAAGCGGCGCTGAAGGACGAAGAGGGCAAGGCACTTGACGGTGCCATCGCCACCATTCGAAGCTTTGCCTGACAGGGGGGAGGGGGCCTGTGCAGCCCCCTCGCGCGTCCCGCGCTCACCCCCGCAGAGTATTTGGTAAGGCGCAATTCCAAAACACCAAGCCCTAAAGGTCTTGCGCCTTTTGAAATACTCTCAGGGGGTGAGGTGCGGCAGCACCGAGGGGGCGGAACGCTCCTTCTCTTTTTAGGCCAGACGCGTCGGGTTCAGGTCAGCGCGCGATATTGGCCGTCCCAATAGACCAGCGCCCCCGCGCCGGGGCTGGTGCGGATGTCACGCACACGGCCGATGATGATGCAATGGGTGGCGCGGTCGATCATCTCGTCCACTGTGCAGGCAAAGGCGGTGGGCGCGCCAACCAACAGCCGCGCGCCGCCGGTGGTTTCCCACTCAGCCCCGTCATAGCGGTCTGGGCCCCTCACGCCACCAAAGCCCGAAAAACGCTCGGCAACGCCCTGATGGGCGGCGCCGAGCAAGGACCAGCCAAAGGCGCCCCCGGGGGAAAACAGGGGCCAGCTGGAGGACGAGCGGTTGACGCAGGCCAAGATCAGCGCCGGATCGGCCGACAGCGAAATGCCCGAGGTGATCACCAAGCCGTTCGCCTGATCGCCGTCCCCCACCGTGAGCACGCTGCAATTGCCGACAAAGGCGCGCATCGCGTCGCGGAAGGTCTTGGCATCGGGCTGATCGGTCATGGTGGCTCCTGCAAGTCTGACGGCGTTTGTCCTGATACGCGCGAGACCGCTTAACGGATGCCCGCTTTCGACAGACGCGGCAGGACTTCTTCGGCGAAGTAGGGGAATTCGCGCAGATAATCCACGAAAGACAGCGTCGTTCCGGCAAACCCGGCCTCATGCAGCGAGATGATCCCGGCTGCCACCTGATCGGGCGTGCCGATTAGCGGGAACCCCCCATGACCCAGCGCAAAGCCGTAGCGGATTTGCGTC
The DNA here is from genome assembly GCF_965194375.1 of Allotabrizicola aquatica (SeqCode). GTDB lineage: Bacteria > Pseudomonadota > Alphaproteobacteria > Rhodobacterales > Rhodobacteraceae > Tabrizicola_A > Tabrizicola_A aquatica. The sequence continues at coordinate 28,009 of NZ_CBDAEL010000005.1, forward strand.
AAAAGGTCATGCGGGAAGGACAGCGCATGCGCGAGCTGCAGGCGGATGAGGTTGTCGGTCGCCTGCCAATCGGCGTTTTCATCGACAATGTAATGCACATAGTCGCGCGCTTCTTTTTCAGTTGGACGGCAGACGACGTGAGAAAAGGTGAGAACACCCACATCGCGCTTCTTGGCGGCAGCCTGCGCCTTCAGGGCGGCGATTTCCTCTTTCGAGCGGGCCAGATCAATGGCCGGGGTGAAGAGGAAATTGGCGTTGTCGGTGGCAAACTCGCGGCCCTGCGGGCTGCCTGCGGCGTTGATCACGGGAACCGAGCCGCGGATCGGGGCCGGGTCGCCCTTCAAGCCCTTAATGTTCTTGAAATAGGTCTTGTCCCAGTCGAAATGCTCTGTCGAGCCCCAGATCTTGCGGATGAGATCATACCATTCTTGCGCATAGCCGTAGCGGGTTTCATGGTCATCGGGCAAGGACAGGCCCAACGCCTGATATTCCGGCTTGTTCCAGCCCGCGACGATGTTGAGCCCCGCGCGGCCGTGGCCGATTTGGTCGATGGTGGCGATCTGTTTGGCCACCACAACAGGGTGATTGGCCGAGGCATGGATGGTGGCAAAAACCGAGATATCCTTGGTCGCGGCCAGAAGGCCCGCAGCCCATGTCATGGTTTCCAAGACCCCGCCATGAAAATCGGTCGGCCCGCCGTACCCGATCCAGCGCGCGATCGGCAGCATGAAGTCAATGCCTGCCGCGTCCAGAAGTTTGGCCAGTGCCAGGTTGTTGTCCCAAGAATTGACCCAGCGGTCGGGGGCTTGGGTCGGTGTCATCCCTGACGAGCAATTGGTGGAAAAGGTGCCCAGCTTGAAGCCGCCGGAGAGCATCCGGTTCTGTGTCATAGTGTTCATCCTGTTGGTTGGGGTTTTGGTGTTATTTTATGTTTGAAAGTCTATCTTAAAAATGCTTTGCGTCAACGGATTTCCCAAGGCAGGTTGGGTTTGAAGCTGGGGTGGCGGGATGGCGAAGAAAAACCTTCAAACTCAAACAAATGCAGAAGATTCCACTTTGGATCGGCGCTGGCATTTGGCGCAGTCGGGCTCGGATGTGGACACGACCGAGTTGGAATTTGCGCTGATGCGGGCGTTCGAGGGATTCGGCCGCTGGCAGTCGGAGTGTCTGGCCTCGGTCTGCGATCTGGCGGCGACAGGGCCGGAGAATGCCATGCTGCATATCATCCGGATGAATGACCGGCCTAAGTCGTTGAAGGAAATTGCGCGACTGATGAACCGCGATGATGTGCCCAATATCCAGTACAGCTTGCGCAAGCTCTTGGGGGCGGCACTGATTGTCCGGCTGGGGGCCGGGCGGTCGGGCGTGACCTATGCCTGCACTGAGGCGGGGCTGCGGGTGACCGATGACTATGCGGTGTTGCGGCGCAAACTGCTCTTGGCCGAGATTGCCAATGTGCCGGGCTTTGCCGCGCGACTGGCCGAGGCGAGCCGGACGTTGAACCTGTTGTCGGGGATCTATGAAGAGGTGGCGCGGGTGGCCGCGACGCATCGGCGCGGATAAGGCGCGCTGGGGGCCGTGGTGGGGCCTCCGGCGGGAGTATTTGGGCCCAGATGAAAGGCTTAGGCTTTGGTCAGGTGGGCCAGTGCGGCATGAAGCTTGGTCACACCAGTTTCGGTGGTGACGATGCCGGGCGACAGGCGCAAGGTTTGGCTGCGGTGGTCGGTGGTGATGCCTTGGGCGCGCAAGGTCGCGACGACTTGGGGCGCGGGCAGATCGTCGGGCAGGCGCAGCATGACCGAGCCGCCGCGTTTGCCCTCCTCCCGCGGCGTGACGAGGGGCAGGGCAAGGGCATCGGCCATCTCGATCAACTGCGCGGTGAGGCGGCGGTTGTGGGCGAGAATGGCGCTGTGGTCTTGGGCGGCGTGCCAGTCCATCGCGGGCAGGCTGGCCAGTGCGGCCATGCAGCCCGGCGTGCCGTTGTCAAAGCGGCGGATGTCGGGGGCATAGGCAAAGCGGGTGATATCCCAGTTGAACGGGTTGTCTTGGCTGAACCAGCCGCGCAAGGACGGGGTCAGGTGCGGTGTCAGGCGGGGGCTGACGTAAAGGATGCCCGCGCCCGGCGTGCCGCACATCCATTTCAGTGACGTGGTGACGGTGAAATCCACCTCGGGGGCGTGGACGTCGAAGGGCAGAAGGCCGATGGCTTGGGTCACATCCACCCCGATCAGGCTGCCCATGCGGCGGCCATGGGCGACCATGCGCTGAAGATCGATGCGGTGCGAGGTGGTGGAGGAGACCCAGGTGAGGAGCGCGAGGCCGACGTCGGGTGTCCATGCGTCCAGGAAATCTTCATCCTCGACATGGGCGGCGCCTTGGCGGAAGGCCACGGTTTTGAGCGTGAAGCCATGGGTTTCGGCCATCCCGTTCAGCAGAAAATGATTAGAGGGGAAGCAATCGGCGCCGACCAGAACTGTACGTCCGTGCAGGTGACCTGCAGGGAGCGATTGTACGAGGCTGTGCACGGCGGCGGTAACATTGTCGAAGGTGGTGACCGTTTGGGGGGCCGCGTTCAAGATGGCGCGCCAGCGGTCGATGAACTGGGCGCGCAGCGGCAGGACGTTACCCCATTGGCTGTCATCAGGGCGGCCCCAGACGGTGGCAAACTCGGCCATAGCGCGGGCGATATCGGCGTCTTTGCCGGGATACATGCCGATGGAATGATAGAGGAAATAGGCGTCTTGCATCAGGCCAATCCGGGGGCTGGGGTGTAGCGGTCTTTCATCGCCTGCGGGGCGGCGGCCTGCAAGGCGGAAAGCGTGGCGAGGACGGCGGGGCGGCCTTGAAGGGCCAGCGCTTCAAGCGGGCCGCGCGGGAAGTTGAGACCAAGTTTCATGGCGGTGTCGATGCCTGTCGCCGTTGTGCCGCCTTCGGAGAGGAGCCAGTGCGCCTCGTTGATGAGGGTGGCCTCGATCCGGAGCGCGATCTGGGCGGCGTCGGCGGGGGCGGGGCCGGGCGTGGTGGGGTGCAGGAAGCCCTGCCCAGATTTGCGCCCCAGATGGCCTGCGGCGACCTGCGCCTCGAGCGCGGGGAAGACGTGATAACGAGGGTGATTGGCCATGGCGGCCTGCAGGCCACGGGTGGCGGCAAGGTTGATATCGGCCCCGATCAGGTCGATCAGCGACAGGGGGCCAAGGCGATATCCGGTGGCGAGCATGGCTGCGTCGATGTCAGAGGCGCTGCGCCCTTCGGACAAAAGCGCCAGCGCCTCGCCGTAGAAAGGCCGCGCGCAGCGGTTGACGATGAAGCCCGGACGGTCGGGGCACTCAATAACGGTTTTCCCTGCGTTTTCTGTGATTTGTCGTGCGATGTTGATGTCTTTTGTGGCGGTTGTCGCGTGCGGTGCCAACTCGACCAGTTTCATCGCGGTGGGTGGGTTGAAGAAATGCAGCGCCAGGACGCGGTCCGGGTGGGCAAGGCCTGCCGCAATCTCGCGGACCGGGATCGAGGAGGTGTTGGTGGCAAGGATCGAGGTCGGGCTGAGGATGGTCTCAAGGCTGCGGAAGAGCGATTGCTTGGCGTCAAGACGTTCGACGATCGCTTCGATCACCAGATCGCAGGGGGTGAATTCGGCAAGGGTTTCGGCGATGGTGAGGTGGGAGAGGGTGGCGTCACGGGCCGCCTCGCTCAGCTTGCCGGCGGTGATGCGCGCGTTCAGCGCATCGGCCATCCGGGCGCGGGCTGTCTCGCGGGCTGGGGCGTGGGCATCCGTCGCGATGACGGGAAAGCCAGCGGCGGCATAGACCTGCGCGATGCCGAGGCCCATGGTGCCAAGGCCGACGACGCCGATGGTGGGGGTGTCGGCGGTCATTGGCCCTTGAACTCGGGTTTGCGTTTTTCGCGGAAGGCGCGGATGCCTTCCAGCTTGTCGGCGCTGTCGAGGAGACGTTCAAAGGCCGCGCGCTCCTCGTGCAGCGCAAGCGCTGTCTCGTCGCCCGCCACCAGCGCCGCTTTGGCGGCCTGCAGGGCGAGGGGCGCGCGTTTGCACATCCGTGCAATCAACGCCTCAGCATCGGGCAGGGCGGGGCCGGTGGCAAGCCAGCCTGCAATGCCCCAGTCGTAAGCCGTTGCTGCATCAATGATTTCGCCGCCCAGCACCATGCGCGTGGCCCGCGCCCGACCCGCCAGCGCCAAAAGCCGCTGCGCGCCGCCTGCGCCAGGGATGAGGCCAAGGTTGGTTTCCGGCAGACCAAGCCGCGCATCGGCGCCAAGCACCATCATGTCCGCCATCAGCGCCAGTTCGAACCCGCCACCCAGCGCAAACCCATCCACGGCCGCCACAAGCGGCTTGGGAAAGGCGCGGATCGCGGCCCAATGGGCCTTGCGCGGGTCATGGGCCCCTTCGGCGGATGTCTTGGCTTCGATCTCGGCGATATCGGCGCCAGCGGCAAAGGTGCCATCAGCCCCGCAGATCAGGGCGGCGCGGACCGTGGGGTCTGCCGCCGCTGCTGTCAGCGCCTCGGCCACACGCGCCAGAACGGCGGTGTTCAGCGCATTCTTCGCTTCGGGCCGGTTCAGGGTGAGTTTCACCCACCCGTCATGCTGTTCGGTGATGACCTGTTCCATGGCGTCAGTCTGAGGCGCTGCGACAAATTATTCAAGATAGAAATTTCAAGCTTGAAATTGTTTTCAGTGAATGACACGCTCAGGGTCAAATGCGCCTGAAGGAGGTCGACGATGAAGATTCTGTGCCTTGGGGGCGGACCGGCTGGTCTTTACTTTGCCATCTCGATGAAGCTGCGCGACCCGTCGCATGATGTGACGGTGCTGGAGCGTAACAAGGCCAATGACACCTTTGGCTGGGGCGTGGTGCTGTCGGATGATGCCTTGGGGCGGATGCAGCGCAATGACCCGAAATCGACGGACACGATTCGCAGCCATTTTTCCTATTGGGACGACATCGCCGTGGTGCGCGGCACCGAGCGGTCTGTGTCGGGTGGCCATGGCTTTGCCGGGATCGGCCGCAAGCAGATGCTGATCATCATGCAAGAGCGCGCCCGCGAGTTGGGCGTGAACATGCAGTTCGAGGCCGAGTTCAAGACGGCCGAGGAATACCGCAAGGATTATGATCTGGTCGTTGCCTCAGACGGGATCAACAGCCTTGTGCGTCGTGAATATGCCGAAGTGTTCAAGCCCGATATTGACCAGCGTTTGGTGAAATTCATCTGGCTTGGCACGCATCAGAAGTTTGACGACGCCTTTACCTTCATCTTTGAAAAGACCGAATGGGGCTGGTTCTATGCCCATGTTTACCAGTTTGACGCCAACACCGCGACGTTCATCGTTGATTGCATGCCCGATACCTGGGACAGGGCTGGCTTTGCCGACATGACCAAGGAAGAGACGGTCGAGACCTGCCGCAAGATCTTTGAGAAGCACCTTGGCGGCCATGATCTGATGTCGAATGCGGCCCACCTGCGCGGCAGTGCGGTGTGGATGCAGTTCCCGCGGGTTCTGTGTGAGCGGTGGTACAATGGCAATGTCGTCTTGATGGGCGATGCGGCGGCCACGAGCCATTATTCCATCGGGTCGGGCACGCGTCTGGCCTTTGACAGTGCGATTGCGCTGGCGGATTATCTGCATTCCGAACCTACGATGGAGGGCGCCTTCAAGCGCTATCAGGAAGAGCGGCGGGTTGAGGTGTTGCGTCTGCAATCGGCGGCTCGTAACAGTCTGGAGTGGTTCGAGCAGGTTGAGCGCTATCTTGATATGCCGATGCCGCAGTTCACCTATTCGCTCTTGACCCGCAGTCAGCGGATTTCCCATGAAAACCTGCGCTTGCGCGATCCGGAGTGGCTGGCGCAGTCGGAGGATTGGTATCAGGCACAAGAGGGTGGAAAGCCCGGCCGCAAGCCGATGTTCGCGCCGTTCCACCTGCGCGATATGACCTTGAAGAACCGCGTCGTGATGTCGCCCATGGCGCAGTACAAGGCGGTGGATGGTACCCCGACGGATTGGCATTTCGTCCATTACGCGGAACGCGCCAAGGGTGGGGCAGGGCTGATTTACACCGAAATGACCTGTGTGAGCGCCGAAGGCCGCATCACCCCCGGTTGCCCCGGTCTCTACGCGCCCGAGCATGAGGCGGCGTGGAAGCGGCTTGCCGATTTCATCCGCGCCGAGACAACGTCAAAGCTTTGCATCCAGATCGGCCATTCGGGGCGCAAGGGCAGCACCTGTGTGCCATGGGCGGGCGGGATCGACGCGCCTTTGGCATCCGGTAACTGGCCCACGATGGCGGCCAGCGCCATTCCTTACAAGCCCGCCAATGCCGCGCCAAAGGCGATGGACCGCGCCGATATGGACCGGGTGAAGGCCGAGTTTGTGGCGGCCACCGAAATGGCCGCGCGTGCGAGTGTCGATATGATCGAGATGCACGCGGCGCATGGTTATTTGCTGGCGACCTTCATCAGCCCGGTGACCAACACCCGCAGCGACGCCTATGGCGGGTCGTTGGAAAACCGCATGCGCTATCCGTTGGAGGTTTTTACTGCCATGCGCGCCGCATGGCCTGCGGAAAAGCCGATGTCGGTGCGGATTTCGGCGCATGACTGGATTGATGGCGGCGTGACGCCCGATGAAGCTGTGGAAATCGCGCGGATGTTCCGCACCGCTGGTGCCGATATCATCGACGTCTCGTCCGGCCAGACCGATCCTGCCGAAAAGCCGATCTATGGCCGCATGTTCCAGACCCCGTTCAGCGACCGCATCAAGAATGAGGCCGGAATTCCCACGATGACGGTGGGCAATATCAGCGACTATGATCAGGTGAACGGCATCTTGATGGCGGGCCGGGCCGATCTTGTGTGCCTTGCGCGGATGCATCTGGCCGATCCCTACTGGACGTTGCATGCTGCCGTAGCGCAGGGTGATGAGGCATCTGACTGGCCAGCCCCCTACAAAGGCGGGCGCGATCTGTTGTTCCGCCTGCGCGAGCGGCAGCAAGAGCAGATCAGGGCGTGACCATGCAAGGCAAACGGGTGCTTATAACCGGGGGTGGGTCTGGCGCGGGCGAGAACCTTGCGCTGGGATTTGCCGCCCTTGGGGCCGAGGTGGTGATTGCGGGGCGTCGGCTGGACGCACTGCAGTCAGTCGCCGCCAAAGCCAAAGGCATCCGCTGCGTGCAGGCCGATGTGACCGAGGAGGCATCCGTGAAACGGATGTTCGACGCGGCAGGCGCGGTTGATATCGTCGTCGCCAATGCGGGGGCGGCAGACAGCGCGGTGATGGCGAAAACCTCGCTCGATCAGTGGAACGCCATGCTGGCGGTGAACCTGACGGGGGTTTTTCTGACCTTCCGCGAGGGGCTGAACCAGTTTCAGGGCTGGGGTCGGCTGGTGGCCGTGGCCTCGACCGCGGGGCTTAAGGGCTATGCCAAGGTGGCCCCCTATGCGGCGGCCAAGCATGGGGTGATTGGCATGTGCCGCTCGCTCGCGCTGGAAGTGGCGCGCAAGCCCATCACGGTGAACGCAATCTGCCCCGGTTTTCTGGACACGCCAATGACCGACCATTCGGTGCAAGTGATTGCCGAGAAAACCGGCAAGACACTGGCCGAAGCGCGCGCGGCGCTGGAGGGGCTGAACCCGCAAAACCGCCTGTTCCAGCCCGCCGAGGTGACCGCTGCCGCACTCTTCCTCTGCGGGGCTGGGTCTGAGGGGATCAACGGCCAGTGTATCACCATCGCGGGGGGCGAAGTGTGAGCGATCTGTCCAAGCGTCGGCTGAAGATGTGGATCCGCCTGTTAGGTGTGACGCGGATGAGCGAAGCCACCTTGCGCGAGTATCTGCGGGTGAACCACGACACCACCTTGCCGCGCTTTGACGTGATGGCAGCCCTCTATCGCCGCCGTGAGGGTGTGACGATGAGCGAGCTCTCCCGCATGCTTTTGGTCTCCAACGGCAATGCCACGGCGGTGGTGGACCGGCTGGAGGCCGACGCCATGGTGCGCCGCACGCCCTCGGACACCGACCGCCGCACCGTCTTTGTCGCGCTGACGCCCGAGGGGCTGACGGCCTTTGAGGCGATGGCGCAGCAGCATGAGGCGGAGGTGGACAAGCTTTTCGCGGGTCTCTCTGAGGCCGACCTAGACAGCCTGACCGAAATTCTGAAACGCATGGGGAAATCATGACCAAGATGGCCGGGCTTCAGCCCCAGCATTTCCTGTGGGAGGTCAAGGACCGGATCGCCACCGTCCGGCTGAACCGCCCCGACCGCAAGAACCCCCTGACCTTTGACAGCTACGCCGAGCTGCGCGACACCTTCCGCGCGCTGGTCTATGCCGATGATGTTGACGTGGTGATATTTGCGTCGAACGGCGGGAACTTCTGCTCGGGCGGCGATGTGCATGACATCATCGGGCCATTGGTCGGCATGGATATGAAGGCACTCTTGGCCTTTACCCGCATGACTGGCGATCTGGTGAAGGCGATGATCGGCTGCGGCAAGCCGATCATTTCGGCGGTGGACGGGGTCTGCGTCGGAGCGGGGGCGATTGTCGCGATGGCGTCTGATCTGCGACTGGCGACGCCCGAGGCGAAATGCGCGTTCTTGTTCACGCGGGTGGGATTGGCGGGCTGCGATATGGGCGCTTGCGCCATGCTGCCGCGGATTGTGGGGCAGGGGCGGGCGGCAGAGCTTTTGTACACCGGACGTGTCCTGAACCCCGACGAAGGCGAGCGTTGGGGCTTTTGGAACGCGCTCCATGCGCCCGAGGCGCTGGAAGCTGAGGCGTGGAAACTGGCCAGCCGCATCGCCGCAGGGCCGACCTTCGCGCATGGCATGACCAAGACCCAGCTCAATCAAGAATGGAACATGGGGCTGGAACAGGCGATCGAAGCCGAAGCGCAGGCGCAGGCGATCTGCATGCAGACCCGCGATTTCGAGCGCGCCTATCACGCCTTTGTCGCGAAGGAAAAACCGGTGTTTCAGGGTGATTGAGCGGGGCATCCGTTGCCAGCCCCAGGGGTTTTCCACCCCCGGACCCCCGGAGGATATTTAGGAACAGATGAAATCATGGCTGACACAAGTTTTCTGAGCTGGCCCTTCTTTGAAGAGCGCCACCGTGCCCACGCCGCAGGGCTGGAGGCGTGGTGCGCGGCGCATTTGCCGGTGGATCACCATGATGTGGATGGGGCCTGCAAAGGGTTGGTTGCCGCTTTGGGCGCGGGAGGCTGGTTGCAGCCGACCGGGGCGGGTGAGGGTGAGGTTTTGGACGTGCGGACCTTATGTCTGACGCGCGAGACCTTGGCGCGCCATGATGGGCTGGCCGACTTTGCCTTTGCCATGCAAGGGTTGGGCATGGGGGCGGTGTCGTTATTTGGCACGGCCGAGCAGCGCGAATGGCTGGCGCGGACGCGGGCGGGCGCGGCGATTTCCGGCTTTGCGCTGACCGAGCCGGGGGCGGGGTCGGATGTGGCGCAGACCGCCACGACTGCCGTTCGGGGCCAGGGCGGTTGGGTCTTAAACGGGGAGAAGACCTATATCTCGAATGGCGGGATTGCCGATGTTTATGTGATCATCGCCCGCACAGGTGAGGGGCCGGGGGCCAAGGGGCTGTCGGCGTTTCTGTTGCCCGCTGATGCGCCCGGCCTGCGGGTGATGGATCGGATCGAGGTGATGGCGCCGCATCCTTTGGCGCATCTGGGGCTCCACGATGTGGTGCTGCCGGAGGGTGCGTTGATCGGAAAACCCGGCGAGGGGTTCAAGATTGCCATGTCGGTCTTGGACGTGTTCCGCTCCACCGTTGGGGCTGCGGCCTTGGGCTTTGCGCGCCGCGCCTTGGATGAGGCCTTGGCGCGGACCGGGCGGGTGCGCGCAGGCGGGGGGCGGCTGACCGATTATCAGATGGTGCAGGGGCATTTGGCCGATATGGCTTTGCAGATCGATGCGGCTGCGCTGCTGATTTACCGCGCGGCCTGGACCAAGGATCAAGGGGTCGCGCGCATCAGCCGCGAGGCGGCGATGGCTAAGCTTTACGCCACCGAGGCCGCGCAGAAGGTGATCGACATGGCGGTGCAGCTGCATGGCGGTGATGGCGTGCGCACGGGCTTTGCGGTGGAAAGCTTATACCGTGAAATCAGGGCCTTGCGGATTTACGAAGGCGCCAGCGACGTGCAGCGCGTGGTCATTGCGCGGAGCCTTTTGGGATGAGCTATACCCGCATCATTCAGATTGAGTTCAACCACTGTGACCCGGCCGGGATCGTGTTCTACCCGCGCTATTTCGAGATGACCAATTCGGTCGTCGAGAATTTCTTTGCTGATGAGGTGGGGATGAGCTTTGCCCAGATGCACAATGCGGGCATGCGCAACGGGGTGCCGACGGTGCATATCGAAGCGGATTTCATGGCCCCCTCGCGGCTGGGCGATAAGGTGGCCTTCACGCTGATCGTGCGCAAGCTCGGTGGCAGTTCGGTGGCGGTGGAGATCACCGGGCGGATGAGGGAAGAGCTGCGGCTGCGGGCGCGTCTGACGCTGGTCTGGATTGACAATATGAAAGCCGCACGCTGGCCCGAGGCGCTGCGCGCCGGGCTGGCTGCGCATCTGGAGGAGGCGGCATGAGCCACGAGATCTTGCACCCGAAGCATTGGAAACCCGCGCGCGGCTATGCCAATGGCGTCGCGGCCAGTGGCCGGATGGTGTTCACTGGCGGCATCATCGGCTGGAACGCGGACTGCGAGTTTGAGACCGATGAGTTCGTCGGGCAGGTGGCGCAGGCGCTGCGGTCGATTGTCGAGGTGCTGGCCGAGGCAGGCGCGAAACCCGAGCATCTGGTGCGCCTGACCTGGTATGTGACGGACAAGATAGAATATCTCGACAGTCTCAAGGGCTTGGGCGGGGTTTATAAAGAGATCATTGGCCGGCACTATCCGGCCATGGCGCTGGTTCAGGTGGTGGCCTTGGTTGAGGACCGCGCCAAGGTCGAGATCGAGGCCACCGCCGTAATACCGCAAGACTGATCTGCGCTGCGCACCAAGACGGACCCCGCGAGACGGGGCGACACAAGGGGAGTGACTGCCATGCTGGGACCGTCTGGCCATAGTGATACCTTCGCCCGCGACCGCCTGCCGCCTGCCGACGAATGGCCTGAGTTTCGGTTGGAGGGGTTTGACTATCCCGAATATCTGAACGCAGCCGTAGAATTGACCGATCGCATGGTCGAGCGCGGCTTTGGTGACCATACCGCGCTGATCGGCAATGGCCGAATGCGGACCTATAAGGAGCTGTCGGACTGGACCAATCGCATAGCCCATGCGCTGGTTGAGGATTACGGCGTAAAGCCCGGTAATCGTGTGCTGATCCGGTCAGCCAACAACCCAGCGATGGTGGCCTGCTGGTTGGCGGCCACCAAGGCGGGCGCTGTGGTGGTCAACACCATGCCGATGCTGCGGGCGGGTGAGTTGGGCCAGATCGTCGATAAGGGCGAGATTGCCTTTGCGCTGTGCGACACGCGGTTGATGGAAGAGTTGGTCATCTGTGCAAAACACTCAAAGTTCCTGAAAACCGTTGTCGGATTTGACGGCACCGCCAACCACGACGCCGAGTTGGACCGCGTGGCCTTGGGCAAGTCGGTGCGCTTTACCGCGCCGCCGGTGGGGCGCGATGATGTCGCGCTGATTGGCTTTACCTCGGGCACCACGGGCGAGCCGAAGGGCGCGATGGCCTTTCACCGCGACCTTCTGATCATCGCGGACGGCTATGCGCGTGAGGTGTTGCAGGTCACGCCCGAGGATGTGTTTGTCGGAAGCCCGCCCTTGGCCTTTACCTTCGGGCTTGGCGGGCTTGCGGTGTTTCCCCTGCGCTTTGGCGCGGCGGCGGCGCTCTTGGAACAGGCCAGCCCGCCGAACATGATTGAGATCATTCAAACCCATAAGGCCACGGTCTGTTTCACCGCCCCCACCGCTTACCGCGTGATGCTGAAGGCGATGGAGGAGGGCGCGGATCTGTCGTCCTTGCGGGCGGCGGTCAGTGCGGGCGAGACGCTGCCCGCGCCGGTTTATGACGAGTGGATGGCGAAGACCGGCAAGCCGATGCTGGACGGCATTGGCGCGACCGAGATGCTGCACATCTTCCTAACCAATCGCTTCGAGGACCATCGCCCGGCCTGCACGGGCCGCCCTGTGACCGGCTATGAGGCTAGGATCGTTGATGACAATATGAACGAAATGCCGCGTGGCGAGGTGGGGCGGCTGGCGGTCAAAGGGCCGACGGGCTGTCGCTATCTGGCTGATCCACGGCAAAAGAAATATGTGCGCGACGGGTGGAACCTGACCGGCGACAGTTTCTGGCAAGATGAGGAAGGGCGGTTCCACTTTGCCGCCCGGTCTGACGATATGATCATCAGCGCGGGCTACAACATCGCCGGGCCGGAGGTGGAGGCGGCGCTGCTGTCGCACCCGGATGTGGCTGAATGTGCGGTGGTGGGCGCGCCGGATGAAGAGCGCGGCATGATCGTGGAGGCGCATGTGGTGCTGGCACCGGGGCGGACAGGCGACGCGCTGATGGTCAAGCTGTTGCAAGACCATGTGAAAATGGCGATTGCGCCCTACAAATACCCGCGCCGTGTGGTCTTTGTGCAAGGCTTGCCCAAGACCCAGACTGGCAAGATCCAGCGCTTTAAGCTGAAGGCCTAAGCGCTTGTGCAGCCGCGCCCCGTCGCGACGGATTGGCGGGCCTAGGCCCAGTGCCGCCTCGCGCTCGTTGAGGCGGGCGAATTCGGTCCGGATTTCGGCCACTTCGTCAACTGGCGACACACTGTGCGTGGCGTTATCCCCTGACCCGCGTCCCGATCCGCCGAAGCTTTGTGAGCCTCGGTTCACGAATCGTGGCTTAACGCACCCGGTTTGCGGAAATTGTCGCCGGTCATTGCGGCCGTCGGCCGCTCTGTGGCGCATTGGCCCGTTGCCCCTGCGCGCTGGCTGTGGCAAGACAAAGGCAAGTTTGACCCCTGATGCCAAAGGTTTGCAAATGAGCGCCTATTCCGCCCGCCGAGTGATGATGGTCGACACGCAGGTTCGTCCGCAGGATGTGACCAAGTTCCCAATCATCGAGGCCATGTTGGCTGTCCCGCGTGAGGTCTATGTGCCCGCCGACAAGCGCGAGGCCGCCTATGTGGGCGAGAACATCAGCCTTGGCGGCGACCGGGTGATGCTCGAGGCCCGCACGCTGGCCAAGATGCTGGATGCCATAGACATTCAACCCGGCGAGGTCGTGTTGGATCTGGGCTGCGGCTTGGGCTATTCGTCGGCCGTGATCGCCCGGATGGCCGACGCGGTGGTTGCTGTGGAAGAAAATGAAGCGCTGGCGGCTGAGGCACAGCGGGTGCTCGCCTCGGAGGGTGTGGACAATGCCGCCGTGGTTGCAGGGCCTTTGGCCGAAGGCTGTGCCAAAGGTGGGCCCTTTGATGCGATCATGGTGCAAGGTGGGGTACAAGAGATCCCGCAGGCGCTGATTGCGCAGCTGAAAGATGGTGGCCGGATTGCCGCCTTGTTCATGGACGGCCCCTTGGGTGCGGTGAAAATCGGCCACAAGACCCGGTCAAAAATGGTCTGGCGTTTTGCCTTTAATGCGGCGGCACCGGTGATTTCCGGTTTTGCCTCTCGACACGAATTCGCACTTTAGAATATGATCGTCGCAACCCATGGCTCTGCCTCGGGTCTTGCTCAAGCCAAATGGCGGTGGCGCGGCACCTAGGCAGACCGGAAAAGCGGCTAGAAAGGCACAATAGATGCGGACGTTCTTAAAAGTGCTGGGGTTTGTAGCGGGTTTTGCGGTGGTTCCCGCATTGGCGCAGGCCGAAACGCTCGCGGATGCGTTGGCCTCGGCTTACAAGTCGTCGAACCTGTTGGATCAGAATCAGGCCGTGCTGCGCGCCGCGGATGAGGATGCCGCGATTGCGATGGCAAACCTGCGGCCGGTGTTGAACTTTGTGTCGCGCGGCAGCTGGCGCCAGTTTGACCAGAATATCACAAACTTGGGCGGCGCCGACAACTCCAACTCGGCCAGCGTCGAATTGACTGGACAGGTCGTGCTTTGGGCGGGTGGCCGCGGCAAGCTGTCGCTTGAAGCGGCACGGGCGCAGGTGCTCAGCACCCGGGCCGCGCTGGTCAACGTCGAGCAGCAGGTGCTGCTGCAGGCGGTCTCGGCCTATGTCAACGTGCAGCTTCAGCAGGAGATTGTCGCGCTGCGTCAGTCCAACCTTCGGGTCATCACGCAAGAATTGCGCGCCGCGAAGGACCGGTTCGAAGTGGGCGAGGTGACCCAGACCGATGTCGCGCTGGCCGAAGCAGCACTGGCGGCCTCGGATGCCAATCTGGCAGCCGCACAGGGCCAATTGATGGTGGCGCGGGAACGTTACAAGGCGGTGACCGGGCAATATCCGGGCAAACTTGCCAGTCTGCCAAAACCCCCGGCTCTTCCCAAAACGCTGGACGAGGCCAAGGCCGTAGCCGAGCGTGGCCATCCTGTGGTCATCCAAGCCCAGCACCAGGTGACGGCGGCCGATCTGAACGTCAAGATTGCGGCCACGGCCTTTGGGCCCACGCTGTCGGGCAGCGTGGATCTCAGCAAGGATGTTGAGGCCGGCATCGCCTCAACCGGTTTGGGCCTGCAGTTAAGCCAAACGCTGTCAGCCGGCGGCCGCAATGCGGCCAGCTATCGCAAGGCCATGGCGGGCAAAGAGGCGGCGCAAGCTGGGCTCTTGCAAAGCGTCGTGCAGGTCAGCGAGACGGTGGGGCAAGCTTGGTCGCAGCTTTTGGTGGCCCAAGCCTCGATCGAGGCGGGGCGCCAGCAGGTGACCGCCGCGCAGCGCGCCTTTGACGGGGTCCGCGAAGAGGCCACTCTGGGCGCGCGCACCACATTGGATGTGCTGAACGCCGAGCAGAACCTTCTTTCAGCCCGTGCCTCACGGCTGGAGGCAGAGGCCAATCGCTATGTGGGTGTCTATCAGGTTCTGGCCTCGATGGGGCTTTTGACCGCCGAACATCTGAACCTTGGCGTGCCGACCTTTGACCCCGAGGCCTATTACAACGCGGTCAAATCCGCCCCGGCCCATTCGGCACAGGGCAAGGCTCTGGACCGCATCTTGCAAAAGATCGCTGACTGATCTTCGGTCGATTTCGATAAATCCGTCTCAAAGGGGCCCGCAGCGATGCGGGCCTTTTTCTTGTGCGACACGCTCGCTTTGGGTAAGCTTGGCAAAAGCCCGAAGGGCAGGGTTAAGTGGTTAGGCAGGGACAGGCATGTCGGAAGCGTTGAATTCCACCGGAAACGAGGATGTCTTGTCGTCGATCCGGCGGCTGGTGTCGGATGATCTGCGGCCGCTGAGCAGTGCAGGCCGTGCGCCGGTTGACGGCGACAAGCTGCTGCTGACGCCCGCCTTGCGCGTTGTGTCAAACGCGCCGCCCTTTATCGCCGCGCAGCCCCCGCTTGATGCCGTTCTAGCCCATGTCAGCGCTGGGGTGAACCAGCAGCCTGACGACTGGGAGTCCGAGACCGGTGACCTTGGCCCCGATGCCGAAGGCGCGCCGATGGCTGAGGATGTGGAGGAAGCTGAGTGGGAGGCGCATCAGGTCGATGCCTATGCCGAACCAGTGTTCATCCTGAAAACGGCCGCCGAGCGTGCCGAGGCAGGGGCCGAAACCAGCGCGGGCGGTGCCAGCCCTGCGCCTGAGTTTGGCGCGGCCTTGGACGCGCCGGACGCCGAAGCCTTGCCCGGTTGGGCGCAGAGTGACGGGGCCGAAGCGGCCGAAACCCCGGCGGCCCATCCATGGGTTGCGGGTACGCTAGAGCCGGATCAGGCTTGGGCCGATGAGGCCGAGGCGGCGGTTTTGCAGGAGTTGGCTGCGCCCCCAGTGCCTGGCCGTTCGGCCGAGGCTTTGGAGCCAGAAGAGGGCGATGACATCGCCTTGCCGATCGATGAGGCGATGTTGCGTGAGATCGTGCGCGATGTGTTGCGCGAAGAATTGCAGGGCCGGATGGGCGAGCGGATCACCCGCAACATTCGCAAGTTGGTGCGGGCCGAGATTGTCCGGGTCATGGCCTCGGAAGAGCTTTTGTAACGCACCGCGTTTCTGAATAGACCAAAGAAAAAGCGCCCCAGGGGGCGCTTTGGCATTTTGGCGGTCCGCCAACAGATCAGGCGGCTTCGGCCTGATCCATCTCTTGGGCGTGGCGACGCTCTGACTCTTCGCGGCTCAGCGCGACGCTGGTGCGCACGCCCTTGGCGACAAATTCCATCAGCCCTTTGACCACACGCTCGTTGGGGTCGATCCCGGCGCAAGACAGCACCTCGCGGCCATCGCGTGAGCGGGCCCAGCGGGCAATCTGGTCGGGGCCATTGCCATATTTCTTGTCGTCGGCGATGGCATCATCCAATGCCGCCAGAACCACGGCCGCAAACAGCTTGCGTGCGCGCTGGCCCTGTTCAAAGTTGAATGCCGTGCTATCGATGGAATCGAGCATGCTCGTTATCCTGTTCTTGCTCTTGTCTTTCTTGCGTCTGCTGCTTGTAACGAATTTGCTACGATTCGGCCGTTTATCTTTCGCATGACTGCCATGCACTCAGCGCATGGCTGAAAAGTCGAGATACCGTATCTAGGTCGCTTGCCCGCAGGACACAGGCCAGATATAGGGGCGGTCCAAACTATTTCAACCTTTTGACAAGGTTTAGCCACAATGGCCAAGATCAACGGAAACGAACTGAAACCCGGCACCATCATTGACCATGACGGCGGTCTTTGGGCGGCTGTGAAGGTCAGCCACGTCAAGCCCGGCAAGGGCGGGGCCTTTGCGCAGGCCGAGTTGAAGAACCTCCGCGACGGGCGCAAGTTGAACGAACGCTTCCGTTCGGAAGACAAGGTCGATCAGGTTGATCTGGAGATGAAAGATCAGCAGTTTCTCTATGAAACCGATGGTCGTCTGGTGTTCATGGACGCCGAGACCTACGAGCAGATCGAGTTGGACGCCGAATTGCTGGGCGACCGCCGCCCCTTCTTGCAAGATGGCATGACGGTTTCGGTTCAGTATTACGGCGAAGAGCCGCTGAACGTGAAGATCCCGCAAAAGGTCCAGTGCCGCGTGGTGGAAACCGAACCGGTGCAGAATGGCCAGACGGCCAGCAAATCCTACAAGCCGGCCGTCTTGGACAATGGCGTGCGCATCATGGTGCCGCCGTTCATCAATGCCGATGAAGAGATCATCGTGCACACTGAATTGATGGAATACTCCGAACGCGCCTAACGCGCGGCGTCGCTGCCGGGCCTTTCCGGCTTGGCAGCGGCTAGAGCCCGACCATCCGGCGGATGTCGGCGGGCGTCGCCCCTTCAGCCCTGTATTTCGACAGCGCGCGCGCATCGTCGCGTTTGGCCAACCGCTTGCCCTGATCGTCGCGGATCAGCCGGTGGTGGTGATAGGCCGGGGTGGGCAGGCCAAGCAGCCGCTGCAGCACCACATGAATGGCAGTGGCCGCGAACAGATCTTGCCCCCGCGTCACCTCGGTGATGCCTTGGGCCGCGTCATCGACGACCACGGCGATATGGTAGGACGTGCCGATGTCGCGCCGGGCCAGAACGATATCCCCCACGGTTTCAATCAGCTGCGTCGCATCGAACCGATGGGTTCCGGCGTCTATGCCGGTGTCCTCAAAGGAAACAGCCCCCAGCCGCGCCATGGCTGCGCCCATGTTCAGCCGCAGCGCGCCGGTGTCACGCCCGCACCCTCGGCAGGTGCCGGGATAGACCGGCCCATCCGGCCCGATCATCGGGGCACCCTCTTGCGGGGCTGAAAGCGCGGCCTTGATATCGCCGCGCGTGCAGGTGCAGTGGTATGTCAGGCCAAGATCGGACAGATGTGCAAGGGCTGCCGCATAGGCCTCTGCCCGCGCGGACTGCCGCAGGACAGGCTGCTCCCATGTCAGCCCAAGCCACTCAAGATTTTCATAAATCCCGGCCTCAAACTCTGGCGTGCAGCGCGGGCGGTCAATGTCCTCGATCCGAAGCAAGAACCTGTCGCCGCGTGATGCTGCAACCAGCGCGGCATAGGCATGCCCCAGATGCAAAGGGCCGGTGGGCGAGGGGGCAAAGCGGGTTACGCGCTCAGCCATGCCTGAAACGCGTCCTTGGCCCGGTCGGTATAGGCCTTGTAGCGGTCCTTGCGCCCGCGACGGCCGCCCTTGGCGTCAATCGACGGGAAAAGCCCGAAGTTGACGTTCATCGGCTGAAAGGTTTTTGCCTCGGCCCCGCCGGTGATATGGGTGACCAAGGCCCCCATGGCGGTTTCGGGTGGCGGGGGCGGCAGGGTTCGCCCCAGCATCTCGACCGCAGCCATCCGGCCCGCCAAAAGCCCCATGGCCGCCGATTCCACATAGCCCTCAACCCCGGTCACTTGCCCGGCAAAGCGGATATTGGGCCGGGATTTCAACCGCATCTGCTCGTCCAGAAGCGTGGGTGAGTTCAGGAAGGTGTTGCGGTGAATGCCGCCCAGACGGGCGAAACTTGCCGTTTCAAGGCCCGGAATCATTTTGAAAACAGCGGTTTGCGCGCCGTATTTCATCTTCGTCTGAAAGCCGACGATGTTGTAAAGCGTGCCCAGTTTGTTATCGCGGCGCAGCTGCACCACGGCATAGGGTTTTTCCGGCCTGTGCGGATTGGTCAGGCCCACCGGCTTCATTGGGCCAAAGCGCAGCGTCTCGCGCCCGCGCTCGGCCATGACCTCGATCGGCAGGCAGCCATCGAAATAGCCTGCCGTTTCGCCCTCATGAAACTCGGTCTTGTCGGCGGCGAGAAGCGCGTCGATAAAGGCCTCATACTGCGCCTTGTCCATAGGGCAGTTGATATAGGCGCGCTGTTCTTCTTCAGTCTCGCCTTTGTCATATCGCGATTGCAGCCAGGCCACCGACATGTCGATCGACTCGGCATAAACGATCGGGGCAATGGCATCGAAAAACGCCAGCGCATCGGCCCCGGTTTCGGCGCGAATGCTGTGCGCCAAGGCACCCGAGGTCAGCGGCCCGGTGGCGATGATCCAATGACCCTCATGCGGCAGCTCGCTCACCTCGCCGTAGTCGACTGAAATCAGCGGGTGGCTCAGCAGCCGTTCGGTCACCGCCTCTGCAAAGGGATCGCGGTCCACGGCCAAAGCGCCGCCTGCGGGCAGGCGGTGGCGGCTGGCCATTTCCATGACCAGACCTTTGGCCGCGCGCATTTCCCAATGCAAAAGGCCCACCGCGTTGCGCTCATCATCGTCCGAGCGGAACGAGTTGGAGCAGACCATTTCGGCAAAATGCCCGGTACGATGCGCGAATGTGCCCACGGCGGGGCGCATTTCGTGCAAGACGACGGGCACGCCCATTTCAGCCGCCTGCCAGGCGGCTTCGGATCCGGCCATGCCGCCGCCAATGATGTGAAGAGTTTCCATGGGGTCGGATGTATCGCCCCGCCCGGCCTAGATCAAGGCGATGCGTTCACGGGGGCTGGCATCGGGGAAGGGGCGGTAAAGCCCGACATCGGCGCGGGCGATCATGCCATGCATCCGGTCGTAACATCGGCTGGCCTCATCATCGGCTTGGGACAAGGCGGCAAAGGCAGTGTCGAGCCCGGCAAGATTGGGGAGCGAGATTTCCAACAGGAAATCGCTGTGCGGTCCCGAAGCCAGCCCGAACTTGCGCCGCATCAACCGCCAGTCGGAAACCAGCCCGCGCGCCTGCAAGTGCCCCATCCAATCGCTGGTGGCCCGGGCAAAGGCCAAAGCGTGCGCTTCGGCCCGCAGCTCGATCATGCAATGATAAAGGTCCATCGGCATCCCCATTTTGGGGAAGTGAACCATGGGCCAATTACCAGCCCCTTAACGCGGCCCGGGTCTGGGCCACAAAGGCCGCAGGGTCTGACAGATTACAGCCAAGCTCTGCCGCCTTTTCGAAAAACCCGCGTCCCGGCATTCCGCCAGACAGCCGCCCTTCGCAAAGTGCCGCCCGCAGGGGCTGGCCCTTGGCTGCGTCCATCTCCATCAACGCCTCAAGTGCGGCGGTCAGATCCTGCACGCGCCAGCCCATCTCACGGGCCAGCGCGCCATAGGTGATGGTTTGCCCCGCGGCGGCCAGTTCGGCCAGCCGCGCCTCAAGCCTGTTCATCCTCGCCCTGCTCGGCGACGCGTGCGACCGAGACCACCTCTTCCTCGGCACCAACATTGAACACCCGCACCCCACCTGCCGAGCGCGAGCGGAAGCTGATCTGCTCCACCGGCACCCGGATCGACTGGCCGGTCGAGGTGGCCAGCATGATCTGGTCGCTGGAGGTCACCGGGAAGGAGGCAATAATCCGCCCGCCACGCGGGCCGGGCGAGATGGCCTTGACCCCCATACCGCCACGCCCGCGCACCGGGTAGTCGTGGCTGGACGACAGTTTGCCCGATCCGCCCTTGGTGATGGTTAGGATCAGATCTTCGGCCGCCGACATCTCGGCATAGCGTTCGGGGCTCAGTTGGCCAACGGCGACGCTTTCCTCTTCGTCATCCGCCTCATCCTCGGTCACGCCCGCCATCAGACGGCGCTGCTTGAGATAGGCCGCACGCTCATCTGCCTCGGCCTCAAAGTGACGGATGATCGCCATCGATACGACCGTATCGCCTTCGGCCAGACGAATCCCGCGCACACCGGTTGATCCGCGCGATTTGAACACGCGGATTTCTTGGGTCGAGAAGCGGATCGCGCGGCCCAATTCGGTGACCAGCATCACATCGTCATTCTCATCGGCAATCGCGGCATTCACCAGCGTCACCCCTTCGGGCAGCTTCATCGCAATCTTGCCGTTGCGCATCACGTTGGTGAAATCCGACAGGTCGTTCTGCCGCACATCGCCATCTGACGTCGCAAAAACGATTTGCAGATTTTCCCATTCTTCCTCGGGCACATCCACCGGCATCAGCGCGGCAATGCTCACCCCTTGGGCGATGGGCAGAATGTTGACCATAGCCTTGCCCTTGGCGGTGCGCCCGGCCAGCGGCAGACGCCAGGTCTTCATCTTGTAAACCATGCCATCGGTCGTGAAGAACAGCAAAGGCGTGTGGGTGTTGGCCACGAACAGCGTGGTCACCACATCGTCTTCTTTGGTCTGCATGGAGGCCAGACCTTTGCCGCCGCGGTTCTGGGCGCGGAATTCGGCCAGATTGGTGCGCTTGATATAGCCGCCAGAGGTGATGGTAACGACCATATCCTCGCGCTCGATCAGGTCCTCGTCGTCCATGTCGCCGGCCCAGTCGACAATCTCGGTGCGGCGCGGCACGGCGAACATGGACTTCACTTCGCGCAATTCATCCGAGATGATCGCCATGATCCGGTCGCGTGAGCCCAAGATGTCTAGGTAATCCTTGATCTTGGCCGCCAGTTCCTCAAGCTCGTCGGTCACTTCCTTGACGCCAAGTTGCGTCAGGCGCTGCAGGCGCAGCTCCAAAATGGCGCGGGCTTGAATCTCGGAGAGGTTATAGGTGCCGTCCTCGTTCAAGGTGTGGCTGGGATCGTCGATCAGCCGGATGAAGGGCGCAATCTCATGTGCGGGCCAGCGCCGCGTCATCAGCTTGTCGCGCGCTTCGGCGGCATCGGCCGAGGCGCGGATGGTCTTGACCACCTCATCCACGTTGGAAACCGCCACGGCCAAACCGCAGAGCACATGGCTCCGCTCGCGCGCTTTGCGCAGTTCAAAGGCGGTGCGCCGGGCCACCACCTCTTCCCGGAAGACGATGAAGTAGCTCAGGAAATCGCGCAGGGTCAGCTGCTCGGGCCGCCCGCCGTTCAAGGCCAGCATGTTGCAGCCAAACGAGGTCTGCATCGGCGTAAAGCGGTAAAGCTGGTTGAGCACGACATCCGCCGTGGCGTCACGTTTCAGCTCGATCACCACCCGCACGCCAATGCGGTCGGATTCATCCGCCACGCCTGAGATGCCCTCGATCTTCTTATCGCGCACCATTTCGGCAATGATTTCAATCATCCGCGCTTTGTTGACCTGATAGGGCACCTCATCAACGATGATCGCCCAGCGGTCCTTGCGGATTTCTTCGACATGGGTCTTGGCGCGGATGATGACGCTGCCGCGGCCCTCAAGATAGGCTTTACGCGCGCCGGACCGGCCCAGAATGGTAGCCCCGGTGGGGAAATCGGGGGCAGGGATGATCTCCATCAGCTGTTCCATGCTGATGTCAGGATTGTCGATCATCGCCAGCGTGCCGTCGATCACCTCGCCCAGATTGTGGGGCGGGATGCGGGTGGCCATGCCGACGGCGATGCCTTCGGCGCCATTGACCAGCATGTTCGGGAAACGGGCGGGAAGGACGGTCGGCTCACGGTCTTTGCCGTCGTAATTGTCTTGAAACTCGACAGTTTCCTTGTCGATGTCCGCCATCAGAAACGCGGCGGGCTTGTCCATCCGCACTTCGGTATAGCGCATGGCCGCCGCTGAATCGCCGTCCATCGAGCCGAAGTTGCCTTGGCCGTCCAAAAGCTTGAGCGACATGCTGAACGGCTGCGCCATCCGCACTAGCGCATCATAAATCGCAGAGTCGCCGTGGGGGTGGTATTTGCCCATCGTATCGCCCACCGGACGGGCTGATTTGCGGTATGCCTTGTCGTGCGTGTTGCCCGATTCTTGCATGGCAAAAAGGATGCGGCGGTGCACCGGTTTCAGCCCATCGCGCAGGTCGGGAATGGCACGGCTGACGATCACGCTCATCGCGTAATCTAGGTAGGCCGTCTTCATTTCATCGACGATGTCGATCTGGGGGCCGTGATAGGCGGGGCGCTCGGGCATTTCGCCTGCGGTTTCAATGTCTTCCGGGGTATCGCTCACGTCACGCCGCCTTGCTGCAAGGTTCTATATTTTGGTGTTGAATATCTACACCAATCAAGCCTTGGTATGCAAGGTTTGGGGCCGCTCTTCGATGACTTCGTCACGCATCGCGCGACGAGAAGACGAAGTCGCCCAAGGAGGGCGCAAAGCTTAGGCCGCGCGCATCAACATCCCGAACAAATCGCGCGGGTCATCGGGGTCGGCGATCATGTCCAACTGCTCAGCCAGCCCAAGGGTGGCCAGCTTGCCATGCACATAGCGAAGGGCCGAGAAATCCTCGATCGCAAAGCCCACGGAATCAAAGAGCGTGATGTCGCGCGCATCAGTGCGGCCGGCCGCGGTGCCTGCGATGACCTGCCAAAGCTCTGTCACCGGAAAATCGGGGTCCATCTGTTGAATTTCGCCCTCAACGCGCGTTTGGGGCGGGTATTCTACAAAGACAGCCGACCGGGTCAGGATATCCTTGTGCAATTCGGTCTTGCCGGGGCAATCGCCGCCGACCGCGTTGATGTGCACGCCCGCGCCGACCATATTGTCGGTCAGAATGGTGGCATATTGCTTGTCGGCGGTCACAGTGGTGATGATGTCAGCCCCCAAAATCGCCTTTTCCGCCGTGTCGCAACTGACCACTTCCAGCCCGCGCCCGGCGAGATTTCCCGCGCATTTTGCCGTGGCCGCCGGGTCAATGTCGTAAAGCCGCACTTCCGTGATCCCGCAGACCGCCTTGAAGGCAAGCGCTTGAAATTCCGCCTGCGCGCCATTCCCGATCAAGGCCATGGTCGTGGCCCCCTTGGGCGCCAGCCACTTGGCCGCCATGGCGCTGGTTGCCGCCGTGCGCAGTGCGGTCAGGATCGTCATTTCGCTGAGAAGCAAGGGGTAGCCCGTGGCCACATCGGCCAAAAGGCCGAAGGCGGTGACGGTCTGCAGCCCGCGCTTCATGTTTGACGGATGGCCGTTCACATATTTGAAGCCATAGGTTTCGCCATCAGACGTTGGCATCAGCTCAATCACCCCCACATCCGAATGGCTGGCCACGCGCGGGGTTTTGTCGAAGAGCGGCCAGCGGCGGAAATCGGCCTCGATCTCGGCGGCGAGGTCGATCATCACCTGCTCCACCCCAATGGCATGGACAAGCCGCATCATATTGGCGACGGACAAGAACGGCACAAAAGCTTGTTTCGAGGGGGCAATCATCTTTAGAAACTCCGGGTCGGGCGATCAAACACCTTGCGGCCCATCATCGAGCCGACCAATTCCACCATCAGCTTGGCCGTGCGACCGCGCTCGTCCAGAAACGGGTTCAACTCCACCAAATCCAGCGAGGTGACGAGACCGCTTTCGTGCAAGAGCTCCATCACCAGATGCGCCTCACGGAAGGTGGTGCCGCCCGGCACCGTGGTGCCAACGGCAGGCGCGATGGAGGGGTCGAGGAAATCTACGTCCAAAGACACATGCAGCATCCCCCCGACTGCGCGCACCTGATCCAGAAACTCGCGCAAGGGGGCTACGATGCCGCGCTCGTCCAAAACCCGCATGTCGTTGATCGCAATATCGGCCTTCAAAAGCGCGGCATGCTCTGCCGGATCAACCGAGCGGATGCCGAAAAGGCAAATCCGTTCCGGCGCAATGGGTTGCGGGAATGGGGGGAAGGCGTCAAACCCCTCGCGGCCCGCGATATAGGCGACGGGGGTGCCGTGCAGATTGCCGCTGGTGGTGGTCAGAGGCGTGTGGAAATCGGAATGGGCATCCAGCCACAAGAGGAACAAGGGCCGATCCTGCCGCTTGGCAAAGGCCGCAGCCCCCGCCACCGATCCCAAGGCAAGACTGTGATCGCCGCCCAGAATGATCGGCATCCCGCCTGCGCTCAGCGCGTCATCGACCCGGTCGCACAGCGCCTCGGTCCAGCCCAAGACCCGGTCCAGATCATGCACGGCCGGGTTGGGGCAGGGGGCGGCCGTCACCTCGGCCGCGGCCAAATCGCCCCAATCTTCCACCCCATGGCCCAATTCGGCAATCGCCGACGCCAACCCCGCCACCCGGTAGGCCGCTGGCCCCATCACACAGCCCGCGCGGCGCTGGCCTTCGTCAATCGGGGCGCCTATCAGGATGCAGTTGGGCATGTGTCTCTCCTCGGGTTTCGCAAATTCTTGCGCCATGCCGCGACGAATCCTAGCGACATTTGAACCGTTTTGTTAAAGGCTTTGTCCGAAACGGCGACAGGATTGCGCATCATGGACGATACTGACCAGCGGCTGATTGCGGAGTTGCGCCGCGACGGGCGTGCCGCGCTGTCCGATCTGGCCGACCGTTTGGGCCTCAGCCGTGCCACCGTGCGCAGCCGGATGGAGCGGTTGACCGAAAAGGGTGAGATTGCCGGGTTTACCGTGCTGACCCGGTCGGATGTCACCGCCGCCCCGGTGCGCGGCCTGATCATGATCGGGATCGAGGGCAAGGGCGGCGAGAAAGTCATGGCGCGGCTGGCGGGTATTCCGGCGGTGCTGGCGGTGCATTCGACCAATGGCAAATGGGACCTGATCGCGGAACTGGCGACGCAAACGCTGTTGGAGCTGGACGAGGTGATCTACCGCATCCGCAGCATCGAAGGGGTGGTGACGTCGGAGACCAATCTTCTGCTCTCCACCCGCAAGGCGGGCCGCAAATAGTCAGGCCCCAGTAAACCGCGCTGGACGTTTCTCCAAAAACGCCGCGACCCCTTCGCTGAAATCGATGGTCTGTCCACAGGCCCCTTGCAACCGCGCCTCAAGCGCCAGTTGCGCATCAAGATCATGGCCAAAGCTCGCCCGCAGCATCGCCTTGACCCCGCGATAGGCCACGGCAGGTCCCGCCGCCAATTGCGCCGCCCGCGCCCGCACATGGGTGGCAAAGCCCGCATCCGGCACGGTCTCATAGATCATGCCCCAGTCGGCGGCTTGGGTCGCGCTGATCTTGTCGCCCAAGAGCATCGCCCCCATCGCCCGCGCCATCCCGATCTGGCGCGGCAGCCAGTAGGACCCGCCCGCATCTGGCACCAGACCGATCCGGGTGAAGGCCTGAATGAAGCTGGCGCTTTCGGCAGCGATCACGATATCGGCGGCCAAGGCAAGATTGGCCCCAGCCCCCGCTGCCGCGCCATTGACGGCGGCAATCGTCGGAATTGGACTGTCGGTGATCGCCTTGATCATCGGCACATATTCTTCGTTCAGGATCCTCTCAAGGTCGAAGGACCCGATCTTGCCGGCATCCTGCAAATCCTGCCCCGAGCAAAAGGCCCGCCCCGCACCTGTCAGCACCAGAACCCGCGCCTCGCCCTGCGCCCGCAGCAAGGCTGCCAACAGCGACCGCCGCAGCGACGCGGAGAGCGCATTCATCACCTCGGGTCGGTTCAGCGTGATCGTGGCGATGCCATCGGTCAGATCATAGGTGATCGAAGTGTCGTCCATGGCGCGCTCCCTTTGGGCCAGCATAGCCGCGCGGGCGATAGGGGAAAGCCAAACCTCGCGTCACTCTTTCATCAGTTCCGCCAGCCGTGCGCGTTCGGCCTCGGACAGGTCCGCCTCAGGCTTGGCGCGCCGCCGGGTGACGGCAAAGGCCAAGGCACCCCCGGCCAACAGCATGGCTGGCCCGGCCAGCCACAGGATCAGCCCCGACCCGCTGGCGCGCGGATTGAACAGCACGAATTCGCCATAGCGGGCAACGATATAGTCGAGCACTTCCTCGTCACTGTCACCCGCCACCAGCCGTTCGCGTACCAAAAGCCGCAAATCGCGGCTGATCGGAGCGTTGCTGTCATCAATCGCCTCACCTTGACAGACCGGGCAGCGCAGATCGCGCGAGATGGCACGAGCGCGTGTTTCAAGCGCGGCGTCGGGCAGCACCTCATCGGGCTGCACCGCAAGGGCAGGGGGGGCGGTCAATATCACGCCCGACGGGACCAGACCCATCAGCGCCAAAGACAGGGCAAGCGCGGCGCGCATCCGCCTCACTCCGCCGGTTGGGCGGCGGGCGTTTGCCGCCGCGCCCCCGCCGCCAAGCGATAGCGCCGGTCGGTCAGGCTGAAGAACCCGCCCAAGGCCATCAACGCCGAGCCACCCCAAAGCCAATTGGCAAAGGGTTTGACATAAGAGCGTACGGCAAAGCCGCCACCAACCTGCGGATCACCGATCACAAGATAGATGTCGCGGGTAAAGCCGTAGTCGATCGCCGCCTCGGTGGTCGGCATTGCCTGCACCGGGTAGACGCGTTTTTCTGGGTAAAGTGTCGCCACCGCGTCACCGCCACGCGTCACCACCATCTCGGCAGTGGTCGACAGGTAGTTCGGCCCCTGCACATCGCGCACGTCTTTCAAAAGCACCTCATAGGGGCCAACCGGGAAGGTCTCCCCAACGCGGACCACGCGGATATCCTCAACCGCCCAAGCATGCATGGCGGCCACGGCAAAGATCGTGACGCCAAGGCCGGAATGCGCTGTGGCCTTGCCCCAATCGGCCCTGCCCATGCGGCCAAGACGGCTCAACCGGCTGCCAATGCCACCGCGACCAGCCCGCGTCCACAGATCAACGGCGGCGCCAAACACCACCCAAGCGCCCAAGCCCGCGCCAATCGGCCCCAAGGCCGACCGCCCGCTCTGCATCGCATAGATCAACAGCCCCAGCGCGACAGCCAGTGCCAACGCCCCGCGCAAGGGCAGCAAGCTGCGCCGGATCTCGGCCCGTTTCCACGGCATCATCGCCCCCACGGGCAGGATCAGCGCCAAGAGCACCATAAAGGGCGTGAAGGCCGCATTAAAGAACGGCTCCCCAACCGACAGTTTCCGGTCCCACAGCATCTCGGCCACAAGAGGCCAGATCGTGCCGATGAAGACCACGAAACACGACACCGCCAAAAGCACGTTATTTGCCAAAAGCGCGCTTTCGCGGCTGACGATGGAAAACAGCCCCTTCGCCTCCAAAGCGCTGGCGCGGAAGGCAAAAAGCGTCAAGGCGCCGCCCATGAACACGCCAAGGATCATCAGAATGAACACACCGCGTTCGGGGTCATTGGCAAAGGAATGCACCGATGTAATGACGCCCGAGCGCACGATGAAGGTGCCGATCAGCGAAAAGCCAAAGGCCATGATGGCCAAGAGAATGGTCCAAGCCTTCAGGCTTTCGCGCTTTTCCACCACAATGGCGCTGTGCAACAGGGCGGCGGCAATCAGCCACGGCATGAAGCTCGCGTTTTCCACCGGGTCCCAGAACCAAAAGCCGCCCCAGCCAAGCTCATAATAGGCCCACCAGGACCCGAGCGCGATGCCGATGGTCAAGAACACCCAAGCCGCCAGCGTCCAAGGCCGCACCCAACGCGCCCAAGCCGCATCCACCCGCCCCTCAATCAGCGCGGCCACTGCAAAGGAGAAGGCCATCGAAAGGCCGACATAGCCCAGATACAGGAAGGGCGGATGAAAGGCCAAACCGGGGTCTTGCAGCAGGGGGTTCAGGTCATCGCCATTCAACGGCGGATTTGCCAGGCGCAAGAAGGGGTTCGAGGTGAAGAGCATAAAGGCCAAGAACGCCACACCGACCATGCCTTGCACGGCCAAAACCCGCGCCTTCAACGTGGCCGGCAGGTTGTCGCCAAACCAAACCGCACAGGCGCCAAACAGCGCCAAGGTCAGCGACCACAAGAGCAGACTGCCCTCATGGTTGCCCCAAACGCCGGAAATCTTGTACAGCATCGGCTTGTCGGTGTGTGAATTCAGCGTGACAAGCCGCAAGGAAAAGTCCGACACCACAAAGGCATAGGTCAGCGCGGCAAAGGCTGTGGCGATCAGGATCAGTTGCACAAGCGCTGCCGGTTCCGCCAAGGCCATCAACCGACTGTCGCGCCGCGCGGCGCCGTACAAGGGCAGGGTGGCCTGCACGAGCGCAACCGCAAAGGCAAGGATCAGCGCAAAATGGCCCAGTTCGACGATCATCGGCATTCTCCCATTTGCGCGGCAGCATAATGCGAAAAGAGCGCGGCGGAAATGCCCGCCACGCCCTTTGCACGAAATGTCACAGCCTGTTGTTCGCCGCCCCTCGTCAGGCGCCGCGCGAGAGCGCCGCAACCCCGGTGCGCGCCAATTCCCGCAGCCCCAAGGGGCGCATCAAATCGGCAAAACTGTCGATCTTTTCCGGGGTACCGGTCATCTCGAAGATGAAGCTTTCCAAGGTGCTGTCCACCACATGGGCGCGGAAAATCTCGGCCAGCCGCAGCGCCTCGATCCGGTGCTCGCCCTTGCCGGCGACCTTGATCAAGGCCAACTCGCGCTGCACCGACGGCCCCTCGGCGGTCAGGTCATGCACGGCATAAACCGACACCAGACGGCTCAGCTGCTTTTCCACCTGGTCAATCACATGCGGCGTGCCAGAGGTGACAATCGTGATCCGGCTGCGGTGCCCGGTGTGATCGACCTCGGCCACAGTCAGGCTGTCAATGTTATACCCACGTGCCGAAAACAAACCGATCACACGGGCCAAAACCCCCGGCTCATTCTCGACGATCACGGCCAGCGTATGGCTCACCACGCCCTGCGCATGAGAATCGCGCAGGTCATAGGCGGAATGGCTGGTCGAGCCCTTTTTGATGTTCAGTGCGGACATGCTTGGTCCTCTTTCATCTGTTCATAAATATCCCGGGGGTGCGGGGGCTGGCCCCCGCTCCGCCCGATTACACCAGCACCGCGCCTGCGGCTTTGATGACGCCTTGCGTATCGGCATTGCCCAAAAGCATCTCGTTATGCGGCTTGCCCGACGGGATCATCGGGAAGCAGTTTTCATGCTTTTCCACCAGACAATCAAAGATCACCGGGCCGTTGTACTGGAGCATCTCCATGATCGCGTCATCCAGATCCTTGGGGTCTTGGCACTTGATGCCCTTGCAGCCAAAGGCCTCGGCCAGCTTCACGAAATCAGGCAGCGATTCCGACCAGGACGAGGAATACCGCTCGCCGTGCAGCAACTCTTGCCACTGGCGCACCATGCCAAGACGTTCGTTGTTCAGGATAAACTGCTTGACCGGCGCGCGGAACTGCATCGCGGTGCCCATTTCCTGCATGTTCATCAGCCACGACGCTTCCCCCGCGACGTTGATGACCAAAGCCTCCGGGTGGGCAATCTGCACGCCGATCGAGGCGGGCAGGCCATAGCCCATGGTGCCAAGGCCTCCGCTCGTCATCCAACGGTTCGGGCCTTCAAAGCCCAAGAACTGCGCGGCCCACATCTGGTGCTGGCCCACTTCGGTGGTGATATAGCGGTCCATACCCTTGGTCAGGGCTTCCAGGCGCTCCAGCGCGTATTGCGGTTTGATCGTCTTGGTTGAATTGGTGTAGCTCAGGCACTTCACGGCGCGCCATTCGTTAAGCTGTTTCCACCACTTGGCCAGACCCTCTTTGTTGACCTTGCGGCCACGGGCCTTCCAGATGCGCA
Organism: Allotabrizicola aquatica (SeqCode); assembly: GCF_965194375.1. Classification (GTDB taxonomy): domain Bacteria; phylum Pseudomonadota; class Alphaproteobacteria; order Rhodobacterales; family Rhodobacteraceae; genus Tabrizicola_A; species Tabrizicola_A aquatica. Next base: position 58,345 of record NZ_CBDAEL010000005.1, read on the forward strand.
GCGCATCTTCCAGAACATGGGCCACATCGCCCACAATCCCCACATCGACCCGGATCACCTTGTTGATCGAGGACGGATCAATATCGACATGAACCTTTTTCGACTTCGGGCTGAAATCGGCAATGCGGCCGGTGATGCGGTCATCAAAGCGCGCGCCGATGTTCAGCATCAGATCGCAGCCATGCATGGCAAGGTTGGCCTCATATAGCCCGTGCATCCCCAGCATGCCCAGCCACTTGTCGCCGCTGGCCGGATAGGCGCCAAGCCCCATCAAGGTTGAGGTGATGGGGAAACCGGTGGCCTCAACAAACTCGCGCAACAACTGGCTTGCCGCCGTGCCCGAGTTGATGACACCGCCGCCAGTATAAAACAGCGGGCGTTCGGCGGTTTCCAGCATTTCCACCATGCGGGTGATGGCGTCGATGTCGCCCTTCACGCGCGGCTGGTAATGATCCACCTTGGCCTTCGGCATCGGCGTGTATTCGGATGTAGCGAACTGCACGTCCTTGGGAATGTCGACCAGAACCGGGCCGGGACGACCTGAGCGCGAGACGTGGAACGCCTGATGAATGACCTCGGACAGTTTGGCCGTGTCTTTCACCAGCCAGTTATGCTTGGTGCAAGGCCGGGTGATGCCGACCGTATCGGCCTCTTGAAACCCATCGGTGCCGATCATGAAGGTCGGAACCTGGCCCGACAACACAACGATCGGAATAGAATCCATCAGCGCATCGACCAGACCCGTCACCGCATTGGTCGCGCCCGGCCCCGAGGTCACCAGTGCGACACCCACCTTGCCGGTGGAGCGGGCATAGCCCTCGGCCATGTGGACCGCGCCCTGTTCATGGCGCACCAACACGTGCTTGATGTCGTTTTGCTGGAAGATCTCGTCATAGATCGGCAGCACCGCGCCACCAGGATAGCCAAAGACCACCTCCACGCCCTGATCTTTCAGGGCCTGCACCACCATTCTTGCGCCGGTCATCGCCTTTGTCATCGGTCTTTCCTCATTCTGGCCGCGCATCCTGCGGCCCTATCTCAACAAAAAGCCCCCGGGGGTCAGATCCGGGGGCGCATGGGAGCCGTTATGGGCTGTCGTTACCGACCCATGCACCACAGTCCTACGATTACGTTTAGCCTGCGCATCGCCGCCCCCCAAGCCATCGAGCCGGAACTTAGGGGCCGGGGTAGGGGGCGTCAACCGCAAATCGACGTCTAAAATGTCGCGGGGCGGGCAATTCTTGTAGTTTTATTACAAGAACGCCCGCCCCATCGAAAGAAACGCAAATCGGCAGCGGTTTGCGCGGCTGAGTCAGCGGCCGTTTAGCCCATCAACGCCAGATAACCGCCATAGGCCGCCAAAAGCGCCACCCCGGCCACGCGTGGCAAGCCGCCAAGCCAAACGGCCAGCACTGAAAGGCCGACCGCTGTGCCTGCCACCCAAGGCATGTCGATCATGGCAAACCGCGCCTCAGAGGGTATCGGCGCAATGAGCGCCGTAACACCCAAAATGCCAAAGATGTTGAAGATGTTTGAGCCCACGATATTGCCCACGGCAATCTCGGTCTGGCGGCGATAGGCGGCAATCACGCTGGTCGCCAGTTCCGGCAATGAGGTGCCGACCGCCACGATGGTCAATCCGATCACCGCTTCAGAGATGCCCAAGGTCCGGGCGATTGTTGTGGCACTGTCGACCAAGAAATGCGCGCCGATCACCAAAAGCACCAGACCGCCCACCGTCATCAGCGCGGCCTTTGCAACGCTGGTTTCCAAAGGATCGTCCTCTTGTGGCACCGATCCGGATGAAAACGCCATGAACAAAAACACGGCCAGACCTGCCAGCAGCACCCCGCCTTCGATGCGCGAGACCATACCGTCGAGTAGCATCACCCAGATCACCCCGGTGGCCACCAGCATAAAGGCCAAATCGCGCGCAAGGCGTCGAGCCGGGATGATCAGCGGTGCAATCAGCGCCGAGAGGCCGAGGATCAACAGGATATTCGCGATGTTGGAGCCCAGAATATTGCCAATCGCAATAGCGGGCTGCCCGGCAAGGGCGGCATTGACCGAGACCAGCATTTCGGGCGCCGAGGTGCCAAAGCCGACAATGGTCAAGCCAATGACCAAGGGTGAGATGCCAAAGCGTCGGGCAATCGATGAGGCCCCGCGCACCAGATATTCGCCCCCGAAGAACAGCCCCAAAAGGCCGACAACAAAAAGAAGATAGGTCAAAGGATTACCCTGCTTGACGTGCTGCGTTGCGCCCTAGATAGGCAAGGGCTGGCTGAAGGGAAGGGACATCGGGGAGAAATATGGCGTCTGACCGGTTCTTTTGTGAATTGCGGCGGTAGTGGTAAGAAAAAATTACCAAAAACCGCCAAGTGACAAAGATTTCTGTTCTCAAACCCAAGATCGGTGGTTAGCATTTCTGTCAGTATCAAAACGCCCGAGGAGGAGCCGAGGGCCAATAGTGGAGGAAGAACTTATATGGATCGTCGTTCCTTTCTGACCAAGGCAACTGTCGGCGGTGTCGCCGCAGCCGGTGCTGCAGCGCTTGCCGCACCCGCCATTGCCCAGGAAAATCCCCAGATCACGTGGCGCGTGGCCTCGTCGTTCCCCAAGGCCTTTGACACCATTTACGGCGCTGCCGAAACCATGTCGAAATACATCAGCGAAATGACCCAAGGCGGGCTGACGCTGCAAGTCTTCCCGGCTGGTGAACTGGTTCCGGCGTTTGAAACCGCAGACGCCGTGGCCGCTGGCACCGTCGAAGCGACCCACACCGCGCCTTATTACTTCTGGGGCAAGGACCCGACCTTTGCGCTCGGCTGCGCCACGCCTTTCGGCATGAACGCCCGTCAGATGAACGCTTGGCTCTACTACGGCGGCGGTCAGGACATGCTGAACGAATTCTACGCGACCCAAGGCCTGATCGGCTTTGCCGCTGGCAACACCGGCGCGCAGATGGGCGGCTGGTATCGCAAAGAGATCACCTCGCTGGCCGATATGCAGGGCCTGAAAATGCGCGTTGGGGGCTTTGCTGGCAAGGTTCTGGAAAAGCTCGGCGTTGTGCCGCAGCAGATCCCGGGCGGCGAAATCTATCAGGCGCTGGAAAAAGGCACCATCGACGCGGCCGAATGGGTTGGCCCTTATGACGATGAAAAGGCTGGCTTCTTCAAGGTGGCCCCGGTTTATCATTACCCCGGCTATTGGGAAGGCGGCCCGACCCTGGCCACCATGTTCAACCTGGCCAAGTGGAACGAACTGCCGGCGCATTACCAAGCCGCGATCAAGACCGCGTGCGAGGCGGCCAACGCCAATATGCTGGCCTCTTATGACCACAAGAACCCGACGGCTCTGAAATCGCTTGTCGCCAATGGCGCGCAGCTCAAGCCCTTCCCGCAGGATGTGCTGGCCGGTGCCTTCGAGGCTGCCAACGCGACCTATGCGGAAATCTCGGCCACCAACGAAAACTTCAAGAAGATCAAGGAAAGCCAAGACGCCTTCAAGCGTGACGCTTACCTGTGGGCTCAGATTGCCGAATACAACTACGACACCTTCATGATGGTGCAGCAGCAGGCTGGCAAGCTCTAAGCCCTGAACAGCAAAAGGAAAGGCCCCGAGGGAAACCTCGGGGCCTTTTCGTTTCACGGCACCTTCGCGCTGGTCTTGCGATACGCCCAAGGGCGATGGGCGTGCTTAGGGATTGATAACTGGTGCGCCAAGTTGCGGCACACCAAGGCTTGGCGCCCCCAAACTGGGTGCCCCTCCGGGATTGAGCGTGTTCAACATTGGCACTTTGATTTCCACCGTCGAGGGGTCCACCATCGGTCCTTTGTAATGCATCACCAGTTGCGGGAAGGCGACTACGACACAGATCATCAACACCTGCAGCCCGATAAAGGGGATTGCCCCTTTGTAGATTTCAGATGTCTTGATCTCGGCAATGTTCTTGCCAGTGATCCGGTCGAGATAAGGCACCTTGGCTGCGACTGACCGCAGATAGAACAGCGCAAAACCAAAGGGCGGGGTCAGGAACGAGGTCTGCAGGTTCATCCCGATGATCACCCCCAGCCAGATCAGGTCGATCCCCATCTTGTCGGCCACCGGCGCGATCAATGGGATCAGGATGAAGGCGATCTCGAAGAAGTCGATGAAGAAGCCAAGGATAAAGATGATAAGGTTGACGACCAGCAAGAAGCCGTATTGCCCACCCGGCACCCCGGTCAACAAATGCTCCACCCAGATATGGCCGTTGACCCCGTAGAAGGTCAGCGAGAACACCCGCGCGCCGATCAGCACGAACATCACGAAAGATGACAATCGCAGCGTCGAGATCAAAGCCTGATTAAGCAGCGGCATCTGGAAGCGTCCCTTGGCCGCTGCCATGGCCATGGCACCTACAGCCCCCATCGCGCCGCCCTCGGTCGGGGTGGCAAGGCCGATAAAGATCGTGCCCAAGACCAAGAACACCAAGGCAAGCGGCGGGATCAGCACCATGATCACCTGACTGGCCAGCCGCGACAACAGGTTCAGCTTCAGGAACCTGTCCGCCAGCGCAAAGGCATAGATCGCCGCAACCCCCAATGTGGCGCCCAGAACATCGGCATTGGCGCCCCAAGCCTCGTAGAACCAATAATGCGACAAGTAGCCAATCCCTGTCGCCACGGCGAGCGCGACCAAAAGCGAGGTGACCCCACCGCCCAATGTGCGCGCCTCAAGCGGTAGGGCAGGCACCATGTGCGGGCGGAAGATGGCGATCATCGCGACATAGCCCATATAGACACCGGCAAGGATCAAGGCCGGATAAAGCGCACCACGATACATATCGCCCACCGACTTGCCCAACTGGTCGGCCAGCACGATCAGCACCAAAGACGGCGGAATGATCTGCGCCAAGGTCCCCGAGGCGGTGATCACCCCGGTGGCCAGTTTCCGGTCATAGCCATAACGCAGCATGATCGGCAACGAGATCAACCCCATGGCAATCACACTCGCGGCCACCACGCCGGTTGTAGCGGCGAGCAGTGCGCCCACCAGAACCACCGCAAAGGCGAGACCACCGCGAATGGGGCCAAAAAGCTGGCCCACGGTGTCCAAAAGATCCTCGGCCATGCCCGAGCGCTCCAGCACGATCCCCATGAAGGTAAAGAAGGGAATGGCCAAAAGTGTCTCGTTTGACATCACCCCCCACAATCGTTGGGGCATGGTGTAAAGCAAAGGCCAATCCAGCGTGATGGTGCCCGACGAATAGGGCGCAAGCCAGACGCCGATGGCAAAGAAGATCAGCCCGTTGGCCGCCAGCGAAAACGCCACCGGATAGCCAAGCAAGAGAAAGATCACCAAGCTGGTGAAGATGATCGGCGCCATGTTCTGTGCGATAAGTTCCATCATTTCCGCACCTCTGCACCGCTGGTGATCTCTTGCACGCCTTGGGCGGCCTGTTCGGCCGGGCTGATGAAGGGGTTACTGTCAGGAATAAGGTCGCGCATGATCGCGATTTTCTTGATGATCTCGGAAACCGCCTGCAAGGTCAGCAGCACAAACCCCGCAAACAGGATCGCGCGCGCGGGCCATATCAACAGGCCCCCGGCATTGGTCGACACTTGCCCCGAGCGGAATGCATCAATCCAGTAGGGCCACAGCATCCACGCCATCAGCGTCACGAAGGGCAGCAAGAACACCACATGGCCAAAGAGGTCGATCCAGTGCTGCACGCGCCGCGACCTGCTGCCATAAAAGATGTCGATGCGGATATGTTCGTTTTCCTTGAGCGTATAGGCCGCCCCGAGCATGAAGGCCGCGCCAAAGAGATACCATTGCGCCTCAAGCCATGAGTTTGAGGACAAGGACCACAGCTTGCGCGTCACCGCGTTGATGGCGCTGATCAAGATCGCGGCAAAGATCAGCCAGATCACGGATTTCCCGATCACCGTTGTGACCCCGTCGATCAGGCGGGATAGCCCGAGGGCTGCATGCATGCGGTTGTCCTCCCTTATCCATGTCCCTTTGGGGATCTTGCGCAGGATGTAAACTGGTAAGAAAATTTGTCCAATTATGGCAGGCTCGCCGCCTTCGTCAACATGAGAGATTTATGCGGCCTTGAAGCAAAGTGTCTTGAGGGGCGAGGTCATGGCCGGGGTTCTATCAAGTCCCATCGGTTGCCCCAAGGATCACGCCAGACCGCCACGCGCCCATAGGGTTCATCACGGGGGATTTCTTCAAAGACGGCACCTGCTGCGACAAGCCGCGCTTGCTCCGCTGCAAAGTCATCTGTGTGCAGGAACAGCCAGACCCGACCACCGCCCTGCGCGCCGATGGCGCTGTTTTGGAGTGGATCAGCGGGCTGTGCCAAAACAAGGCGACATCCACCTCCGGGGGGCTGCACCGTGACCCAGCGTTTGTGGCCTTGGGCCACATCCTCGCTCAGGGTCCAGCCCAAGCCTTTGCAGAAAAAGCCGATAGCGTCATCATAGTCTGGGACAATCAAAGATATTGCGCCAAGCCGAGACGTTGCTGCCTCGGGCAATCGGGCGAGGTCAGTCACGGGCCAGCCGTACGTCGGGCAGGGCGATGCGCGCGACCTGCTCGGCAATCGGATCCACCGACAAGGGGTCCAATTCCGCCCGGTGTTCGGCGGGGTCCCCTAAGGGTTGCCATGCGCCGCCCTTATAGATCTCTAGCGCGCTGAAGGCGGCCTTATAGCCCATCTTGCGGCTGCCCGGCACCCAATAGCCCAGATAGACGTAAGGCAGTCCCGCCTCGCGGGCGATGGCGATATGGTCCAGAATGGCAAAGGTCCCAAGGCTCAGATCCATCAGATCGGGATCGAAAAAGCTGTAGACCATGCTCAGCCCATCGTCGAACACATCGGTCAGCGAGACCGCTGCCAACTCGTGCCCGCGCGGCTCATCTTCCGTGGCGCGGGTGTATTCGATCACACGGGTCTTGATCGGGGTTTCCTCGATCATCGCGGCGAATTCGAACACATCCATATCCGCCATGCCACCATCGGCGTGGCGCGCATCCAGATATCGACGAAAGAGCGCAAACTGCGCCTCGGTCGCCCATGGGCTGGTGGCATTGCGGCGCAGATGCTGGGCGGCCTTCAAGATCCGCCGCTGGGTGCGGCTGGGCACAAAATCCGCCACCCGGATGCGGGCGGACATGCAGCCCGAACATTCCGCGCAAGACGGCCGATAAAGCACATTCTGGCTGCGGCGAAACCCTTGCTTGGACAACGCATCATTCAACCGCTGCGCCTGATCGCCTTGCAAAGCCGTGAACAGCTTTCGCTCCATCCGGCCCTCAAGATAGGGGCAGGGCTGCGGGGCCGTCACATAGAACTGCGGCGCGATGGGAAGGGTATGACGCATGGAATGAACAAACCTGTTGCGACGCAACGTTACCAAGCCCGGCGTGGCGCGCCAAGGAAAAGTTTTCCATGCTCAAACCCCCGCAAATCCAACGAAAAACCCCCGCCCAAATGGGGTGGGGGCAATTGGGTTTTCGGCCGATACCGAAGGGGGTCAGTATTCCCCGCTGCGCGGCGTCGCACCGGCGTTCACCTCGGTCGCCGCTGCGCTCTCAGTCTCGCGGATCCGGGTCTCTTTGGCGCGGTCAGCCATGAAGGCATCAAATTCCGACTTGTCCTTGGCCTCGCGCAGGCGCTGCAGGAAGGCTTCAAAGGCGGTCTGTTCGTCTTCCAGCCGGCGCAGCATCTCGGCTTTGTAGCTGTCAAAGGCCGCGTTGCCCGACGGCTGGGCCGCGCGGTAGGCGTGATAGGCGGTCTCGGTCCCGTCGTGACGGTGGCGGCGTGCGGCGCATCCGAACATTTTGTTTGAAGTCCAACGGTTGGTGTAGGTGATGTAGCCAACCAGCATGAGGCCGATCGGCCAAAAGATGACAAAGCCCAGCACCATAGCCGCGATCCAAGCCATTCGGCCCTTGCGGTCTAGCCAGGCCTCGGCCCGGCGCAGAAGATTGGGGCGACCGCCATACGCGGCGGTCGGAGCGGCGGAGGGGGTAAAGCTGGTCATGGGCGGTGCCTTTTCGGGTTCGGGTTACATGTAAATGCGGTTCACATTTCAAAGATGCGCCCGGCGTCCCGTCCAATCAAGAGGCTATGTAAAAGAAATTTACATAGCCGCCACATGCTGCGGACAAACGCTTGTTTCCAAGGAATAAGTTCTCACGCGGCTTAGGGGTGCGCCTGCGTGAACGCGGCCAGTTCTGCCCCGGACAGCCGCTGCAAGGCGCTGGGTGCAATGGCGAAGATATGGCGCGGGGTGCCAGCGGCGGCCCAAACTTGATCGAAGCTCATCAGCGCCGGGTCCATCCAAACCGGCGATGGCGTCAGATGCCCCACTGGGGCCACCCCGCCAATGGCAAAGCCGGTCACCTCGCGCACGGTCGCAGCATCAGAGCGCCCGAGCGGTTCACCCGCCAAAAGGCTTGCCTTCGCCGCGTCTACCTGATGGCCACCGGCGGTCAAGAACAGGTAAAGCCGCCCACTGGTGCCCTGAAACAGGATCGACTTCACGATCTGGTTCAGCGCGCAGCCTGCCGCTGCGGCCGCCTGCTCGGCGGTGCGGGTGTCGCCCGGCATCTCATGCGGGGCTGCGTCATGGCCGCCTGCGCGCAGGGCCTCAACAACACGGGCAAGGGATTTCGACATGGTGCCTCCTGTGGTGCCGATCTTGCCGATCTGTCCGCCGCCCGCAAGTCCGCCGAGATCGCGGCCCCGTGGGCCATTGTGCAGGGCTTTCGGTTGACCGCGCCCGCGTGTCAGGCAAGATACCCCCATGCACAAGCCCTTCGCCGCCCGCCTCATCCGCCAACCCATCGCTTTTGATCCCGGCCCCGCCGCCGAGATCGCGTCCCAATTCGCCGATCTTGCCCCCGATCTGCGCGGGCTTTTGTCCGCCACCGCAGGCTGCAGCCCCTATCTGCAAGACCTGATGCGCGCCGAGGCCGATTGGCTGCGCCCCGCGCTGCATGAGGCCCCGGAAACCGCCTTTGCCACGCTGATCGACGATCTGTCCTCCGTGCCGATCGATGACCTCGGCCGGGCCTTGCGTCAGACCAAACGCCGCGCGGCGCTGTTGACAGCCCTTGCCGATTTGGGCGGCATCTGGCCGACACTTCAGGTCACCGCTGCGCTGACCACGCTGGCCGACCGGGCGGTTTCGCTTTGCCTGCAAGGGCTGGTGGCCGAAGAAATCCGGCGCGGCAAGCTGCCCAGCGCCACGCCTGATGATGCCACTACGGCGGGTGGCATGTTCGCGCTGGCCATGGGCAAGATGGGGGCGGGAGAGCTGAACTACTCCTCAGACATCGATCTGATCTGCCTTTTTGACCAAGACCGCTATGGTGCCGACTGGCAAGAGGCCCGCGCCGCCTTTATTCGCGTCACCCGCAAGATGACAGCGCTTCTCAGCGACACCATGGCGGGCGGTTACGTCTTTCGCACCGACCTGCGGCTGCGCCCCGATGCCTCGGTCACCCCGGTCTGCCTGTCGATGGCCGCCGCCTACGGCTATTACGAGGCCGAGGGCCGCACATGGGAGCGCGCCGCCTATATCAAGGCCCGCCCCTGTGGCGGCGACCTTGAGGCGGGCAATCGGTTTCTCAAATCGCTGACCCCTTTTGTCTGGCGCAAGCATCTGGATTTTGCGGCGATCCAAGACGCCCATGACATGCGCCTGCGCATCCGCGAACACCGGGGGCTGAATGGGCGGCTGACGGTCGACGGGCATAACATGAAACTCGGTCAAGGCGGCATCCGCGAGATCGAGTTCTTCACCCAGACCCGCCAACTCATCGCCGGAGGGCGTGACCCCTCCTTGCGCGACCGTACCACGCTGGGCGGGTTGCAGGCGCTGGCCGCCAAAGATTGGGTGCCCCAAGCGGTGGCCGATGAGCTGACCGAGCTTTATCTCGCCCACCGCGAGGTCGAGCATCGTCTGCAAATGGTGCGCGATGAGCAGACCCACACCATGCCAGCAACCCCCCAAGGTGTCGCCCGCATCGCCGCTTTCTGCGGCCAGACTGAGGCGGAGTTCCGCGCAGGCCTGCTGGAGCGTCTGCAAGCCACCGACCGGCTGACCGAGGGCTTTTTTGCCCCGACCGAGGTGGAAGACGGCCCCGATCTCTCGGACCACGCCCGCAGCATTGTGGACGGCTGGTCCAGCTACCCTTGTCTGCGGTCTGACCGCGCACAGGCCATCTTCCGCCGCCTGCGCCCGGTCCTTTTGAAACGCCTCAGCCGTGCGGCCAACCCTGATGAAGCACTGGTGGCGCTCGATGGGTTCCTGTCAGGCCTGCCTTCGGGCGTGCAGATCTTTTCGCTGTTCGAGGCGAACCCGTCGCTTGTCGATCTCATCATCGACATCGCGGGCACGGCCCCAGACCTTGCCCGCTACCTTGCCCGCAATGCCCGCGTGCTGGATGGGGTGATCGGCGGGTCGTTCTTTGCCCCATGGCCGGGCATGGCCAGCCTCACGGCCGATCTTTCCGCCGAACTGGCCGACACACCCGATTATGAACGCAAACTCGACGCCGCCCGTGCCTGGATGAAGGAATGGCACTTCCGCATCGGCGTGCACCACCTGCGTGGGCTGATTGATGCCTTCGAGGCGGGCAAAAGCTATGCCGATCTGGCCGAGGCGGTGATCGCCGCGCTTTGGCCCGTGGTCACGGCGGAGTTTGCCGTGAAACATGGCGAGATGCCGGGGCGTGGGGCGGTGGTTCTGGGCATGGGCAGCCTTGGCTCTGGGCGCCTGAACTCAGGCTCCGACCTTGACCTGATCCTGATTTATGACCCTGCCGGGGTCGAGATGTCTGGCGGCCCGCGCCCCTTAGCCGCGCGGCCCTATTACGCGCGCCTGACCCAAGCCATGGTGACCGCGCTCTCGGCCCAAACCGCCGAGGGGCGGCTTTACGAGGTGGACGTGCGCCTGCGCCCCTCGGGCCGCCAAGGTCCGGTGGCGACGGCGATCGACTCGTTTCGCACCTATCAGGAAACCGAGGCCTGGACTTGGGAACACCTCGCGCTGACCCGCGCGCGGGTGCTGGCCGGTGATCCCTGTCTGGGGGCCGAGGTTGAGACCTTCCGCCGCGCGCTTCTGGCCGCCAAAGGGCCGGGGGACAGCGTGCTGGCCGATGTCGCCGACATGCGCCGCCGCTTGGCTGAGGCCAAACCGGGGCAGGGGGGATGGGATGCCAAATTCGGCCCCGGACGGCTGATGGACATCGAACTTTTGGCTCAGACGCTGGCCCTGCAGGCCGCGATTCCCGCCCGGCAAGTAGAGCGCCAGATCGCGCTTGGCGCAAAATCGTCAAAACTGTCGCATTCCGATCAGGAGGCGCTGCTGGACGCCTATAGGCTGTGCTGGCGGCTGCACTGCGCGGCCCGGCTTCTGACCGACCGTGCCATTTCGCCCGAAAGCTTGGGCGAAGGGGGGCGTGCCTTCCTGTTACGGGACTGCGGGGTTGAAACCGGCGAGGCGCTGAGCGCCCGCGTGACAACCGCAACGGCCCTTGCCGCAAGGGTCATCGACGCCCATTTGCAGGGGTAGGCCATGGGGAGGCGCGTGATGGAGCTGTCAGAGGCCGATCGAAAAGGTTTGGTGCGCGAAAGCTACCGGATGGACGGGATCACGCTTGGTGAATGCCAGTCGATCTTCATCGACTGGGCGCTGTCGGTGCCGGTAGATGTGGACACGGCCGAGGCGCTGCGCAGCCTTCTGGCGCATTACATGCCCGGCAATGAAAGCCACCCGATGACCTCGGTCCTGACCGAGGCGCTGGTGGCTCCTGCCGCCCCGCGCCGCAAAGGCGGGCGCATGGGGCGCGTTGGCGCCTGAGGGCGCGCTGGGGTGAAGCCCCCCCTAGGGTCGCAAACTGGCCGCCTCGCGCGCCAAGGCTTCAATCCCCGCCCAATCGCCTGCGGCCATTTTGTCTTTGGGACACACCCAAGAGCCGCCGACACACAGGATGTTCGGTAAGCCCAGATAATCTTGGGCATTTTTCAGGCTGATGCCCCCCGTCGGGCAAAACTTCACCTGCGGGATCGGCGATCCGATAGACTTCAGATAGCCCGCCCCGCCCGCCTGTTCGGCGGGAAAGAACTTTTGCACCGTGTAGCCCCGTTCCAAAAGCGCCATGATCTCGCTCGCGGTCGCGGCACCGGGCAACAAGGGCAGATCATGCTCGGCGCAGGCGTCCAAAAGGCGCTCGGTCGCCCCGGGTGAGACGCCAAACATTGCCCCCGCCGCCTTGGCCGCTTTCACATCGGCTGGCGTCAAAAGCGTGCCCGCCCCGACAACGCCCCCCGGCACCTGAGCCATGGCGCGAATGGCCTCCAGCGCGCAAGCCGTGCGCAACGTGACCTCAAGCGCGGGCAATCCGCCTGCAACCAAGGCGCGCGCCAAAGGTGCGGCATGGGCCAGATCTTCCACCACGATCACTGGCACCACAGAGGCAAGGCGGCAATACTCGGCGGCTTTCAGCGATTGTTGAGCGGGGGTCATAGCTTCCTCAAAGGGTGGTCAAGCGGACAGGGCAGGAGCGCTCCGCGCGGGGAGTATTTAAGACCAAGATGAAAGGGGCGGCGGTTTCATCTTGGCCCAAATACTCCCGCCGGAGGCGAAGGTCGGGCAGATGCGGTGCGTGGGGCAGGTTCACACCACCACCGCCGCGCCGGTTTCAGCGGTGCCGACGTTGCGGCGGAAGGGTTCGAACAATTCCCGACCGATGCCAAAGCCATTGGCCGACAGGTCAGGTTGGGCGGGCACACGTGTTGAGAGGTCGGCCTTGACCTCCAGCGTCCCCACCACGGCGTCGAGCCTGATGAGATCGCCATCTTGCAACTTTGCCAAGGGGCCGCCGCAAGCCGCCTCGGGCGAGACGTGAATGGCGGCGGGCACTTTGCCCGATGCCCCTGACATCCGCCCATCGGTGACCAGCGCCATTTTCAAACCGCGATCTTGCAGAACCGTCAAAAGCGGTGTCAGCGTGTGCAACTCGGGCATGCCATTGGCCTGAGGGCCTTGAAAGCGCACCACGACCACGGTGTCCGTGGTGAATTCCCCCGCCTTGAACGCCGCCTTGACCGCATCTTGATCGTGGAAAATCCGCGCAGGGGCCTCGATCACATGGCGTTCCGGGGCAACGGCGGAGACCTTGATCACCCCGCGCCCCAGATTGCCCGACAGCTGCCGCAAGCCACCCGTGGGCTGGAACGGATCGACGGCTGGCCGCACAATCTTGTCGTTCAGGCTCGCGCTTGGCCCTGCCGACCAGACCAGACGGCCCGCGTCAAGTTTTGGTTCTTGGCGGTAGGCCTCAAGCCCGTCGCCCGCCACGGTCTTGGCATCGGGGTGCAAGAGCCCGGCGTCCAGAAGCTCTCCGATCAGGAATTGCAGACCTCCGGCGGCGTGGAAGTGGTTCACATCGGCCAGACCATTCGGGTAGACCTTGGCCATCAAGGGCACCGCGGCTGACAGATCGTCAAAATCAGCCAAGTCCAAAACCACGCCTGCCGCCCGCGCCATCGCGGGCAGGTGCAGGACAAGGTTGGTGGACCCGCCCGTCGCCATCAGCCCGACGATGCCGTTGACAAAGGCGCGTTCGTCCAAGATCTCGCCCGCCGGGCGATAGTCATTGCCCAGCGCGCTGATGTCGGCCGCGCGGCGCACCGCCTGCACTGTCAGCGCCTCACGCAAGGGGGTGCCGGGGTTGACAAACGAAGCACCCGGCAGGTGCAGCCCCATCACCTCCATCAGCATTTGGTTGGTGTTGGCGGTGCCGTAAAAGGTGCAGGTGCCCGGCCCGTGATAGCTTGCCATTTCCGCCGCCATCAGCTCTTGGCGCGTCGCCTTGCCCTCGGCGTAAAGGTTGCGCACGCGCGCCTTCTCGTCATTTGGCAGACCAGACATCATCGGCCCCGCCGGCACAAAGATCGCAGGGATATGGCCAAAGGTTGCCGCCGCCATCACAAGGCCGGGCACAATCTTGTCGCAGACACCAAGGTAGAGGCTGGAGTCAAAGGTGTTGTGGCTCATCGCCACGCCCGCCGCCAAGGCGATTACATCGCGCGAAAAGAGCGACAGCTCCATTCCCGGCTGGCCTTGGGTCACCCCGTCGCACATCGCCGGAACCCCACCCGCCACCTGCGCCGTGGCCCCCACCTCGCGCGCGGCGGCGCGGATCAGTTTGGGGTAATCTTCAAACGGCTGATGGGCCGAGAGCATGTCATTATAGGCGGTGACGATGCCGATATTGGGCGCGCGCCCTGCGGCAAGCTCGGTCTTTTGCGCCCCCATGGCCGCATAGGCATGGGCCTGATTGCCACAGGCCAGATGCCCACGCGCAGGTCCTGCGCGCCCCGCAGTTGCGATCCGCGCAAGGTAAGCGCTGCGTGTCGCCTCGGATCGGGCGCGAATGCGGTCAGTGACCCGGGCGATGGTCGGATGAAGCGTCATGGCTCCTCGCTGAATGTGGCGGGCCCGCGCAGGTGCTGGGCTGATTTGGGCCGTTGCTTAGCACAATATGTTAGCGCTAACAAGTGCGGCGCCGAATTGGTTAAGCCAAGACCCAACCTTAAGCATGGAGCAGCATGGCAAAGCGGACCACGCCCCGCAAGGGGCCGGGTGGCCCGCATGCGCGAAACCGACACGGCCCGACCGGTAAATTCCCTGAAATCGACCGACGCCGGGCGCAAAGCGGCCATATTTACCCGGCATTCAGCAAGATAACCGTTTTGGGATGATCTTGTGAGGATAGGCCCATGATCTCGATGCGTTCTTTTGCTCTGCTCTGTGCTGCCCTGTCGCTTTCGGCCTGCGTCTCGGCCACCGCACCAGCCAGCCGCGCGGCGATGCCTGCTGGCGACCTTGCCGCCGCCAATTCGCAATCCACGGGCCAGATCGACACTTTGATCGACAGCTCAACCGTCGCTCTCGTCGTTCGCGGGCCGGGGGCATCCTATGACATCGAAGCGATTCGCATCCTTGTGCCACCCAGCCTGACGGTGTCTGAGGCCAACACCTTCAAACCGCGCGCCGATATCGTTTGGCGTGGGGATGTGCTGGGTGACCGGCATGCCCAAGTGACCGCGATCTTCCAAGAGGCGATGACGCTGGGCACGGCCTCGGTGCAAACGGGTCGCAAGGCTGATCTTGAGATTGAGGTTACCCGCTTTCACGCGCTGACCGAAAAGACCCGCTACACCTTTGGCGGCATGCACGAGATGCGCTTTGTCCTGACCCTGCGCGACAGTGCCACTGGTCAGGTTCTCGATGGCCCCCGCGAAATCGTGGCTGATATCAAGGCTTCTGGCGGTGCGGCGGCCATTGCCGAAGAGCAGGCTGGTCGGACCCAGCGCGTGGTGACGGTGGAACGGTTGGCGCAGGTGATCCGCCAAGAACTCTCGGCCCCGCAGCGCAATGAGATGATTATCTCCCGCCTGCAAACCGCCCCGGCCCCCTTGGCTGACTGACGCGGCCGACTAAGCGGCTTTTCGCAGCGCGGGAAACAGGTTAAGGGGGGGGCATGATGACCTCTCCTTCCTCCGATGATGACCCCGCCCCGAAGGGCCGAGCAGTGGTTCGGCTGAAACCCAAAGCCGAAGCCCGCGCCATCCGCCACGGCTTTCCTTGGGTCTATGCTGATGAGCTGGTCACCGACCGGCGCACCCAAAGCCTTGCGCCCGGCGCGCTGGCGGTGCTGGAAGATGGGGAACGCAGGCCCTTGGGCCTTGTTACCGTCAACACCAAATCCAAGATCATTGCCCGGATGCTGGATCGCGACCCCGAGGCGGAGATTGACCAGAGCTGGTTCGAAACCCGTCTGGTCCGCGCACTTGCGCTGCGGGCGCGGCTGTTCGATGCGCCGTTTTACCGGCTGATCCATGCCGAGGCTGACGGGCTGCCCGGCGTGGTCATTGATCGCTTTGGCGATACCGCGGTGATCCAGCCGAATGCGGCTTGGGCCGAGGCGCATCTGTCGGCGCTGGTCGCCGCGCTGCAAACGGTGACGGGTGTCACCCGTGTGGTCAAGAACGGCACGGGCCGTGCGCGAGGCTTGGAAGGTCTGGCTGAGGAGACGGCACTTCTTGCAGGCCAGATCGATGCGCCGATCCCGGTGCCGATGAACGGGGCCACCTATATGGCTGATGTCATGGGCGGCCAGAAAACGGGTCTCTTTTATGACCAACGGCCGAACCATGCCTTTGCCGCCCGCCTTGCCCGCGACGCGGCGGTTCTGGATGTGTTTTCCCATGTCGGCGGCTTTGCTTTGGCCGCTTTGGCCGGAGGCGCGGCCAGCGCGCTGGCCGTCGACGCCTCGGCCGCCGCTTTGACGCTGGCGGGGCAGGGGGCGGAAGCCTCGGGCTTTGCTGACCGCTTTACCACCCGCCAAGGCGATGCCTTTGACGTGCTGGAGGCTTTGGGGGCCGAAGGCGCGCGCTTTGATCTGGTGATTTGCGATCCGCCTGCCTTTGCGCCCGCAAAACCCGCGCTGGAGGCGGGTTTGCGCGCCTATGAACGCATTGCGCGGCTGGCAGCCCCCCTTGTGGCGCCCGGCGGCTATTTGGTCTTGTGCTCGTGCAGCCATGCCGCTGATCTTGCGTCCTTCCGCAACGCCTCGGCCCGCGGCATTGGCCGTGGCGGGCGGCGCGGGCAGATCATCCACACCGGCTTTGCGGGGCCCGATCACCCGATCCTGCCGCAGCTGGCGGAAAGCGGCTATCTCAAGTCGCTGGTCTTCCATCTGGATGGCTGATCCCCGTCTCCTCGTCCGACTGCGTCGGCTCGTCGGCAGCCCCGACGAGACGCGCCAGCGTCCGAGGAGGGAAATGTGAAGGCCGTTCTCGACGCCTGTGTGCTGTTTCCCACCGTGTTGCGGGAAATCCTGCTGGGTGTCGCCGCGCGCGGGCTTTATCAGCCGGTCTGGTCTGACCGCATTTTGCGGGAATGGGTGCGCGCCACTGCCAAGCTGGGCCCCGAGGCCGCGATGGAGGCCGAAGCGCAGGCCACGCTGGCTCGCCTTGCCTTTCCGTCCGCGATGCAGCGCGAGCAGCCCAATATCGAGGCCCGGCTTTACCTGCCCGATCCCAATGATATCCATGTGCTGGCCGTGGCGATTTCGGCCCATGCCGATGCCATCATCACCTTCAACGCGGCAGATTTCCCAAGGCCGGTTCTGGCCGACGAAGGGCTGGTCCGGCTCGATCCTGACCAGCTTTTGTGCCAGATTCACGCCCATCACCCCAGCGAGGTGGCGCAGGTGGTGACAAATGTCCATGCCACGGCCGAGCAGATGCTGGGCGAGGTGATCCCCCTGAAATCCTTGATTAAACGCGCGCAGTTGCGCCGGTTGTGCAAGGCCTTGGAGCTGCCGCCTGACGCCTAGACAAGCGCGCCTTACCCCGAAACCGTCCCCCAGCGCGCCTCATTCGCCTCAATCGCGGCGATGCGCTCGGGCGCATGGGGGTGGCTGCGCAGCCAGACCGGAATCCCAGCCCCGCGCGCGCCAGTCAGCGCCTCAAGCTTCACGAACAATGACTTTTGCGGCGCGGTGCTGATCCCGGCCTTGACCAAAAGCGCGCTGGCATAGGCATCCGCCTCAAACTCGTCGCGCCGCGACAGGCGGGCCATGAGGGCGGTGGAAATGAGATTGGCAACCCAGATGCCGATAAAGGGCAAAAACCGGTTCAAGAACGCCGAAAGGATCACGAAAACCGCATTCTGCCCGGTGAAATCAATCATCCGTCGCCGGATATGCCCCAGCGCCACATGGCCCAACTCATGCGCGATGACCGAGGCCAGCTCTTCGCTTGTCACCTCGCCCCGCGCCCGCGCGGCCAGAAACCCGCGCGTCAGGAAAATGCGCCCATCGGGTGCTGCCAGCCCGTTCACCGCGTCCATCTCGAACACATAGACCTTGATCGCCTCAAGATCCAAAGCCCGCGCCAGACGTTTGGCCAATGCGCTGATCTCGGCATCAACCAAGGGTTTGGATTGGGCATCCAACATGCGCTTGGTCTGCCAGACCGAAAAGCGCAGCATCAAAAGGCCGTAGCCGATGGCAAGCAGGAGAGGGGCGAGTTTCAACAGCATGTGGGGGAATATGGGGCGTCGGGGCGGTTAGGGAAAGGGGGCATCACGGGGCTGTCGCATGGCTGTGATCAGCCAGCCCCCCAGCCCAGCCGCGACTGCGCCTGCCGCCAAGAACCCAAGGATCGAACTTGCAAAGTCGCTGGCGGCCGTCAGATTGCCCGCAAAACCATAGCCGATGCTGGTGTAAAGCCCGACCCAGATCGCCTCGCCCGTGATCCCGGCCAGCGAAAAGCGCAGCCAGCCAAAACCGATCGCCCCTGTCGCAAGGTTGGCATAGGGTCCAAGCGGGCTGAATAGCCAGCGTGACAGGAACACCGCCAGCACCCCACGCCGCGTGACAAAGGCGGTGGCGCGGGCCAAGAGGGCGGCGCGCCGTTTGCCATGTGACAGCCGCGCCAGCATCGGCGCACCGCCCAGCTTTGCCGCCCAATATCCCAGTTGATCGCCCAGAACTGCCCCCAGCAGCGCAGCACCCAGCACCTGCCACAGGTCCAGATCCCCTGCCGCCGCAAAGCCCCCTGCCGTCAGCATCACCAGCGACGCAGGCATGGGCAGCGCAAGGCAGGACAGGAAGGTGACCGCCGCCACCAGCCAGACGCCATGCGTTGGCACCGCCGCAAGGAGTGCGTCAATCATCGCCGGTTGTCCGCTCGGCCGCCTCATCTGCTGCAAGCACGGCCAGCGCGGCTTCGACGCGCGCGATGATCTCGGCCAAGGCCACGCCCTCATCGGTAGCAATCTTGGCCAGCGTGCGCGGACCCTCACCCGCCGGGGGAAGGGCGGCCAAGGCAACCAGTTCTGTGGCCGAGACCTGCCAACTGCGCGCGATATAGCGCGGCGTCATCCAGCCCTGAACCTGTTGGTTCTGATGCGCTGCGGTCGACCAATAGACCACCTGCACACCAAAGCGGACGGCAAAGGCCAGCATGATCACCACGGCCAGTACAAAGCCCGTGGTCAAAACCGGATGGCGGCGCCAGACCTTCATCGCAACTCTTTGATGCCGCGCGCGATGCCTTCCAGTGTCATCGGCACCATGCGGTTTTGAAAGATGTCACCGATCAGTCGGATCGACTGGGTGTAGGACCAATGCGCCTCGGGCACCGGGTTGATCCACAGATGGTTTGGCCATTGCGTGCAGGCCCGGTTCAGCCAGACCTGACCAGCCTCGGGGTTCCAATGCTCATTGGCGCCACCGGGGTGGAGGATCTCATAAGGGCTCATGCTGGCATCGCCGACAAAGATGCATTTGTAATCCGCACCATAGGTGCGCAGCACCTCAGCGGTTAGGGTCTGCGCGTTCCAGCGCCGGGCGTTGTCGCGCCAGACCCCTTCATAGAGGCAGTTGTGGAAGTAGAACGGCACCAGATGCTTGAACTCGGACCGCGCGGCGCTGAAGAGTTCCTCCATGACCTTGATGTAAGGGTCCATGCTGCCGCCCACATCAAGAAACAAAAGCACCTTCACCGCATTGCGCCGCTCGGGCCGGGTTTGGACATCCAGCCAGCCATGCTCGGCGGTGGCGCGGATGGTGCCGTCCAGATCAAACTCCTCCGCCGCCCCGTCACGCGCCCATTTGCGCAAGCGGCGCAAAGCCACCTTGATATTGCGGGTGCCAAGCTCAACCGTGTCATCGAGATTGCGAAACTCGCGCTTGTCCCAAACCTTGACCGCGCGCTGGTGGCGGCTTTGGTCTTGGCCGATCCGCACGCCTTCGGGATTGTAGCCATAGGCGCCAAAGGGGCTGGTGCCAGCGGTGCCGATCCACTTGCTGCCGCCCTGATGGCGGCCCTGCTGCTCGGCCAGCCGCTGCTTTAGCGTCTCCATCAACTTGTCAAAGCCGCCCAAAGCCGCGATCTGCGCTTTTTCTTCCGCCGTCAGGTGTTTTTCGGCCAGCTTTTCCAGCCAGTCCCCGGGCAGATCAATCGCCTCCAGCACCTCGGCGTCCGAGATGGCCTCAAGCCCCTTGAAGGCCTTGGCAAAGGCGCGGTCATAGCGGTCAAGGTGGCGTTCGTCCTTCACCATGGCGGTGCGGCCAAGGTAGTAGAACCCCTCGGGCTCATAGGTCACAAGCCCGGCCTGCAGACCTTCCAGAAAGGCCAGATATTCGCGCAACGACACCGGCACCCCTTCATCGCGCAAGGCAAGGAAGAAGGGCAGAAACATCGCGCTACTGCCCGGCGCGGTCGAAGTAGATGGTGACGAACAGCGCCAGAAGCATCAAGGGAATCGCATGGGCGGCCCCGTATTGCGCCATGTCCAAACCTTTGCCGCCGCGCCGTTTGGCGCGCCAAGCCCCAAGGGCTGCGCCCACCACCAGCGCCACCAGCACCAAGACAGGAATATACACCGCTCCGACCCCTTTTTTCTTGCGGGGCCGAAGCGTTATCCGCCCCTTAGCCCCCGCGCCGACCGCGCGCGCCAAGGGCGGCCACCTCGGCCATCCGCGCGCGCACCTGCGCCTCCGGCCCAAAGCCATAGCGCGCCCATCCCAGACTGTCGAGACGCATGGCGCGGGCCTCGGCCACCTTGCCTTGGGCGTCAAGCGCCTCGGCCTTGAGAAGCATCAAGGTTGCCAGAAGGGCGGCATTTTGCGACTGCCGGACCACCGGAATCGCCCGGTCGGCAAACTGCACGGCTTGCCCGGGTTGGCCGTTGGACAGCGCTACGGCAGCCAATTGCATATCGACATGCGCGCCATGCACCTGCCCGCCGGGCAAGGTGCGATAGATCTCGGCGGCGCGGGTAAAGGCGCGCACGGCGGCCTCGGGGTTCGAGGTGACTTGCGCGCGACCCAAGGCGTAATGCGAAAACGCCATGCGCCCATCGCGCCAGCCTTGGGCATTGGCGATCGAAACCATGCGCTCAGCCGCCGCTTTCGCAGCGCCGCCGCGCGAGCCAAAGCTCTGTTCCACAGCCTGCACCCATGAGCGTGGTGCCACGGATTTCAACTGTCCCCCGCGCCCCTCGCCGCCGGGGTTCAGCCGTGCCAACATTGCTGGCAGGCGCCGCGCCACTTCGGCCTCGTTCATCCCCGACTGCAGGTCTGGCGCATAAAACGCCCGCAGGATCAGCATGTCGAACCCGGTCAGGACGGTGTGGAAATTGTCGTCGTTAAAGACGGAATCGGGCAGGTGATAGAGGTCGTTCAACGGGCCGATGGCCTGTGCCAACTCTTCATGCAGGCAATCTCGCACCTCTTGGGTGCTGGTGTCGGACGGGATGACAATGACCACACGCTCGCGCCGGGTGAGCTGTGTCCAGTCCACCTGTGCGGTGCCACGCGCGCTTTTGTAATCGGCGAAAGAGCTGACCCCCGGGACCACGAAACAGGCCGCCGTCGGAACCGCCCGACGCATCTGGGCGCGTGGGACGAAATCGATGGTGATGGCGGCAGGCTGATCCGCGCCGACCGTCCGGATATTCAGCCCCGCCTCGTTGCGCAGGCGGGCCAGAAGGTTGGACAATTCACCCGCGGCAAGGTTCGGCATCTCGCCCCGCACGCCGACGGTGATCGCGCCTTCAAAGCGGCTCAGCACCGCAATGGCGCGCCCACTTTCCATGCGAAAGGCCAGATCCAGAAAGTCGCGCGCCATTTCGGTGTTCGACCGTTCGGCCCGGATGGGTGAGGCCATACCAAAGGGCGAAGCGGAGCCGCCTTCGGCAAAGCTGCGACCATCAAGCGCGGCGCTTTTGGTGACTTCGGCGCCCGGCATAGGCGCACAGGCTGTGATAAGGCACAGGGCAAGGGCTGAAATACGACGCATGGCTTGGCAGCTAAACCACTAATAAGGCGGGGTTTCCCCCGGATGAAAAGGCAAGGCATCGCGCCACCCCGCACCCGGCCGGTTCAGCGCCCTTGGGTTGGATGCCCCCGCATCCGCCCCAAGGGCTGGTCTGATCCGGGCAAGGCCCGTTCCGTCGCCACACCCCGAAACCCTGGTGCAAAATGACACCAAAGCCTCTTAGGGACCGAAGGCCGGACGCAATCCCCACCGCGACCTGCCTCATTTCGTGCCGTTTCTGTTTCGGTCTGGTCTAAGCCCGCGTCGAGCAGTGCCGCGTGCAGAGCCTTTTGCCGCGCTGACATCGACCGGTGAACCCCACCGGGATGCCCGCCCCCACCGCAAGCGGCAGGGTGGCGAAAAACTGAAAAACCGTTCCCGAACCTTAAACGTCACATGAGACAAGACAACATGTTCGCAGTGTCGTTAAAGGGGCAGGTTCATGTCAATCTTGCGGATTTTTCACCCAATGGCGCTGTCTACCCATGGATAGGTGATCGGCCGGAAACGCCAGATATACCCCGGGTCCATCGCAATATGTTTCATAATATTACAAAAATTGCAATTGCGTGAATGAATTATGTCAAGACTATGGCTAAATACTGGCAGAATCGCCCGATTCGTAGAAATCACTGCGACAAAAGTGCTGGGGTCGAGCGATCCGCGTGTCGGCGGCAACAAAGGCCTGCGTCGCGAATGGCCCAAGTTGGCCGCAATTGACGGGCGGCGCAGGGACGTTTTCATCCGTCGCGACAGCCCGCCCTTCGCGACACAGGCCGCCTTAGCCGCGCCCCGAGCGTGACAGGAAGGCCAGCCGCTCAAACAGCTGCACATCCTGCTCGTTCTTCAACAGCGCCCCATGCAGACGGGGCAGACTGTGCTTGCCCTCACGCCGCAACTCCTCGGGCCCAAGGTCTTCGGCGAGGATCAGTTTCAGCCAGTCCAGCACTTCCGAGGTTGAGGGCTTTTTCTTCAGCCCCGGCGTCTCGCGCAGCTCGAAAAACTGGGTCAAGGCGGTGGTCAGCAGCGCCTCTTTGATGGCCGGGAAGTGCAGTCGTACGATCTGGGCCAGAACCTGCGGTTCCGGAAAGCGGATGTAGTGGAAGAAACAACGGCGCAAAAACGCGTCCGGCAGTTCCTTTTCGTTGTTCGAGGTAATGATGACCACAGGCCGGTTGACCGCGCGCACCGTCTCGCCGGTCTCGTAGACGTGAAACTCCATCCGGTCGAGTTCTTGCAAAAGGTCGTTTGGAAACTCGATATCGGCCTTGTCGATCTCGTCGATCAACAGCACCACGCGGGCAGGGGCATCGAACGCCTGCCAGAGTTTTCCCTTCTTGATGTAGTTGCGCACCTCATGCACCCGCGCCTCGCCCAACTGGCTGTCGCGCAGGCGGCTGACGGCGTCATATTCGTAAAGACCCTGTTGCGCTTTGGTTGTGGATTTGATGTGCCACTCAATCAGGGGCATATTCAGGGATGCCGCCACCTGACGCGCAAGCTCGGTCTTTCCGGTGCCCGGCTCGCCCTTCACCAAGAGCGGGCGCTGCAACGTGACGGCAGCATTGACGGCCACCGCAAGGTCATCGGCGGCGACATAGGACGAGGTGGAGGAAAATTTCATAATCAGATCAAGGCCCTGCGTTTGTGCTTGGCCACAAGCTATCTGCACAGGGATTTTGTCGCAACCGCTAGTGACAAGGCCCCTGCTTTGGGCTATTGCACCGCCCAATCCGAGCGACGCTATGGGTTTCAAGTTATTACACCCCATCCCGCCGCGAGGTTCGCAAGATTGGAGAGTGCTGCCATGAAAGCCGAAGCGTTTTTGTCCGATGATTACAGGCCGGCTGAGGACGAGCCTTTCATGAATGATCGGCAGCTTGAGTATTTCCGCCGCAAGCTTCTGGTGTGGAAGCACGAGCTTCTTGAGCAGTCAAACGAGACCATCGAAAACCTGCAAGACAGCGGCCGTTCGGTGCCCGACATTGCCGACCGCGCGTCAGAAGAAACCGACCGCGCGCTGGAACTACGGACCCGTGACCGTCAGCGCAAGCTGGTGTCCAAGATCGACGCCGCCCTGCGCCGGATCGACGAGGGTGAATACGGCTATTGCGAAATGACCGGTGAGCCGATTAGCCTGAAACGGCTGGATGCACGCCCCATCGCCACCATGACGCTTGAGGCACAGGAAAAGCACGAGCGCCGCGAAAAGGTGCACCGCGACGATTGATCGCCGCTTGCGGGGCTTGTGCCGGGCGGGATGTGAGAGGATGCTGAAGCCGGGCCCATGAGGTCCGGCTTTGCTGTTCAGGGGCTCGGGGATGCAGGCGCGCGAGGTCACGGTTCTGGGCGCAGGGGTGGCCGGGCTGACCGCCGCCCTCGCACTGGCCAAGCGCGGCTTTGGCGTCACCGTTCTGGAGCAGGCCGATGCGATCCGCGAAGTGGGCGCGGGGCTGCAGATCAGCCCCAATGCCGCCGTTGTGTTGCAGGCCTTGGGCCTTGGCCCAGAGCTAGACGCAGTCAAAGGGCGCGCCCGCGCGGTCCAGCTGTGCGACGGGCTGACGGGCGAGACGGTCTTGCGCATGGATCTCGCCCGCCTGCGCCCCGGTCACAGCTATCATTTCGTCCACCGCGCCGATCTTATTGCCATGCTGGCCGCTGCTGTGCGCGCCGCAGGCGTGCAGATCCGGCTTTTGCAGCAGATTGAAACGGTCGATCTCAGCGGCCCGCGTCCCCTGCTGGTGACGGCGCAAGGGGCCGAGATGGAGACCGATCTTCTGGTCGGCGCGGATGGGTTGAAATCCAAAACCCGCGCGGCGTTGAACGGGGCGGCGCAGCCCTTTTTCACCCGTCAGGTTGCTTGGCGCGCGCTGGTGCCCGAAACCCCCGGCGCAGATCCGGTGGCCGAGGTGCATATGGGCCCTGGCCGCCATCTGGTGAGCTATCCTTTGCGCGGCGGGCAGTGGCGCAACATCGTTGCGGTCGAAGAGCGCAAGGCTTGGGTCGAAGAGGGCTGGGCGCTGCGCGATGACCCCATTGAAATGCGGCTGGCTTTTGAGCGGTTCAGCCCCCGGGTGCGTGGCTGGCTTGAGCAGATTGAGGATGTGCATCTGTGGGGCCTTTTCCGCCATCCGGTGGCCGAAGCTTGGGCCCGCGTCATGCCGCAGGGCGCGGCCGTGATCTTGGGCGATGCGGCGCATCCGACGCTGCCCTTTCTGGCGCAAGGTGCGGCCATGGGGATCGAGGACGGCTGGACCTTGGCCGATCATTTGGCGCGATTGCCGCTGGATCAGGCCTTGCCGCGCTGGCAAGCGCTCCGCCGCCCGCGCTGTGCGCGGATCGTGGCGGCGGCCAATGGCAATGCGCGGGCCTATCACCTGTCCGGGCCGATGCGCGGGTTGGCGCATCTGGGGCTGAAGCTGGGGGGGTGGGCCTATCCGGGATTTGCGCTGTCGCGGTTTGATTGGCTTTACGGCCATGACGTGACCCGCCAGACATGAAAAACCCGGCCAAGGGGGCCGGGTCTGGTGGTGCAGGCTTGGGCTTGTCCCTTAGGCGGTGACGGTCACGGGCGCGCAGACCAGTTCCATGCCGCCGGCATAGATCACCTCAGAGCCTTCAAAGCGCAGGGTGACAAAGCGCACTTCGGATAGGATGTCGCCGCGGATGAATTCCCCGTCACACAGCCGTGTCGCCGGGATCATTGCTTCGGCCTTGCCGTAAAGTGCCTTGGCGCGCCAATCGCGGATCACGATGGGTTGGTTCGGGGCGACGACCATCTCTTCGGTCGGGCGACCCACGCCAAGACTGTCGCGCGAGATGGCCACGACGCGGGCGTTTTCAACGCGCGTCACTTCGACCTGCACCACTTTGCGCATCCCGTTGCGGGTGATGACCCGGTCGCCGGGCATGATGAATTCTACAGGGAGGTCACCGTCCAGCGTCAACACCGGGGTGCCAAGGGCGAGGCCTGCTTCGGTGAAAATCTCTTGCGCGCCGGAGTCGGGTGCGAACTGAGCCTGAGCGAGATGTGCCATGTGCAAAATCCTGTGTCCGTCAGCGCCCCCGCATGGCGTCCTGTTTTGCGCTCAAATGTGGCGAGATTGGGGTTTGGACGTGCCCTTTTCGCGGTCATTTCGCACCGCTCCACGATCTGATCCTGCACAGGTCGAAAAAGACCGCCTTTTTGCTCTCGCATCCCCGCGCGGGGCTTGCTAAAAGCGCGGCGGTTCGGGGCTTGCCCTGAGCGCACCGGGCCAGTCAGGCCGCCTGCAGGGCAGGGGGCCGGTCACCGGGACATAGCGGGTGTGGCGAAATTGGCAGACGCACTGGATTTAGGTTCCAGCGCCGTAAGGCGTGGGGGTTCAAGTCCCTCCACCCGCACCATGTCCTGCCCTGAAAGGCGCCCTGATGTGCCGTGGCGCGCGATCTGCGGACCATGCGCGATTCAGGGTTGATCCCCATCCCCGGCGGCTCTAGACAGGCGCCAACGAATTTGGCCGCCCATGGGGCGGCCTCTCAGCTTGTGCGAGGACATGGAATGCAAGTCACCGAGACCCTGAAAGACGGCCTGAAGCGCGGCTACACCATCACGGTGACGGCTGCCGAGCTGGACGCCGAAGTGCAAAAGAAACTGATCGAGGCGCAGCCTGAGATCGAGATCAAGGGCTTCCGCAAGGGCAAGGTGCCGCTGGCAATCCTGAAAAAGCAGTTCGGTCAGCGCATGATCGGCGACGCGATGCAGGACGCCATTGATGGCGCGATGAAGGACCATTTTGACAAGACCGGCGACCGTCCGGCGCTGCAGCCCGAAGTAAAGATGGTGGGCGGCGATGCTTGGAAAGAAGGTCAGGATGTCGTGGTCGAGATGACCTACGAATGCCTGCCGCCGATTCCGGACGTGGACGCCTCCAAGATCAAGCTGGAGCGTCTGTCGGTGAAGGCTGACGATGCCGCCATTGATGAGGCGCTGAAGAATCTGGCCGGTTCCGCCCAGTCGTTTGAAGCCAAGAAGAAAGCCTCGAAGGCCAAAAAAGGCGATCAGGTTGTGATCGACTTCAAAGGCTCGGTGGATGGTGAGTATTTCGACGGCGGCGCTGGCGAAGATTACCCGCTGGTCCTTGGCTCGAACTCGTTCATCCCGGGCTTTGAAGATCAGTTGATCGGCACCAAAGCCGGCGACGAGGTCAAGGTCAACGTGTCCTTCCCCGAAGCCTATGGCGCAGCGCATCTGGCTGGCAAGGCGGCGGTGTTCGAATGCACCGTCAAGGAAGTGCGCGAGCCGAAGGAAGCCGAGATTGACGACGAGCTGGCCAAGAAATTCGGTGCCGAAGATCTGGCAGCGCTGAAGGGCCAGATCGCCGAGCGTCTGGAATCGGAATACAAAGGTGCTGCGCGCGCGGTGCTGAAGCGCAGCCTGCTCGACCAGCTGGATGCACAGGTCAAGTTCGACCTGCCCCCCGCCTTGGTCGAGGCCGAAGCGGCGCAGATCGCCCACCAGCTGTGGCACGAAGAGCACCCCGAGGTGCACGACCACAACCACGGCAGCGTCGCACCGACCGATGAGCACAAGAAACTGGCCGAGCGTCGCGTGCGCTTGGGTCTGGTTCTGGCCGAAGTGGGCCGCAAAGCTGAGGTCACCGTCACCGACGCCGAGATGACCCAAGCTGTGCTGGCCGCGGCCCGCCAGTATCCGGGCCAAGAGCGTGCCTTCTTCGAGTTTGTGCAGAAGAACGCCCAGATGCAGCAGCAGCTGCGTGCCCCGGTGTTTGAAGACAAGGTTGTCGATCACATCGTGGCCGGTGCCAAGGTGACTGACAAGGACATCTCGAAGGACGCTCTGCAAAAGCTGGTTGAAGCGCTGGACGATATGTAAGCGCCGCGCTGTCGCGCAAATTCGGGGTCGCGCCATGAGGCGCGGCCCCTTTTTCATGGCAGGTCCGGCGTAACGGGCCATTGAGGGGACGTGATGCGCAAGGACAGGCTGGACGGCGTGGGTCTGAGTGCACTTTTGGCGGTGGCGCTGTTGCTTGCCTTCAACCAGATCATCGTGAAAGAGGTCAATCAGGGCCTGCAACCGGTGTTCTTTGCGGGGCTCAGGTCCGCCCTTGCAGTGGCTTTTGTCTATGCCTTTCTGAAATGGCGCGGCCTGACGTCGCGCCTGCGACGGTCTGACCTTGTCCCGGGCGTTTTGATGGGCACCGTCTTTGCGGCCGAATTCCTGTGCCTTTTCATGGCGCTGGACCTCACTCTTGTCAGCCGTGCCTCGGTGATTTTCTATTCCATGCCGGTCTGGATGGGCCTCTTGGGCCATTTCTTCCTGCCCGGTGAGCGGCTGAACGGCATCCGGGCGCTGGGGCTTCTTTTGGCCTTTCT
This sequence comes from Allotabrizicola aquatica (SeqCode), assembly GCF_965194375.1. Lineage (GTDB taxonomy): Bacteria > Pseudomonadota > Alphaproteobacteria > Rhodobacterales > Rhodobacteraceae > Tabrizicola_A > Tabrizicola_A aquatica. Next base: position 86,627 of record NZ_CBDAEL010000005.1, read on the forward strand.
CGGCACGGCTTGGGCGATCTTCTCCCGGCCCGAAGGCGCGGGGGCGGCCAGCCTTTGGGGCGATCTCTTTGCACTGGGCGGCGCGTGGGGCTGGGCCGGCACGGCCTTCTTGGCGCGCAAGACCTCGTTGCGCGAATCCGGGCCCGAGGCGCAACTCTTTTGGATGGTCGCAGTCTCTGCCCCGATTCTCTTGGTAGTCTCGCCACTTTTCGGTCCTTTGATCCGCGATATTCAACCTGAACATTGGTTTTGGCTTCTCTTCCAATCCTCGGTTGTGGTCGCAGGCGGTTTTGTCGCATGGCTCTGGCTTTTGTCGGTCTATCCCACAACGACCGTGGCCAGCTTTTCCTTCCTAACCCCGCTCTTTGCGATTCTCTTGGGCTATATCTTGTATGGCGAACCGCTGACCTTGGCCTTGGCTGTGGCATTTCTGCTTGTGGCCTCGGGAATCATCCTGATCAACCGTCGACGCTAGAAAAACGCCCTCAAAACCTTTGAATCGTTGGGCAAGGCCGTCGAATTCCAGCGTTTTTCGCGGCTCTTCAGACCCGGTGTGAAGGCGGCTTTTGGCTGCCTTTTCGCCGGAGCGCCTTGTGTGGGACGCCACCCATAGCCAAGCATGCGCCCGTCAAGCACAAAATCTTGTGGTTGAGCCGCATTTTCCATTTGCCGCCTCCTCGCATTTACGACATTTTGACAAAGCCGCCTAAGGAACCACCATCCATAGTGGTCGAAGGCGTCAGGTCACCACAGTCACATTGCGCCGATCGGCGCGCAGTCCAATGCAGGCCAAGATGCAGCGGGCGGGTGAGTGTGGGACGGGCGTAGGGCGTAAAGGATCACAACTGGCAGGGGGAAAATCCCCGCCACACAGGGACGGAGACGGGGCATGAAGATCGAGCGGAAGTTTACCACGGCTGATGCTGGGGCATACGGGCAGATGGCGTTCCAACTGACCACATCGGAGATTCGCAATCCCGATGGTAAGATCGTGTTCCGCAACGAGGCGGTCGAAGTTCCCGCAGGCTGGAGCCAAGTCGCTTCGGACGTTCTTGCGCAGAAGTATTTCCGTAAAGCCGGCATCCCGGCGGCCTTGAAGCGCGTGAAGGAAAAGGGCGTGCCCGAATTCCTGTGGCGCTCGGTCGCGGATGAGGAGGCTCTGGCCAAGCTGCCGGCGGAAGAGCGCATCGTGGGCGAAACCAGCGCCAAGCAGGTGTTTGACCGTTTGGCCGGGGCTTGGGCCTATTGGGGTTGGAAGGGCGGCTATTTCTCGACCGAGGCCGACGCCAAATCCTATTACGACGAGATGCGGTTTATGTTGGCCCGCCAGATGGCGGCCCCGAACAGCCCGCAGTGGTTCAACACCGGCCTGCATTGGGCCTACGGCATCGACGGTCCGTCGCAGGGTCACTACTATGTCGATCACCAGACCGGCGTCTTGACCAAATCCTCCAGCGCCTATGAGCACCCCCAGCCGCACGCCTGCTTTATCCAGTCGGTCAAGGATGATCTGGTCGGCGACGGAGGCATCATGGACCTGTGGGTGCGTGAGGCGCGTCTGTTCAAATACGGCTCCGGCACCGGCACCAACTTCTCCTCCCTGCGCGGTGAGGGCGAAAAGCTGTCGGGCGGCGGCAAATCCTCGGGCCTGATGGGCTTCCTCAAGATTGGTGACCGCGCAGCGGGCGCCATAAAATCCGGCGGCACCACGCGCCGCGCGGCCAAGATGGTCATCGCCGACATGGACCACCCCGATATCGAAGCCTTCATCAACTGGAAGGTCATCGAAGAGCAGAAGGTGGCCTCGCTTGTCGCCGGATCCAAGGCGCATGAACTGCGTCTGAACGAGATTTTCACCGCCATTCGCCAGTGGGATGGCTCGGCCGAGGATTCGGTCGATCCCGCCAAGAACCCGGCTCTGAAGGCGGCGATCAAGTCTGCCAAGAAGGCCATGATCCCGGACACCTACACCAACCGCATTCTGCAATACGCAAAGCAGGGCTACACCAGCATCGAATTCCCCACCTATGACGTGGATTGGGATTCGGAAGCCTACATCACCGTCTCGGGCCAGAACTCGAACAACTCGGTCCGCGTGACCGACGCTTTCCTGAAGGCCGTGAAGGATGACGCCGAGTGGGCGCTCATTCGCCGCACTGATGGCAAGGTCGCCAAGACTGTCATGGCGCGCGAGCTCTGGGATCAGGTTGGCCACGCCGCCTGGGCCTGTGCTGACCCCGGCATCCAGTTCCATGATTCGGTGAACGCGTGGCACACCTGCCCGGAAGATGGGGCGATCCGCGGATCCAACCCCTGTTCGGAATACATGTTTCTGGACGACACCGCCTGCAACCTTGCGTCGATGAACCTTTTGACCTTCTTTGCGAACGGCAAGTTCGACGCAGAGTCGTATATCCACGCCTCGCGGCTTTGGACTGTCACCTTGGAAATCTCGGTGATGATGGCGCAGTTCCCCTCCAAGGAAATCGCGCAGCGTTCCTACGACTTCCGCACCCTCGGCCTTGGCTACGCCAACATCGGCGGCCTGTTGATGAACATGGGCCTGAGCTATGACAGCGACGAGGGCCGCGCGCTTTGCGGTGCCCTGACCGCGATCATGACCGGTGTCGCCTATGCCACCTCTGCCGAAATGGCCGCCGAACTTGGTGCCTTCTCGGGCTATGAGCGCAACAAGGCCCACATGCTGCGCGTCATCCGCAACCACCGCGCCGCCGCTTGGAGCAAGGCGAGCTATGAGTCGGTGAACGTCAATCCGGTGGCTCTCGATGCCGCCAACTGCCCGGATCAGACCCTTGTGACGCTGGCCCGTTCGGCCTGGGATGAGGCGCTGTCCTTGGGCGAAAAGCACGGTTTCCGCAACGCCCAGACCACCGTGATTGCGCCGACCGGCACCATCGGTCTGGTGATGGATTGCGACACTACCGGGATTGAGCCTGACTTTGCGCTGGTCAAGTTCAAGAAACTGGCTGGGGGTGGGTATTTCAAGATCATCAACCAGTCGGTTCCTGCGGCTTTGGAAAAGCTGGGATATTCGACCAGCCAAGCGGCTGAAATTGTGGCCTATGCAGTCGGCCATGGCTCCATCGGCAACTGCGCGGGCATCAACCCGACTGCGCTGATCGGCCACGGCTTTGGCCCGCGCGAATTGGAAAAGATCGAAACGGCGCTGCCCTCGGCCTTTGACATCCGCTTTGTGTTCAACCAGTGGACCTTGGGCGAAGAGTTCTGCACCCAAACGCTGGGCATCCCGGCTGAAAAGCTGAACGACCCGACCTTTGACCTTCTGCGCCACCTTGGCTTCACCAAGGCGCAGATCGACGCAGCGAATGACCACGTTTGCGGCACCATGACGCTGGAAGGCGCGCCGTTCCTGAAGGCCGAACACTATTCGGTCTTTGACTGCGCCAATCCCTGCGGCAAGAAGGGCACCCGCTATCTGTCGGTCAACGCCCATATCTACATGATGGCCGCCGCGCAGTCCTTCATCTCGGGCGCGATCTCCAAGACGATCAACATGCCGAACTCGGCATCGATCGAAGAAACGCTGGCCGCGTATGAGCTGTCGCATTCCTTGGGCATCAAGGCCAACGCGCTCTATCGTGACGGCTCCAAACTGTCGCAGCCTCTCGCGGCCGCGCTGATCGAAGATGATGAAGAGGCCGAGGAAATCCTCGCCTCCGGCTCGATGCAGGAAAAGGCCGCCGTTTTGGCCGAAAAGATCGTCGAGAAGATCATCATCAAAGAGATCATCCGCACCAACCGCGAAAAGCTGCCCGAGCGTCGCAAGGGCTACACCCAAAAGGCCATCGTCGGCGGCCACAAGGTGTATCTGCGTACCGGCGAATATGGCGACGGGCGTCTGGGTGAGATCTTCATCGACATGCACAAGGAAGGTGCGGGCTTCCGCGCCATGATGAACAACTTCGCCATCGCGGTGTCGGTTGGTCTGCAATACGGCGTGCCGTTGGAAGAGTTTGTCGAGGCCTTCACCTTCACCCGTTTTGAACCGGCGGGCATGGTTCAGGGCAATGACTCGATCAAGAACGCAACCTCGATCCTGGACTATATCTTCCGCGAACTGGCGATCAGCTATCTGGACCGCACCGATCTGGCCCATGTCAAACCCACCGGGGCTGCGTTCGACGATCTTGGTCGCGGCGATGACGAGGGCAAGCGCAACTTTGGCGAAGTGACGGATGGGGCGGCCTCGAAGTCGGTCGAACTTCTGAAGTCGATCTCCTCGACCGGCTATCTGCGCAAGCGTCTGCCGCAAGAGTTGATGGTGTTCCAAGGCGGCATCAATTCGGTCGGCGCCACGGCGCTGGCAGCGAGCGATACCGTCACCGCGCTGAACATGCTGGTGCCGGAAACCGCCCAAACCACCGTCAGCATGGCGACGGCGACGGCGATCTCGTCTGGCACTGTCTCGATGGACGCCCGCACCAAGGCCAAGATGCAAGGCTATGAGGGCGATCCCTGCGGCGAATGCGGCAACTACACGCTGGTCCGCAACGGGACCTGCATGAAGTGCAACACCTGTGGTGGGACGTCCGGCTGCAGCTAAGCAGCGGCTGATATCTCTACGAACCGGGGCCCCATTGTGGGCCCCGGTTTCGTTTTGTCCTTGCGCCTGCGCGTGGATGGGGCAGGCTGACCCACAGGAGGCCAGCCATGTCTGATGACGCGAGCCCAACCCAAAACATCCGCGACAGTCTGCTTGTGCCTGCCATGGTATTGGCTGGCATGGCCGTGGGGCTTGTGGCCCATTTTGCCGGGCAGGGGGAGATTGCCCTTTGGGGCTATGGGCTGGTCTATCTTGCCGGCGGGCTGCCCGCAGGCTGGCAGGCGCTGCAAAGCCTGTTCCGTGACCGGATCCTAGATATCGATCTTCTCATGGTGCTTGCCGCGCTGGCAGCCGCCCTTGTCGGCGCGCCGATGGAAGGGGCGATCCTTCTAACGCTGTTTGCCATTTCCCAAACGCTGGAACGCCGCGCCATGGGCCGGGCGCGCCGGGCGGTTGAGGCGCTGATGGCACTGCGACCGGACACCGCCCTCGTGCGGCGCGGGGATGTGGTGGCCGAAGTGCCCGCCGAAAGCCTGACCCCGGGCGATGTGGTGGTCTTGCGTCCCGGCGCACGGGTGCCGGTGGATGGCGTCGTCGTGGCGGGCGAGGGGCTTTTGGATGAGGCCACGCTGACCGGCGAGTCTGAGCCGCAGCACAAAGGCCCGGGGGCTGCGTTGCACGAGGCGACGGTGAACCTCAACGGCGTGCTTGATATGGAGGTGACGCGGGGGCTTGCTGACAGCACCGTCGCCCGCATGATCCGTCTGGTGACCGAAGCGCAGGCCGCCCGCGCCCCGTCGGAACGGTTTTCGGAATGGTTCGGGCAGCGCTACACCGTGGCGGTGCTGCTCGGGTCGGTCGCGGCCTATCTTGGGCTTTTGTGGTGGGGCCTGCCGCATCAAACCGCACTTTACCGCGCCGCCACGCTGATGGTGGCCGCCAGCCCCTGCGCCATTGTGATTTCCGTCCCGGCGGCCATCTTGTCGGCCCTGTCGGCGGCGGCGCGGGGCGGGGTCTTGTTCAAGGGCGGTGCGGCGCTCGAAACCTTGGCCGAGGTGAAGTCCTTTGCCTTCGACAAGACCGGCACCCTGACCACGGGCCGCGCCGAAGTGGCGCGGATCGTCTCGCCTGACATGTCCGAAGACGCGTTCGTGCAGCTTTTGGCCGGGCTTGAGGCGCAGTCCGAACACCCGATCGCCGCCGCCATCCGGCGCGAGGCAGAGCGGCGCGGGCTGGCGATCAAGGAGATGCCCGACATCCGATCCCTGCCGTCCGAAGGCATTGTCAGCGGGCAGGGCGATGCCGCGTTATGGGCCGGAAATCCCCGTCTTGCCAAGACGATGGGGGCTGATCCTGAAGTGGCTTGGCTTGCCGAAATCCGCGCCGAAAATCGCACCGTCATCTATCTTGGCCAAGGCCCGCGTGTGATGGGCGCGGTGTCCGTCGCCGATCAACCACGCCTGACCTCTGCCGCCGCCATCGCCGCTTTGCGCCAAAACGGGGTGCAGACGATTGCCATGATGACCGGAGACCGTCGCCCTGTGGCCCTGCGCATCGGGGCTGAACTTGGCATCCGCCCTGACGAAATCCACGCTGACCTTTTGCCCGCCGACAAGGTGGATCTGGTCGCCCAACTGGCCGCAGGCGGCAAGCTGGCCTTTGTCGGCGATGGGGTGAACGATGCCGCCGCCCTGGCGCGGGCGGATGTCGGCATTGCGATGGGGGTGGCGGGCAGCGAGGTGGCCTTGCAGGCCGCCGATGTGGCCTTTCTCGCCGAAGATATGGGGCGGCTGGCAGACGCCCACCGCCTGTCGCGCCGCGCCGCGCGGATCATCCGGCAAAACCTGATCTTCGCGATGAGCGCGATGGCGGTGCTTGTGGTCGGCGCGCTGGCGTTTGAACTGCCCTTGCCGGTGGCGGTGATCGGGCATGAGGGCGGCACGCTTTTGGTGGTTCTGAATGGCCTGCGGCTCCTCAACGATCCCATCCGCAGGGGCAGAAATCCCGCTTGACGGCCTTTGCCCCTCTGGTCAGGTTAACCGAAACAAGAGGCGCACATGGATTTCACCCATTTCCTGTCCAGCCACATGCTGGACCCAAGCGTGGGCGGCAAACGGCTCTATCAGACCGTGGTCGAACAGGCGGTTCACGCCGAAGCTTGTGGCTATGACGGGGTGGGCATCCCCGAACACCATCTGGTCAATATCCTTCTGATCCCGTCGCCCTTGCAAATGGCGGTCAAGATTGCGGCCCACACCAAACGGGTCAAGCTGGTGACCTCGATCTGCCAATTGCCGATCCGTGACATGCGGGTGTTCGCGGGCGAGGTGGTGCAGGCGCAGGCGCTTTGCGAGGGGCGGTTGATGCTGGGGGTCGGTAAGGGGGCTTTCGGGTTTGAGACCGCGAGGCTCGATGTGCCGATCGAGGCGACGAAAGAACACTTTGACGAGGCGCTGCAGGTGCTTGAGGCGCTTCTGACCAAGGAGGAGGTCAGCTGGCAGGGCAAGCATTACAACTTCGACCCCCTGACCATCATGCCGCGGCCCGAAGACCCGATCCCCCTGATGCTCGGTGTCATGGCCCCTCCCGCGATCAAGGCGGCGGCGGCCAAAGGGTATCATGTGCAAACCACGCCCCTCTCGGCAACGCATGGTGTGTTGGAAAGCCAAGTCGAGGCCTTTTTCCGAGGCCGTGCGCAAAATCCAGCGGCCACCAACCGGCTTTACCTGCAGCGCGGGGTCTTCCTTGTCCATTCACAGGCCGAACGCCAGCGCATGGTGGAAACCGCGCATCGCTATTACGCCAGTTTCGACAATGTCTTTGGCGGTCCCGGCATCGTGGACAAGGGCATCATCCGCCCGCTGCCCCGCGCCCAGACGGCTGAAGAGCTGGGCCAGAATATCCTGATCTGCGAGCGGCAGGAGATGATCGACAGGCTGTCCCACTATGCCGAGTTGGGGATTGATGAGGTCATCGCGACCTCGGTCTTTGGACAAGACCAACAGGCCACTTTGGACATGATGTCGGCCCTGTCGGCCGAGGTCATGCCGCATCTCAGAACCACACAGCGAAAGGTTTGACCCGTGCCGATGATCCGTATTGAAATGTTCGAAGGCCGCAGCGAAGAGCAAAAGCGCGCCTGCGCCGAGGCGGTGACCAAGGCTTGGGTTGAAACCTGCACCGGCAAGCCTGAGTCGGTCCATATCGTCTTCGTCGATGTGGCGAAAAGCGATTGGGCCACCGGCGGGCGGCTGATGTCGGATGTGCTGAAGTGAGCGTGCCGACCGCCTATTCAGTCGCCGGAGACGGCCCGCCCCTCATCATGATCCACGGGATCGGCGCGCGTCGGGCAACCTTTGATGGCATGGTCGCGGGGCTGAAAGACCGCTTCACCTGCATTACCTACGACCTGCGCGGCCATGGCCTGACGCCATGGTCGGGGGGGCGGTTTGACCTTGATGATCTGGTTGATGATCTCGAGGCTCTGCGCGCGCGCTTGGGGATTGCCTCGGCGCATATTGCAGGCCACTCGCTGGGGGGCATGATCGGCCCGCGCTATGCGCAGCGCTATCCAGAGCGGGTGAAATCACTCGGCATCTGGTCCACGGCGGCCTTCCGCACAGAAGATGACAGCGCCAAGGTCAGGGGTGTGGTGGCGGCGATGCGCGACAAGGGCATCGGTCCGGTCTTGGACACGCTGACCGCACGCTGGTTCACCGACGCGTTCTGCGCCGCGCGCCCCGATGTGATCGAGTGGCGCAAAAAGCAGGTGATGGACACGCCCGCTGAGGTGTTCCTCAACGTTTTCGATATCTATGCCGAAACCGAAATGGCCCCTTGGCTGCATGAGGTCAAAGCACCCGCGCAGATCATCACGGGCGAGAATGACGGCGGCTGCAACCCGCGCCTCAACCAGCTGATCCATCAGGCGCTGCCGGGGTCAGAGCTGGTGATCCTGCCGCATCTCAAACATGCGATCTTCATCGAGGCCACAGATCAGGTCCTGCCCCATGTGCGGCCTTACCTGTTGCACCATGCGTAGGATGGGCAGGATTGCCCCGCCAACAGGGGGCCAGCCATGACCAAGAGCATCCTCATCACCGGGGCAGGGGCTGGGATCGGCCGCGACACGGCGCGGGCCTTTCACGCGGCGGGTTGGCGCGTGGCGCTGATGGGGCGTCGCGAGGCGCATTTGCGCGACACCGCCACGGGCGATGACGTGCTGATCCTGCCCGCCGATGTGGGCGACCCGGCGGCGGTCGAGGCGGCCTTTGCCCGGCTGACGGCCACCTGGGGACGGCTCGATGTCTTGTTCAACAACGCCGGAATCGCGGCCAAACCCGCGCCGATTGACGAAATCCCGGTGGCCGATTGGCTCGCCGTCATGCACACCAACATCTCGGGCATGGTGCTGTGCGCCCGCGCCGCCTTTCACCTGATGCGCCACCAAACCCCGCAAGGCGGGCGGATTATCAACAACGGCTCAATTTCCGCCCAAGCCCCGCGGCCGGGATCCGTGCCCTATACGGTGTCAAAACACGCAGTGACCGGGCTGACCAAAACGCTTGCGCTGGATGGGCGCGCCTTCAACATCGCCTGTGGCCAAATCGACATTGGCAACGCGCTGACCGAGATGACCAAAGGCTTTACCCAAGGCGTGAAGCAGGCCGACGGATCGGTCAAAGTCGAACCCACCATGCCCGCCGCCGAGGTGGCCGCAGCGGTCTTGCACATGGCAAACCTGCCCCTGAGCACCAACATCCCGTTCATGACGATCATGGCCCGCGACATGCCCTTCATCGGGCGCGGCTAAGCCCTTCAATGCGGCCCAAATATCCCCGCCGGAGGCATGATCGGCCAGCGGCAGGCGCGGCCCCCGAACAGAGGGCCTGCGAAGAGTGCCGGAACGGCTCGATGAGCGGGGCTAGCGCGATGGGTTGCAGAACATGTCATAGACCAGTTCCATAATGGCACCGGCCTTGGGGTCCTTGATCGAATAATAGATCGCCTTGCCATCGCGGCGGGTGGTCACCAACCCCTCGCTGCGCAGCCGCGCGAGCTGTTGGCTAACCGCGGCCTGCCGTGCGCCCAGCCGGTCCTCAAGCTCGGTCACCGACTTTTCGCCCGACGACAGATGACACAGGATCATCAGCCGTCCCTCATGGCTCAGCGCTTTCAGAAAAGACGCCGCCTCACCCGCCCGGGTCGCCATTTCTTCGGCTGGCAAAGACACACAGCCTGCCGCCTCTTCCGTCTCTTGCCGTTGGGTATCAAGCGCTGCCATCTTCGCCTTCTCCGACTGTCGGGATTGGGATAGCACAGCTTGAAGGCAGTTGCGATAGTCGCAATGACGCAAGGGGAAACCCGCCAAGGAGACCGCAATGACCCATCAAGACCCCGCCTTCACCGCCAAGGGCCGCTTCTGGCGCGGCAATTTGCACACCCATTCCACCCGCTCGGACGGGGTTCTGAGCCCCGAAGAGGTGTGCCGCCGTTACAAGGCCGAAGGCTATGATTTCATGGCTTTGACCGATCACTTTGTGGGGGCATATGGCTATCCGATCGTGGACACTGTGCCGATGCGCGATGCGGGATTTACCACCATCCTCGGGGCAGAACTGCATTCCGGGGCCATGGCCAATGGTGAGCTGTGGCACATTCTCGCCGTCGGCCTGCCCGCCGATTTTGCGCCCTCAAATTCGCCAAGCTTTGTGCCGGTGGCCGGGCAGGAAACCGGGGCCGAGATTGCCGCCCGCGCAGTGGCGGCTGGGGCCTTCGTGGCGATTGCCCATCCGCAATGGTCAGGGCTGACCTTGGCGGATGCGCGCACCATCACCGCCGCCCATGCGGTTGAGATTTACAACCACGGCTGCGCCATGGGCTGCGACCGCCCGGATGGCTTTGCGATTGCCGATCTCTTGCTGACCGAGGGGCGCAAGCTGACGCTGATTGCCACGGATGATGCGCATTTCTCGGAACCCGACCACTTCGGCGGCTGGGTGATGGTGAAGGCAGAGGCAAATGAGCCCGAAGCGCTGCTGTCAGCGCTGAAGGCGGGGCATTTCTATTCCAGCCAAGGCCCGGAACTGCGCGATGTGCGGATTGAGGGTGGCAAGCTGATTGTCGAATGCTCTGCCGTCTCATCGATCGTGGCATTGGGCTGGGGCACAGGGGCCAAGGCGGTTCATGGCCACAGCATGACCCGGGGCGAGGTGTCCTTGGACCGTCTGAACAACAGCCCGTGGATCCGCGCCGCTGTGATCGATGCCGCGGGCAAACGCGCGTGGTCAAACCCGATCTGGTTGGGCGAGCATGGGGCAAACCCGCGCGTGGCCGGATAGGGCTTGCACGGTGAATAGGCGGACCGGGGGCCAGCCCCCGGCGTTGCAGTTTCCATGGAAACTGCAACTTCCCCCGGGATACTTATGCCGCATTGAAGGCCCGCTAGTTGCCGAGAATCCCCGGCAGGCGCAGGTTCATCTCGCGGGCATGGTCGCGAGCGATGTCATAGCCCGCATCAGCATGGCGCATCACCCCGGTGGCCGGGTCATTCCACAAGACGTTGGTCAGGCGCCGCGCCGCGTCTTCGGTGCCATCGGCGACGATCACCATGCCCGAATGCTGGCTGAACCCCATGCCGACGCCGCCGCCATGGTGCAGCGACACCCAAGTCGCCCCCGAAGCGGTGTTGAGAAGCGCGTTCAAAAGCGGCCAGTCGGACACGGCATCTGAGCCGTCTTTCATCGCCTCTGTCTCGCGGTTGGGCGAGGCGACGGAGCCTGAGTCCAGATGGTCGCGGCCGATGACGATGGGGGCCTTCAACTCGCCTGAGGCGACCATCTCGTTGAACATGAGCCCTGCGCGATGCCGATCGCCAAGCCCGATCCAGCAGATGCGTGCGGGCAGGCCCTGAAAGGCAATCCGCTCGCCCGCCATGTCCAGCCAGCGGTGCAGGTGGGCGTTGTCGGGGAAGAGCTTTTTCATGGCCGCATCGGTCTTGGCGATATCTTCCGGATCACCCGAGAGCGCGCACCAGCGGAAGGGGCCAATGCCTTTGCAGAAAAGGGGGCGGATATAGGCCGGCACAAAGCCCGGGAAGGCGAAGGCATTCTCCAGACCCTCCTCCTGCGCCACTTGCCGGATGTTGTTGCCGTAATCCAGCGTCGGCACGCCGGCGTTCCAAAAATCCACCATCGCCGCAACATGGGTCCGCATCGAGGCGCGGGCGGCTTTCTCGACCGCCTTGGGGTCGGTTTCCTGCTTGGCGCGCCATTCGGCCACGTTCCACCCCTGCGGCAGGTAGCCGTGCAGCGGGTCATGGGCCGAGGTTTGGTCGGTCACGATGTCGGGGCGGTGGCCACCTGCCTTCATACGGCGGACAAGCTCGGGGAAGACATCGGCGGCATTGCCCAACAGACCGACCGACTTGGCCTCGCCCTTGGAGGTCCAGTCATCAATGATCGCAAGGGCTTCATCCAAAGTCTTGGCTTTGGCGTCCAAATATCTGGTACGAATGCGAAAATCGATGCGCGTCTCGTCGCACTCCACGGCCAGACAGCAGGCACCAGCCATCACGGCGGCCAAAGGCTGGGCGCCGCCCATGCCGCCAAGCCCGCCAGTCAAGATCCATTTGCCGGTCAGATCGCCGCCGTAATGCTGGCGGCCCGCTTCGGCAAAGGTTTCATAGGTGCCCTGCACAATGCCTTGGGTGCCGATGTAGATCCATGACCCGGCGGTCATCTGGCCATACATGGCCAGCCCCTTCTTATCGAGCTCGTTGAAGTGATCCCAAGTCGCCCAATGCGGTACAAGGTTGGAGTTCGCGATCAGCACGCGGGGCGCGTCCTTGTGGGTGCGAAACACGCCAACAGGCTTGCCCGATTGCACCAAAAGCGTCTCATCCGACTCCAGCGTTTTCAGCGTGGCGACGATCTGGTCAAAGTCTTCCCATGTCCGCGCCGCGCGACCGATGCCGCCGTACACCACCAGTTCATGCGGGTTTTCCGCCACATCGGGGTGCAGGTTGTTCATCAGCATCCGCATCGCGGCCTCGGTCAGCCAGCTTTTCGCGGTGATCTCGGTGCCAGTGGCGGGATAGACGTCGCGGGTGTTGTGGCGGGAGTTCATGGGAACCTCGGGGCTGGGGGCCGTCAGACGGCGAGTTGCGGCATGGGGGTGGCGGTGGCGGTGACAAGAGCGCCGGATCCGATCAGCTGGGCCGCAGCGGTCAGGTCATCGGCCATATAGCGGTCATCGCCCAAGGGCGGCACATCGCGGCGTAGGCGTGCGACGGCCCCTTGCAGGGGGGCTGAGGTCAGGAGGGGCGCGCGGAACTCGATGCCTTGGGCGGCACAAAGCGCCTCGACGCCCAGAATGACGTTGAGGTTCGCCACCATCCGTCCCAGACGGCGCGCGCCATGGGCAGCCATCGACACATGGTCCTCTTGGTTGGCGCTGGTGGGGGTGGAATCGATCACCGTCGGATGGGCCATGTGTTTGTTTTCACTCATCAAGGCGGCGGTTGTGACCTCGGCGATCATGAAGCCCGAATTCAGGCCCGGCTTGGGCGTCAGGAAGGCGGGCAGATCAAAGGACAAGACCGGATCGACCATCAGCGCCACCCGGCGTTGGGCAATCGCGCCAATTTCCGACAGCGCCATGGCGATCATGTCGGCGGCAAAGCCCACGGGTTCCGCATGGAAATTCCCGCCCGAAACGATCATCCCGGCGCTGGTCAGCACCAAGGGGTTGTCGGTGGCGGCATTGGCCTCGATCTCCAAGGTGCGGGCGGCCTGACGCATCACATCCATCGCCGCCCCGGTGACCTGCGGCTGGCAGCGGATGCAATAGGGGTCTTGCACGCGGCTGTCGCCCTCGCGGTGGCTTTCGCGGATTACTGAGCCGTCCAAAAGGGCGCGCAGCGTGGTGGCGGCGTCAATCTGGCCGGGTTGGCCGCGCAGCGCGTGGATCTCGGGCTGCAAGGGCGCGGTGGAGCCCATGATTGCATCGGTCGACAGCGCCGAGGTGACGAGCGCGCCCTGCGCCGCACGCCAGCCATCGAACAGGCCCGCCAGCGCGTAGGCGGTGGAAAACTGCGTGCCGTTGATCAGCGCAAGGCCCTCTTTCGCGCCAAGGACGATCGGGGACAGCCCGGCTTCGGCAAGGGCGTCCGCGGCAGGCTTGATCACCCCGCCCATCTCAGCCTGCCCATGCCCCAGCATGGCGGCGGTCATATGCGCCAAAGGTGCCAGATCGCCGGAGGCGCCGACAGACCCCTGCGCTGGGATCACGGGCGTCACACCTTTGTCGAGCATGCCTTCGATCAGCGCCACCACGTCGTGGCGCACGCCCGAGGCCCCGCGTCCCAGCGACAGAAGCTTCAGCACCATCATCAGCCGGGCCGTGGCGCGCGGCATCGGTTCGCCCACGCCGCAGCAGTGCGACAGGATCAGGTTGCGCTGGAGCGTCGCCGTATCTTCGACCGCGATCTTGATCGAGGCGAGTTTGCCAAAGCCGGTGTTCACCCCGTACACCGCTTCGGTGCCATTGGCGGCGGCGGCGATCATGGCGGCGGCGCGGTCAATCCCGTCGCGGGCCGAGGCATGCAGCCGGGCAGGACGCTCGTCGCGCCAGATGCGTTCAAGCTGGGCAAGTTTGGTTTCGCCGGGAATTAGGATTTCAGGCGTCAAGGCGGCCTCCGAAGATGCGGGTGTGAAGCGGGGTGGCCCCGATGCGATACGAGAGTTCAGCCGGGTGGGTAGCGTCCCACAGGCACAGATCGGCGCGCAGGCCGGGTGCAAGGGTGCCGCTGTCGTCCAGCCCCAGCGCGCGGGCGGCGTGAACCGTGGTGCCTTGCAGCGCCTCAAGCGGGGTCATGCGAAAGAGCGTGCAGGCCATGTTCATGGCCAAGGGCAGGCTGGCGATGGGCGAGGAGCCGGGGTTGAAATCGGTCGCCACCGCCATCGGCACGCCTGCGGCCCGGAAGGAAGCGATGGGCGGGCTTTGCGTTTCGCGCAGCGTGTAAAAGGCACCGGGCAGGATCACCGCAACGGTCCCCGCCTGCGCCATCGCCGCCACGCCATCGGCGCCGATGTATTCGACATGGTCACAGGACAGCGCGCCCATGCCTGCGGCCAGAACCGCGCCCTTCAGGTCTGACAACTGCTCGGCATGAAGTTTGATCGGCAAGCCCATGGCCTGGGCCGCCTGAAACAGCCGTGCCACTTGCGGAGGCGAAAAGGCGATGCCCTCGCAAAAGGCGTCGACCGCGTCGATCAGGCCTTGCGCATGGGCGGTGTGTAGCGAGGGGATCGCCACCTCGTCGATATAGTCATCGCTGCGCCCCTTGTACTCGGGCGGGATGGCATGGGCGGCAAGATGGGTGGTCAGCACGCGCAAGGGCCGATGGTTGGCAATCTGGCGCGCCACGCGCAGCATTTTCAGCTCATCTTCCAGCGTCAGCCCATAGCCTGACTTCACCTCAATCGTCGTGGCCCCAGCCGCGATCATCATATCGGCGCGGGCGAGGGCCGAGGCCAGAAGGTCAGCCTCCGAAGCGGCGCGGGTCGCGGTGACGGTGGACAAAATCCCACCACCAGCGCGCGCGACCTCTTCATAGCTCGCCCCGTTCAGCCGCATTTCGAATTCTGACGCCCGATGGCCGCCAAAGACAATGTGGCTGTGACAATCGATCAGGCCGGGAGTGACAAGACGGCCCGCGCAGTCGTGGGCGGGCAGGGCGTGATGCGCCTTTGGCAGGTCGCACATCTGTCCAATCCACGCGATGCGATCGCCTTCTGTGACCACGGCGGCGTCGTCGATCAGCCCATAACCCTCGGTCATGGTCGCCACAGTGGCATGGGTCAGGAGAATCGCCATGGGTCTTGCCTTTTGTCTGCGCTTGGGCCTAATATGTCTGCACATAATAGTCGCTGTCAAGACGAGGCCCCGATGACCGTGATCCATGCCAAAACCGCGCTTTTGCCCGATGGCTGGGCCAATGATGTGTGCGTCACCCTCGCAGACGGGCGGATCGCGTCGGTGCAACCCGGCAGCCCTGTACAGGGGCAGCAGGTGGATTGCCTCTTGCCGGCGATGGTCAATCTGCATTCCCACGCCTTTCAGCGCGCGATGGCCGGGATGACGGAATATCGCAGCGCGGGCCAAGACAGCTTCTGGACTTGGCGCACCCTGATGTACCGCTTTCTGGACCAGCTTTCGCCCGAGGATGTGCAGGCGATTGCCGCCATGGTCATGCTGGAGATGGCCGAGGCGGGCTATGCCGCGGTGGCAGAGTTCCACTATCTGCACCATGCGCCGGGCGGCACGCCCTATGACGATCTGGCCGAGATGTCCTCCCGCATCGCGGCGGCGGCGTCTGAGGCGGGCCTGGGCCTGACGCATCTGCCCGTGCTTTACGAGCGCGGTGGTTGTGATGGGCGGGCGCTGACGGCGGGGCAATTGCGCTTTGGCAATGATCCCGAGCGGTTTGCGAAGCTGTGGGACGGGGCAGCCAAGGCACTGAAATCCTTGCCCGCAGACACTGTTCTTGGCGTGGCCCCCCATTCCTTGCGCGCGGCCAGCGCCGAAGGGATCCGCGCCGCCGCCGCGCTGAACCCCCAAACGCCGATCCATATTCACGTCGCCGAACAGATGGCGGAGGTGACCGAGGTTCAGGCGGCCACCGGCGCGCGGCCTGTGGAATGGCTGATCGGCAACACCGATCTGTCACCGCGCTGGTGCCTGATCCACGCCACCCAAATGGTGCCGCATGAGACCGAAGCCATGGCGAAATCGGGGGCCATTGCCGGGCTTTGCCCGATCACCGAGGCCAATCTGGGGGATGGCATCTTTGACGGGGTGCGCTTTCAGGCCCATGGCGGGGTTTATGGGGTGGGGTCGGATAGCAATGTGCGCATCTCGCTGTCTGAGGAGTTGCGGCTGTTGGAGTATTCGCAGCGGCTGGCCGGGAAGGGCCGGGCGATGCTGGCGGTTGAGGGGCGCTCGACCGGGCGGGTGCTTTATGAAACCGCGTGCAAGGGCGGGGCGCTGGCCGCAGGGCGGCAGGGCGGGGTTATTGCGGTCGGCCACTGGGCCGATCTGATGGCGCTGGATTGTTCCGGGCCTGATCTCGGGGCCAGTGCGGGGGATATGCTCCTCGACACCTTCCTTTTCGCCGGCGATGACCGCATGGTGGCCGAGGTCTGGTCTGCTGGTCGCCATATCGTCAGCGCGGGTCGCCATGCCGGGCGAGAGGCGATCATCGCGCGCTTCCGCGCCGTAATGGCGCGGCTGCGCGGCGCTTTGTAAGCAGGGGACGCAGGCCATGGGCATCAAAGGCTGGGAAGACATCCGCGCCGAGGTCTTGCGCCGCATCCGGGCGCGTGACTGGCAGCCGGGCGCGCAGATCCCAACCGAAGAGGATCTGGCGGCCGAGTTTGGCGTCGCCCGCGCCACGGTGAATCGCGCCTTGCGCGAATTGGCCACGGCGGGCGTGCTGGAGCGGCGGCGCAAGGCGGGCACTCGGGTCGCAGCGCTGCCGGTGCGCAAGGCGACACTGGACATTCCGGTGATCCGCCAAGAGATCGAAGCGCGGGGCCAGACCCACAGCTTTCAGGTGTTGAAACAGGCTTTTCTGGAACCGCCGGTGCCCGTCGCCTCACGGCTTGGCCTGCCGCCCGGGATCAAGCTTTTGTTTCTGGAAACCCTGCATCTGGCCGATGGCAAACCCTTTGCCTTTGAAAGCCGCTGGCTGAATTCCGAAATTCTGCCACGTCCGATGCCGGATTTTCAGGCGCTGAGTGCCAATGAATGGCTGGTGGCCCATGTGGCCTATGTGACCGGAGACATCGCCTTTAGCGCCGAGGGCGCAAGCCCGCGCGAGGCCGCGGTGCTGGGGGTGTCGCCCGGCACGGCGCTGTTTGTGACCGAGCGCATGACTTGGACTGCTGACAGCCCGATCACACTGGTGCGGTTGGCCCATGGTCCAGGCTACCGGGTGCAGACCCTCGTCTGACCCAGCGCGCTTTAGGCACTCTTTGGAGGCCTCCGGCCGGTCAATTGCTAAGAGCTTATCGCAATTTAGTCGACGAACTAGGGTGGATCATGATTGATGGCCGCCCTTCATAGCGCCTTTGTCTCAGGTCTAGGATTGTTCTGGCCTTTTACCTAGAGCAAGACGGTTACAGGACACCGAGACCCGACACCCATCATAGTGGCTCATTCGAACCTCTATTGAGACTGCCGCCGGAGTTCGCGGCGCAATCGGGCTTCTTTATGCCTTACCTTATCCAGCTCAGTTTCCGGTTCAAATGGTGGTACTTTTACGGGTCGACCATTTTCATCTACCGCGACCATGGTGAAGTAGCAGGAATTGGTATGCCGCCTTTGACCCGTCCTGATGTCCTCTGCTTCGACCCGGATTCCAATTTCCATTGAGGTGCGGCCGACAAAGTTGACACAGCCACGCAAGGTCACCAATTCGCCGACGTGGATCGGCTCACGGAACACCACCTGATCGACTGAAAGCGTCACAGCATATTGCGCAGAATAACGCGAGGCGCAGGAGAATGCGACGCGGTCGAGAAGACTAAGGAGGGCGCCGCCATGAACCTTGCCACTGAAATTCGCTAGGTCTGGGGTCATCAATACGACCATTTCCAAACGCCGCAACTGCGTGTGTTCGCTCGTCAACTAAGGCTCCTGAGTTTGTGCGTCGAGCAACGCAAACCGTTCCAGCGCGCGGGCTAGCTTAATCGGAGTGCAACTCGATAGGCGCGGTCTATATCCTCGATCAGATTGGCGAGATTCTGTTTCCCGACGGGCATTCGTATCAAATTGGTTTTGATTCCGGAACGCGCCTTCTGCTCGCCCTTCCGCTAATTTAAAACCTCGCCTGAAATCATCCGCTTGGCGGTGATGATGTGCATTCGGTTCCCACGTTCGCTTTGCACAGCAGAGGACGTGCTCCACTAGCGCGGTGTGGAGATCAGCCATGAAACCAGACGGTTCTGAGAAGATCGCTTCAGCCCAATGCTGGCCCCAAAGCTCCGCATGCATCCGCTAAGTGTTCTGCGTTTTTTTCCCGGAGCCACCAACACACCAGCTTCGATTTTGAGAAAAAGTTTGGTGCCTGAGCAATTAACCTCATCATGTGCACTGGCAAAAGTCGGGCACGTTATAATGCAAGGCTTTAAAACAACTCCAAACATTTGACACCAAGACTTAATCAGAAGACCGATACAAAAAGATCTTTGCTGTTTCCGGTGCGAGTATTTGGGTCAAGATGAAAGTCTGGGCTTCAGCGAGGGATCACCGTTGGCCGAACGCCTTAAGCACGGTTTTGGTGAGCCGTTTGTGCATCCGCTGCGGGCGGTGGCGTTGGTGCATCATGACATAGACCGGCTGGCTGATCGGCTCGACATCGGTGACGGCCGTAAACTTGCCGGTCTCGATCAGCGTGGCGGCCGTGCGATCGAGCACAAAGGCGGCCCCGCCCAAAGATTGCAAGAGCCCCGCGACCGCCGCCTCTTGCCCTGAGGCAAAGGGGGTGGCCGACATTTCGGGCAGGGCTTGGGCATGGGCGGCATCAAAGGCCGGGGCATAGCTTGCGCGGATGTAGCGCGCCGGGCTGAGATCGGCGCGGCGTTGGCCGGTTGAAGAAATCAGGTGATAGGTCACCTCGCCCACGGAGGCGAAATGCAGGTCGGGCTGGGGTTGCGGTGAGAAGATGATGGCATAATCCAGCGCCCCCTTGGCCACGTCCTGACACATCTGGATCGAATAATCCGGCTCGATATAGAAGGCGCAATCGGGCAGGGCTTTGCGAAAGGCCGCCATCCAGTTGCCGATGCGGCCTGCGGCCAGATCGTGCTGGATACCGATCCGTAAGCTGACAGCCGCATCCCCCGCCGGGGCGACCGAGCGCTGTGCCTCGGTCCAGGCATGGCGCAGACCGCGCGCATGCGGCAGGAATTTCAGCCCTTCGGTGGTCAATTGCGTGCCTGCGCGCGAGCGCGAAAAGAGCCGCGCTCCGATGGCTTGTTCCAGCACCTGCACCCGCGCCGAGACGGTGGACTGGGTAATTGCCAGCCGTTCGGCGCTGCGGTGAAAGCTTCGCGTGTCGACAAGGTCAAGAAAGGTGTCAAGAAGTTCAATCTGCATCTGGCACGTCCCAACGCTTTAGGCCGACAAGGCCTGATCGGATTGATCGATCAATAGAGCGGGATTGCCCAGATTGAAAGGTTTTTTCGCACAAGTGATAGTGGCGCCAGAATTGCTGGGAGGCGTGTCATGTCGGATTTTCCAACCTCGGCCCGTGTGGTCATCATTGGCGGTGGCGCGGTTGGGGCGTCTGCGCTCTATCATCTGTGCAAAGCGGGCTGGACCGACTGCGTGCTTTTGGAGAAGAACGAGCTGACGGCGGGCTCCACCTGGCACGCGGCGGGCAATGTGCCGACCTTCTCCTCCAGCTGGTCGATCATGAATATGCAGCGCTATTCGGCCGAGCTGTATCGCCGTCTGGGCGACGAGGTCGATTACCCGATGAACTACAACGTCACCGGATCGGTGCGTTTGGGCCATACCAAGGAACGGCTGCAAGAGTTTCAAAAGGTCGTCGGCATGGGCCGCTATCAGGGGATGGATCTGAAGATCCTAAGCCCTGAGGACATTAAGAAGGTCTACCCCTTCGTTGAAACCCATGACCTGACCGGGGCTTTGCATGACCCCTATGACGGCGACATTGACCCGGCCCAGTTGACCCAAGCCCTTGCCAAGGGCGCACGCCAGATGGGCGCGCGTATTGAGCGGTTCTGCCCGGCCACCGGCGCGCGGCGCGAGGGGGATGAGTGGGTGATCTCCACCCCCAAGGGTGAGATTCGCTGTGAGATCGTCGTCAACGCGGCGGGCTATTATGCCCGCGAGGTTGGCAAGTGGTTTGGCCGTGATCTGCCGATGATGGTGATGAGCCACCAGTATATGCTGTTTGACACGGTTCCCGAGTTGGAATCTTGGACCAAAGAGGTCGGCCACAAGCTGCCGCTGCTGCGGGATGTGGACTCGAGCTATTACCTGCGCCAAGAGAAGAACGGCTTTAACCTTGGCCCCTATGAGGGCAACTGCAAGGCGCATTGGGTCACCAAGGACGACCCGTTCCCGGATGATTTCAGCTTCCAGCTGTTCCCCGACGATCTGGAGCGTCTCGAGTGGCACATCAACGACGCGATGGAGCGGGTGCCGTTGCTGGGTAAGGCGGGGCTTTCCAAGGTCATCAACGGCCCGATCCCCTATACCCCGGACGGCAATCCTCTGATCGGCCCGATGCCCGGCGTGCCGAATGCCTTTGAGGCGTGCGTGTTTACCTTTGGCATTTGCCAAGCCGGCGGTGCTGGCAAGGTTCTGGCCGAATGGGTGACCGAAGGGGCCACCGAATGGGATATGTGGTCTTGCGATCCGCGCCGCTTTACCGGCTTTGAAGACCAAGAATACTGCGTGAAGAAGGGGATGGAGGTCTATGGCCACGAATACGCCATCCACTTCCCGCATCATGCTTGGCCCGAAGGGCGCGACAAGAAGCTGTCGGCCGTGCATGCCCACACCAAAGCACTGGGCGCGGTTTTTGCGCCCTACAACGGCTGGGAACGCCCTGTCTGGTATGCACGCCCCGGCGATGATGTGTCGGAAGACGCACAGCGCACTTGGGACCGCGAAGGACCGTGGTTTGTTGCGGTTCGCGAAGAGGCTCAGGCTGTGCGCGATGCCGCTGGTATCCTAGACCTGCCGGGCTTTTCGCGCTTTGTGCTGAAAGGGGCAGGGGCCTCGGCTTGGCTTGCGCAGCAGATCACCGGCAAGGTGCCGAATGTGGGCCGTTTGGGTTTGGCCTATTTCGCCGATGACAAGGGCCGGATCGTCACCGAGATGTCGGTGGCGCGGATTGCCGAAGATGAGATGGTTCTCATCACCGCCGCGACCGCTCAAAGCCATGATGGCGAATGGCTGCGGCGTCACCTTGCGCCCGGGCTGAGCCTGACCGACCACACCACCGAATGGTCGACCCAAATCCTGACGGGGCCAAAATCGCGCGCCATTCTGGCCGAGGTCTCGGATGCTGATTTGGCCAAAGGCTGGCTCACCCACCAAACTGCCCGCATCGCCGGGGCCGAGGTCTGGCTGTGCCGGGTCTCGTTCGCGGGGGAACTTGGTTGGGAAATCCACTCGAAAGTCGCGGATACCGAAGCGGTTTGGAACGCCGTTATGCGCGCCGGTAAGGGCCACGGCCTGCGCCCGTTCGGGATGTTCGCGCTCAACTCCTTGCGTGTCGAAAAGGGCTACCGAGCTTGGAAGGGCGATCTTTCGACCGATTACACCATCCTGCAAGGCGGGCTGGAGCGGTTTGTTGATTGGGCAAAGCCCGAGTTCCGTGGCAAGGCCGCTTTGGAGGCCGAAAAGCAGCGCGGCGTGACCAAGCGGTTCGCCACTTTGGTGATCGAGGCGGGCGAGCAAGATCCGCCCTACATGGCCACCATCTGGCATGAGGGCAAGATCGTCGGCGAGTTGACCTCTGGCTACTACGGCCACCGGGTCGGTGCATGCATCGGCCTTGGCATGCTCAAGACCGAAGTCAATGTCCCCGGCACCAAGGTGCAGGTCGAAATCTTCGGCTCGCTCTATCCGGCTGTCGTTCAGGAAGACGCCCCGCTGTGGGACGCGAAGAACGAACGCATCCGGGCATGACCAGGATCCCGGCCAGCATGTGCGGCGTGCAATTGACAGGACATGGCGGGCTGGAAAAGCTCGTCTGGCGCGAGGATATCCCCGTGCCGCGTCCCATGCCGGGCGAAGTTCTGGTGCGCGTGCTGGCGGCCGGTGTCAATATGACCGACCTGAACACCCGCAAGGGCTGGTATGGCGGTGAAGGCCGCGCGGCGGGCTGGGCCGGGGAAATGGCGTTCCCGCGCATCCAAGGCTCGGATCTCTGTGGCCGGGTCGTGGCGCTGGGCGCGGGTGTTGAGGGGTTCCGGCTTGGTGCGCGCGTGATTTGCCCCACCAATCAGCATGAGCCGACCAAGGGCAACCCGATCAACTTTATCTCGATCGGGTCTGAGTTTGACGGGGCCTTCGCGCAGTATTGCGTGGTCAAGGCGCGGCATCTGCATGACGTTAGCGCCTCGCCGCTGACCGATATTGAGATCGGCGCCATGCCCTGCGCTTATGGCACCGCGCACAACCTCTTGACCCGCGCACAAGTGGCGGTGGGCGAGCGGGTGCTGGTCACCGGCGCTTCGGGCGGGGTGGGGTTGGCGGCCGTGCAACTGGCGCTCCTCTCTGGTGCTGACGTGACGGCACAGTGCAGCTTGTCAAAATCTGCCCCCCTGCGTGCCTTTGGCGCGGCGATCCTCTCGCGGGACAGCACCCCAGCGTTTCAATCCTTTGATGTGGTAATCGATGTCGTCGGCGGCGACGGCTGGCAAGACCGGCTGGACGCGCTGCGTCCCGGTGGGCGCTATGCCACCTCTGGCGCGGTCGCGGGGCCGATGGTCAAAGGTGATTTGCGCCGGGTTTACCTGAACGATCTGACGATCTACGGCGCGACCCATCAACCGCGCGAGGTCTTTGCGGGCCTTGTCACCATCATCAACACTGGCCGCATCCGGCCCGTTGTGTCCAACACCTATCCCTTGCGCGACATTGCGCGCGCCCAAGACGATCTGGCCGCCGGGCGCTATCCCGGCAAACTTGTCCTTGTCCCCCCGGAGACCTCCCCATGACGATCCCTTCCAAAGCCCGCGCTGTCATCATCGGCGGTGGCGTCTCTGGCTGCTCGGTGGCCTATCATCTGGCCAAGATGGGCTGGAAGGACATTGTCCTTCTGGAACGCAAGCAGCTGACCTCGGGCACCACATGGCACGCCGCCGGGTTGATCGGGCAGCTGCGCGGGTCGGCCAACATGACCCGTTTGGCCAAGTATTCCGCCGATCTTTACGTCAAGCTGGCGGCAGAAACCGGGGTTGAAACCGGCATGCGTCAGGTGGGGTCGATCTCGGTGGCACTCACCGAACACCGCCACGAGGAACTGCTGCGTCAGGCCACTGTCGCGCGGATTTTCGACGTGGATGTGCAGGAAATCTCGCCCTCGGAAGCCAAGGCGATGTATCCGCATCTGAACGTGGGCGATGTGGTGGGCGCGGTGCATCTGCCGCTCGATGGCCAGTGCGACCCGGCCAATATCGCGATGGCGCTGGCCAAGGGTGCCCGCATGCAGGGCGCGCAGATTTTCGAATACACCAAGGTCACGGGCGTGACCCGCGCCAATGGCCGCGTCACCGGCGTCGATTATGTCGGCAAGGATGGCGAGCCGGGCCATATCGCGACCGATGTGGTGGTGAACTGCGGCGGCATGTGGGGCCGCGATTTGGCCGAAGAGGCGGGTGTCACCTTGCCGCTGCACGCCTGCGAGCATTTCTACCTGATCACCGAACCTGTCGAAGGGCTGGGCCACCTGCCGGTGCTGCGCGTGCCCGACGAATGCGCCTATTATAAATCCGACGCTGGAAAAATGATGATCGGCGCGTTTGAGCCGAAGGCCAAACCTTGGGGCATGACGGGCATCCGTGAGGATTTCGAGTTCGACACGCTGCCCGAGGATTGGGATCACTTCATGCCCATTCTTGAACATGCCATGAACCGCATGCCGTTGTTCCAGACCTCAGGCATCCATACCTTCTTTAACGGACCGGAAAGCTTTACCCCCGATGACCGCTATTACTTGGGCGAAGCGCCGGAGGTGAAGGGCTATTGGGTGGCGGCAGGCTATAACTCGGTCGGCATTGCCGGGTCGGGCGGGGCAGGGATGGCGCTGGCGCATTGGATCGTTGAGGGCGAGGCGCCCTTTGATCTGTGGGAGGTGGATATCCGCCGCGCGCAGCCCTTCCAGAAGAACCGCAAGTATCTGAAGGAACGCGTGACCGAGACGCTCGGCCTTCTTTACGCCGACCATTTCCCCTATCGTCAGGTCGAAACCAGCCGGGGCGTGCGCCGTACGCCGCTGCATGACCACCTGAAAGCCCGCGGTGCGGTCTTTGGCGAGGTGGCAGGCTGGGAGCGTGCCAACTGGTTCGCCAATGAGGGCCAAGAGCGCGAATACAAGTATTCATGGAAGCGGCAGAACTGGTTTGACAACCAAAAGGCCGAACATATGGCCGTTCGCACCGGGGTTGGGTTCTTTGACATGACCTCGTTCGGGAAAATCCGGGTCGAGGGGCGCGATGCCTGCGCCTATCTGAACCGGCTGTGCTCAGCGCAGATGGATGTGGCCGAGGGGCGGATCGTTTACACGATGCTGCTTAACGAAAAGGGCGGGATCGAGGCCGACTTGACCGTGACCCGCCTGTCGGAAACCGCCTATCTGCTGGTGGTGCCGGGGGCGACCTTGCAGCGCAATCTCGCGTGGCTGCGCCAAAACCTGCAGGACGAATTTGCGGTCATCACCGATATGACGGCGGCTGAATCGGTTCTGTGCGTGATGGGCCCGAAAGCGCGCGATCTGATGGCCCGCGTCTCGCCCGCTGATTTCAGCAATGCCGCCCATCCCTTTGGCACGGCGAAGGAAATCGAAGTGGGCATGGGGCTCGCCCGCGCGCACCGAGTGACTTATGTGGGGGAACTCGGCTGGGAGCTTTACGTCTCCTCCGACCAGACCGCCCATGTCTTTGAGGCGCTGGAAGAGGCGGGCGGCGATCTGGGGCTGAAGCTGTGCGGTCTTCACACGCTGGATTCTTGCCGGATTGAAAAAGCCTACCGTCACTGGGGCCATGACATCACCGATGAGGATCATGTGCTGGAGGCCGGGCTTGGCTTTACCGTCAGCCGCAAGAAAGCGGCCTTCCTTGGTCGTGAGGCCGTGCTGCGCAAGGAAGAGGCGGGGATGGACCGTAAGATGCTGCAGTTCCGCCTGAAAGATGCCGAGCCCTTGCTGTTCCACAACGAGGCCTTGGTGCGCGATGGCAAGATTGTCGGGCCGGTGACTTCGGGCAACTATGGTCATTTCCTGGGTGGGGCGATTGGCATGGGCTATGTGCCGTGCAAGGGCCAGAGCGACGAAGAGATCCTGTCCAGCCGCTATGAGATCGAAGTGGCAGGCCAGCGCCATGAGGCCGTGGCCTCGCTGGTGCCGATGTATGATGCGAAATCCGAGCGCGTTCGCGCGTGATCTGCCGGGAAACCGGGGGGCCAGCCCCCCGAACCCCCCGGAGTATTTAGGCCAAGATGAAAGGCGAAAGACATGACCGAGATTGGTGAGATTTGCGAACCGGCCCGCGCACGTGCAGGGCGGTCGGGCGGTCGGCAGGCGCGGGTTGCGATGCGCGCAGCACCTTTGGCCGATGATGTGCGCCCCGTGCGCGCAGGCATGCCGGGGGGCCAGTACAAGCCCCTGAGCGACGAGGGCGTGCGCCAGATCCATGAGGCGGCGCTGGATGCGCTGGAGCAAATCGGTCTGAGCCAAGCCCCGCCCTCGGGCGTGGAGATCATGACCGCCGCCGGTGCTGTTCAGGGCGATGACGGTCGGATGCGCTTCCCGCGCGCCTTGGTCGAGGATATGCTGGCGGTGGCTGCGCGCAACATTACGCTGCATGCCCGCGACCCCAAGCAAGACCTTCACCTGAGCGGCACCAATGTGCATTACGGCACGGCGGGTGCGGCGGTGCATATCGTGGATCCGGTGACCCTGGAGTACCGCGAAAGCACCGCGCAGGATTTGTATGACGCGGCGCGGCTGGTCGATAACCTTGACAACATTCACTTTTACCAACGCACGATGGTGTGCCGTGATGTGATGGACAACAAGGAGATGGACCTTAACACGCTTTATGGCTGCCTTGCAGGCACCACAAAGCATGTGGGCACCAGCTTCTCGGACCCCTCGCATGTCGCCGATTGCTTTGAGATGTTGCATATGGTGGCGGGTGGCGAAGAGAAGTGGCTGGAGCGGCCCTTCGTGTCGAACTCCAACTGCTTCGTCGTGCCGCCGATGAAGTTTGCCGAAGAAAGCTGCATCACCATGGAGGATTGCATCCGCCGTGGTATGCCGATGCTCTTGTTGTCGGCGGGTCAGGCTGGCGCCACGGCACCGGCGCCGATTGCGCTGACCATCGTGCAGGCGGTGGCGGAATGCTTGGCGGGCGTGGTCTATGTCAACGCGATTAAGAAGGGGGCGCCGGCGATTTTTGGCACCTGGCCCTTCGTGTCGGATCTGCGCACCGGCGCCATGTCGGGTGGGTCTGCCGAGCAGGCGCTTTTGACCGCCGGTTGCGCGCAGATGCACCGCTTCTATGACTTGCCCGGCGGGGCTGCGTCGGGGATTTCCGACAGCAAGCTGCCCGACATGCAAGCTGGATGGGAGCAGGGCATCACCAACTCGCTGGCCGGTCTGGCGGGTCTGAACATGTGCTATGAGGCCGTCGGCATGCATGCGAGCCTTCTGGGCTTTTGCCTCGAAAGCCTGGTCTTGGGCGATGACCTCTTGGGCCAGACCATGCGTCTGGTGCGCGGCATCGATGTGACGCCTGACAGCACCTCATTGGATGCCATGAAAGAGGTCTGCTTGGGTGGCCCGGGCCATTACCTCGGTTCGGATCAGACGCTGAAGCTGATGCAGACCGAATACATCTATCCCAAGGTCGGCAACCGTATGAGCCCGAAGGAATGGAACGAGGCGGGCAAGCCCTTGTTGCTGGACACTGCCATCGCGCGCAAGAACGAGATCCTGTCCAAAGCGGGCTGTGTTGTCGACGGCGAGATCGACCGCATGATCCGGGCCCGGTTCAACATCTACTTTAAGTGAGGTTGTTATGATCCCGGAAAATTTGGATAAATTCTATATCAACGGCCGGTGGGTCGCGCCGCATTCTGCGGCGCGGATGGGGGTGGAAAACCCTGCAACCGAAGAGATCGTGGCCCAAGTCGCCTTGGGCGATCAGGCCGATATCGATGCGGCCATCGCGGCGGCGCGGGCGGCCTTTGACGGCTGGACCGTGCGCCCGGTGGCTGAGCGCATCGCCGTCTTGCGTCGGGTGCTGGAGATTTACAACGCGCGCTCTGAAGAGTTTGCGCAAGTGATGTCTACTGAGATGGGCGCGCCGATTGAATGGTCGCGGGGCGCTCAGGTGTGGGCGGGGCAGGTGCATATTGAGGCCACGCTGAAGGCGGCGGAAGCCTTCCATTGGGAAGAGATGCGCGGCACCACCCGGATTATCCGCGAGGGGATCGGGGTTTGTGCGCTGATCACGCCGTGGAACTGGCCGATGAACCAGATCGCCTGCAAAGTGGCCCCGGCCTTGGTCGCGGGTTGCACCATGGTGCTGAAGCCGTCGGAAATCGCACCGATGTCGGGGGTGTTTTTCGCGCAGGTTTGCCATGATGCGGGCGTGCCTGCGGGCGTGTTCAACCTTGTGAACGGCACCGGCCCCGATGTGGGCGCGCGGATGTCGTCGCATCCTGACGTGGATATGGTGTCCTTTACCGGGTCAACTCGGGCAGGCACGGCTGTCGCGGCAGCTGCCGCCCCGACTGTGAAGCGGGTGGCGCAGGAGTTGGGGGGCAAATCGCCCAATATCATCCTGCCCTCGGCCGATCTGGAGGCGGCGGTCAAGGCGGGCGTGGCGGGTTGCTTTGGCAATACCGGCCAGTCCTGCGACGCGCCGACGCGCATGTTCATTCACCGCAGCCAGCACGATCAGGCTTTGGAGTTTGCCCGTGCTGCCGCCGATGAGGTGGTGGTGGGCGATCCGCGCGACGAGGGCACCACGATGGGCCCGCTGATCTCCAAGGCGCAGTTTGACAAGGTGCAGGGCCTGATACAGGCGGGCATTGAGGAAGGCGCGACGCTGGTGTGCGGCGGTTTGGGCCGTCCGGCTGGCATGAACCGGGGCTGGTTCGCGAAGCCGACCATCTTTGGCCATGTCACGCATGAGATGACCATCTCGCGCGAAGAAATCTTTGGCCCGGTCCTGTCGATCCTGCCCTATGACAGCATCGATGACGCGGTTCGTATGGCCAATGACACGCCCTATGGACTGGCCGCCTATATCGCGGGGTCGGTTGAAGAGGCCAAGCCCGTGGCGCGCCGCCTGCGGGCGGGGACGGTGAACCTCAATTACCCCGACTGGGACACCTTTGCCCCCTTCGGAGGTTACAAACAATCGGGCAACGGGCGCGAATATGCCGACTGGGGCATCCATGACTTCTGCGAGGTCAAGGGTGTGGTCGGCTGGGGCGCCTAAGCGCGGTCAGACAGCAAGATAAGACACCCGCGCGGCGGGCAGGGAGACAACATGCATTACGGATATATCGGCCTTGGCAATTTGGGGGCGGCCTGTGCAGGCTGCTTGGTGAAGGCGGGCTTCAAGGTGACGGTCTATGACCTGAACCCCAAACTGGCTGAGCCTTTGGTGGCCATGGGTGCCACGCTGGCGACCAGCGCCGAAGACTTGGCGGGTGCGGTCGATCACGTCATCACCTGCCTGCCATCGCCGGCCGTGTCTGAGCGCGTGCTGCGCAACATCCTGCCCCGGATGAAAAAGGGCGCCTCGTGGGTCGAGATGTCGACGCTGGGCCGTGATGAGGTTTTGTCCCTCGCCGCTGTGGCCGCCGAGGCTGGCGTTCGGATGCTGGAGCTGCCGGTGACGGGCGGGGTGCATCTGGCCTATCAGGGCAAGATCACCATGCTGGCGGGCGGCGACAAGGATCTTTTTGATCTTCACCACGGCGCGATGGAAGCCATGGGCGACCGGATTTTCCACATGGGCCCGCTTGGCTCGTCGTCGATCATCAAGGTCATTACCAATATGCTGGCCTTCATCCACCTGAAAGCCACATCCGAGGCCTTGATGCTGGCCAAACGCGGCGGGCTTGATCTGGGGCAGGCTTGGCATGCGATTGCCGCCTCGTCGGGCAATTCCTTTGTGCACGAAACCGAAGGCGCGCTGATCTTGAACGGGTCTTATGACATCGCCTTTAACGTGGATCTGGCGCTGAAGGATCTGGGCTTTGCCTTGGGCTTTGGCAAAGAGTTCGGCGTGCCCTTGGATCTCGCCTCGATGACCAATCAGACCTATATCGCGGCCAAAGCTGCCTATGGCGGCGAAGCGCAATCGCCGATGATTGCGAAACTTCTGGAAGATCTGCTGGATACCGACTTGCGCGCGCCGGGGTTCCCGGCAAGGCTGGAGTAAGCGCGGGCGGAACAGCCGGGGGTTTCACACCCCCGGACCCCCGTGGAGTATTTTTGCCAAGATGAAAGGCGCGTGACATGGATGAGGTGGCCAAGGCGCGTATCGCGCAGGTGTTGCACCATCGAAAGGCGGGCTTGAGCCTTGGCGATCCGGTGGTGCCGCCGATTTCGGTGGCCACGACCTTTCATCTGCCTGAAGCGCAGGGGGCGGCCTATTACTATGGCCGCTCCGGTCAGCCGACATGGGATGCGGTTGAGACGCAGCTTGCGATTTTGGAAGATGCCGAGGTGGTCTCCTTCCCCTCTGGCATGGCGGCGATTTCAGCGGCCTTGATCTGTTGTCTGAAGGCCGGGGCGCGGGTGATAATTCCCTCGGACGGCTATTATGTGACCCGGCTTTTGGGGCGTGATCTTCTGCTGGTTTACGGCGTTGAGGTGGTGGAAGTGCCGACGCTGGAGATGGCGGCGGCAGAGTTCACGGGCTTTGACGTGGTCTACATCGAGACGCCGTCGAACCCCAGCCTTGATGTCATCGACATTGCCGCCATTGCCGCGCGCGCCCATGCGGCGGGGGCCATGGTGATTGCCGACAACACGACGATGACGCCTTTGTTGCAGCGCCCCTTGGATATGGGGGCCGATTTGGTGGTCGCCGCCGATACCAAGGCGCCGGCGGGGCATTCGGATGCCTTGTTCGGCCATGTGGCGGGCCGCGATGCCAATCTGATGGCGCGGATCCGCGAATGGCGGCGGCAATCAGGCGCGGTGCCGGGACCGTTTGAGGCCTATCTTGTGCATCGCGGGATTGAGACGCTTGAGGTGCGTCTTGCACGCATGTGCGAAAATGCCGCTGTGATTGCCGAGCGTCTGGCCGCGCATCCGGCGGTGACGGGGCTGCGCTATCCGGGGCGGGCGGCGGACCCGGCCCATGCGGTGGCGCGGCGGCAGATGGTGAACGGCGGCTTTCTGATCGGCTTTGAGCTGGCCGATGAGGACACAGCCGAGGCGTTCTTGACCAAATGCCCGCTGATCGAACAGGCCACGAGCTTTGGTGGCGTGCATACGGCGGCGGAGCGGCGGGCGCGCTGGGGCGATGCCGTGGCACCGGGCTTTATCCGCCTATCGATCGGCATCGAACCGCTTGAGGTCCTGTGGTCGGCCATAGAAGCGGCCCTTCCGGGCGAAAAATCCTGATCGGCCCTTGACCTTCGCCGGTCTTGCCCCCTTATTCCAACGAACCGCGAACCCTTGAACAGGAGAAGTCAGATGGCTTTCACCCTTCCCGATCTTCCGTATGCCCACGATGCGCTTGCCTCGCTTGGCATGTCGAAGGAAACCTTCGAATACCACCACGACATTCACCACAAGGCCTATGTCGACAATGGCAACAAGCTGATTGCCGGCACCGAATGGGAAGGCAAGTCTCTGGAAGACATCGTGCGCGGCACCTACTACGCCGGCGCTGTCGCCCAGAACGGCATTTTCAACAATGCCTCGCAGCACTGGAACCACAACCTCTTTTGGGAAGTGATGGGCCCGGGCGAAGACAAGAAGATGCCGGGCGCTTTGGACAAGGCGCTGGTTGAGGCCTTTGGGTCGGTTGCCAAGTTCAAGGAAGACTTCGCTGCCGCCGGTGCGGGCCAGTTCGGCTCGGGCTGGTGCTGGCTGGTGAAGGACAAGGACGGCGCGCTGAAGGTCACCAAGACCGAAAACGGCGTGAACCCCCTGTGCTTTGGCCAAACCGCGCTTTTGGGCTGCGATGTGTGGGAGCATTCCTACTACATCGATTTCCGCAATAAGCGTCCGGCCTACCTGACCAACTTCCTTGAGAAGCTGGTCAACTGGGAGGCTGTGGCCGCCAAGCTCTAAGGCTTGCGGGCACCACGCCCTTATGTCACGGATCAGCCGCCGTCCCGACAAGGGGCGGCGGTTTTCCTTTGGGGCGCGCTGGCATGACCGAGGCGACAAAAGGGGTTCTGGCGATTGTTGGGGCCTGTGTGATCTGGGGCTTTGCCACCTTATACTACAAGGCGATGTCGCATGTGCCGCCTTTGGAGGTTCTGGCGCATCGGTCTTTGTGGACGTTGGTGCTGTTCAGTGCGGTCTTGGCGCTGCGCGGGCGGCTGTCGCAGGTCTGGGCCTTGATCGCCGGTCCGAAGGGACCGCGTGTGGCCTTGGCGGGCGCGATTGTGGCGCTGAATTGGGGCCTCTTTATCTTTGCCATTCAGGCTGGCTTCGCGGTTGAGGCGAGCCTTGGCTATTACATCTTCCCACTGGTCACCGTGGTGATGGGGGTGTTGATCTTGGGCGAGCGGCTCAGCCGCGCGCAGGGCGCTGCGGTGATGCTGGCGGCACTTGCGGTGGGGCTTTTGACATGGGGCCTTGGCGTGGCGCCTTGGATGGCGCTGGCCTTGGCCTTTTCCTTTGCGCCTTACATGCTGATGAAGAAAAAGCTGGATGCGCCCGCCGCCGTTTCGGTGACCGCCGAGGTGGCGCTGATTGCGCCCTTTGCGCTGGCGCTTTTGGTATGGGCGGCCTTGGGCGGGCAGATTTTTGGCCGGGCAGGGGGCTGGTTTGGGGCGGACCTTTACTCAACCCTGATGCTGCCGGTCACTGGCATTATCACCGGGCTGCCCTTGGTGCTGTTTTCCTGGGGCGCGCAGCGTGTGCGGCTCTCCACGCTGGGGCTGGTGCAATACCTTAACCCGACCCTGCAGGCCTTTTCCGCCGTCCTGGTGATGGGGGAGCCCTTTACCCCGTGGCATGGCGCGGCCTTTGGTCTGATCTGGGCGGCGCTGGCGGTCTATTCGTTCGAAGCTTGGCGGCAGGACAGGCGTCAGCAGAGGGCGGCGCGCAACGCGGTTTCAAGTGACCCGACATCGGGCACGCTGGTGTAAAGCCGCAGCATTGACGCGTCGGCAAAGCCCTGCGCGACGATATGGGCCAAAAGTGCTTCGAGCGGTTGCCAATAGCCTTCGCTGTCCACCAGAAAAATCGGCTTTTTGTGCAGCCCAATCTGCGCCCAGGTCAGCACTTCGAAAAACTCATCGAGGGAGCCCGCGCCACCGGGCAGGACCACGATGGCATCCGAGTTCATGAACATGACCTTCTTGCGCTCGTGCATGTCCTCAGTGATGACAAACTGCGTTACATCGCGCTTGCCGCGTTCAGCCCCCATCAGATGCGTTGGGATGACACCCATGGTTGCGGCCCCGGTCCCTTGGGCGGCGCGCGCCACCTCGCCCATGATGCCCACATCGCCCGCGCCATAGACCAGCCGCCAGTTGTTGGCCGCGATCATCGCGCCGGTGGCGCGACCAGCCTCGGCATGGGCGGGGTTGGAGCCGGTGCGCGCACCGCAGAACACGCAGATCGAAAAACGGGGAGCTGTCATCTTCACGATCCTGAAAAAAAGGTTGCTTTCAGGGATGTAACGAGGTTCCCATGCAAAGAAAAGAAGGGCTTGGGGAGACAGGCAATCATGAAGGCAAATGGATCGGCCAAAGGGGCCGTGGCAATTGGTGTGACGGTGCTGGCCGTGATCAGCGCACTTTGGGTTTTGCGCCCGTTGCAACCTGACGCGCCAGAGCCCGAGGCCGCCGCTGTCGAGGCCCCAGCCCCTGCGCCTGAGCCTGCGCAAACCGCCACGCCTGAAGCGACCGCCGCCGCTCCTGCGCCCGAGGCCACGGCGCCCGAGGCTGCCGCACCTACGCCGCGCCTTGATGTGGTGCGGGTGGATGAGGGTGGGCTTGCCACCATCGCGGGCACGGCCGCGCCGGGTGCCATGATTTCCTTGCGGCTGGACGGTGTGGAGCTGAGCCAGATCGCGGCCGACGCCTCTGGTCAATTTGCCACGCTTCTGACGCTGTCGCCTTCGGAGACCCCGCGCCTTTTGAGCCTTGTGCAGATCAACCCCGATGGGACCGAAATCGCTGGGCCGGACAGTCTGGCCCTTGCGCCGGTCAAGGCCCCTGAGGTGACCGCCGAGGCGGCCGCAGAGACTACGCCAGAGACAGCAACTGAGACTGCACCTGAAACGGCGGGCCTTTTGGTCTCGCCTGAAGGGGTCAGCGTCGTAGAGAACGGCAGCGCCTCTGCCGCGCCTGCCATGCCGATTTCGATCGAGACCATTGCCTATGGTGCGGCCGGAGAGGTCAATCTTTCGGGCATGGCCGGATTGGGCGCCAAGCTGCGGATCTATCTGGACGAGGCCCCGATTGCCGAGGCCGTGGCCGACGACACTGGCAAGTGGAGCGCCGCGCTGGCCGATGTGGCGGCGGGCTTACATGTTCTGCGCGTCGATGAGGTCGATGCCGCTGGGGCCGTGGTGTCGCGGTTCGAGACGCCGTTTGAACGTGAGGTGGCGACGCATGAGCTTGCCGCGGCGCAGACCGAGGCCGCAGCACCCGAGGTGGCGCCAGCCAGCGAACCCGCCACCAGCGAACCCGCCGCGGCTGAACCAGCCGCAGAGGCCGCAGCGCCCATCACCATCACCGTGCAGCCCGGGTTTACGCTCTGGGCCATCGCGCGCGATACCTATGGCGATGGGGTCCTGTATGTGCAGGTGTTCGAGGCCAACCGCGATAAGATCAAGGATCCTGACCTGATCTATCCCGGACAGGTCTTTACCGTGCCCCAACCTTAAGCCGCGGCGCGGGTGGCCGGCCGGGGCCTCCGGCGGGAGTATTTTTGCCAAGATGAAAGCGGAAGGCCGTGGTTTTGGCCGCGCGTGACCGTTCGGCGCGGGCCTGCAGGGTTGGTTGCGCGTTGATGCGGCATTGAACAATCCCCCCCCCAACTTTAGGGAGGAGGTCAGCACCGCCATTGATGAGTCTTAACCATGCGCCGCCACACCGCCACATCTTCCGATCAGCACGGCCAGTCCGCTTCGGGCTGGGCCACTATTGCCCGGGTTCTGCCCTATCTTTGGCCCGAGGGGCAGGGCTGGGTGAAGCGCCGGGTGGTGGGGGCGCTTTTGTTGTTACTGGCGGCCAAGCTGGTGTCATTCATCTCGCCCTATATCTACAAACTGGCCGTGGATGCCCTTGGCAGTTCGGTGGTCCGAGACCCGGTCTGGATGATGACCTTCGGCGCTGTGGGGCTGGTGATTGCCTATGGCCTTGCGCGGCTTGGGGCGGTGGCCTTTGGAGAACTGCGCGATGCGGTCTTTGCCCGGGTCGGGCAGCGCGCCATCCGGCGTTTGGCCATAGAGACCTTTCGCCACATCCACGCCCTTTCCCTGCGCTATCACATCACCCGCAAGACCGGTGGCCTGAGCCGGATAATTGAGCGCGGCGTCAAAGGTGTCGATTTTCTTCTCCGCTTCATGCTGTTCTCGGTTGGCCCGTTGATCCTTGAGCTTTCAATGGTTTCGATCTTCTTTTCGCTCTATTTCGGCTGGCAGTACATGGTGGTCGTGGTGGTGACGATCGCGATTTACGTGGCCTTCACCTTCAAGGTGACGGAACTGCGCGTGCGCATCCGCCGCGAGATGAACGATCAGGACACCGACGCGAACCAAAAGGCGGTGGACAGCCTTTTGAACTTTGAAACCGTCAAGTATTTCAATGCCGAAGCCCGTGAGGCCGCGCGCTATGATGTGGCGATGCAGCGCTATGAGGTGGCGGCCGTCAAGACCGGGCAGAGCCTGTCGTTCCTGAATGCCGGGCAGTCTTTCATCATCACCACAGGGTTGGTGATTGTGATGATCATGGCCGCCAAGGGCGTGCAGGCCGGGGTTCTGACGGTGGGCGATTTCGTGATGGTCAACGCATATATGATCCAGATCACCATGCCTTTGAACTTTCTCGGTACCGTCTACCGCGAAATTCGGCAGGCCTTGGTCGATATGGGCCAGATGTTCGGCCTTCTGGGCCAGCCCGCCGAGGTGGTCGACAAGCCCGGCGCAGCCCCCATTGCGGTGCGCGGTGGCGAGATTGTTTTTGACAATGTGAGCTTTGCCTATGATCCGGCACGCGCCATTTTGAAAGGCATTTCGCTGACGGTGCGGCCTGGGCAGAAGGTCGCCCTTGTTGGCCCCTCGGGATCAGGCAAATCGACGATCGGGCGGCTCTTGTTCCGGTTTTATGATGTCACCGGCGGGGCCATCCGGATTGACGGCCAAGACATCCGCGATGTGCAACAGACCAGCCTGCACGGCGTGATTGGCGTTGTGCCGCAGGACACCGTTTTGTTCAACGATACGGTTTATTACAACATCGCCTATGGCCGCGACGGCGCGACTGAGGCCGAGGTGCATGCCGCCGCCAAAGCCGCGCGCATTCATGACTTCATCATGTCCTTGCCCGACGGCTATGACACCACGGTGGGCGAGCGGGGCCTTAAGCTTTCGGGCGGGGAAAAGCAGCGCGTCGGCATCGCCCGCACGCTGTTGAAGAACCCGCCGATCCTGATCTTGGACGAGGCGACCAGTGCCTTGGACACCCAGACCGAGCAGTCGATCCAAGAAAGCCTGACCGAGATGGGGCAGGGCCGATCGGTCATCACCATCGCGCACCGGCTGTCGACGATTGCGGATGCCGATTGCATTTTGGTGCTGGAAGATGGCCGCGTCACCGAGCAGGGCAGCCATGACGAGCTTTTGGCGCTTGACGGCAAATATGCCGCCATGTGGGCGCGCCAATCGGCCGAGGAGCAGGATGTGGCGGCCGCCTGAGGCCCCTTGACCGACCCCGCGCAACAGGCCAAACCCGGGCGCATGGTTCCGCAAGACAAACTCGCCCAGATCACCCAACGCTTTGAGTTTCTCGAAGCGCGCCTGAACGCGGGTGCCGCCCCGGCGGAAATCGCACAGGTGGCACGGGAATACTCGGACTTGAAACCAGTGGCCGAAGAGATCGCGGCCTACAATCGGGCGCTGGCCGATTTGGCCGAGGCCGAGGCGATGCTGGCTGACCCCGACATGAAGGCTTTGGCCGAGGAGGAAATCCCCGCGCTGAAGGCCCGCATCCCTGAGATGGAAGACCGTCTGCGGCTGGCGCTTTTGCCGAAAGACGCCGCCGACGCTCGCCCCGCGATCTTGGAAATCCGGCCCGGCACCGGCGGCGATGAGGCGGCGCTCTTTGCCGGTGATCTCGTTCGCATGTATCAGCGCCACGCCGAGCGCATGGGCTGGACATGGGAGGTTTTGGAGCATCAGGCATCGGACCTTGGTGGCATCAAGGAATTCACCGCGCTGATTTCGGGCGAGGGGGTCTATGCCCGGCTGAAATACGAATCCGGCGTGCACCGGGTGCAGCGCGTGCCCGAAACCGAAGCGCAGGGGCGGGTTCATACGTCGGCGGCGACTGTGGCCGTGCTGCCCGAGGCGGAGGAGGTGGATATCGACATCCCCGCCTCTGATATCCGCATCGACACCATGCGCTCATCGGGCGCGGGTGGCCAGCACGTCAACACCACGGATTCGGCGGTGCGGATCACGCACTTGCCCACTGGCATGATCGTGACCAGCTCGGAAAAATCCCAGCACCGCAACCGTGAGATCGCCATGCAGGTCTTGCGCGCCCGGCTTTATGAGGCGGAACGCGAACGGCTGCACAGCCAGCGTGCGGCGGATCGCAAGGCGCAGGTCGGCAGTGGGGATCGCTCCGAGCGCATTCGTACCTACAATTTCCCCCAAGGCCGAATGACCGACCACCGCATCAACCTGACACTTTATTCGCTGGGTCAGATCATGCAGGGCGATATTGGCGAGGTGATTGACGCGCTGACCTCTCATGATCAGGCGGCCAAACTCGCCGAGATGGAAGGATGACCGCGAACGAGGCGCTGCGCGCGGCCATCCCGCGCCTGCGGGCGGGTGGCATTGAAGATGCGGCGCTGGATGCGCGTCTTTTGCTGGCCCATGCCCTTGGGATTGCCCAAGACCGCCTGACGCTGCACTTGCCCGAGGGAATGACCACGCCGCAAGGGGCGGCCTATGAGGCGGCGATCACCGCCCGGCTTGCCCGCCAGCCGGTGGCGCAGATCATCGGCCAGCGCCAGTTCTGGGGGCTGACTTTCCGCGTGACGCAAGACACGCTTGACCCCCGCCCGGACACCGAGGCTTTGGTGGCCGAGGCGCTGAAGGCACCCTTCCAGACCCTGCTGGACCTTGGCACTGGGACGGGCTGCATCCTCTTGTCCTGCCTTCACGCGAGCCCGCAGGCGCAAGGTTTGGGCGTTGATCTCTCGCCCGCAGCCCTTGCCGTGGCCGAAGGCAATGCCCAATCTCTGGGTCTCGCCTCCCGCGCCGAGTTCCAGCCCTCGGATTGGTTTTCCAATGTGACGGGCCGTTACGACCTGATCGTGTCGAACCCGCCCTATATTGCCGCGGATGAGATGCCCACCCTTGCCCCCGAGGTGCGCGATTGGGAGCCGCATCTGGCGCTGACACCCGGTGGGGACGGGCTGGCGCCCTACCGCATCATTGCGGACAAGGCACCGGGGTATCTGACAGGGCAGGGCCGGCTTTTGGTTGAGATCGGTCCAACCCAAGGACAGGCGGTGTCGGCACTTTTCGCCGCAGCAGGGCTGCACAACATCCGTATCCTGCCTGATATGGATGGCCGCGACCGGGTGGTTGCCGCGACGATGGCTTAAGGCCCGACCGATCAGGCATATGGCTGATCCTGCTGAAATTCTAAACAAACCAAAGAATCCGCTTGCCAGAGCGCGCGCATGTGATAATCCCGATGACAGCACATCGCTTGGCCGCCAAGGCCGCTTTGGTGCTTAACGCCAGCCACCCCGCCATTTCACTCGCGCCCCGATGGGCGACAGGCGCAGGGTCACCGTCCCAAAGGTCAAGATGCGCTCTTCCAAGTCCCGCTCGCGTTCCAAGCAGAACCGCCCGCGTACCCTCGGCAACATTATCAACCGGGTGTTCGACAGTTCGGGTCCCGAAGGCAAGGTGCGTGGCACGCCCCAGCAGATCATCGAGAAGTATCAGCTTCTGGCCCGAGACGCCCAACTGTCGAATGACCGCGTGGCCGCCGAAAACTTCTTGCAGCACGCCGAGCATTACACCCGCCTTCTGGCCGAGGCCATGCGCGAACAGGCTGCCGAACAAGAGGCGCGTCAACAGCAGCCGGGCGGCGGTCAGGGCAATGGCCCGCGGGACCGCAATGAGCGGGGCGATTACCGGGGCGACTATCGCGGTGAGCAGCCCAGCGATGCTGGCTATGCCGCCGAGGGCTTTGGCGTTGTGGGGGGCGACGATGATGGCGCCCTTGTCGAATTGCCGGAATCCCGGCCTCAGCAGGGCCAACAGCCCTCGCAGCAGCGCCGCGACGACTATCGCCGCGATGACCGCAACCGCGACCGTTCGCGGGATGATCGGCCCAGAGACGACCGTCCGCGCGACGATCGTCCGCGCGAGGATCGCCCCCGCGACGACCGTCCCCGTGATGATCGCCCGCGTGATGACCGGCCTCGTGACGACCGGCCTCGTGACGATCGGCCCCGCACGGAGCGTCCCCGCGATGACCGCCCGCGTGAGGAGCGCCCCCGCGAAGATCGCGTGCGTGAGGACGACCGTCCGCGCGAACAGCGCCGCCGCGCGCCCGAGGCTCAGGCCGAATTACCCTCCTTTATCACCGGCGCGCCCGCCGTTGCGCCTGCGGCTGAGCCGGTAGCCGCAGCACCCGCTGCCGTTGCCGAAGCGGCCAAGCCCGCCCGCGCACCGCGCGCCCGGAAGCCTGCGGCAGCAAAAGCGACAGAGTCCGCGCCCGAGGCCCCTGAAGCGGCTGAATGATAGATTGACCAGTCACAGATGGCCCGCGCCCCCGGCGCGGGCCATTTTATTTGGCCAAGGCCCGCGCCAGCGCGCAGAACCCCTCCAGCGATATTTCCTCGGCCCGCTGCGTGGGCTGAATACCCGCCGACACCAGCCGCTCTTCAATATCCGGCCCCCAAGCCTTGAGGCTTGACCGCAGCATTTTGCGCCGCTGGTTAAAGGCCATCGCCGTCACCCGCTGCAAGATCGCCTCATCAGCGGGAAAGCGCGGCTCGTCCAGCCGCGTCAGATGCACGACCGCCGAGTGCACCTTGGGGGCAGGGGTAAAGGCCTCGGGTGGCAGATGCATGACGATCTTGGCATCGCAGCGCCATTGCGCCAGAAGCGCCAGCCGCCCGTAATGGTCACTGCGCGGCTTGGCCACGATCCGTTCGGCCACTTCCTTTTGAAACATCAGAGTCAAGGACTGCCAGACTGGCGGCCAGACCTTGGGTGTCAGCCAACGGATCAACAGTTCAGTTCCCACGTTATAGGGCAGGTTCGCCACGATCTTGATCGGCGGGGTCAGATGCGCGAGCACATCCACCTCCATCGCATCGCCGTTCACAACGTCCAGCCGCCCGGGATAGCGCGCTGCAATCTCGGCCAGTGCGGGCAGACAGCGCGGGTCTTTTTCCACCGCCAGCACCCGCCGCGCGCCTTCCACGAGTAGGCCCCGCGTCAAGCCACCGGGGCCGGGCCCCACTTCCAGCACATCGCAGCCCGACAGATCGCCCGCCATGCGCGCGATCTTGGCGGTCAGGTTCAGATCCAGCAGAAAGTTCTGCCCCAACTGCTTTTTCGCCACCAACTCATGCGCCGCGATCACCTCGCGCAGGGGGGGAAGGCCGTCAATCGTCGCCATGGTCAGCCTTTCGGAACAGATCTTTCGCTGAAGCCGCGTGAGATGCGCCTCTTCGTCGAAACGCCATTACCCCGCTTGCCGGGCAAGCGCCATATCCCGCGCCAGCCGCAGCGCGGCGATCATGCTGTCGGGCCGTGCCAGCCCACGCCCGGCGATGTCACAGGCCGTGCCGTGATCGGGCGAAGTGCGGATAAAGGGCAAGCCTAAGGTCACATTCACCCCGCCGTCAAAATCCAGCGTCTTGATCGGGATCAGTGCCTGATCGTGATACATGCAGATCGCCACATCATAGCCAGCCCGCGCGCGGGCATGAAACATGGTGTCCGCCGACATTGGCCCGACAATGGCCATGCCCTCGGCCCGCAAGCGCTCCAGCACCGGCGTGATGATGCGGGTCTCTTCATCGCCCATTGCCCCGCCTTCGCCTGCGTGGGGGTTCAGCCCCGCAACCGCAATCCTTGGCTGTGCAAGGCCGCAATCGCGGATCAGCCCGGCATGGGTGACGCGGATTGTCTCTTCCAACAGCTCCGGGGTCAAGGCAACGGCGACATCGGACAGCGGGATGTGAATGGTCACTGGCACCACCCGCAAGAGGGGGCTTGCCAGCATCATCACCACCCGCTCAACGCCTGCGAGATGGGCCAGAAACTCGGTATGGCCGGGAAAGGCAAAGCCCGCGCCGTCCTTCAGCGCCTTTTTGTGCAAAGGTGCCGTGCAGACCGCGCCCACCGCACCGGACATGGCCAATCCCACCGCGCGTTCGATCACCTCGATCACGCCGCGCGCGTTGTCGGGCACCAGAACGCCGGGTGGGTTTTCGGAGGTGAAAGGATGGGCCAGCACCGGCAAGACCCCGGCAGGCACCTCGCGCGCCTGATGCGGTGCATCAACCAGCTGGTAGGCGCTGCCCTTGGGAAGATGCCGTGGATCGCCGATCCAGATCATTTCAAGATCAGGCAGGGCCGCACGCGCCGCAACGGCAAGTTCCGGCCCCACGCCCCCCGGCTCGCCGCAGGTCAGCGCAATGGGGGCCAACATCTGCCGTGTCATTTATCGGTGATGATGGCTTCAGAGCGCAGCTCTTCCAGATAGATATCGGCCAAAGCCGACAGCCGCTGGTTCAAAAGCTGCTCGCGCACCACCTCGCGTTCAGGCTGCAGATCAGGCGCAGGCCCGCGTGAGCACAGCATCACAAGCACGCGCCAGCCATTGCGGCTGATCCGGGTTGAGGTTTCGCCTGCATCCAGTGTCGCCAGCACCGCGCCGATATCGCCGCCCACGGCTGATTGCGGTTGGCTTTCGCGGAGCAGCCGATCTTCGGGCAGGCCCTTGGCCACGGTGTAAAGATCGTCGCAGGTGTCGGCTTTGGCGCGCGCGGCCGCAAGCTCAGCCTCGGCATTGGCGCCTTCGGGCACGAGAAACTGGGCATAATCCACCCAAGTTCCTTCGGTCTGGCCCAAGGGGTCTTCGCCGCGCTCAACCAGCCAGTAGATCACCACGCGGTCTTCCAAAAGGACAGGGCGTGACATGCCGCCCGGCGCCAGCCGTGCCAAGGCGCTGCGGGATGCTTCGGGCAATTCGGACAGCCGCTGCCAGCCGATGCTGCCGCCCGATCCGGCGGTCTCGCCTTTGGAATTGGCGCGTGCAGAGGCTGCGAAATCCGCCTCGGTCTCAATCTGCACCTGCAGACGCCGCGCCAAAGCCTGAGCGCCTGACAGATCGCCATTCTCGCCCGGCAGCACCAGTTCCAAAAGCTGCAGGCGGCTTGCCCCGGTCGGCTGGAAATTCGCAATGGCGCGGTCAATCTCGGCCTCGGTGATGGTGACACCGCCGCCATATTTCGCCCGCACCACCTCGCGCCAGACCATCCCGGCTTCGACGAAATCACGGAACGATTCCGAGGCGAGGCCCATCTCGCCAGTCAGTTCCAAAAACTCCTCGGTCGTTAGATTGGCCCGGCCCGCGAATTCTTCCATGCCAGCGAGCACCTGATCCGGCGCAATCGTCAGTCCGACCGCTTCGGCGGCAAACAGGCGCAGACGATCCTCGATCAGGCTGGTGCGGGCCAGTTGCGGCAGGTCGCCTTGTTGTTGCAAAATC
Organism: Allotabrizicola aquatica (SeqCode); assembly: GCF_965194375.1. Lineage (GTDB taxonomy): Bacteria > Pseudomonadota > Alphaproteobacteria > Rhodobacterales > Rhodobacteraceae > Tabrizicola_A > Tabrizicola_A aquatica. The sequence goes on from NZ_CBDAEL010000005.1 coordinate 129,180, forward strand.
TGCAGAAAAAGCTGCCGTTGCTCCAATTCATATTGCGTGATGACCCGGTCATTGACTGACAGCACCGCTTCGAACGGGTTGGCCATGGCCTGTGGTGCGCCGCCAACTGCCGCCAGCAATAGCCCCGCGCCCAAGGCCAGCCGCCGCAGCCCGCAGCCTGCGACACTCCATCCCATCCGGTTCCGCATCGGTTCTGTCTTCATCGCCTGCATTCGTCCGCCATCCCTGACCACATCGTCAGTCAACCCAACCGTCTCATCGGCCCAACGCTCATCCCCGGCACTGCCGCGACGGGCCCGGCACGGTTGACCCGCCAAAGCCCAAAAGCTCAACCGAGACCGAAAGATCCGTGGTCGGTCTCACACTAGTCGAGGATGTGAACCGACGCGAGAGAGAAAGATCGACCAACAGGCATTCGTTGCGAAACATCAGCCCAAGCCCTGCGTTCGAGGCGCGGCGCGCTTCAAGGTCATAACGGTTGGACAGCCGCGCTTGCCAGCCCGCCTGACCCAACGCGACACGGCCATCAAAAACCACTTCGCGTGTGTCGATGGTGCGTCCCTCGGTAACATCCGCCTGGTGATACAAAAGTCCCGCCTCGAGGCCATAGCGGGGTTGGTCGTGGGCCAAGAGCATTTCAGCTTTGGTGAGGCCAAAGGAATTGTCCAACAACAGACGGCTCGTGAGTTTCGTGCCATTGGCGTGAGTGACTTGCCACGCCGCCAGCCAGTTCGAATTTCGCCCATCCAGCCCCGATCCTGCGGTGAACTGCGTCAAGTCTTTACTGCGGATTACCCGGCCCAGTGTGACACCCAGCGTCCAGCCTGCCGGATCGCGGCGCAGGTAGTTCACCCCCAGATTTGCCCGAACCCCACGTTCCACCGCATCTGCCCCGGGAAAGCGGTTCAGGCTGAACAGATTGCCCTGATCGAACTCCACCAGGACCGAATCCTCATTGGCCAGGTTTGCCGCCCGGCTTGGTGCAGCCACAACTTGAATGACCGGTTCCAACAGGTGATTGACCCCGCCGCGGCCTGCCTTCACCAAGGGCCAGCGCAGCTCGGCGGCAAAGGCACCATGGCTGCGGCTGTGGGTGCCCCCGTAGACCGAGGCTACATCGCCGATGCGATAAAGATCCGTCGTCACCTCGCCCAGAACACCGAACACCAGACCGTTGTCCGAAATCCAATCGCGCCGCCAATCCGCCCGGATCCGCGCCCGCGCCACATCGCGCCCGTTGGTTATGCCGTCGACCTCATCGCTTCCGTCGATGTCGACAGCGTCATCCGAGGCTCTATAATGTCCATGGGTCGCGAACTGCAATCCGCCCTGACCACCCAGCGGGCCGAGGCTAAAGCGGCGCTGCCATGTCAGGTCACCCAAGCGTGCAGCCAAAGTGTCGGGGTCCTCACCCGCCCTAAGCGTCCGGATCGAGATCAGCCGTGCCGCGATATGCTCGCTGCGCCGCGTACGCGTTACCGAGATCACGCTGTTCAACCGGTCAGCATCAGACAGGCCATAGTCGAAAAGCAGCGCGCTGTCGGACACCATCTGCGCGTCAAAGCGCAGCTCAAAGCCATCGGGCAGATCAAACCGACCTTCGGCGCGCCCATGGCCCCGTGTCCCTCCGGTCTGCAACCGGTCATTCGCCGCGATGCCTGAGAGAGAAATTTCGCCGGTCCGAAACGCCTGGCGATAGCGCAACTCCACCGCAGTCACGTTCTTGGTGGCAAGAAACGGCGTAATCGTTAGGTCGCGGCTGGGGCCAAGCGTCAGAAAATAGGGCCAGCGCAGCCCAGTGCCCAGCGTTGATGTGGATTGCAGCTGCGGCATCAAGAACCCGCTGCTCCGGTTGAGCGTCGGATCAGGCATCCGCAGGCGCGGGAGGTAAAACACAGGAACGCCACCCAGCCGCAGCGAGGCATTGTCGAAATAGATCTGCCGTTCAGTTTGATCATGCACCACGCGGCGGGCGCGAATCTCCCACAGCGGGGTTGGGTTCTCGGCGCAAACCTTGCAGGACGAGGCGACAACCCGCGTCATCGCCGTGTAGCGCCCTCCGAGCCGCATGACCTCGGCGGCGGCCAGTTGCAGCTGGTCGTTCATCACCACCCGGGCCGAGCGCAGGATCCCCTCGGACATATCGGCCTTCAACTCGGCCTGATTGGCGAGCACCGTGACCCCACTGCCATCGCTCAGCGTGATCGGTCCTTCGATGGTCAGGCTGTCAGCCACCCGGTCATAGGTCAGCCGCGCTGCTGTCAATCGGCGGCCCTGATAGAAGATCTCGACCGCGCCATCTGCCACCAAGAGACGGTCGCTTTCGATGCGCAGCGCATTTGCCACCAGCGTCGCTTGATCCTGCGCGCGCGCCACGGGGCCGGGCAGTGCGGCCAGCACAAGAACCGCCATCATCAAAAGAATGCGCCGCATGTCAGCCATCCTCCAGATGCAACAAGAGGCTCAGCGCCAAAAGGGCTGCTGCGATCGGCGGGCTCCAGGCCGCGACCAGAATCGGGATCTGGCCATTTTCCCCAAGCACCTGTGCAAAGCTGCGCAGGAAGAAAATCAAGAACCCCCCAATCAGGGCATAAAGCACCATCTGCCCGGTCTGGCCAAAGCGCGCATGGCGCATGGTAAAGCCCGCCGCTACCAGCACCATTGCCGCCATCAACAGCGGCAAAGCGAGTTCCATCTGATAGCTCAAGCGATAGGCGTTGCCAGAAAATCCTGCGCGTTCAAGTGCTTGGGCTTGGGCGGTTAAATCCCAAAACGCCACCGCCGCGGGAGAGCCCAGCTTTTCCACCAATTCCTGCGGCGTAAGATCTGTTGGAAGGGGCAGGGCGGTTAAGGTCACCGCTTGGGCTTCTGGATTGTCTTCGGCGAAATCCCAGCGTTTCGCCTTTTCCAAGATCCATTGCCCGGGCTCAAGTTGAGCCTGTTCGGCGACGATCCGGCCCGTGATCCGGCCATCTGGCGCAAACAGATGAAAGGTGACCCCAGTCAACTCGGCCCCCCCGGCTGAAACGCTGTTGGCATGGATGACGGTTTGACCTTCAGCATCGCCTTGGCGCAACCAAAGACCCTCGGCCGACAATGACAGCACCGCGGGCGCATCGCTGCCGCCTGTCGCCCGCGCCGCGGCGCGCAGGTCATATTCTTTCGAGGTCGCCGCCACCAACGGGTTCAACACCGTCACCGCGAAGATGCCAATCGCCAGTGCCGTTGCAATGGGCGAAACCAAAAACCGCAGACCAGACCGCCCGGCGGCGCGCACCACCACCAGTTCAGACGATTTGGCTAGACCTAAGAACAGCGTGATCCCCGCCAGCACCATCACCAATGGCAAGATCAAATACATATTCTGCGGCACATTCAGCACCGCCAAGACCAAGGCTTCCGCCACCCCAATCCCGTTTTGGGAAAACCGGCGGATCTGCTCGATCAGGTCGATCAGGGTCAAAACGCCGAAAAACACGCCAAAGACCCGCAGAAAGCTGCCGAGAAAACGCCGCGCGATATAGAGGTCCAGCGTCATACAAAGGCCCTCCGGACGCGCCGTGGCCGCTCGGACCACCACAACATGCTGCCCCCCAGTGCCACACCAAAGATTGGCGCGGCATAGGCCCAAATCCAGCCCTTATCAGACCGCAGGCCCATCCCGGTGGCTACCGTGGATACCCCTTGCACCATCACCAAAAGCACAATGGCCACCCCGACCTGCCGCCACAATCCAAACCGGCTAAATGAGCCCATCAAAAGGGCGGCAAAGCCAATCAGCGAGGCGCCAACTGCCAGAAACGGCTGAGCAAAGCGGTTGTGGCCGTCATAGAGGAAATCCGCCCGGGTCGCCCCAGTTTCAGCCAAATCTGCCGGATCGGCGGCCAAAAGCTCGGCCGTGCTGAGTGCATCAATATTGCGCGCCCCGGGCGTGATCTGTGGGATCAATCCTGCCAGATCATAGGTGAAATCGGCAAAACGCGTCAGTGACAGCCGCTGCGTTTGGGCATCGATTTGCTGCACCAGCCCATTGAACATCAACAGTTTGGGCCCCGTCTCGGTGCGGGCAAACAGCGCCTTTTGGGCGGTATAGGTCGTGGTCCTGTCGGGGTTGCGCGCATCGGTCAGAAACAGGTCCAACAATTCCCCCGAAGGCGCCAACTCACGCACATAAAGCGTCAGGCCCGGCGCGGGATGCGTGAACCGCCCGTCTGTCAAGAAGCGCGCCGTCACGTTCTGCCGAATCTCGGCATAGCGCAGGACCAAGGCCTCACGGCTGGCTGGGACCAGCACGTGGGTCAGCACCAAGAGCCCCGCCGCCACGATCAGCCCGAAGATGAGAACCGGCCGCGCCAGCCGAAACGAGGAAAACCCCGTGGCTTGCATCACCACCATTTCGCTGTCTTGGGTGAGCCGATTGGCCACAAAGACCGCCGCCGCAAAGGCGGCAATCGGCAAGACAACGCGGATCACATTGGGCAGGGTCAGCACGGAAAACTCCAAGAACACCAGCGCGGTCTGACCATCCCCGATCAACTGGTCAAACAAGCCCACCGCCCGATTCACCCAATAGACCAGCACCAACACCAGCGCGAAAAAGCCGAAGACGGCCAGAAGCTGGGTCAGCAGATATCGGTCGAATCTGGGCAAGAGACGCTAATCCTTGTGGCGTTTGCGCCTTTGACGGTATCAACATTCCCGGACAGGGAAAACTGCTATCTGGCCAAGCCCGGGCCCCTTCGTTAGCTTTGCGCAAAAAGCCGCGCGAATGTTCGGGCGGCACCAAGAGGATCTTCGATGAACCAGCCCGTCGCTTTGACCTTCACCGCAACCGACCTTGACCGTCTGGCCAGCGCCCCCGGCCTTGTGGCGCTTTTGGCCGAGGGTGACGCCCCCTCCAGTCCCGCCGCGCGCCGGTTAGACCGGTTGACCCGCGGCATGCTGACCCGCGCGCTCTCCAGCGCCGATTGGGTGCGTGTCAAGACCGGCGACAGCCTGACACTGGCCTATCCCGCCGGGCTTGCGGCCGAGGCGCTGATGCTGGTCAAGCTGCCGCGCAAAGCGACCGCGTTAGAGGCGCGCAAGGCCGGTGCCGCCATTGGCCGTGCCTTGGGCACGGGCGGCGCGCATGTGCTGGCTGAAACCCATCCTCAAGCGGCCGAGATTTCCTTCGGACTTGCGATGCGGGCCTATGACTTCACCCCCCATAAGTCGGGCGAGAAAAAACACCTTGGCCCCGTCGCGCTCGCCTGCGCCCGCCCCGAGGCTGTGGCCGCCGCCGCCGCGCCCTTGGCCGCGCTCAGCGAAGGGGTGTTCTTCACCCGTGATCTGGTGAACGAACCGGCCAATGTCCTGACAACCGAGGATTTCGCCGCCCGTCTGGCGGCGATGCATGAGTTGGGGCTCGAAGTCGAAATCCTTGAAGAGGCCGATCTGAAAAAGCTCGGTATGCGCGCACTTTTGGGCGTGGGGCAGGGCTCGGAAAGCCCGTCCAAGGTCGTCGTCATGCAATGGAAGGGTGGCAAGTCGGGCGAGGCCCCCTTGGCGCTGGTGGGCAAGGGCGTCGTCTTTGACACGGGCGGTATTTCCATCAAGCCCGCCGGTGGCATGGAAGAGATGACCATGGACATGGGCGGCGCCGCCGTCGTTGCAGGCGTCATGCGCAGCTTGGCCCTGCGCAAAGCGCGCGCGAATGTCGTTGGCCTTGTCGGTCTCGTCGAGAACATGCCCGACGGGAAGGCGCAGCGTCCGGGCGATGTGGTGCGCTCTATGAAGGGCGACACGATTGAGGTGATCAACACCGATGCCGAGGGCCGCCTCGTCTTGGCCGATGTGCTTTGGTACACGCAAGAGCGCTTCAAACCTAAGGGCATGATCGACCTTGCCACCCTGACCGGCGCCATCATCGTGGCCTTGGGCCACGAAAATACCGGCGTGTTTTCCAATGACGACGCCTTGTGCAACGCCTTCCTCACCGCCGCCAAGTCCGAGGGCGAGGGCGCGTGGCGCATGCCAATGGGCGATGGCTATGACGCCAAGCTGAAAAGCCGCGTGGCCGATATCGTCAATTCCTGCGGCCGCGATGGTGGGGCCATCACGGCAGCCCATTTCCTGCGCCGCTTTGTCAAAGATGACATGCCGTGGATCCATCTCGACATCGCGGGCACGGCGCTTTTGAAATCCGAGAGCACGCTCGCCCCCAAAGGCGCGACCGGCTGGGGGGTGATGGCGCTCAACCGCCTGATCCGCGACCATTTTGAAGGTAAGGCGTGACCTTGGCCTTTCATCTTGGCCCAAATACTCATGGCAACGCCTGCCCAAGTGCTGCGGTCGGTTGATGGGCACGGCCATGTTCTACCACCTGACGCGCTCGGGGCCCGAAGAGGTGCTGGCCCTGATCCTGCCACGAGCGATGGCGGCGGGGTGGCGGGTGATGCTGCGCAGCCCCGACGCGGCGCGGTGCGAGCGGCTGGATGCGCGGCTTTGGCTTGTGCCTGAGGAGGGCTTTTTGCCTCATGGGGTGGAAGGCGGGCCTTTTGATGCCGAGCAGCCCGTGTTGATCGGAGCGGGCCCAGCCTTGAACGGTGCGCAGGGTGTGGTGCTGTTAGACGGGGCCGAACCCTTGGCTGGCGAGGAGGTCTGCGAGCGGCTTTGGGTCTTGTTCGACGGCAACCAAGAGGCGGCGGTGCAGGGCGCGCGCAGCCTTTGGACGCGTCTCACCGGTCTTGGGATGGCCGCGCAATACTGGTCGGAAGAGAGCGGCCGCTGGCAGATGAAAACCGAACGAAAAACTGGTGGGTGAGTCTGTTCTTTTGCGCAGAACGAGTCTCATTTTCGATGAAATAATCGTTTCTGTTCGGCAACTCTCTCGTTGCTTGTCATATATAGCTGATACGAGATTTTTTGCGCGAGAGTAACATACGTAAGTATATTATAGCCTGCCCTGTCGCTATTGTCTGATGACCCCCCTTTGCTACCAATACCGCAAGAATTTCAAGGTGGAGGGCGACATGACCGACCCGCGCATCATTCTTTTTGGCGGCTATGAATTTCAACTCAATCAGAACGGCGAGGCCCATATTATATGGAAATCCGGCGCATCTCACACGATGAATGCCGATTTGTTATGGGCAGGCTTCAAGACCAGCACAGCCTTTCTGAACAGCTCCTATCGCGCTGAATATGCCATGGTTGATAAGGCGCATCGGCTCTATGGCTCGTCCGGGGCGGATGTCCTGAGCCGCTCCACGGGTGGGGGGCTGGATGGGGGGGCTGGCAATGACAGCCTCTATGCGATCGCGACTTCCGGGACCTCGCAGATCCATGCCTATGCCGGGCGCGGCGATGATGTGGTGGTCCTCGATCTGGCCAAGATCGCGGCCGCTTATTCGCATGGCCACCATGTGGCGGGTGACGACGCAGGATCATCCGCCTATGGCGCTGACAGTTTTAACTTTGTGAACACCGCAAAGGTCGGCATGGGTGAGATCGTGGTCGGCCGGCTTGAGGATTTTGACGCCAGCCGCGACCATATCCGGCTTGACGGCGTGACAGTGAACCTCTCCGCACTGCCAAGTCAGATCAAGGTTTTGCAGCATAACGGTGATCACAACGATCCCGGTGCGTCCTTGCAGCAATGGCTGGCGATCAAGACATCCGGAGGCGGGCATATTTTCTATGCGCTCGAGGGCGCGCGGGTGGATATGAATGGCAATGGCGGTGCCAATTCCGGCCAGCAAGAGGCGCATTTTCTGGCCTCGAACGGGGCAGGTGGGCCGGGGGCCTCGGCGCTTGCCTTGCTGGCGCTCTACAACAGCCGTTCCAGCGCGGGCTATATTGACCCTCAAGATGCCATTCCTGCGGGGGCTGTGGCCAAGGGCGGGATCACATTGGTGGACTGGGACCAAAGTGCCGCCGATGTGCGGGGGACCCTTTTGGGCACAGCATTGGGCGATCTGATTGCGGCTGGGCTGAACGATGATTGGGTTAATGCCGGGGCAGGGGATGATCAGGTCTGGGGTGGCAGCGGACATGACACAATCTTTGGCGGGATTGGCAATGACACGCTGACGGGGAATCTCGGCAATGACATGGTGAACGGCGGCGAGGGCCGCGACCGCGTTCTGTATTTCGGTGGCCACGACACGATCATCGGCGGTACGGATGTGGATACGTTGGTCTTTAGCGGGCCGAGCGCGGTTAATCTGTCCTTGCTCAGCGGCGGCAACCCGCATGGCCTGACGGTTTCGCAGATCGAAAACATCATCGCATCCAAAGGCGCGGATTTTATTCAGGGCGATCACGGATCAAACGCGCTGTATGGGGGTGCGGGTTCTGATGCGCTTTACGGGCTTGATGGCGCGGATCTTCTGTCGGGGGGCGATGATGCAGATCGGCTTTTTGGCGGTGACGGCGCGGACCAGCTCTTTGGTGGGGCCGGGAATGACACGCTTCTTGGTCAAGACGGGGTGGATCGTCTGACAGGTGGGACGGGGAATGACCTGTTTCGCTATCAATCGGCCGCGCAGGGCGGCGATCTTGCGTTGGATTTCGGCGCCAGCCTTGGCAATGACGACCGCTTTTCCATCGCGGCGGCCGGGTTTGGCGGTGGACTTAAGGCAGGTTCCCTCTCGCCCGCGCAGTTTCGTCTGCACCTGGCCAACCGCAGCGACGCATTGGATGCCGACGATCGATTTATCTTCAACAATGTCACCCATCGCCTGTCGTTCGACGCTGATGGACTTGGCGGCGCAGGGCCGGTTCTGATCGCCACCTTGCAAGACAGCGCGGCCAGCCTCACCTCGGCTGATATCTGGTTGTTCTAACGCCGTTGCGCCAACAACAAAGCCGCCTCCTTGCGGGGCGGCTTTGCGAATTTTCAGGCAAGGCAGGCGGGATTAGCCGACCAGTTCAAGGCCCGAGAAGAAGAAGCTGATTTCCCGCGCAGCGGCGGCGGGCGAATCTGAGCCGTGGGCCGAGTTTTCGCCTTTGGACAGGGCAAATTCCTTGCGGATCGTGCCGGGAGCGGCCTGAGCCGGGTCGGTGGCGCCCATAACTTCGCGGTTCTTGGCAATGGCGTCTTCGCCTTCCAGAACCTGCACAACAACCGGCTCGGAGGCCATGAAGTCACACAGTTCGCCATAGAACCCGCGCTCGGCGTGTTCAGCGTAGAACTGGCCAGCCTGAGCTTTGGTCAGGTGGATGCGCTTCGAGGCGACAACGCGCAGGCCGGCGTCTTCGAATTTGGCGACGATCTTGCCGGTCAGGTTGCGCTTGGTGGCGTCGGGCTTGATGATCGACAGGGTGCGTTCGATGGCCATTTGGCTCTCCATGGATGGGGGCCGGTATTGGCCCGATGTGATGGCGCGGCGCATAGCATGGCAAGATGACATTGAAAAGAAGGGGGGAAAGGAAGGGGCAAAAAGAAGGGGGCTTCGCGCCCCCGTCGCAGCCTTGCTGCGACTCCCCCGCGGGATATTTGGGCCGCATTGAAGGCATGTGTTGACCTTTTCCATGGGCTGAGGCAAGGCCGCAGCATGCTGAAGATCGAAGACATCACCTATAGTGTTGAAGGCCGCCCCTTGTTCGAGGGCGCCTCGGCGACAATTCCCACGGGCCACAAGGTTGGCCTTGTCGGGCGCAACGGGGCGGGCAAGACCACGCTCTTTCGCCTGATCCGGGGCGAGTTGGCACTGGAGGGGGGTGCGATCTCGATTCCCTCTCGGGCGCGAATTGGCGGGGTGGCGCAGGAAGTGCCGTCCTCATCAACCTCGCTTCTTGAGACGGTGCTGCAAGCCGACACTGAGCGGGCCGCACTGTTGGCAGAATCGGACACCGCCCATGACCCGCACCGGATTGCCGAAATTCAGGCCCGGCTGGCCGATATCGACGCCTGGTCTGCTGAAGGGCGGGCTTCGGCCATTCTGAAGGGCTTGGGCTTTGACGCCGAGGCGCAGCAGCGCCCTTGCTCGGATTTCTCGGGCGGTTGGCGGATGCGGGTGGCTTTGGCCGGCGTCTTGTTCGCCCAGCCCGATTACCTTTTGTTGGACGAACCGACCAACTATCTGGATCTTGAAGGCGCTTTGTGGCTGGAAAGCTATCTAGCGAAATATCCCCATACCGTACTGATCATCAGCCATGATCGCGGCCTTTTGAACCGCGCCGTGCAGGGGATCTTGCATCTGGACAACCGCCAATTGACCTATTGGCAGGGTGGCTATGACCAGTTCGCCCGCCAGATGGCTGAGCGCCGCGCTGTTCTACAGGCCGAGGCGAAAAAGCAAGAGGCCCGACGCGCCCATCTGCAATCCTTCGTGGATCGCTTCAAGGCCAAGGCCTCGAAGGCTGTGCAGGCGCAGTCGCGCGTGAAGATGCTGGAGAAGATGACGCCGATCACCGCGCCTGAGGATGCCAAGAAGGTGGTCTTCACTTTCCCCGCGCCCGAGGAACTGTCGCCGCCGATCATCAACATCGAGGGCGGCGCTGTGGGCTATGGCGGCCCGCCGATCCTGCGCAAGCTGAGCTTGCGGATCGATCAGGACGACCGGATCGCGCTTTTGGGCCGCAACGGTGAGGGTAAATCGACGCTGTCGAAGCTTTTGGCCGGCAAATTGACCCCTTGCGAGGGGAAGATGACCAAATCCTCCAAGCTGCGCATCGGCTATTTCGCGCAGCATCAGGTGGACGAGCTGCACATCGACGAGACCCCGTTGCAGCATGTCATGCGGCTGCGGCCTGCCGAGGGACAGCCGAAACTGCGCGCGCGATTGGCGAGCTTTGGTCTGATGGCGGAGCAGGCCGAAACTGTGGTGGGGCGGCTTTCGGGTGGGCAGAAGGCGCGGCTGTCGCTTTTGCTGGCCACGCTTGATGCGCCGCATCTGTTGATCCTGGACGAACCGACCAACCACCTTGACATCGAAAGCCGCGAGGCGCTGGTCGAGGCGTTGACCGAGTATTCCGGCGCGGTCATTCTGGTCTCGCATGACATGCACCTTTTGTCCTTGGTCGCCGACCGGCTTTGGCTGGTGAAGGGCGGGGCGGTGACGCCCTATACTGAGGATCTGGAGGCGTATCGGCGGCAATTGCTGGCGGGGGATGAGGCCGAAAAGCCTGCGTCGAAGCCGGTTGAGAAACCAAAAAAAGCCAGCCGTGACGAGATCTTGGCGTTGAAAGCTGAGGTGCGCAAATGCGAGGATCGGCTCACCAAGCTGAATGAAATGCGCGACCGTTTAGCCACCAAGCTGGCCGATCCCGCACTTTATGAAGATGTCCGAAAGGGCGAGTTGGAAACCTGGAACAAGAAATACGCCGAGGTGATGGACGGTCTTGATCGTGCCGAAGCCATGTGGCTGAGCGCGCAGGAAAAACTGGACGCAGCGGGTTAAGCCCCAGCCCTTTTTCAAAGGGCAGCCCCTGAAAGGAGACCCCATGTCCAGCTTGATGCCCCACCTGCCCGCCGATCTGATCCTTGCGCAGCTGTCGCGCAGCCCCGGCAACGAGGTGAAATCCGGCAAGTTCGACAGCGCTGAGAGCTCATCGGCTTTGGTCGCCAACGGCTTTGGCCGCTTTTTGGAGCATCCCGGTGATTTGCTCGCCTTGCCTGGCGTGCCGATGGGGCGGGTGGACAGCGTCGAGCTGGAGGCTGAGATGCGCTTTCCTTGGTCGGGGGGCCGCCACCCTTGGCTGGATGTCGCCATCAGCACGGCGACCACGCTGATCGGGGTTGAATCCAAGCGGTATGAGCCGTTTCGCCCTGCGAAAGCCACGGGGTTCTCCGAGGTTTATGATCGCCCTGTCTGGGGCCCCAACATGGGCCGCTATACCCGGCTGATGCATGATCTGGTGGCGGGCACGGTGGTGTTTCAGTCCTTGGATGCGGTGCAGCTTGTGAAGCATGCGCTTGGCTTGCGCACGCGGGCCGAAAAGCGCGGCTTGGGGGCAGTTTTGGTTTATCTTTATGCCGAGCCGTCGCATTGGGCCGGGTCTGGCAAGCCGCTGGACAAGGCCCGCACCGCGCTGCACCGGCGCGAGGTGGCGCAGTTTGCCGGATTGGTGCGTGGCGACCAGGTGGCCTTTGCGCCCGTCACATGGGCAGATCTGGCGGCGCAATGGGCCCGCACCCCGGCACTTGCGCCGCATGCCGCCGCCTTGACGGATCGCTTTGGGGTGCTTGGCTAGGGCTTTGTCTGGCTGACGCCTTCGCTGCGCAGCACATAGACCCCGGCGGCGATGATGACGCCGATGCCAGCCCAGCCCAAAGCGTCCGGCAGATCTCCCCAGAAGAGCCACCCCCACAAGATGCCCCAGAAGGCAAAGGTGAACTCGAACGGGGCCACGACCGAGGACTGCGCGACGCGGTAGGCTTGGGTCAAAAGCGTCAGCCCGACGGCGGCGATAAAGCCGCACGACATCATCAGGAACATGTCCCAAGGTGTGGGCCAGACCCAGCCGCGGGTCAGGAAGGCCAGCGAGGGATGCACGCCCTCGCCGCTTCCGCCCCAGCCAAAGACGAGGGCCAAAGCGGCGGCACAGGCCAGAAAGGCCAGATTGCCCCAGAACGCCATCGCAGCGGCGGTGTCGCGCGTGCCCATGACCCGCGCCATGATCATCGATCCGGCATAGGCCACCGAACACAGGATCGGCAAGATTGCGGCCCAGTCGAAAAGATCGCCCCCCGGCCGTACCATCAAGATCACCCCGGCAAAGCCCATGGCCACCGCGATCCAGCGGGGGGCCGACACGCGCTCGCCCAAGATCACGACCGACATGACCACGATCATCAAGGGGGCGGTGAAATAGAGCGCCACGGTGGTGGCCATCGGCAGAGCGGCAAGGGCAAGGTAATAGAGGGTATAGGCTGAGAAATTCAACAATCCCCGCATCAGCATCGCAGGCCATGTCGGGCTGATCAGCGTGCGCAGCGTGCCGTCAAAATAGCGGGTGATCAGCAACAGGAAGGGGATCGCTGTCAGGCTGCGCAAGAGCATTGCCTGATGCAGCGGATAATCACCCGAGATCAGTTTCAGGATCAGGTCCTGAACCGAGAAGATCGCAATGCCGGCGACAAGCGCGAGAATGCCCTTCAGGGCGGGGGGCTGGGTTGTCATGGCCCCAAACCTAGGCGCTTTGCCCGGTGCTGCTGCTTCATCCGCGACATGTGCGGCATACGCCCGGCATATGCAAAAGGCCGCAAGGTTTCCCTTGCGGCCTGATGCGTAGACAAAGGGCTGGGATCAGCGCGACAGATCTTCGTCGCCAGCAGCAGCGCCCATTTCGTCGAAGAGCTCGGCGATTTCGAAATCGGCGGCAGCTTCGGCTTCGGCAGCCAGTTCCTGGATCGACTTGCCCGAGGCTTGCAGTTCGGCTTCTTCCACCGAACGGGCCACGTTCAGCTGGATCTTCACCACCACTTCGGGGTGCAGCGTCACGGTGACCGAGTGCAGACCAAGGTCCTTGATCGGCTTATCCAACACGACCTGACCGCGGTGCACGGTGAAGCCACCCGAGGTGGCCGCATCGGCCGCATCGCGTGCGGTGACCGAGCCGTAAAGCGCGCCGGCATCCGATGCCGAGCGAATCACGACAAAGCGCTGACCGTCCAGCTTGGCGCCGACGGCATCTGCTTCTTTCTTGGTCTCAAGGTTGTTGGCTTCAAGCTGGGCTTTCTTGGCCTCAAACGACTTGATGTTGGCATCGGACGCGCGCAACGCCTTGCCCTGCGGCAAGAGGTAGTTGCGGCCGTAGCCGTCCTTGACGTTGACCACGTCGCCCATCTGGCCAAGCTTGGCCACACGCTGAAGAAGGATCACTTGCATATCATGTGCTCCTTATTTCACGGCATAGGGCAGCAGGGCGAGGAAGCGGGCACGCTTGATGGCCTGAGCCAGTTCGCGCTGCTTCTTGGCCGAGACGGCGGTGATGCGGGACGGGACAATCTTGCCGCGCTCAGAGATGTAGCGCTGCAGAAGACGGGTGTCCTTGTAGTCGATCGCCGGAGCATTGTCGCCCGAGAAGGGGCAAACCTTGCGGCGGCGGAAAAACGGTTTGTTCGCCATGGGAATGGTCCTTTCTCAGATCAACGACGCGGAGCGCGGTCAGAGCGCTCGGGGCGATCGCCACGGGGCGCGAAACCACGGTCGCCGCGGTCACCACGATCGCCAAAGCCACCTTCACGGTCGCCACGCTCGCGGTCATCGCGCTTTTGCATCTGCACCGACGGGCCTTCGCCATGGGCCTCGACCTTGATGGTCAGGACGCGCATCACGTCGTCATGCAGGCGCATCAGGCGTTCCATTTCCTGCACGGCGGACGAAGGAGCGTCCGATTTCAGCAGGGCATAGTGGCCTTTGCGGTTCTTGTTGATCTTGTAGGCCATGGTCTTCACGCCCCAGTACTCGCTTTCGACGACTTTTCCGCCGTTGTCTGCGAGGATGGTCGAGAAGTGTTCCACAAGGCCTTCAGCTTGCGCGTTGGACAGGTCCTGACGCGAGATGAAAACATGCTCGTAAAGCGGCATGCGCACTCCAGTTCTATCTCAGGCGCACTTCATAGGTCGGGCATCTCTTTCCGCCGCCCGTCCACGAGAGGCTGCGCCGGTTCGGTGGAATTGCGGAAAGATGGGGCCTTATACAGATATCCCGGCCCGCCGCAAGCCTTGTCTGGCAGGATTTCGCTGTGCCGCTTTAGGTGAGAATGGCATGGCCGATGAGCAAAAGATGGCACAAAAGCCCACATAGAACGGCAAGCGAGCCAAGGTCCTTGGCGTCACGGGCAAATTCGGCCCAATCGCTGGTCAAATGATCCACAAGGCATTCAAGCGCGGTGTTCAGCGCTTCAAGCGCGACGACAAGCAGCGCCAGGCCGGCAAAGACAAGATAATGCACTGTGGTCGCCTCAAAGATCCACAGCACAGCCGGCACCGCAACAAGCCCCAGCATTTCCTGCCGAAAGGCGGATTCCTGCCAAAGCCGCCGCAATCCGCCTGCGGAATAGCCGGCCGCGGCGAAGAAATGCGCGACACCAGTTTTGCGGGCCGGTTTTTGCGGGTTAGCCATGACAACCTGTCGTCAGATCAAGGTCTGGATTGTGGAGGCCGGTGGTCACATCCGCAAGGCCCAAGAGCGTATGGAAAAAACTGTCATGCGTGACTTGGCCTGCAAGGCTGGCCGCGCGCGCCTTTACGCAGTCTTGATCCAAACCCATCGCCGCACGGTAGCTGGGCGAGGTCCACAGCACCATTGGCACTTGGGTTTGCAGATCAGGGGCCATGAAATAGGGCGCGGCGTGCAGGTAAAGCCCGTTTTCACCCAAGGATTCCCCGTGGTCCGAGACAAAGAGCATCGATGCCGCCAAACGGTCCTGTGCTGCAAGCCGGTCGATCAAAGTGGCAAGGAACTGGTCCGTATAGGCAACGGTGTTGTCATAGGCGTTGACGATCTGTTCAGGCGTGCACTTGCCAAAATCAGCGCTGCGGCAATCGTCGGGGAAGGGGCGAAAGTCTTCGGGATAGCGCAGGTAGTAGGCCGGGCCGTGGCTGCCGATTTGGTGATAAACGATGACCGTGTCTTTGGTGATCTCGGCCAAGGCCTTGTCAAGCGTGGGCAAAAACACGGCATCCGTGCATTCACCGCTGGCGCAAGCCGTTGGGTCATCGGTGGCGATAAAGCGGGTTTCCGGCACCCGTGCGGCGATCCCAAGGCTGCCGGTGTTGTTGTCGTACCATTTCACGTCAAAGCCAGTTTTTACAAAGATATCCAAAAGGTTCTGGTTCGATCTTGCTGCGGTCTCTGAATGGTTTTCTATCCCGTAATGGGCGAACATGCAGGGCATGGACACGGCGGTCGAGGTGCCACAACTGCGGACTTTGTCGAGATAGACAATGTCGCGCTGCGCCAGCTCGGGGTTGGTCGGGCGGTCATAGGTGCCAAGGCTCCAATTCGCCGCGCGCGAGGTCTCACCCACCACGATCAGCGTCAGCACGGGCTTGCCTGCCGCCGCGATGCGCGGTCCCTTGACCGCATCCTCGCCGATCGGGGCGGCCACCAGCCGGTTGGTGATGAGTTTAAGCTTGGCAAGACGCACGGCACCCACGATGGGCGTCGTCGGAATGACCGCCGAAGAAATGTCGCGCCGTTCGCGAAACATCGAGGCGAAGGTGCGGCTGTCAACCATCAGCGCGCCGAAGAACACGGCCAAGGCAAGGGCGATCGTCAGCGGATAGTGCAGAAGACGCACCCACCAGCGCATGGGCTTGATCTTGACCCAAAGCACCAAGCCTGCTGGCACCAAGCCGAACATCACCAAATGCAGCACAAAATCCGTCGTGAACAGATGGCGGGATTCATTGCCCGTGGTGTTCAGTGCGTTTTGCAGCATGTCGCGGTCAATCACGACGCCCAGTCGGTCTTGAAAGTGCGAGGCCACAGCCCCCAGCACCAGCGATAGGGCAAGCACAGGCCGCACAAGCCAGGGCAGGGTAAAGACCGCGATGCAGAAAAGGATCGAGGCAAAGGCCATCACCCCTGCCAAAGGAATTAGCGCGGGGCTTGCAGCAAGATGCGTTGAGACGCGGGCAAAGAACGCGGCATTGGCCGTCGCCAGCAAGAAGGCCGAGACCAAAAGCGTCAGCGTAAGCTGCGACAGCAGCGGGCGTTTGTGTGCTAAGGCGGCCAAACGGCTGCCGCCCGTTTGGCGGGCCGTCTCGGTATCGGTGGGTGAGGGGGGCATTTGGACAGTTGGACCTGAGATCACGTTGTTCAGCAGCCACATGCACTGGCATACACGCGCACGCAATCCTTATTTTGTAAGCATACGCTTACTTGGGCGGCGGACCATCTGCGCTTAGACGCGCAGCGCGGCGCTGTAGGGCGTTGTGACTGTGCGCCGATGCGCAGGGCCTGTTTGAAAGCGGTGAATTGAGCGGCGCAACCGTCACGGGCATGAAGCCCACATGCCGGGATGATCCGGCGACGTTCACGCAGGAGTTTCCATGGCCCGTTTTGCCCCTTTGGCCCTGATTGCCACCCTTCTCACCGCCCCCGCCTTTGCCGAGGCTGAAAAATACACGCTAGACGCCAGCCACAGCCAGATCGTGTTCAGCTATAACCACCTGGGCTTTTCCACGAGCTACGGCATGTTCTCGGGCTTTAATGGCGAGATCTTGTTCGATCAGGCCGATCCTGCGGCCTCGTCGGTCACCGTGTCGTTTCCGGTCAAGACCATGCTGACCGGCTGGCAAGAGCGGTTTGACCATTTCATGAGCGCCGATTTCTTTGACGCAGCGGATGATGAGATGGTGACCTTCACCTCGACCGCCATTGAAGTGACCGGCGAAAAGACCGCCAAGATCACGGGCGATCTGTCGCTGAACGGTGTGACCAAGGCAGTCGTGCTGGACGCGGTGATGAACCAGGTCGGCGAGCATCCGATGGCAAAGGCGCCTTGGGCGGGCTTTTCGGCAACGACCACTTTGATCCGGTCGGACTATAACCTTGGCCAGTTCGCGCCCTATGTGTCGGACGAGGTGCAGGTGCAAATCTCGATCGAGGCGCAAAAAGCCGCAGAATAATCTGGGTCCGGACGCAGGACCAATAGGAAAGGCCGCGTGGGATTGCCCTGCGCGGCCTTTTCCTTTGGGCGCGTGCCTTAGGTGCGTGTGGCAGTCAGCGTTATGATGATCTCAACGGCAAAGCCCACCGTTGCCTCATCGCTGTAGCCCGCACCAATGCCGAAGTCGCGCCGGTCAAGCGTCAGGCGGCCGGTCATCTCAGCTTTGTCGCCGGTGATCTGCAACGTAAAGGGCAGGGTGACTGGCTGTTCGGCACCGCGCAGTTGCAGCCTGCCCGTGGCAACAGTGCCGGAGGGGCCTGCGATCAGATCGGCGCTGAAGCGTGCGGTAGGGTGGGTGGCGACGTCGAAGAACTCAGCGCCTTTGACCTGTTCGGTAACCGAGCCAAGGTTGACCGATGCCAGATCCACCACGACCTCGACGCGGCCCGCCGGGCCATCGATGATGCTGTCATCAAAGGTGATCTCGGCCGTCCAGCCCGCAAAGCTGCCCTCAACCGGCGCGCCCATCTGGGTGACGCGGAAGCCAAGGCTGCCCGTCTGCACCTGCCAGTTTCCGGAATTTGCACCCTGGGTTTGCAGGGCGGTCGATGTCGCGGGCGTCGGGGGTGCGGTCAAGGTAACCGCAACCGCCGCCCCCGCGCCGTAGATGCCCAGTGCCAGCACCAGCGGACCAAGCCGGGCGCGGTGTGGTGCGGCGACCGCCGGGGCCGACACCCCGCGCGCCATGCGCCGCAGGGTGGCATCGCGGTCGATCAGATGATGTTTCACTGCGCCCAACACATGCAAAAGGATCGCGGCGGCCAAAACCTTGGTGAACAGCCTGTGCGCCATACCGGCGAGGCTCGCTACGGGTTCAGATTTTGGCACGAAGGGCAGGCCCTGACCAAAGGGCCACAGAATAGATGCAAAGCCGTCGACGGCGGCGTGATGGATCCAGCCTGACAAGGGCACGATCACCAAAGACAGGTACAACAGCCAATGGACCGCCTCGGCAAGAAGGGTCTCAAGCCGCCGGTCAGGGTGCAACGGTACCGGGCGGGTTTGGCCAAAGGCCCAGAGGATGCGCGCGATGCCAAGGAAGAACGCGACGACGCCTATCGTCTTATGCAGTGAGAAAAGCTGTGCCTTGAGCGCGATGCTCTCTGGTCCGCTCGACAGGTCATTGGCGATCAGGCCAAGAGGCATGGCGGTCAGGATCACCAAGGCCGTCAACCAGTGGAAGGACCGCGTCACGGTGCCAAAGCTGGTCTGAGTATTTCGGATGGGCATCATGCAGGCTCCGGCTGTCTTGGGGGCAAGCTTAGCAGTCCCTGCCGCACACGCCATCTCGCCTCTTCGCACATCGGCTGTGCAGATGATTGCGCCCGCGCCCCGGTCGGGGTAATCGAAAGGCAGATCAAGGGAGGATGGCGATGAGCCGTGCATTCGTGTTTCCGGGGCAGGGTGCCCAGACCATCGGCATGGGCCGCGCCTTGGCCGAAGCCTATCCGGCTGCCAAAGCGGTGTTCGACGAGGTGGACGCTGCTTTGGGCGAAAAGCTGTCAGCCCTCATCTGGGAAGGCGATATTGCCGAGTTGACCCTGACGCAGAATGCCCAACCCGCGCTGATGGCGACCTCGATCGCCGCCCTTCGTGCGCTGGAGTCCGAAGGGATGGGGCTGGATCGGGCGCAGTTCGTGGCGGGCCACAGCCTTGGAGAATACTCGGCACTTTGCGCGGCGGGCGCTCTGGATCTGTCGGACACCGCGCGGCTGTTGCGCGTGCGCGGGCGGGCCATGCAAGAGGCCGTGCCGGTGGGCGTCGGTGCCATGGCGGTGCTCTTGGGTATGGGGTTTGAAGCGGCGATGGAGGTCGCGGCCGAGGCCGCCCAAGGCGAGGTTTGCCAAGCCGCCAATGACAATGATCCTGCCCAAGTGGTCGTCTCGGGCCACAAGGCCGCGGTGGAGCGCGCGGTTGAGATCGCCAAGGCGCGCGGCGCCAAGCGGGCGATGCTGTTGCCGGTCTCGGCACCCTTCCATTGCGCGCTGATGCAGCCTGCCGCCGCCGTTATGGCAGAGGCATTGGCCGGTGTCGCGATTGCCGCCCCCAAAGTGCCGGTGGTGGTCAATGTGCGGGCCGAGGCAGTGACCGAACCTGACCGCATCCGCGCGCTTTTGGTGGCACAGGTCACCGGATCGGTGCGCTGGCGCGAGAGTGTCATGTGGATGGAAGGCGCGGGTGTCACCGAGTTTTGGGAGATTGGTGCTGGCAAGGCATTGTCGGGCATGATCAAGCGCATTTGCACCGGCGAGGTGGTGACCCGTGCCGTTGGCACGCCTGAGGATGTGCTGGCTGCCAAGGGCTGAAGTTGCGTCTGGGGCCGGCCCCGAGGGCGCGTCGCCCCCCGGATCCCCCGAGAGTATTTCAAAAGGCGCAAGACCCAAGGGCGGCGCGGAAGAAACAGGAGGTTTGCCATGTTTGACTTGACCGGAAAGAACGCCCTTGTGACCGGGGCGTCGGGCGGTATCGGCGCCGCAGTGGCGCGTGCGCTTCATGCGGCGGGCGCGACGGTGGGCCTGTCGGGAACGCGGGTGGAACCTTTGCAGGCGCTGGCGGCCGAGTTGGGTGGCCGGGCGCATGTCTTGCCCTGTGATCTGTCTAACGCAGTTGCGGTGGAAGATCTGGTGAAACAGGCGGTCGAGGCGATGGGCTCGGTCGATATCCTTGTGAACAACGCTGGGATCACCCGCGATGCCTTGGCGATGCGGATGTCGGATGACGATTGGCTGAGCGTCATTGAGGTGAACCTCACCTCAACCTTCCGGCTGTGTCGGGCGGTCATTCGCCCGATGATGAAGGCGCGCTGGGGCCGGATCATCAATGTGACCTCGGTGGTGGCACAGGCGGGCAATCCGGGGCAAGTGAACTATTCGGCTGCCAAGGCCGGGGTTGCGGGTCTGAGCCGGTCTTTGGCGCAGGAAGTGGCGAGCCGGGGCATCACGGTGAATTGCGTGGCGCCGGGATTGGTGGAAACCGCGATGACCGACAAGCTGAACGACGAGCAGCGGGGGAAGATTCTGGCCGGTGTTCCGGTTGGCCGCATCGGTAAGCCTGAAGAGATTGCAGCGGGGGTTGTGTTCCTTGCCTCGGTTGAGGCGGGCTATGTGACGGGCGCGACGCTGGACATCAACGGCGGCGGCGATATGCTCTGAACTGCGGTTTCAGGAAATCATTGCCATGCGCCTTTGCCCTTGCTATAGGCGCGCGGGACCAACCCCACCGGACACGGCGGGATCATGTGACAGCCGGGAACCCTCCCGCAATGTGAAAGAGGAATTAACATGAGCGACATCGCCGATCGCGTGAAGAAGATCGTGGTGGAACATCTTGGCGTTGACGCCGAGAAGGTGACCGAGTCTGCCTCGTTCATCGACGATCTGGGCGCGGACAGCCTCGACAACGTCGAGCTGGTCATGGCCTTTGAAGAAGAGTTCGGCATCGAGATTCCCGATGACGCGGCTGAGACCATTCAGACCTTTGGCGATGCGGTGAAGTTCATCTCGTCGGCCGCCTGATCTTTACGAACATGGTTACGGAACGGGCGCCCTTCGGGGTGCCTTTTTCGTTTTGGCAATTTGCTTTAGGGGGCTTGCGGTGGCCGCGCTGGCGGGCATGATCGGACCTTAAGGGAGGCGGGTCATGGCAACAGGCAGCGCGACATTGGGGGCGATGTTCGGAGCGGGGGAGGTCGCGGGGTTCATGGGCCTGCCGCAGGTCTCGCTTGAGGATTTGGACGGTGCGCGAGTGGTGGTGCTGGGCGCACCGGGATGCACGCCCTATGCCTCGGTTGGCCATTATTGCGCAGGTGGGCCGGCGGCCATTCGGGCCGGTGGCGCGGCCTATGCCGCCAACCTTGCCCATATGAATTTCGATCTGGGCGGCACGGTCTTGCCCGAGGGGATTCGCGCCGTGGATGCGGGCGATCTGGAAATGACGGCCGCTGATGGGGCGGCCAACCGTGACCGTTTGCGCGGCGCGGTTGGGCAGGTGCTGGCAGCAGGGGCCGTGCCGGTTTTGATCGGTG
This sequence comes from Allotabrizicola aquatica (SeqCode), assembly GCF_965194375.1. GTDB lineage: Bacteria > Pseudomonadota > Alphaproteobacteria > Rhodobacterales > Rhodobacteraceae > Tabrizicola_A > Tabrizicola_A aquatica. The sequence continues at coordinate 150,811 of NZ_CBDAEL010000005.1, forward strand.
GCGATGATTCTCTGCCCATTCCCATGCTGCAGGCGCTGGAGGGTCATGGGCCCCTGACGATTCTGCAGATTGATGCGCATATCGACTGGCGCGATGAGGTGGGCGGTGAGCGGTGGGGCCTCTCCTCGACCATGCGGGGCGCCTCTGAGATGGGGCATGTGGCGCAAATCATTCAGGTGGGCCAACGCGGCATAGGCTCGGCCCGGCCGGGGGATTATCAGGCGGCCTTGGCGGCGGGGGTCAGCTTTGTGCCCGCGCGTGAGGTGGCCGCAGCGGGCATTGACCGCGCGCTGTCGCTCATTGCGCCGGGTGCGCGGGTGGTGATCTGTCTGGATGTCGATGCGCTGGACCCGGCCATCATGCCCGCGGTGATTGGCCGAACGGCCGGTGGGCTATCGTACTGGCAGGTGTTCGAACTGATCGCTGGGGTGGCCGCCAAGGCGCGGATTGTCGCCTTTGACATGGTGGAGTTCATGCCCGAGCGGGACATCGACGGGCAGGGCGCTATGGTGGCGGCCCAGCTTTTGGCTGGGACTATTGGAATTTTGGCACGGCAGGAGGCCGCAGAATGAGCACGTTCAATCAACCCTTGGGTGGCAATGACATGGCCCGCTTTGGCGGCCCGGCGACCATGATGCGCCTGCCCACGCAGGTGGGGGCCAAGGGGCTGGATGTGGCCTTCATCGGCATTCCGATGGACCATGGCACCTCGAACCGGTCGGGCACGCGGATGGGTCCGCGCCAGATCCGGGATGAGAGCCGGATGCTGCGGCCTTATAACATGGCGACCGGGGCGGCCCCCTTTGAACATCTGCAGGTGGCCGATATTGGCGATGTGCCGATCAACACCTTCGATCTGAAAAAGACCGTGGATATCATCACCGAGTATTACGACGGCGTTTTGGCGGATGGGGCAATTCCCTTGACGCTTGGCGGCGATCACACGCTGACCTGGCCCATTCTGCGAGCGATGAAGAAAAAGCATGGGCCGGTGGCCTTGATCCATGTCGATGCCCATGCCGACATCAATGACACCATGTTTGGCGAAAAGGTCGCCCATGGCTGCCCGTTCCGCCGGGCTTGGGAGGATGGCTGCCTGCAAAATGACAAGGTGTTCCAGATCGGGCTGCGCGGCACCGGCTATTCCCCGGACGATTTCGACTGGGGCCGCAAGAACGGCTGGACGGTGGTTCAGGCCGAGGCGTGCTGGCACAAGTCGCTGACCCCGATGATGGCCGAGATTCGCGCCAAGATCGGCGATGCGCCGTGCTATCTGAGCTATGACATTGACAGCCTTGATCCGGCCTTTGCGCCGGGCACCGGGACGGTGGAGCCGGGTGGCCTGACCATCTGGCAGGGGTTGGAGATTGTGCGCGGGGCGGCGGGTTTGAACCTTGTCGGGGGCGATCTGGTTGAGGTGTCGCCGCCCTATGACCCGTCGGGCAACACGGCGCTGATCGGGGCGAATCTCTTGTATGAAATGCTCTGTGTGCTGCCCGGCGTGCCCCAGGGGGCGGCGCGTTAAGGCGCATCACTCCTCCTCGCTGTTCAGGACCAATTCGCCCGCGGCCTCAAGCTGGCGGACGGCGGTGATGACGGTGGACATCGCCGCCTCGCCCTCTTTGTCTTTGACCTTGCCCCGCGCGGCCATGTCTTCGCGCAGGGTTTGGGCCATGCGTTGGGACATATTGGCCAAAAGAAACTCAGCCGCGGCGGCCTGTTCGCCGTTTGCCTGCGCGGCGGTCAGCGCCGTGATCAGAACCGGCTGATCCACAAGGCGGATGATCTTGGGCACATCGCGGGCCACCACGCGGGCGGGCAGATGCACGAAGGTGAAGATCGCCTTCCTTACCTCGGCGGCAAAGGCGGCATCCTCTGCCTCAAGCCCAGCCAGCACCTCATCGCGGATTTGCGCACCCGAGACGTTCAGAATGGCGCCAACCCGCTCAACCGGGCCATTGTCGAAGGCCCGGGGCGGCTGGGCGTCAAGCTGCGTCACCAGCGAGGCCCCAATCCGGCGCACGGTTTCGGGGTCGACATTTCCGGTCAGCGACACCGCGTAGGCAACCCGCCGCGCCTTTTCGCCCGGCAGCTTGCCCAAAAGCTCAGCCGAGCGGGCAACGGGCAGCTTGGACAGCATCACGGCGGCCACCTCGATGCTTTCCTCCTCCAAGACCGGGATGAGCCGATCCAGCGGCAGGGCTGTTAACCTGTCCCAAGGGTCGGCCTTGGCGCTGGCCCCGGCCAGACGGCGCAGGCGGCTGGCGGCATTGGCCGAGATATGGCCATCCATCACCTGCAAGGCCCCTTCGATGCCGCCGGGAAATGCGAGCCCCACTTGCTCCAACTCGTTCAGGAAGTCCTCAACCACCTGTGCCAGCGTGGTGCGGTCGACAAGCCGCATCTGGCCGATCTGTTCGGTCAAGGCGGCCTGCATGTGATCGGGCAGCTTGGCCAAAGGCAAAACCGCACCTTCGGCCAGAAGAAACCGCACGATTACGGCAGCCTTTTCGCGCGGCGTCAGGGGGCGGGGCGGGGCAGGGCGCGGCACAGCGGGCGCGCCGCCGGGCTCAGAAGGTTGCGCCAAAGCTGCGCCACGGCCCTGCGCGCCGAGCGGTGCGATCTGATCGCCTGTCATCCAAACCCCCTTGCAGTGTCACAGCATGGGGGCAGACTGGCAGATCTACATTAACACGAGGTTGCGCAGACCCGCCTTAGGCCGAAGGTTTCGGCATGCAGGCGCGGTTGTCGTCATCCCAGGTTGTGCCCTCGGCGCAGGTCATCTTGATCTTGTCGCCTTGGCAGCCCGGTGATGCCGCCGCGACAGTCACGGCAGCTTGTGAAACAAGAAGAACGGCAAGGATCGTCAAGGATTTCATGCGATGTCCTCCGGCCAATGGGACGCAGCACCGCGCTGCGGCCAAGGCCAAAATTCTAGCATGAGATCTCATGTCGGACGACAGATTTCTTGGCGATCAAAGATCCTCTGCGGCGGTCAGGCGCCAAACACCCGAGCGAAGATCGTGTCGACATGTTTGGTGTGATAGCCAAGGTCGAACTTTTCCTCGATCTCGGCAGGCGACAGGGCGGCGGTCACCTCGGGATCAGCGAGCAACTCGGTCTTGAAATCCGCGCCCGTCTCCCAGACCTTCATGGCGTTGCGCTGCACCAGCCGATAGCTGTCCTCGCGGCTGACGCCTGCTTGGGTCAATGCCAGCAGAACGCGCTGCGACATCACAAGGCCTTTGAACTTGTTCATGTTCCTCAGGCAATTCTCGGGATAGATCACCAGCTTTTCCACAAGGCCCGCGAGACGGTGCAGCGCGAAATCCAGCGTGATCGTGGTATCCGGGCCAATCGCGCGCTCAACGCTGGAATGGCTGATATCGCGCTCATGCCAGAGGGCGACGTTTTCCAAGGCGGGCGTCACCGACATACGGACAAGACGTGCCAGCCCGGTGAGGTTCTCGCTCAGGACCGGGTTGCGCTTGTGCGGCATGGCGGAACTGCCCTTTTGGCCGGGCGAGAAGAACTCTTCAGCCTCCAACACCTCGGTGCGCTGCATGTGGCGGATTTCAATGGCGATGTTTTCGATGCTGCTGGCAATGACGGCCAGCGTTGCAAAGAACATGGCATGGCGGTCGCGCGGGATGACTTGGGTGCTGATCGGCTCGGGGATCAGGCCCAGCATCTGGCACACATGCTCTTCGACCGCCGGATCGATATTGGCAAAGGTGCCAACCGCGCCCGAAATCGCGCCGGTGCGAATTTCCTCCCGCGCGGCGATGAGACGGGTGCGGCCGCGGTCCATCTCGGCAAAGAAGCGGGCAAAGGTCAGGCCCATGGTGGTGGGCTCGGCATGAATGCCATGGCTGCGGCCGATGCGGAGGGTGTCCTTATGCTCATAGGCGCGGGATTTCAGCGCGGCGAGGACGCGGTCCATGCCCTTGAGCAGAAGGTCTGACGCGCGCACCAGTTGGATGTTGAGCGTGGTGTCCAGAACGTCGGACGAGGTCATGCCTTGATGGACAAAGCGCGCATCCTCAGACCCGATATGCTCGGCCAAGTGGGTCAAAAAGGCGATGACGTCATGCTTGGTGACCGACTCGATCTCGTCAATCCGTGCGACATCAAAGGTCACATCGCGGGCTTTCCAAACCGCTTCGGCATTGGCCTTGGGGATCACGCCAAGGGCCGCCTGCGCGTCGCAGGCATGCGCTTCGATCTCATACCAGATGCGGAATTTGGTTTGCGGCTCCCAGATGGCAACCATATCGGGGCGGGAATAGCGGGGGATCATCGGGAACCTCGGCTGGCAAGACAGGGCAGGGACCGCATAGACCGCATGGGCCGGGCGTGCAAGGCGAACTGGTGCGGCCAAGTGCCTGTGTCGGGCGGCGCAGGGGGGCTGTCTGCCCCCCTCTTGGCTGCGCCAATTCACCCCCCGAGGATATTTGTCGCCGCATTGAAGGGCAAACATAGGTCGGGCAACCGCGCCTCATCCCTCAGAGGGGAGGGGGAGACGCGGCGCCTTCAACGCGGGCGGTCATCGGGATCCCTCCCTGTACCGCCTCACCATTTTGGCCATGTAAGATTAAGAAACTCCTAAGGCCTTCAATGCGGCGACAAATATCCTCGGGGGGAGGCGCGGCACGCGCCGTGGGGGGCAGGCAGCCCCCCGGCGACGACAGATGCAGGGCGTGCGCTCAAGGATTGTTCGCTCGAAAAAAGGCCCATTCTTCGATCACCGTGCCATCTGGCAGGCGGCAATAGCCCACGGTTCCGCCGGCTTCTTCGCCCATCTCGAGCGTGCCGCCTTGCTTCATGCAATAGACGCTGGCCGGGTTGGCGATGCCCGGAGCAGGGGCTTTCTCAGGTTGAACGCAGGCCAAAAGCACAAGTGGGGCAAGAAGGGCGAGGCTGGCTTTCACTGTCCCATCAACTGCGCATCAAACGGATATTTCGTCAGGTTCTCGCATCCGGTTTCCGTGATCAACACCTGATCTTCCAGTTTAATCGAGAAATCCCCGCCTTCGGGGCTGATCAGCGCCTCTACACAAAGGGTCATCCCGGGTTCCAACACTGCATCAAACGCGCCTTCGGTCCAGCCGTCCAAATAGTTGACATAGGGCCATTCATCGCAGAGCCCGACCCCGTGCATCTTGCAGGAGTATTTCTGCTTCCAATAGATGTCGTCGAGTTTATGGCCGCCGAATACCAGTTCCTTGATCGAAACACCGGGCTTCAGCCGCGCCTGATGGTCGCGGATATGGTCAAGCCCGTGGTGGAAGGCCGAGACCATGGCATTGGTCGGGCGCTGGTCGCCGATCCACCAAGTTCTTGAGATGTCGATGCAAAACCCATAGGCGCCGATCAGGTCGGTGTCGAAGGCCACGATCTCATTGTTCTGCACAAGGCGCGGCCCACATTCCTGAAACCACGGATTGGTTCGGGGCCCCGAGGCCAGAAGCCGCGTTTCGATCCATTCACCGCCGCGTTTGATATTGGCCTTGTGCAGTTCCGACCAGATATCGTCCTCGCTCATCCCGCCTTTGGGAACGCCCTCACGCGTGACGCGTTCCATCTCGGCGATGCTGCTCTCACAGGCGTGGTGGGCGCAACGCATGGCCAGAATCTCATCCGGTCCCTTGATCGCGCGGACGCGCTCGGTGACCTCTTCGCCTTCTTCAACGGTGAAACCGATGGCTTCTAAAGCGCGCAGCCCGTGGACCATGATCTTGTCCACCGCCAGCCGCCGATTTGATCCGGCGTGTTCGCGCATGATTTCATCGACTTGAGCCGCGAAGCCAGCCGCCGCCTCGCGCCCCTTGTCGCCGGTGGAGTTGTAAAAGAACGTCGCCCCCGAACGCAGTTCTTTGACCAAGGGGTTGAAGGTGACGAGGAAGGGCGAGTTCTTATACTCCCACATCACCATATGGCCATCGGCACACAACAGGCAGGCGCGGAACGGGTTGTGGGTGTTCCACAGCTGCATGTTGGTGGTGTCTGTGGCATAGCGGATGTTGAGCGGATCAAACATCAAAAGCCCGCCATAGTCGCGGTCGATCAACCCTTGGGTCAGGCGTTTCCAGCGGTAGTCCCGCATCCGTTCAAGGTTGGGCAGGGTCAGGCCGGCGGCTTCCCATTCGCGAAAGGCCAGCTGCGTCGGGCCGATCTCGACCCGGTTGTTGTCGTTCGGGGTGCCATCGCCTAGGCGGTCGGCGCGGGTGGGGTCGATCTTGCGGCGGTCGCGGTGAAAGTCGTTCATCATGAGCTCCCAGTTTGGCCTATGCTTGCCTTGGCGCGGGCACCCGGCTAGTCCATGTGCGACGCCCCTTGTCGTAAGCGATGCCATGACCGCCCCAATCCTGCAATCTCGCCTGCCTTTCGCCCCTTGGATGGACCCGCGCACCGCGCGTTTGCCCGGCGTTTTGCCGGTGGAAGGCGATGACTGGTTGCGGGTGGATGATGCTTATGCGGGCCAAATGGCCGAGCGTGGGCGGCTGATTGCGGGGCAGCCCGAGGTGGTTCACGCGATGCTGGGCTCTGCCCGGCCTGCGGCAGAGGAGCTTTATGCTGTTATCCTTGCCCGGTTGGCCCGGACGCCAGGCTTCCAAGTTCGGCCGCAAGAGGTGGTCCGCCCGGATGGGGTGACGGTGACGCTGGATCCTGTCGCACCCCTTCGGACGCTGGGCCTTTTGGTGCAGGAAGATCTGTGCCTGATGGAAAAGCCGGACGGGGCGGGGGAGGAGCATGTGCTAACCGGCGCAATCCTGTGCTTTCCAGCCAGTTGGTCGCTGCAGGAAAAGCTTGGTCGCCCGCTGATCGGCATTCACCGCCCGGTCCCCGATTACGAGACCGAGATTGCCCGCCGGGTGCAGCGGCTCTTTGATGCGATCCGTCCCGAACAGCCTTTGTGGCGGATGAATTCCTTGGTGTACCGCGACCCCAGCCTGCACCAACCCCGGCGCGAGGCGGACCCAAGGATCGACCGGCGCGGCGGGTCTTTTGTGCGGGCTGAGCGTCAGACGCTGATCCGCCTGCCCAAAACCCGGGCGGTGGTCTTTGCGATCCATACCTATGTGGTGGATATCGCGAGCCTGACTGCCGAGGAACTGGCCGGGCTGGAAGAGGCGCGGCTTTAACCCTGCGGGTTGATCCCAAAAGAAAATGGGCCGCCCGAAGGCGGCCCGTCTCGCCGATCTGAACCGATCAGCAGGAGTAATACATCGCGTATTCCACCGGGTGCGGCGTGTGTTCGTAGGCGTAAACCTCTTCCCACTTCAGCGCCATATAGGCTTCCAGCTGCTCGCGCGAGAACACGCCGCCAGCAAGCAGGAAGTCCATGTCCTTGTCCAGCGACTCAAGCGCTTCGCGCAAGGAACCGCAGACGGTCGGGATTTCGGCCAGTTCTTCGGGCGGCAGATCATACAGATCCTTGTCCGATGCCGGGCCCGGATCAATCTTGTTCTTGATCCCGTCAAGGCCCGCCATCAGAAGTGCGGCAAAGGCCAGATAGGGGTTGGCCGACGGATCGGGGAAACGGGCCTCAACGCGCTTCGCTTTCGGCGATTCGGTCCACGGAATACGAACCGCACCCGAGCGGTTGCGGGCCGAATAGGCCAACAGAACCGGAGCTTCAAAGCCGGGAATCAGGCGCTTGTAGCTGTTGGTGCCGGGGTTGGTGATGGCGTTCAGGGCTTTCGCATGCTTGATGATGCCGCCGATGAACCACAGCGCTTCCTGCGACAGGTCTGCGTACTTGTCGCCTGCGAACAGGGGCTTGCCGCCCTTCCAGATCGACATGTTAACGTGCATCCCCGAGCCGTTGTCGCCCTTCATGGGCTTGGGCATGAAGGTCACGGTCTTGCCGTAAGCATGGGCCACGTTGTGGATCACATACTTGTACTTTTGGATGTTGTCGGCCTGTTCTACCAGACCACCGAAGATCATGCCAAGTTCGTGCTGGCAGGTGGCCACCTCATGGTGATGCTTGTCCACCTTGATGCCCATGCGCTTCATGGTCGACAGCATTTCGCCGCGCAGGTCTTGGGCCTCATCGATCGGGTTGACCGGGAAGTAGCCGCCCTTGTGGGCTGCCCGGTGGCCCGAGTTGCCGCCTTCGAACACGGTGTCGGTGTTCCAAGACGCGGCTTCGGCATCGATCTCATAGGCGACTTTGCGTGGCGTTACAGAATAACGCACGTCGTCGAAGATGAAGAATTCAGCTTCGGGACCGCAGTAGAACGCATCACCAACGCCCGAGGATTGCAGATAGGCTTCGGCCTTCTTTGCAATCTGGCGCGGGCAACGGTCATAGGCCTCGCCGGTGTCCGGCTCGACCACGTCGCAATGGATGCACAGGGTCTTTTCGGCATAGAAGGGGTCGATATAGACTGAGGAGGCATCGGGCATCAGCTTCATGTCCGACTGGTCGATCGACTTCCAGCCCGCAATCGACGAGCCATCGAACATGAAGCCTTCTTCGAAGAAGTCTTGGTCGATGATGTCGACGATCAGCGTGACGTGCTGAAGTTTGCCTTTGGGATCGGTGAAGCGGACATCGACGTACTCGATCTCCTCGTCCTTGATCAGTTTGAGAGCCTTCGCAACTGCGCTCATCATGATGCCTTTCGGGTTTGGGTTTCAGTTTGGGCCTTGGAGTTTGGCCCGGGATTACACAGCATCATCACCGGTTTCACCGGTGCGGATGCGGATGGCTTGTTCAACGGACGAGACAAAAATCTTGCCGTCGCCAATCTTGTCGGTGCGGGCGGCGGCGATGATCGCCTCGATCGCGGTGTCGACCATGTCGTCGGTTAGAACGACCTCGATCTTCACCTTGGGCAGAAAGTCGACGACATATTCGGCGCCGCGATAGAGTTCAGTATGGCCCTTTTGACGACCAAAGCCTTTGACTTCGGTCACCGAAAGGCCCTGAATACCGGCCTCTTGCAGCGCTTCTTTCACTTCGTCCAGCTTGAAAGGCTTGATGATCGCTTCGATCTTTTTCATGGCCTTCTCCCTCGTTCCGGTCTGTCCTTTCTTCATCACTTCCCCTTGGCCGGGACAATTGGCTAGGCTGTGGGCAGGGTGATTGGCCGGGGGTTTTTCGGGGAAACGCCTAAAAATTGTGCAAATGGCTGAGATTTTGAGCGAAATGTGAAAAGGTGCCTGAAAAATGACCGAATTCCTCACCGCCGGGCAGATGCGGGCCCTTGAACAGGCGGCGATTGACAGCGGCGAAGTCACCGGACTGGAACTGATGGAACGCGCCGGGCGGGGCGTGGTTGAGGCGACTTTTGCGGAATGGCCCGAGCTGCGCGCCACCTCACACCGCGCTGTGGTTCTCTGCGGCCCGGGCAACAATGGCGGTGACGGTTTCGTTGTGGCGCGCCTTTTGAAAGAGTGGGGCTGGGAGGTCGAAGTGTTCCTGTATGGGAACGCGGAAAAGCTGCCCGCAGATGCGCGGGTGAATTATGCGCGTTGGTCGGCGATCGGGGATGTGCGCGACTTTTCCCTGTGCGCCTTTGCCGATGTGTATTTCCGGCACGCAGACAGGTGTCCAGCGGCGGGGGCGCTTTTGCTTGTTGATGCGGTGTTTGGAACGGGCCTGTCGCGCCCGGTACACGGGGAAGCTGCGAGGGCGCTTGAGCTTGTCGCAGAAGCCGCAGAGTTTGGTCATGCAAAGGTCGTTGCGGTGGACACCACAAGCGGTCTTTGTGCCGACAGCGGCAAGGTCCTTGGAACGGCGGCATCGGCCAATCTGACTGTGACCTTCCATCGCGCGAAACTTGGGCATGTTTTGCAGGACGGGCCACAACGGTGCGGCACCCTGCGGATCGCGGACATTGGCCTACCACAGCACGAACCAACAGGCACAGGCGCGGTTGATGTTCCATCCGGGCTTGGAAAAACCCTTGGCCATAAATTCTCTCACGGCCATGCCCTGATCGTGTCTGGCGATCACGGCCGCGCCGGGGCGGCGCGGCTTGCGGCGCGGGGGGCGCTGCGGATTGGGGCGGGGCTGGTGACCGTCGCCAGCCCGCCCGGTGCCATGGCTGAAAACGCCGCACGGCTGGATGCCATCATGCTGCGCGGGGTGGAGGGCGGCGAGGGGTTGGCTGAGGTTCTGGCCGACAAGCGGATCAACGCGCTGTGCCTCGGGCCGGGGATGGGGACGGGTGCGGCTCAAGCCAGCCTTCTGGCGGTGGCCCTTGCGGTCTCAGTACCAAGCTATATCCCCCCACCCCCAGCCCCTCCCCACGGGGGGGAGGGGAGGCGCTTGGTTCTGGATGCCGATGCACTGACCATCCTGTCGCAGCGCCCGGACCTCTTTGCCAAGCTTCACGGGGGCTGCATCCTCACCCCCCATGCCGGAGAATTCGCCCGGCTCTTCTCCGACATCGCCGAAAAACTGGCCGCCGCAGGCACCAAAGGCCCCGCCTATTCCAAGGTTGATGCCACACGAGAGGCGGCCGCCCGCGCGGGCTGTGTGGTCCTGTTCAAAGGTCCTGCTACGGTGATCGCTGACCCTTCTGGGCGCTGTTCCGTCAACGCCGCCGTCTACGACCGCTCAGCCCCTTGGCTGGCCACCGCAGGCTCGGGCGATGTCTTGGCGGGCTTCATCACAGGGCTTCTGGCGCGCGGGTTCAGTCTCTTTGACGCTGCTTGTGCGGGCGCTTGGCTGCATGTTGACTGCGCGCGGTCTTTCGGGCCGGGGTTGATCGCCGAAGATTTGTCCGAGGAACTGCCAAAAGTCTTGCGATCTCTCGGGATGTGATTTCATCTTGGCCTGAAATACTCCCGCCGGAGGCTCCCGCGGCCCGCGTCGGACGCTCCGCGGGGAGTATTTGTCACCAAGATGAAATCAGGCGTCGAGATTGATCCAGATCGGCACATGGTCTGAGGGCTTGTCGCCCGCGCGCACCTGTTTGTCGATCTGGCAGTCCCGCAAAAGATCGGCCGCCTGCGGGCTAAGGAGGAGATGGTCGATGCGGATGCCGTTGTTGCGCTCCCAAGCGCCGGCTTGATAGTCCCAAAAGGTGTATTGGCCCGGGCTGGCGTCGCGGGCGCGGAAGGCGTCGGTCAGCCCAAGCGCCAGAAGGCGGCGGTAGGCCGCGCGCGATTGGGGCAGGGCCAGCGCGTCAGCGGTCCAAAGTTCGGGCTTGGCCGCATCGGCGTCTTGCGGGATGACGTTGTAGTCACCGCAGAAGACTGTCGGCTCCTCCTGCGCCAGAAGAACCTTGGCGCGTGCTTCCATCCGGGACATCCACGCGAGCTTATAGTCGTATTTCGGTCCGGGCGCGGGGTTGCCGTTGGGCAGATACAGCCCACAGACCCGGATCGGGCGGCGGCCGAGCACGGTGGCTTCGATCCAGCGGGCTTGCTCGTCTGCGTCATCGCCGGGCAGGCCGCGCGTCACGTCCTCAAGCGGCAGTTTCGACAGGATCGCCACGCCGTTGAAGCTTTTCTGACCATGGGTTTCAACCCGGTAGCCCATCGCTTCCAAGATCTCGCGCGGGAAGCCCTCATCCACCGACTTGATTTCTTGCAAGCAGACCACATCGGGTTGGGCGGCGGCCAGCCAAGCGGGCAGGGCCTCGATCCGCGCCTTGATGCCGTTGATGTTGAAGGTCGCAAGTTTCATGTCTTGTCTTCCGGGTTGCCTTGACCCGTTCTAGGCGCGCGGCAAGATGGCGGCAAGCCTCAGCTCAGCAAGGCCGCCTCGGGCTCGGCGGCGTCGCGCCACAACGTGTCCAGCGCGTCGATCTGGGTCGGGTCAAAGCGATGCGCTTCTTCCCAATAGCGCCCCGAGGGCACCCGGTAGCCAAGCGCAGCCTCGCGCTTCAGGGCCTGTTCGGCCAAGCTCTCGTCATAGCGGATCAACGGGGTTGCCGCGAGGCTGTGTCGGCTCGCGCGCGGAAACACCAGCCGCGATGGGCCGGTCGACAGATTCACCACCCGGCAACCGGCGCGCGCGGCCAGCACCATGAACCGCGCCGATTTTGCCTCGATCGAGCGTAAGGTCACGTCAGGTCGCAGCGGGTCGGCGGTTCCGGTGCCGTAGAAATGTGTGGGCCCGCTTTGTGGATAGTGCATGTCGCAGCCAAAAAACGCCATGCAGCGCGGCCGGAGCGTCTGCAAAGCCCAATAGGCAGTGGTAAACGCCATCGTGCCACCGGCATAGACAAAGCCGCCCTGCGCGTTCTGGGCGGAGACAAACTCATCCTCGCTGACCAGCCTTTGGCCTACGGCTGGGCGCGGCACCTGGCTGGCAGGAAAATCCCATGGATAGACGAGATAATCCCAATCGGATCGGATGGCATGGGCGTTGTTGATGGCGACAATGGCATCAAAGAGTTCGCGCGCCCAACCGCGCGCCTCAACCGCCATGGGGGCCGAGCCGAGGATCAAGATCGTTGTCATCGGTTCGCATGCCCCTTTTCCTTGCGCTTGCAAGAGTTAGGGCAATTTGGCGGGAAGTCACAGGATTTGTGGGGTTATCCCGATTTAGATCGAGAAGCTGGTCCCGCAGCCGCAGGAAGCGGTGGCGTTGGGGTTTTCGATGACAAAGCGGGCACCGATCAATTCTTCGGTGAAATCCACCACCGCATTGGCCAGGAACGGCAAGGATACCTCGTCGATCAGCACCTTTTGACCGTTCTTTTCCAAGATCAAATCGCCCGCAGCGGGTTCATCAAGACGGATGTCATAGGAAAAGCCCGAACATCCCCCGCCAAGGACGCCAACACGCAGCGCTTTGCCCTCACCGGTCATCTCGGCAATCTCGGCAAGACGAGAATAGGCGCGGTCGGTCACTTGGGGGGGCAGGTTCATGGGTCTTGTCCTGTTCAAAGCCAGTGATTTGAATATAGGGTGAGATCAGCAGTTGAACAAGAACGGCGGAAGATGAGCTTTGCCCCCTATGCCTGCCAGCCCGACGCCTCGCGCGGGCGGCTTTTTGTCGAACGGATGTCGTCGTTTCGCAGCCCCTTTCAGCGCGACCGCGACCGGATTATCCATTCATCGGCCTTTCGGCGGCTGAAGCACAAGACGCAGGTCTTTGTGGAACATGAGGGCGATTACTATCGCACGCGGTTGACCCACTCGATCGAGGTGGCGCAGGTGGCGCGCACGATTTCGGGCGTTCTGGGGCTGAACACCGATCTGGCCGAATGTATCGCGCTGGCCCATGATCTGGGCCACACCCCCTTTGGCCATACCGGCGAGGATGCTTTGGCGGCGCTGATGGCGCCCTATGGCGGGTTTGACCATAACGCGCAGGCCTTGCGGATCGTGACGCGGCTTGAGCGGCACTACGCCGATTTTGACGGTCTGAACCTGACATGGGAAAGTCTTGAGGGGATTGCCAAGCACAATGGCCCCGTCATCGGCCCGAATGCCGATGCCAAGCATGCCGGTCCCTTGCCCTATGCGCTGGCCGAGGTGAACGCAGCCTGGGATCTGGAGTTGCACACCCATGCCAGTGCCGAGGCGCAGGTGGCGGCGATTGCCGATGATGTGGCCTATTCCCATCATGACCTGCACGACGGCTTGCGCTCGGGCCTGTTCAGCGAGGCGGATCTGATGGAACTGCCGGTCACTGGCCCCGCCTTTGAAGAGGTGGATCGGCTCTATCCCGGTCTTGAGAAGATGCGGCGGCGGCATGAGGCTTTGCGGCGCGTCTTTGGTCGGATGGTGGAGGATGTGATCGCGGTGGCACGGGGGCGACTTGACTCGGCCCAGCCAAAATCGGTGGACGAGATCCGCGCCATGGGCACCACGATGATCCGCTTTTCCAAGCCGCTGTATCAGGAGTTGAAGGCGATACGGTCGTTCCTCTTCACCCGGATGTATCGCGCGCCTTCGGTCGTCGTGATGCGCAATGAGGTGACCGAGGTGGTCAACGGCCTGTTCCCGCTGTTTCTGTCGCGGCCTGAGTTGCTGCCCCAAGAGTGGCGGCACGACATTGAGGCGGCGCAAGGCGAGACGGAACTGGCGCGGATCGTGGCCGATTATGTCTCGGGGATGACGGACCGATTTGCGCTGCAAGAGGGGCAGCGGCTGCTAGGATAATCTAGGGCCACCCATTGGGCGAGATCGGCCAGCGTCGCCCCTGTCACGCGGAACGCAGCAAGCTGCCCGGTAGGGCGATCAGCTTTTGCGGGCCGCCAACGCCCAGAGCCCTGCAAGAAGGGTGGAGGCCAGCACGTTCCAGCCTGCCATCGACAGGCCAAGGAAGGACCACGCGATCTTGTCACAGGCGGCCGGGCTGCCCACGCTTACATCGGTGTTCAGAAGATCGGCCGAAGACACATCGGCCAGCGTATTGACCGCGCATTGCTGCAGGCCCGCCCACCAGTCTTGCTCGACCCCAAAGTGATAGACGCCAATACCGGCCGAGGTGAGCACAGCCAGTCCCGCCAGCGCGGGCAGGGCAGGGCCTTGCCATTTCAGTGCAGCAAGGCCGAGGAGGAGCGCCACGAGATGCGGCCAGCGTTGCCACAGGCACAGGATGCACGGGTAAAGCCCGCCCAGATGCTGAAAGGCCAGTGCCCCCAGCAACAGACCAGCGGACCCGGCAAGGGCAAAGAGGGCAAGGGTAGAGCGCGTCAGGGTCACAGGAACTTCACCACATAAAAGCCACCGACCAGAAGGGCCATAGCAAGAGAGAACATAAGCCCAAGCCGCCGTTCAATAAAGTCACGAATGGGTGCGCCGAATTTCCACAAAAGTGCAGCCACAAGGAAAAAGCGCAGGCCACGGGCAAGGATCGAGGCGAACAGGAACACCCAGATGTTCAGCCCGGTGCTGCCCGACAGGATGGTAACAATCTTGTAAGGAAAGGGCGTTACCCCGGCGATCAATACGGCCCAGGCGCCCCAGGCGTTGTAGTTTTGCGCAAAGGTGTCGAAATGCGCCTCTTGGCCATAAAGCGCCAAAATGGGTTGGCCGATGCTGTCAAAGAGGACCGCTCCGATCCAATAGCCGAACATCCCGCCCAGCACCGAGGCCACGGTGGCAACGCCCGCGATGATAAAGGCGCGGCGGGGGGCGGCGATGATCATCGGGATCATCAAAATGTCAGGGGGAATGGGAAACACCGAGCTTTCAATGAAGGCGACAAAGGCCAAAACCCAAAGCGCGTGCCGATGTTCGGCCATGCGCAGGGTCCAAAGGTAAAGCGAACGTATCACGAAATGTCTTTCCAGATGGCGGCGGCGCGGCCCCTTTGCGGGCCTGTGGGTTTGTTGGGGCTGCGGTGATTGCGTCTTTGGCTTTGCCAATCATGGCGGATCGGTGGGGTCAAGCAACAGATAAGGGCGCGCTGGATTTTCGAAGCAATTTCGGTCCAGATTCCTTGGCGTGGGCCGTTGACGCCGCCCGCCGGGGCGGCTAAACCCCCTTTCGCTGGCCCGAGTGGCGGAATGGTAGACGCAGAGGTTTCAAAAACCTCCGACGCAAGTCGTGCGAGTTCGAGTCTCGCCTCGGGCACCAGCTTTCTCCGATATCTCTATCCTTGTTGGACTGGGTCGATTTCGGCCCGCGATGCTCGAATAAGCCTTGGTGATTCGCGTCCGCCCGTCGGCTGATCTGCGCGGTGTTGCGGATGGTTGCGGGGATTTCGTTGCATTGACGCTCAGTTCGAAACAGAGTCGAACAGAGGTTGCCTTAAAAAGAGCGCAATTGATGAATGCCACAGATGCATCTGCGTTGTTTCCCAGTTTGAAACAGTGTTGCGGGTGGCCGGGGCGTGATTTTCAAGAAATCTACAATTTTGCTTGATCTTGCTGGCTGAGATTGAAGCAATATTGCGAACAATCGCCCCTCATTTGCGAAAGATCCAAGGGCCTTGTAGCCGGAAATATGGCTCCGTACGCATCAGCTTTAAACATATTTTCGTCTTTTTTTCTTCACCTGAGGGCTCAGAGCGGCTATCCAAGACTGGTCCTTTTCGGGGGACATCTGGCCGTGGGGGCGGCTGTTATGTGGTTAGGTGTCGCAAGACGCCACGGGTTGTGAAGGAAGCGCTGCCAAGGCATCGGGTCATCTGCAGATCTGATGGTTCACAGACAGGTTCACATGTGAACGGGGATTTCCCCGAACGGCATCTCTTATTCCTCAATCTGCGCATGCAGCAGGCATCTTGAACGCGGGACCTCGGTTGGGCCCTGCGCGCTCCTGTTTCCATTCCGGACGGGGGCATCAGGTCGGTAGGGTCGTTTGTGTGACCCTGTGGTAGCGAGGATGATTACATGCCGGTTTTTGCGCTTTACACCTTCGATGACGCTGACACGACTGCGCGCGACAGTGCTCTTGGAAATGGCGCCCAGAACGGTGTCTATCTGAACGGGGCCACAGCTGCGGCGGGTCAGGCGGTGCTGGATGGGGACAATGACCTCATCAAGATTTACCCCGATCCGGCCTTCCAGTTGGACCGTGGCACGCTCGACATCGCTTGGACCTTGGGCGGCGACGCGCTGAGCGGTCCGCAGACCCTGTTGTCGCGGGACAGCTCGGGCACCACGGACGGCGGCTATCGCATTGAAATTCTGGCCAATGGCGCTGTCGTCATCTCGCATGAGACGGCCACCGGCACCCAGACCTTTGGCACGGCACCGGGCTTTGCCAATCCGGGCGACAGCCTGAACCTCAGCTATTCGTGGGATCAGGGCGGCGCGGGCGGTCAGCTTATCATCAACAACACCACCACGGGCGGCAGCTTTGCCGATGATGTGCCGAACACCCTGACCATGGATATGAGCGGGCAGGGCATCAACCAGCCTTGGATGATTGGCGCAGGTCAGGCGACGTCGAGCCCGAATCTTCTGAACAACGTGGACCAGCACTTCCAAGGTTCGGTCAGCATGTTCCAGCTGTCGGACACGGTGGACAATGGCGGCGGCGACCCCGATGCCAACCCCGACACGGCCACCACGGCGGAAGATACCCCGGTGACCATTCCGGTTCTGGCCAATGACACCGACCCGACTGGCCAGCCCCTGACCGTGACCTCGGCTGAGGCGCCGAATGGCACCGTGACGCTCAATCCCAACGGCACCATCACCTACACGCCCGATCCGAACTACAACGGCCCGGACACCATCACCTATACGTTGACCGATCCGGACGGGAACACCTCGACCTCGACCGTGGCCGTCACCGTGACCCCGGTGAACGATGCGCCCGAGGCGAACCCCGACACCTCGACCACCCCGCTCAACACCCCGGTGACCTTTGCAGTGTTGGGCAATGACACTGATGTTGACGGCGACACCGTGGCGATTTCCGGCACGCCGACCAGCCCGAACGGCACGGTCGTGGTGAACGGCGATGGCACACTGACCTTCACCCCCACCCCCGGCTTTACCGGGGCGGCAGTGGTCAACTACACCATCGTGGACGAAGAGGGCCTGACCGACAGCACCACTTGGACCATTACAGTCGGGGCCGACGGCGTGCGTGACGGGATCGTGCGCGGCACCACGGGCGGTGATCTAATCGACGCGGGCTATATCGACCCCTTCGACGCCGATCGCGTGGATGCCAACGATGCGCTGTTGCCCGGCGAAGTGGGCAATGACGACATCATTCAGGCCGGTGCAGGCAATGACACCGTGCTGGCGGGCGACGGCAATGACGATGTGCGCGGTGATGCGGGCGATGACTCGATCAACGGCAACGCGGGCGATGACTTGGTGACCGGCGGTCTGGGCGATGACAGCATCTTTGGCGATGCGGGCAACGACACGCTGTTTGGCGACGCGGGCGATGACGAGATCGTTGGCGGTCTGGGCGATGACTCAATCCTGGGCGGCATCGGCAATGATAGCCTGCAGGGCAACGAGGGCAATGACACCCTCCGCGGCGATGCGGGGGATGATGATATCCTTGGTGGCGCGGGCGATGATCTGGTCACTGGCGGTGTCGGCAACGACACCATCCTTGGCGGCCTTGGCAATGACACGGTCATTGGTGACGACGGCGATGACACGCTGCAGGGCAACATCGGCGATGACTCGATCCTTGGCGGTCTGGGCAATGACAGCATCATCGGCAACGAGGGCAATGATACCGTTGATGGTGGGGCCGGGGATGACGTTATCGACACCTCGGGCACAGCGCCTTTGCCTGATATCGATTATCCCGGTGCCTATCCGGCCGATACCAACCCGGCCAATGACCGCGATCTGGTGACCGGTGGCCTTGGCAACGACACCATCCTGACCGGCGATGATGCCGATACCATCATCGGTGGCGCGGGCAATGACGTGATCGATGCCGGGATAGACGCTGACCTTGTCGAAGGCGGTCTGGGCAATGACATCATCGGGGGCAGCGAAGGGGCTGACACCATCGACGGTGGTGACGGCAATGACCTGATCTATGGCGGTCTGAACGATGTTCTGGGTGAGGCGCTGGATCTGCCCGATGCGGTGGACCTACGGCCGGACAACAACCGCGATCTGCTGAACGGCGGCGCAGGCGATGATACCATCTTTGGCCGCGACGACGATGACACGCTCTTTGGCGGCGCTGGCAATGATCTGCTGGATGGCGGCATCGACGAGGACAGCATGGTCGGCGGTGCCGGCAATGACACGCTGATCGGTGGTCAGGGTGCCGACAGCATGGCGGGCGGCAACGACCGTGATGTGTTCCTTGTCACTGTGCAGGGTCATGGTCTGAACGATGTGATCGACGGCAATGAGGGCGGCGATGACCTTGACACGCTGGACCTGCGCGGCTCTGGCCCCTTGTCGATTGTCTATGATCCGACGAACCCGGAGAACGGCACGGTCACCTTCCTGGATGCCGACCGCAATCCGACTGGCACGCTGGCCTTCACCAACATCGAAAACGTCGTGCCCTGCTTTACCCCCGGCACGCTGATTGCGACGCCGAAGGGTGAGGTTCCTGTGGAACATCTGAAGGTTGGCGACCGGGTGATCACCCGCGACAATGGCATTCAGGAAATTCGCTGGATGGGTCAAAAGCAGCTGGGCTGGCGCGATTTGGCCGCCGCTCCGCATCTGAAGCCGGTGCTGATCCGTCAGGGCAGCCTTGGCAACGGCCTGCCCGAGCGTGATATGATGGTGTCGCCCAACCACCGCATGCTGGTGGCCAATGACCGCACCGCGCTCTACTTCGATGAGCATGAGGTTTTGGTCTCGGCCAAGCATCTGGTGGCGGCGAACGGCATCCAGTCGATTGACTCGATCAGGACGACCTATCTCCACTTCATGTTCGATCGCCACGAGGTGGTGTTGGGCAACGGGGCTTGGACCGAAAGCTTCCAGCCCGGTGATCTGACCTTGAAGGGCATGGGCAACGCCCAGCGCGCCGAGATTTTTGAACTCTTCCCCGAACTGCAGACCGAGGCGGGGCAGAACGACTATCAAGCCGCCCGGCGCACGTTGAAAAAGCACGAGGCCCGGCTATTGGTGCGATAACCGTTTATGCAGCGTGGCCGGGGATTGTTTCTCCGGCCGCAGGAAAAGGGGCCCCGCAAGGGCCCCTTTTTCGTTGTTTTGCGCGATGTTTACCATGTTCGGGGCCTTTTCTGCCCAGCGGGTGTCTTTGGCGCCTCGATGTGGCGGCGGTCAATCACCGCGTTTGCGGGGCGGTGACCGGTTGCGTGCCAGCTTTTGGCGCAAGTGCCCTGAATCCGCCCGGATTGGACACGAACTGACCACTTTGGTTCCAAGGTTTCCCCACAAATCTCCTTGATAACCAATCCTGAAGACCGGGCTGCATCCAACACATGTGGCCGCGGAAGGATAAGACGATGCCCGTGCTGAGTGCTGCCAAGTTCTAAGGTCATGACCCCGCGCGCCGCTGAGGCGACGCGGCAAAGGCCAGTTGTTTACGCGTGTGCGCCGATGGCGTGGTTGAAGGTTGAGGGGAACGGGCAATGCCAATTGCGAATGAGCTGACCATCAACACCAGTGCTTCGGCTCTGGACATGGCAAACGCCATCTTTGGTCATGGCATCACAGTTACTTCTGCGTCTTTTCAGGGGGATGCAGTTCAGTCGGGCATCTACAGCGGTGCGCTTAGCACGATCGCGGGCATCGTGCCGACGGACACCGGGGTCATCCTGTCAACGGGTAACGTGACCGATTTTACCAACTCATCGGGGACCACGGACACCAACACCCAGGCCGGTTTCACAACCAATCCGCTGGGCGGTATCGATGGCGACGCACAGTTGAACGCTGTTGCGGGCATGGCCACCTTTGACGGAGCGATTCTGAACGCCAGCTTCATCCCGACCGGCGATATGCTCACGATGCAGTTCGTGTTCTCGTCCGAGGAATATCCCGAATATGTTAACGGCGGCGTGAATGACGCCTTTGGCGTCTGGATCAACGGCAATTTTGTGCCTGCGACGATTTCGGTTGCGGGCAATATCGCGATCGACAGTGTGAACGGCGGGGTGAACCAGAACCTTTACCGCGATAACACGGCCGATCAGTTCAACACCGAAATGGACGGCTTCACCTATGTGCTGTCGTTCAAGGCTCCGGTGACTCCAGGGCAGGTGAACACCATCAAGATCGGCATCGCCGATGGCGGTGACTCGGCCTTTGACTCAAACCTGTTGATCATGGGCAACTCGATCCAGACTTTTGCGCTGGCGATGGACGACACGATCCAGCTGACGGCGAATTCCAGCCGGACGTTTGACATTCTGGCCAATGACCGGGATGAAACCGACGCGGGACTGACCATAACCCAGATCAACGGCACGGCTGTCGTCGCTGGTCAAATCGTGACCTTCGCAACTGGTGAGCAGGTGCGGCTGAACGCCGATGGCACCGTGACCGTGTTTTCTGATGGAGATCTTGGCACCAACACGCTGAGCTATACGGTGTTGGACACCCAAGGCAACACGGACGTCGGCTTTATCTTTATTGAAACCGTTGCAGTCACAGGGCCGGATGGCATCGTGCAGGGCATGGCGGGCAATGATGTTATTCAGGTGGGCTATCTGGGCGATCCGGATGGCGACCGGATTGACAACAATGATGGTCAGGGTGTCGGCGGCACCACGGCTGACGCCGACTATGTCTTGGCAGGTGCGGGCAATGACAGCATCACCGCCAACCTTAGCAATGACATCATCTATGCCGGGACGGGCGACGACACAGCCTTTGGCGGCGCGGGCAATGATTGGGTCGCGTCAGGTGAGGGCAATGACAGCGTCGATGGGGGCGCTGGCAATGACACGATCTATGGCGATGGCGGCAATGACAACCTCTCGGGCGGCAACGACAATGATCTGATCTTTGGTGGCGCGGGCCGAGACAACCTGTTTGGTGGTTTCAACGATGACACGCTTTACGGGGGAGAAGGTCATGACAGCCTCTTTGGTGGCGGTCAGGTTGACCTCCTTTACGGCGGCTACGGCAATGACACTTTGGATGGCGGCGACAATACCGACACTGTCTATGGTGGCGCCGGCGATGACCTGATCGTCGATCTGGGCGGCAGTCTGAGCGACGATTTTCTCTATGGCGGCGATGGGAACGACACCATCTCGGGCGGGGATCGCGAAGATCTGATCTCGGGCGATGCGGGCAATGACCAGTTGGCCGGTGATGCTGGCGATGACACGCTCTTCGGCGGTGCGGATGCGGACACGATCACGATCGGTCTGGCGCAGGGCACCGA
The DNA here is from genome assembly GCF_965194375.1 of Allotabrizicola aquatica (SeqCode). Classification (GTDB taxonomy): domain Bacteria; phylum Pseudomonadota; class Alphaproteobacteria; order Rhodobacterales; family Rhodobacteraceae; genus Tabrizicola_A; species Tabrizicola_A aquatica. The sequence continues at coordinate 172,492 of NZ_CBDAEL010000005.1, forward strand.
CAGCGTTCAAGGCGGCGAAACCGGCATCGATTTTGACACGCTGAGTTTGACGGCCGCGTCCAACGTCTCGATCACCCTGACTGGGAATGAGGCGGGCGTCGCCTCACACGCCGGGGGCGGAGGCGCGACGTTCTCGCAGATCGAGCGGATTGTCACTGGGGCGGGCAACGACTTTATCTCGGCGGTGTCAGATGCGACGGGGCTGGTTGTCGAAACTGGTGCCGGAAACGACACGATTGTCGGCGGGTCGGGGAATGACACAGTCTATGGTGGGGATGGCAACGAAACGCTGAACGGCGGCGCGGGCAATGATGCACTTTATGGCGGTGGCGACAATGACGTGTTCTACGTCACCGCAGGATTTGGCCAAGATACCGTCATCGGTGGCCAAAGCGGCACCAACTATGACACGCTGGATCTGTCGGGGCTGACCAACCCGGTCACAGTGGTCTTCACCGCCCCCGGCGCAGGCGTGGTGACCGATACCGTCACCGGCCATACGGTGACCTTCTCTGAGATTGAACAGCTGATCCTGACCCAGCAGGCGGATGTGGTCGATGCCAGCCTGAACAATGGCTACACCTACATTCAATCGCTCGGCGGCAATGACCAGATTACGGGCAGCGCGGGCAGTGACATCTTTGACGATGAAATGCTTGCCCCGAATGGTCAGGGCAACGACACCTTTTACGGTGGCGGCGGCAATGATGTGCTGTGGATGGGGATCAATGACGATCTGGCCTTTGGCGGCACGGGCGATGACAGCCTCGGTGGCGAAGAAGGCGATGATGTCCTTCACGGAGATGCGGGCAACGACTCTCTGAACGGCCATTCCGGCAATGACACGCTTTATGGCGGCACGGGTGATGACCTAATCAACGGCGGCGACGGGGCCGATACCTTCGTCTACGCGCGGGGGGAAGGGGTCGACACGATCATTGGGGGCGAGGGGGGCACCGACCTTGATAGGCTGCAGCTGGTCGATGCGACCTTTGGTGGCACCGGGGCCACGATCACCTATACCACAGCCGAGGCTGGCAGCTTCAGCTTCAACCTGGGCAGTGGCACATTCTCTGAAATCGAAGTTGTCAGGGGCAGTACATCGGGTGATGCGTTCCTTGGCGGTGCTGCGACCACAGGGATCGAAGCTTATGCTGAGGGCGGTTTCGACTTTATGCAGGGCGGGTCGGAAAATGACACGCTTTACGGCGGAACCGGCGGGGATTCGATGCTCGGCGGCGTTGGGGCCGACCTGCTCTTTGGCGATGAAGACAGCGATACCCTGCGCGGTGATGCGGGCCATGACACGCTGTTCGGCGGTCACGGAAATGACAGCCTTATCGGCGGCGGCGACAATGACCAGCTTTTCGGGGGCGACGGCCGCGATACACTTTTGGGTGGCACTGGCAATGACAGCCTATTTGGCGGCGATGGCCTGGACTCCTTCTTTACGGGCGATGTCACTGCGGCCGTTGGCAATGATGTGGTCGATGGCGGCGAAGGCGGCGATGATTATGACGTTCTGGACCTGACAGCTTGGGGCCATCCGGCGACCAATATCATCTATGATGTGAACAACCCCGAGAATGGCATCGTTGAGTTCTTGGATGCCAACGGTGCCGTGATCGGCACGATGACCTTCTCAAACATCGAAAGAGTGGTGGCCTGTTTCACACCGGGCGCGCAGATTTTGACCGATCAGGGTGAGCTGGCGGTCGAGGACCTGCAGCCCGGCCATCGCGTCTTAACGCGGGATAACGGGTATCAGCCGATCCGCTGGACCGGGCGCCGCGATCTGAGCCATGCCGAGTTGATTGTTGAGCCGCGCTTTAACCCGGTCCGTATCGCCCGAGGCGCGCTGGGTGCCGGCCTACCCGTGCGCGATATAATGGTCAGCCCGCAGCATCGCATGCTGGTCACTGGGCCGCGGGCAGAGTTGTTGTTTGGTGAAAACGAGGTGTTGGTTGCGGCCAAACATCTTGTGGGCTTGCCCGGCATCGAGCAGCGGGTCAGCCGCGGTGTGAGCTATCTCCACATCCTGTTTGACCAGCATGAAATTGTGCGGGCGGATGGGGCGTGGTCAGAAAGCTTCCAACCCGGTGATCTGACGATGGAGGCCCTGCAGGGCGACCAGCGCGCTGAGATTACGGCGCTGTTTCCCGAACTGGCGCAGGGGGTCCAGTTCCAAAGCGCCCGCCTGACCCTAACGGCACGGGAGGCGCGCGCCTTGACCAAAGCGTAAAGAGTTCGCCCGTCGCACCAAGGCCGCTTAAGGTCCCCGCTTGCGGCCCGTCTATGTTGCTTTGCCGGAAACAAACCCCGCCAGTGCCTCATTCCTTGCACGATACCTCGGTATTTCCAGATTTAATCAAACTGGAGATACCTCACCTTGGCATATTCGCTGGCATATCGTGGCAAGACTGTGACGACCGTTGGGATTGTGGTGCCCGGGCTGCCCCTGCCTATGAGGGGGGCCTAAGCCATGGCGACGCTGATCTCTGGCCTTGGCGGCACGGCAGGGTACGGTGAAAACACCTTTTCCACGGCGAGTGGCCGAACAGGCAATCTTGATGACGGCTCGATCAACGTCAGCCTAAGCTCGGTTTTTGGGGCTTCGGGGATCAATCTTTACGGCACCACCTATACGTCAGTCTTTGTGAACACCAACGGGCTCTTGACCTTTGGTTCGGCGGAACCGGCCTATACGTCGGCCGCGCTGACCACGCTTGGCCAGCCCTCAATCGCGCCGTTCTGGACCGACATCGACATCTCGAAAGGGGGCGAGATCTATTGGGATCTGGACGCCTCCACCGGCCGGTTCATCGTCACTTGGCTGAACGTCGCGCCCTTTAGTGGGACAGGGACCAACAGCTTTCAGGTTGTGCTGACCAATCTGGGCAGTGGCGATGTCAACATCGAGTATATCTATAGCTCCATCGGCTATGCGAATGGCGGCTACGGCAATGCCACGGTGGGCATTTCGAACGGCACCAGCAGCCAGACGCTGGTGGAAGGTTCGGGTGACGCGACATTTCTCGCAACCTATGCCGGCAATGACTTTGACACCCAAGATCCGGCGGGCATTTGGTCCATGGGCTTTGAGGGCGGTCAGCCGTTCTTGGGCGATGGCGTGGTTGAGGGCACGGCTGGCAATGATCTGATAGATCTGAACTACACCGCTGACCCTGAGGGCGACCGCATTGACCGGTTAGATGGTACGGGCTTTTCCGGCACCACGGGCGATGCCGATTATGTCTTGGCGGGGGCGGGCAATGACACGGTGATCTCGGGTCTGGCCAATGACATCGTCTATGGCGGGTCCGGCAATGACCAGATCAGCACGGGCCAAGGCAATGACTGGGCCGATGGCGGCACCGAGGCCGACAGCATCGATGGTGGGTCGGGCAATGACAGCCTGTTTGGCGGGGTGGGCAATGATACGCTGTTTGGCGGTGCCGACAGCGTGGCCGTTACCTACACGGAAAGCTACACCGAGATCACCGCGCCGACACAGGCCGTTATCGGCAGTTCGGGGCGGCCGAATTTCTCGGTCTTCTCGACATCAAACGAGACGCTGACCACGGGGACCAACGGCACAGTGTCCGGGTTTCTCCTAGGCGATGTGAACTCGGTAGAAACCCATACCCATACGGCCAGCAGCCAGATTTCGGGTGGGCGGATCCTGTTCAATGGCGTTTCGGGCGTCGAGACCTTGACGATTTCGATCGACGGCGTGGCGCAAAACCTGACGACCGCCATTGCCAATGGCACGGTGACGTTCAACGGCGCGGGGATCTACCAGATCAATGGTGCGGGCCAGATCGTGCGGATTGGCAGCGGGACCACCATCGCGACAGTTGGGACTTTGAACATCAACGTGCCCTATACCACCATCTCGCTGGCAGGAACGGGCACCACCACAAGCGCGGGCATGTGGTATGCATACTATGTCAACACCCAGCCCAACAACGTGGCCGCCGCAACGGGGGGCAATGACGTTTTGTCCGGGGGCGATGGCAACGATGTGCTGTTCGGCGGCAATGGGCAGGATGACCTCGCTGGCGATGCCGGCAATGACAGTCTTTCTGGTGGGGACGGCGCGGACACGCTCAATGGCGGGCTCGGGGCCGACACGCTGGACGGTGGGGCTGACGCCGATCTTCTTTATGGTGGTGACGACAATGACAGCCTGATTGGCGGAGATGGGGCTGACGCGCTCTTCGGGGGCGCCGGGGCAGACCAGATTGATGGTGGCAACGGCAATGATGTCCTTTATGGGGACGCAGGCAACGACAGCGTGTTTGGCGGAACCGGGGCGGATACGCTCTATGGTGGGCTTGGCAATGACGTTCTGTCGGGCGGAACCGATGACGACCAGATCTTCGGCGATGATGGGGTCGACGTCCTTGTCGGGGACTTGGGCAACGATCTTCTGAATGGCGGTGCCGGCGCCGATCAGCTGTTCGGCGGCGATGGCAATGATACGCTGCAGGGTGGCGCCGATCATGATGTCCTGCAAGGCGATCAGGGCAATGACAGCCTCTTGGGCGAGGATGGCAATGACAGTCTGCAAGGCAACACCGGCAATGACACGCTGACGGGCGGCCTTGGCAGCGACACCCTCGACGGCGGCGCAGACGCCGACCTGCTGTCTGGTGGTGATGGCAATGACAGCCTGATCGGTGGGGATGGGCTTGATACCCTGTTCGGCGGGGCAGGTATTGACTGGCTGGATGGCGGCCTTGGCAACGACGTCCTGAATGGCGAGGCGGGCGCTGACACGCTGATCGGCGGCCTGGGCAATGACCAGATCTTTGGCGGCACCGAGAACGATGTGGTGCAATTCGCCAATGGCTGGGGCAGCGACACTGCGCAGGGCGGCGAGAACGCTGGGGATTTTGACCAGCTTGATTTTGGCCTTGTCACCACGAACCTGACGGTGACGTTCACGGGGTCTGAGGCCGGAACGGCGACCGATGGCACCAACACCGTTGCCTTCTCGGAGCTTGAACGCGTCACGCTGGGCAGCGGTGCAGACCTTCTTAACGGCGCGGCGGCGGCGTCGATGATCCAAGCTGAAGGCGGGTCGGGCAATGACACGCTGATCGGCGGGTCGGGGAATGACTCCCTCTACGGCGGTCTGGGGGTGGACAGCCTGTCAGGCGGGCTCGGCGATGACCGGATGTTCGGTGAGGATGGCGATGACCGGCTGCAGGGCGACGCTGGCAATGACACGCTGACGGGTGGCCTTGGCGCGGACACGCTGGTCGGCGGCCTGGGCAATGACCAGATCTTTGGCGGCACCGAGAATGATGTGGTGCAATTCGCCAACGGCTGGGGCAGCGACACCGCGCAGGGCGGCGAGAACGCTGGGGATTTTGACCAGCTTGATCTGGGCCTCGTCACCGCGAACCTGACAGTGACCTTCACCGGGTCTGAGGCTGGAACAGCGACCGATGGCACCAACACCGTTGCCTTCACGGAATTCGAGCGCGTCACGCTGGGCAGCGGTGCGGACCTTCTGAACGGCGCGGCGTCGTCGTCGATGATCTATGCTGAAGGCGGGTCGGGCAATGACACGCTGATCGGTGGGTCGGGGAATGACTCCCTCTACGGCGGTCTGGGGGTGGACAGCCTGTCAGGCGGGCTCGGCGATGACCGGATGTTCGGCGAGGATGGCGATGACCGGCTGCAGGGCGACGCTGGCAATGACACGCTGACGGGTGGCCTTGGCGCGGACACGCTGGTCGGCGGCCTGGGCAATGACCAGATCTTTGGCGGCACCGAGAATGATGTGGTGCAATTCGCCAATGGCTGGGGCAGCGACACCGCGCAGGGCGGCGAGAACGCTGGGGATTTTGACCAGCTTGATCTGGGCCTTGTCACCACGAACCTGACGGTGACGTTCACGGGGTCTGAGGCCGGAACGGCGACCGATGGCACCAACACCGTTGCCTTCTCGGAATTCGAGCGCGTCACGCTGGGCAGCGGTGCAGACCTTCTGAACGGCGCGGCGGCGGCGTCGATGATCCAAGCTGAAGGCGGGTCGGGCAATGACACGCTGATCGGCGGGTCGGGGAATGACTCCCTCTACGGCGGTCTGGGGGTGGACAGCCTGTCAGGCGGGCTCGGCGATGACCGGATGTTCGGTGAGGATGGCGATGACCGCCTGCAGGGCGACGCTGGCAATGACACGCTGACGGGTGGCCTTGGCGCGGACACGCTGGTCGGCGGCCTGGGCAATGACCAGATCTTTGGCGGCACCGAGAATGATGTGGTGCAATTCGCCAACGGCTGGGGCAGCGACACCGCGCAGGGCGGCGAGAACGCTGGGGATTTTGACCAGCTTGATCTTAGCCTTGTCACCACGAACCTGACGGTGAACTTCACCGGGTCTGAGGCTGGAACAGCGACCGATGGCACGAGCAGCGTTGCCTTCTCGGAATTCGAGCGCGTCACCCTTGGCAGCGGCGCGGACCTTCTGAACGGCGCGGCGTCGTCGTCGATGATCTATGCTGAAGGCGGGTCGGGCAATGACACGCTGATCGGTGGGTCGGGGAATGACTCCCTCTACGGCGGTCTGGGGGTGGACAGCCTGTCAGGCGGGCTCGGCGATGACCGGATGTTCGGCGAGGATGGCGATGACCGCCTGCAGGGCGACGCTGGCAATGACACGCTGACGGGCGGCCTTGGCGCGGACACGCTGATCGGCGGCCTGGGCAATGACCAGATCTTTGGCGGCACCGAGAATGATGTGGCGCAATTCGCCAATGGTTGGGGCAGCGACACCGCGCAGGGCGGCGAGAACGTTGGGGATTTTGACCAGCTTGATCTTGGCCTTGTCACCACGAACCTGACGGTGACGTTCACGGGGTCTGAGGCCGGAACCGCGACCGATGGCACGAGCACCGTTGCCTTCTCGGAGTTTGAACGCGTCACGCTGGGCAGCGGCGCGGACCTTCTGAACGGCGCGGCGGCGGCGTCGATGTTCCAAGCCGAAGGCGGGTCGGGCAATGACACGCTGATCGGCGGGTCTGGCAACGATTCCCTCTACGGCGGTCTTGGGGTGGACAGCCTGTCAGGCGGGCTCGGCGATGACCGGATGTTCGGCGAGGATGGCGATGACCGCCTGCAGGGCGACGCTGGCAATGACACCCTGACGGGCGGCCTTGGCGCGGACACGCTGGTCGGCGGCCTGGGCAATGACCAGATCTTTGGCGGCACCGAGAATGATGTGGTGCAATTCGCCAATGGCTGGGGCAGCGACACCGCGCAGGGTGGGGAGAACGTCGGGGATATCGACCAGCTTGATCTTGGCCTTGTCACCACGAACCTGACGGTGAACTTCACCGGGTCTGAGGCTGGAACAGCGACCGATGGCACGAGCAGCGTTGCCTTCTCGGAATTCGAGCGCGTCACCCTTGGCAGCGGCGCGGACCTTCTGAACGGCACGGCGGCGTCGTCAATGATCCATGCCGAAGGCGGGTCGGGCAATGACACGCTGATCGGCGGGTCGGGCAACGATTCCCTCTACGGTGGTCTGGGGGTGGACAGCCTGTCAGGCGGGCTTGGTGATGACCGGATGTTCGGCGATGCGGGCAATGACACGCTTCAAGGCGGCGGGGGCAACGACAGCCTGTTCGGTGGTGATGGCAATGATCTGCTGATTGGGGGTACTGGGGCCGACAGCATCAGCGGTGGTTTTGGCAATGATACCATCGTTATCGGCACGGGCACGGATGGGTTCGGCGACACGGCGGCGGGTGACGAGAATACCGGAGATTTCGACGTTCTCGACCTGACCGCTTGGGGCTGGGCGCTGACCAATGTGATCTATGACCCGCTGAACGCCGAAAACGGCACAGTGCAGTTTCTGGACGTCAACGGCGCTGTCATTGGCACGATGACCTTTACCGGGATCGAACAGGTCGTTCCCTGCTTTACCCCCGGCACGCTGATTTCAACCGAGCGGGGCGAGGTGGCGGTGGAGGATCTGGGCGCGGGGGACCGGGTGGTGACGCGCGACAACGGGTTGCAGACCCTGCGCTGGGTCGGCTCCAAGCGGTTGTCCTTGGCTGATTTGATCGTCAATCCGGCGCTGCGCCCGGTGGAGATTGGGGTTGGGGCCTTGGGCCATGGTTTGCCCACGCGCGCCATGACGGTGTCACCGCAGCACCGCATGGTGATCGAAGGCGCGCGCGCCGAGATGCTGTTTGGCGAGCCCGAGGTGCTGGTGGCGGCCACCCATTTGACGTCCCTGCCGGGGGTGGAGGTTAAGCTGAGCGCGGCGGTGCGCTATGTCCATGTGATGTTTGACCGCCACGAGATCATTTGCGCCAATGGGGCTTGGACCGAAAGCTTTCAGCCGGCGCAGCGGATGCTGGACGGCATGGATCGCGCGCAGGCCGATGAGGTTCTGGCGCTGTTTCCCGAACTCGCGGGCCAAGAGTTTGATTTTCCCGCAGCCCGGCTGTCGCTCAAGGCGCATGAGGCGCGGGTGTTGTTGCGCGGTTGAGGACGGTCATCGCGGCCGCGCGGCGCGCCACTGGGCCCAAGCTTCGGGCGTATCAAGGTCGGTCGTGGCATGGGTGCCGGGCAAGCGTACCAGATGCAGCCGATCCGCATGGCGCGTCAGGACGTCCCGCGCGCCGGTGTCGCCGGTCAGTGCCAAAAGCTCGGCCCGCAGGTCGGGCGGAAAGCCGACCGGATGGCCGGGCGTGCCATCCGCGGCCGCGCCGCGCGGGATGGCGAGCGGATCCTTAGCCCAAACCGCAAGGCAGTCTTGCAGGTCCTCGGTTGTGAGGTCGGGAAGATCGGCCAAGACCATCAGAACCGGCGCCGAGGCGGGCAGGGCACCGAGCCCCGCAATGAGGCTTGCCGCCAGGCCTTTGGCCGCGTCAGGCACGATGACCGGAGTGACAGCCCGACCCTGAAGCGCCGCCAGCCGCGCGGGCCGATCGGTGGGCAAGGTCACCGTAACCGGGCAGCCGGTGGCCAATGCAACACGCGCGCTGCGGGTGAGGAGGGGTTCGCCGTCAATCTCTTCCAGCAATTTATCGGCGCCGCGCATGCGCGAGGACGAACCGGCGGCCAGAATGAGAATTTCGGGGATGCGGATTTCAGGCGTCATATCCCGTTGATGCCATGAAAAAAGGGGGGCTGTCTGTCCCCATTATCTTTATCCCACGACATCATAAACTCCTTGCTGTGTTGACGTTTATTGTTGCATTACGTCTCATTGGATGCCAGATATTCCCATGATGTTTGGCTACTGATGGTATACGCGTGGCGCTAAGATACAAAGATTTGGAGGCTCTATCTGCTCGTCAGGAAGAGGCTTGGCTTCCTGAAGGCAGCCCCAACCTTTACGCATTCTGCCGTTCGTCGGGTCGTGTGACATGGGTTGCGCGAATTGTGGTGGCTGGCAAGAGGGCAAATATCACGCTCGGGACGTGGCCGGAGGTAAAATCGGAAGCTGCCCGAGCGGCTGCTGCTGCCGTAAAAGGGCTGGTCAAGGCGGGTCACGGGATACAGGCGATCCGCAACGCATTGGCGGTTACGTTGGAGCCGCTGGCCCTAGCACAGCTTGTAACGGGCGAGCGAGTATCCTCCCAAAACGCGACGCCAACCTTTTCGGAGGTGGCAAAGAAATGGTTTGATGACCACGCCAGCGGGGGGATCTCAAATGACGATTACCGTCGTCAGGTCTTTCAGCAGGTCCGAGACTATGCCCTCCCAGCGCTTGGTGAGCGTCCTGTGAACGCGATCAAGCGGGCGGAGATCGTTGACGCTATCTCAGCAATTTGGCTAAGCCGGGAAACTGTGGGCAAGCGACTGCGTGGCAATATCGAGCGAATCCTGGATTACGCGGTGGATCGGGGATGGTCTGAGTTTAACGTGTGTCCGCCCGTGCGGTCGATGCCGTCCAAAACGCGGATGGTGAACCATCATGTTGCTTTGGAACCAGAACGAGCGCCCGAACTATGGCGTTGGCTCAAGACAGCTGAGTTGGGCAAGGCGGCCCATGCTGGGCTTGCGTTGGCGATCCTCACCGGAAAACGCAGCGGCGAGATCCGCTTGATGGAGTGGCCTCACTTAGACCTAGAGCGGGCGATCTGGGTCACACCGGCCACCGGCATGAAAACGCGCAAGGCGCATCGACAGCCGCTTAGCATGGCGGCCCTCGCGGTTCTTGATGGCCTTCGACCGCGCGCAGGTCGAATGTACGTGCTTGGTCATAAGCCGCCCCATGAAAACTTCATGATCGCTGCCATCAAGCAATTTGACCCGACCCTGACGGTGCATGGTCTGCGGGCTTGCCTTGGCTCATGGATGGCCGAGACGGGTATCAGAAAGCCTGTTGCTGACTTCGTCCTCGCTCATCAACAGGCATCCTTGGACGCCGCTTATCAGCGATCAGATCTTCTGGAAGAACGGCGAGAAGTTCTGGAGGGGTGGGCGCAATATGTCACCGCTGGCTGATCGGTTGAAGCAGCGACAAGCTGAATATGGAATAAGATTTGCGGCATCAAGCCGGGCGGAGCTGCTCATACACCTTCACAATTCTTTGGCTGAGGCGCACGAAAAGCAGGGAAATCCTGCAGCACGTGTCGAGTATGTTAAGCAACTTCTGTCGGATGATGCCCATGCCGCGCTAGTGCTAGGGCTTGACCCAAGGGCGCTTCACGTCGCCATTGCGAAGTGCATCCTTGAAGGCATCAATTTGCCCCACGAATGCATGTTTGAATTGGCTCGAGGGGTGGTCGAGCCGCAGACCTTGAAGCGCAAAAAAGGCAAAACCCACGAATTGCTGCACCATGAAATTTGGCGACTTTGCAGGGTGCTGAAAGAATATCGGCAGATTCCGCTGACTTCCGGCGAGAGCAAGCCGACGCAACCTGAAAAGGGCGATACCGCCTGCGGCCTGCTGGCAGAAGCCGCCAAGGGCATCCGCACAGGGTCTGGCTTGAGCGAGGACCATATCCGGCAAGTTTATTACGAACGCAATAAGCTGTATGGGGAAATTGAGAGCAGCAATTTCCTCCCATGATCTGTGCGCTTTGCGTGCCTACTCAAATCGACATGCCACACCAACCCAAGAGGTTCACATGTCGAAAGATCGTATCATCCGCCTTCCTGAGGCACTTCACAGAACAGGTTTCAGCCGCTCCGCATGGTACCGCCTTCGACTGAAGTGCGAGACACCCAAGCCAGTGAAAATCGGGCCGCGCTCCGTCGGCTATCTCGAAGCCGAGATCGATGCGTTCATCCAGCGCCTCGCCGCCCTTTCCCAAAAGTAAATCCCGCCCGCATGGCGCGCGGACGGGCTTCTTTGGGGTATCGAGCGGGCGCTTGATGCTGGAATGATAGCACGTTTTTCGCGCCTTGGGCAAATCCCTGAGGCAAAACGCATGACACATGCAAAACTGAGCATCATTACCGCGATTGAACCGAACCGGCTTTCCAAGGGTTTTTCCTTGGGAACTGGCGGTGATCTTCTGAAATCTCCCGGCGGTAATTTGGTTCGCGGCAAGATCGAAGCGCAGACAATCAACACATTGCATGACCTAGCTGTAACCTTGCAGTCTCTGACACCTGCACAGGCGTTGGTTTACGGCGTTCCGATCAACGCTGCATCCAAGGTTATGACCCGAAAAGCATTTGCAAACAGTGGTAATCCCGAAGGTGCAACAACCCGGACTAACGACGCATTCCGTTGGCCGGATGGCGCGGGCGTTATGATGCTGGACTATGATCCAAGCGCTGGGGGTGCGGCGTTGGACCGTGAAGGGTTGGTACAGGCGATCCGCACCGCAGCGCCGGGGCTGGCAGACGCCGCAATGCTGTGGTGGCCTAGCGCATCAAGCTGCATTTGGTCCGGTGACAGGGAATTGCGGGGCATAAAGGGCCAGAGGCTTTATCTTCTTGTGAAAGATGCCGTGGACATTCCGCGTGCGGGTGCGGCGCTGACCGCGCACCTCTGGCTTGCTGGGCAAGGCCACATCGAAATTAGCAAGTCGGGAGCTATGCTCGAGCGGACGCTGGTTGATGCCTCTGTTTGGCAGCCGTCCCGCCTTGATTTTGCGGGCGGGGCGGCCTGCGGACCGGGTCTGGAACAACGCCGCGGCCATCCTGTCATCATTGCGGGTAGTGCGATGCTGATTGATAGCCGCGCAGCTTGCCCGGATCTGACAGCCAGCGAACGCGAGAAACTGGCCTGCATAAAGGCTGAGGCTAAAGGGGCCGCACAGCCCGAGGCTGAAGGTGTCCGGGATGCTTGGATTGATGCCCGAGTGCAAGAGATGGTCCCGCCAGAGGATCGAGGTAATCCCGAAAAAAGTAAACAAGCAGAAAGCATCGCGCGCAGGACGTTGGAAACGGGCGTTCTCGCTGGTGATTTTGTCTTGCATATAAAGTCTGGGGATCATGTCCTGCCCGTGTCGGTGGGGGCCGTACTAGATAACCGCGAGCGTTGGCATGGATGCCTGACCCTAGATCCACTTGAACCCGATTATGACGGAGCGCGTTTGGTCGGACGGCTGTTTTTGATGCAAGGCCGCCCGGCGATTCACAGCTTCGCGCACGGCGGCAAGACCTATCGTTTGCATCGCGCACCTGCCCGGATTGAACTGGCTAAGGGCCACACCGCAGAAGGTGCGACCGCTACTATTGAACTATTGCGGCGCGATCCGGTTGCCTTTGACTTTGGCGAACAGCTTGCCCTTGCTGAAAATGGGCGTGTCTATCCTCTTTGCGAAAACGCTCTCGCTCACCACTTGGGCACGGTGACCCAATTCTGGAAATGGATACAGAAGGGCGAGGTGCTAGTGCCTGATGATTGTGACCCGCCACCCGCATTGCTGAAACAGATCATCGCGCAGGGCGGACGCCGAAATCTGAAGGCGCTTAACGGCGTCATAACCGGACCGACGGTGCGCCCGGATGGCAGCGTGCTAAATACGCCAGGCTATGACCTTGCGACGCGCCTGCTGTTCGACCCTTTGGGTGAGACCGTGCCAGACGTTCCGGCATATCCGACCTTAGAACAGGCTAGGGACGCGATCGATACCTTGTTACACCCTTTCCACTCCTTTCCATTTGTGGATGCGACCGCCGAGGGCGCGATGCTTGCCGCGGTGCTGACAGCCGCAATCCGACCTGTTTTGCCGACCTCACCAGCGATCGCCTTTGATGCTCCAATCCAAGGAAGCGGCAAGACCCTGCTGGCGAACTGCGTGGGCGCGATCGTAGAGGGGCGAGCGCCAGACGTTTGGCCGCACACGCAGGGGCGTGACGATGAAGAAACCCGAAAGCGGCTGTTCACCGCCCTGCGAACCGGCGGCAAGGCGTTGGTTTGGGATAATGTCACAGGTGTTTTTGACAGCGCCAGTATGGCCGCGTTTATCACCGCAGAAGCGATGGTCGATCGCGTCCTTGGGAAATCCGAGGCGATCCGCATCCCCAACAGGGCGATGCTAATCCTGACTGGTAACAACCTGTCATTGGCAGGCGACTTGCCGCGTCGCGTCATCATCTGCCGTATTGATCCCGAGACTGAGCAACCTTTTGCCCGCCAATTCAATCTGGATCCCCTGCAGTGGGTGCTGGAAAACCGAATTGCAATGCTGGCTGCGGCCTGCACACTGATCCGAGCCAAATTTACGCACATGACACAACCGGCACCTGGCAGGCTTGCCTCATTTGAGGCCTGGGATGACCTGGTGCGCCAAACCGTGGTGTTTGCGAACACGATGCTGCGGCCATCTGAATTCGGCGACCCAATGGATCTCGTGCGTGAGGCGCAGGCAGCCGATCCCGAAGCTGATGCGCTCTTTGCCCTCCTCGACGCGCTGCGAGATAGGTTTAGGAGCGCGGAGTTCAACGCCAAGGAAATCTTGGTCGCGATGCAATGTGACACGGGGCGCGGAGCAATTGAAACCGCCCTTGTGGATATCGCGGGCGATAAGGCCGCACGATCGGCAAAAAGCCTTGGGCGTGTTCTGAAGCATCGCGAGGGCCGGATCGTTCATGGCTTACGTCTCACTGGCCGGGCAGACACCGCAAGCGGAAGCCGCTTTTACCGGGTTCAGGCTCTCGAAGGTCCAGAAAACGGGTTTAACAGGTTTAACGGCTTTGCCCCCAGTCACACGGAAGAAGATCCTGTCCCCTTCTGATATGGCAACAGGGGAAACTAACCCGCCAAACCCGCCAAACCCATTTTGGAGCAACACATGACCCATTTTCACTACTTGGTCGAAAACCTGGCGCCTGAGGAAAAGGCGGCAGCGACAAATGCCGTCGCTGCCCGAATCCGGCAAATAGAAACCCTGCCCGACACCACCCCCGGCTGTGCTGACCTTTCCATCGGAGGGGTCTTGGCGGCATGCTGCAACCGACCCCGCCGCCCGCCCGATACATCCCCCCGTGGCCGGCATGGGGGCATCGCGGGTCCTCCAGGCAGGGCTAGGGCGCGGGTGGTTCTTGCCCCTAGAGTCAGGCAGAGACAGATTTTCCTAAGGGGATTGTAATGCTAACATTAGTAACAATCTAGCGACCTGACGCGGGACCAAGTAGGCAACTTGATATATAGAAGTGACACTCCCAAACCTGTTGTTTGGCGCAGAGAACTGAGCTACTCCCCAACTCTTGGACAGCTTTCCGGGTTGTTTAAGCTACTGCCTGCACCTGCTGATCGGTTTCAATGCGGTTAAAGTAGACCACGGCGGGCGGTTGGCCGCCATGGGCAGTGTGAGGGCGTTGGTGGTTGTAGAAGGTGATCCAGCGCCCGATGCCGACCCGTGCCTGCGATCCGGTTTCCCAGGCGTGCAGATAGACGCATTCATACTTCAGGGACCGCCACAGGCGCTCGATGAAGATGTTGTCGATGCAGCGCCCTTTGCCGTCCATAGAGATCCGGGTGCCAACCCGTTTCAGCCTGTCAGTCCAGACGAAGGACGTGAACTGGCTGCCCTGATCCGTGTTCATGATCTCGGGCGGGCCGAACTTATGGATCGCCTCGTTCAAAGCCTCCACGCAGAAGTCGGCTTCCAGCGTGTTGGATATCCGCCAGGCCAGCACCTTGCGGGTATACCAGT
>NZ_CBDAEL010000006.1:0-154450 GCF_965194375.1 Allotabrizicola aquatica (SeqCode)
GTCGGATGCACACCATATTCGGCTGCCAGCTCCGACACTGTGCGCTCGCCTTTCAGCGCCTCTAACGCAACACGCGCCTTGAACGCCGCGTCATGGTTCCTGCGTTTCTTCATGTTCTGATCTCCTCGTTCTTGGAGACCAGCAGACGTCAGATCGTAGCTTCCGTCACTGTCCGGTTTTCGGGGAGTAGCTCACATCTCCAGGGTCAAAATGTAAAGGAACAAAGGTCCCGCGCCCCGTCGTCTGCTGTTCACGCTGCCGATCTGCCCGCCACGATCGCGCAAAAGCCGCCACCCGTCCGTAAGAACCGGTGAAGCCAAGCGCTATAAGATCGACATGCAATTGCTTCACAGTTCGCCGCTCCTTGCGCGACTTGCCAGCCTCAGTCTTCAGCCAGCTCGCCAACTTCTCGGCAAAGGGATCAAGCTTGCTTTGCCGCTCCGGCGTCGCGAATTTGGGCTCGATAGTGTTCGCAGCCAGATGCTTGGTCACGGTATTGCGCGACACTCCAGTCAGCCGCGCGATCTCGCGGATCGACAGCTTCTGCCGCAAATGCATCCGTCGGGTGATGTTCAATAGTCCCATGTGGATCACTCCGTTGCCCCCGCCGCTCACCGCTTTGGGGAAAGGTTCACATGGCTCAGTTCTCAGTGAAAATTATCCGCCTAAACGGCGCAGTTCTGGATGAAAATCAACACCCACCTACGTGAGACCAGAGATCGCACTCCACCGGAGTCCTTTTGCGCGATGATCGATACGGCGATTATGAGGTGCCGGTGCCTCGGTTGAGCCGATCCACGTGTAAGGCGACCAAGGTGCGTCAAGCGTGAAACAGGCGGGTACCCCCCATGTGGGGTCACGCGGATGTTGGCCTCGCTTTTGGGGTGGGTGAGCAAGCGCCACATGACCAGTCGCTCTGGCGTTTTTTCTACGCAACCTGCCCGCCGCGAACCAGCTGTCCGCTCAAATCGCTTGCTCAGCAACAGGACGCACTTGGGGACAGATATGGGGATAGCCACCATTCCCCATAAAAATATCGCTTATTTATCAACGATTTGCATGAGTTAAGTGGCGGAGGGAGTGGCTCTAGATCCGAACTCTCTCCTCGAAGCTGTGCACAACGCAGCGCAAGAGAGAGGGTTTGCGAGCATTTATGCCTAGATCTGGAGAAAACGTGACGAGTAGGCAAATCCCTCTTGTGCCGATGGCGTGTGAAACAGACCTCGAAGAAACCCTGGAAAGCCGGACGATCGGTGGTGAATTCAGTGCTCAGCCCGGCCCGACTAATGCCGCAGCGCGCCAGGCTGAGGTGAAGCAGCCCTTCTTGATCGGACCCTACTCGTCCATCGTGCCAAGAAAATTCTACTCCTGCACCCCCTCAACCAAGCAAGGGGCTTGCCGAAAGTTGCTGCCCCTAAGGTAGGGGCACGGCGCGATATGCGCGGCGTGCCCCGGTCATCATCAACCCAAATGATAGGTTTCCGGCACGCCATAGACGGGCGTATCGATTCCTTCCATACGGGCCTTAAGTTGCAGCGACAGGAACTGGCTGTAATGCCGCGACTGGTGCAGGTTGCCGCCATGGAACCAGAGCGCTTCTTGCTGCGTTGGCTTCCACATGTTGCGCTGTTCGCCCACCCATGGGCCGGGGTCCTTAGGCGTATCCGATCCCAGCCCCCAGCACTTGCCCACCTTGTCGGCCACATCCTTGCCGATCAGATCGGCAGCCCAGCCGTTCATGGACCCGTATCCCGTGGCATAGACGATGATATCGGCCTGCAACTTCGTGCCATCCTCCAGCACGACGCCGTCGGGGACGATTTCCTTAACGTTGCCATGAGCAAGCTTGATCTTGCCGTCGATGATCAACTGGCTTGCGCCGACATCGATGTAATAGCCCGATCCGCGACGCAGATACTTCATGAACAGACCCGATCCGTCCGCGCCCCAATCAAGCCAGAAGCCTGCCTTTTCAAGCCCGGCGTAGAAGTCGGCGTCCACTTCGCGCATCTTGTCATAAAGCGGGATCTGGAATTCGTGGAGGATCTTGTAGGGCAGGCTGGCGAAGATCAGGTCCGCCTTTTCGGTCGTCATGCCCGACCGTACAGCCTGTTCGGAATAGAGAGCGCCCAGTCCGATTTCCATCAGCGTGTCGGACCGCACGATGTGGGTCGAGGAGCGCTGCACCATCGTCACGTCAACATCGCCCTCCCAAAGCGCGGCGCAGATATCGTGGGCCGAGTTGTTGGAGCCAATGACCACGGCCTTCTTACACTTGTAGGCATCCGGTCCCGGATGGCGCGAGGAATGGTGCTGGTCGCCCTTGAACGTCTCCATCCCCGGATATTTGGGCAGGTTAGCCTTGCCCGACATGCCGGTTGCCAACACCAGCTGCTTCGGGCGCAGCACCACTTCCTGACCGTCGCGGTGGACCACGACCGTCCATTCCTTGGTCCTTTCGTCATACTTGGCGGACTGGCAGGTGGTCTTGGACCAGTAGTTCAGCTCCATCACCTTGGTATACATCTCGAGCCAGTCGCCGATCTTGTCCTTAGGGGCGAAGACGGGCCAGTTCTCGGGGAACTTGATATAGGGCAGGTGGTCGTACCAGACCGGGTCATGCAGGCAGAGCGACTTGTATCGGTTGCGCCAGCTGTCGCCGGGGCGTTCGTTCTTTTCGATGATGATCGCTGGTACGCCCAACTGGCGCAGCCGCGCGCCAAGCGCGATGCCGCCCTGACCGCCGCCGATGATCACGACATAGGGCTGCTTGGTATAGCCCAGTTCGCGCGCCTCGGCCTCGCGCTCTTCCTTCCATGTGGGGCGGTGCTTGCCCGCGCCGTGCTTGGCCCCAAGCGTACGGGAAAAGCCCTTGTGTTCCTCATGCCCCTTCAATTCGGCCATCGTGGTCAGCAGCGTCCAGATCTTGCCGTCCTTGAGCCGGACGAGACCATAGCCGCGCGCCGCCGCCGTTTCGAATTCGATCCAAGCCGTGGTCACACCGCTATCGGCGCTGGCAGTCTCACCCTCGGCGATGGTCCAGCCGGTGGGCTTGGTCGTTGACAGTTGCGCGCGCAACAGGGCGGCAATCTGTTCCTTGCCCTCACTGGTGTGGATGTTCCACGTAAAGGTCACGAGATCGCGCCAGTAGCAGTCCTCCTGGAAACATGCCGTCGCGGCGGCGATGTCTCCCCGTTCCAACGCCGCCCCGAACGTATCCAGAAGCGTCTGAACCTCTGCATCTGCGGTGGTATCGAGCATTTGTGTTCCTCCCTTTGTTATGCTTCCCGACAAAGGGTGTGCGCCACGCCGCACTTGTCATCGACATTTTAGGATAGAAGCGTCGCGCAATAAAATTTCTCGCCGCCGCCGTTGCACGCGCAACGGATGCTGCAACACGGGGCAACTGGATCAGGCCAGGAGTCCCTCGCGCCGGGCACGGCGCAGGATGGTGGAACGGTTGACACCCAGCCTGCGTGCGGCAAGCGCCATGTTTCCCTGACAGGCGGCCAGCACATCGGCCAGTGATGCGGCCGCCTGCACGGGCGCAAGCGGTGCGGGCGGCAGGTCAGGCAGATCGATAACTGCCCCATCGGCCAGCGTGATCGCAACCTCCAGCGTGTTGGCCAGTTCGCGCAGATTGCCCGGCCAATCCCGCGCCTTCAGTTCGGCCCGCGCCGCAGGCGAAATGCGCAGACTTGTGGGGCGCAGATGGCCCAGTTGGCGCAACATGCGATCGATCAGCCAGTCGAAATCCTGCCGCAAGCGCAAGGGCGGCAAACCGAGCGCCACGGGGGCCAGCAGGAAAAACAGATCGGCACGGAAGGTTTTCTCCTGCACCTTGGCCGCCAGATCATCGACGGTGGCGGTCATCACCCGTGGCCGCTGCCGCGCCGGCAGATAGTCGAACCCCGCGACCAGCTGCAAGAGCCGCCCCTGATCGCCGGGCGACAGGTCACCCGGCCGGTCAATGAACAGCGTTCCACCGACCGCCGCGGTCGCCACCCCATCAAGGTCTGACAAAGCCGCGGCGCAGGAAAGCGTGACGAAGGGCCTGTTCCCCGGCTGGCTCGTGTGGATCGCACGGGCAAGCCGTTCCTTCCCCGTTCCCGTCTCGCCCGTCAGCAGAAGCGATATTCCGGTGGGAGCAAGACGCGCCGCATCTGCCCGAAGCCGCCGGATCGCCGGGTCCGCGCCGCCAAGATTCTGTAGCGGCCCGCCCTCGCCCGTCCGTCCAGAAGCGTTTTGGCGTTCCGACTGGGGCGCGATGGCATGACCGAACATCCCCTGCCCGTCGCGCAACTGGATCAGGCGGTCCTCGGTCGGGCGACCACGCATCAGGTCGGGCAGGCTGTCGATCGACAGGTCGAAGAAATGGTCGATCTTGTGCCCGATTGCTGCGCCGTCCATCTTCCCGCCCAATTGCCGCGAAAGCACCCTTTCGGCCCCATGCGTCATGCCGATGATCCGGCCGGACCCATCCAGCGCAAGCGCTGCCTCAGGGTCTACGTCAAGGAATTCGGGATTGGTCGAAAAGCGCAGCACCCAGTCGCCACGGTTAATCGCCATCAGGTTCGCCATTTCCACGCGTCTTGCGCTGGCTTTCACAAGGTTCAGCGCAAGGCTCTGGCTGATCTTCGGTTGCGGTGAACGCAGAAGCGAGATGTCAAGAACAGCCGCAAGATTGCCGTCCGTATCAAAGATGGGCGCGGCTGTGCAGGACAGCGGGGTGTGGGTCAGGTCGAAATGGTCCGACTGGTGGATCGTGATCGCCTCGCGCGTGATGATGCAGGACCCGACGCCGCAGGTTCCGGCCAACTCCTCAGACCAATCAGACCCGAGGTAGAGGCCCGCCGTACGCAATTCATCTTCGAACTTGGGATCGCCGAAGTAATCGACCGTGACGCCCTTCGCATCCGCCAGCAGGAGCACGTATTTCTGTCCGGCGATCTGGCGGAAGAGCATTTCTAGCCCGCTGCGAGCGATGGAAATCAGCCGCTCCGACTGTTCGCGGTGTTCGCGCAGCCGCGCCTCGGTCACGATATGGGCAGGACTGGGCTTGGCGGGGTCCATCCCGTATTGCTCGACGCAGCGCCGCCAGGATTGTTCGACAAGCGCGTCCCGACCCATGCCGCGCCCGGACAGGACCTGGTCTATTTCACGCAGGTGAGACAGGTTCGACATGTTCCTCACGTTTACCAGCAGGAGCTTATGCAGTAACAGACGGACGGAAAATGCCCCTTTGGTAGTATGGGCACTTCCTTATCATAGTCGAAGCTAGCGCGATGTTTGCCGTTCACCAGTATGCGAGAGTTGAGTACAGTGTCGCCTGGATATGGTTGGGGGCGCATCCTTACGGAAAAAGTCGGACCACAGCTTCCGTCACTGTCCGATTTTCGGGGAGTAGCTCAGGCAGCGCTTCCAATAAACTCAAACGACAGTCCAGGCCTTGATCTCGCGCATGGCCACCGTCGACGGGTCAGGAAAGCCGCCGCCGTTGCAATGTGGCTGCTGATAGAATCGGTTCTTGGCAGTCAGCGGGCCGGTCTTAATCGGTTCGAACGGCATATCGTAGAGCGGATCGCGGAAGGGCAGGCCTCTCGGGCAAGGGCAGAAGTCAGATAACTACACGAGCATGGCCCAGTCACTGACATTGCTGCATCTTTATCGATTGAAATCAAATAGCCTAGGTTGTTCTTCGCTTGACGGTAATGCCCGCTATTGCGGCGTTGTCCAGAAGCGCTGTACATACATCAGAAAAGGCGCGAATGGTCGGTGGCTGGAATCCCCAGGTGGGGCAAAGCAGGCCCATCCGCATTGGCTTGAGATTGTCCTCCAGCGGCACGAACCGCAGCGGCTTACCATCGGGCGCTGTACTGAAATCAGGGCGGGTATTCGCAATGGAAAACCCGAAACCATTGCCGACAAGAGAGTGGACCACGGCCATATCCTGTGTACGCTCAACCACATTCGGGCGAAACCCGGCCTGTTCGAACAGCGACAGAAAATACGCTGAGCTTAGCGGCAGATCAAGAAGCACCAGCGGGCTGTCCGCCAGTTCGTTGATGGTAATACTGTCGCGCAGGGCCAGTGGGTGATTTTCCGGCAAGATCGCAAACGGTGGCAAGACCGCTAGTTCGACAAATTCCATATCGGTAGGGATCGCCAGATCATAGGTCAGTGCCACGTCAAGCGAGGCATCCCGCAGCCCGTCGATCAATCCAGCCTGATGCAGCTGAAACTGACGGAACCGGACATCGGGGTAGGTTTCAGTATAGGCTCGACGCAGCCGGGGCAGGACGATCTGGGCAAAAGTCAGAAGGCACCCAACATTTAGCTCGCCCTGCACCGTACTACGCAGCAAATTGGCGAGCTCAGACACCGCCTTGGCACTTTCAAGCGCCCGGCACGCCGCCTGTGTCAACTGCTGGCCGGCCTGCGTGGTAGCCATGCCAGAAGCGTGTTTGCGCACAAACAAGGCCAAACCAAGTTCTGCCTCCAACTGAGTGATGGAGCTCGAGACCGAAGATGGCGAAACCGACAAATGGTCTGCTGCCGCAACGATCGACCCAAGGCGGCTAACAGCGACAAGATACTGCAACTGCCGCAAAGTGAACCGTGATTGCATAAATCCCCCGCAAGACGAACCTGCTGGGCAGAGGCCCGTCAGATCTTGATCCAACTAGTTTTCAGGGTAGTGTACTTGCCGAAGGAGTAAAGCGACAGGTCGCGCCCGAAACCCGATTGCTTTGTTCCAACAAATGGCGTCATGGCCGACAGCGCGTCAACATTGTTGACGGATACTGAGCTCGCGTTCAGGACGTCCTACACCCGCCAAGTCGGCGACAGGTCACACGTCCAGACCGATGCGGCAAGGCCTTAGGTGCTGTCATTGACCATCGCGACAGCCTCGGCCTGCCTCTCAAAGGTCTGGATAGTCAATACTGGGCCAACGATTTCTTCGCGCACTACACGGGCATCCTGCGGGACATCAGCAAAGATAGTTGGTTGGACGCAGGCGTCCGAGCCCGACGGCGTAAATCGCTCGCCACCACAGACCAACCGCGCCTGTTGTTTGCCGCTGTCAACAAACCGCATGACAGTATCGACATGACATCTGCAGGTTTGGCTCTCTTTCCAGCCATTTCTAGTCCTCCTGAAACGGGATCATATTATCCCTGTTGGTGGGCGACTTCAGTGGGGGCACTCCACCCCAACCACAAAGCGCCTACACGAGCCATTCTCCACGGTAGTTTTTTCGATGTCTGGCGCCTAACGCAAAGTCGAAGGTCATGGCCCGCTTCTTCGAGAGAGGTAGCAATTAGGGCAAAAGCGACGGGCCGTGTTGCAGATCGGCGATTTCACGGCGGAAGGTCAGGGCATCGCCATGATCAGGAGCGTCAAGCTCTTCGGCATAGCGCCGACCTGCGTAAGTTGCCCATGCGATGGGGCCCGGGGCGGCAGCGTCGCCAATAAGCTTGAGCGAGGCGATCCCAGAGCCCTGCCAATCCTGCCCTTTAAGTTGGTGAAAAAGACTGTCGTTCGGGGTGCGCGAGGTCACCATGAGAACGGAATCACAGGTGATCTGGGTGCTGCGCCCGCTCCACGTGCAGGTAAGATCAACCGCGCCCGAGTGAACAGTCTGCGGCGCGTGGGAAAGGTGGATGTGCACCCCAATCTCGGCCAGGTGGCGCTGGATGGTGGCTTGCTCCAGCGTATTGTCGGTCCACTCCGCAACTTTCACGGCAGGGGTGACGAAATGGACGCTACAGCCGCGCGCGATCAAAAGCTCGGCCAAGACGCTGCCCATGTAGAAGTGGTCGTCATCATAAAGCAGGACCGTGCCGCCCTTCGGGCCTGCCCCTGACATCAGGTCGTCTGGGGTAAAGATGGGCATCGCTGGATCGGTCGGGATCGGGTGCAGATGCAGCCGCGCCACTGCATCACGACGCCAGTGGCAGCCCGTTGCAATCGCGACATGCTCAACCCCAAAGCTCAAGATATCCTCGGCGCTAAGAGGACTGTCGAGATAGGTCTGCACATTCGGCATCGGCGCGATTTGTCCGGCGCGGTAATCGGCCACGCGGCCCCATGCAGAAAGCCCCGGCAGGGCCCGTTCTCGCGCAACGCGGCCGCCAAATGTGGTGGTGGCCTCGGCCAGCGTCACCTGATAGCCGCGCTTGCCAAGGACATGCGCCGCCTCCAACCCCGCTGGGCCCGCGCCCACGATCAGGACGCTTTCCGACTTGCCCTTGGGGTGCATCCGTTCCGGGTGCCAGCCTTTGCGCCATTCTTCCATAAAGGCGGTGTTCTGGGTGCAGCGGCTGATGCCTTGGGTCATGTCGCCCGACACGCAGATATTGCAGCCAATACATTCGCGGATGTCGTCGAACCGTCCCTCTTCGATCTTTTTTGGCAGGAACGGATCGGCAATCGACGGCCGGGCTGCCCCGATGAAATCAAGGACGCCCGACCGGATCTGCCGAACCATTGCATCCGCGCTCGTAAAGCGCCCGACACCCACGACGGGTTTGGAGGTCAGCGCCTTGATGCCTTTGACCAGATCTTCCTGCGCGCCCTCAGGCTTGAACCGCGACGTGCCCGAACAGGCCTCCCATGTTCCTTGCGCCAGATCCCAGATATCGGGCAGCTCGCCATGCATCTCGATGAAATCGCGCAGTTCGGCATTGGAAAAGCCCATCTCGCCCGCCTCATGCAGCGAAAGCCGTAGAGAGATGGCCAACTCACCCTTCGTTTCCTCGCGGGCTTCCTCAACAATCTCGCGCAGAAACCGGGCGCGGTTTTCAAGGCTGCCGCCGTATTCGTCGGTCCGGTGGTTGGTGTTGCGCGACAAGAAATGTTGCAAAATGCCAAAGCCATGTGCGCCATAAAGACAGATCAAATCAAAACCTGCGCTCTGGCTGCGGCGAAAGGCATTGCGGAACCAGCGCCGCAGGTCTCGGATATCCTCGCGGTCCATGGTGCGGGCCTGTACGGGGTCCGAGGTGAAGGTCAGGATCGGACCGCCTGAGACCGCAAGGGGAACTTCGCGCGAGTAAAGGTTCGGTCCGTTGATGCCGGAATAGGCCAACTGAATGCCAGCAAGCGCCCCATGCGATTTCATCGCCTCGGCCATCTGCGCCAGCGCCGGTATGTCGCGGTCATCCCACAGGTGCTGTTCAATGAAAGGTGTGATTTCCGAGGTCGGGTGAATCTCCGTCTGTTCGGTAAAGATCACACCCCAGCCGCCTTCGGCCTTGGTCCGGCGCATCTCCACAACAGCCGAAGGGTCACGATAGCCACCGCCATTGCAGTGCGGCACCTGATAGAATCGGTTCTTGGCCAGCTTTGGCCCGATGCGAACGGGTTCAAACAGAACATCATAGCGGCTGTCGCGGGTGTCGTTCGGCATGGCGGCCTTCTTAAATCGGTCTGTGGTCTTGAAGCTGGGTCTGCATCAGCGCGGGGTCTGGGCTGTGAGCGATGTCGGTCACCAGCAAGGTTGGGCTGGGCCCTGCGGCGGCCAGAATCGTCGCATCAGGCGCGGCGATCACGGACGTTCCGCAATAGGTGATGTCGCCCTCTGTTCCGCAATAATTGGCATAGGCGATGGTCATGGAATGGTTGATCGCATGGGTCGGCACCACCAGACGGCTGACATGGGTGTTCGGCTCGGGGTTGGCGGTGGGCACCAGCAAAAGGCGTGTGCCCGCTTCGGCCAGCTTGCGCACCAAGGGCGCGAATTCCACGTCATAGCAGATCAGCATCGATGTCGGCACGCCGTGCAAATCAAAGGTCGAAACCGCATCACCCGGCGCATAGATCGCCTTTTCGCGCGGCCCAAAAAGCTGGACCTTGCGGTAATGGCTGATCTCTTGGCCCTGCTCATCAAAGGCCACCGCGGAATTGTAGATCGTCGCACCATCGCGTTCGGCATAGCCAATGACTATGCCGCAGCCATGCGCCCGCGCCAATGCAGCCAGCCGCTGATGCCACGGGCCGCCACGGGCTTGCGCCTTGGCCGGGATGTCGGGCTGGTTATAGCCGGGAAAATAGACCTCTGGCGCCACAAGCGTCACCGCCCCCATAGCCGCCGCAGCGGTCAGTGCGGCCTCAAGGGTGGCAAAGGCTCGATCGTCCGACCCTTCGGGCGAGGGGCCCTGCCAAAGCGCGATGTTCAGGGACATGGGGCCTCCAATCGGGGGATAGGGCCGGGTTGCCCCGGCCCTGTCAGGTTACTTTTTCAGATTGGTCCAGATCGCGTCATAGAAGGTTTGGGTTTCCTGATCGCAGACCTGAATGAAGCTGCCCTTCGGCGCATCTGCCGGTGGGTTGTTCTCGGGGCTGGACTTGATCGCCTCGTCCAAGAACGGCTCCACCCCCGTCACGCCTGCGGTATAGGCGGCATAGTTGGTCACCGCGGCCGCATTTGCCGGGTCCAGAAGGAAGTTCATGAACTTCAGCGCATTGTCACGGTTGGGCGCATCCTTCAGCAGGACCACGTTGTCCATCCAGACGACGAAGCCTTCCTTCGGATAAGCGTACTCGACATTCGCCCCTTCCGCGCGAGCCTTGGCCGAAAAGCCGTTGTAGATCATCCCGGCTGCCGCATCGCCCGACACCAGCACATCCTTGGCCGTGTCAGACCCGAACGAGGCCCAATGCTGCTTGGCGTTGATGAGCATGTCGTTCAGCGCTTTGAGCTGCTCTTTGTCGGTCGAGCATTGCGGGATGCCAAGATAGATCGACCCCAGCGCCAGTACCTCGCCCTGGCTGTCCAGCACGTTGATCTTGCCTTGCAGTTCGGCAGGCGGATCAAAGATCATGGCCAGCGTGTTGATGTCGCCGGTATAGACATCGCGGTTCACCGAAAACGCGGTCGAGCCCCACTGATAAGGGATCGACGATTTGCGGCCGGGATCGAAGGGCACGTCCACCCATTCCGGGGCGATATTGCCAAAGTTCGGCAGGTCTGCGGGCGCAAAGCTATCCAGCAGCCCCTCCTTGGCCATGATCTCAACCATATAGTCGCCCGGGACGGCCACGTCATATTGGCCCAGCTTGCCCGCCTTCAGCGCGGCCAGCATGGATTCGTTGCTGTCATAGGTGTCAATGGTCACCGCGATGCCGGTTTCGGCGGTGAACTTGTCTACCAACTCTTGCGGGATGTATTCAAACCAGTGGTAGACCGAGAGCGAGCCCTCGGCATTGGCCCCGCCCGCCAAAAGGGCAAAGGCGGTGGCGGTGGAAAGAAGCTTCTTCATGGTAAACTCCCATTAGGTTCAGGATCGGGTTCTTTGACCGATGCGGTTGACGAAGTAGGACAGCGTGACGAACACAATCGAAACCGCCAGCATCATGGTCGAGATTGCCATGATGTTGGGTTTGATGCCTTGTTTTACCGACCCAAAGATCGCGGTGGGCAGGGTCTCCATCCCCGCGCCTTTGACGAAATTGGTGATGATGAAATCATCCAGCGAGATGATGAAGGCCAGAAGAAAGCCCGACACCACCCCCGGCAGCATCAGCGGCAACAAGACCAGCCGAAACGCTTGCCACTGGGTGGCGTAAAGATCACGGGCCGCCTGTTCAAAGCTGTCCTCAATCCCCTGCAAGCGGGCGGCGATGGGCAGATAGGCAAAGGGGATGCAAAAGACGATATGGGCGATGAGGATGGTCACATAGCCCGTGACCAGCCCGATGGCCGAGAAAAAGATTAGTGTCGCAACCGCTGTAACAATCTCGGGCACCATAAGCGGCAGGTTGATTAGCGCGAAGGTCGCCGACTTCCCCCGGAACCGCCCACCCCGGATCATGGCAAGGCTGGCGGCCACCGCGATCGTCGTGGCGGCGGATGCCGCAAGCACCGCGATGGTGATTGAATTCCACGCTGCTGCCTTGAAGCGGGGCGCCTCGGGGCCGGTGAAGACATCGGCATACCAGCGCCACGAAAACCCGCCCCATGTGGTGATCGAGGTGGAATCGTTAAAGCTGTAGACCATCACCACAATCAGCGGGACGTAAAGAATAGCCAGACAGGCCACCGCCATGGCCAGAAACCCCGGATAATGGCGCACGCCTTTCATCGCGCCTCCGCCTTCGTCTGCGCACGGGCGTAGATCATGAGGACGATCAGCACGAGCGTCATCAAGATCATGGCGGCGGCGGCCCCGAAGGGCCAGTTGCCTTGCGACCCGCGAAACTGTTCGTCGATCAGCGATCCGATCATAAACGTCTTGGCCCCGCCCAAAAGATCGGGTGCCAAAAAGGCCCCAAGCGACGGCACAAAGACAAGGATGCACCCCGCGATGATCCCGGGTTTGACAACGGGCAACACAATCTCGCGCAGGGTGACCCAGCGGCTGGCGTAAAGATCGGCAGCCGCCTCGGAGAGGGCGAAGTTATAGCGCTCGACCGCGGCATAGATCGGCAGCACCATGAAGGGCAAATAGCTGTAGAACAGGCCCAGTTGGACCGCCAGATTGGTGTTCACCAAAGGCAGCGGGTCCAAAATCAGACCCATCGCCATCAGGCTTTCGTTCAAGGGACCATTGTCGCGGATCAGGAATTTTAGGCTGACGGTGCGGATCAACAGGTTCACCCAATAGGGCACCGTGATGAGAAACAACCAAATCGCGCGGGATTTCGGGGGCCTTGTGGCAATGAACCACGCGGTCGGAAAGCCCACTGCCAAACAGATCAGCGTCGCCACCGCCGCCTGCCAGATCGACCGCCAGAAGATGGTGATATAGGTCCATTCAATGACAGGCGGTTCGTCGCCAAACAGGCCCCGGTTGAGGAAGAACTGGTCATAAGCGGCCAAGGTGAAATCCCAGACCACGCCGCCACGGAATTCCTTTGTCAAAAAGGAATAGACCGCCATCAGCAGCACGGGCAGCACCAGGAAAATCCCGATCATCACCCATGTCGGCACAAGAAGGGGGCCGATCAGACGGCGATAGCCAAGGCCCGCCTTGCCGCCACCGCCCGCGCCGGGCTCTGGGGCCATCCCCGCCATCAGTCTGCCAATAGGCGCGCTGCGCCTTCCTCGATCTGCAAGGCAACGCGGTCGCCGGGGGCGGGCAGCGCAATCCGGGCCGAATTCTGGATGCGGATGTGAAACGCTTCGCCGGTGCTCAGGTGCGTCAGGATCTGCAGGTCGGTGCCCAGGTAGACAATGCGATCCACCACCGCATCCAGTTCCCCCTTTGCCGCAAGCGAAATGCGCTCGGGTCGGATCGACAAGTGATGCTTACCCGGCATGACGCCCTGAGCGACAGGGCAGGTGATCTTTTGCCCACCCGGCAGGGTGACCTTGGCCGCCGCGCCGCTGACGGCGTCAACGGTGACCTCCAGAAGGTTCGTCTCGCCGATGAAATCAGCGACAAACCGGTTGACCGGTACCTCATAAATGTCGCGCGCGGTGCCCACTTGCTGCACCCGGCCAAGAGACATGACTGCGATGCGGTCCGACATCGTCAGGGCCTCTTCCTGATCGTGGGTCACAAAGACAAAGGTGATGCCGGTCTGTTCCTGCAGCGTTTTCAACTCTACCCGCATCGCTTGGCGCAGCTTCAGGTCCAGCGCAGACAGCGGTTCATCCAGCAACAGCACCTTGGGTTCTGGGGCCAGCGCACGGGCCAGCGCGACGCGCTGCTGCTGGCCGCCGGACAGTTGCGCCGGCATGCGGTCGGCAAAGGCGGAGAGATGCACCATCTCCAGCATCTTGCCCGCCCGCGCCGTGCGGTCAGCCAGACCCATCCCCTTCATCTTCAGCCCGAAGGCCACGTTCTCGAGCACCGTCATATGCGGAAACAGCGCATATTGCTGAAACACGGTGTTGACCGGGCGATGGTTGGGATCAAGCCGGGCAATGTCGCGCCCGAACAGGCGAATCTCGCCCTCGTTCAAATCCTCAAACCCCGCAATACATCGCAAAAGCGTGGTCTTGCCGCAGCCTGACGGGCCAAGCAGGGTGAAAAACTCGTTATCGGCAATCTCAAGCGAGATGGAATGCAGCGCCGTGGTCGTGCCATAGCGCTTTACCGCAGATCTGATCTCGATCGCCGTTGACATCCTGCGCATACCCCCCAGAATCCTGTCTGACGTTAGTTTTCCGCACCAAGGGGGTATATACCCCCAAAGAGGTATGATGCGCCCGCTGCCCAATGCCGCAGAAACCCGGCTGGCCGAAGTGATCCGTCGCCTTGGCGGGGTGGAGTTTGAAGGCGTGCTGCATGACTGGCTGCGACGCTGTCTGGCACCAGACAACCTGATCGTGCTGGCCTACCGCGATTCAGGGCCGCCGCAGGTGCTTTACCTTCAGTCCGACAGCCCGCAGGTCTTTTCCCAGTTGGAAAACACCTATCTGGCCGGGGCTTATCTTCTGGACCCCTATCACGCGCTGCACAGCGCGCGTGTTACTGCGGGCGTTTACCGTCTGCGCGATGTGGCGCCGGATGCGTTTCAACGCTCGCAGTATTTCACCGAGTATTACCAGCAGACCACGCTTCTGGATGAGTTGACCTTCATCGCCTATCCAAAGCCTGATGTTTCGCTGAACATCTGCCTTGGTCGCGATGCAACCTCGGCGCGGGCGTTCTCTGCAGCCGAAGTCGTCTTGGCACAGCGTCTGGCCCCGATCCTGACCGCTTTGGTCGAACAGCACTGGGCTGGGCTTGCTCCGGGCGGCGGGGCCGATAACATCACGGCCGAAGTGATGGCCGCGTTGCAGCAGCGTCATGGGATTCGTCTTAGCCCACGGCAGGCTGAGGTGGCGCTCATGATCCTGCGCGGACATTCGACACCGGCCATCGGCCTGCGGCTGGGCCTTTCTCCACAGACCGTAAAGGTCTTCCGCCGCCAGCTTTACGACAAATGCACCATTAGCTCGCAGGCCGAGTTGTTTGCGCTGATGATGCCATTGCTGCGGGTGTCTGCAGAGCAAGAAGCAAGCTGAACAGGCGCTGGATAACCCCTCGTGAGTGCACCTCGCGCGCGATTTAGCTGGCTGGATCTGTCGTGCGTGTGATGACGACCACATTCACTGGATTATAAATATCACGCGCGAATTTTGCTGCGGTCAGATCGGAATCACGCCTGACGCGGCAAGTTTTCTAGGCGCGATAACGTTGGAGATTCTGAAGCCGATGCCATCGCTTCCCTGCGCGAGTTTGAGGCCTTCTGGTCGCACCTATTCTCGGCTGAACAGGCCAGGAGTATTCAGCTTCTGGTGCAGCGTATTACCGTCACCACCGCCGGAATCGAGGTCGAACTTCGCCGCGAAGGCACTGAGGGTGCCACTCTTGAGAAGGTCGGACTGGATCTGATGGAGGCCGTAGAGCGACCAAGCAAGACGATACGATCCGCGTGATGATCCCTCTGCATGTGCGCAAGAAAATCGGCCGACCGAAGATCCTGCCGCCCCAGCGAGGATCAGATCCAAGATCCGCACGTTCTTCGCCGAGTCGGAACAGCATGACCGTGGCGGCGACGCATGGATGCCGGTGAGTTCGCCACCATTCAGGAACTGGCCAAAGCTGTTGGACTGGCGGAGCGACATGTTAGCCGGCAGCTGAAGTTGGCTTATCTGGCCCCAAAGGTGCTGAAGCGGCTGAACTGCGAGCGGGAGGCTCCAACGGTCAGCCTACGCGATTTATGTTTTCTGGCGGGAGGGGCTTGGGCAGAGCAGATGGAGATGGGCCTTGGAGGACGGCTGGAAGCAGCGGAAAGGGGAAGGGTTGGTCAACCGCGGACGTGACCCGAACGATTTGGTAGTCTTAATCAAAGGTCATTTACCAATACCCGCTGCTTGGTTAAGGCCTAAGGCGCAAGAGGAAGCAGAGAAAACACGGGAATAAAGCTGGCTGGGGCCAACGAGCCCTCGATCACCTCTTGGGTCGCGGTTTCTGGGGTGACAACCCAGATCGGAGGCCCAGCATGCAGGATTTCCAGAGTGCCTTCCAGTGCTCGCACCGCCATTTCGATCGCCAAACGCCCTTGAACCACGGGTGAATCAGTCGGTGCTGCAAGGATACGGCCACGTTTCACGCCTCGATAGACAGCATGGCTCAGATAGGTCGAGACGACCTTAATGTCATCGCTGGCGCCGCGCGCGCGTAAGATCGACACCGCAGCTTCGGCCATGGGACCGCTGCCAACCAGATAATCGACATCCGGCATCGCTTCGAGCACCTCTTCGACAAGCAGCACCTGCTGTTCAAGACCGGTGTCACCATACAGAGTCATGATAATCTCGCCGGAACTGTTGGCGATGGCCTCATTAAACCCGGCTTCCACGAAGGAAACCCACCCCGCCCCTTTAGGTCCGGGAAACCAAGCGATGGTAACTGGGGGGCTGCCCGGCGGGTGGCGCTGGGCGATGAACCGTCCAGCAGCCGCACCCATCTCCGTCCATGGCACGCTGGCCTTGGCTGTGATTCCGGTGGTGGCAATATCATTCACAACGGCGATGATCGGTTTGAGGCGGGAGATCTCTTGAACCACAGGCGTCAGCCCGTCGTACGACACAGTGCCAAGGATCACCGCGTCAAATTCGTCACTGGCGCAGCCCTCGAGCTGTTCGATCTGGCGCGCAAGGTTCGGATAACCGCCGGCCTCGAAGATATCAAACCCGACGCCCAGACGGCTGGCCTCTTGCACCATGCCATGATTGACGGACAACCAGTAGGCATCCTTAAGATGCGGGTAAAGCACGCAAAACCGCCAAGGTTTATTCGCATGCAGCAACGGGATATAGCTGGTCTTTACGGCAGTGCTTGTGTCATCAAAGGGCACTGAGCGGACCTCAAGCTCCAGTGGCTCCGCCGCAAAAAGCGCACCGCAGGCGAGCCCCGTTATGCCCAGAGCAAATGCAGCGCTCAGTCTGATCGACATAACCCTTCCAAGCTCCAGATTCAGTGATAGCTTAAGCTTGACACAAAGCTTCGGAAAACCCTTGCGGAAATTTGGCTACAAGTCGAGTCTTGGTGGGCGGCTCTTGCTTGCCATCGCGTTGATCGCGGGCTTTCCTGCGGCAACCGGCGTACTGGGCTGGTTCGAATTGCAGGATGTGGCGCGGACCCAATCGCGCGTTGTCACCGAGGCAATTCCGGCCATTTCTGAGGTACGGGGCGTGGTCGAAGAGACCGGCCGCGTCGTGGCCATGGCTCCCGAACTTGCCGCCGTCACAGATGAGGCCCAGCGCAAAGAGCGCTCGGCCTTCCTTTATGCTCAAGCAGATGCGTTGCGCGACCGGCTCGCGCGTCATCGCGGTGTGCAGGATGTCGCTCTTGCAAATGCCCTTGGCGCCGAGGTCGCCGTCCGAAATGCACTGGCCTCAATTGACCAACAGGTCAAGATGCGGATCAGCCTGATTGATCGGCGTGACGCCCAGCTAGCAGCTGGACTTGCCGCTGCAATCGAGTTGACCGAAATCGCCGATACTCTCGTAGCCAATGCCGAATCCGGCGCATCGGCTGTCATCTCAAGCCTTTATGATGGCGATATCTTTACACCAGCCGCAACGCAGCAGCGTCTTGAAACGTTGGACAAGCTGATCGAGGTGGATCTGTTTCAGCTTGGCTTGATGTTCGAACTAAGGGCCCATGCCTCTGAGGTTGGGCTCTTGCTAAACCGCGTCGCGGGCGTGCGCGACGAGGGTGAGTTGCGCGCCCTGCAGGCTGAGTTGGAAACGCGTTTTAAGGTCATCTCGCGTCGCCTTTCGATGATCCAAGACCCCCGCCGGGCAGAGCGGATCCGGGTTCTGTTGCGCATTATCGGAGTGGGCTCGGCAGCCCCGCCAGAGACGGCAACAGTTTTTGAAACCGCAACGCTCGTCTTGTCGCTTACAGATCAGATCGCCAGCGCCGAAACCGAACTGCGCGAAGCAGCGCTTACGCTTGAAGGGGCGGCTTCGGCCTTGGCAGACCGGATCGAGGCCAATGCGGTAACCGCTGGCCAATCCGCCGAGCAGGCCATCTCGGCAACCCAACGGCTTTATGCCTTTTCGACGCTTTTGGCCTTGGCGCTGTCGATGGGGGTCTTGTGGTTTTATGTCCGCGGCAATCTTATTCGCCGGCTCGATGCGCTGTCCATGCGCATGACCGATCTGGCCAAAGGCGCGCCCGGTGACGAGATCCACCCAAGCGGCACCGACGAGGTGTCGCAGATGGAAGCGGCAGTCGAAGTGTTTCGGCAACAGGCCATCGCAAACCGCAGCTTTGCCGAGGAGCGCGAGCGCCATCTTGAGGAATTGCGTCGCCATCGTAGCGAATTGCAAGATCTGGTCGACGAGCAGACCGCGCAGTTGCGCGCCGAGGTGGTGGCACATGACGCGGCGCGTGATCGCGCCGAGGCAGCCGACCGCGCGAAGTCTGAGTTTCTCGCAATGATGAGCCATGAAATCCGCACGCCAATGAATGGGGTTCTGGGCATGCTGCGCAACCTGCCCCGTGGCGGGCTGAGCGAGGGGCAACTGGCGCGGCTTGATGCTGCGGTGGCATCGGGCAAGGGGCTGATGGGGCTTTTGAACAGTATCCTGGACTATTCAAAGCTGGAACAGGGCAGCGCCGTGATCGAAGTGGTTGACTTCGATCTTGCCTTGGCCTTGGGCGATATCGCACTTTTGATGGCACCTATGGCAGAAGAAAAGGGCCTCAAGCTGGGGATATCGCTGCCGCAAAATCCTGTGCCTCCCCTCACTGGAGATATGGGAAAGCTGCGTCAGATCTTGTTCAACCTTGTGTCCAACGCGGTGAAGTTCACAGAACATGGCGAAGTCCGCATCACAGTTGAAATCCGTTCAGGGGTGGCGGACGATACACTTTGGGTGCGTTTTTGCGTAAGTGATACGGGCCGTGGTATCCACCCCGAAGCGCTGGAGCGCATCTTTGCCGCCTTTGAACAGGAAGACAGCCTGACCTCGCGGACCTATGGCGGCACGGGTTTGGGGCTGACAATTTCGCGCCGTCTGGCCGCCCTGATGGGCGGGCGTTTGACCGCGCACAGCACGCTTGGCGAGGGCGCTACATTCACTTTGGATCTGCCTTTCATTCTGGCAGAAGCCCGTACATCCGCCATGCCAGCGGCCCATGCGCCTTCGCCAACGGGCAGGCCATTATCGATTCTGGTGGTCGAGGATCATCCCGTTAATCAACAGGTCGTGCAGGACTTTCTCGAGGCACTCGGCCATTCGGCCCAGATCGTCGGGTCAGGCGAGCAGGCCTTAGCCCTGATTCCCGGCAGCGGGTTTGATGCGGTGTTGATGGATGTGAACCTGCCCGGCATTTCAGGTGTTGAAACCACCCGCCTTATCCGGCAACTGCAGGCCCCGACATGCATGTTGCCGATCATTGGGGTGTCGGCGCATGTCCAGCCTCAGGACATCGCGGCCTGCTGTGCGGCGGGAATGGATGAGGTTCTCTCCAAGCCCCTTGCGCCCGAAGCCCTTTCGTTTTCGTTCGATCGGCTTTTCCCTGCAACGATCGCCGCGACGCCCATTCGCGATATTCTGAACGACCTCGGCCCGAAGCGAACGCGTGACTTGCTGCATCTGATGCTCGAGCGTTTGGCACCTGACAGCTTGGCCCTTGCCGCGGCACTGCGCGCTGGCAGACACGAGGAGATTGATCGGCGGGCGCATCAGTTGAAGGGGGCGGTCGGCAATTTTCACCTGCCGCGTCTCAGCGAACTTTTGTCCGGAATACCGCGCAGCGACCCGGCCAATCGCCACAATGACGCCGATGCCGTACTCGCGGCGAGTGCTGACGCCCAACGCGATCTCGCCCGCGCGCTTGCGACACTCAACGCCACCATCGACGGCAAGAGCGGTGTCAGGATAGCTGCGCAGTGAACACGTAGCCTTCGCCATGCGAGGTGCCAAAAATGCGCGGCACCTTTGAATCATCGCCGAATTTGGCGCGCAGCCGCTTGACCATCACATCCACTGTCCGCGTGCCGCCGCTGGCATTTTGTCGATGCGTAATACTGGCCAAGAGCCGGTCACGCGACAAAACGATGCCCGGGTTCAGCACGAAGGTGCGCAGCATCTCATACTCGGCGCGCGTCAGTTGCACGTCTTGCCCATCCTGCCCCGCGACATGGCGTGCCGCCGTGTCAAAACTGAAGCCAGCGAAATGCACCACGCGCCGAGTCAACTGGCGCATTGCCGCGGTGCGCCGTAACAGGTTCTTGACCCGCGCCAACAATTCACGGCGATTGAAGGGCTTGCAGACGTAATCATCAGCCCCGAGCTCCAGCCCGACTATGCGGTCAACATCATCGGTTCGCCCCGACAACAGAATGATCCCGATTTCAGACCGCGCGCGCTGCTCACGAGTGATTTCCAGCCCGTCTTTGCCAGTCAGATTGATATCGACAATCAGCAGATCAGGGCTTTCCTGGGCCAGCACTTTCTCAGCCGCTTCGGCACCGGCGCAGGTCGTGACACGGTAGCCAAAGGTCTCAAGATACCCCCCAAGCGCGGTGCGCGTGACCGGATCATCTTCGATTACCACGATATGGGCGGCGATTACCGTCATTCGGTTTGTCCCCATGTTTGGTCCCGCCCAGAACAGTTAACATTTTGTAACATCTTTTTCCAGTCTGTTCATCCCGGGGGTCTGACACGTTCACATATGCTTCATAATCTCTCCTCTTAGGAAAGCACTCGACTTTCCGATGAAACGACGCCGCCCCACCGGGTGGGCGTGAAACAGGGATCGAAAATGATGCACAGAACCACCAGATTGCTTCTCAGCGCGGCAACTCTTGCGCTGGCAGCCTCGCCCGCTTTGGCCGCAGACTCTACCGACCCGATCATGATTCCAACCCACAACTGGTCAAGCCAGATCGTGATGTCGAATGTCGTCGGTCAGATGTTCGAATCCATGGGTAACTCCGTTGAGTATGTTTCGACCGACAGTCAGGCGGTCTATGAGGCCGTGCGCCTTGGCGATGCCACGCTCGAGCTTGAGGTCTGGGAAGGCGCATTTGGCGCATCGTTCCGCTCGGCACTGGAAAAAGGTGGCCTTCATGACGTGACGACCCACGCCGCCATCACCCGCGAAGACTGGTGGTATCCGATGTGGACCAAAGAGGCCTGCCCGGGTCTGCCCGACTGGAAGGCGCTGAATGACTGCGCCGCGCTGTTCGTGACCCCTGAAACCGGCGACAAGGGTCGTTTCTTGGGCGGCCCCGTGGACTGGCTGAAGCATGACGCGGAAAAAGTCGAAGCCTTGGGCATGAACTTTACCGTGGTCAACGCAGGCTCGGCCGCAGCCCTTTGGGCCGAAATCGCAGCCGCTGAAAAAGACAAGACACCGATCGTCTTGTTCAACTGGACCCCGAACTTTGCTGAAGCCGTCTGGCCGGGCGAGTTTGTGGAATTCCCTGCGTGGGAAGACGGTTGCGACAAGGATCCGGCCAAAGGTCCGTTGCCAGACAAGGTCTACGACTGCGGCAACCCGGCCAATGGCTATATGAAGATCGCCGCATGGGATGGGATGAAGGATAAGTGGCCCACCGCCTATGCTGCGCTGCAAAAGGTCAACTTCAACAACGCCCAGATCGCCGAGATGGCCAAGTTGGTCGACATTGACGGGATGGAACCAGAAGACGCTGCTGCCGCATGGCTGGCCGCGAACGAGGCTGTTTGGAAGCCTTGGACCGAATGATCTCCGACGCCACCTTCGGGTGACATGTCCAAAACTCACCACCCGGCTTTGCCGGGTGGTCCTTTCATACCGGAGACCCCGTTGGCTGACACAGATATTGTCCTTTCTTGCAAGAATGTCTGGAAAGTCTTTGGCGACAGGCCAGACCAGCTTGGACCCCGCCTAACACCGCAGACCACCGTTGATGATTTGCGCGCAACGGGTCACATCGCTGCCGTGCGCGATGTCACCTTGGACATTCACAAGGGCGAAATGCTGGTTGTGATGGGGCTTTCAGGCTCGGGCAAATCGACGCTGGTTCGCTGTCTTGCCCGCCTATTGGATGTTACCGCAGGCACAGTATCGGTCGAGGGGCGCGACATTGGCCGTCTGAGTGATGCCGAGTTGATCGAACTGCGGCGCAGCAAGATGGGCATGGTGTTCCAAAGCTTTGGCTTGCTGCCGCATCGCACGGCACTGGAAAACGTGGCTTTTCCTTTGGAAATGCGCGGACAGGATCGCGCATCGCGGATCGCGCGCGCCAGCGAGATGCTCGCGCTGGTCGGCCTTAAGGGCCGCGAGGGATATTTCCCACGCGAATTGTCAGGCGGGCAGCAACAGCGCGTGGGCATCGCCCGGTCGCTTGCCGTTGAGCCAGACATCTGGTTTCTGGACGAGCCCTTCTCCGCACTTGATCCGCTGATCCGGCGCGAAATGCAGGACGAATTCCTGCGACTCAAGGCGATGGTGGCCAAGACCATCGTGTTTATCACCCATGACTTTGACGAAGCCCTGCGTCTGGCCGACCGCATTGCCATTATGAAGGATGGGGCTGTGGAGCAGGTCGACACGCCCGAGCGCATCGTGCTGTCGCCCGCAACGCCCTATGTGGCGAAATTCACCGCCGCGGTTGATCGCACCCGGGTGGTGCGCGCCGGGGCGCT
The DNA here is from genome assembly GCF_965194375.1 of Allotabrizicola aquatica (SeqCode). Classification (GTDB taxonomy): domain Bacteria; phylum Pseudomonadota; class Alphaproteobacteria; order Rhodobacterales; family Rhodobacteraceae; genus Tabrizicola_A; species Tabrizicola_A aquatica. Next base: position 22,598 of record NZ_CBDAEL010000006.1, read on the forward strand.
CGCCAAGGCGGTCAACGGCACGCCGGTTGATGGCCACGCGCTTCCCGCTGCACAGACGCTGCATATGCTGGGCCGCCAGATTGTCGAAGACACCCGTTCGCAAATCCCGTTGTGTGATGACCAAGGGCGGATCACCGGAGTCTTGGACAGAAAGGCCGCAGTGGATCTGTTGCTGGGGCCGGCCCCATGATGTCGGACGCCAAGACGGTCGAACACCAAGCCTTCGATCAAAAGCGCATTGCGCTGGCACTTGTGCTGGCCGCGGTCGTGCTTGTTGTGTTTCGCAATGTGCTGCCCCCGCCTTTGCTGCGCGTCCCCGAGGCTCTGGTGCTGCCCTTTGCCGACGTGATCAACGTTATTTTTGCCTTTGCCCGAGATGATCTGGGCCTGATGACGGCCACCCGCGCCTTTTCAGATGCGGTAGAGTTCTGTCTCGATGTCACGGCAAACCTCCTTTACGGCAAATCGCGGTGGCCCCGCCTTGGTCCGATCCCTTGGGTGGTGATCGCGGCAACCTTTGCGGTGATCGGCTACGCCTTGGCGGGTTGGCGTCTGGCAATGATCTCGGGGGGCACATTCGTCTGGATTGCTGTCATGGGGCAATGGAAATGGGCGATGGAGACGCTGTCGGTCATCGTGGTTGCGGCACCGCTTTCGATTGTGATTGGCCTTGCCGTGGGGACGTTGGCGTGGCGGTCGCGCTTTGCCGAGCGGATCATAAATCCGCTGCTGAACATCGCGCAGTCAATGCCGCACTTTGCCTACATGATCCCGGTCGTGGTGTTTATCGGCGTTGGCCCCAAGGCTGGCGCCATTGTAACGGTGATCTTTTCGGTGCCACCTATGATCCGCATGACGCTGTTGGGATTGCGCGCGGTATCGCCTGAAATCATCGAAAGCGGCAAGATGAGCGGTGCGACGCGCTGGCAACTGATGACCCGTGTCCGCCTGCCAGCAGCTCGGACCGAGCTGTTGATCGGCGTCAATCAGGTGATCATGCAAAGCTTGGCCATGGTGGTTCTGGCTTCGTTTATCGGCATGCCAGGCCTTGGCCAGAAGCTCTTGCAACTGTTGCAGGCACTGAAAATCGGTCTGTCGGTGGAAATCGGGATAACCATTGTGCTTTTGGCCGTCGTTCTGGACCGTCTGTCCAAGGCTTGGGCGGTGAAACAGCCCGAACATCACGCACCCGGCGCAAGCTGGGTCCAGCGCCATCGGTATTGGGTGATCTGGGCGGGGCTGGTGGCAATTGGTCTTGGTCTTGCAGCCCTCCATCCCTATTTCATCGAAGTTGACCGCAAGCAGGCGCTTAGCCTAGCCGGGCCGATTGACAGCCTTGTCGGCGGCTTCATCGATATGATCTCGCCAGTGACCGATTGGCTGCGATGGTTCCTTATCACATGGATTCTCATCCCGGTGCGCGATGCCTTCCTGTGGCTGCCAACATCAGCCGTTCTGGTGCTACTGGCCGGTATCGGCTGGCGCATTGGGGGCGCACGTTCGGCGCTGATCTGTCTGGCCTTCGTCCTGCCCATCGCGCTGTCGGGCTGGTGGGACCGCGCGATGATCACGGTCTATACCGTGACGGTTTCGGTCGCGCTTGCCCTGATAATCGGGGTGCCTCTGGGCATTTTCGGTGCGAGCAAGCCAGTCCGCGCGCAGCGGTTCCTGCTGATCTGCGACACGCTTCAGACCTTCCCCAGCTTCATCTATCTCATCCCGGTCGTCATGCTGTTCGGGGTGAATGACGTGGCGGTGATTGCAGCGGTCATGGTTTTTGCGACTGTGCCGATCATTCGCTACACCATTGAAGGCCTGCGCGGAATCCCACCCGAGATCGTGGAATCAGCCGAGATGTCAGGCGCGACCAAAGGCCAGATTCTTTGGCATGTGAAACTGCCGCTTGCTGTGCCAACACTGGTGGTGGGCGCCAATCAATCGATCATGTTCGCACTGTTCATGGTCATCATTGCCGCCTTCATCGGCACCCAGGATCTTGGGCAAGAGATGCAGCGCGCTCTGTCTTCGACCGATGTCGGTAAGGGTCTGGTGCTAGGGTTCGCGGTGGCCTTTATGGGGATGATGACGGACCACCTGATCACACGATGGTCCGAAACGCGCAAACATGCTTTGGGAATGTAATGCCGTGCCAAAGTCGGTACCCTTTTCTCAGGAGGTCCGGCTGGAGCAAGGGAGAGCGCCCTTTTTACAGTCCTTCTGATCGTCGTCCGAGGCACCTGCGAACGAAGAGTCCGGTACCCGCGCGGTTTTCAGAAGATGACGTACCCCGGCGGCAAGGATGTACCTAGGTGGCTTTGAAGGATCGCCAAAGCAGACCTGCCATTTCTGAATTGGCTGCGGTCGGGCTCGACCCAGTGAAGAATTCTCTTCATCCGTGTGCGGCGTACGCCTGTTACTCTGCGCGCCTGCGCGAGGTTCGCCCAATGACTCAGAGCCAGAAAAAGCAAGACCGCGCCAACACAAAGCGACCCATCGCGGCTCTACCTGAGCCGAGCGAGCAATGCGCCGTATCGGCGTGAGTCTTGGGTTTCAAAAAAACTGCTAGGTCAGGAAATCGGTCATGCCTCGGTCCAGAACACATAGCGGAACTTTGGTGCTGCTTGCTGCTTCTATTCTTGCATTTGCCTTGGGGTCTATTCATGCGTTTTCTGTGCTTGTGCCGCCTCTGGAAATCCATTTTGGAGCGCCGCGTGCACTGGTCAGTGCGACTTACTCACTTGCGCTTGGGTCGCTGACAATTGCGGTCCTCTTCGGCCATCGGTTATTCGCGTGTTTCTCAGCGTCCCGTTTTGTCTTGCTCATCTGCGCGGTTGCCGCACTGGGCGCATTGATCGCTGCGACAGCGCCCTCGTTACCGATTGTTTGGCTTGGCTACAGCCTCTTTTTTGGTTGGGCGAACGGTCTCGGCTATAGCTTTGGGCTTCACATTGCCTCGCAGGCAAATGAAGGGCGTGAAGGCACCTCCATAGGCATCGTCACGGCAGCCTATGCGCTTGGCGCGACAATTTCCCCCTTTTTCTTCGTGCAAGCCGTCACGTTTGGCGGGGTACGATCAGCGATGTTCGGATTGGCTGGTGCACTGGTTTTGGCTGCCCTAATCTGCGCCAGCTTGCTGCAAGTTTCGAAGGTGGCTTTCAAAGTAGAAGCCAGTCAAACGTCACATACCAATTTGCGAATTGGCGAATTTCTACTGTTGTGGGTGGGATACGGATCCGCTGTCGCTGCTGGGTTGATGACGATCGGGCATGCGGCCGGCATAGCGCATGCTCAAGGGTTTGGGGGCGCCGTATGGATCGCTCCTGCATTGATCGCGGCATGTAGCTTGGCAGGCAGCTTAATCGCAGGCCGGTTGGTTGACCAAATTCTTGCGCCTCGATTGCTTGTCGCTCTGCCATTCTTGTCAGCGGCCGGGTTGGGCGTTCTTTCAGTTCCGATGAACCCTGACCTAACAATGTGCAGCTTAGCCGTTGTAGGCTTTTCATACGGCGGCATTATCGCTGCTTATCCCGCAGTCATCGCAAAGATTTTCGGAGCCGCGAACAGCTCAAGGATTTACGGACGTGTTTTCACGGCATGGGGGTGTGCTGGGATATTTGCTCCATGGCTTGCCGGAATACTGTTTGACCGCACGCACTCTTATCAATTGGCGCTCTGGATGGGGGGGATTCTTGGAGTGACATCAATTTGCGCCATCCTTGCGTTCTTCCGCCAAGGCACACCTCACTCTATTCCATAGCCAAAAGCTGAAACCAGTTCGTAGCGCCGTGCTGGGTGCTATCAGAAAAATCCGAACCAGTCTCCGTTTACCAAACCGACGTGGGCATTAGGCGGCAAGAAGGCCGCGCCACTCACCGAGAGCGGCGGCGCGTGGCTTTTTGAAGTGAACGCGGTTCTGGAGGTGACACTCCGTCGGAAAGTGGTTGTGGACCAAGGCATGGACTGACGCGAACTTCTGCAACGTTCGGATGCGCTGGAACCGCAACATCGCCCGCTCCCGTCGTCGGAGTGGCAGGTGTGAGTTCTCAGCCCGATCGTTGAGCCAGCGGCCCATCTCCCGGTCATCGCCGCGCCCAGGGTCCCTATGGGCCGCGCCGTAATAGCGCATGCAGTCCGTCGCAATGCTCGCTGGTCTGCCATGCTGTTTCACCTATTTCTTAAGCAATTTCAGTGCGGTCTTGCGATCCCGGGTCTTGGTAACCACACTTTCCAGCACCTCAACCCCGTGATCAACAGCACGCCAGAGGTAGTGCGTCACACCGCTCATCTGCACAAATACCTCGTCGAAATTCCAGCGCCAGTGATTGCATCCGCGCATTCGTTCTACCCGCTTGCGCCGAAGTTCTGCAGCCAACATCGGACCAACCCGGTTCCACCAATCGCACACTTTTTTTGCGGCTGATCTCGACACCGCGTTCATGCAGCAGGTCCTCGACGTTGCGCAGCGACAGCGGGAAACGAATGTAGAGCATCACTGCCAAGCGCATGATCTCTGGGCTTGTCTTAAAGTAGAGAAAAGGGGAGCGATTGGTCATCCCGAAAGGCTACGCAGACGCCCTGCCCGCCTCAAGCCAGTTTGTTCTGACAAAGCCCCTAGGCGGGCAAAGGATTAAAACACGCGACCGAATGTTCATTTAACCCGGCTGCTAGACCCGGCCTTTCTGACCGACAGCGTTCCGAGGCGCGATTGCAGCGCCCGGCGAACGCACAACCGACCGGCAAATTGAACGGTGATGGGATTTCCCCTTCAAGGGCAACCAGATCCTTGCGGTGCCTTGGATCCGGGGCAAAAGTTGATGCCATCAAAGTGGCGGTGTAGGGATGTTGCGGCGGCGCACTGGGATCGCGGATTTCTTCCACCACCGAGCCCAGATACATCACGACAATCCGATTGCAGAAATAGCGGACAAGGCCAAGGTCGTGGCTGATGAAGATATAGGTCAGGCCCATTGACGCTTGCAGCTCTTGCAGAAGCGAGATGATTTGGGCCTGTATGGAAACATCCAAAGACGCGGTCGGTTCATCCAAGATTAGCAGGTGGGGCGACAAGGCAAGCGCACGGGCGATGCCGACCCGCTGGCGTTGCCCGCCTGACAGTTGGTGCGGATAGCTTTGCCCCATGGCGCGCGACAGCCCAACCTGATCCAGCAGCGCCTCGATCCGGCCTTTCGGCACCTCGACACCCTGCACGACAAAGGGCTCGGCTAGGCAATCGGCCACGGTGTAGCGGGGGTCGAGGCTGGAATAGGGGTCTTGAAAGACCATGGCCATGTTCCTGCGCGCCTCTTGCAGCGCGCGATGGGACAGTTGGGTGATGTCCGTCCCGCCATGTAGCACCCGGCCCGAAGTCGGCTCGACAAGGCGCAGGATCAGGCGGGCAAGGGTGGATTTCCCGCAACCGGATTCGCCCACAATGCCCACGACTTCGCCCCTATTGACCGACAGAGATGCATCACGCACCGCCGTCATCTGACGCGGTTTGCCAAAGGCCCCATCGGGCTGCGTGAAAACTTTGGTCAGGTTTTCAAGCCGCAAGATCTCGGTCACGAGCGGGCTCCTTCCAGCGGATTGTGGCAGGCAAGCGCACTCTCTGTGTTGATTGCCACAAGCGGCGGCACGGTCGCGACACAGACCTCCGTTTTGCGGGGGCAACGTGGATGGAAACGGCATCCTGCCGGATAGCCAGCGACCGAGGGGACCGAACCAGGAATCCCCTTCAACGCCCCAGGCGCCATGTCGTCGCGCGGAACGCTGGTCATCAAGGCGTTGGTATAGGGGTGGCGCGGTGCCTGAAACAGTGCGGCGGTGGTGCTCTTCTCTGCCACGCGACCAGCGTAGAGTACGGTCACCAGATCGCAAGCCTGTGCCACAACGCCCATGTCATGCGTTATGAGCAAAAGCCCCAGACCCCTTTCCCGCACCAGCGAGGTCAGGATGTGGATGATCTGGGCCTGTACGGTAACATCGAGCGCTGTCGTGGGTTCGTCCGCCACGATCAGGTCAGGCTCACCCGCCAGAGCCATGGCGATGACGATGCGTTGTTTCATCCCGCCCGAAAGCTGGTGGGGATAGGATTGGACGACCGTCTCGGCCGACGAAATCCGCAATTGGGTCAATATCTCGATCGTACGTTCGCGTGCGGCTTTGCGATCAAGGCCCAGGTGCATCATCGCCACTTCGTCGACTTGGCCGCCAATGTGGCGGACCGGGTCAAGGGCAGTCATCGGGTTCTGGGTGATGAAGGCAATGCGGCGCCCGCGCAGTTTGCGAAGTTCAGCCTCAGGGCGCTGAAGGGAATGACCGTCGAAGGCCAGATTTCCACCAATGATGCGACCGCCTATCAGGGGCAGAAGACCCATGATCGCCATGGCAGTCAGCGACTTTCCGGAGCCGCTTTCGCCGACCAACCCGTGGATCTGACCCCGATCCAGCGCGAAACTGACCCCGTCCAGCGGCGTGACATTGCCGATTGAGACCCGAAGATCCTGAACCTGCAACAGCATCAGGCGTCCCTCAGCTTGGTTCGGATGTCTAGCGCCGAAATGAGGGCATCGCCGAACAGATTGATTGCGATCACGGTAATGGTCAGGGCAAGGCCCGGCAGCAGAATGATCCAGGGCGCCGTAAACAGCTGGGCTGCCCCCGAAGACATCATGGCACCCCAGCTGGGCGTGGGCGGTTGTGCCCCGAGGCCGAAGAAACCCAACGTCGCCTCCAGGATGATCGCATCGCCTGTGGCCAGCATCGCGGCAACCAGCACAGGTGCCAAGGCATTGGGGATCAGGTGCCGGAACAACAGATGCTTGTGGCTAGCCCCAAGGCTGCGGGAAGCCTCGATATACGTCTCGGACTTCAGAGACAGGATCTGCGCCCGGGTCAAACGGGTGAATTGGGCCAGATACGCCACCGCGATCGCAACCATGGTGCCTGTTGTCCCGGGCCCGATGATGGCCACAAGGATCAAGGCGATCAGGATTTCCGGGAAGGACCAAGTGAGGTCAACCACCGTTGTCACGACCCGGTCGAACCAGCCCCCGAAATAGGCTGCTGCCGCACCAAGTGTCAGACCTGCCATCAGCGACAGGCCAATCGAAACGGTGGACACGGTCAAAGATGTCCGCGCGCCATAGAGGATGCGCGTCAACAGGTCTCGGCCGAACTCGTCCGTGCCCATCCAGTGCGCCGCATCGGGGGGCATCTTGGCATTGGCGAGGTTCTGAACATCGTAGTCGTAGGGGGTCAGCACTGGCGCAAAGACGGCGACGGCAATCAGAAACACCAGCCAAGAGCCGGCAACGAACCCCATGGACCGACCAAACGCACTGCGAAAGGGGGCAATCCAGCGCATCATGACAGGTTCGCCCGCGCCCGGGGGTCCATCAGTGCCTGCAGCACGTCGCCCAAGAAGGTGCCCAGAATGACGGCCGTGGACAGCATCAAGAGACAGGCCTGCACCACAGGGTAGTCGTGCTGCATTATGCCCCTGATCAGAAGCGTGCCAATGCCCGGACGGGCAAAGACGATCTCGACCGTGATGGCACCGCCAAGGACAAAGCCGATCCTGAGGGCAAGGATCGTGACGACCGGGATCAGGGCATGGTGCAACACGCGCAAGAGTTGGATGCGCAATGGATGCATCCCCTTGGCATGGAGAAGCATAACAAAATCCTTCCGTTGGGTTTCCACCATGGCGACACGGGTTATGCGTGCCACGAGGGCCGTGCCGCCGAGACCGATGGTCAGGACCGGCAGCACAAGGCTGCTGGCCCCACGTGCCCCTGAAACGGGCAACCAGCCAAGCCAGACGGAAAAGACAAGCATCAACAAGAGCCCGAGCCAAAAACTGGGCAAAGTCGAGCCAAAGAGGACACCGGTCATGATCGCCCGGTCGGGCCAGCGATCCCGGAAAAGCGCAGCAGTCACGCCAAGCGTTACGCCAACAACGGTGTAGAACAGAAAAGCACTTACCCCAAGGGCGATGGAGTGAGGCAGCGCATCGGCCATCAAGTCGGCAACCGGGCGGCGCATGATGATGGCAGTGCCAAGGTCCCCTTGCAGGACACCCCAGATCCAGATGCCATACTGAACGACCAGCGGCTTGTCCAAGCCGTAGCGCTCGGTGAGGATCTGCCGTTGCTCAGGCGGGGAGCCGACAGTCAGAAGGCTGTCGACCGGATCGCCAGGAACAAGGTGGATCAGAAGGAAAGCGACGATCGACGCCGCAAAGAATACGGGGATCAGGAGAAGACTTCTCTTGATGATAAAGCCAAGCATCTCCCGATCCCCGTTTCCTTGTGTCAGTTCGCCAGCTTCAGGTCCATGACCGCAGCCCGCTGAAAGACCGGGGAATTGATGGTCTCGGGCATGATCACCCGGTCAGCGTTATAGGCAACATTGCCTACCGGTTCGTAGATCGGCGCAAACGGGAACTGCGACAGGATGTATTCGTGGTATGCGATGAAGTTCTTGGTGAACTCTTCGCCGGTCTTCGAGCCTGTCATCGCCGTGTTGCGCAGCTCTTCCGCCTTGGGATCGTTAAGCATCGAGATGTTCGGATATCCAAGACGATCCCCTCCAAAGAACCAATCCAGGATAGTTGCGTTGTCATAGAAGTAGGACCGCACGGCAGCCTGATGCGTGCCGGCCTTATACTGGTCGCGAATGGTTGCGCTGTCGAAGGTCACGATATCAGCTGCAAAGCCTGCATCCTTCAACTGCGCCTGAATCACCTCGGTCACGCGGCGGAAGTTAGAATCCGACTGCGTCCAGAGCGTGATCTTCAACGGCTGGCCATCCTTGGCACGGATTCCATCGGCGCCAGCCACCCATCCCGCTTCGTCCAGAAGGGCCTTCGCCCTATCCATGTCAAACTTGATGCGGAACTGATCGGCCACCTTCTCTTCAGGCAGGGACGCGATCATGAAAGTCGACGGAGTATTTCCTGCCCCACCAAAGAGGTTGTCTTTGATCGCCTGCTGATTCACGGCCAAGGCCGCCGCTTGACGCACCCGGATATCGTCAAAGGGCGCGGCGGTGACATTCATGCCCAAGTAGTAGATTTCAAGCTCAGGCATCGTCATCAGCTTGATGTTCGGCAGGCCCGCAGCCTCTGACAGAAACTCTTGCGGTACGCCAAGAAGCATGTCGACGCCACCCGTCTGAAGCTCAAGGAACGAGGTCGAGGCCTCGCCGATCTCGCGCAGGCGGATGCGTTCGATATTGGCAGGGCCAGTGTTGGTCGCCGTCTTGGCGCCCCAAGTATAGTCGTCATTTCGGACGAGAACGGTTTCTTGTCCCACGGCAAAGCTTTCCAGCTTGTAGGGCCCCGTGCCCACTGCGGCAGTCAAACCGTAATTGTCGCCATCGGCCTTCCGGGCGCCGGGTTCCATGACACCGCCGAAGGGGGTGGACAGGTTGTAAAGCAGGTTCGGGTCGGATCGGGTCATGTCCAGGCGGATTGTGTATTCGTCGACAACGACGATCTCCTTAACCGCGCCAAGATAGTATTCGAAATCGGTGCCCTTGAACATCGCCAGCCAGTCGGCCACCGCCTGAGCATTGAAGTCAACGCCATTGTGGAACTTGACCCCCTTCTTCAGGTGGAAGGTCCACTGCAGGCCGTCCGGCGCTTCTTCCCAGCTTTCCGCCAGAGCGGGCACATAGCCGTGATTGGCATCCTGTTCGATCAATGAGTCGTAAATCAGCGTGCTTGCAACGTTCGAGTTGATGGCCTTGAGCATGTCGTAGGTCGACACGCCAACTTCGGCGCCCTTCAGCGCTGCGACCAACTCGTCCGCCATAGCCGGTGCCGAGAAGCTGAGCATAGCGCTCAGCCCTAGGCCAGCCCACAGATGTCGGTGATGTCTCGTCATTATTCCTTCTCCCCTGTTGAAGATGTGTTCTTGGATTTCTTTTTCTGGTTTCGGCTGGGCCCGGTGTGGCCCACAAACTTGCCGTAATAATCTGACACTTCGGCCATGCGGGCTTCCACCTCGGGGCCAAGCACGGTGAAGATGGCGTTGAGCATCAGCCCAAGCAGGCTGACCATTGGCGTGGTCGCGTCCCAGAAGTGATTGAGATCGCTGGGCACAGCGAAAACCTCGGTCGCAACTTCGCGCCCCCAATCGCAATAGGTGTCCGTGACAAGGATTATAGGCATCCCCCGCGCTTTGGCGGATTGCGCAAGCTCCAGCGTCAGACGGGAATAGCGCCGACCATCCAAGAGGACGAGACAGGCCTCGTTCGGGTTTGCGGTCAAGACATCGGCAAAGTGCCCGTCGGCCGCGGAAGCGAGCCGCACGCCCGGTCGCAGATAAACCAGGCTGTCAACAAAATAATGCGCAAAGCCACGCTCAGCCTGAAAGCCAGCAACGTAGACCTCCCTGCGTGTGGCGAGCATGTTGACGGCCCGCGAAAACCCGGCAGATGCGGCCAGTTCATGTACGGTCAGGATAGCCGACATTTCCTTTTCCAGCGCCAGGCTCGCCTCGACCGTGCCGCGACGTGAGCGTTCCTTGAAGTCGCGCAACCGGTCACTGGGAAGCCAAGCATGGGTGCCGATATCGGCCTGAAGCCGAGCCTTCAGGTCCTTGAAGTGCTTTAACCCGAGGGCGCGGCAGTAGCGCCCCAATGTGGTCTCCGACACGCCGATCTTGCGCGCAGCCGACGCTGCTGTCTCGAAGGGCAAGCTGGAGAGGTTTTCCATCATGTAAGTGGAAATCGCACGTTCCGCAGGGGTAGCGCTTTCCCGGCTTTGTTCCAGCACTTGCCGAAGAGCCACGATAGGGGCTGATTCGTCCGCCATTTCGATCCCTTTGCAATGTTAGAGGTCAAGAATGGAGCTTTTCTGTCTTTGAGTCAATTATTGCCAGAAAAACTCCATCTTGCTATCAAGGGCTCAGGATCGAAAACTGCCCATGACATTTCGGCAGCCGGCGCTGGCTCAGAAGAGCGCGCCTGAAGGACTGGGAAACCGGGGTGACAAGTCCAGCGAGCTGACGCCGGCTTGGAACAGGAGGAAAAGATGACGACAGCGTTCTACCATGACGAACGATGCCTGTGGCATTCTTGGGGGGAAGCCGTTCTGACCCTGCCGGTTGGTGGCTATGTTCAGCCGCCAGCGGGAACCAGCCACCTAGAGAATCCGGAGACCAAGCGCCGGTTCAAGAACCTGCTGGAGGTTTCCGGCCTTTGGGACCATCTGAATGTGCGCAAGGCGGAACCGGTCACACTTGATGACATTCTGCGCGTTCACACCAAGGACTATGTCGATCTTTTCCGCGAAACCTCGGCCAGTGGCATGGCAGCACCCGGCAAGACATCCTTGATGGTGCGTCACAGTTTCGAGGCGGCCTCGCTTTCGGCCGGGCTGGTCAAGCGGGCGGTGGCGGATGTGCTGTGGGGTGGCATTCGCAACGCCTATGCGCTGGCAAGGCCGCCCGGGCATCATGCCGAACCCGGGGAAGGCATGGGGCTGTGCCTTCTAGCCAATATCGCCATCGCCTTGGAGGCTGCCCGTGCCCAGGAAGGCAAGCTGCGCGTTGCGGTACTCGACTGGGACGTGCATCACGGCAATGGAACCGAGGCGATCTACTATGATCGCGATGATACGTTGACCATTTCGATCCACCAAGCGGCGAATTATCCGGTCAGCCGGGGCAAGGCCGAAGATCGTGGTCGTGGCGCTGGCGAAGGGTTCAACATCAACATTCCGCTCATGCCGGGCGGGGGCCATCATAGCTATCTTGATGCCTTCGAAAGGATCGTTGCCCCCGCACTTCGTCGTTTTACACCCGACCTGATCGTTGTCGCTTGCGGCTACGACGCCAACGGGTTGGACCCGATGGGGCGCATGCTGGCCACGTCGGACACGTTCCGTGCTTTAGCGGAAGGGACTCTGTCGTTGGCCGAAGAGCTTTGCGGCGGGCGTCTGGTATGCGCCCACGAGGGTGGCTACTCCGAAGCCATGGTACCCTTTTGCGGGCTGGCTGTCGTGGAAAGCCTGTTGGGGCGCCGGACCGATGTCGTCGACCCGGTGGCAGACAACCAGATGCTGCAGCAGCCCCCTGCCCCGTTCATCGACCTTCAGCGAGCACTGATCGACGCCCAGGCGCAGGATCTAGGCCTGGCCTGAGGGTCAGAACGTCCCCGGATAGCCCCCGCCATCCATCAGGATGTTCTGCCCGGTGACATAGCCGGCATGGTCGCTGCAGAGGAACGCGCAAAGGGCGCCAAGCTCTTCGGGCCTGCCCATGCGGCCCGAAACCTCTTGTGACTGCCAGAGTGCAACCTGCTCTTCAAAACTGATGTCTTGGGCTGCATGGCGGGCCTGTTCCAGAATGCGATCTGTCGCAAAAGTGCCGGGCAACAAGTTGTTGATAGTCACATTGGCACGCGAGACCTCACGCGCAAGGCCAGCGACAAAGCCCGTCAGGCCACTGCGGGCCGCGTTCGACAGGCATAGTTCGGCGATTGGTGCCTTCACCGCGACCGATGTGATGTTCACGATCCGCCCATGTTTCCGCTCGATCATCGGGTCGATCACTGCCTTGATGAGGTCAATGGCCGACAGCATGTTCCCCTCGATCGCGCGCATCCAATCGTTGCGATCAAAGTCCCGGAAATTGCCGAAGGGCGGACCGCCGCAGTTGGTGACAAGAATGTCGGGGTGGGGGATCGGCTGCAGAAGCAGGGCGCGCCCGTCTTCGGTCGCCACATCGGCCACAACTGGGATAACGCGCCCTTTCGCAACGGCAGAGATCTCCTTGACCGCCGCGGCGACAGTCTCGGGATTCCGGCCGTTGATAACAACATCCGCTCCCTCTGCTGCAAGGGCCGCGGCACAGGCCTTGCCAAGCCCCTTGCTTGAGGCACAGACCACCGCTGTCCTGCCTTTCAAACCAAAATCCATGTCTTTACCCCCTGCCTGTCATGGCGTTTGCGCCCCCGTCGGGGCAGCCTATTCGAGATAGTCGCGAAGTATCCGCCCATAAATCGCCTTCAGACCCACGATCTGTGCCACTTCGATCCGCTCATCAACCTGATGCATGGTCTTTCCGACGAGTCCAAACTCGACCACGGGGCAATGACCGCGAACAAAGCGCGCGTCCGACGTGCCTCCGGTCGTTGAAAGCTCGGGCATGAGACCCGTCTTGGCCTTGATGGCCGCTGCGACAAGCTCGACAAGCGGGCCGGGTTGGGTAACGAAACTCTCCCCCCATACGTCCAGCGCGATCTCGAAGCTGATGCCGGTCTCTGCGGTCACCCGTGCCGCTTCGCTTTTCAGCCAAGTATCGAGGCTGGCCGATGAATGGGCGTCATTGTATCGTATGTTGACCTTGGCCACTGCCCGGGCGGGGATCACGTTGTCGGCCGTGTTGCCGGTATCGATCGTGGTGATTGCAAGGGTCGTAGGGTCGAAGTGCGCGGTTCCTCTGTCCAGTTCATGGCTGGCCAGCCCGTCCAGAAGCCGGACCAGAGCGGTCAAGGGGTTTTTCGCGCGGTGAGGATAGGCGGAATGGCCCTGAACACCCGTAGCTGTGATCCGTGCCATCAGGGCCCCACGCCGACCGATCTTGATCATGTCACCCAAGCGCTCGGGGCAGGTCGGCTCGCCCACAAGGCAGACATCCATCCGTTCGCCCGTGGCCTCCATCCAGTCAAGGATGGCGCGCGTTCCATCGGCGCCGATGCCTTCTTCGTCGCCAGTGATAGTCAAGATGATCGCATTCTCACCAAGGCTGGCCTGCCGTGCAAAGTCTACCGCTGCCGCGACAAAGGCAGCAACGCCTGTCTTCATATCGGTCGCCCCTCGGCCCCAAAGCTCCCCGTCGACGATCTGCCCACCGAACGGGTCATGTGTCCATGCCGCTGCATCGCCCACCGGCACCACATCGGTATGACCATTGAACCCGAAGGTGCGCATGGCACCCTTTGGTCCCCAACGAGCGAAAAGGTTGGCAATGCCGTTGCGGTCAACCCGGTGGCATTCAAAGCCGCCAGACGTCAGGAGTGCCTCAAGAAGTTGCAGTGCCCCGCCTTCGGCTGGCGTTACGGTGGGGCAGCGGATCAGCCGCGCTGAAAGTTCTACCGGATCGATCTGGGTCATGGCTCGCCCCCTGAGTAAACTGCTTCCGGGTCAAGCGGCCAGACGGGTCGACGAACCTTGCTATAGGGTTTTCGTGTCAGGTCCGGCGTTGCCAAAGCGCCGCTGTCGCAGACGATGACCTTGCCCGCGATGGGTTCGAAGGCAGCGCGGAAGTGCTGCATGCTCTTCAGCGCCAGGACCGATTTTTCCAAAGGCATGATGCCGAACGCCGCCAGTTGCTGCCGGTCCAGCACCTGTTCAGGCTCGGTCACGACAAGGATGTCGATCCCGTCCACCCGAAGCACCGCCGTCGTTCCGTAGGTCCGCTGAAGCCCGCCCAACATCGGACCATCGCCTCGAAAGGCGCCGTCCGACAGCTTCATGATCTTTCCCGACAGCCGAAGCGGCCCGCCGCCGAAGCCCGGATCGTTCTTGCCGCCCAAATCGACGGTCACAACCTCGCCCTCGCGATGGAGGTGCAATTCCTCTGCCAATGCGGGGTCAACCATCGGGGCGAAGGCTGCGTTGGTCACTCCGGCATCCAGAAGTGCGCGCAGAAGATTGGTCGCATCGCCATAAGCCCCTGCGCCGGGATTGTCGGCATAATCGGCAATGACCAGCGGGCCCCGGCCTGGATCAAAGTCCCTAGCGATGTGCGCGGCCTCTTCGACGGTCAGGTAATCATTGCCGCTGATATGCCGGGCCGCCCAGATGGCGCGGGCATGGGCATCGGCAATTTCACTCGCACGCACGTCTGCCCCCAGGACCGCGCGGTCAAAGGTGACAAGCACACTTGGCCCCGCATCGCGGATATCGGCTTCGGCAAAGCCCGCGTTGAGGGAAACAGTAAGGATGCCCGGTTCTTTTTCCTCTGTGCGAGCACGGGCATAGGCCGCAACCATCGGCCCAGTGTCTGAACGGCCTGAGGTCGCCTCCTCCAGCATCGGCGGGGCGCGGCGCAGGGTAGCGGGGCGGGTCTGGCCCGCCATGGCTGCATGAAGCAAGTGCGCCGCCCTGTGCCCGGCAAAGCGAATGTCGACATGCGGATAGGTTTTGTAGCTGACCCATATCTGGGCAAGGTCCACCATCGTCTGCGTGGCGTTGGCGTGCAGATCCAGCGTCACGGCAATCGGCAGGTCTGGGCCAACGATCTGACGCAGACGACGCAAAAGCTCGCCCTCGCCGTCCTCGCAGAACTCGACCACCTGTGCGCCATGAAGGCCAAGAAGGATGCCGTCAAGCTTGCCCCGCTGTGCCCGGGCCGCGTCGCAGATAATCCCCGCAATATGCTCGAAAGCCTCGCGCGAGACCGGGCCAGCGGGGGCTGCGGTGGCGGAAACCGTGTGATTCAGGGTCCAACCAAGCTCTTTGGCCGCAGCAATGAAACCTGCCAGTTCCGTGTTTTCCGCTGATCCGCGCAGATCAATTGCTGCACTTCCCAGGGCAAGCGTGTCGGAGCGGAAATCACGCAGCTCCGTCAATCCCTTCTTGAACGTATTGTTTTCCGTAAAGAATTCGGCAGAAAGGACGATGTAGGGCATGGCGATCCTTCAGGAAATGCCGGGCGGGGGCGTCATGGCGCTGACGAGATGCCAGAACCTGTCGTGTGCTTTCGCGCCCTTAGCCACTTGCAGGCCCGTCTTTACCGACATGGCCAATGAACTGATCGTAAAGTGTGCTGACGCTTTCCATGCGGGCCTCGACTTCTGCGGCGCCAAGGACCTTGAAAACACCGTTGGCAAGAAGGCCGATCAGGCTACTCATGGCCGACGTTGCATCCCAGAAATGGTTCAGGTCCGTCTGCACGGTCAGGATTTCAGAAACTTTCCCGCGTGCCCAACTGCAATAGGGGTCCGAGATCAGCGTCACCGGGATTCCGCGCGCCTCGGCGGCGAAGGCAAGGTCGTGCGTCAGACGCGAATATCGCCTGCCGTCGAACAGGATGAGGCAGGTCTTTGACGGGTCTGACAGCAGGATTTCGGCAAAATGGCCGCCCGCGACGTCCACTTGAAGCACGCCCGGCCGAAGATATTGCAGGTTATTGGCCAAGCTCGCGCCGTGGCCGCGCTCAGCCTGAAACCCGGCAACGAAGACCTTCGGGCGACTGGCAAGACGCTCCACGACTCGGTCGAACTCTGCCGTGACAGCAAGGGCATACACCGCTGTCAGGGCAGCGATTTCTTTCTCAAGTGCGATGGAGAGTTGCCGGTTGCCCAAAAGGCTGCGCTGATGGAATTCCTGCAACTTGTCGCCGATCAGCCATGCCGGCTCGCTCGACCCGGATTTCAGGCTCGCCTTGAGGTCCTTAATGTCGTCATATCCGATGGACCTGCAGAACCGGCTGATTGAGGCCGCACTGACCCCCGCCTTTTCAGCCAGACTTGCGCCGGTCTCGAACGGCAACTCGGCGAGGTTGGCCAGCAGATAGCCCGCGATTCGACGCTCGACCTTGCTTGCAGAATTGGCACTGGCGTTCAGCCGCGCAATCAACTCGGCGGGGCGATCTTCAGACCTTTCGCTGACCAGTTCAGGCAAAGCTCGACTCCTTTGGAAAGAAAACTGCCAGATGGTGGATGTTCAGTCAATGTTGAAAGGAAGATTTCATAATGCTAGGCTGCGCAGTTGAGAGCATGGCGAACTGCACCATGCGGGAGGTCTCTATGTCGCAAAACCCACCGTCTCATCCGTGCAACGCGCCTCTGCGCATTGACGGCGCCGAGATGCGCCTTGTCAGCCTGCCCTTGGTGACGCCCTTCACCATCGCCACAGGCACGATGTATGAAAAGACCTTCCCGCTGCTGATTCTGAAGGCCAACGGGTTGGAAGGGTATGGCGAAGGGGTCATGGACCCCTTGCCTGATTATCTTGACGAATCCATCACCGGCAGCATGGACTTTGTTCGCACCGTTCTTTTGCCGCAGATCATTGGCAAAAGCTTTGCCAACCCGGCGGAACTAGAGGCGCTGTTAACCCCCTGGCGTGGTTTCTACATGGCCAAGGCCATGGTCGAGATGGCCTTCTGGGACCTTTGGGCCAAGTCGTTGTCCTTGCCTTTGAAGACGCTTCTAGGCGGCACAAGCGACGCGATCGAGGTTGGCGTCTCGCTTGGGATCACATCGGTCGAGGAGACAGTAAAGCGGGCGGTTACACATCAAGAACTGGGCTACAAACGCATCAAGCTGAAGATTAAGCCGGGCCATGATGTGGATGTTGTTGCTGCTGTGCGCAATGTGCTGCCGGGCGCCCACCTGACGGTGGATGCCAACACTTCCTATTCGCTGTCCGACACGGGGGTCTTCCGGGCGCTGGATGCCCTTGACCTTGACTATATAGAGCAGCCGCTGGCTTGGGACGATATTCATGACCATGCCAAGCTGCAGTCCCGCATCAAGACACCGCTCTGTTTGGACGAGAGCATCCGCTCGGTGGCCGATGCCCGCAAGGCGCTGGAAAGCGATGCGGCGCGTGTCATCAACATAAAGGTTGGGCGCGTCGGCGGCCATTTGGAAGCCAAGCGCATCCATGACCTGTGCGCGGCCTTCGACGTGCCCGTCTGGTGCGGCGGCATGCTTGAGGCAGGCATCGGACGGGCGCATAACATCCACCTTTCGACGCAACCGAACTTCCGCAAGCCGGGCGACACCTCCAGCTCCAGTCGCTATTTCACCAAGGACATCATCAACGAGGTCCTAACCGCAGAAGAGGGCCTGATGCCGGTTCCGCCCGGCCCCGGGATCGGCGTGACGCTGGACTGGGACTTCCTTGCCAAAGTTTCCTCGGGCATCGAGGCCTTTTCAAAGTGAGCAAGTCCCTCTCGCAACCCGAAATCCGCGAACTGTCCGGAATGTCGGAATTCCGACAGGCCGAGACCTTGCAGAATGAGGTCTGGGGCAAGGACGACACCGCCGATCCGGCTGATCTTTTGATGGTGATCCAGGCGGAAGGCGGGCTTTGCGCAGGCGCGTTTCTGGAGGGGCAGCTGATCGGCTATGTCTTCGGGTTTCCAACCAAAGACTCTGGCGTGCAGCATTCCCATCGCCTCGCAGTTCATCCGGACGCACGCGGATTACATCTCGGCTCGCGGCTGAAGTGGTATCAGCGCGAGTGGTGCCTTGCGCGTGGTGTCAATCTTGTTCGCTGGACCTTTGACCCTTTGCGCGGATTGAACGCCAGCCTGAACATCGGCACGCTCGGCGCCGTCGTCCGCTCCTATCTTCCCGACTATTACGGTGACATGCAGGGCATCAACGCGGGCCTTCCCTCGGACCGGCTGCTTGCGGAATGGCGCTTGGGCAGCGCCCCAGTCAGAGCCCGAGCGGCCGGGTTGCCAGCGACGGCCCATGGCACGGTGGTGCAGCGGCTGAAGTTGGCCGAAGGGTCTGACGCGATAATTCAGAGCGATCCCCCACGGGCTTTGGCAGAACGGATGCGACTGCGGGCGGCGATCACCGGGGCGATTGCAGAAGGTCACGCCATCATCGGCTACGACCGCGGCGCACAGGAGTATCTGATCGGACCTTTGGAGGCCTAGAGACGCTTATTCCGTAACGGATGCCTTTTCAAAAAGGACCCGTCCAGCCACGACCATAACGACAACCAGGCATTGCCAACTCGCAAGGCGTTCGCCCGGGACCACCACGGCAATCAGAAGGCCAAGGAACCGTTCAGGACTTGTGAACAATGTTGCCCTGAGCGGGTGGAAGTAGCGGCGGGCGGCGAAAAAAGCCAAGCGTCCAAGCCAGCCCATCGATCATGATTTGAACCTGACCTGCCACGACCGGTTCGGGCCCAAGGGAAAGGGCCTAACCCACCAGAACCTTATGCCAGAGCTGATCTTGTGGTGGTTTAGCCTCTACAGGCCGTACAGATGGTCTTCAACAAGAGAGGCAAGCGTCCGGGTCCGCAGCGCATGAATAGAGCTTGACTCGTCTATTTTTCGCACATTACTTTATGAATAAGCTATTACGCAATACATAACTCTGAAGAGGTAGAGATGACAGAAGTGCCCATTCAAGGCGACCCCGCCGGGAATATTGAATCAGCTGCGGTGGTCATCATCGGGGGCGGGGTGGCCGGCTGCTCGGTCGCCTATCATCTGGCAAAGCTTGGTGTTCAGGATGTTGTGCTGCTCGAAAGGCGTCAACTGACCTGCGGGACAACCTGGCACGCTGCAGGAATCGTTACTGAGTTGCGCGCCTCCCACAACATGACCCAGCTCGCGCGGTACTCAAGCGAACTCTATGGGCGCCTCGAAGCTGAAACGGGGGTGGCGACTGGGCTCAAACGGAACGGTTGCATTCGCGTCGCCAAAACCGCTGAACGCCTGCACGAATTCAAGCGAGGCGTCTCGATGGCCCACAACTTCGGCATCGAGGGTCACGTCGTCAGTCCCGCCGAGATACGCGAACGGTGGCCGCACCTGGAAGTGGAAGACGTCGTCGGCGGGACTTGGTATCCAAATGACGGCCAGATCAATCCAGTGGATGTAACACTGGCCATGGCCGCAGGCGCACGGCGCGGTGGTGTGCGTATTCTAGAGAATGTCAAAGTCCAAAACATTCTGGTCGAGAACTCGAGGGCTGTCGGCGTGCAGCTTGCCGACCGTGTCATCCGAGCTGGAAAGGTCGTAATTGCAGGGGGAATGTGGTCGCGTGACCTGGCACGTACGGCCGGAGCATCGGTGCCCCTGCATGCCGCCGAACATTTCTACATGGTCACCGAACCGATCCCCGAGTTGAAGCGGAACCTGCCGGTGGCGCTCGTGCCCGACGAGTACGCCTACTACAAGGAAGACGCGGGAAAGATCCTGATGGGCTGTTTTGAGCCGGTCGCCAAGCCTTGGGGCCATAAAGGCATTCCAGAAAGTTTCTGTTTTGATTCGCTGCCTGAAGACCTCGACCACTTCGAACCCGTTCTGGAGGCAGCGACGCGCCGAGTCCCACTTCTGAAGAATGCTGGGATCCAACTGTTCTTCAACGGCCCCGAGAGCTTCACTCCCGACGATCGGTACTTGCTGGGCGAGACGCCTGAAGTGCAGGGCCTTTTTTGCATCTGCGGGTTCAATTCCGTCGGCATTCTGTCGTCCGGCGGCGCGGGGCGGCTCTTGGCGAGTTGGATCAAGGACGGACGCTCGCCGATGGATGTTGCCGATGTGGATATCCGCCGGATGCAACCCTTCCAGTCGACAAAGCAGTATCTTTTCGACCGCACCAAGGAAACGCTCGGCCTGTTGTTCCAGATGCACTGGCCTTCACGCCAGTATGACACGGCGCGTGGTGCGCGCCACAGCCCCTTCCACGATCGCCTTCTTGCCGCTGGGGCAATCATGACCGAAGGTGCCGGACACGAAAGGCCCGGTCTTTTCCGACGCAAGGGCGTGACGGAACCGCTGGACTTCTCTTACGAGCGCCCAAGCTGGTTTTCGGCCGTCGGCGAAGAGTGCCGGCACACTGCCGCAGGCGTCAGCCTCTTTGACCAATCCTGCTTCGCAAAGTTTACCGTCGAGGGGCGGGATGCCTGCAAGGTTCTTGGCCAGATCAGCGCCGGTGACGTGGATGTTGAACCTGGGCGCGTTGTCTACACCCAATGGCTGAACGAGCGCGGGGGTATCGAGGCGGATGTTACTGTCACGAGGCTTGGCTCAGACCGGTTCATGGTCGTGACCGGCCCAGCTTCGCATACGCGCGACCTTGCCTGGTTGCGGCGTCATGTTCCAGAGGACGCTCGCGCCCATGTGGCGGACGCCAGCGCTGGTCTTGCCATGCTGACCCTCATGGGCCCCGACTCCCGGGACCTGTTGACGCGCCTATCCGGAGAGGATCTGTCAAACGAGGCTTTCCCCTTCGGCAGCGCACGCGAAATCGAGATCGGATATGCAAGGGTCTTGGCGCAGCGTATCACTTATGTGGGCGAACTCGGCTGGGAACTTTATGTGCCTGCCGACTTTGCACAGCATGTCTTCGACCGGATCGTCGAGGCGGGCGGCGACAGGCTGCGCCATGCTGGCTATTTTGCGCTCAATTCCTTACGCATGGAGAAGGGATACCGGCACTGGGGCCACGACATCGGCGAAGAAGATACGCCGATCGAGGCGGGCTTGGGCTTTGCGGTGGCCTGGAACAAACCCGGAGGGTTCCTTGGTCGCGACGCGCTTTTGAATGCCAAGGCCGTCGGCAAGCCCCGCCGCAGGATGGTAATGATTAGGCTCGAAGGCGGCGACAAGGCTCCTCTCCTCCACCATAACGAGCCAATCCTGCTGGACGGGCGGATGATAGGCTCGGTAACCACGGGCGCATTCGGGCATCGCGTTGGGGCTTCGCTGGCCCTTGGCATGATCCGCTCCGAGGACGGTGTCGACGCAGCTTTTCTGGCCAATGGCAAGTTCGAGGTTGAGATCGCCTGCGATCGGTTCCCTGCAGAGCTGCGTCTGGGCGCCTGGTATGATCCCAAACTGGAGCGCGTGCGGGCATGAAACCGTGGCAGCCCGGCGACCAGTTCGCCGGCCTGCCGGCCAAGCCTCGGCACGGTGGAGCGGCGGTTGTAAGTGGCCGAAGGGTCGGACGCGAGCATCCAAAGCGATCGCCAAACCGCCTTGGCAGAACGGATGCGACTGAGGGCTGCGATCACCAGCGCGGTTGCCGAAGGTCACGCTATCATCAGCCTTGACCGCAACGCGCGGGACTATCTGATTGGGCCTACGGAGGCAAAGGGGCGTTCATTCCTTGCCGGATGCCTTTTCAAAAAGGACGAGCCCGGCCACGACCACACCGACGCCCAGCCATTGCCAGCCTCCAAGGTGTTCGCCCAGCACCGCCACGGCAATCAGAACGCCAAGCAGCGGCTCTAGATTGCTGATCATCGTGGCCCGGACTGGCGAGATATAGCGGAAGGCTGCGAAGAAGGCTAAAAGCCCGAGGGCAGAGCCGAGACCAGCAAGGAGCAGGCCAATCCATCCCAAAGTGGAGACGGGCATGGACCAAGCGCCAAGGCCGGTGGTGACCGCGGAAAAGAAGACCGACGTAATGACGCCCGAATAAACCATGATCTGAACCGAGCTTGCCCCTTTCTGCGCCTCGACCGCGAACAGGATCAGCCCGCAGACGGCTACCGATGCCAGCGTGGCGAGCGCAATTCCAAGCGGGTCCAAAACTGCCAGTTCGGGGCCAATCGCAAGGGTCAGGCCCAACAGAACCGCTATGGCAAGACCTATCTTGCGGCCGTTCAGCCTCTCGGTCCCACGCAGATGGGCGATAAGCGCCAGAAGCAAAGGGTGAGTGAAGTAAATCAGGACCACTAGACTGACAGGAACATGAGCAACCGAACCGATGTAGCCGTAGGCCATAAACAGATAGGCTATTCCAGCAAGAAGGCAGGCCGTTAGAGCCCCGCGTCCTATGGCGAAGCTTTGACTAGTGGCCAGCATCGCCAAGGACAGGACCACGACCGCAATCAACCCACGGGCGCTAAGCACAGTCAGTGTCGTCGCGCCTGCTTCAAGGGCCAGTTTTGCCGCCGTCGGGACCACAGCGGTCAGGATTGCAGACAAGACTACGAGGAATATCCCGGTGGCTTGGCGGGACGAGGGTGCAAGATCAATGTTCATGGTGCTCCACCATCGTCACAGACGCCGTCCAGCTTTACAAAATTGCCTTCGGCGTCTGGAATGGTCTTGCCCGGATTGAGGATCGCAAACGGGTCGAGCGCCAAACGGATGGCGCGCATGGTCTCGAGCGCAACACTGTTCTTGTGGGTCCGCATCGACGAGAGTTTGAGAAGACCAATTCCGTGCTCGGCGGAGAAGGTTCCCCCTAGCTTGATGGCCTCCTCGTCAATGGCCGCCCGAATGGCGTCGCAGAGGGTCGGATCGGAGCGGGACGGCAGAGCGGTGTAATGAATGTTGCCATCACCAAGATGAGCCACAGCCAAATCGTCGGATTGGGGATCCAGTTCTAGGATGCGCGCGCGCGCAGCCAGGAGAAAGGGCTCAACACAATCAAGCGGCACCGCCACATCAGTGTCAACACAGGGATGGCGATCGAGCGTGAGATGGGCTGCGGCTTCGCGCACCGCCCACATGTCACGCCGCTGTGCTTCCGACTGGGCGATGACCGCGTCGAGAACGATGCCATCCTGCAGACCTTGTCCCAAAACGCTTTCGAGACGACTGGAAAGAGACGATGACTCGTCCAGAACGTCATCCGCATCGGTGACCGAATGCCGGGCCACCTCGACCAGGATACAATGTTCAAAAGGGGCCCCGAAAGGTTCGCGGGCTCCGTGGATCTTTTGAAGATAAGTCTTGATGAATCTGCGCGGCATGTA
Organism: Allotabrizicola aquatica (SeqCode); assembly: GCF_965194375.1. Classification (GTDB taxonomy): domain Bacteria; phylum Pseudomonadota; class Alphaproteobacteria; order Rhodobacterales; family Rhodobacteraceae; genus Tabrizicola_A; species Tabrizicola_A aquatica. The sequence continues at coordinate 46,023 of NZ_CBDAEL010000006.1, forward strand.
TTCGAAAGCCTCAACCGCTCCCGGCATTGCGTCATGCAGAATCCCCAAGAGTTTTAGTGCGGCGCCAATGGACGGCATCGCGATCATTGCGGTGGCGTATTCGCGTGGCTTTGAAACGAGTTTGAGGGTGGCGGCGGTGATGATGCCTAGTGTTCCCTCAGCGCCGATGAACAGATGTCGCAAAGCGTACCCACTGTTGTCCTTATGCAGCTCGGACATGAGGTCCAGAACGCGGCCATCAGCCAGGACGACCTCCAGGCCAAGGCACTGTTCCCGAGCCGAGCCGTACCGCAGAACATTCGAGCCGCCAGCATTGGTCGACAACGCTCCGCCAATCATTGCAGACTCGCGGGCTCCGAACGAAAGCGGAAAGTGGAGGTCATGAAGCGCTGCCTCTTCCTGAAGACGATGAATGGTCACCCCCGCTTCGGCAATCATGACGCGGGCGTCCGGCTTTACAGCGCGGATGCGGTTCATGCGATCCAACGAAATAACCGCAGCACCTTCTGCCATACTCCCACCTGTCAAACCGGTTCGGCCACTTGCGGGAACGACGGGTTGGCGCGCCGCACTTGCAAGACGAAGAATACGCGCCAGCTCCTCAGTCGAGCCGGGACGCGCGACAAGGAGTGGCTCTCCACGCCAATCGCCGGTCCAATCACACGCCCAAGCGGCCGTATCTGTGCCAGTCAGCACGTAGGAAGAACCGATCACATCCTCTACGGATTTCAGAAAACCCAATTGGACCCTGGAAATCATATTGCTCACGTCGCTCTCCAGCGCTGTTTCCGAGATCCCAACACGTTGGGCATCAAATGCTTACATAAGCGAGATGCGGTTTCGGCTATCACTGTGGTAGTTCCTTACTTCTGCTGCGCACGGGCACGGCGCTGCAGGCGCTGCATCAGGATGAACAAGGTGGTCGAAAAGAGGATCATCAAGGTCGCGACAGCCGTATAAGCCGGCGTCATTGGGCTTCGCATCGCTGTGAATAACTCCTTCGGCAGCGTGCGCTGGTCCGGGCCGGCAATAAACAGCGCAACGACCACATCGTCGAAAGAAGTTGCAAAGGCAAAAAGCGCCCCCGATGCCATAGCTGGCATGATAATGGGCAGGGTGACCGACAGGAACGCCAGTCGCGGCGTCGCACCGCAAGCGGCTGCTGCCCGCGAGAGATTTGGGTCAAGCAATTCCAGCGCCGTCAGAACAGGCAGCACGACAAAGGGCACAGCGATGATCGTATGTCCAAGAACCAATCCAAGATAGCTGTTGGTCAGGCCAAGTGGAGCCATGAAGAAATATGCACTGACCGCAATCAGGATCACAGGGACGATCATCGGCGCGATGAAGAGCATCTTCAGTGCGCCAGCCCAACCTGATTGCGACCGGGCGAGGCCCAAGGCAGAGAGTGTTCCCAGCGCCACCGACAGGACCGTGGCCAGTACGCCGACAAACAGAGAGTTCGCGATGGCCTTTACCCACTTATCGCCAAATAGCACTTCTTCGTACCATTGCAGCGAGAAACCCGGCAGCGGGTAACTCACTAGATTGCCGCTTGAGAACGAGAGCGGAATGACAACCAAAATCGGTGCAATCAGATAGACCAGAATGGCTGCGCAAAACGTCCAGTAGATGAGTTTCCAAAGGTACATGCGACTTCACCCTGCAAGCTGAGTGCGGCCGCCCGAAAGTTTTTGGGCAATCGCATAAAGGACAAGTGTGAGGATCAGCATGATAAGGCCCAGCGTCGCGGCCATGCCCCAGTTCCCCGTGTCGGTCGTATAGTTCGCGACAAAGAAGGACAGCATTTGGTCAGAGGCTCCACCCACTAGGGCAGGCGTGATGTAGTAGCCAAGGGCCTGAATGAAGACCATGAGGCCCCCGGCGACCAAGCCCGGTGCAGCGAGCGGAACATAGACCCAGAAGAAGCGCGTGACTGGTCCTGCCCCGAGGCTGGCAGCCGCTTTCATGTACAGTGGCGGGATGCCCTTGATGACGCCGTAGAGCGGCAGGATCATGAAGGGCAGCAGGACATGTGTCATCGAGATCAGCACACCTGTCCGGTTGTAGATGAGGTCCAAGGGTTCCGCGAGAAAGCCTAGATCAATCAGCGTCTTGTTGATCAGGCCCTCGCGCTGCAAAAGGACAACCCAGCCTGCTGTCCGCACCAAAAGCGATGTCCAGAACGGAAGCAGGACCAGCACCATGAGCCAGTCGGCGGTTTTTTCGCTCACGGAAGTCAGCAGATGCGCGAGGGGAAACCCAAGGAGAATGCAACCTAATGTCACAGAACCGCTGATGAGCAGGGTTCGGAACAAGACATCAATATAGATGCGATACTCTTCCGGTGCCCACTCGATATCGCCGATAAAGTCGCGCTGAAGGTCAAAGGCGGACAAGAGATAGAAGCCCGACACCGGCCCGCGCGCGCGTTGGACAACCGCGAAGAACTCCGGACTAGCGAGATTGGGATCCAGTTCAGCAAAGAAGGCGCTGTCAAACTGCGTCCCTTCCGGCTCTGCCCCTACTTTCTTGGAAGCGCGCATGATGGTGGTACGTAGGCCCGGAATTTCGTAGTTCAACCGACGCGCAGCGTGGGCGAGTGTCTCGTTTTCTCGGGCAGTCACAAGGTCGCCGGCGAAGGCCGCAAAAACTGCAGGAGGCAACGGGGTGCCATAATGCCAACCTTCAAGCGCCTCGATGGTTTGGGGTAGTGCGCGAGGTACTTCAACCTCGCGCACCGATTTTGACAGCAGGTCGGCTATCGGACCCGCGAAGAATACCAGAAGAAAGGCCGCCAACGGCGCCAAGAGCAACAGCCGATGACGGACTTTCTGCATGGCGAGTCTCCCTGCTCAGTTTGTGCCGGTCCAGGCCGCCCAACGTTCGGCCAGCTTGTCACCGTTGTCGTTCCAGAACGTCGCATCCTCATGGAAGACGACCGCCAGGTTTTCAGGAGCCGTCGGCAACTGGCTGAGCAGCGCCGCATCGATCAGAGCGTCGGCCCCGACCGCCGTGGTACCGTAGGGCGAGTACGGCACAATGAGGGCCTGATTTTCAGGACGGCCCATGAACTCGATCAGCTTCAGGGCTTCGTCTTTGTTCGGCGAGCCCTTCATGATGACCCAGCTGTCCATCGTGTAAGGCGAATCCTTCCAGACCACCTTGAAGTTCTTGCCGTCGTTCTTGTTGGCGTTGAAGATCCGCCCGTTATAGGCGGCGGCCATCACGACGTCGCCAGCGGCCAGCATCTCGATGGGTTGTCCCCCGCTCTTCCAGAAGACGAGATCGGCCTTGATCGTGTCCAGCTTGGCAAAGGCGCGATCGACGCCTTCGGGCGTTTTCAGAAGGTCATAGACCTGATCCGCGGGGACCCCGTCGGCCAAAAGGGCGATCTCGAGGCTCCATTTCGCGTTGTTGCGAAGCGCGCGCTTGCCGGGGAATTTGGCTGTATCGAAGAAGTCAGCCCAATCCTGGGGCCCATCAGCCATCTTGTCGCCATCATAGGCCAACATGATATTCCAGACTAGGGCGCCGACACCGCAGGTGCTGACCCCGCCCGGGATGTAGCGATCGACACCGCCGATGGCAGCCGGGTCAATCTCCTCGAATAGACCCTCGTCACACCCGGCCGCAACTTCGGGCGCCTCGGTCAGGACGATATCCCAAGTGTTGCTGCCACCTTCGATCTTGGTGCGCAACACCCCGAGTCCGCCGTCCCAGGTTTCCTCGTTGATCTTGATGCCATTCGCCTCGGCATAGGGCGCCCAATAGACGGCATGCAGTCCTTCCTGGTGCGGACCACCCCAGCCGACGACCGTCAGGTCATTGGCTGCGGCAGCCTGTCCAAGGCAAGCGACGGCAAAGATGCCCATCGCCATAGTCTTTACGGTGTTCTTCATTTGACTTCCTCCCTTTTTCTCTATTCGTAATTTATTACACCAAGAGGGTGCTCGTTATCCTGACTTCCGACCAAACATTGCCCGTCGCGTCTCCGGATAACTCAGCTGCCCACAGAGATGTGCCGAGCGGCCAGATGGCCAAAAACCAGGGCCGGACCCAGCGTGATGCCCGCCCCCGGATAGGTTCCGCCCATGAAGCTGGCGGCATCGTTGCCCACAACATAAAGCCCCGCGACCGGCTGGCCGGCGGTATCGAGCGCGCGGGCGTGGGCGTCCGTGCGCATGCCGATGAAGGTTCCTATGTCACCTGGTACAAGGCGAACGGCATAGAATGGCCCCCGATCAATTGGGGCGACACAGGGGTTCGGACCATGCCCGATACTGCCATTGAAGCGCTGATAGGGATCAGTGCCCTTACCGAACTCGGGATCCTCGCCCAAGGCGGCCCCCTTGTTTAGCCGCGAAACTGTTTGACTAAGGCCCTTTGAGTCAATGCCGCAGAGCGCGGCCAGTTCCAGCAATGTATCGGCCTGCTTGATGTATCCCGACGCAATATGGCGGCCCAGACGACCAGGCCGGGGTGGTGCTGCGCCCAGACCATAGGCCGCGATTGCAGTTGAGTCGCAGATGAGATGGCAGTGGACATCTGGATCGTTGCGGCAGGCCTCGACCATAGCTGGTACGAAATCGTGGTAAGAGGTGGCCTCGTTGATGAACCTCCGCCCGCGCTTGTCGACTGCGATGTACCCTGCCTTGCCGCGATCGATGAAGTGGGGAAAGGGGATTGTTGTCCCATCCTTCTGCGGCACCAGAGAGATCGGGACCCAGGCCGCAGGCTGGGCCTGCCCTTCCACGACGGCCACATTAAGCGAACGGCCAAGCCGGATGCCGTCACCGGTGTTGTCGGCTGGGGCGACGGTTCGATGGTTCTTGCCCGCCGATACATGGTCATAAAGCCGCGCCCGGAGTTCGTCATTTGCAGGAAAGCCGCCGCAGGCCAGAACCACACCCTTGCGGGCGCGGATCATGCGGCGACCCTCTGACCCCTCGACCACCGCGCCTGTCACACGCCCCGCCTCCGTCGTAAGTTCAACCACCGGCGTTTTCAGCATAAGCTTCACGCCGCGCTCAAAAGCCGACTGGGCCAACATGGCGACAAGCGCGTTACCATTCGAAAGACGGGTGCCGCGGCTGTAACTGATCCGGTCTTTCGCATAGCGCAGGAACAACTTGCCCACATGACTGGCCGAAGACAGTTTCTTGGTCATGGTAAAGAACTGCGGCAGATCCTCGCGCCCCACCATCATGCCCCCGAGGATCGTCGTCGTCTTCAGCGGCGGGCGGAGTTTGTCGAACCATTTGCCCAGGGTACGGCCATCGAAAGGGCGCGGCCCAAGCGACCTCCCACCTTTGGAGGCACCAGGCTGGCCAGGGTGATAATCGCTCCATGCCGGCGACAGCATGTAGGAGACATGACTGTTGGCCTCGAACCACTCCAGCACCTCGGCAGCATGGTCGGCGAAGGTCTCTGCCTTGTCGCGATCCAGGCGGTTTCCGGCTTCAGCCTGTAAGTAGGTCAGGACGTCTTCTTTGTTATCGGAAATCCCGGCCTCGCGGGCCTGGCGGCTACCAGGAATCCAGATAACCCCAGCCGAAAAGCAGGTCGTGCCACCAAAGACATCGGCCTTCTCAACCATGAGCACGTCGAGACCATCGATGGCAGCGGTCAGTGCCGCCGCAAAGCCCGAAGCGCCGGAACCCGCCACAAGCACATCACATTCCAAATCCATCGCCATCATGGCTCCTCGCTTTCGTTCTTCAGAAGATCCAGGCGTCTTCGGGGCGAAACCCGAGGACGACCGGTTGTCCGACGGTCAGGTCCGTAGGCACCGACCCAACATTGACTTTGACAGTCCAATTCTCAGACGGAAGATCGCTGCCTGAGCCTGCAAGAGCCGCGACAAGCCGCCAGTGGTCGCCCTGCTGAATGATGTCGACCAACCGGGCGCTTATCCGGTTGCCGGTATCAAGTTGCCCTTCATGGAGGCCAACTCTCAAAAACTCGGGACGAACGCACAGAACTTTGGAAGGCTCATTTGTGATTTGGCCTGCCAGACGGCCACGCAAGGCGAGGCCGTTGGCTAAGCGGATTCCAATCTGCCCCGCCGGGGCAACCGATTCAGGCTCGGCCTTTCCCTCAACTTTGTTGTTGTCCCCCAAGAAGCCAGCAACAAACGTATTGCAAGGCGCATCATACAGTTGTTGAGGCGGCCCGATCTGCTCGATCCTGCCGTGATTGAAGACAGCAACTCGATCAGACATCACCATCGCTTCGGACTGGTCATGGGTCACGAAAGCCATTGTAACGCCCAATTCCCGATGCAGGCGGCGGATTTCGAGCTGCATTTCTTCGCGCAGCTTCTTGTCCAGTGCGGACAGAGGCTCATCCAAAAGGACAAGGCGCGGCTCGAACACGAGTGCGCGCGCCAGAGCGACCCGCTGCTGCTGACCGCCGGACAGTTGGTGAGGCATGCGCTCGGCGAATTGTGCAAGCCGGACCTTTTCTAACGCGCCGTTCACGCGCGCTTCAGTCTCACTTCGCGAAAGACGGCGAACCTTTAGAGGGAAGGCGACATTCTCGGCGACCGAAAGATGCGGGAACAGCGCATGGCTTTGGAAGACGACGCCCATATTCCTGCGATGCGCGGGCAGTGTCTCGATGGGGATGCCATCAAAACGGATTGTCCCTGCGCTCGGTCGTTCGAAGCCTGCCAGCATCATGAGGGACGTGGTCTTTCCTGAACCGGACGGCCCGAGCAATGTCAGGAACTCACCTTGTTCAATCCCAAGATTCAAGTTGTCTACCGCGATGACGGTTTTCCCAGCGTAATGCTTTGAAACATTCTCGAACTGGATCAGAGACATGTGTGCCACCTCACCAACAAGTCGATAGCTTGCGACTGTAGCGACGTGCTCACTAAACTTGCCGAAGACAGGGTCTTGGACAGCAGCATTCTGGATTATTCCTCCGCACGTACGTAGTCATTATTATGATTAGCGTAACTAATTACACGAATGTAGCCTAAGGTGCTGGCAACCACCTTGTCAATGCCTTCTGAATGCCAGAAAAGAGAGTAGGGAGACTGGGAAAATGGATACTCGGGCAGAAGACAAACAGCAGGGAAGCGTTCAGTCGGTCGAGGTGGCAGGAGAGGTTCTCCGCGCACTGATGGCGGCAGACGGCCCCATGCGCCTTTCCGATCTTGCCCAAGCGTCGGGAATGCACCCTGCAAAGGCACACCGTTATCTCGTTAGCCTGACCCGGATCGGACTTGCATCTCAGGACACCGCGACCGGCCTTTACGACCTTGGGCCGATGGCGCTGCAGATGGCGCTCAAAGGCTTCATCCGTTTTGACATTCTGCGGCAGTCCGTCGACTGCATCGAGCAGCTGGGACGCGAAATTGGCGAGACGGTTGCGCTGGTCATCTGGGGCGAAGCCGGGCCAAAGTTCATCCGGATGGCAGAAGCCCGCCACGGGCAGGCCAGCACTGTTCCAATCACCCATATCTGCCCGCTTACGTGGTCCGCGACTGGCCTCTTGTTCAGCGCCTATGAGGCCTCGACGCGCACCGCGGCACTGATCCATCGCGAGATCGAACAGAACAAGCTGCTCAACCGGACAAATGCACCCGTGAGCATGGCAGAACTTGACGGAATGGTCGCTACGATCCGTTCGAACGGCGTTTCGACGATTGAGAATGGGGGAAACAGCGGCAACGCAGCTGTAAGTGCTCCCGTCTTCGATGGATCTGGCAAGTTCATTATGGGGATCAGCGTTTTCGCCAAGGCTGGGCGAATCGACACCAGCCTTGATGGCAATCTAGTACGAAAGGTCACCAGCGCAACGCGCAGGCTGTCCGATGCGTTTTCTGGGCGAAAGAGCTTCTGAAAGCTGGGTCAGATGGGCAACATTTGCTCGACCAAGTGGCACCAGAAGCTCGCCGCCTTGGGGATCAGGCGATCATTGAAATCATAGCGCGGATCGTGAAGCGGCTGGCTGTCGCCGTTTCCGATTATCAGGAAGCAGCCCTTGGTGACCGCCAGCATTGAGGAGAAATCCTCTGAGAACATGTAGGGGCCCGGCAGATCGACAGTCTCTGGCAACTGCCCCATGCCAACGGCAACGCGGCGAACTTCTGCGGCGAGGGCCGGATCGTTGTCACACGGCGGATAGATGATCTCGTCGTCGAACGTGACCTCCGCGGTGCAGCCAAAGCTTTCGGCCTGTTGGCAGGCGATAGTGACGACGCGCTCACGCAGCAATGATGTGGCTTCGGCTGTAACGGTGCGTAGCCCTATGGGTAGGTCGACGAAAGGCGGAATGATGGTGGCGGTCCCACCGCCATGCATCCCTCCGACCGTCAGGACGCCCGGGTCAATGGAGTTTAGGTTACGAGAGATGATCGTCTGCAGCGCCATGATGATCGATGCACCAGCAACCACAGGATCTGTCGCCAGATGCGGCATGGCCCCATGCCCTCCCTTCCCCGTGACCCGTATCCTCCCGATGTCGATGCGGGCCGTTATGGGGCCGGGGCGGGTCTTAATCTGCCCCAGTTCCAGACCCGGCAGATTGTGCAAGGCAAAGACGGCCTCGACAGGGAACCTTTCGAACAGCCCGTCCTGAACCATGTGCCATGCACCGCCCGAACCTTCTTCGGCAGGCTGGAAGATTAGGTGAATGGTACCGTCGAAACTCCCCTGCAGCGCGAGGGATTCAGCGGCGGCCAAAAGGCAAGTGGTATGGCCGTCATGCCCGCATGCATGCATCTTGTCCGAATAGCTCGAGGCCCAGGGCAACCCGGTCAACTCCTTGATCGGTAGAGCATCCATATCGGCACGGATCGCGATGGCGCGGTTGCCCTGGCCACGTTTCAAGGTGCCCACAACCCCGGTCTTGGCAATGCCTGTCGTCACCTCATAGCCAAACCGTGTCAACTCCGAGGCCACGAAGGCGCTGGTGCGAAGTTCGTCAAATTCAAGCTCGGGGTGTTGATGCAGATCGCGCCGGATGGCGGTGAACCTAGGATGGTTGGCATTCAGCCAGTCGTCATGCATGGCAACTCCACCTCAAGGTTTGACAGCAAAGATCGCCGTGACTTCGACCGTGATCCCGTCGGGAAGCGATCCCATGCCCACAGCGGCCCGCGCATGCCGGCCGTTCTCCCCAAAAAGCTGCACCATCAGGTCTGAAAACCCGTTCATCACCTTGGGGTGCTGCTTGAAATCTGGTACTGCATTGACCATTCCATGAACAGACAGGATCCGCTCGACCCGGTCCAGAGAGCCCAAAAGCCGCCGCACAGAGGAGAGCATCGCAAGTCCCGTCAAGCGCGCATGCTGATAAGCCTCTTCGACAGACACGTCCTGCCCAACCACACCTGTGGCCGAAGTTTGCAGGTCGATCAGCGGACCCTCGCCGGACATGTAAAGCAGACCGTTGTGCAACACGCCAGGCACGAAGTTGCCAATCGGGCCCGGCACTTCGGGCAGGTTGATGCCCAGTTCCTTCAATTTGGCTTCAGCGCTCATTACTGCTCCTTTCCGCAACTCAACTCCTAGAGGGACAACTGCCCTTCCATCACCCTTACAGCGCTTCCCGCAACCCTCACCGCAACAAGTTTGCCTTTCTGAACGTCCGCTTCCATATCGATGTCGGAAGGCCGGCCCATGTCATAACCTTGCTCCAGCCGGAAAGCATGAGTGCCATCTTTGAGGCTAAGTGTCTGGTAAAGTTGTGACGCGAAAAGGGCCGCCGCCGAACCCGTCGCCGGATCTTCGATGCCCTCGCCCGAAGGATTGAACATTCTGGTGCAAAAGTCAGTGGCCGGGGTTTGCCCACCCTTCGCATAGAGATAGCCGCCGACCGTCCCGAGTGAGTTCAGAATGTTGGACCAGTGCGGCTCTAGCGGCCGCGCCCGGGTCAAAGCGTCGCCTGAGGCAATCGGCACATAGAAGAACCTTGGCCCGCCTTCGTGCAGACCCAAGGGAACCTCGCTTGGGCAGACGTCCGACGGGGCAAGGCCCAGAGCGACAGCGACATCCTGCACCGAAGGCAGTGGACCTGGTACGGAGTACGGGACAATTGGCGCCGTAAACTGCGCCCAACTCGCGCCACCTGTGTTGCGCACCGTCACCGGCACCAGCCCAGCGACCTCCTCTAGCAGGATCTCCGTCTCGAAGGGCTTGCCACGGCCATGCAGCATTTCGGCCAGAAGGATGGCGCAGCCAACCGTCGGGTGACCGGCGAAGGGAATCTCATCCGTCGGATAGAAGATCCGCACGCTGGCCGTGTGCGCGGGGTCCTTGGGCTTTCGGACAAAGATCGTCTCGGCCAGATTGAACTCGCGCGCAATGGTCTGCATTTCTTCAGTCGAGAGCGCATCGGCCCCCAAAACCACGCCCAAGGGGTTCCCGCCAAAGCGGCGCGTCGTAAAAACATCAAGCGTGTGGAACGCAATTTCCATCCCGACCATCCGGTAACTAGCAATCACTAAGGTACTTGCCGACTTCGCTGCCAAACGCAAAGGCGCCAACGGTTGAACGCAGCACGATACCGGGCTTGGCCTGAAGAAGGGCGGGGATATGGTTCACAAGAACATTGGCTACCGGACGAGTGCCATAGAGCGCAGGTTTGATCATCATGTGGGTCGGAACCTCAGCCTCAATGTCAAACTTGTCATAGGTTTCCCAGCCCTCATCGACACAAACATGGATCTCCATCTCGATCCTCTGAACGCCGTTCTCCCACCCTCGCGCGATTGTCCGGATTCCGGTTGTCGTGCCCGCCGGGCCATAGAATTGCGCTTCATCCTTGGTAACCTTGTCGATCGTCCAGCCGAAATAATGTCCAAGGCGCTCGAATGATCCTTCAAAGCCCACATGCCCGACGATCACCCCGTCTTTGACACCCTGGGAATAGGCTTCCTTGGTGACGCCCATTCCGAAGTGCTTGGCCACGACACTGCCCATGTATGCGCGGAAGTCCCCGTGCCGACAGTACTTGATGCTTTGCACGCCCCGGCTCCCCGCGCTCAGCAGCAGGGGTATATCGATATCCACATAGGTCGGCCAAAGGCCGGTGCCCAGGACCGCAACACCGTGCTTCCTAGCTAGATCATCCAGTAGCTTGGTGGCCTCAGGATCATAAGTCGCCGGGCTGGACATCTCTTCCGCAGCGGTGATCACATTGATCCCAGCGGCCAAAGGTTTTTTCAATTGGTCATAGGTATCCGCAACATGGGTCGTTGTCGTATGGATCAGGACGTCGGCCTTGGTCGATGCAAACAGTGCATCCTCGTCATTTGATATCAGAATCCCAAGATCGCTGCCCAGTCCAGCAACCTCACCCAAGTCTCGCCCTGCAACCGGCCCCTTGTCCAATGCTCCGACGATTCTCAGCCCCTTTTTAATGGAAAGGGCTTTGACGACCTCCTTACCGACCGAGCCGATACCGAAAATGATGACTCGTGTATCCTGCATGGACATAGTTTTCTCCCTGCCTTGCCTAATGCATTATTACGTTTAACGTAATATATTACTCAAAAGGTAATCTATCGGCTCGCAATTCACCTGTCAACGCCACACTTTGATGCTTTGTTAGCAGCGTGGAGTATATGCCCAGACAAGGTGTTGCTCTCGACCTTTCAACTACATAGACTGCATTACTTGCAAAACCGCGCTCTGCTTTCTGCTAGTCTTTGCAGCGGGGCTTCAGAACGCGATGGAAAATCAGTGTTAAGAATTCGGACGAAATCACGCGAGGTCACAGGATCGAGTTTGAAATCGATAAGAACTTTGACGATCTGATAGACACTCGCGTTGGGCTGTCGTTTGACGACCGCAAAATCATTATGGCATTTCGTAAACGTTTACTCATTGAGCAGCAGTGCCTCGTCTGTCCGTTAGCCCAGATTGTATGCGGTTAAGGGATCAACCTTGACCAGATGCCAAAGATGCTGCGCAAAGTCAGCGCACTTTGGCAGGCCACCATTGCCGCAGCGCACCCTGGCCGGTGGCGAGGTGCGCTATTCTAACGGCAGACCTTGGGTGGATTTGATCGTTTTCAGCACAATCTCGGACCGGACCTGCGCCACCTGCGGATGCGGCAGCAGGCGATGGTGGATGAAATCGGCAAAGGCGGCCAGATCGCGCACCAGCACCTCTAGCACATAATCCGCATCGCCAGAGACGGAATGTGCCTTAATCACCGCTGCCTGCCGCCGTATGAAATCGACAAAGCTGTCATCCTCACGCGCCGAATGGCCGCGCAGGTTGACACGGATGATCGCCCGCAGCCCGAAGTTCAGCTTCGATGGGTCTAGGCGGGCCATGTACCCGGTGATGACACCCTCCGCCTCCAGCGCCACGCGACGGCGTGAGCATTGCGAGGCGGACAGGTTCACTACCTCGCCCAAAGACGCATTGGTCAACGACGAATCGGCCTGAAGCGCCTTCAGAAGTTCACGATCAAAGCTATCTATGTCCATTTCGTGCACCATAATCTAAATTCACGCACAAAACGACCATAACGCCGATGCGCGAACTGCGCAATCGCACACACCGTGCGCGCCTCCCGTGGCATGATCACTGCCAAGCCATCAAAGGAGTGCATTACCATGGGCCCTTTCCCGCACGACGCCTCGCAAGCTACGATCAACGCGGCTAATCCCGCAGGCACCGATGGCTTTGAATTCGTTGAATTCGCCCATCCAGACCCGGCCGTCCTAGACACGCTGTTCCGCAAGATGGGCTTTGTGCCGGTGGCAAAACACCGCACCAAGGACGTCACTCTCTACCGTCAGGGCGACATCAACTACCTGTTGAACGCCGAGCCTGACAGCCATGCCGCCCGCTTTGTTGAGGATCACGGCCCATGCGCCCCGGCGATGGCCTGGCGCGTTGTAGATGCACAGCACACGCTGCGCCGGGCATTGGAATTGGGTGCCGCCGAATACACCGGGCCGGGCAAGTCGATGGATGTACCCGCGCTGGTGGGCATTGGCGGATCGCTACTGTATCTGGTCGATACATATGGTGACAAGGGCAGCGCCTATGCCGCAGAGTTCGACTGGCTGGGAATTCCCGACCCGCGCCCCGAGGGGATCGGCTTCTACTACCTCGATCACCTGACCCACAACGTCATTCGCGGCAACATGGACACTTGGTATCGGTTCTACGCCGATACCTTCGCCTTCCGGGAAATCCGCTTCTTTGACATCCAGGGCAAACATACTGGGCTGACCAGCCGCGCACTGACTTCGCCCTGTGGTAAGATCCGCATTCCGATCAATGAAAGCTCTGACGACAAGAGCCAGATCGAGGAATATCTGCGCCGCTACAAGGGCGAGGGCATCCAGCATATCGCCATCGGCACTGAAGACATTTACGAAGGTGCCGACGAATTAGCCCGGCGCGGCCTAAGCTTCATGCCCAGCCCGCCGGCGACCTACTATGACATGTCACATGCCCGCGTGAGCGGGCATCAGGAACCCATCGACCGACTGATGACCCACGGCATTCTGATCGACGGCGAAGGTGTCATCGGCGGCGGTGAAACGCGCATCCTTCTGCAGATCTTCTCAAAAACGGTGATAGGACCGATCTTCTTCGAGTTCATTCAGCGCAAGGGTGACGACGGCTTTGGCGAAGGCAACTTTAAAGCCTTGTTCGAGTCCATCGAAGAAGATCAGGTGCGTCGGGGCTTGCTTCAGCCTGCTGTTGTAGAGTGACTTCAGGAGTGGGCCTCTATCTCGTGGCTATACCCTTTTGCGGATAGAGTTCACATGATCTGGGTGTCGTCAGCCATCAACCGAGCAGCCCGCCTTTGGAAACGCGACTTTGCCTGTCAACGGCAGAGAAAAATTGAGCCAAAGGGCAGCACAAAATGTTGCCACGTTGGGGTTAGTGGGATTGCCTAGCAAGGGCGCTGTCAGACAAATGCGAACCAGTCTCCGTCTCCCCAGCCCAGCTAGGTTTCAGGCTGTCAGAAGGTTGCCACATTCTGCGGGAATGGCTCTGCGGTACCGTTCAAACTGGCCATAGATCTATCGGTAGCGCTGCGTTGGTAAGTGCCTGTGGATGCAGATGATCGCAGGCATGCGGACAATCACTCATTCGTGGGGGCTTCGAACAGTGTCCAGAGTGCGATTTCCATCAGAGGTTTCCTCAAGCTGCGCTTGATGCGGCGGATGAAGATTTGGCAACGGGTGTTAGGCTCGAGGCCAACGAGGCGCCCGCCACCACCATCCCCGTCAAATGCCAGACCGCCGCCATCATGATCCCCATATTGAAGGCAAACTCGTTGGCACAGCTTTGCTTGAAGAACTCCCCCTCAAGGACATGCAGGACCCTTTGCAGAGCTGAACGACCGGGCAAGCCATGCATTCCTCGCGGAAGGCAAAATGCGTCGCAGTGTCGAGCGCGATGGCGTCAAAGTCAGCTACATGACCGATCTTGTGCGCCCCCTTGGCCCCCGTGTTCTGACAGGTCATAACGTTCCCGCGCAGATCGACGGCGATGGCTTCGGGGCTGTCCATCCCGCATTTCTGACCGAGGGCTTGGATCGGCCGCTGGCGTTGGATCGAGGCGTAGAACTCGTTGATGCGCTCGCCGAGGCCGAAGGCGTTCGGATCCTCGACCAGCGCCTCGAAGATCGAACACGTCAGGCTGTTCAGCTCCGCAGGCTCTACCCGCCCCGTCCCGATGGCAGTCGCGGCATCATAACATTCACGACGCCCTCGAGCCCGACGAAGATGTCCGGCCCAACCTTTTCGGCGAACCAGGCCTTGAGCGCCCGAAGGTCGTGATGCTGGCGCGTCAGAACCGCGTTGAAGCTGGTCTTGTACGGGCGCTCCGCCAGCAGAGCTTCAATCCAGCGCTGTTTATCCGGATCATCAAGTGGATCGGGCCCACTCAGATGCTGGCTACGCACGTCATACGAGATCGTGATCGCAAGGTCATGCATGGCGATGAAGTCGAGCTTCTCACGGTCTAGGAGGGAGTTATTCGTGATGAGCGAGAAGGTTGCTTTCGGGAACCGCTCCGCCAGCGCCGGGATAGGGGCGAAGATGTCGGGCTCAGCGGGCAGCCGCAGCGCTTCTCATGCCAACCTACGTGAGCTTTAGCGCCCATGATGGCGACCAAGGGGCTGCTGCCAAAACGAAACGCTGAAGGTTAGGCACTTCGTTTCCAGACGGTTTGGTTGGCCACTGGTCCCTTTATTTCTTGACGTAAATCTCGATGCGAAACGAAATGCCTTGTTTCGGGATTGTCACTGGGAAACCCTCGGGCTGAGCCCTTCCGTATACGAAACGGCCGGAAGGGACCCGTACAAATTCGCGCGCCTACGCACGGCGAGAGGACGACAAGGACGCAGAAGGCGTGACGCAAGTTTGCTTCGATGAACTAGACATCGTGGCTGACGTCGACGCAGGCCCGGCGCTCGAGGCCGATGCCGTCGTTTTTCGTCATCCTGGACCTTCGTGGGCGACCTGCGCCATGGCCGCACGTGCTTGTTGAGCGCGGCGGCGATCACGATCATTGTCGAGGTCAATCCGGCTGTGACCGGTCTCACGATTGATATGGCTGCCCGCTCCGTGGCGCGCCCATGCGATGAATGCATTTGCAAGTTTTTCGTGCAGTGCAAACAGATTTCGGTTGCCCGAGGTGGTCATGATCGGGGCAAGAAACTGGGACAGGAACGGCAACCAGTCCTCAGAATTCAGGATGACAACCTGTTCGATAAGTGCGAGCGGCGTCTCGATGAGAACGAAGTAACCGGCCATTTGGCTCGACCAAACGCGTATCTCCAGAGCCGAGCTGACCTTGCCCTCCTCGGTGAGTAAACAGTGTTCACAGTCCAAGACGCGATCAAGGGCGCGGTGCCAGTCCAGACAATCGGTCTCACTCAATTGCTCGGCGGCCGTATACCAATCGGGCAGTTCCGCATCGTAGAATCGGCCGGCGTCGTAGATTCGCATTGTGTTGCAGCTCATGGCTGGGTCTCCTTGGGGGGGTGTTGGGGGTGTGGCAAATCGGAGGGTTTCGCGGCTTCCAGTCGGGCTGAAAGCGCATCAAGCGCGGAACGGTGTCCTGCGAGGGCGGCCTGCATGCTGTCGGTCAGGCGGCATGCGAGGGCGTCGAGGCGTGCTGTGTTGGCCGGATCAGGCATGTCTGCACATTCACCCGCGATGTGGTTGATCGTGAAGCTGGCGAGCGGCCCAAGACGGTTGGTCAGCCATGCTTCAGGGTCATGGATGCGGGAGAGATTGACCTGCGCCGTGCGGGCGCGATGGCCGGCACCCTCTGGCCGATACGTCAGCTGGGCGCAGGAGTGTGACATTTGGCTATTATAGAGATCCCTATAATAGCAGTTTGTCACACTCCTTGAGCGATCTTGCCGAGCTGCGACCGGTGAGGGCCATAGGTCGGGAAAACAGGCCGCCATGTCGGCGGCGTTCTCAAGTACAATGCCTTGGAGCGCCATCAGATCGTGCCGGGTCGGCCTTATGTCCGACCAAGGCACTAGCGCGTTGACAGTGATGGGCAGGACCACGTCTGCAAGTAGGTCGATCTCGAGGGGGGTACGGGCGGTGCGGTTGACGCCCCTGCCCCGGCCCATGGCTTGGATCAACTCCCCCTCACAAATGCTCCAGCGCACGGCTTCAGCGATTGGATCGACATGTCTCTCCATCGCGAGCGGTGCAGTCCGATCGCCACCGAGACAGACGCGGCGTTCAACCGTGGGATACCACCAGCTGGCGTCCTGCGGGTTTTGGGTGGGCACGCGTCCAGTCAGTGCCTTTGCAATCAACTCGACCGTACGCGGCGTGGGCAGAGTGCGGCCGAGGATCACCATGCCGCCGATCCCGCCCCAGCGGTCAAGGCCGCTGAGGGCGTTAAAATGCACGGCCTCGACCCGCGGCGGGAGGCCCATGGTTCTGAGTGCATCGATCGCCGCCTTCTGCCCAACAATCAGGAGATCAATGGACTGCCCGGGGCGATGGCATTGCTGGGCCCGGAGTTCGATCCAGGCGCGGAGGTCGCGAAGGCGGGTCGCCGCGGCTTTGCGGTCCCGCTCAGGCGCGTCGACCGAGGGGGTCAGTGCGCGCGCCGAGGTCGGGCTGCCTGTCACCTGCCGGACGCGAACATGGAGCTGACGCGCAGCGACGGGTGGGCCGATGTCGATCCTTGGCAGGTAGGTCTGGACGAGTTTGGGCTGGAGCGTTGCGTCAAGATGCAGGATCGGTGCCTCAGCGGCCCAGCCAGAGCGAATACGGCTGTGCCAGCGCAAGCGGAGGGCGCGGACCGAACCTGCCTCTGTCTTGTCGTGAACAAGCTCGGCACCTGCGGCATCGTGTCCGTTCTCCAGTGCCTCGGCGAGGATCAGCCAGAGTGTGATGCAGCGCCCAGGCGGAGCCCAAGGCTCACCCGGGGGCGGCAGAACCGCCTCAATGCGTTTGCGCCGATCGAGCGGCGACATACCCGGCAGGAGGCCTGCGTTACGCATGCGGCTGCGTTCAAGCCTTGCGGCATGACGGCAGTCCTCGGGAGTGAGACCTACAGCCTCCAGGAGCCCCAAGCGGAGCGGACCCGTGCCCGTGACCCTCAGAGCCTTGCAAAGACGCTCCCGCACAGCGACGAGATCTGCTGTCGCGCCAACATCCATCCTTCCCTTGCTGTTGTAGCAGATGAGCGAGGTACGACTGGGCTCAAGCCCGTCTTGCGTCAGCGTCGCCTTGCCGTCGAGGCCGCGTAGCCCTGACTGCCAGAAGGCCTCGTCAATCACGAGGAGGCCGACGGTGCCGATGGCTTCGGGCTTCATATGGAAGAGGCTGTCATGGGCGCAGACGATGACCTGCGCTGCCTGCGCAAGTGGCTTCTGACGCTGGTAGCCGCAGTGTTGAAAGAACGGACACAAAAGCAATGCCGCGCCGTCTTTGACCTTGCAGCAACTCTGCTCAACCGGGTGTTCGATCTCGAGCGCATCGAAGGTCGCCTCGGCATCGAGGCACATCAGCTGGTCAGGATTGGCGTCACTAGGATCTGGCGCGGTGCGGCCCTTCCAGAGCATGGCACTGAGGCCAAGCGCTTGGAAGGCCAAGACCTGCTCTGCCCCAAGATCGTGGCGCGGAACGGCGTAAACGACCTTGCGATTTGCGAGCCCACCCGAAGCGATCAGTTCGGCTATTGCGGCGCGCGCACTTGAGGTCTTGCCAAGACCCACGTCGACCGGCAGGCCGAGGAGCGGCGGCAGAGCGGCGCGGGCGACAACGTTAAAGTCCAGTGGATCGCGGTTGGCGTCGAAACTCTTTGCCGCCTCACGTGCCACTTCGACAGCGGCCCAGTAATCCGGGATTGCGGCCATGAAGCTGGCGATCGCCTCACCAAGGCTGGTTCGTGCCTCATCAGGGGTGAGTACGGGGGCCGGATAGGTTGGCGGTGACGGTGAGATCTGGGCCGCACTGGCCACAAGCGCGGCGACAGCCTCAGGGCCTTGGGCGCAAAAGAGGTCGTTCGCATCGCCTGGCGCTGGCGGAATGGCGAGACGGGCCTCGAGCAAGAGCGCAGCCTTCCGCGCAGCCTCGACGCCAGGATTGGCCAAAGTGTTTGGCTTAACATCGTTGTCGGCAACAATCACGAGATCCGCCTCGGGGAACCTTGCACGCAGGGCCTGAGCGACCGGCACCAGGTTAGCCGCGTCCATCGCGGCGATGACGGTGTGGCCTGTGGCGATATGCAGGCTGGCGCCGGTGGCCCATCCCTCGCAAATCAGCAACGGTCCGAGGGGCTTACGCAAGGGACCGGGTTCCGTGCTCACAACAGCAAAATGGCCCTTCTTGGTACCGCCAGCGAGGTAGCGCTTGGCGCCCTCAACCGTGATGAACTCCACAGTTTGGATGTGGCCATCAATGTCTTGCAGCGGCACAACGAGCCGACGGCTTGCGTCCATGCGCAGCCTGAGCGGCGCAACTTGCTTACGGGTCAGATAGGCATGGTCGTCCAGAGCGCGACACGCACGGGACCAAATCCGAGCGGCGCGTCGAGCGGTCTCGTCTGCCCGGATTGGGACAGACGCAGAACTCTCCTTCATATGAATCCCGGGCGATGATGCCGGGTCGAATGCCAATGATCGCGCAGTTGGAACGTTGGCCGGTATGGCGCGTGGCGCAGGTCGTTGTCGAACCGGCCAGAAACGCCCGCCTGTGCCGATCCGGTCCGCGATCCAGTTGTTCGCCTCGCTGCGAACCATGCGGAGGTCTCGACCGACGAGATCGATAAAGCCTCCACCCTGACCAATCTCATGATCGAACCACATGCCAGCTTTGTCGCCAGAGACAACGACCGAAAGACTGCCCTTGCGGCCCCAGCGCCATTCCTGACCTAAGCGGAAGGTCGGATTGCCCAGGAGTTCCAGAGCTAGCTCCGGCACGCGCGCGCGCAGTTCGGCATCAAAGGCCCCCCAATCCGGTTCACTCATCGCCGCCCCCAAGAGGCAGGCGCAGGCACACCCGTCGGCCGGCGTGCCGATGCGGTTAGGCGCACAAGGTGATGGGGACGGGCGGACACGGGGTTGCGAAACCGAATGAGGGGGGTTGTTGCCCTCAGTTTTGCCGCCGTTTAGGCAGCCCGTGCTACGTCGAAGCCGGTTCGCCCAGACTTAGCCCATCATGTTGGGAAGGGGTGAGACCTTCCAGCAAGGCGTTGAAATGAAGACAGATAATGGGGTAACCCCACCGGGCCGTACGCCCCCTACGAAACACTCTCGGCGGCCGCGGCACACCTTGGGGCTCACCCCCCAATCCTCGCGAATGGGGTGAACGGTTCAGCCCTGGGGTTTGCGGCGTCAACGCTGCCACAGTCCACGTCGATCTCGGTTGGCGTCAGCGTGGGGCGCGCAGATCCGGACCCAGTACGCGCTTGGCGCCACCGCGCTGAGCCGAGGGCAAGCGGATCAGCGTCGCCATCGCGTCGGCAAGCTTGTGGGACACCTGCTCTCCCTCGACCGTCTGGGCGAGGAACCAGTCCACAAGGCAGTCCTTCTTGCCCTGCTCCTTAGCCGTGATCCCGAACTTCGTGATGGCCGTCTGCATAAGCTCCAAATAGGGCGTGACGTATGGTGTGTGATCCCTGCCTTGAACTGGCCGGCCGACATCCGAAATGGTGAGCGGGGGCAAATAATCTGGCCAAATCGTCCTGACCAAGAAGCGCGGCATGCGCATGTCAATGAACTCCCAATCGCGCGCGGTCAGGCGCCCGTGCGAGCATTTACCTTCTCGCCACTGCTCTGGCCTAATGCTGGTGTGATAGCCCGAGTGTAGGCCAAAGCCGCTGCTGTTGGCACCATTCCCCCAGCCATGCGTTCGCTCTTCGGTGTAGCGACCCTGCGCGATCAGATCACCGTCTCGCAGCGCGATCAGCAACTCGTTCTCGGCTTCCAATTTCCAGGCGTGCGTTGGATCCGGCGGCGCGTTCCAACGATCATGCACAACGGCAGGCTTTGGCGGAAGCTTAGCTGTCTCGGCTGCGCGCCGGGAGACGGTAACGTTCTGAACATGGGCCAATGCCTCCGCAAAAGTCCATTGGGTACGATCAAGTGATTGCAGCGACATTTGCGGCCTCGTGATTCATGGGGGATGACCCGAACATAATGGGAACATCTGATCCGCTCAACCCACACAAGTGTTGCAAGGGCGCAGGGGTTCACTTTTGGTGACATTGGTTGGGCTGACCGGTTCTGAGGTCGCGGTGAACGTTGGAATGCTTCACCTATGACCCATGACGTTCGATCGAACCCACACTTGCCGTCCCAACCCGCTGCACCCTGATCGGATGACGGCACACGAGCGCCGCACCGAGCTTTATGGTCTGCTCGCCACAGCCGTACTGCGGCTCTTGGACCATGATCGCGACCTTTTATCCCAGAATGAGGGAGACTGTTCGCTACACTTCCGCCCCGAACAGAGCGGTACTGCAACTCCAACTCGGAGGAGATCTGCATGACCACACATGAACCCATCCTGGCGCGACTGGCAGCCCAAAAAAACATGACCGTGAACGAGCTGAAGGCTGAATGGCAGGCACTGTTTGATGCGCCCGCCCCGAACAACAGCCGCACGTTCCTAGAAAGCCGTTTGGCTTATCGAATCCAGGAACTGACCTATGGCGGCCCGGACAAGCAAACGCGACGGCTTCTGGACCTACTTGCCGACGAGGTCGAGGGCACGCTGACTCGCAAAGCGCAGATTGCTGATCCCCGGAACCCGGTCGTCGGCACCAAGCTCATCCGCGAATGGGACGGCGTCGCCCACACGGTCACTGTTCTCAGGGAAGGCTTCGACTGGGATGGCCGGCGCTACAAGTCGCTGTCTGCGGTGGCGCGTGCCATCACGGGCACGCGCTGGAACGGCTATCGCTTCTTTGGGCTGCGCGAGCGGAAACGGGGTGAGGCATGAAGGACGTGTCAACAAAACCCACCCGCCGCCTGCGCTGTGCCATCTACACCCGCAAATCGAGCGAGGAAGGGCTCGAGCAAGAGTTCAACAGCCTGCACGCTCAACGGGAAGCCTGCGAGGCTTACATCGCCAGCCAGAAGTCAGAGGGATGGGCGCTGGTTCGCGATCAATATGACGATGGCGGCATCTCAGGTGGCACATTGGAGCGCCCTGGGCTGAAGCAGCTTCTGGCCGACATCGAGGACGGCCTTGTGGATGTGGTTGTCGTCTACAAAATTGACCGTCTGTCGCGCTCTCTGATGGACTTTTCTAAGCTGGTGGAGGTCTTTGATCGCAACGGGGTTACCTTCGTCTCGGTCACGCAGAGCTTCAATACTACAACATCCATGGGCCGATTGACCCTGAATATTCTGCTCAGCTTTGCACAATTCGAACGTGAGGTCACTGCCGAGCGCATTCGCGACAAGGTGAAGGCCTCGCGCATGAAAGGCATGTGGATGGGAGGCTATGTGCCTCTCGGCTATGATGTCGTCGACCGCAAGCTGGTGGTGAATCAACAGGAAGCCTCCAAGGTCCGCATGGTGTTTGAGCGTTTTGTTGAGGTAGGCTCTGCCACCGTTCTGGCCTGCGAACTGCGCAACGATGGGTTCCGCAGCAAGCAGGGCACGCTGATCGACAAGGGCTATCTGTACCGGCTTCTTAACAATCGCGTCTATCGTGGCGAGGCTTTGCACAAGGGTAAGGCTTACCCCGGAGAGCATGACGCCATCATTGACGTTGATCTTTGGGATCGCGTGCATGCCATCCTGCAGGAAAGCCCCCGGAAGCGGGCGAACAACAGCCGCGCGCAAACGCCAGCGCTTTTGAAAGGCCTGATCTTCGGCGAAAATGGTGCCGCCGTGACGCCGACCAGCACGAAGAAGGGGGCAAGGCTCTACCGCTACTATGTGTCCATGGACGTGATCCGGAACCGCGAGACGGGCGAGGAGACCGCGCCCATGCGGCTTCCCGCCGGAGTGGTTGAAGATGCTGTCGTCACCGAGGTCCGGCGCATTCTGCAAACGCCAGAGGTCGTGACACAGGTGGTGGCCGCTTTGAAACGCGACTCCGGTGGGGCATCTGAGGCGGATGCCATCGCGGCCATGCACGAGTTCAAGGCTCTCTGGTCGCAACTCTTCCCAGCCGAGCAAGCGCGTATCATCCAGTTGCTGGTGCGGCGCGTCACGGTCACCACCGCCGGGCTTGAGGTCGATATTCGCCGAGAGGGGATTGCGGGCGTCATCCGGGAGATGGTCGCGCCGCGCAGGCTGGAGACTGCAGAATGACGAGGCCAGACGACACCATCCGCGTGCTGATCCCGTTGAAGGTGCGCAAGAAGAACGGGCGGCCGAAGATCCTGCCGCCCGCCGACTATCGACCGAGCGAGGATAAGGCACAGGACCCGCACATCCTGCGCGCCATCGGCCGGGCATGGGGATGGCGGCGGCGGATGGATGCAGGTGAGTTTGGGACGATCCAGGAACTGGCCGAGGCCGTTGGACTGGCGGAACGCCATGTCAGCAGGCAGCTGCGGCTGGCCTACCTCGCGCCGGAGTTGCTGAAGCGGCTGACCTGCGGGCGCGAGGCGTCGGCTGTCAGCCTCTATGATTTGTGTTTTCTGGCAGGCGAGGCTTGGGGGGAGCAAGTATTTCAGGCGTTCGGCGATACATCGGCCAGACATCCGTGATTGGCCCTTAGCTGACGACCGCCACAAACACAGCAGATGGTCAACACTCAGATGTTTTCTCGCGTATATATTTCGAACGGGACGATGCAGGTTTGGTTCGCGCCATGGTTAGCGGAGGCACGCACCACTCCGTCAATCACTTCTTTTGCAAGACGCGCAAGGGGGTGGGAAATGACGACCGTTAAAGAGCCATCAAGAAGCGCCGAACGAGTGACCTCCGTCAAGTCATAGCCGACAACGACAATTTTCCCGGCACGCCCGCTCGACTTAAGCGCGGCTAATGCACCGCTGATCCCGCCTCCGGAAACGTAGAGCCCGACAAGTTCGGGGTACTGCGCCAGGAGCCGCTCGGTCACTTCTTCGGCAACAGCTGCCGCTTCGTGGGTCGAAATCGGTTCAAGCAGTGTGAACTCTGGGGCCAGCTCGCGGAAATAGGACCGAAAACCAGTCTCATTCATTTCTTGATTTCGATAACGCGGGTTGCCCATCAGGATTCCAATCTTGCCGGGAATTTTGCAAATATTGGCAAAGGCCCAGGCCGATGTGCGGCCTACCTTCCAGTTGTCGAGCCCGACATAGTGCATCTGTCCAGTTGCCGAGAGTTGCGAGATCAGCGCGAAGACTGGCAGACCATCAGACTGGATACGTTCGATCGCTGCGGTGACGACAGGGTGAACGGCTGAGGTCAGGCAGATAGCATCGCAGGCCTTGGCCAACGCAAGCGCGCATGTCGCAGTGTTCTGCGGCGAAAGATCCTCGAGAAACTCAATCTGAAGCTCGACTTCTGCGCCCGAAGCTTCGGCGGCAGCACTTTGCAGCGCATTTGCCACATTCTGATAGAACGGCCGATGGCGCTGCAAGAGCATCACCCCGAGACGCAAGTGCGGGCGTGCCGCTGCAACTCGCGCCTGTATGCTTCCAAGGCCGTAGAAACCGATCCGCTCGGCGGCTTGCTGCACCTTTTCACGCGTGGCAAGGCGGACATTCGATGCCCCTGACAGCACACGGTTAACTGTGGCAACGGACACACCGGCAGCCTCGGCAAGGTCAGGAATCTTGGGGCGTCGCATATCTATATGATCCTTTTCATGTCATTCACATGCCAAAATGCGCTGAATGATACGATTACATGTTCATCATATCATGACTGCTTGATTTGATATGCGTCAAGGCGTTTATCTGCAGCCAACCTGACGGAGGCAGAAGCTCAGATCCGATGGGAAAGTTGATTTGGCTGAAATGAACCTATGGGTACTGATCCCGACGGGCAGTTTTGCATGTAACGACGCGACGACAAGTGGAGGGACAAAGATGGACGACCTGCAATTTGGCACTCGCAACAAGCGTGGTGACTGGGCGCCAAATGCGCATCTTGAACTTCCACCGTTCTGGCGCCGACCCTTCAGCCTTCCCAAGTCGATTGCTTGGATTCCCGAATATCTGTTCCCTTGGAACGCCTTCCACATGGCAACGGCGCTGCTGTGGTGGTTCTTCGTGGTACCCGATGTATCCACGATGCAAACTCTGTCCTGGGGTTGGGCGCTTTGGCTTTATACGGTGAACGCCGCCGCCATTTTCGTGTTCTATGGCTCGGTCGAGCTGTTGTGGTACGTCCGTCGCAAGCAGGGCACGCGCTTTAAATACAACGGCAAGTTTCCCGCTGATCAGCCTTCGGACGTATTCTGGTTTAAGTCGCAGAACATCGACAATTTCCTGCGGTCATTTTTCATTTCCATCCCGCTTTGGACGCTGGTCGAAGTTCTGTTCTTGTGGGTCTTCGCAAACAGCTGGGCGGTCTGGTTGCCGTGGGAGACCCACTGGCCGTGGTTGGTCGTTCTGGCGCTGATAAGCCCCGCGATCCATGAGCTTCATTTCTTCTGCATCCACCGACTCATCCATGTGCCGATCCTCTACAAATGGATCCACTCTGTGCACCACAACTCGATCAACCCCAGCCCTTGGTCGTCGCTTTCGATGCACCCGGTAGAGGGATTTCTCTACCACGCCGTGGCCTTCTGGCACCTAGTTATCCCCTCAAACCCGCTGCTGGCGATGTATCAGCTGCATTTGGCGGGCTTTGGGGCTGTGAACGGGCACATTGGTTTCGACAAGCTGGAACTGACCGAAAACACCCCGCTCAACAGCCACGCCTACGCCCATTATCTGCACCACAAGTACTTTGAGGTGAACTATGGCGGCGATGGGCTGATCCCGTTGGACAAGTGGTTTGGCTATTTCCACGACGGGTCAAAAGAGGCTGAGGCGAAAATGCAGGCTCGTTTCGAAGCCAAGAAAGCGCGGATGAACGCCAAGGCGGCACGCGGCTGAACTGACGCAAACCGGATGTGATCCCACGAGGAGGTGGGGTCAGCTCTGCAAGTCACGACAAACGAAACCCGTCAGGAAAGACGGATCAAGGGAGGAGATAGACTATGAACTTCATGAAAACACTCACCAAGGTGATGGCGACGACTGCACTTGTGGCAGCGGGCTCCGTTGCTATGGCGGCCGATATTGCGGTGATCGGCGGCTCAAATGATGACGCGTTCTGGAACATCATCAAAAAGGGCATCGACGATGCCACGCCGGCTGTTGAGGCAAATGGCGGCAGCGTGAACTATCTGCGTCTGGTCAACTATGACAACTTTGCCCCCGACGTGGTGCAGCTGATCCGCACCGCAATTTCGATGGAAGTTGATGGGCTAGTGATCCCGAACTGGGTGCCTGAAGCAGAAGATCCGGCCATCAAGGACGCGATTGCCGCTGGCATCACCGTGATCCTGATGAACGCCGGCGGGGCTGACAAGGCCACAGAACTGGGCGCGATCAACTATGTCGGCTCGGATGAATATGTAGCCGGAGTTGCTGGTGGCGAGTATTTTGGCACAGCTGGCAAAAAGAACGTACTATGCGTCAACACCCTGCCGGGCGCGGCCAACACCGAAGCGCGCTGCAAAGGCGTGATTGAAGGCATCACAGCAGCTGGCGGCACCGGTATTCAACTGCCGCTACCGACCACCAGCTTTGGTGATGCGACCGCGGTGGCTGAGGCAATCAAGGCAGAACTGCTGAAGGACGGCACCATCGATGGCGTCATCACCATAAGCGCAGGCGATGCCGATAGTGCCGCGATTGCGGTGGCGCAGGCAGGTCAGGCAACACCAGCCATGTTGGGTTCGTTTGACATGAACCAGGCTGGGCTCGACCGGATCAAGGCGGGCACTCAGGGGTTTGCTATCGACCAGCAGCCCTATTTGCAGTCGTTCCTTGCGGTCAGCTTACTGGCATCGGCCATTGATTTCGGTACCGATCTGCCGGTGTTCCCGGTGCTCACTGGCCCGGGTATTGTCGATGCCTCGAACATCGACGCTACGCTGGCGGGCGTCAAACTGGGGGCGCGCTAAGTCGCCCCTCCGGCCCGCAGCAATTGCGGGCCGGACCTACCCACCTTCTTTCCTTTCGCCGGGGGCAGACCATGTCCAGCATTTCCCTTAGCGGCCTGTTGCGCCGTCCCGAAGCCGGGGCAGCCCTTGGCCTTGTTGCCGTCCTAATCTTCTTTGCAATTTTCGGTGGCATAACCTTTCTGAAGCCTGGCGGCATGGCCAGCTGGCTGAACGTCGCCGCCAACCTTGGCGTGATCGCCATACCACTTGGGCTGTTGATGATCGCCGGTGAGCTGGATATTTCGGTAGGCGCGATGGTGCCTTTTGGCGCGATGACCGTCGCCGTCATCTCCGGGCACTATGGCCTGCCGATCTGGCTCGGCGTCGCCATCTCACTGTCCTTCGGAATGGCAGTCGGGCTGGTCAACGGCTTTCTGGTGATCAAGACCGCTGTACCATCGCTGATTGTCACCCTGGGCAGCCTGTTTGCTGTGCAAGGCATCGTGCTGGGTCTGACCGTGCTGATCACCAAGTCTACCTCGGTCGCGCTGGCTACGGAAGGCCCGGCAAAAGCGATCTTCGGTGATTTCGTGCTGGGCGGGCAGCTTCAGGTGATGGTCTTGTGGTGGCTAGGCCTGACCGCGCTTTACATCTTCTTTGTCCACTTCAGCCCGTTCGGTAACTGGATCTTCGCCATGGGCGGTGACAAGGTTTCCGCCCGAAACGCAGGTATCCCAACGAATCGGCTCACGATGATCCTGTTCGTGCTGTCGTCGACCTCGGCTGCCTTTGTCGGCATGTGCCAGGCGATCCTTTACAATTCAGCTCAGGTCGCAGGCGGGCAATCGTTTATCTTCAACTCGATCATCGCGGTGGTGGTTGGGGGCGTGCTGCTGACCGGGGGTTTTGGCTCAGTGGTCGGGATCTTCTTCGGCACAATTACCTTCGCCATCGTCACCCAAGGCATCTACTACACCGATTTTGATCGCAACTGGTCGTCGTTGATCATCGGGGTGCTGCTGCTCGGCGCGGTTTTGATGAACAATACCTTCCGCCACATGGCGCTGGCCTATGCACCCAAGAAAGGTGGTAAATGATGCCCACCCCCATCCTTGCTCTGCGCGGTGTGAACAAATCCTTCGGCCCCATCGACGTGCTACATGACATCACGTTGGAGGTACAGGCCGGTCAAGTCTTGTGCCTGCTGGGTGATAACGGCGCGGGTAAATCGACGCTGATCAAGATCATGTCGGGCGTGCATCAACCGACCTCGGGCGTGATCGAGATTGATGGTGTGCCCGTCGGCCTGCCCACCCCCCGTGCGGCCTCCGAAAACGGTATCGCCACCGTTCACCAATTCGGCGGCACCTTTCCGCTGATGTCCATCGGACGCAGTTTTTTTGTTGGGGTGGAGCCAACCAAGGGCTGGGGTCCGTTCAAGATCTATGATCGTAAGCGCGCCAACGACATTGCGGTCAAGGCAGTGCGGGATTTCGGCATCACCCGCATTGATGACGGCGACCGTCTGGTTGGCGGCCTGTCGGGGGGCGAGCGCCAGTCGTTGGCCATTGCCCGCGCCGTCCACTTCGGCGCGCGGGTGCTGATCCTGGACGAGCCAACAGCCGCCCTTGGCGTAAAACAGGCGACCCATGTTCTGCGCATTGTGAACGAGGCCAAGAAGCGCGGCCTTGCTGTCGTGTTCATCACCCATCAAGTGATGCATGCCATGGCCGTGGGCGATCATTTCGCAGTGCTGATCCGCGGGGCCGTCGCCGCCGATTTCAACAAGGGCGAGAAATCGCGCGAGGAAATCACCGACCTCATGGCCGGTGGCGCGTCGATGGCCAGTCTGGAAGCCGAGATCGAAGGCTACATGGCCAGCCATGATGGCCATCCCCCACCCCCTACTCATTGAGAGAATGCCCATGCCCTCTTGGATTAAAGCCTGTGCCACCACCGACATCGAACTTGATGAGATGATCCGTTTTGACCATGGCGCGCAGACCTTCGTCATCGTGCGGAGCGAAGAAGATACGTTTCACGCCATGGACGGTATCTGTAGCCATGAAAAGGTGCATCTCTGCGATGGCCTTGTGATGGAAGGTCGTGTGGAATGCCCCAAGCACAGTGCCACGTTCGACTATCGCACCGGCGAAGCCAAATCGGCTCCCGCCTGCATCAACCTGAAAACCTTTGCCGTCAAAGTTGAAGACGGCGCTGTCTATATCGAGATCTGACATGACCTTTCAACTTGCCGCCTGCGCGGAAATGCTGTGGCGCGACCGGCCCATCGACTGGCGCGCGTCGCACCTGAAGGAAATGGGATTTGGCGTCGGCCTGTGGAACTGGCCCGCGTGGGATCTTGCGGCGCTCGAGAAAACCGGGGCCACCTTTACCATCATGAATGGCTATCTTCAGGGCCGCCTGAATGATGCTGACGGCTGTGCGATGTTGTTGGCCTCCGCCACAGAGACGGCAAAGGTTGGCAAGCGTTTGGGCGTGCACCGCCTGAACCTGCACGGTACCGGTCTGGGCGACATGGGCATCCCCATTCCCCATATCGGTTCCTATGCCCCCGGCATGGAACAGCGCGCCCGTGACACGCTGCACCGGATCTGCGATCTGGCTGAGGCGTCGGATCAGGTCTTCACCCTTGAGAACCTGAACCCCATCGACCACCCCGGCTGCCCGTTTGGGTCCACCGCTGCGGTGCTGGCGCTGGTCTCAGCGGTCGACCGTCCGCAGTTGCGTATCAACCTCGATCTGTATCACACCCAGATTGGTGAAGGTGACCTTGTCCGCTGGTGCCAGGCCTGCCTTCCATGGATCGGAGAGGTACAGGTTGCCGACAATCCTGGCCGCTGTGAACCGGGGACCGGCGAGATTAACTACCATGGCATTGCCAATGCGCTGAAAAATATGGGCTATGCCGGCCCGGTGGGTCTGGAAAGCTTTGCCAAAGGCGATGAGGAAGCAGCCCTGACGGCCTTCCGCACCGCGTTCACGGTGTAACCATGGTCCAGTTTCATCAACGCCCCAATGTCGCCGACATTCGCGCCATGAAGGCGCGCGGCGAGAAGATTTCCATGCTTTACGTCACCACGCTGGACGAGGCAGCCGCGGCTGATGCAGCAGGCATCCACATGCTGTCGATAGAATCGCGCTTTTTCACCCCTGAAATGCGCGCTGCGGCCGGCCGCTGCTTTGTGCAAGTCGGACTTCCTTTCGGCCCCTACGGCGGATTGGCGACGGCAGAAGACTACCTGCGTGCAGCCTTCAAATACACCGCGATGGGGGGCGACTGCTTCTATTGCGCAGCGTCGCTCGATATCCAGAAAGCCTTGTGTGACAATCACATCCCCATCGTTTCCCATGTCGGACTGATCCCCAGCTATATCACATGGACAGGCTGGCGTGCCGTGGGCAAGACCGCGACCGAGGCCCGCGCCGTCTGGGACCATGTCAAGCAGTTGGAGGCCATCGGCTGCTTTGGTGCCGAGTTGGAGGTCGTGCCGGACCGTCTGGGCGAGGTCATCAGCCGCAACACCCCGATGATCATGCTGGGTATGGGCGCAGGGCCGGGAGCCGACGCGCAATACCTGTTCGCCGAAGACGTCCTAGGTTGCACCGATGGCCACAAACCGCGGCACGCAAAAACCTATCGCAACTTCGCCGCCGAATATGCCCGCCTGCAGTTCGAACGAGTCGCTGCCTTCCGAGAGTATATTGCGGATGTGAACAGCGGCGCCTATCCCCAACCACAGAACAACGTCCCGATGCCGGACGCTGAATTTGACGCTTTCAAGGCCGGTCTTGGCCTGTAACCCCAAGGATACCCCATGTTGAACACTGCCCTTCTTGGCGCTGGCCGTATTGCTTGCGTCCATGCGACTGCCATTTCCACCAATCCCGGCAGCCGCCTTGTCGCCGTCTCGGACATCAATGCCGAAGCGGCGGGCAAGCTAGCTGCCCAATATGGTGCTGAAGCCCGGACCACCGAAGCCATCCTTGCCGACCCCTCGATCAACGCAATCTTGATCGCCACCTCGACCGATACCCATTCAGACCTGATCGAGCGTGCCACGGCGGCTGGCAAGGCCGTGCTGTGTGAAAAGCCAGTTGATCTCAGCCTTGCCCGCGCGCAGGCCTGCCAGAAAACGGTTGGGCAAAGCCCGGTGATGATTGGCTTCAACCGCCGTTTTGATCCGAACTTCTCAGCGCTGAAAACCGCACTCGACAAGGGCGAGATCGGCGAGGCGGAACTTTTGTCGATCACCTCGTTCGACCCCGCCCCGCCGCCAGTAGCATACATCAAGGTGTCGGGCGGCCTATTCCGCGATATGATGATCCATGACTTTGACATGGCAAATTTTCTGATGGGAGGTGCCCCCGTGACTGTCTCTGCCGTTGGCTCGTCCATCGTCGATCCGGCCATCGGGACTGCGGGCGACGTTGACACCGCGGTGGTTACCCTGTCCTACGCCGATGGGCGCATTGCGGTCATCAAGAACAGCCGCCGCGCCGTTTATGGCTATGATCAGCGCGTGGAACTGCTGGGGTCCGAGGGACTCCTACAGGCGCAGAACATGCTGGAAAACACCGTTGTCAAATCCACGACTACAGGGGTGACGGGGGCTAAGCCGACCTATTTCTTCCTGGAGCGTTACATGCCGTCTTACGCGGCAGAGTGGGCAGCCTTCGTTACTGCGATCACACAAGGATCAGCGCTGCCCGTGACGCTGTCTGATGGCATCGCCGCCCTGGCAATGGCCGAAGCGGCCACTCTCTCGGCCAAGTCCGGCGCACCGGTCAGCTTGACCAGTGTGCTTGGGTAACCGCTTTGCGCCACACCTCGAACTGAGGAGGAAAGTCGTGGTGTTGCTTGAAGGGGGCAGCTCATGGGTATCGTGATCGTCGGTGCCGGGGAATGTGGCGTCATGGCGGCTTTTGCCCTGCGCGCCGCTGGTTTCGATGGCTCCGTTACCCTGATCGGCTCTGAACCCGAAATGCCCTATGAACGTCCGCCACTTTCCAAAAGTGCGGACGGCGCATTGCAGGCCATCCGACCCAAAGAAGCCTTTGAGACCGCTCGCATCAAGCTTTGTCGCGGTGAAGCGGTGCAAGCCATTGACCGGGTCAATAAGCGGGTCATGGTGGGGGGTCGGGCATTGCCCTTTCAAATGCTTCTGCTTGCAACCGGGTCTCGGGCACGTAAGGCCGAAACGCTCGCCGGGACACTGACTTTGCGCACCTTTGTAGATGCCCAAAGGATCATGATGCACGTGAAGCCGGGCGCAAAGATCGGCATCATAGGCGCAGGCTTTATCGGACTTGAGATGGCAGCGACGGCGAGCAAGATCGGTGCAGAGGTTTCGGTTTATCACGACGGTCAAGCCGTCCTTTCGCGGTCTGTACCTCCACAGGTCGCCGACATCATTGCGGCGCGTCACAGGGCTGAAGGCGTGCATTTGCACCTTGGTGCGACCGTTCAATCGGCTGATGCGACGAGCATAACGTTGGCCGCTGGCCTGACGAGGACGTTCGATTGCGTCATCACCGGGATCGGAGCTGTACCGAATGTTGAACTGGCGCAAGACGCTGGCTTGTCTGTTGAAAACGGCATTCAGGTCGATGAGTCCTTCTGCACATCGGCACCCGACATCTATGCGGCTGGCGATTGCTGCAATTTCCCTTGGCGTGGCACGCGCCTTCGGCTGGAAAGCTGGCGAGCGGCTCAAGACCATGCGGATCACGTCGCAGCTGCGATGCTTGGCGCACGAGCAGCTTACGACAAGGTTCCATGGTTCTGGTCGGATCACTATGACCAATCCATACAAGTCGCCGGTCTGTTCGAGGGTTCAAGGCCCACGCACGAGCGTGATCTTGGCCTAGGTGCCAAGATTTTTTTTCAATGCGACGACACTGGCACCCTTACAGCGGCGGCTGGCGTTGGCCATGGTCAGATCATTTCAAAGGACATTCTTATCCTTGAGAAAATCATCGAAAGGCGGGCTGCGGTCGTACCCGCTGATATCTCGAACATCGATTTCAATCTCAAAGCCATGTTGAAGGCTGGATGAATTTTCAGCCTGCACCAACTGCAGGCAATCCAAACAGATGCGCTGTCCGGGCCTGTCTCTCCGACCATTCTTATGCTCGGATAAAGGACTGGCGCGGTCCAATTGCCTTCATTGGTCCACGGCTTCTGGGCGAATAGCAGTGAAGCTGTCATTTGCCCAGTTCGAGCGCGAAGTCATCGGCGAACGCATCCGCGACAAGGTGAAGGCCTCGCGCATGAAAGGCATCTGGATGGGAGGATATGTGCCGCTTGGCTATGATGTGCGAGACCGCAAGCTGGTGGTAAACGAACAGGATGCCGCCAAAGTGCGCAGGGTGTTCGAGCGCTTTGTCGAGGTTGGGTCCGCCACGGTTTTGGCGCGGGAGCTTCGCCGTGACGGCATGCGCACCAAACAGGGTGCACCCGCAGACAAAGGCTATCTCTATCGGCTCTTGAACAATCGGGTCTACCTCGGGGAGGCCGTTCACAAAGGCCAGTCCTATGCCGGTGAACACGAGGCCATCATCGATGTGCGGCTTTGGGATCAAGTGCATGACATCTTGAGCGAAAGCCCACGCACGCGCGCGAATAACAGCCGCACGCAAACGCCCGCGCTTCTGAAGGGCCTGCTGTTCACCGCAACGGGTGCAGCCATGACGCCCTCCAGCACAAAGAAAGGTTCCCGCCGGTACCGGTATTAAGTGTCGATGGACCTTTTGAAAAACCGCGAGCCGCCCGATGACGGCATTGCGCGTCGGTTGCCAGCGGATAATGCCGAAGGCGCTGTGATCGGTGAAATCCGCAGGGTACTGCGGACCCCAGAAACCACCGCGCAGGTCATCTCCGCGCTAGGCCGGGATGACATTTCCGAGGCGGAAGCACTTGCCGCCCTGCAGCGGTTCCCGCAGCTTTGGGAACAGCTCTTTCCAGCAGAGCAGGCACGCATTATTCAGCTCCTCGTCAGGCGCGTAACGGTTATGGCTGATGGCCTTGTCATCGACCTGCGCACCGACGGCATCGCCGGTGTCATGCGGGACCTTATGACGCCACGCCAGCTTGAGGCGGCGGAATAATGGGGTCCGGCGACACCATTCAGGTTTTTGTGCCGCTGACGCTGCGCAAAAAGAACGGGCGGCCCAAAATCATGCCGCCCTCAGATTACCTGCCGAGCGAGGATCAGACACAAGACCCGCACATCCTTCGTGCAATCGGCCGGGCATGGGGATGGCGGCGCCGCATGGATGCCGGTGAGTTCGCTTTAATTCAGGAACTCGCCGAGGCCGTTAGACTGGCTGAGCGTCATGTCAGCCGTCAGCTTCGATTAGCTTATCTGGCGCCCGAGGTGCTGAAGCGCCTCACCTGCGGGCGTGAGGCGTCTGCGGCCAGCGTGTACGATCTGTGCTTTGTGGCGGGTGCGGCTTGGAATGAGCAGACCCGGCAGGCCGTTGGCGACAGCGCAGCGAAATCAATGTGATCGGCCCATGCACAATGTTCAGCCTACGGTGCGCGAGGGACCGCTTTGCTTGATATCCGCAACGACACGCAGGCAGTGCGACAATAGTTCCTATGAGGAGCATTTTACTTGCTGATGACGCCAAAGGTAAATCTTTTCGCGCCAACGATCGCGCATGCGATGGCGATTGCGTCCAGAATGAAATTACAAGTGGTTAGCAAAGGGGGTGACCCAAAGATGCAATCACGCACCTACAAAATCGCTCCATTTCTAACACAGGCCTGCAAGACGCTTGGTTTCGGACCTGCCCGCGTGCTTGCACGCGCAGGCCTCTCGGTCGACTACCTTGCGCATGAGGGGCGCGGCCTTGATGCTGTCGCATGGTTTGCGGTTCTGGAGGCACTCGTCACTGAGGCGGGAAACCTGGATCGCGCGATGGAGCTTGGGCGCGCGCTGGCCACGGGGCCGCTGCACCCTGCCCTGATTGCCTTCTCGTCAAGCCCCGACATCCGGACGGGACTGAACCGACTGGCCTTGTTCAAACCTCTGATCGCACCTGTTTCGCTTGCGATTGTGGAAAAGGACGGAGTGCTTTCAATCACGCTTACCTCCGCAGACGTGACTGCTGCCCTGCCCCCTGGGATCGCCATCATGGAGGTGTCCTATTTTCTGGAAATCCTACGAACGTTCGCGTCTGAACAGATCATGCCACAATCTGTGACCCTACCCGCATCGGTGCAGATCACCCACGCCTTGCGCCTGTTCGCAGGGTGTGAAGTCCTTATTGGCGACCACGCTGGCATTGCGCTGTACGCCGCAAATGCGTCATTGCCGATCATCTCGGCTGATACCGCTGTTTACCGCGCCATCGAGCAAGAACTTATGGCCCGTTTAACTTCGCTATCCGGAGCGATCGGCATGGCAGACCGCGTGCGGCGCGAGATCCGAGATATGCTGCCATCAGGCCGGGTGTCGGCCGAAGCAGTGGCTAGCCGTTTGCGGGTCAGCACGCGCAGCCTGCAGCGCAAGCTGAAGGACGAAGGGGTATCGTTTCAGACTATCCTTGATGAGACTCGCGCGGCTTTGGCGCTGATCTATCTGCGCGAGCACAAGCTTAGCACGGAAGAGACAAGTTTCTTGTTGGCCTACCGCGACCCGAACTCATTCTATCGCGCCTTCAGTGAATGGACCGGCATGACCCCGGCAGAGGCGCGCGCATCACCCGCTGCTTGATTGGCGCGATCCGTTTGTCTGTTGGCGCGATCTGCGATTGAAGCAAAGCGTGGCGACGGCCACCTCTGAAGCGTGAAAGACAGTTTCAAAGGCAGGACCATGACTCAGACCATCTTCATCACTGGGACATCCAGTGGCATCGGCAAGGCAACGGCGCATTACTTCCATGACAAGGGCT
This sequence comes from Allotabrizicola aquatica (SeqCode), assembly GCF_965194375.1. Taxonomy (GTDB): domain Bacteria; phylum Pseudomonadota; class Alphaproteobacteria; order Rhodobacterales; family Rhodobacteraceae; genus Tabrizicola_A; species Tabrizicola_A aquatica. Next base: position 81,475 of record NZ_CBDAEL010000006.1, read on the forward strand.
GGAACGTTGTGGCCACCCTGCGCAATCCGACGCAGGCGGGCGATCTTTCAGATCTGCCACGTGTGCTGGTTACGCGTCTGGATGTCACCGACGGTTCCTCAATCGCAGCGGCGGTTGATGCAGCCCACGCGCGGTTCGGCGGCATCGACGTGCTGCTGAACAACGCAGGCTACGGCGCTTATGGCCCTCTGGAAGCATTTGACATGGAAGGCATCCGCCGTCAGTTCGACACCAACGTAATCGGGCTTTTGGAAGTGACCAAGGCCGTGCTGCCCAGCATGCGCGCACAGGGCAAAGGTGTGATCGTGAATATCTCCTCGATCGGGGGGCGCATGACTTTTCCACTTGGAAGCCTGTATCACGGCACGAAATTCGCGGTGGAGGGCCTCTCCGAAGCCCTGCATTATGAGCTGGAACCGTTGGGGATCCGGGTCAAGATCGTCGAGCCCGGCATGATCGCCACCGATTTCAGCGGGCGTTCCTTTGATTTTCGCCAGACGCCTGATCTGACTGCTTATCAGCCTGTAGTTGACAAGCTTTTTGCTGTACTCGGTAGCCCCGAGTTGGCCGCAACAGCATCGCCGCCATCGGTCGTGAGCGAGACAATCTGGGCCGCCGCCACGGACGGCACGTCCAGCCTGCGCTATACCGCGGGGGAAGATGCCGCCGCATACATGGCAGCGCGGTCCACGCAGGATGACGCGACCTTCATCAGCGGCGTCAAGGCGCAGTTCGGCTTAGGCGGTTGACGGAGTTGCTCCGCATCACGAGTGGCCAGACCGAATGTGGCTGCACCCCTAAAGGGGGTGCACCCAACCTGCGTCCCAATCATGGAAAAGTGCGCAGCTGCATTGCTCGCAACATCTCTGCTTCGCCCATTAGTCTGTTCGGTCGTGAATTGTTTAGGTCCCCACGGAGCGTCGGGGCTATCGTCCCATCCAGTGCCTACCTTGCGCATGCAATCACCAACGGACTGTCAAAAACGGATGGTCCAGTTCTGGAATTGGGGCCCGGCACGGGCGCGTTTACGCGTGCCTTAATCGAACGCGGCGTGTTGCCGGAACAGATCGCAGCCATCGAGGCCAGTGAAGGATTTGCCGTCACTTTGGCCGGGCAGCTTTCTCGGGTGACCGTCATTCATGGCGACGCTGTGCGCATTTCGCAATTGACGCCGTTCGGTCCCAGCGGCGCGGCTCTGATCATCTGCGGCCTGCCTCTGTTGTCGATGCCACCTGCAAAGGTGTTGCGCATCTTGTCAGGCTGCATGCGGTCCCTCAGGCAGGACGGCGAGTTGCGCCTGTTCACCTACGGCCCCAGATGCCCCGTCTCTAAAGTCATTCGGGCGCGCCTTGGTTTGGTTGCGCGGCGAATAGCATTCGTTCCGATGAACATTCCACCTGCATCAGTTTTTTCCTTGCGGCAAGAAGTGCATGGTCTGTGAACAAAGCATTTGTGGGCAAAGACGGCCGCACCGCAGTCTGGCACGACGCAACCTTCACCGGCGATGCAAAAGCACAGTACGGCTTGCGCAGATGGCTCTATAAACATCCCTCGCTCCTGTGCGGGGGCTGATGGTTTCGAGAAAAGCGGCCATTCAAGCGCGCCTTGGTGGCCGTCCGCCTCCCGCCCGTTGCGACCTCGGGCCTCTTGACCAGTAGCCGCTGAAATGGGCACCAACCCGCACAACCACGCCGTCTTCGGGTGTCTCTGTTGCCAGAGAGAGCTGAGACCAACCCGCTTCAACATTGGCTTGTCCCGATTTCAGCACCGCGCAGCGCACTATCGGCGGGGCATGGGGCTGGCAGCGGCGCATGGAAGCTGGTGAGTTCGCTACGATTTAGGAACTGACCGAGGCCGTTGGTTTGGCAGAACGGCATGTCAGTCGCCAGCTACGCTTGGCCTATCTGGCACCGGAGGTGCTGAAACGACTGACCTGCGAGCGGGAGGCCTCGACGGTCAGTCTTTACGATCTGTGTTTTCTGGCAGGGGAGACTTGGGGAGAGCAGTTGGGGCGGGCCGTTGGCGAACGAGGAGTGAGATAGGCGTGAACGGCCCTAAGCCGAACTTCATCACGCTCGGTCTCGTGCGCCCGAGACCGGCCATTCGTTCATCCCGCAGTATCCCGCAGCTCACTGTGTGATGGGAGCCTCAAGCTAAGAGCCTAGCTTCCGCTTCTCCATATGGAGCCTCGGATGGTCGCAGGCCAAGTCTGTCCGAGGAGGGGTGGGGTTCGACCCTCGGCCAATCTGGACGACGGCAGCCCCTACGTCCTCGGTGCTAACAGGATGGTGGCAGCACCGGCAACACAGAGCAGGGCCCCGGCCAAGTCCCAGGTATCCGGCCTCTGTTTCTCGACCGCCCATAGCCATACAAGCGAGGCGGCGATGTAGACGCCACCGTAGGCCGCATAAGCGCGCCCTGCGAAATCCGATGGGGCCAGGGTCAGGAGCCAAGCGAAAACGGCGAGGCTGAGGAGGCCGGGGACCAGCCAGAGCGGGCTCGCCCCTTGCCGCATCCAGGCCCAGACCGCAAAGCAGCCCGCAATCTCGGCCAAAGCGGCACCGATGTAGATGGCGAGGGTGCCGGGTAAGTTCACGATGCCCCCTCGCTCTCCGGATGCCGGTGATCGGTTGCGCATAGCGAATGGTCGCCCAGAACTTCAATGACCCGGCAGTCGGCGATCCGACCGCCTGCGCATTGCACGACCATGCGCTCAAGTTCGGCTTTCAGCGCCGTCAACCGGGCAAGGCGACTTTCGACCTCGGCAAGTTGCGCCTTGGCGATGGCATCGGCGGCAGCGCAGGATTGGTCAGGTCTGTCCGACAGGCTGAGGAGATCGCGGATCGCCTCCAGCGTGAAACCCAGATCGCGGGCGTGGCGGATGAATGCCAGCCGTTCCTGCGCCTTGCGACCGTAGAGCCGCTGGTTGCCCGCGCTGCGCTCGGCTTCGGGCAAGAGGCCGATCTGCTCGTAGTAGCGGATCGTCGGAACCTTCACCCCCGCGGCCTCGCCCAGTTTTCCGATGGTCAGCATCAGATTCCCCTTGAAGCTATAGTTGCTAGAGACATTAGGTTCCTGATTCGATGAAAGCAACTGCCCGCACTGCGGCAGGAGGAATGACAATGTCGGAAGCTGCACGCGAAACGTCCTGTGACTGGACCGTGACGGGCATGGACTGCGGGTCCTGCGCGACCAAGATCAAGGATGCGGTGGCGCGTCTTCCGGGGGTGAGCGGCGTCGAGGTCGGGATCATGACAGAACGCCTGCGGCTGACGCTGGATGAGGCGCAGACCGGGCGGGACAAGATCGAGAAGACCGTCCGGGCGCTTGGCTATCAGATTGCGCCGCGCGCTGCCGGTGCGAAGAAGGATTTTGTGCTGCCCGGCGCCCATGACGGGCACGGCCATGACGATGCGGCACATGAGGGCCACGATCACGCCGGGCACGACCACGGCCCGAAGGCGGCCGCCGCAAAGCGCGATGACAGCGGCCACGGTAGCCCCGGCCATGTCCATGACGACCCCGCCGACTGGGGCAAGCGCTGGTATCAGACGGCCAAGAGCAAGCTGGTCATCTTCACCGCGCTGTTGCTCGGTGCCGCCTGGATCATCGAATATCTTGCGCCCGAGATTGGCAAATGGACCTTTGTCGCCGCCTGTCTGATCGGCGTGGCCCCGGTGGCACAGCGCGCCTTTGCGGCGCTACGGATGGGGCAACCATTTACCATCGAAAGCCTGATGACCATCGCCGCCATCGGCGCGCTGTTCATCAATGCGGCGGAAGAGGCGGCGCTGGTCGTCTTCCTGTTCGCCGTGGGCGAAGTGCTGGAAGGCGTGGCCGCAGGCAAGGCGCGCGACGGCATCCGGGCCTTGGCGAACCTTGTCCCGAAAACGGCGCAACTGGTCACCGGCGACACCACGCGCGAGGTTCCAGCCGCAAGCCTGTCTGTGGGCCAGACAGTCCTTGTCCGCCCCGGTGACCGAATTCCGGCCGATGGCGAGATCGTGGACGGCACCTCGGGTGTGGATGAAAGCCCGGTCACCGGCGAAAGCGTGCCCAAGACGCGCGGGCCGGGAGATGCGGTCTTTGCAGGCGCAATCAACACCGAGGCGGCGCTGCGGGTAAAGGTCACCAAGGGCGCAGAAGACAATACCATCGCGCGCATAATCCGCCTGGTCGAAGAGGCCGAGGAGGCCCGCGCGCCGACCGAGCGCTTCATCGACCGCTTCAGCCGCTGGTACATGCCCGCCATTGTCGCGGTTGCCGCGCTGGTGATCGTGGTACCGCCGCTGGCATTTGGTCAGCCTTGGGACACGTGGATTTACCGGGGGCTTGCGCTTCTCTTGATCGGTTGCCCCTGCGCGCTGGTCATCTCGGTGCCTGCCTCCATCGCGTCGGCCATGTCCACCGGGGCGCGCCGCGGGCTCCTGATGAAGGGCGGCGCCGTGATCGAAGCCGCAGCGAAGGTGGATGTCGTGACCTTCGACAAGACCGGAACGCTGACGCATGGCCGCCCGCAGGTGACGGATGTGGTGCCGTTCGGGGCAACGACCGAGGCCGAGCTTCTTGCCGTTGCTGCGGGCGTCGAAACAGGGTCGAGCCACCCGCTGGCGATTGCGATCCTGAACAAGGCCAAGGACGCGGGCATTTCCGCGCTGCCTTCGCAGGATGCCAAGGCCCTGATGGGCAAGGGCGTTGTTGCAACCGTGGGCGGCGCTGTGGCCTATGTGTCCTCACCCCGTTACGCGATGGAAAACGGCGGGCTCGATGGCATCGGTCTTCGGCAGGCCACCATCTTTGAAGAGGACGGCAAGACCGCCGTCGCCGTGTTCCGCGAAAAGACGCCACTCGGTCTGATTGCCATGCGGGACGAGCCGCGGGCGGATGCCAAAGAGGCGGTGCGCCAGTTGACGGCGATGGGAGTGACTTCGGTGATCCTGACCGGCGACAACCCGCGCACGGCCGCCGCCATCGCCGGAAGCCTCGGGCTGAAGTTCGAAGCCGACATGATGCCCGAGGACAAGCTCGATTACATCCGCGAGATCGGCACCCAAGGCGGCGTCATGATGATCGGCGACGGTATCAACGACGCCCCCGCACTGAAACAGGCGAGTGTCGGCGTGGCGATGGGATCGGGCACCGATGTAGCTTTGGAAACCGCCGATGCGGCAATCCTGCGCGACCGGGTGACGGACATTCCCGCAACGATCAGTCTGTCGCGCGCGGCGATGGCCAATATCCGCCAGAACGTCACCATCGCGCTTGGCCTGAAAGCAGTCTTCCTCGTGACCTCGGTCTTTGGCCTGACCGGCCTCTGGATCGCGATCCTGGCCGACACGGGCGCGACTGTGCTGGTGACGCTGAACGCCCTGCGCCTGCTGCGGTTCAATCCTGAACGGGAGGCGTAAGCGATGATCTCCGGTTTAGGCTGGGCCGCACTGGCCCTTCTCTTCGGCTATCTGGCGCTGTTCTTCTGGGGCAGCGCGCTGGCCGCACAAGCGGCGGGGCGTCCAGTCTGGCTGTTCGCCCGTGCGACCGGACGCGACCGTCTGGCCGCCATCGGGTTCCGCGTGGCCTTTGCCCTGGCGTTCTTTGGGCCGCTTCTTTGGCTCGCCATGCCTATCCTGCACAAGATCGATCCGCTTTGGAGCGAGGGGCGCGCCGTGCTTCTTGGCTTGGTCGGGGTCTTTGTCGCAGGACTCGGCGCGATGGTGGCCTTTGCCGCGCAGATGTCGATGGGATCATCCTGGCGCGTCGGCGTGGTCGGCGGCGAAACCGGCGATCTGGTCTCCGGCGGCCTCTACCGCTTTAGCCGCAACCCGACCTTTGTGGGGCAAGCGGCGCTACTGGCGGGTGTTACCCTGGCAGTGCCCTCTGTCCCGACGGTCCTGGCCCCACTCCTGTTTCTCTGGTCCGCCACCACGCAGGTCCGGTCCGAAGAGGCCGCCCTGCGCATGGCAATCGGGCCGGACTATGACCGCTACACCGCATCGGTCCCGCGCTGGATCGGCATGAAGGGCAAGACTGTTCAATGACCAAGGCGATGCTGATTTCCCTGATCGCTGCCGCAGTGGTGGCAGACCAGTTGACCAAGGCAGCGGCACTATCGCTGCTGTCGCAAGGGACGGCTGTCCCTGTCTTTCCGAGTTTCAACCTCTCCCTCGGGTTCAACACAGGCGCGAGCTTCGGCATGATGGGCGGGATAATGGCGGGTAAGCCCCTTCTGATGGCCGCGCTGACGGGCGCACTGACCCTTGCTTTCGCCGTCATGTCATTCCGTGCGCAACACGCATGGGAACGGGCAGGCTTTGCACTGGTCGTGGGCGGGGCGCTTGGCAACATCATCGACCGGCTGCGGCAGGGTGCCGTGACCGATTTCCTTGATTTTTACTGGCGCGACTGGCACTGGCCCACGTTCAACGTTGCCGATATTGCGATCACGTTGGGCGCGGTCCTGATCCTCGCCGCCTCACTTCCCCTTCGCCGCCGCAAGGAGCCGGTTCTTGACAAAAGCTGACCCCGAAACCCTGTCGCGCGACGACCTTGCCCTGACTGCCGCCTTCCTGATTGCGCTGGCGGCCACACTTGGCGCGCTCTTCATCGGTGAAGTGTTGGGCCAGATGCCCTGCACGCTCTGCTGGTATCAGCGCATCGCCATGTTCCCTTTGGTGCCGATCCTCGGCATGTCGCTCTGGTGGGGCGACGGTATGGCGCGCACCTATGCCCTGCCGCTGTCCCTCGCCGGGTTGGCGCTGGCGGCGTGGCATTCGGGCCTTTACGCAGGGTTTTTGCCCGCGCCAATCGTGCCCTGCACTGAGAATGGCCCTTCCTGCACCGGTGAGGCGCAGATGATCCTTGGCCTGCCGATCCCCTATCTTTCCGCGGTCGCCTTTGCGGCGATCCTTGCCTGTCTCATCTTTCCGAAAGGACACCGCCCATGAACCGCCGCACCCTTCTGATCGGAACCTCCGCACTCGGGCTCGCTGCCTTCGCGAGTGGTGCCTACGTGCTGAACCAGCGCCGCGACGCCGAGGCAGAAGCGGCGGCCGCAGCTGCGCCAACGGCCGACCAGACGCTACTGGTCCGGGAGTATTCCCCCAGCTTTGGCCCCGCCGATGCGCCTGTCACACTGGTCGAGTTCTTCGATCCGTCCTGCGAGGCCTGCCGCGCTTATCACCCCGTGGTGCAAGAGATCCGGCGGCAGTTCCCCACGCAGGTCCGCGTCGTGCTGCGCTATACCGTCTTCCACGAAGGATCGGACGAGGCCGTGCGCATCCTCGAGGCCGCGCGGATGCAGGACAAGTTCGAGCCGGTGCTGGACGCGCTGCTGGAACAGCAACCGGGCTGGGCAGTGCATGGTGCGCCGCAGTTGGACGTGGCCTGGGAAATCGCCGGGGCTGCGGGGCTTGATCTGGAAAAGGCGCGAGGCGACAGGCTGTTTCCGGGGATCACCGGCATCCTCAACCAGGACGCAGACGACGTCGAAGCCTTGGCCATTCGACAGACGCCGACCTTCTTTCTGAACGGCAGGCGGTTGGAGAACTTCAGCGCAGACAGCCTGATCGCCGATGTACGGTTTGCCGTCGAGAACAGCTGACGGCGCTCAGGACCGGTTGGCGAAGGCCGAAAACAGGGCCAGCGTTCGTTCGCTGACATGGTGCTCGATGCCTTCGGCGTCACGCTCTGCCGTCTCGGGATCAAGGCCAAGGCTGATCAGAAAGCGCAGGACGATCTCGTGCCGCCGCCGGCATTCTTTGGCCAGCGAGCGGCCCGCGTCCGTGAGAAACACCGACCGATACTTTGCGCGGGTGATCAGCCCCTCGCGCGCCAGCCGGTCGAGGGTCTTGCTCACGGTCGGCACCTTCACGCCAAGCCGGGCGGCAATGTCTACAGGGCGCGCCTCGCCCTGCTCGTGGATCAGTTCGGCGATCAGTTCGACATAGTCCTCGGCCAGTTCATTCCGCCGTGCCTCGCGCACACCCTGAAACGCCTCGGTGCGGGGGTCTGCGGGGCCGTCGTGCGGTGAGGTGCGGGTGTCAGGGTCGAGCTCGGTCATCCGCAGAGTGTCGCATGGGATGGATTGACAAGTAAAGTCGCGGGGCAGATTGTTAGCACTGGCTAACTTTATGCGCCGCGTCTGGTCAGGATTGTGGCGAAGCCGGGAGCGCCAAGAACCATGTCCACCCAAGCTTGGCGGCAAGACCGCGAGACGCCCTCGCTGTCCGAGGTCTTCCGCACCATCGCGGTGGGCAACGGCGGCACCAGCCGGTTCCGAAGGTTCCTCGCCTTCATTGGCCCCGGCTATCTGGTGGCCGTGGGCTACATGGACCCCGGCAACTGGGCGACCTCGCTCGCCGGTGGGGCGGCCTTCGGCTATACGCTACTGTTCGTTGCCCTTTTGTCGAACATCATGGCGATCCTGCTGCAGTCGCTGTGCGCCCGGCTGGCTGTCGCCTCGGGCCGCGATCTGGCGCAGGCCTGCCGCGATGCCTTCCCGAAATGGATGTCGGTCCCGCTTTGGATCTTCGCCGAGCTGGCCATCATCGCCACCGACCTGGCCGAGGTGATCGGCACCGCCATCGCCCTGAACCTGCTGTTCGGCATCCCGCTGGAGATCGGCATCTTCATCACCGCTGCCGACGTGTTCCTGATCCTGTGGCTGCAGTACAAGGGCTTTCGCTGGATTGAGGCGCTGATCATCTCGCTGATGGCGCTGATTGCCGCGTGTTTCGTCGTGCTGATCGCGCAGGCCGACCCGGTCTGGGGCGAGGTGATCGCAGGCTTCGCGCCCAGCAGCGAGATCGTCAGTAACCCGACGATGCTCTACTTGGCACTTGGCATCATCGGGGCCACGGTCATGCCGCATAACCTCTATCTGCATTCGGGCATCGTGCAGACCCGCGCCTTTGGCATGGACCTGCCCGCCAAGCGCGAGGCGCTGCGGTTGGCGACCTGGGACAGCACCATTGCGCTGATGTTCGCGCTGACGATCAATGCCTCGATCCTGATCCTTGCGGCCGCCGCCTTCTACACCGTGGGCGAAACCGACGTGGCCGAGATCGACAAGGCGCATCTGTTGCTTGAACCCCTGCTGGGCTCGTCACTGGCGCCCATTCTGTTCGGGGTGGCGCTTTTGTGCGCAGGGCTCAACTCCACCGTCACCGCCACGATGGCCGGACAGATCGTGATGGAAGGGTTCATTCGGCTGCGCATCGCGCCTTGGGCGCGGCGACTGATCACGCGCGGCCTTGCCATCATCCCGGCGGTCTTCGTGATCTTGCTCTACGGCAGTGAGGGCGTGGGTGAGCTGCTGATCCTGAGCCAGGTGGTGCTGTCCTTCCAACTACCCTTCGCCATCGTCCCGCTGGTCATGTTCACCGCCAGCCGCGCCAAGATGGGCGAACTGGTCGCCCCCCGCTGGTTGACCGGGCTCTGCTGGCTGATCGCCGCTGTCATCATCGTGCTGAACGTGAACCTCTTGTCGACCGTGCTTTTGGGCTGACCCTTCACCCTTCGGTGACAACACGAATTCGGGCTTGAACCTCAAGCGGCTAGAGGGTTTAGACAGAGCATTATTAGAGGCAGGAATGGATGCAGTTGACAAGGTTACAGAAAATCCTCTGGGCGGCGGCGGGACTGGCCACGCTGGCCTATGGGCTGCTCGTGTTGCTGCCAAACCGCACGCCGGAGGTTGTCACGCAAGCCGACTTCCGGCCGACCTTCTCGCTTCCCGATGCTGAGGGGCGTATGCGCACCCCTTCCGAGTTTGCGGGCCAGCATCTTCTGGTCTTCTTCGGCTTCACCAACTGCCCGGACGTCTGCCCGACAACGCTTTCCGAAGTGGCGCAGGTGATGGACGATCTGGGCGACGATGCTGCCCTTGTGCAGCCCCTGTTCATCTCCATCGACCCCGAACGGGATCGCAGGCTGGGGCTGGCCGAGTTCACCGAGGCGTTCCACCCGTCGATCATCGGGCTTGCCGGGGATGAGGCACAGACCCGTGCCGCGGCAGACAGCTTCCGCATCTTCTACGCGCGCGAGGGTGATGCCGCGGCCCCGGACGGCTACACCATGTCGCACAGCCCGGCGCTCTACCTCATCGGGCCTACCGGCGACTGGTTGCGTCAGTTCACCTACGGCACGCCCGCCGCCGATATCCTTGCCGACCTTCAATCCAGATTGTGACGCCCATGAAATCCCTGATCCTCTCGACCCTCCTCACCTTGTCCGCCACCCCCGTGCTCGCCTGTGAAACCTTCACCTTGGGCGATCTGACCATCGACCACGCTTGGTCCCGCGCCACCATCGGCGCCAACCGGCCGGGGGTGTTCTATGTCGAGATCACCAACAACGGCAGCACAGATGATGCGCTGATCGGCATCGCGACACCTGCTGCCGGGATGCCGATGCTGCACGAAACCGTGGTGACCGACGGCGTCGCCTCGATGCCGCATGCCATGTCGATCCCGGTTCCGGCTGGCCAAACCGTCGAACTGGCGCCCGGTGGCTATCACGGAATGCTGATGGGCCTGACCGCAACACTGGCCGAAGGCGACAGCTTCCCCGTGACGCTGACTTTCCAGAATGCAGGGGAAATCGTCGTCAATGTCGACGTTCTGTCCCTACGGGCGGAGGGGCCGGATTGCGCACACGCCGGGCAGTAGCACTTGGCCTTGGTGGGACGGCCGCAGCACTGGCCTTCACGCTCGGCCTCGGCTGGTGGCAAAGCCGCGGCCGCGCGCAGCCGCCCGCCGCGCTTCTGCCACATCCCATCGGCGAGATGGGCTTTGCCCTGACCAACCATCGCGGTGAACCGGTGCGCCCGGCAGACTGGATCGGCCGCCCGACCATGGCCTTCTTCGGCTTCACCTGGTGCCCCGATGTCTGCCCGACCACCCTCAGCGACATCTCGGGCTGGCTGGAAGAGCTCGGGCCCGACGCCGACCGGCTGAACACCGTCTTCATCACCGTCGATCCCGAACGGGATACACAGCAGGTTTTGGCAGACTACCTGGCGAACTTCGATCCGCGGATCACCGGCCTGACCGGCCCGCTGGCCGAGGTCGAACGCGCCGTCGCAGGCTTCCGCGCCCGGTTCGAAAAGGTGCCCCGCGACGGGGATTACACCATGAACCACACCGCCGGCGTGTTCCTGTTCCGCGCCGACGGTCGCTTTGCCAGCATCATCGACTACCACGAGGACCGCCGCTTCGCCCTGCCAAAGATCCGCAGGGTTCTGACCTGACAGCCATCCCTGTTCTTTCGGAGAGCCACATGACCAACACACCCTTTCTGACCCGCCGCACAATGCTGCTGTCCGGCCTCGCCGTCGCAGCTTTCGCGGCCAGTCCGGTGCGCAGCGCCGCCCCGTCGATCCATGTCGTCAAGGGAACCGGTTGCGAATGCTGCAACGCCTGGGTGGCCTATCTTCGGGACGAGGGTTTCACCGTGACGGACGAGGAGCGCTACGGCACGCTCCTGATGACCTACAAGGCCGAAGTGGGGGTGCCTCAAAGAATGATCTCCTGCCACACAGGGATGATCGAGGGCTATGTGCTCGAAGGCCATGTCCCTGCGGCCGATATCAGGCGCCTGCTTGAGGAGCGGCCGGACGCGGTCGGGCTTGCCGTTCCAGGGATGCCCTATGGATCGCCCGGGATGGGACCGGAAAGTCAGCGTGAGGCCTACGACGTCCTGCTGATCCGCCGCGATGGCTCAACCGAGGTCTTCACCCGCTATCTGGCCGCCTGACAATTGTGTCGGCCGTGCTTCATGCCGCCTTCGGCCAACGGCGATGCAGGTTGTCGATGAAGACGGCATGGGTGTGGTGGGGCCCGTGTTCTGACAGGTGGAGATAATCGGCGGGCAGGTCAGGAAGGTCGTGCCGCAAGATCGTCTGATCGTTCGCGGGCCAGAGGCGCAGCACCGCAACGAGGCCAGCCGCGCCGATGAGCGCCGTGACGCAAAGATCGGGCACCGGCGCCGATCCAGCCGGCCAGCGGGTATATGACCAGCCAACAGGCGCGCGAGAGGGCGAAGCTGCCATTCATGATGAGCTTAGTGACTGACCGCTGTCCGCCCGTTGCGACCGCAGGCCTCCTGACCAGCGGCCCGCTGACATGCGCGCGCTTACGCACAACCACGCCGCCTTCGGGTGTCTCGGTTCGGGCCGAGGGCAAACGAACGTGCCTCAACCGCGGCGTAGACTGATTTCGCCAAAGCACTGAAAAAGCGTCACTTTTTGAATCCGTCTCAATTTGGGTGAAGGGCGGATGGAAAGAGACGCGGGGCGTTCAGAGACCGATTTCGGCGGAAACGCCAATCTCTGAAAGTCGCATGGCCTCGCTAAACCCCTTTGAAACAAAAAGAAAAAAGGCCCCGTCAGGGACCTCATCTCGGGTTTGCAATGTGCAAGTGGCGGATCGATAGGGATTCGAACCCTAGAGACGGTTCCCCGCCTACACACTTTCCAGGCGTGCGCCTTCGACCACTCGGCCACCGATCCGTTGCGGGGTGTTTAGCGGGAAGTGCGGGGGCACTCAAGGGGGGAGGAGGCTGAAATTCACGAAGGATTTCGTCAGCGTAAGCCCGTGATGATACGAGTATCCACCTCTGATCAGCACAGGATCAGGCTGACGCGGCGGTTTAGCTTGCCCTTCTTCTCGATTTTGCCGATCTCAACCTCGCCAATCTCGGCAGTGCGCGCGACATGGGTGCCGCCGCAGGGTTGTAGGTCGATCTGGCTCTCGGCGTCGCCAATCCGCACAAGCCGCACCTTGCCTTGCCCCATCGGCGGGCGCACTGACATGGTTTTGATAAGGCCGGGGTTGGCCAAAAGTTCGTCATCACTAATCCAGCTGTCGCTCACCGCCAGATCGCGCGCGATCAGGGCGGCCAAGGCGGCGTTCAGCGCCGGCACATCCGCCGGGGCCTCGGGCATGTCGAAATCAAGCCGACCTTTGTCCGCGCCGATCTGCCCACCTGTCACCGGCAGCGGAATGACCACGGACAGAAGGTGCAAGGCCGTATGCACGCGCATGTGGCGATGGCGGCGGTCCCAGTCAATCCGCTGGCGCAGATCGGCGCCAATCGGGGGCAGCGGCCGGGCCTCGGCCGGCACAAGCGCGATGGCGCCCCCCTCGACCTTGACGGCGGTGGCAATCGTCAACCGCCCACCCTCCCAATCGATCAGCCCGCTGTCACCGGGTTGGCCGCCACTGGTGGCATAAAACACCGATTGATCCACCACGATGCCGCCTTCTGGTGTGTGACCAATAACGCGGGCCTCGGCCTCGCGCAGATAGGCGTCGTCTCGAAACAAGGGATGGGTCATCATGATTTGGTGGCGTCCTTGGCGGCGGGTTTTCGAGTGCGGGCGGCAGACTGGGTTGCGGCTTCGGCAAGGGTTTGGGCGGGCATGGGCAAGATGCCTTCCGCCGCAAATCGCGCGGCGATCTGGTGATTGACCTCGGATCGCACCTGCAGCTGGAAATTCACATCGCGCAGGATCAGCCGGATCTCGAAATTCATGGTCTCGGCCCCAAAGCCCACCAGCGCCACCATCGGCGGTGGCTGCAAAATGGCCAAAGGCTGCGCTTCGGCAATCTCGCGCAGCAATGCCTCGACCTTACGGCTGTCCGCGCTTAGGGGAACGCTGATCGGCACGATCAGCCGGCCTGTCAGGTTAAAGTGCGTCCAGTTGGTCACCCGGCCCGAAATCAGGTCTGAGTTCGGCACGATGACATCTGATCGGTCAAAAGTCTGGATTCGGGTCGAGCGCACCGAGATGGATTTCACAATGCCCTGGGTGGTGCCGACCTCGATCCAGTCCCCTTCGCTGACGGGCCGCTCGATCAACAAGATGATGCCCGAGACAAAGTTCGACACCACGGTCTGCAAACCAAAACCGATACCGACCGAAAGGGCACCGGCGACGATGGCCAGACCCGCAAGGTTGATCCCGGCGGCATTGATGGCCACCACCGACGCCAGAAACATCCCCAGATAGCCCACGCCCGACACGATGGCATTCTGCCCCCCCTGATCCAGCGAGGTGCGCGGTAGGATCGTGTTCTTTAATCCGCCCTGAAACAGCCGCGTCAGCACATAGCCCAGCGCAAAAACCGTGGCAAAGACCAGAAAATTGGTCGGCGAGATGCGGGTGTCGCCCAGCGCGATACCTTCACGGAACCGCGTCCAAAGCTCGGTGAGGTCTGAGGTGCGCGCACCCCAGATCAACGCCACCGCGGGCAGGCTCAGAAGCGCCAGCGCAAAGTTCGCCAAAACCGGCACCAGCGCTTCGCTGGGATCACCCTCGGCGCGGGTGATGGCGCCATAGATGTCGCTGACCAACTCTTGCAGCACCAAAAGCAAGCCGACAACGCCAAGGCTGAGGATGGCCGGGTAGATCAGCGCCGTGGCGGCCGGGATATAGCCAACCGCGCCCAACAGCGGGCCCACCACGGCCACCAGCATGGCCCCCTGCCCCAGAAAGCCGATCAGCCGCATGCCATAGCGGGTGACATCCCCTTCGCGACGCTCGCGCAGCAAGTGGCGGTGCAAAAGCTGGCCCATCCGGAACAGCAACAGCCCCGAGACAGCCAGCAGCGGAAAGCTTGCAACCGACGTGGTCCCTTCCGAGTAAGACTGGGCATCCATCGCCGCGAAGCGCAGGCCATCAAGGCCCAGCAGGGCCGCCATCAGCACCGCGTTATAGCGCGCCTCAGCCCGGCGTTCAGATGGCAGGCCGAACGGCCCAGCCGACACCCCGCGCGGGAAAACCTGTCCGGCCAACCACGCCGCAAGGATCACAAACAACGCCAGATCGCCTGCCGCATCGACCAGCCTTGCGCCCACCTCGCCCTGCATCTCGGTCAGCGACAAGGCCAAAAGGACGCACATAATCCCGACCAAAGGAAAAGCGATTTCCCCAAGCGAAGCGAAAAGCGCCAAGATCTTGCGCCCGCGCAGCGAGGCGCGGTCCTGCAATCGGCTGGACAAGTCTTGCACCCAAGACCGCCCATAGACCAAAAGACCCACCGCAAGCGCCAGCAAAAGCAGGATGAAAGGGACGTTATCGCCAAAAGCAGTGCGGGCCTTGGGATCGGCCCATTTCTCGGCCGTCTCCTCCCAAATCCGCACGCCTGTATCGGTCACGCCAATCAGCGCTTCGGGCCAATTGGCCGGGTTGATTGGCGCGGGCCAGAGTTTGAGCAACTGGTCGGCCTGCCGCTCACGCAGCACACGGTCAATTTCCGCGATCAGGCCATCCGCGCGACGATAGGCCTCTTCTGCCGCAAGGCCGGGGGCTTGCAGGGTAACAAGCTGTTCCGTCAAGACCGCCCGGCGCTGCGCGATCTCCTCCACCTCAGGAACGCCTTCGCCAGGGGATGGCCCCAAGGCGGCAATCTGGGCGCGCAGGGTGGCGATGCGGGCGGCATTGGCGTTTTGTTCGCCCAGAAGGGCGCTGCGCCAATCCACCATCTGCCGACGGATCGCCTCCAAAGCCTCAGACCCGACGTTGCGGTTGGCCGCCGCCTTTTCTGCGCGTTCAGCCAGCCGCTCCCAAGCGGCATAGTCCAGCGAGACCGCGTCTGCTGTGGCACTGGCGACGGGCGCTATAAGCCCCGGCCCCTGCCGCGGCACCAAGGCGCCGGTTTCATCCACCTGACGCAGGCTGTCCTGCGCTTGCGCGGGCGGGGCGTGCAGTGGGCCGACCCAAACCAGCGCGGCAAGGATCAGCCCGAGAGTAAGGCGCAAGCCCCGTCTCATGCGTCCAAAAAGACCGAAGGAATGGCCATGGGCGCACGATCCAGCCAACGCGGCACGGGCAGGCCTTTTTCCTTCAGGAAGGCGGGATTGTAGAGCTTGGACTGATAGCGGTTGCCATAGTCGCACAGGATGGTGACGATCGTGTGCCCCGGTCCCATCTCACGCGCCATGCGGATCGCGCCTGCGATGTTGACGCCTGACGATCCACCCAGACAAATGCCCTCTTCCTCCACCATGGAAAACACCAGCGGCAGCGCCTCAGCGTCGGGGATGCGGTAGCTGAAATCTGGGGTGAAGCCTTCAAGGTTTGCGGTGATCCGGCCCTGCCCGATGCCCTCGGTGATGGATGAGCCGGGCGCGTCCAACTGGCCCGTGGTGTAAAAGCTGTGCAATGCAGCACCTTCAGGGTCCGCCAGACCGATCTTCACGCCTTTATGCTGCAAGGCCATCGCCACACCCGCCAAGGTGCCGCCCGAGCCCACGGCGCAGATAAAGCCGTCAACCTTGCCGCCAGTCTGTTCCCAAACCTCGGGCCCAGTGGTTTCGATATGCGACTGGCGGTTGGCCACGTTGTCAAACTGATTGGCCCAAACCGCGCCATTGGCTTCGGTCTGCGCCAAAGCTTCGGCCAGACGGCCAGAATAGCGCACATAGTTGTTGGGGTTCTTGTAAGGCGCGGCGGGCACCTGCACGAGTTCCGCCCCCGCCAGCCGCAGCATGTCTTTCTTTTCCTGAGACTGGGTTTCGGGAATGACGATCACCGTCTTGAACCCCATCGAGGCCCCGACCAGCGCCAAGCCAATCCCGGTGTTGCCCGCCGTGCCTTCGACAATCGTGCCGCCGGGGCGCAAAAGACCCTTGGCCACCGCATCGCGGATCATGAACAAGGCCGCGCGGTCCTTGACCGATTGGCCGGGGTTCAGAAACTCGCATTTGCCAAGGATCGTGCAGCCGGTCATTTCCGACGCCCGCTTGAGCTTCAGAAGTGGCGTGTTGCCGATCGTATCGGCCAGATCGCTGTGAATGCGCATGGTCTTCCCCTGACTGTTGAGCGAACCTAGGCCCGAGCGGCGGCAAACTCAAGCCAGCGCGGCGGAAAAGGCGGCATATCCGCCAAGGTCAAAGCGAAGGGAAAGCCGTTCCGGATAGGCCGCGTTTGGCAGAACCCTGCCCCGATCAGCCCATCATCAGGGGGACGGTTTCACCCAGCGCAAAGCGGCGCAGGACCGCCGGATAAAGCTGGTGCTCTTGCACCAAAACCCGTGCGGCAAGGCTGTCAGCGGTGTCACCGGGCAAAACCGGCACGCGAGCTTGGCCAAGGATCGGCCCTGCATCGAGCTCCGCCGTCACCGCATGCACGGTGCAACCGGCCTCGGCGTCACCCGCTTCCAGCGCACGCTCATGGGTGTGCAGACCGGGGTACTTCGGCAAGAGCGAAGGATGGATGTTCAACATCCGGCCCTCAAACTGACGAATGAAGTCGGGGGTCAGAATACGCATGAAACCCGCCAGACACAGGATGTCGGGCTTGGCCGTAAGGATCGGCTGCAAAAGGGCCGCCTCAAAGCCCGCGCGGTCGCGGCCAAAGGGGCGGTGATCGACGGCGGCGGTCGGGATGCCAAGGGCGGCCGCCTTGGCCAGCCCGCCCGCCGTGGGATCGTTCGAGGCAACCAGAACCGGCACGCACGGATGCGGCCCGGACGCCATGTCGCGCAGCAGCGCCAGCATGTTTGAGCCACCCCCGGAAATCAGGATGGCGACGCGTTTCACAGAAGGCGACCCTTGTAGATCACGCCCTCACCTTTGACGACGCGACCAAGCTCGACCACGGTTTCACCCTGAGCGCGGAAGAGATCCGCCAGTTCGGCGGCCCGGGCCTGATCGACAAAAGCAATCATACCAATGCCGCAGTTGAAGGTTTTCAAAAGCTCTGGCTCGGCCATATTGGCGGTCTTGGCCAGCCAGCGGAACACTGGCGGCAAGTCCCATGCGGACAGATCAATCTCACACGCCAGCCCTTCAGGCACCACGCGGGGCGGGTTTTCGGTCAACCCACCGCCGGTGATATGGGCGAGCGCATGCACGCCCCCAGCCCGAATGGCGGCCAAGGATTGCTTGACATAAAGCCGGGTCGGGGCAAGGAGCGCCGCCCCCAGCGTACCGTCCGAGAAGGGCGAGGCCGCATCCCAGCCAAGGCCAGACAACTCCACCACCTTGCGGACAAAAGAATAGCCGTTGGAATGCACCCCGTTCGACGCCAGCCCCAACAGCACATCGCCCTCGGCCACGCCTGCGGGCAATTCGGTGCCGCGCTCCATCGCGCCCACGGCAAAGCCTGCAAGGTCAAAATCGCCCTTGTGATACATGCCCGGCATTTCCGCCGTCTCACCACCGATCAGCGCGCAGCCGCTGGCTTCACACCCTGCGGCAATGCCGGTGATGATGCGGGTCGCCTCTTCGACGTCCAACTTGCCGGTCGCAAAGTAGTCGAGGAACAGCAAGGGTTCGGCCCCTTGGCACACCAGATCGTTCACGCACATGGCCACCAGATCAATGCCGATGGTGTCGACATTGCCGGTGTCGATGGCGATGCGCAGCTTGGTGCCCACACCGTCGGTTGCCGCCACAAGGATGGGGTCGTTGTAGCCCGCCGCCTTCAGATCAAAGAGCGCCCCAAAGCCACCAAGGCCTCCCATGGTCCCGGTGCGATTGGTGCGCTTGGCCGCGGGTTTGATCCGGTCCACCAGCGCATTTCCAGCATCGATATCCACCCCCGCATCTGCATAGGTCAGGCCATTATGTCCGGTGGTCATGTCGAGAATCCCATGCTGGCGGCAATTGCCTGCCCCTTACGCCATCTGCCGCGGGCGCGCAACGCATGACGCCGCCCGCTTGCCACGCCCTGCCCCGCTCTGGTAGGCAGGCGCGTGGGGGGCTGTAGCTCAATGGTTAGAGCCGGGCGCTCATAACGCCTTGGTTGGGGGTTCGAGTCCCTCCGGCCCTACCACAGACCGGCGCCGCGCCGTCAGACCGCGCGCATTCGAATCAAGTCGTCCAGTTTGGCGATTGGTTCAACCCAAGGGACAATAATCCCCCATTCCCAGCATTCGCGCCGATCTGCGCAGGCCTGCCGCGCAATTGCCCAAGGCTGGCCCGGTTTGCTGCGCCCAAGGTCACATTCAAACCCAAATCCACGCCTAAAAATTCACGATGTTTAGGTGGGCTTTGGCCCGTTTTGAATTCGGAGCATTAGAATGGCAACGATCAACGGTGGAACGGGCAATGACTCGCTGACGGGTCTGGCCGAGTCAGACAGCATCACGGGTTTTGCGGAGAATGACACACTCCTGGGCCTCGGCGGCAATGACTCAATCTATGGCGGCGATGGCAATGACTCGTTGCTTGGCGGTGACGGCAATGACTCGCTGTTTGGCGGCCTTAACAACGACATTCTCGAAGGCGGTTCGGGCAACGACGACATAGACGGCGGCGATGGCATCGACACGCTCAGTTTCCTGACCTCGAACGTCGGCGTGTTTGTTAGCTTATCCAGCGGCACGGCCGAAGGCGGCCACGCACTGGGCGACACCTTCACCAACATCGAAAACCTGAGTGGCAGCGCATTTAACGACACACTGACCGGTAACGCCCTTGGCAACGTTCTTTGGGGCCTTGCGGGGGATGACTCGCTCGACGGACGTCTGGGCGCGGACACTCTGCACGGCGGCGCGGGCAATGACCTTTATGAGGTCGATGATGCGAACGACATCGTGATCGAGGCGCTGAACGCGGGCAATGACACGGTCAATGCTTGGGTCAGCCATACGCTGAGCGACAACGTCGAGGTGCTGCGCCTTTTCGGGACACACGACGTCGACGGCACCGGAAACGCGCTGTCCAATATACTCCACGGCAACGAAAGCACCCTGGTCTTTGGTGGCGACAACATTCTGCGGGGTCTGGGCGGCAATGACACGTTGTTTGGCTACAACGGCTTTGACACGCTGGACGGCGGCACCGGCAATGACGTGATGTACGGCGATACGGGCGATGATTTGTTCATTGTCGACAGTGCAGGCGATCAGGTGATCGAACTGGCCAACGGTGGCACCGATACGGTGGCGGCGTCCATCAACTACATTCTGTATGACGTTGTGACCTCAAACCACATCGAGAACGTGACGCTGACCGGCACCGCCAACCTGACGGCCACCGGCAACAGCCTGCGCAACACGCTGATTGGCAACTCGGGCCATAACATCCTCACGGGTGGCGGTGGCAACGACATGCTGCGCGGCGAGGAAGGCAATGATGTTCTGGACGGTGGCATCGGCAATGACACCATGATCGGTGGCTTGGGCGATGATGTCTATTATTTCGACCACAGCCAAGATGATGTGTCCGAAGCGATCGACAGCGGCATCGATACCGTCTGGTCTGCGGTCAGCGGCTATTCCCTGTCCGACCATGTCGAAAACCTGAACCTGGGCGTGAACGTCGTGGCCGGCAGCGGCAACGGTCTGGGCAATATCCTGACCGGCAATGCCTCGAACAACCTGCTGGATGGCAAGACCGGCGATGACACGTTGTTCGGGGGCGCGGGCAATGACACGCTGATTGGCGGCACCGGGGCCGACAGCATGCAGGGCGGTGCGGGTGACGATGTCTACCGCGTCGACAACGTCGACGACATTGCCGAGGAAACGCTGGCCGGATCGGGTGGCAATGACCGGGTCGAAGTGACCGCCCACCACAGTATGGGCGTCGGTATCGAAAACCTTTTGGTGATCGGTGGCGGCGACGTGGACGGAATTGGCAACCTCCTGAACAACGTGATGACCGGCGGGGGGGGCGACAACCTGCTAAACGGGATGGACGGCAATGACACGCTGCACGGTGGCGATGGCGAGGATACGCTGATCGGCGGCGCAGGGGTGGATGTGTTCCACGGCGGAGAGGGCAATGACACCTTCGTGCTGGACAGCGCGACAGAGGTCGTCGTCGAGACCCTGAACGACGGCATCGATACCGTTCAAATCGCCGCAAGCTATACTTTGTCAGAACATCTGGAAAACCTGCTTCTGGATGGCACTGGCGATTTCATTGGCACCGGCAACGCCGCCGCCAATCGCATGACGGGCAATGACGGCAACAATGCACTCTATGCCGGCAGCGGCAATGACAGCCTGTTCGGCGGTGCGGGCAATGACACGCTGGACGGCGGCATGGGCATCGACTCTTTGGAAGGTGGCGCGGGCGACGATGTTTATGTCGTTGATCACACCAGCGACAAAGTGCTTGAGCGGTCAAACCAAGGCGGCATTGACCGGGTCGAAGCCTCGGTCAGCTATGTCCTTGGCAGTAACTTGGAAAACCTCACGCTGACGGGGTCTGCCCATGCCAATGGCACCGGCAACTCAATGGCGAACACCATCCTAGGCAACCTTGGCGACAATCTGCTGCGCGGCGATGGCGGCAATGACGTGCTCAGCGGCAACGCTGGGAACGACACCTTGGACGGAGGCTCCGGCAATGACACCATGTCAGGCGGCATGGGCAACGATACGTTCATGCTCAGCGCGGCGGGCGATGTCCTTATCGAACTGGCAGGTCAAGGCATTGATACGGTGATCACGGTTGTCAGCCATGTTCTGACTGAGAACTTTGAGAACCTGACCCTATCAGGAACCTCGGGCCTGATGGGAACCGGCAACGCGGCCGCCAACATCCTGACCGGCAATGGCGGCGCGAACCGGCTGAGCGGGCTCGGCGGTCATGACACCCTGACGGGGGGCGCGGGTGCCGATACCTTGGACGGCGGGATCGGCAATGACGTGATGAGCGGCGGCACCGGCAATGACCTGTTCATCGTCGACTCGCTGGGCGATGTTGTGATCGAAGCGGCCAATGGCGGCACCGACACCATCCAGAGCGCGTTCAACACCACATTGGCCGCGACGGTCGAAAATCTGGTGCTGACCGGCAACGCCCATCTGAACGGGATTGGCAACGCGGTAGCCAATAAGCTGACCGGCAACGACGGCGACAACCTGCTGAGCGGGTTCGGTGGCAATGACACCTTGTCCGGCGGCAACGGCGACGACACGCTGGACGGCGGCAGCGGCAATGACCGCATGTTGGGCGGCACGGGCGATGACGTTTACATGGTGGACAGCCGCTTTGACGTGATCGTCGAAAGCAACTCGGGGGGAATGGATCTGGTTTATGCCAGCGCCAGCTACACAATGGCGAGCGGGCTTGAGACCCTGATCCTACAAGGCACCGCTGACCTTACAGCGACTGGCAATACCTCGGCCAATACCATCATCGGCAATGCGGGACACAACGCGCTGAACGGCGGGGCAGGCAATGATACGCTGAACGGTGGCGCGGGCAACGATACCCTGAACGGCGGTACCGGCAATGACAGCATGATTGGCGGCTTGGGCGATGACACCTACTCTGTCAACGCGTCGGGCGACCGCATTTCAGAAAGTGCTGCAGCTGGGGTCGATACGGTTTTGGCCGCGACCCACTGGACGCTGGGCGCCCATCTTGAGAACCTGACGATGGTCAGCACCGGATCGTACCGCGGAGTGGGCAACGAACTTGATAACGTGATGATCGGCAACCGTGGCAAAAACATGCTGCAGGGGGGCGATGGTGATGACGCCCTCAACGGCGGCGCAGGCAATGATGTGCTAACCGGTGGCGCGGGGGCGGATCACTTTGTGTTCTCGGGTACCACGCCCGGAAATGACAACATCACCGACTTCAACGCTGTGAACGGCGGCGGGGCACAAGGTGACCGGCTGGTGTTCGAAGGCCTTTTGGTTGGAACCTTTGTCTATCGTGGCGATGCGGCCTTCACGGGCGGATCGAACAATTCGGAGGCGCGTTTTGACGGTGCAACGGATCGGCTGTTGATCGACACCGACGGCGATGGCACCGCAAACTTCCATCTCGTGTTGACGGGGATGACCGAAGCCACGCAAGTCACCGGGTCAGACTTCTTGTGGAGCTGATCTGAGCCGAACCCGACAATAGCGCGCCGCCAAAAAGGGCGGCGCGTTTGCTTTTGGCGGATGCCGCGGTCAAAACCGCCAGCGGCCAACCCGGCACAGCGCCTGTGCATGGCCCGCACTAAGGCTGGCATCGCGATCACCAAGCAGCAAGAGGCCCGTGCGATCGGTCGCACCTTCGGGCGAGAGCGAGAAGGAGACCCCCTCACCCGCCCGGCGCGGCGGTGGGGTGACGCGGTAAAGCGGCGTCGTGGCGGGCTGGCCCAGGGCGCGGATCACGAAATCGCCCGCCGCGCACCAGCTTTCCGAGGAGGACAGTCCCGGACGTGCGACCACCACGATCTCGGTCGCCGTGCCGGTAACTTCTGCACCATTTCGGGCCTGAAAGGCCATGGCAGGGCTGGCCAGAAGCGATAAGAGCAGCAGACAGCGAAACATGGGAACCTCATACATGAGACCTGATCTTTTCTGAGGCTTGGCGCAGTCAAAGGCAAGTCCGACTCTGAAGAGTGGCAAGGACTGGCCGATCATAGCGCCCTAAAGGGTTCCACGGCGCTTCGGCGCACAACGCAAGAGCAAGCGCACGATGGGGCATCGGCGGCTTGATCTTGCGGCAGGCGCGTCGGGGTGAACCCCGACTTACTGATCCAAGAAGCTGCGCAGTTTGCGGCTGCGCGAGGGGTGCTTCAGCTTGCGCAGCGCCTTCGCCTCAATCTGGCGGATGCGTTCGCGGGTCACGCTGAACTGCTGGCCCACCTCTTCCAGCGTATGATCGGTGTTCATACCGATGCCAAAGCGCATGCGCAGCACACGCTCTTCACGCGGGGTGAGCGAGGCCAGAACGCGCGTCGTGGTTTCTTTCAGGTTTTCCTGAATGGCAGAATCCAAGGGCAGGATCGCGTTCTTGTCTTCGATGAAGTCGCCCAGCTGGCTGTCTTCTTCGTCGCCAATCGGGGTTTCCAAGGAAATCGGCTCCTTGGCGATCTTCATCACCTTGCGGACCTTTTCCAACGGCATCTGCAGCTTTTCTGCCAATTCTTCCGGCGTCGGTTCGCGGCCAATCTCATGCAGCATCTGGCGGCCGGTGCGCACCAGCTTGTTGATCGTCTCGATCATGTGAACCGGGATCCGGATCGTGCGGGCTTGGTCGGCAATCGACCGGGTGATCGCCTGACGGATCCACCACGTCGCATAGGTCGAGAACTTGTAGCCCCGGCGGTATTCGAACTTATCGACCGCCTTCATCAGGCCGATATTGCCTTCCTGAATGAGATCAAGGAATTGCAGACCGCGGTTGGTGTATTTCTTGGCAATCGAGATGACCAAGCGCAGGTTCGCCTCGACCATTTCCTTCTTGGCCTGACGGGCTTCTTTTTCGCCCTTTTGCACCTGATTGACGATGCGGCGGAATTCGGAAATGTCGACGCCGACATATTGGCCGACCTGCGCCATTTCGGTACGGAGTTCCTCCACCTTGTCGCGCGATTTCTCGATCAGCGCCTGCCAGCCCCGGCCCGCCTTGGCGGCCATGCGGTCAAGCCAGGTCGGGTCCAGCTCATAGCCTTGATATTCGTCGATGAATTCGCGGCGGTTGATGCGGGCGGCGTCGGCCAGCTTCACCATGCCCGAGTTGATCGCCATGATGCGCTTGTTGATGCCATAAAGCTGGTCGATCAGCGCTTCGATCCGGTTGTTGTGCAGATGCAGCGCGTTGACCAGCGCCACGATTTCCGAGCGCAGTTTCTGATAGGCAGCCTCTTCGGCGGCGGTAAAGCGCACGGTTTCGGAGAGCGTCGCCGACATACGAGCGTCTTGCATCTCGGCCAGCTTGTCATAGTCGCGCGCAATCAGGTCCAGCGTTTCCAGAACCTTGGGCTTCAGCGCGGCTTCCATTGCAGCCAGCGACATGGACACGCCGTCTTCGTCATCATCTTCCTCGACCTCGGCAAAGATCGGGTTGCCATCGGCATCCAGTTCAGGCTCGGCAGCGCCCGGTGCGCGGCGCGTGGCGGCGCTGGCGTCGACATCAACACCCTCTAGACCGGCGCCAACGATATCTTCCTCGCCGTCCAGTGAGCGGCCAAAGGTGGCCTCAAGGTCGATCACATCGCGCAGAAGGATGTCTTCAGACAAGAGTTCGTCGCGCCAGATGATGATCGCCTGAAAGGTCAGCGGGCTTTCACACAGGCCCGCGATCATGGTGTTGCGGCCGGCCTCGATACGCTTGGCGATGGCGATCTCGCCCTCACGCGACAAAAGTTCGACGCTGCCCATTTCGCGCAGATACATGCGGACCGGGTCATCGGTGCGGTCCAGCGTTTCGCTGGTAGCCCCGACCACGGCAACTTCGCGCGATGTCGAGCTGGTCTCGACAAGCTCGCCCACCGGCGCCTCGCCCTCTTCAACCTCTTCGTCGTCGATGATGTTGATGCCCATCTCCGACAGCATCGCCATCACGTCTTCGATCTGCTCGGACGAGACCTGATCGGGCGGCATCACCGAATTGAGCTGGTCATAGGTGATATAGCCGCGCTCCTTGGCGTCGGCGATCATCCGTTTGACGGCGGCTTGGCTCAGATCAAGGGAAACTTCGGCCTCTTCGCCTTCGGGTTTGCCGTCGTCATTGTCTTTCGAGGCCATGTCGTCTCCGTTCGTCAGTAAGGGCGAATCACTTGAGCGTTTGCGAATCAATAGCGCGAATCAGCGGAAAGCACAGGGGGGGTGCGGGCGTTGGGTTAGCGTTTCTTTTCCCAGACCCGATCATCGATCAAGGCCTGAAGGTGGCTGGACAGGGCGGCGCGGTCTTCGCCCATGTCATTGGCATCATCGCGCGCCGGATGATCGGCGCGGTGGCGGGCCTCGGCGGCCTGTGAGAGCCGCCATGTCAGCCCCTCATCGGCCAGACCGGTGAGGTCAAGAACCGCGTCCTCGATCTCGCGCCGGGCAGCGCGATGGGCGTCAAGTTTGGCCATTTCCTCGGCAAGACAAAGGGTTGCAAGATCAACGTCCGTGCGGTTGCGAACGGGCGGTGCGATCTGCACATGGGGACGGCGCATCAACGCGTCAAGGGCCGCGCCCGCCTTAACCCGCAGGATATCGTCCAAGCTGGCGGGGTTTTCGTCGGCATGGGCCAGTAGAAGCGCGCGCAGGCGGTTGTGATCCTCGCCCGTTAGGTCCAGCCGTTCCAACGCGCTTTCAAAGCGGTGAATAAGGCCAGGGTGCAGGATCAGACTGGCGAGAATCACCGCCTCACGCAGCACTTCCTCGACGGCAAGGCCTTGGGCCAAGAGCGATTGGCGCGCCGAGGCAGAGGCGGGCAAGGGCGTGCCCTTTGGCACAAAACGCGCCCCACGAAACGCCGGAACCCGAGCGCCACCTTGGCCAAACAGCTCCAGCCGCAACCGCTTGATATCCTCGCCGTAATGGGCGCGGATTGAAGGGTCGGCGATGCGTTTCAGGGCGGCGCGCAGGGATTTGTCCAGCGTGGCCTTGCGTTCAGGGCTGTCGAACACCCGGCCTTCGGTCTCGCGCTGCCACAAGAGACGCACCATGGGTTGCGCGCCCTCAATCACCGCCTGCATGGCCTGAGGGCCTTGGGATTTGATGAGGTCATCAGGGTCCTGACCACCGGGCAGAACCGCAAAGCGCAGGCCTTTGCCCGCCTCAAGCAGGGGAAGCGCAAGGTCCACGACGCGCAGCGCGGCGCGGATGCCCGCGGCATCCCCATCCAGCGCGATGATCGGCTCGTCATGGATGCGCCACGTCAGGCGCAGCTGGTCTTCGGTGACGGCGGTGCCAAGCGGGGCCACGGCGGCGGTGAACCCGGCCTCACAAAGCGCAATCACGTCCATATAGCCTTCGGCGACGATCAGCGGCTTGCCCTTGCCCGCCGCCTCACGCGCGGGGGCGTGGTTGTAAAGGTTGCGGCCTTTGTCGAAAATCTCGGTTTCCGGACCGTTGAGGTATTTGGCGTTGTCCTTGGGGTCCATCGCCCGCCCACCCAGCGAAATCGCCCGACCCCGGCCATCGCGGATCGGAAAGATGATGCGGTTGCGAAAGCGGTCGTAGGGCTCGCCGCCCTTGTCGGACTTGGCGCAGAGCCCGGAGGCGACGAGAAGATCGTCAGAAATCCCCTTTTGCTTCATCGCAAGTTGCAGCCCGTGCCAGCCATCGGGGGCAAAGCCGATGTCCCAGCGGTCTTGCGCGGCTTCCGAGAGCCCGCGCTTGGCAAGATAAGCCCGCGCCTCGGCGGCGGCAGAGGTTTTCAGCTGCAGGCGGAACCATTTGACCGCCTCATCCATCACCGCAATCAGTTGCGTGCGCCGGTCGGCCACTTGGGCCGCGCGGGCGTCGCGTTCGGGCATCGGCATGCCCGCCTCGCGCGCCAAGACCTCCACCGCCTCCATGAAGCCAAGGTTTTCGGTTTCCTTGATGAAGGTCAGCGCATCGCCCTTGGCGTGGCAGCCAAAGCAATAGTAATAGCCTTTGCGGTCATCCACATGAAAAGACGCGGATTTTTCTTGATGAAACGGGCAAGACGCCCACATGTCGCCCTTGCCCTGATTGGACTTGCGCACATCCCATGTGACCTTGCGCCCGACGACGGACGACAGGGAGACGCGGGTGCGCAGTTCGTCAAGGAAACCGGGCGGCAGGGACATTGGGGCTTTCGTAGTGCATTTGGCAGGCGGTGCGGGGGGGGGGGACACCCCCGCACCCCCGTGGGATATTTAGGCCACATTGAAGGCGAGAGTCACCCCAGAACTTCGTGGGCAATCTGGTGGAAAATCGCGACGCCGGGGGCAATCAGCGCGTCAGGAAAGTCGTAATCGGGGTTGTGCAGGGCGGGGTGGGTTTGGCCCGCGCCCAGAAACAGCATGGCCGAGCGCGTGCCGGGCTGGCCGAAACGGCCAAAATCTTCTGACGCGCGCATCGGCAAGTCGCCGGGATCATGGGCGATGCCCAAGGCCCCAAGTGCTGCGGTGATGCGGGCGGTGGCCTCGGGGTGGTTTACTGAGGCCGCGAAATCGTCATGAGTTTCCAGATGAAGCGTCAGGCCATGCGCGCGGGCTTGAGTTTCAGTGAGCGCCACGGCCTCGGCGCGCAAAGCGGCCATGTCGGCATCTTCGAGCGTGCGTAGGGTGATCCACAGCTCCGCAGCACCGGGGGCGATGCCGAAGGCGGGCGCACCCAGATGGGCATGGGTGACGGTGACAAGCCGGTAGCCCGGGGCAAGGGGCGCGGGTGGGGCCAAAGTGGAGAAGGCCGTGATGAGGGCAGCCAGCGCGAGGCCCGGCGAGGTTCCAGTCTCGGGTTGGCTTGCATGGGCAGTCTTGCCACCAAGGGTGATCTTCAGCCCTTGGCTGGCACAGTTCACCACCCCGGGTTTCACCAGCGCATGGCCCAAGGCAATGCCGGGCAGGTTGTGGATGGCAAAGGCCCAATCGGGGATCATGGCGGCAAAGGCCGGGTCGGACACAACCGCCGCTGCGCCCGAGCCGTCTTCCTCGGCGGGTTGGAACATCAAGATCACCCTGCCCCGCGCCGGGCGCTGCCGCGACAAGAGCCGCGCCAAGCCGACGAGAAGCGCCATATGCCCGTCATGGCCACAGAGATGCCCGGTGCCGGGGCGGGTGGAGCGGTGAGGGATATCGGAAATCTCGGTGATCGGCAGGGCATCAAGCTCGGCCCGGAACATTACCGTGGGGCCGGGATGACCGCTGTCAAAGACCGCCGCAACCCCGTGGCCGCCAAGGCCGGTATGCAGCTGATCGGGCGCAAGGGGCTGGAGCGCTGCCACCACCCGGGCGGCCGTATCGGCTTCATGCCGGCTGACCTCGGGGTGGCGGTGCAGGTCGCGTCGCCAGTCGGTCAACTCGGCGATGTCGCGGGGGGTCAGCATCAGCCGCGGGCGGCCACGGTGCGCAGGGCGGTCTCCACCTCATGCCAAGCGGTGCGGGCCATGGAGCGGAAGGTGAGGACGAGGAAGCTTTCCTCGCTTTCACGCAGCAAGATGGCGGACATGTGCCCCAAGGGCGCGCGAACCGCGCGGCCCACCGGGAAGGCTTGCAGCCGCAGGTCCAAGGGGACATGGCGCATCAGCACATCGTGCGCCTTGGCGCCCGTCAGACGCAGCGCGGACCAACCGCCGGATTGGTCGGTAACCGCGGCAGAGGCCCCAAAATCGGGGGCCTCAACACCGATCAGGAAGGCCTGTTCGCGGCCAGTCCAGACCAGCACAGCGCCGTCCTTATGCGCCAGCATGTTGGGGGCGGGAAAGGTCAGTTCCAAGGGCTTCAGCGCCTTGTTTGCGGCCTTTTCCTGCCCCGGAAAGAGGGCGATCGAGGTGATCGGGCCAAGATCCACGGGGGTTAGGGTGCAGCTGCCATGGGTCAGGGCCGCGTGGTCAACGGCGGGCTTTGCGATGAGTTCAGGCACGAAGCTTCTCCCCCTCTTTGTCGTGGAACACCGGATCGCAGACCTCGGCCAAAAGGTCCAAGCCCCGCAGGTGATCGACGATGCGGATCTTTTCGCCATGCCGCGCGCGGCCGTTTTTCAAGAAGCCCAGCGCAAGGCAGGCGCCCATCAGATCAGAATGGGCGAATGAGGTGATATAGCCTTGGCTTTGTTCGCGCCCGACCGTGTCGCCTTGGGTAAAGAGATGCGCGCCCGAGCAAGGTGGGGTGCCGACCACGATCTTCAGGCCGACAAGCTGCTGACGCTCGGGCCCAACAAGGCCGGGGCGGGCCGCCATGGCCTTGCCGATGCAGTCCTTCTTCGGGCTGATCATCTTTTCCATGCCGATGTCAAAGGCCGTGGTGCGGCCATGAATCTCGGCATGGGTGATAAAGCCTTTCTCGACGCGCAGGACGTTCAGCGCCTCCATCCCGTAGGGACCACCGCCCATGGTTTCGGCCTTGGCCACCAGATCGCGGAACAGGCTTTCGCCAAAGCGGGTGGGCACGGCGATTTCATAGCCCTCTTCGCCCGAAAACGAGATGCGGAAGAGCCGGGCCTTGACCCCGCCCACCGTCACCGGGCCACAGGCCATGAAGGGGAAATCCGCGAGAGGCTGATCGAGAACCGCGTTCAGAAGCGCGCGGGATTTTGGGCCCGCCACGGCGAATTGCGCCCAAGATTCTGTGACCGAGATAAAGCGCAGGTCCCAGTTGATGCAGTGGGTTTGGTGAATGAAGTCGAGATGGCGCATCACCAGACCAGCGGCGGCCGTGGTGGTGGTCATCAGGAAGTGGTTTTCCCCCAACCGCGCCGTCGTGCCATCGTCCAGCACATAGCCGTCTTCGCGCAGCATCAACCCATAGCGCACGCGCCCCACGGGCAAGGTGCTGAAGGTGTTAGCATAAACCAGATCAAGGAAGCGCGCGGCGTCGCGGCCCTGAATGTCGATCTTGCCCAAGGTCGAGACATCGGCCACGCCCACGGCGCTGCGCACCATGGCCACTTCGCGGTCGCAGGCCTCTTGCCACGTCGTCTCGCCGGGTTTGGGGAAGTAGCTGGGGCGATACCAAAGCCCAGCCTCGATCATCGGCGCGCCACGGTCGCGGCTGGCCTGATCCGATGTCATGAAGCGTTGCGGCGCAAAGCCAGCCCCGCGCCCCCCTGCCCCCATCGCCGCGATGGAAACGGGCGTATAGGGTGGGCGGAAGGTGGTGGTGCCGGTTTGTGGGATGCCGCGCCCGGTGGCATCGGCCAGAACGGCCAAGGCCCCCACATTCGAGTTCTTGCCCTGATCGGGCGCCATGCCTTGGGTCGTATAGCGCTTCATGTGCTCGACCGACGCATAGCCTTCCACGGCGGCCTGTTTGACGTCTTTGGTGGTGACGTCATTGGCAAAATCCAGCCAAGCGCGGCCTTTGCCCTCAACCGCCCAAAGGGGTTCGATGGCATAGGGCAGGCCCTCAGCCTTGGGCAGCGCGGCTTTGCCGGGGTTCAGCCCCAGATCGCCCAGCGCCGCCTTCGCGGCCTCATGCCCCGCGGCAAGGCAGCCATGGGTGGTGAAGATGCCATTGGCCGACCCGGCGGCCGTGAGGCCGGGAACCGCGCCCTCGGCGGGCACGAAGGCGGCAATCTCATCGTTCCAGCGCGGGCGACCATTCATGTGGCAGGTCAGGTGCAGCGTGGGGTTCCAGCCGCCTGACATCGCCAGCAGATCGGTTTCCAGCTTGAATTCGCCCCCCGCATGGTGCCCTTCGATCCGGGTCAGACCGTGGCGTCCAGCGGTGTCGGTGATGCGGGCACCCAGATAGACCGGGCAATCCTCAACCGCGCTGGCATTGGTGCGGCTGTCGAGGATGGCCGCGACCTGCACGCCTGCGGCCATCAGCGCACGGGCGCTGGCGCGGGCGCCGTCGTTGTTGGCAAAGAGCGTCACGCGCTGACCGGGGACAACGCCATAGCGGTGCAGATAGGTTTCCACAGCACTGGCCATCATGATGCCGGGGCGATCATTCATCGGGAAGGCAATCGGCCGTTCCAGCGCGCCAGAGGCAAGGATCGTGCGGCGCGCGGTGATGCGCCAGAAGCATTCGCGCGGCACATCGGGACGGGCGGGCTTGTGCAGCGCCACGCGTTCAAGCGCCGCGAACACGCCGTCATCATAGGCCCCGGTCACCGTGGTGCGGCGCATGATGCGGACATTGGGCAGCGCGGCGAGTTCGGCCTCGGCCGCGGCCACCCAATCCAACCCCGGCGCGCCGTCGATGGTCTCACCGTTCGATATCAGACGCCCGCCAAGGCGGCTGTCCTCATCGGCCAAAATGACATCAGCCCCGGCGCGGGCGGCAGTCAGGGCCGCCATAAGCCCGGTCGGGCCACCGCCGATGACCAGAAGATCGCAAAATGCGAAAGCCTTTTCGTAATGCCCCTCATCATGGCGGCCCGAAAGACTGCCAAGCCCTGCCGCGCGGCGAATGGCGGGCTCGTAGATCCGCTCCCAAAAGGCGCGCGGCCACATGAAGGTCTTGTAGTAAAAGCCCGCCGAGAGAAACGGGGCCATAAGGTCATTCACCGCCAGAAGGTCAAAGCGAAGGGACCCCATGCGGTTCTGGCTGCGGGTGGTCAGCCCCTCAAACAACTCCTGCATCGTGGCGCGGACGTTCGGGGTCTGGTTGGCTGCGCCGATCACTTCGATCATCGCGTTCGGCTCTTCAGATCCGGCGGTCAGCACCCCACGCGGGCGGTGGTACTTGAAACTCCGCCCCACCACTTTGACGCCATTGGCCAAAAGCGCCGAGGCGACAGTGTCGCCCTTGAACCCCTGATAAGGCTTGCCGTCGAAGGTAAAGCTGACGGGCTTTGCGCGGTCGATCAGCCCCTTGCCTGCGATCCTCATTTCGCACCGCCTTTCAGATCGGCCACCAGTTCGGCGCTGTAAATCTCGTGGGTGACGGTGTTGCGATGGACGCGCAGCCACTGGGCGCAGCCGGTTTCGTGATACCACAGGTCATGCGTCTTGCCCGCCGGGTTGTCGCGCAGGTGCAAATGGTCGTCCCATGCCTCAATCGGGGCATCGGGAGCGGGGCGGTTCAGATAGTCATCTGATCCGTAGTAGTAGAATTCGCGCCGGTCGCGGGGGCCGCAAAGGGGGCATGGGATGCGCATGAAAGTGTCCCTTAATGCAGGTTATGCTGGCTGCCGGTGCCTTCCTCGTCGAGGATCTGGCCGGCGCGGAAGCGGTCAAGGCGGAAGCGGCGGGCGACATCATGCGACTGGCCGGTGGCCATCAGATGCGCCATGCACCAGCCCGAGGCAGGCACAGCCTTGAAGCCGCCATAGTTCCAACCGCAGTCGATGAACAGACCGTCAACAGCGGTCTTGTCGATGATCGGGCTGCCATCGGGCGTCATATCCATGATGCCCCCCCATGAGCGCAGCACCTTGGCGCGCCCAATCATTGGCACCAGCGTCATGCCAGCTTCCATCACATGCTCGACCATCGGCAGGTTGCCGCGGCTGGCATAGGAGGCGTAGAAATCCAGATCGCCCCCGAACACAAGGCCACCCTTGTCGGACTGGCTGATGTAGAAGTGCCCCATCCCGAATGAGATGACATGGTCGATGACGGGCTTCAGGCCTTCGGTGACAAAGGCTTGCAGGATATGGCTTTCAATGGGCAGGCGCATGCCCGCCATGGCCGCGACCTGACCGGAACGGCCTGCCACGACGATGCCGACCTTGGCCGATTTGATCGCGCCGCGCGTGGTTTGCACGCCCACGACCTTGCCGTTTTCGACATCAATCCCGGTGACTTCGCAGTTCTGGATCAGATCAACGCCCAACTGGTCCGCGCCGCGCGCATAGCCCCACGCCACCGCATCATGGCGCGCCGTGCCGCCGCGCGGATGCAAAAGCCCGCCGTAAATCGGAAAGCGGGTGTTTTCAAAGTCGAGATAGGGCAAGAGATCGCGCACGCCCTCGCGGTCCAGAAGGATCGCATCATCGCCTTGGTTGATCATCATATTGCCGCGCCGGGCAAAAGCATCGCGCTGGCCGTCCGAATGGAAGAGGTTAATCAACCCGCGCTGCGAATGCATGACGTTGTAGTTCAGCTCGCCCTCAAGACCTTCCCACAACTTCATGGAATGGCTGTAGAATTCCGAGTTGCCCGGCAGGAAGTAGTTAGCGCGCACGATGGTGGTGTTGCGCCCGATATTGCCGCTGCCGAGATAGCCTTTTTCCAAGACCGCGATGTTGCGCAGCCCGTGGTTCTTGGCCAGATAATAGGCGGTCGACAATCCATGCCCGCCGCCGCCGATGATGATGGCGTCGTAAGCGGCCTTGGGGGCCGGGTCGCGCCACGCGGGCATCCAACCCTTGTTGCCGAAAAGCCCTTCGGTGAAGACTTTGAAGCCTGAATAGCGCATGATGCCTGCCCCGTTCTTTCGTCCGCAGTGAAGCGGCTTAGCGGTTTATATGCAAGAGCTTGGCGCGATTTCCTTTGACGCAGACGACAAAGTTTGTCGCAATCAGGCTGCGGGCGGCGCGACAGAGAGGCGCAGCCACAGCCGGGCGAGCGCCTGTTCAGCCGACATCCGGCCGCCATTCTCCACGCCTGCGGCCCAAAGGGGCGCACCTGCGGCATAGGCGCCGGGCTCCAGCCCGCCCTTCAGGCATTGGCTGACCGCGATCATCGGCTTGCCCTTCGCGGCCATCAGAGTTTCAGCCAAAGCGGCGGGCATGGTGCCCGCGCCAAAGACGCGCAGAACCGCGCCATCCAGCGCGCCAAGCGCAGCGGCCAATGCCCGCGGCGAAAGGCCGGGTGTCAGTGAGACGATGCCCACCGATTGGCCAATGTCGAACCGCCGGGCGGGGGGTGCCGGTGGCGCCGCCGGCTCACCCACCGGGGCGAAGGCGGCGGCGTCTTGGGAATCCAGCTTGGAGACTGCGCCTGCGGGCAGAACCTGCCCGCCAAAGGCCAGATGCAGACCCGGCTTCGCACCCAGCGCGGTCTGGATTGCCAGCGCCAGGTTGCCTTCGGCGTCCGAGCCCGCCACGCCAAGCGGATGCATCGAGCCGGTCAGAACCACCGCCCGCCCCTGCCCCACCCCTGCAGCCTCCAACGCCGCCCCGGTAAAGGCCATTGTGTCGGTGCCATGGGTCACGATCACCGGGCCAGGAGCCGCTGCGATGCGGTCCAAAAGCGCGTTCCAGATCGCAGGCCCCAAATCAGCACTGTCGATCAGCGGGTCAAGCTTTTGGTGATCAAGCGTCAGCCCCGGCGCAATCAGCGCCAGCGCCGCCGCCACCTTTTCAGGCGCGGGGCGCAGGCCGTTTGGCCCTGCGGTCATGCAGATGGTGCCGCCGGTTTCGATCAGGGTCAGATGCATCGGTGCCTTTCAGCCCCCTTAAAGGCCCTTGGAGCGATAGGTTTTGGCCACGCGGTCAATGGCCACGATATAGGCCGCCACCCGCAGATCATCCACATCGGTGCGGCCGTGCCAGACCTCACGCATGGCCTGATAGGCGGTGCGCATGGTGTCGTCCAGCCCCGAGCGCACCAGCGCCAGTTCATCTGAGCCTTGCAGGAACTTCTCCTTAAAATCGGCCGCCATGGTCCAGCCAAGGCCCTGATCCGAGGACAGACGCTCAAACTCCTCGACCAAGAGCCGCGAGCGGGCCTCTTCGGCGCGGCGCTGCATGCGGCCAAAGCGGATGTGCGACAGGTTCTTGACCCATTCAAAGTATGACACCGTCACCCCGCCTGCGTTGGCATACATATCGGGGATGATCAGCGTGCCCTTGCGGCGCAGGATGTCATCGGCACCAAAGGTCACCGGGCCATTGGCCGCCTCGATGATCAGGGGCGCCTTGATGCGCGCGGCATTGCCAAGGTTGATGACACCCTCCAGCGCGGCGGGAATAAGGATGTCGCATTCCATTTCCAGCACCGCCGCGCCATCCGCCACATGACGGCCCTTGGAATACCCGGACAATAATCCGCCGTTGCGGTTCATGTGCTGGCGCAGGTCTTCGATGTTGATGCCCTTGTCATCCAAGATAGCGCCATCGCGTTCGATGACAGCGATGACGCGCGCGCCATCCTCTTCGGACAGGAACTTGGCGGCGTGATAGCCCACATTGCCAAGACCCTGCACGATCACGCGCTTACCCTCCAGATCGCCGGTCAGGCGGGCGGCGGCGCTGTCCTCGGGGTAGCGGAAGAACTCGCGCAGCGCGAATTGCACGCCCCGGCCCGTCGCCTCGACCCGGCCTTGGATCCCGCCTGCATGGGGCGGCTTGCCGGTGACACAGGCTTTGGCGTTGATGTCGGTGGTGTTCATGCGCGCATATTGGTCGGCGATCCACGCCATTTCGCGCTCGCCCGTCCCCATGTCCGGGGCGGGCACGTTTTGCGCAGGGTGAATCAGGTCGCGCTTGATCAGCTCATAAGCAAAGCGGCGGGTGATCTGTTCCAGCTCATGCTCGTCCCATTGGCGCGGGTCAATGCACAGGCCCCCCTTGGAGCCGCCGAACGGCGTTTCAACCAGCGCGCATTTGTAAGTCATGAGGGCGGCCAGCGCCTCAACCTCATCTTGGTTGACGCCCAGCGAATAACGGATGCCCCCTTTCACCGGTTCCATATGTTCGGAGTGAACGGATCGGTAGCCCACAAAGGTCTCAATCTTGCCACGCAGGCGCACCCCAAAGCGCACCGTATAGGTCGAGTTGCAGACCCGGATTTTCTCCTCAAGCCCGGGGGAGAGGTCCATCAGCGCGGTGGCGCGTTTGAACATCAGATCAACCGATTCACGAAAGCTGGGTTCGCCGGCAACAGACATGTGGTTCCTCCCCTTGGACGCCCGCCGGATGGCGGCGCTTAGGTCTGGTGTAAGCCACAAGACTGGCAAATGTCCGCGTCGATTGGCCGAATGTTTGCGCCAATTTGTAGCGTTATGTGATTCGGATCTGTCCGTTTTGGGCAAGCCTGCCGCAATTGGGCGCCGCTTTGGACAGGCAGTTGTTTCGGTTGCGGGCACAGTCAAACCGGGCTGGGCGGGATCGTTTCCAATTGGCCTGTGCCGGTCTGGCCACCGCCGCCTTTGCCACAATTTCGCCACAACTTCGCGACAACTCCAAGGCGGGGGCAAGGACGAATTGCGACTGGGGCGACCCGGAGCAAGACAACGGGATAGGTTTCATGGCTGCCCTCATGACCAAAGCACTGCGCGTTTATGCCAAGGCCGAAGACGGCGCGTTGATCGTCTTCGCCCTGTTCTTGTTCGTTTTGATGGCGATGATGGGCGGGGTGGCGATTGACGTTCTCAGATATGAGACCACCCGCACCCATCTCTCACAGACGCTGGACCGCTGCACGCTGATGGCCGCAGGGCTGACCCAGCGGCTGGATCCACAATCGGTGGTCGAGGATTGTGTGGAAAAGGCGGGCCTCGCGGACAAGCTGGAAAGCGTTGTGGTGCTGGATGGGCTGAGCAGCCGCGATGTGCAGGCCACGGCGCGGGCGGCAACCAACCCATTCTTTCTGCACTTGATCGGGATTGACGAGTTTGACGCCCAAGCCGGGTCACGCGCGGTGCAGACGATCACCAATGTGGAAATCGCACTGGTGCTGGATGTCTCCGGCTCGATGTCGGGGGCCAAGATCGCCAATCTGCGGGCGGCGGCGTCGAATTTCGTGGCCGATATGCTGGACAGCGACCCCAATCAGCGCGTGTCGATCACGGTCGTTCCTTACAATGCACAGGTCAATTTGAGCCCGACCCTGCGCGGTAAGTTCAACGCAACTCATCTGCACAATGTGACGGATGTGAACTGCTTGGAACTACCAAACGCGGTCTTTGGCGCCCCGGCTATTCCGCGCAATGTGGCGCTGCCAATGATGGCGTGGTCGGACCATTACTACGGCACCCTGACGGGTGGCTATGTGAACCCAACCGACACAACCTATGCCCGGCCCAACACGTCCGCGAACTTCTGCCGCCAAACGCCGGCCAATGTGGTGCGGATGGCCAGCCAGAACCGCGCCCAGTTGCAATCGCAGATCAACGGGTTGCAAGCGGGCGGCAACACCTCGATCGTGCTGGGCATGAAATGGGGCGCGGCATTGCTCGACCCGGCGGCGCGGTCGATCTTCAGCGAATACATCGATGATGGGCTGATGAGCGGCAACCTTGAAGGCCGTCCCTTCAGCTACAATGACCCCGAAAGCATGAAGGTGATCGTGCTGATGACCGACGGCGAGCATGTGGCGCATGACCGGATCAACGATGCCTTCAAGTCCGGCCCCTCACCGATCTGGCGCAGCGCGGGCGATGGGCGTTATTCCATCCACCACCCGACTCAACCCGGCACCAACAAGTTCTATGTGCCGCATTTGAACACTTGGCGCGCGACGGCTTGGACCAACACGGCCACCCCCGCCCAGCGTCAGGATTGGCGCGAAGTCTGGGCCAATCTGCGGCTCAGCTATGTGGCGTGGCAGTTCTATGGCCGCCCCTATGGCGACGCCGCCTATAACAACGCGATCACTTCGATGCGGTCGGTCTATGCCTCGGCCACGACCATGGACACCATGCTGCAAAGCACCTGCAATCAGGTGAAAGACAACGGCGTCATCGTCTATGGTATCGCCTTTGAGGCACCCGCGCGCGGTCAGGCGCAGATCTCGGGCTGTGCTTCCTCGCCTCAGCACTACTACGAAGCAACAGGCTCTGAAATCGGCGCGGCCTTTGACTCGATCGCGGCGAACCTGACGATGCTGAAGCTGACCCAGTAACGCGCACTGGGGCAAACCGGAGCGGATGGGCGGGGACGAATCATGTCTTTCGGCCCCCGCTGCAAAGATCGGCAGCACCTTCCGCCGAAGCCCGGACAAGCAGGGCTGTTTCCGCGTTGACGACAAAGCACCAACAGATCGCGCACTGTCACCGCAGGGGCCAGCATGGCGCGGGATCGTCTTAGCTTTCACACCATGACGCCACATTTGCGCCCAAAGGTTAATGCAGGGTCACAGCGTGTAAGGGTCTGCCAGAAGGCTGCCCAGTATCGTTTTTGCCGAAGTGGAGGCACCCCATGTCGCATCTGCCTGCGAATCTGACAGCCGAAGAGCCCGATGGGCTTGCGGCGCAGCGCGAAGTCGCCCGCGATCATCTGGTGCGGGGCGAAGAGGGCAACCTGACCATCTTGGCGCTGTGCATGTTTGTCTTAATGGCGATGATCGGCGGCATCGCGGTGGATCTGATGCGCTATGAAGCGATGCGCACCTCACTGCAGAACACACTGGACCGCGCCACGCTGGCGGCGGCCTCGCTCAGCCAGCAGTTGGACGCCGAAGATGTGGTGACCGACTATTTCGACAAGGCGGGTCTGGCAGATTATCTGCGCGCCGTCACCGTCGAAGAGGGCCTGAACTACCGCGAAGTGAATGCCGATGCGCGGGCCGCGACCAACCCGTTTTTCCTGCACATGATTGGCGTGGAAGAAATGGATGCGCCCGGCAGGTCAAAGGCCGAACAGCGCATGACCAATGTGGAGATTGTGCTGGTCCTCGACGTCTCAGGCTCGATGGCCGACAACAACCGGCTGACGAACCTCAAGTCGGCAGCCAATGAATTTGTCGACACGGTGCTCAGCAGCGACAGCGAAGACCGCATCTCGATCGCCGTCGTGCCCTTCAACGGTCAGGTGAACCTTGGGGCGGCGCTGCGGGGCCGCTACAACGCGCAACACCAGCATGGCGTGACCAATGTGAACTGCGTGGATCTGCCTGCCTCAGTCTATACCCAAACCGGCATCACGACGACGCTCGGCCTGCCGATGACCGCCCATGCCGACACCTTTTCGCAAACCAGCCGGGTGGCGTCCTACATCGACCGGGCCAGCACGGATTTCGCCGTGCCGGTTCCGGGCAACCGTTGGTGCCCGCCGTCAACCTCGAACACGTTGATGCTGCCCTCGCAAAACATCGCGGCGCTGCAGGCCAAGATCAACAGCCTCACGGCGATTGGGGCCACCTCGATCAATGCGGGCATGAAATGGGGCATGACGCTGATCGATCCGGGCAGCCAGGCCGTGATCGGCCATTTCGTCGACACCGGCGTTGTGCCACCTGTGTTTGACGGCCGCCCCTTTGATTACACCGACCCGGAATCGATGAAGATCATCGTTCTGATGACCGATGGGGATCATTTCACCGAAGAGCGGGTGCGCGACCAGTATAAGTCGGGTGTGACGGGCACGAATGGCACGCATGCGATCTACAAATCCCCCAATGACGGGAACTATTCGATCCGCTTTATTACCGGGCGGCCGGGTGTATCGGGCACACGTGAGTATTGGGTGCCCCACCGCAGCGAATGGCGCGCTTTGCCTTGGACCAACACCACCAACACCGGCGCCGCGACGCTGCAACCGATCACGTTCCAGCAATTGTGGAGCGAAGTGCGCCTCGATTGGGTGGTCTGGCAGCTTTACGCCCGCGCCTTGGGCACCAACGACAGCCAGCGTTCAGCCCAATACACCACTTGGCTGCCGCTTTTGCGCGAACAGACCCCCATCAACACGATGAACGCGCAGTTGCAGTCGATGTGCGGTCTGGCCAAGACAAACGGTGTCACCGTCTATGGCATCGCCTTTGAAGCCCCCACGGGCGGCCGCACCCAGATTTCGCAATGTGCCACCTCCTCGGCGCATTACTTCAACGCGGCCGGCCTGCAAATCCGAACCGCTTTTCGTGCCATTGCCAGTAATATCAGTCATCTGAGGTTGACCCAATGATCCGGCATCTTTTCCGCAAGTTTGGCCGTTTTGGCCGCGACGACAAAGGGACCGCCGCCGTTGAATTCGCCATGACGGTGCCGCTTTTGTTGACCATTTTCATGGCCTCGTTCGAAAGCGGCTTTCTGATGGTGCGCTCGATCATGCTGGAGCAATCGGTCGACATGACGATGCGCGAGTTGCGACTGGGCCACTATCCCATTCCGACAGCGGCGCTCTTGAAAACCAACATCTGCGAGCGCTCGGTCATCTTGAAAGATTGCGAAGACAACATCGTGATCGAGATGACGCGGATCAACACTGCAAGCTGGTCTTTGCCGACCAGTCGCATGGCCTGCGTCGACCGCGAAGAAGATATCGTGCCGGTGACGCAGCTGCAGATCGGCCAGCAGAACGATGTGATGCTGGTGCGGGTCTGTGTGGTGCAAGACGCGATGTTCCCGACCAGCGGGATCGGCCTTGGTCTGCCCAAGGATGCGCAGGGTGGCTATGGTCTGGTCTCGGTGACGGCCTTTGTCACCGAACCGAGCTAAGGGGGGCAGATCATGACACTCGACGCCCGCCTGCGCCGGTTCCTGCGCCAAGACGAAAGCGGCACCCTGATGGCCGAGGCCGTTTTGGTGCTGCCCTTCATGCTGTGGTCTTATCTCGCGCTCTTTGTCTATTGGGACAGCTACCGCGCGGTGAACACCGTGCAAAAGGCCGCCTATACGGTCTCCGACATGATCTCGCGTGAGATGGTTTCGGTCACCGAGGCCTATATCGTCGGGATGGATGCGATGATGGAATATCTGATCGATCAGGATCAGGACGCCCGCACCCGCGTCTCCGAGATTACTTGGTCGCAAATCAACAACCGCTATGAGGTGTTCTGGTCGCGCTCGCCGCACAATACGATGCCGCAGTTGACCACGGGCAGCCTCGGCACCATCGCCGACCGTTTGCCGGTTTTGGCGGATGGCGACCATGTGGTGTTGGTCGAGGTGGCGGTGGATTATAAACCATCGTTCAACGTCGGCTTGGGCAATCAGACGATTGAACAGTTCATTGTCACCCGTCCGCGTTTTGTGCCGCGGGTTTGCCTGACGACAGCGCCCTGCAGCTAAGTCGGGCGGGCCGATGGCCACACAGGGCCGTTGTGCAGCGATGCACAGCGGCCCTTCGCCATGCCGATGTTGCCGAACGGCGGGGGTTGGCCTAGCTATGGGCCAACGCTCATGACCCTGCGAGGCCCCGATGTCGATCCGTCCCGTCACCACCACCAGCCGCGCCCGTCCCGCCATGGAAGGCGCAGGCGTGCATCTGCACCGCGCTTTCGGGTTCGGCGACCCGGAACGCATGGACCCGTTCCTGTTGTTTGATGATTTCCGCGGCGATCATCCGCGCGACTATATGGCGGGCTTCCCGTGGCACCCGCACCGGGGGATTGAGACCATCACTTACGTTTTGGCCGGATCGGTCGACCATGGCGACAGCCTTGGCAACCGTGGCACGCTGAAGGGCGGCGATGTGCAATGGATGACGGCGGGCTCGGGCATCCTGCATCAGGAAATGCCCAAAGGAAACGCCAAGGGGCAAATGCATGGATTTCAGCTTTGGGCCAATCTGCCGGGGCATCTGAAGATGACCCAGCCGCGCTATCAGGATGTGCGCTCAAACGACATTCCCGAGGTGATCGACGATGACGGCACCGTGGTGCGGGTGATCGTGGGCGAGTTCTGGGGCAAGCGCGGCCCGGTGGATGGCATTGCCGCCGATCCGCAATACCTCGACATCTTCGTGCCCGAGGGGCGCAAAAAGACCTTCAAGATCGATACCCGCCGTCACGCCTTTGCCTATGTCTTTGACGGCGCCGCCAAGTTCGCCGATGCAGCACGGCCGCGCGGCGTGCTGTTGGAAAAGGAAGTGAACGGCGAAGAGCTGAACATCCGCGATCTGTCGGGCAACCGCACGCTTGTTGAATTCGGCAAGGGCGATGAGGTCGTTGTGACCGCAGGCCCCGACGGCGTGCGCTTCCTTCTGGTCTCAGGCGCGCCGTTGCAGGAACCCGTGGCATGGCACGGCCCCATCGTGATGAACACCAAGGCTGAGTTGGAAACCGCGATGCGCGAATTGCGCAACGGAACCTTTATCAAGCCCGCGCATTAAAAGGCCGGGGGCGCGCTGCGCCCCCTTTGCGCCCAACAGCCTAAAGGCGAACGGACTCAGGACTTTTCCCGCAAGCGGTCTTGCTTTAGGCTGGCCCAATGTTGCGCGCTATTTTTTTGTCCTTTTCGCTCTTGATGGCTGCCTGTTCCAACATCCCCGATGTTGGTCTGGTCGAAGCCCGGCTTAATGCCACCGGGGTAACCCCAAATTTGTTGACGGCCGCAGAGCTTGCGGCCTTGGCCACCGCCACACAGGATCCGCCCCCCGCCCTTGCAGGCGAAGCATCAGCCTTGCAAGCGCGCGCAAAAACCCTGCGCCAACGCTAAAGCTGCGCAGCAGTCGCGTTGCACCGCCGCGGCGAAACCGCTAACAGGCAGGAAGCAATCACGACGAGGTTCCTCCCATGTCCACCCCCGCATACCGTGCCCCCTTGCGTCTTGGCCTTGCGGGTCTGGGGACCGTCGGGATTGGCGTGGTGAAAATCGTGCAAGAGCATGCCGCCCTGATCGCCGCCCGCGCGGGCCGCCCCGTGGTGATCACCGCCGTCTCTGCGCGCGATCGCACGAAAAACCGCGACGCCGATCTGTCGGGCTATGCGTGGGAAACCGACCCGGTGGCCTTGGCACACCGCGAAGATGTCGATGTGTTCATCGAGGTGATGGGCGGTCATGAAGGCGCGGCCCGCGACGCGACCGAAGCCGCAATTGCCACCGGCAAAGATGTGGTCTCGGCCAACAAGGCGCTTTTGGCACACCACGGACAAGCCTTGGCACTGGCAGCCGAAGCGGCGGGCCGGGTGATCCGGTTCGAGGCGGCTGTGGCGGGCGGCATTCCAGTAATCAAGGCCCTGACCGAAGGACTTGCCGGCAACAAGATGCGCCGCGTCATGGGCGTGATGAACGGCTCATGCAATTACATCCTGACGCGGATGCAATCGGAAAACCTGCCCTATGAGGCCGTCTTCGAAGAGGCGCGCCAGCTGGGCTATCTTGAGGCTGACCCCAACC
Source organism: Allotabrizicola aquatica (SeqCode) (assembly GCF_965194375.1). Lineage (GTDB taxonomy): Bacteria > Pseudomonadota > Alphaproteobacteria > Rhodobacterales > Rhodobacteraceae > Tabrizicola_A > Tabrizicola_A aquatica. Next base: position 124,676 of record NZ_CBDAEL010000006.1, read on the forward strand.
TTGACGTCGGCGGCATTGATGCGGGCCACAAGCTCGCCCTTCTCGCCTCGATCGCCTTTGGCACCAAAGTGTCCTTTGGCGCGGTCGAGTTGGAAGGCATCGGCAGCGTCTCGATCGACGACATCCGGCTGGCCGAGGATATGGGCTACCGCATCAAGTTGTTGGGCGTGGCACAGATGACAGGACGCGGGCTCGAGCAGCGCATGACGCCCTGCCTTGTCCCGAGCGCAAGCCCCTTGGGCCAGTTGCAGGGTGGCACCAATATGGTGGTGCTGGAAGGTGACAGCGTCGGCCAGATCGTGCTGCGCGGCCCCGGTGCGGGCATGGGCCCGACGGCCAGCGCCGTGATGGGCGATGTGATCGACCTTGCCCGCGGCACCCGGCTGCCGACCTTTGGCCAACCCGCCGCGACCTTGGCCGAGCCGATGGCGGCCAAGTCGGCGACGCCAGCCTCGTATTATCTGCGCATGACGCTTTTGGACAAACCCGGCGCCTTGGCGAAGATCGCCACCTGTCTGGGCGAGGCGGGCGTGTCCATCGACCAGATGCGCCAATATGGCCATGAGGGCGCCAATGCCCCGGTGTTGATCGTGACACACAAGGCTAGCCGCGATGACATTGACCATGCCATCGGCCGGTTCGCCGCAACGGGTGTGTTGGTGGGCGCGCCGGTGGCGCTGCGCATCGAAGAGGTCTAGGGCCAGCGGTTAGCGCAACCGGTCTTGCCCTTGGACCACCGCGCCCGCTACACCGGGCACATCTTTTCCAGCAAGGATTCCCAATATGGCTGACGCCAAGGATTTTCAGGACCGCATGTTGTCGCTTGGCCTTGCCCGGGTGTCCGAGGCGGCGGCGCTGGCCTCGGCGCGGCTTGTCGGGCGCGGCGATGAAAAGGCCGCCGATCAGGCCGCCGTCAACGCCATGCGCGACCAGTTGAACCTTCTGGACATCGCAGGCGTCGTGGTGATCGGCGAGGGTGAGCGCGACGAGGCGCCAATGCTGTTCATCGGCGAAGAGGTGGGCACCGGCAATGGCCCGGCTGTGGATATCGCGCTCGACCCCTTGGAAGGCACCACGCTAACCGCCAAGGACATGCCGAACGCGCTGACCGTCATCGCCATGGCGCCGCGCGGTACACTCCTACATGCGCCCGATGTTTACATGGACAAGCTGGCCATCGGGCCGGGCTTTGCTGTGGACACCGTCACGCTGGACATGTCGCCGGCAGAGCGTGTGCGCGCATTGGCCCGCGCCAAGGGCTGCACGGCGGAAGACATTACCGTGTGCATCTTGGAACGTCCGCGCCATGAGGTGATGATCGAAGAGGTCCGCTCTACCGGGGCCGCGATCCGGCTGATCACCGATGGCGATGTGGCCGGCGTCATTCACTGCGCCGAGGCCGAGGTTACGGGCATCGACATGTATATGGGATCCGGCGGCGCACCCGAAGGCGTGCTGGCGGCCTCGGCGCTCAAATGCATGGGCGGGCAGATTTACGGCCGACTGCTCTTCCGCAATGACGATGAAAAAGCGCGGGCCAGAAAGGCCGGGATTACCGACCTGAACCGCATCTACACCCGCGACGAGATGGTGACGGCAGATGTGATCTTTGCCGCGACCGGCGTCACCTCAGGCTCGATTCTGTCTGGCATCAAACGTGAGCCGGGCTGGATGACCACTGAGACGCTGTTGATGCGGTCCAAGACCGGATCGGTGCGGCGCATGACCTATCGCAGCCCGGTGAAATAACGCTCTTCGTCGGCTGCGCCGCTCATCGCGGGCCGACGAAAAGCCGCAGGCGCATGAGGAGACCGCTTTGACCACAGACCGCGCCTTTCTCAACGTCGCCCACTCGCTCACGGGGCGCCGCTGGGTTGGGCCGGGGCTTGAGGCGGACCGGCAGGCCGAGGCGATGGCGCAGATCACGCGCCTGCCGATGGCCGTGTGCCACACGCTGGTGGCGCGCGGTGTCCCCCCAGATGAGGCGGGCGGCTTTCTGAACCCCGCGCTGCGCGATCTGTTGCCCGACCCTTTGTCACTGCGCGATATGGAGCGGGCCGCCGCGCGGTTTCTGACCGCGCTGGAACGCTGCCAGCGCATCGCAATCTTTGCCGATTATGATGTGGACGGCGGGGTCTCAGCCGCCCTTCTCACGGTCTGGCTGCGGGCGATGGGGGCTGAGGCGACGCTCTACATCCCCGACCGGATTGATGAGGGCTATGGCCCAAATGTGCCGGCCATGCAGGCGCTTGGCGCGGCGCATGATCTGATTGTCTGCGTCGATTGCGGCACGCTTTCGCATGAGCCAATTGCGGCGGCGGGCTGCGATGTGGTGATCTTGGACCACCACCTTGGGGCCGAGACCCTGCCATCTGCCTATGCGGTGGTGAACCCCAACCGGCAGGATGAAACGGGCGATCTGGCGCATCTTTGTGCGGCGGGTGTGGTGTTTCTCATGCTGGTCGAGGCCAATCGCCAACTGCGCGCTAAGGGCACCCAAGGGCCTGATCTGATGGGGCTTTTGGACCTTGTGGCGCTGGCCACTGTGGCCGATGTGGCCCCCTTGATCGGGGTCAACCGGGCCTTTGTGCGCCAAGGGCTAAAGGTCATGGCCCGGCGCGAACGCGTGGGCCTGCGTGCGCTGGCCGATGTGGCGCGGATGGATCAGGCACCCACGCCCTATGCCTTGGGCTTTGTCCTTGGTCCCCGCGTCAATGCCGGGGGGCGCATCGGGCAGGCCGATCTTGGCGCGCGGCTGTTGGCCTGCGACACCCCAACCGAGGCCGCCGCCATGGCCGCCCGGCTGGACGAATTGAACTCTGAACGCCGCGAGATCACCGAAGCCGTGCGCGAAGCGGCGATGGCACAAGCCGAGGCGCGGGGCCTCGATGGCCCGCTCGTCTGGGCCGCCAGCGAAGGCTGGCATCCCGGCGTTGTTGGCATTGTGGCCGCGCGGCTGAAAGAGGCCGCCCACCGCCCCGCCGTGGTGATCGGGCTCGAGGGCGGGATCGGCAAAGGCTCAGCCCGGTCAATCAGCGGGGTGGATCTGGGCGCGGCGGTGCAGCGCGTCGCGGCAGAGGGACTGCTCATCAAGGGCGGCGGCCATAAAATGGCCGCGGGTCTGACGGTGGCCGAAGACAAGATGGAGGCCGCAATGGCCCGTCTGGGCGAATTGTTGGCGCGCCAAGGCGCAGGCAACGAGGGGCCGCGCGATCTGGGGATCGACAGCCTGTTGATGCCCTCGGCCGTAACGCCCGCGCTGATCGAACAGATCGAGGCGGCCGGGCCTTTTGGCGCCGCCGCCCCTGCCCCGCGCTTTGCCTTTGCCAATGTGGCGGTGCAGGCCCGGCGCATGGGCGAGACGCATCTGCGGCTCTCGTTCGGCGACGGCACCGGTCCCAAGCTGGAAGCCGTGGCCTTCGGTGCCTTCGACGGCCCGCTCGGGCCCGCGCTGGAAAATCCTGGCCACCACCGCTTTCACCTCGCGGGGCGGCTCGAGTTGAACCACTGGGGCGGGCGCACGAAAGTTCAACTTCGTCTGGAAGACGCGGCAATCGCGTGATTTTTCCTCTTGCGAGTCACCCACGCCCCCTCTAAACAGCCGCTCACCGAAAGCGTGGCCCGTTCGTCTATCGGTTAGGACACCTGGTTTTCAACCAGGTAAGAGGGGTTCGACTCCCCTACGGGCTGCCACTTTCTTCCCTCGAAAATGTGACTGTGTTGATCGCCTGAGTGCGCTTAGGCGCTTGTGTTCACGCGTCGCACAGCGGCTTGCCATAGCGGTACGGACCGCTAAACTGCGCGCGAATTATCCGCCAAAAAGGTTTGAACCCGTGTTGCTTCGCCCCCTGCTTGCTTCGCTCCTCGTCCTTGGTCTTGCCCTGCCCGCCGCTGCCGCCCCCTGTGGCGACACCTCAGCCGGGTTTGAGGATTGGAAGACCGTGATGGCCAAAGAGGCCAAGGCCGAAGGGGTGGGCAAGGCCGGGATCGCGGCGCTGATGGAGGCCAGCTATGCCAAGGCTACGATCAACGCCGACCGCAATCAAAAAAGTTTCAAATACGCGCTCGATAAGTTTCTACAGGTGCGCGGGGCCGATGCGATTGCCAGCCAAGGCAAATCGCGTAAGGCCAAGAATGCCCAGCTGTTTGACAGCCTAGAAGCGCAATATGGCGTCCCGGCGGGCGTGCTTTTGGCCATTCACGGCATGGAAACTGGCTTTGGCGGTTTCATGGGCGACAGCAATGTGATCTCGGCGATTGCCACGCTGACCTGGGATTGTCGGCGGTCGGATTTCTTTCGGCCGCATCTGATCGGCGGGTTGAAACTGGTGGATATGGGGTCAATTTCGATGGCCACTATCGGAGCCAAGCATGGCGAATGGGGCCACACCCAATTTCTCTTAGGCAATGCCCTGCGCTATGGGGTGGATGGCAACGGCGATGGGCAGGTGGACTTGGAAAACCTGACCGATGCTTTGGCAACGACGGCCAGTTATCTGGCGGCCAAGGGCTGGCGGCCCGGCGCAGGCTATCAGGAAGGTGAGCCAAACTTTGCCGTGATCAAAGAGTGGAATGCGGCCAAGGTCTATCAGCAAGCCATCGCGATCATTGGGGCGCGGATCGACGGATAAGGTCGCAGTTTGCGCGATTTTGCCCCTTGCGCCAGAGCCTCGGGGCCGTTAGGAACCGCGCCAGTGGCCCGTTCGTCTATCGGTTAGGACACCTGGTTTTCAACCAGGTAAGAGGGGTTCGACTCCCCTACGGGCTGCCACTTCCTCCCCATGCAAAGTCACGCGGCCCCGACCAGAGCGTTTGGAGCAATAAAGCGCCTCATCCGCATCGGCATGCATCGCGTCAATCGCCACCTGGGCATAGCGGGTGGAGGTTGTCATGCCGATTGAGGCCGACACCCGGCAAGCTTGGCCATCAAAATCAACGGGATCCCCAAGACGTTCGATGATGCGCGCGGCGATCTGGCCCAGCCGCGCGACATCCGACAGGCCGGGAAACACCAGCACAAATTCGTCCCCCCCCACGCGGGCGACCAGATCAGAGGCACGGGTTTCTTCGCGCAGAACCAGCGCGACCTGCCGCAGCACGGCGTCACCTGCGGCATGGCCATGAGTGTCATTGACCTGCTTGAAGTAATCCAGATCAAGATGCATCAGGCCAAAGGTTTGGCCCTGCTGCACCAGCGCGCCAAGCCCAAGATCCAGCGCCCGGCGGTTGCGCAGGCCGGTCAGCGTGTCAGACAGCGCCTGTTCTTCGGCTGCAGCCTTGGCGCCATGCAGGCGCAGGTTGAGATGGCGCAACTCGTCCATCACAGCCGACTTCGCCTCTACCAGATAAAGCATTTCAATGGTCAGATCGGTGGCTGCAAAATCGGCCACCGTCAGGCCATAACGGCGCACCGCCTCATTAACCCAAATCCCGAAAGACAGGTTGATGAGAAGCCCCTGGTCGGCCGTGGGCTGGGCAAGGCCGCGCAAGACAAGCGAGGAATCGCTGTTCAGCGCCAAGTGCAGCCGCGCGCCGATCCGCGCCCGCATCTGGGCCATGTCCGTAGGTTCCTGCGGACGACGCAGCGAAAAGATCTGTCCCACTGGCTGCCCCAAGGCGTGCTGATCGGCCAAGAGCTTTCGCAGCGTCGGGCCAAGGGACCGGATCATCCCCTGCCCGTCCAGCCAGAAGTGCAACGGCATCAACCGATCGAGCGCAGGGGCGTCGAGTGTCAACGGCAAGGCGGGAAGGCGCGCGAGCACGGTCATTGCAGGGCTTGCCCCACCAGATCAAACTGGCGCCCACTGGAATGGCGCTGATCCAAAAGCTGGATCTGGATCACCTCAGCCCCGCCGTCATTGGCCAGCGTGTCCATCAGCACAAGCGCACCGTAATCATCCGCCATCGCGCGCAGAAGGCCCATCATGACAGGACCCGCCCCACAAATGGGCGCCATGATGGAAAGCCGATAGCGCCCCTCGCCACAGTCCACCAAATCGAGCGCGGGAAGGTTCAGATCGGGCAGTGCCAGCCGGGCGCGTTCGGGGAGGTCTTCCAACGAATGGACAAAATCGTCAAAGCTTTCGCCACCAAAGCGCAACAGCCGTCGCACGCGTTCGGTGTTTGGATGGGACACAAGGTAGGTGCCAAGATCCTCAAGCAGGCTGTCCGGCGGACGGTTCAGAATGCGGGCGGCGGCGGCCAACACAGCCTCGGTCAAGGCCGGGTCATAGGTCAGCATCGGCTCAAACCCGTCAACGCCAAGACGCGCCTCACGGGCAACGTCGGCCCAGGTCGCGGCACCATAGGTGTCGCGCAGAAAACTCTGAAGCGAGCGGTTGATGAGCCCGTGCATAACCCGTCCGGAGTGGCTGATTCCTCCAAAAGCCTAGCGGCCGCGCTTTAAGAAATGCCGAATTTCTCCGATTGCATTTGATCAGAATGGCACATCATCAACTTGATGGGCCGGCACCACCCAGCGCGCGACGATCTTTTTCAGCCCGGCATGGTCAAATTCGATGTCCAACTTGTCGCCTTCGATCGCCATGATCTCGCCATAGCCGAATTTCTGGTGGAACACCCGCTCGCCGGTGACAAAGGCGCTGGTGGCGGTGGCGTCGATCACCACATTGCGGGCCTCGGTGGGTTGGGCCAAAGGCCGCTGGGCGCTGCGTTCCTGCAAGCGCCGCCAACCGGGCGAGTTATAAACGTCGGCCTTGGTCACCCGCTCTTCCAGGTTCGACGAAAACCCATAGCCCGCCGCCGCACCATAGCCGCCGCCCATCAGGCCGGGTGGTGTCAGCACCTCAACATGGGCGGGGGGCAGCTCGTCAATGAACCGGCTCGGCAATTGGCTTTGCCATTGGCCGTAAACCCGGCGGTTGGAGGCGAAGGAGATCGTGCACAACTCCTCGGCGCGGGTGATGCCGACATAGGCCAGACGGCGCTCCTCCTCGAGGCCCTTCTTGCCGCTTTCGTCCATGCTGCGCTGGCTGGGGAACAGCCCCTCTTCCCAGCCGGGCAGGAACACCACTGGAAACTCCAGCCCCTTGGCGGCGTGCAGCGTCATGATGGTGACCTTTTCTTCCGCCTCGCCCTGCTCATTGTCCATGATCAGCGAGACGTGTTCGAGGAACCCTTGCAGGCTGTCAAACTGCTCCAGTGCTTTGACCAGTTCTTTCAGGTTCTCAAGCCGCCCCGGCGCCTCGGGCGTCTTGTCGTTTTGCCACATCGAGATGTAGCCGGATTCCTCCAAGATCACCTCGGCCAGCCGCACATGGCCATCGACATGGGCCGGGGGCGTGTCGGGCAACATCGGTTCAACCAGCATATCATCGGGCAAGACCGGACGGGCGTTTAGAACGGCCGCGTGCCAGCGGTCCACGCCTTCGACAAAACCGCGCAGTTGGGCCGCCCCTTTGCCGCCAATCCCGCCCTTGGCCAGCAAGGACCGCGCGCCTTCCAGAAGGTTCATGCCCAAAGATCGCGCTTCGATCTGGATCGATTGCACCGCCTTGTCGCCAAGCCCGCGCTTGGGGGTATTGACCACCCGTTCAAAAGCCAGATCATCGGCGGGCGAGACGGCCAGCCGGAAATAAGCCATCGCATCGCGGATTTCTTGCCGTTCGTAAAAGCGCGGGCCGCCGATCACGCGATATGGCAGGCCGATGGTCAGAAACCGGTCTTCAAAGGCGCGCATCTGGTGCGATGCGCGAACCAAAATTGCCATATGGTCCAGCGAGACCGGGTCACGGTGGCCCCTGCCCCGCTGCAACCCTTCGATTTCCTCGCCGACCCAGCGCGCCTCTTCCTCGCCATCCCAATGGCCGATGAGGCGCAGCTTTTCGCCGTCTTGCTCTTCGGTCCAAAGCGTCTTGCCCAAACGCCCCTCATTGCGGGCGATCACGGCGCTGGCGGCGGCCAGAATATGGGGGGTGGAACGGTAATTCTGTTCCAGCCGCACCACAACGGCGCCCGGAAAATCCTTTTCAAACCGCAGGATATTGCCCACCTCGGCCCCGCGCCAGCCATAGATCGACTGGTCGTCATCGCCCACGCAGCAGATGTTCTTATGCGATTGGGCCAAAAGCCGCAGCCAAAGGTATTGGCAGATGTTGGTGTCTTGGTACTCGTCCACCAGAATACAGCGGAACCAGCGCTGATACTGCTCGAGCACATCGGGGTATTTCTGGAAGATCACCACGCAATGCAGCAAAAGATCGCCAAAATCGGTGGCGTTCAGGGTGCGCAAACGCTCTTGATACTGCTCATAAAGCTCGGTCCCGCGGTTGTTGAAGGCCGAAGCCTCGGACGAGGGCACACGATCAGGCGTCAGCGCGCGGTTCTTCCAGCCGTCGATGATCCCGGCCAAAAGCCGCGCGGGCCAGCGTTTTTCGTCGATATTGGCCGCCGAAATGAGCTGTTTCAGCAGGCGCAGCTGGTCGTCAGTGTCCAAAATCGTGAAGTTCGACTTTAGCCCCACCAGTTCCGCATGACGGCGCAGGATTTTCACCGAAAGCGAGTGGAACGTGCCCATCCACGCCATGCCCTCGGCGACATCGCCCAGCATGCGGCCCACCCGCAGCCGCATTTCGCGCGCGGCTTTGTTGGTGAAGGTGACGGCCAGAATCTCATTCGGGCGGGCGCGGTTCATGTGCAGCAGATGCACGATGCGGGCCGTCAGCGCCTTGGTCTTGCCAGTGCCAGCGCCTGCAAGCATCAGAACCGGGCCATCCAGCGCCTCAACCGCGGCACGTTGTGCGGGGTTCAGATCATCAAGATAGGGCGCAGGGCGGGCTGCCATGGCCCGCTGCGACAAAGGCACGGCGGCCTCGAAGGCCTCGCTCTCATCCCATCCGTTCATGCGGGGACCATAAACCGGGATTTACCAGATTTAAAGAACTGTTCTGGTAATGTTCGCAAAATACCTGCCAAAACTCGCCAACTTCGTCGGAAAGCGCCGATCGGGCCAAATTCCTGCCCGGTTTCTGCGGCTCAATGGTGGGGAAAGCCTTGGGCGAAACCTTTGGGGCACTACCATGCTCAACTTGCCTATGAACCGGATCCTCATTGCCATTGCGGTCTTTATCGGCCTTGCCGCCGTCATGCGCCATGTCATGACGCGCCGCCCGGCGATTAAAACCGATCCCGAAGGCGAACGCGGCCAGATCGCGCCCAACCGCGCGCTTTTGGCGGTGATTTGCCTGATCGGTGTGGCGCTGGCCGGTGCGGCAGTGTCTGCCGCCCTGCGCGGGGTGGGCGGGTTGCCGGTTCTGACCGTGGCCCTTGCCGCGCTGATGATGACAGGCATGATGGTGACGGCCTTTTTCCCCTTTTATGACATCACGTGGGACGCCGACGGCATCGAAGGCCCAACGCTGTTGCTGCCACCCCCCATCGGGCCAAGACGGCGCAAGATCTTCTGGGAAGACATCGAAGTCGCCCGTCAGGACAATGGCCGCCATTGGTTTCTTGAGGATGGCAAGGGCAACCGCATTGTGTGGAGCTTTATCTATTACGGCCACCCTGCCCTGATGCGAAGGATTGAAGAGGAATGCCCGTGGCTCTTTACCGCAACTGCGGATGAGGGTGTCCCCGATCACGACCCCGAGGCGATTCCGCCGGTCAAGCGGCGCTTTCTCAAGCTGAACTTTGCAACTGCAAAGTCATCCTGAATATTTCGCAAAAATTTGCAGGACGTCGCTTTAGGCCCTTGTGCTGCGATGCAGCGACCCTAAGCTGCCCGCCAAACGCATCCCCGCGCCCGGAGGTTAGCCTATGCCCGAATTCAAGAAAATCCTCGTCGCCAACCGTGGCGAGATTGCCATTCGCATCATGCGCGCGGCCAATGAAATGGGCAAGAAAACCGTCGCGGTCTATGCCGAGGAAGACAAGCTGTCGCTGCACCGGTTCAAGGCCGATGAGGCCTATCTGATCGGCGAGGGGCTGTCGCCGGTCGGGGCCTATCTGTCGATCCCGGAAATCATTCGGGTCGCCAAAATGGCGGGCGCGGATGCCATTCACCCCGGCTATGGGCTTTTGTCGGAAAACCCCGATTTTGTTGAGGCCTGCGATCAGGCCGGCATCACCTTTATCGGCCCGCGGGCGGAAACCATGCGCGCCCTGGGCGACAAGGCCAGCGCGCGCCGCGTGGCGATGGAAGCGGGTGTTCCCGTCATTCCGGCGACCGAGGTCTTGGGCGATGACATGGCCGCGATCAAACGGCAGGCCAAGGAAGTGGGCTATCCCCTGATGCTCAAAGCGTCATGGGGCGGCGGCGGGCGCGGTATGCGCCCGATCTTGTCGGAAGATGAGCTGGAGCTGAAAGTCCGCGAGGGCCGCCGCGAGGCCGAGGCCGCCTTTGGCAATGGCGAGGGCTATCTGGAAAAGATGATCCTGCGCGCCCGCCACGTCGAAGTGCAGATCCTGGGCGACAAGCAAGGCAATGTTTGGCACCTGTGGGAGCGCGATTGCACCGTGCAGCGGCGCAACCAAAAGGTCGTTGAACGCGCCCCCGCCCCCTATCTGACCGAAGCCCAGCGCGCCGATGTTTGCGAAATGGCCCGGAAAATCTGCGCCCATGTGCAGTATGAATGCGCGGGCACCGTCGAATTCCTGATGGATATGGACGATGAGAAATTCTACTTCATCGAGGTGAACCCCCGCGTTCAGGTCGAACACACCGTCACCGAAGAGGTGACCGGCATCGACATCGTGCAGGCCCAGATCCTGATCGAAGAGGGCAAGGCCCTGCCGCAGGCGACCGGGGTGGCCTCTCAGGCCGATGTCAAACTGAACGGCCACGCCGTGCAGTGCCGCGTCACCACCGAAGACCCTTTGAACAACTTCATCCCCGACTATGGCCGCCTGACCGCCTACCGCTCGGCCACCGGCAATGGCATTCGGTTGGATGGCGGCACTGCCTATGCGGGCGGCGTCATCACGCGCTATTATGACAGCTTGCTCGTCAAGGTGACCGCCCATGCCCAGACGCCAGAAAAGGCGATTGCACGGATGGACCGCGCGCTGCGCGAATTCCGGATCCGCGGCGTGGCGACGAACATCGAATTTGTCATCAACCTGCTGAAACATCCGACCTTTCTGGATTACAGCTATACCACCAAGTTCATCGACACGACGCCCGACCTTTTCGCCTTTAAAAAGCGGCGTGACCGGGCGACCAAGATCCTGACCTATATCGCCGATATCACGGTGAACGGTCACCCCGAGACCGCAGGCCGCCCCAAACCCGCCGCCGAGGTCAAGGCCCCGAAGGCCCCCATTCCGCGTGTTGAACCCGCGATGGGCACCCGCAACCTTTTGGAGCAAAAGGGCCCGCAAGCCGTGGCCGACTGGATGCGCGCGCAGAAAAAGGTGCTGATCACCGACACCACCATGCGCGACGGGCACCAGTCTTTGTTGGCCACGCGGATGCGGTCGATCGACATGATCAAGGCCGCCCCCGCCTATGCCGCCCATCTGCCGCAGCTGTTCTCGGTCGAATGCTGGGGTGGGGCGACCTTTGATGTGGCCTACCGCTTCTTGCAAGAATGCCCGTGGCAGCGCCTGCGCGATCTGCGCGCGCAGATGCCGAACCTGATGACCCAGATGCTTTTGCGCGGCGCCAATGGCGTGGGCTACACCACCTACCCTGACAATGTGGTGCAAGGCTTTGTCAAACAGGCCGCGATCACCGGCGTCGATGTGTTCCGGGTGTTTGACAGCCTGAACTGGGTAGAAAACATGCGCGTCGCGATGGATGCTGTGCTGGACGCCAACAAGGTTCTGGAAGGCACGGTCTGCTATACCGGCGATATTCTGGACCCGAACCGCGCCAAGTATGACCTGAAATACTACGTCGCCCGCGCCCAGGAATTGAAGGCGGCAGGCGCCCATGTGCTGGGTCTGAAAGACATGGCCGGGCTGATGAAACCGTCCGCGGCCAAGATCCTCATCAAGACGCTCAAGCAAGAGGTCGGCCTGCCCATCCATTTCCACACCCATGATACGGCAGGCGGTGGCGTGGCGACCATCATGGCCGCCTGTGACGCGGGCGTGGATGCCATCGACTCGGCGATGGACGCGTTTTCGGGCGGCACATCGCAACCCTGCCTCGGTGCCATCGTCGAAGCGCTGCGCCATACCGAACGCGACACCGGGCTCGACATCAAGGCGATCCGCGAGATTTCCAACTATTGGGAACATGTTCGCGCCCAATATGCCGCCTTTGAAAGCGGCATCCCGGCCCCGGCGTCTGAGGTCTATCTGCATGAAATGCCCGGCGGGCAGTTCACCAACCTGAAAGCACAGGCGCGCAGCCTTGGGCTGGAAGAGCGTTGGCCCGAAGTGGCGCAGGCCTATGCCGACGCCAACCAGATGTTTGGCGACATCGTAAAGGTCACGCCCTCGTCAAAGGTTGTGGGTGACATGGCCTTGATGATGGTGGCCCAAGGGCTGACACGGGCTGAGGTCGAAGATCCGGCCGTGGACGTGGCCTTCCCTGACTCGGTGATTGACATGCTGAGGGGCAATCTCGGCCAACCCCACGGCGGCTGGCCGCAGGGCATTCAGGCCAAGGTTCTGAAGGGCGAACCTGCGCTGACCACGCGTCCCGGTGCCGATGTCGCACCCGTGGACCATGAGGCAGTGCGCGCCAAAGTCTCGGCAGATCTCAGCGGCTTTGTCGTCGATGATGAGGATCTGAACGGCTATCTGATGTATCCGAAGGTCTTCCTCGACTATATGGGCCGCCATCGGCTCTATGGTCCCGTCCGCACCCTGCCAACGCGCACCTTCTTTTATGGCATGCAGCCGGGCGAAGAGATCACCTCTGAGATTGACCCCGGCAAGACGCTGGAAATCCGGCTGCAGGCGGTGGGCGAGACCACCGATGACGGCGAGGTGAAGGTGTTCTTCGAGCTGAACGGCCAACCCCGTGTGATCCGGGTTCCAAACCGCGCGATCAAGGCAAAAACCGCCGCGAAGCCCAAGGCGCAAGAGGGCAACCCCAACCACATCGGCGCACCGATGCCGGGTGCGGTGGCCAGCGTGACGGTGGCCGTGGGCCAGAAGGTCAAGGCGGGTGACATGCTCCTCACGATCGAGGCGATGAAGATGGAAACCGGACTGCATGCCGACCGCGACGCCACGATCAAGGCGCTCTATGTGCAGGCGGGCAGCCAGATCGACGCCAAGGATCTGTTGATCGAACTGGAGTAGCCGCGACCGCGCGGCGCACAGAAAAGGCCACAGAAAAGGCCGCCGCATCGCTGCGGCGGCCCAGACATCTGACCTTAGGTCGGATTAGCCAGCGAAAGCGTTCGCGGCAACAGCAGCAGCCAGCTCTTCAGCCGACAGCTCGCCCGACGCGTCGGTGTCAGCGGCCTTGAAGGCCTCTTCGGTGGCGGCAGTGTAAGCAGCCTGCACTTCGACCAGCGAGAAGGTGCCGTTTGCATCAGCGTCAGCAACGACCGGAGCTTCCTGAGCGAACGCAGCGGTGGCAGCAACAGCCGAAGCGGCCAGAGCGAGAGCGAACTTTTTCATAGTCTTCATCCTGAATTTTGCGGCCCCGCACAACGCGGTAGCCAAACAGAAGGCAACCGAGCCTTCGCCGCTCAACATAGGGGGTGAACTCGAAGAATCCATCGCAATTACAGACTGTTAACGCAATTGTCACGCGGATGTGAAGACCAGTATTTCCCGCTTGAGCACGGTCAGGCACAAGCGTAAACAAGGCGATTTCGCAGCTACAGCACTCGCAAGCTTTCAGCCATCCACGGCCATTCCTGCCGCGCTGGGGTAACGACTTGGGACGCGATCAACCCGCGCATTCGGTCGGCCACCTGTGCCGGGATATCGCGCAAGACCCCGGCCCGCGCCGAGAGCGACAGGGTCCGCCCAAAAGGCGCAAAGGGCAAGGGCATCACATCCAGACCTTCGCGAAAGCGGCTGGCGTGATGCAGAGCAAGCGGAGTGAGAATGGTCCAGCCCGCCCCGCCCGACACCATGGCCAAGATCGCGCGATAACTGTCGAGTTCAAACCGGTGGGTCAGTTTCAGGTTCTGCCGCGCAAGTTGGCTGGCAATCTGGCGGCCCATCAGATGGCGCGCGGTGTAAAGAATCAAGGGCAGGTTGGCCGGATCCTGCCCACGCGGGGCCACGGCAACAAAGGGTTCGGTCATGACGGGATGCACCTCGCGCCAGCCTTCATGGCTGCCCTCGCTGTCAAGATCAGCGGCCACCACCATGTCCAGCGCGCGGGCCTCCAACTGGTCCAAAAGCCGATGACTGGCCCCAGTTTCCAAGAGGAACCGACATCCTTTCAGATCACTGGCCAGCCCCTGCAGCAAAAGGGGCGTCACCTGAGCATCGAAATCCTCGATCACACCCAAACGCAGCGTGGTCAGGCCCGAGAGATCCGCCATCGCCAACTCGCTGCGCGCCTCGGCCTCGGCGTTCAGAATGGTTTGGGCATGGCGGCGAAACATGGTGCCCGCCGGGGTCAGCCCCATGGGGCGGGCCGAACGGTCCAGAAGCACCGCACCAAGCGCGGTTTCCAGCCCGGTCAACTGCTGCGAAATCGCCGAAGGTGACACGCCCAGCCGCCGCGCGGCCGCCGAGATCGCGCGCTCTTCGGTGACGGCGAGGAACACCTCGATCCCCCACAATGTGACGCGACCCTGCCCTTCGGTCATTGCCGATCAGAGCTTGGAGAGTTTTTGCTGCAACTCGGCCAGTTGACGCTTGATCTCGGCCAGATCCTCGGGCGCCTCCTTGGCAGGTTCAGCCTCAGTGCGGGCAGGCGTGGTGCCCCCCCAGCCCGGCATTCCGGCCAACATGGTCTTCATGAAAGCTTCTTGCTGCTTGCGCATCGCCTCAAAGCCCGGCATCCCGGCCATCGGCGGCGCGATGCCCGCAAAACCTTCCAGCATCTTCGACTGCCCCTCGCGCAGCATGTCAAAGCTGGCGGCCAGAAACTGCGGCATGACCGACTGCATATTGGTGGCGTATGAGCGCACCAGATCGGTCAAGACATTGGTGGGCAGCACCGAATCGCCCTTGGATTCATGCTCGGCCACGATCTGCAGCAGATATTGCCGGGTCAGATCATCGCCGGTCTTGAGATCGACGATCTGCACGTCGCGCCCCGCCCGAACAAAGCCCGCAATGTCTTCCAGCGTCACATAATCCGAGGTTTCGGTATTATACAGACGGCGGCTGGCATAGCGCTTGATCAACAGCGGTTTCGCAGGTTCGGCCATCATCGCCCCTCCCCAGGGTTTTTGCTTGTGCAGAGAACCTTAGGCGAGGTGCAGAAAAAAAGAAAGGGCGGGCACAAAGGCCCGCCCGATTGGTCTGTCCGCGTCAGGGAGGAGACGCAGAACCCGACCCGATTACTTTGCAGCAGCAGCTTTCTTGACCTGAGCGGTCACGTCAGCGGTGGCCTTTTTCATCGCAGCGGTGGTTTCTTCCGAAGCGTTCTTGCCAGCAGCCAGCATCACCTCAACGGTGTCCATCTGCACTTTTTTCGCGATTTCAGCGAAAGCAGCCAGATTTTCGGCAGCCATTTCCGCAGCAGCGGTGGCGAAATCGGTTGCGGCTTTGGTGTAATCAGCCGGCTCAGCCTTGGCTTTGGCGGTTTCCGACAGCTTGGCGAGCGAGTCTTTGGCCCACTTGGCCGAAAGTTCGGTCGACTTTTCAGCGGCGGCCAAAGCAACGGCAGCCAGCTTTTCGCCGTAAGCAGCTTGGGTCTTGAATGCGTTCTGGAAGGCCGAAGCGTCAACCGGGAACGAAGCCATCATGTCCTGCATGACTTTGGTGAAGTCGGTGGTCTTGGTCATTTGAATTGCTCCTGAATGTCCGGGGTGTCGCCCGTTTCCTGAAGCAAGATATACATGCTGCACTGCAGCATTGCAAGTGAAATTTCTGCGACGCAGAAACAACTCAGGGGCGAACGGCGTCGGATTGGGAAACCTGTGAGAAATCAAGCCTCTGGAATGGCGACCACATAAGTGCCCGGGGCGGGGCAGAGTTCGGGATGGCCCGAATCACCAATCTGACGGGCTGGAATCTGCGCGCCAGAACGTTCATCCAGCCAAGCCCCCCAACGCGGCCACCAGCTGCCTTGGGTAAAGGTCGCGCCCTTCATCCAATCGTCCGGCTCGCCTTCCAGCGGCGCATCCGAGGTGTAATGGCCATACTTGCCCTTGGACGGCGGGTTGATGATCCCGGCGATGTGGCCCGACTGCGAGACGATAAAGGTCTTGTCCTTGGACCCCATCTGCTTGACGCCATTAAAGCTGCCGCGCCAATGCGCGATGTGGTCTGTCTCACAGGCAATGGCGCAGAGGGGCACCTTCACCCCATCCAGCGTGACAGGCTTGCCAAAGACCGGGAACACGCCGCGCGCAAAGCCGTTCAACTGGCACAGATCGCGGATGTATTCGATCGCCATCTTACCCGGCAGGTTGGTGCCATCGCCGTTCCAATGCAAAAGATCAAAGGCCGGGGGCGCCTCGCCCAGCATATAGCTTTTGATCGCCGGGCCGTAGATCAAGTCATTGGAGCGCAGATAGGAAAAGGTCTTGCCCATAAAGCGCTTGGACAAAATCCCGTCCGAAGCGACCTGACGCGAAATGCCGTCGATGAAGTCATCGGCCAGAAACACGCCCATCTCTCCAGGGTCGGAAAAATCGGTCAGCGTGGTGAACAGCGTGGCCGATTTCACCGTCTCATCGCCCGCGCGCTGCAGATGCGCGATGGTCATGCTCAGCGTCGTGCCCGCGATGCAATAGCCCACAGCGTTGATCTGCTTAACGCCGCAAATCTTGCGGACCTCGGCCATCGCCGTCAGATAGCCCTCGCGGATATAGTCGTCCATGCAGACATCGGCATAGGTCGCATCGGGGTTGACCCAAGACACCACGAACAACGTAAAGCCCTGATCCACGATCCATTTGATCAGCGAATTCTGCGGCTTAAGGTCCATCACATAGTATTTGTTGATCCACGGCGGAAAGATCAGCAGCGGGGTTTCATAGACCGTTTCGGTCGTCGGCTTGAACTGGATCAGCTCCAGCATCCGGTTGCGGAACACCACCGCGCCCGGCGTGGCGGCGATATTTTCGCCCAAGGTAAAGGCGGCCGGGTCCGACAGCGTGGGCAGCATCTCGCCGTCATGGGCCTCGATATCGGCGACAAGGTTCTCCAGCCCCTTCACCAAGCTTTCGCCATCGGTGGCAATCGCCTTTTCCAAAGCATCCGGATTGGTGCCCAGAAAATTCGTCGGCGCCAGCATGTCGACGATCTGGCGGGTGAAATACTCCACCCGCTTTTTGTCGGCAGGCGCAATGTCCTCCATATCGCTGACGGCGGTGTTAATGGCCTCAGAGTTGATGAGGTACTGCTGCTTGAGATAGTTGAAGGCGGGGTGGGTATCCCACAGCGGGTTAGAGAACCGGCGATCCTTGGGGCCGGGATCGGCGGGGGCCTTGAACTCACCTGAGGCGAGCGCCTGCTGGGCCTCGACATAATGCGTCAGCGTTTTGCCCCAATAGCCGATCTGATGCTCCAGCACCTTGGCGGGGTTTTGCAACATGGCGGCCAGATAGGCCTGCGCGGCCTTCATGTAGATGTCAGAAGACGGCCCATCGAGTGCGGCATCTTTCTGCTTTTGGCGCGCCAAGGCCGCCATCAGCCGCTCGGACAACCCTTCGATTTTCGCGAGGTTGGCCTGCATCCGCTCTAGTTTGTGGCCCGCGTCATATTCTTCAGTTGTCATGTTAAGCTTTGACCCCTATTCTCGCTGCCATGCAGCATTGCGCCATCCCTATCCATGGGATGTGGCAGAATCGGCCAAGGAGACGCCCGTGAAGTATATGGCCACCTATGACCTGATGGAAAGCATTCGCAATACGAATGAGTGGATGGGCGCATCGGCACGGGCCATGGCAAGCTATCCGGCCTTTGCTTTGACGATGAATCCAATGCTGCAGATGATGGCCGCCTGGGGCGAGGTGACCGAAAGATCCTTCGCCCGCATGGTCGCAAAACCCGACTGGGGCATCCGTTCGATCCCCGGCGCTGACGGCACCGACCATCTGGTCGACGTCAAGCCGGTTGTGGAAAAACCCTTTGGTGATCTGGTGCAGTTCTTCGTGCGCCGCCGCGCGCCGATGGCCCGCAAGATCCTGCTTGTCGCGCCAATGTCGGGTCACTACGCCACCTTGCTACGCTCAACCGTGGCCAGTTTGCTGCCCGATGCCGATGTTTTTGTGACAGATTGGGCCAATGCGCGCGATATTCCGGTCAGTGCCGGAAAATTCGACGTTGAAGATTACACGCTGTACCTTGTCGAATTCATGCGCGCCTTGGGTCCGGACACCCATGTGATCGCCATTTGCCAGCCCGCGCCGCTGACCTTGGCCGCAACGGCCTATCTCGCGAGCGAAGACCCCGATGCCCAGCCGCGCAGCCTGACCCTGATCGGCGGGCCGATTGACCCGGACGCAGCCGCGACCGACGTCACCGACTTTGGCCGCCGGATCACCATGGGCCAGCTGGAACAAATGGCCATTCAGCGCGTCGGCTTCAAATACAAAGGCGTCGGCCGCTTGGTCTATCCGGGGCTTTTGCAGCTGCAAAGCTTTATGTCGATGAACGCCGAGCGGCACTCAAAGGCGTTTTCCGAACAAATCATGCGCGTCGCACGCGGCGAGGCCTCGGATCACGACGCCCACAATCGGTTTTATGATGAATATCTCGCCGTGATGGACATGACGGCGGAATTCTACCTTTCCACCGTCGAGCGGATCTTCAAAAACCGCGAGATTGCACGCAACGAGTTTACCGTGGCGGGCAAGAAGGTGGACATCGGGGCGATCACCCGCGTGGCGGTGAAAACGGTTGAGGGCGAGAAAGACGATATCTCGGCCCCCGGCCAATGCGTTGCGGCGCTTAAGCTCTGCACCGGGCTGCCCGACAGCAAGAAGGCTTGGCACCTTGAGCCGGAGGCAGGCCATTACGGCATCTTCGCAGGCAAGAGCTGGCGTCTGAACATTCGCCCCTTGGTGTTGAATTTCATCGACGCCAATTCGGGCGCTCCGGCGCAGCCAAAGCTGAAGGCCGTCGCTGCGGCCACCTAAACCACACCGGGCGGTGCGGATGCCCCGCCTAGCGCAGCATCATCGGGCCGTTCAGAAACGCCTCAATCGCGTCTGACACGGCTTCGGGCTGCTCCAAGGGCGCAAGGTGCCCAGAATCCTCGATAATCCCGAATTGGCCATAGGGCATCAGCGTGGCGGTAAACTCTTGCCGCCGCAGGGGTACCAGCGGGTCTTGCCGCCCGGCAAGCACCAAGGCAGGCAGCCGCACCTTGCGCATGGTTTTCTGCTGATCGGGTCGGCGCTGCGCCGCGCGCGATTGGCGCAGGAACACGCCCTCGCCCAGACCCAGCGCCATATCCTTGACCAAGGCCATGATCTCGCCATGCCAAGGGCTGTCCGCCACCGCCGACGCCGGAATCTCTTGCGCCATGGCATCCACCAGCCGCCCGGCCCGCGCCATGACCATCCGGGTTTCGCGTTCAACGGCGATCTGGGGCGGTTCGGACAAAGGGTCGGTCGCCATCAGGATCACCCGCGTCACCCGGTCAGGCGCCCGTCGGATGATGTCCAGCGCCACATCACCGCCCAGCCCATGACCCAAAAGCGCAAACTTCGGCGGCAGCCCGGCCATCATGGCCTCGGACATCTTTTCCACCGTCTCCCCTTGGGCGGCAATGCAGACCTGACAGGCACGGTCAGCCCCCAGCCGCACCATCTGCGGCAGGAACAGACGGGCGTCGGCCATCATGCCGGGGATGATCACCAAAGGTTCGTGCATCACAGCCCCTTTGCCCAGCCAAGGATCAAACCCACCGTCTCGGCCGTCTGCCCCGGCGACATCGCCGAACCGGCGATGACATGCGAAAACGGATCGTCGCCCGGCCCCATCTGGCGCTGCTCCATTTGCACAGCGCCGCCCCAGCCTGCCATCAGCGCCTCGGTCTGCGCCGGATCCACCACCTGATCCTGCGGCGAATAGATCACCAAGGCCGGGATCGTGACGGCGGAATAATCAAGCCCGCGCGCATGGCGTACTAGCGCAGCCATCGGAAACAGGGCCACCGTCGGATAGCTCGTGGTCCAATAGCGGGCTTGGGCGTCGTTCAAGGGTTCAAAGCTGCGGGTTTCCCCCGCCACCAGCGGCCCCCAATGTCGCGCAAGCGGCAGATCAAGGATCTTGGCGGCGGCACTTTTCACACCGAAATTGGGCGACACCAAAACCACCCCGGCCAGCCCTTCGGACAGCACCGGGTCCGTGGCCACAATCGCCGCCAGCGTGCCCCCGGTCGAGGTGGCGATCACCACAACCCGGTCGCCTAAGCTCCGCCCGATGGCCATCGCCTCGGCCATATCTTCGATCCAATCCCCGGCAAACGGTTCGGCCATCGCATCGCCCGACCGGCCATGACCCGCCAGCCGTGTGTAAAAGAGGTTCGCGCCAAGCGCCTTCGCTACCTCGTCCGGCACCGGGCGAATTTCCTCGGCCGAGGCAGAGAAGCCATGCACATAAATCACCGCCAGCGGCGTCTTTTGTCCGGGCACGCCCGCCCAGACAATGCGCTTGGCCGCCTCGGGGCGAATGTCGGAAAAATGCAATTCACGTTGCGCAAGAAACTCAGAGAGATCATCTGGCAATGCATTGGCTTCGAAGGAAATATCCCGATCAACTGGTTCCTCAGGCGCGAAGGCCCAGATCCCTGCCAATAGTGCGAAAATCACAACGATCAGCCGCCCCAGTGCCTTGCCAAACCTACGCATGACGCAGGACCTCCTCGATGGTTGCGGTCATAAGATCCAGACAGTCCGGGGTGGAAAAGCGGTGATCCGCCCCCTTGACCAGCGTCAGCCGCAGATCGGGGCAGGTGGCATGGTCCATCAGCCGCAGCGCGACCGAGGGTGGCACGTCGACATCCGCTGTGCCCTGCAGCAGCCGCACCGGAAAAGGCAGGTTCAAAGGCGCGCGCAGCACAAGATGCTTGGCCCCATCGTCAAGGAAGGTCTTGGTGATGATGTTCGGTTGGTCAGAATATTCCGAAGGCTCGGCCAGCCAGCCCTGCCCCGTAAGCAGCGCCTTTTGCTCGTCCGAATAGCTGTCCCACATCAGATCCGCCGTGAAATCTGGCGCGGCAGCGATGCCCACAAGCCCCGCCACTCGACCGGGCACCGCGCGCGCGACCAAAAGCGAGATCCAGCCGCCCATCGAAGACCCAACCAGAACCTGCGGCCCGTTCGTCAGCGCCTCAAGCGCCGCCAGCGCATCGGCGAACCAGTCGCCAATCCCGCCCTCTTCAAACCGCCCCGACGATTGGCCATGCCCGGAATAATCAAACCGCAGGAAAGCACGCCCGCAGCCTTCGGCCCAGCGTTGCAGATGCACCGCCTTGGTGCCGGTCATGTCCGACCGATACCCACCCAGAAAGACCACGCCCGGCCCGGCGCCGGGGGTCTGATGATAAGCAATGCGGCGGCCTGCGGCTGTGGTCAGAAACTGGGTCATTGTCACTCCACTCCGACAAGGGGTTTAGCGTCCGGCTTTGGCCCTGTCAGCCCGCAACTGCGTGAGAAGGCATAGAATTCACCAAACCACCCCGCTGCAAGCCATTTTTCGCCGCCGCGATCTTGACGCCGCCCAGCCAAAGCGGCAAACCACCCGCACATAACCCGCAACCGGGCGTTTCGTAGGCGCCAAACAGACGAGGATCAGGCCATGGCCCAAATCTCCCTCACCTTCCCCGATGGCAACAAGCGCGACTACGCCGCAGGCGTGACCGCCGCCGAAGTGGCGATGTCCATCGCCCCCGGTTTGGCCAAAAAGGCCATTTCCGCATCGGTGAACGGCGCGCATTATGATCTGCAATGGCCGATCATGACGGATGCGAAAATCGCCATTCACACCATGGCCGATGACGCCCAAGCGCTGGAACTGATCCGCCACGACTGCGCCCATATCATGGCCCGCGCCGTGCAGGACATCTGGCCTGATGTGAAGGTCACCATCGGCCCGGTGCGCGATTACGGTTGGTTTTACGACTTTGACCGGGCGGAACCCTTCACACCGGAAGACCTTGGCGCGATCGAAGCCCGCATGAAGCAAATCATCAACGCCCGCGATCCGGTGAAAACCGAAGTCTGGGACCGTGCCCGCGCGATTGCCTACTATGAGGACCGCGGCGAGCCCTTCAAGATCGAGCTTATCAACCGCATTCCTGAAGGCGAAGACCTGCGGATGTATTGGCACGGGCCTTGGCAGGACCTGTGCCGCGGCCCGCATCTGGCCCATACGGGCCAGGTGCCCGCCGATGCCTTCAAGCTGACCCATGTCGCCGGCGCCTATTGGCTGGGCGACGCCTCGCGCCCCATGCTCCAGCGCATCTACGGCCTTGCGTTCAAGAACCGCGACGACCTCAAGGCGCACATGACCATGCTGGAAGAGGCCGCCAAGCGCGACCACCGCAGGCTTGGCCGGGAAATGGAGCTGTTCCACATCCAGGACGAAGCGCCCGGCATGGTGTTCTGGCACCCGAACGGCTGGACGATCTATCGCCAGTTGGAAGATTACATGCGCGGCCGTCTGCGCACGGCAGGCTATAAGGAAATCAAGACGCCCCAAGTGGTGGACCGCATCCTGTGGGAAAAATCCGGCCACTGGGAAGCCTACCGCGAGAATATGTTCATCGTTGAGGTGGACGAAGAGGGCGCCAAGGAAAAGCGCATCAATGCGCTGAAACCCATGAACTGCCCCTGCCATGTGCAGATCTTCAATCAGGGCCTAAAGTCCTACCGTGACCTGCCCTTGCGCCTGGCCGAGTTTGGCTCGTGCCACCGCTACGAATCCTCCGGCTCCATGCACGGGCTGATGCGCGTGCGCGGCTTTACGCAGGACGACGCCCATATCTTCTGCACAGAAGACCAGATCGAGGCGGAATGCGCGGGCTTCATCGCGCTTCTGTCCTCGGTCTACAAAGACCTAGGCTTTGAAAAGTTCGACATCAAACTCTCCACCCGCCCAGATGTGCGCGTGGGCAGCGATGAGGTTTGGGACAAAGCCGAAGGCGCGCTGCAAAAGGCCATCGAAGGTCTGGGCTTGCCCTACCAGATCAACGAAGGCGACGGCGCGTTCTATGGCCCGAAGCTGGATTTCAAACTGACCGACGCCATCGGCCGCGAATGGCAGTGCGGCACTTTCCAGGCCGATTTCAACCTGCCCAACCGGCTGGATGCGGAATTTGTCGGCGAAGACGGCGCGAAACACCGCCCCGTCATGCTGCACCGCGCGATCCTTGGCTCGTTCGAACGCTTTATCGGCATCCTGATCGAAAACTACGCGGGCAAGTTCCCTTTCTGGCTGGCCCCGCGTCAGGTGGTTGTCGCCTCCATCGTGTCGGATGCCGATGGCTATGTGAACGAGGTAGTCAACGCGCTGAAAAAGGCGGGCGTCCGCGCCGAGGCCGATACGCGTAACGAGAAGATCAACTACAAGGTGCGCGAACATTCGGTCGGCAAAGTTCCCGTGATCTTGGCCATCGGCATGAAAGAGGTTGAAGAGCGCACTGTTTCAGTTCGCCGTCTGGGCGAGACCCGGACTGACACGCTCAGCTTTGCCGAAGCCATCGCGACCTTCGGGCTTGACGCCCTGCCCCCAGCGCACTAGCGCCCGCAAACCCTTGATCTTAAAGGCATGTGCCGCAGTCTCGCGGCGCATGCCACAGGGTGATCCCTGCTTTTGGAACTTCACAGAGTTGTGGCCCACGCGTCTGTGATTGGCTCGTGATGGCCACAGATCCCTAGGGTTTGGGTGTCGAAAGACATCCATATAACCAAAGGGATTACACATATGTCGAACCACATCCGCACACTGACTGTTGCCGGCGCTTTGGCCGCAGCCTTGGCCTCGCACGCCACCATGGTGACCGCACAAGACAACGAAAAATGCTTTGGCGTCGCACTGGCCGGTCAAAACGATTGCGCCGCCGGTGAAGGCACCACCTGCGCTGGCACCTCCAAAGTCGACTATCAGGGCAACGCTTGGAAGCTGGTCCCGGCTGGCAGCTGCGTGACCATGGAACTGCCCGCTGGCATGGAAGGCAAGGCCCGCATGGGCAGCCTTGAAGCTCTGGACCGCGATCTGCCCAAAGGCTGATGCCAAAGCGCCTGGGGCGGGGCTGCCCCCCCCCAGCGACCGAAACACGACCTCACGTGTGATTTGCGGACCGATGAAAGGCCCCTCGATGTTCGATATTCATCCAAAAGCCCTGCCGGCAGGTGCCGGGGTCGGGTACAAACCGCAGCATTTCAAGGATATTCTGGAAAACCCGGTCCCTGTCTCTTGGCTTGAAATCCACGCCGAAAATTACATGGGCGACGGGGGCCGCCCCTTAGCGCAACTGCGCCATCTGGCCGAGCGGTTTCCGATCTCGGTGCATGGCGTGGGCCTGTCAATCGGAGGCGAGGCCGCGCTGGATGCGGCCCATTTGGTCAATCTGAAGAAGCTCTGCGATTGGCTGCAACCCGCCAGCTTTTCCGAGCATCTTGCCTGGTCAACCCATGACGGGGCTTTTTTGAACGATCTTTTGCCCCTGCCCTACACCAGCCAGACCCTGACCCGCGTGGTCGATCACATTGACCATGTGCAACAGGTTCTGGGGCGTCGCATGCTGTTGGAAAACCCCTCAACCTATGTCGCCTTTGCCGAAACGACGTGGGACGAGGTGGATTTCTTGGCCGAGATTGCCCGGCGCAGCGGATGTGGGCTTTTGCTGGATGTGAACAACGTCTTTGTCTCTTGCGTCAATCAGGTCCGCGACCCCTTGGACTATATCGGGCGGTTCCCGCTTCATCTGGTCGGCGAAATCCATCTCGGTGGGCATGAGGAAGACCGCGACAGCGCGGATCGCCCGCTGTTGATCGACAGCCACGGCGCCGAAGTGGCCGATCCGGTCTGGGCGCTTTATGCCCAAGTGATCACCGACGCAGGCCCCCGACCAACGCTGATCGAATGGGACAACGACGTGCCCGACTGGCAGGCGCTGGCCGCCGAGGCCGCCCGCGCCACCGCACTTCTGGTGCCAAGATGAGCCAGACCCAGTTTGCCGAAGCCCTGCTCGACCCCGCGCGCCCCATGCCCGCGGGCCTTGTCGGCCCCGATGGCCTGCCCGACGCCAAGCGGTTCTCGGTCTATCGCAACACGGTCAACAGCTCGCTGATCCGCGTGCTGGAGGCGGCCTTTCCCGCCGTGCAAAAGCTGGTGGGGCCTGCATTCTTTGCCGCCATGGCGCTGGTTTACCTGCGCCAAACACCGCCAACGGATCGGCGGTTGATGCTGTACGGCGAAAGCTTTGCCGAGTTTCTGGCGGGCTTTGCGCCGGTGGCGCATCTGGGCTATCTGCCCGACGTGGCTCGGCTGGAGCAGGCCCTGCGCCAAAGCTACCATGCCGCCGATGCGGCGCCCTTGCCCGGTGAGACCCTTGGCAGCATGGGTAAAGACCAGCTTTTGCAGGCCCGCCTCCGGCTTGCCCCCTCGCTTCGGGTTCTGGTCTCAAACTGGCCGGTGCATGCCATCTGGCACGCCACGCTGCACAACGGGCCCAAACCGCAAATGTGCGCCGAAGAACTTGTCGTGCTGCGCCCCGAGTTTGACCCTACCGTGCACCTCTTGCCCCCGGGCGGCGCGGCGTTTCTGGCCACCCTTGGCCGGGGCGAGCCCTTGATCGCCGCACTGGCCGCGACCGGCGAAGGGTTTGACCTCACCCGCCTCCTTGGGCTTTGCTGCACAACAACGCCATCGTCGGAGTCACCGCATGACCGGCCACGCCACCCTCTACAACCGTACCACCACGGCACTGGACCGCCTCGGCAACAATCTGGTGCCGCTTATGGCCCGCGCTTGCTTTGCGGCGGTGCTGCTCATGTATTTCTGGATCTCTGGCCTCACCAAATTGGACGGGGTTTTTACCCCCTCATTGGGGGCCTATGCCCAGATCTTTCCCCGCGCGATGGACGCCGCAGGCTATGACATCAGCCAAATGGTCGCGCTGCGCTGGCTGGTCGTGCTGGCCGGGTCTTGGGCCGAACTGGTGCTGCCCGCGCTGATCGTGCTGGGCCTTGCCACCCGTCTGGCCGCGCTTGGGATGATCGGCTTTGTTGTTGTGCAAAGCCTGACCGACATCATCGGCCACGCGGCCAGCCCAGCCACAATCGGGGCTTGGTTCGACGCCGCGTCAGATGCGCTGATCTTGGATCAACGGGCGCTGTGGGTTTTTGTGCTGCTGACGCTGGTTCTAAAGGGCGCGGGTCCCTTGTCGATTGACAGGGTTCTTGCCGTCTGGCGCAAAGGCGACAGGGGGAAATAAGACCCAACAGGGCCGATTATGACCCACCACAATGCCCAAAAACTGTGCGCCGTGTTGCGCCCCGCGGCCAGCCCTTGACAAGGCAGAAATCCCTTACGGATTCCTTGCTTGCTTTTATAAAAAGCTTTGGCATGATTTTCTCAGTGACGACAGACTTTCTGACCGCCTATCGAGGCCCAAGAAGACCTGCTTGCACGGCCCGCGGCAATACCGCCTCGGGAGGGTTGAGATAGGAGAGAGCGGAATGCCCACCGGCACCGTGAAATGGTTCAACAGCACCAAAGGTTATGGCTTCATCGCCCCCGATGACGGCGGCAAGGACGTGTTCGTTCACATCTCGGCGGTCGAACGTGCAGGGCTTAAGGGCCTGAACGACAACCAGAAAATCGGCTATGAGCTGCAATCGGGCCGCGACGGCAAACAGTCCGCCGGCGACTTGCGCTTGCTCTAAGCCTCAATCAGATTTGTCAGGAACGGCCCCCTCGGGGGCCGTTTTTTGTGGCCCTAAAGGAGGGCTGCCTGCACGTCAGCGTCCCAGCCGAGATGCCATTTTTCGGCCCGGATCACCGGGCGCTTCATCACCGTAGGCTGCGCTGCAATCTGCGCCTCTGGCTCAGATTCGCGCAGAAAATCCGAAAATCCGCGGTAGGTGGTGGACTGACGGTTCACCAAAAGCCCCCCAAATTCAGCCACCATTTCCCCAATTTCTGCCTCGCTCAGCGGATCTTTGCGAATGTCGCGGAACTGAACGGCATGGCCCGCCGCCTCCAGCGCCTTGAGCGCCTTCTTGCAGGTGTCACAGGTCGGGATGCCGTAGAGGATCATGGATCACACCTTGAAAAGGGCCTTGGTGATCGCCAGACCACCCCAAGCGGAGACCGCCGTCAATACGGTTCCCCAAGTCACATCGGTGATCACCATCCGCAGGTTCCAACCCTTGAGGATGGCATAGTTGGTGAACTCAAAAGTCCCATAGGCCATAAAGCCCAAGATCGCCGCCGGAATAAGAATGGGCGCCCCGGCCTTCAGCGCGGGTACCGAGACCAGATACAAAAGCCCCGCCACATAGGCCAAATAGAACAGCGCAGCCGGGGCCATCCGGATGTTCTCCAGCATCATCGGCCCGATGTAGCGTTCGAACAACGGGGCCATATACAGCCGCAACATGATGGCATCGATCACCAGAAAGATCGCGGCGGTGGACAAATACAGCGTAACAATTTGCATCGATGACTCCTTGGCGGTCACTGGGATCATTCACAGGGCCTTTCAAAGGTTACGCGCCAAAGCCCGGTGTGGATCATATCGCCCTGCCGATTGCTGCGCTGGTGCCCAAGGCCGGGGTTCTATTCCCTCTGAAGGCATCGGCAATCATCTAACGCTCTGATTTTGTTGATAGTGGAGAGGTGGGATTAGATCAAGCTGGGCACTTTCTGGTCTACGATCTGGTCTACTATGCGGCGATCAACAGATTTGTACGAGTTCTGCCTGTGCTAACCCTTCTCAGATTATTGTTATCGATGGTGGTGAGGGGGTGGGCATGGGCCAGTGGGGGGTACCCAGATCATGTACATAAGCTCTGCCAGCGGGGGGTATTTTGAGATTTCGGGAAGAGGGTTAAGGACCTTGGGGACACTACTCGAGGCCGAGCCTTGGGTTCCATGAGAAGTGCAGCCCAACATAAGCATCAGTATCTCTGACCGGATGGAAAACAGGACTATGGTGCCGTTCAGTGAGGTTACAGTCATACTTGAAGCGGGGGGTCTAGCTCACCCACTGTCCGGACACTTTGCTATATAACTCTAATAGCTTTTTGTCCGGTCAAGCAAAGCTCAGATGGGGATTACGGATAGCCCCCCAGCCCTTCTCTAGAATTTGAACCCAATCCTGCAGTGGGACAGGACCACCCATTAGTACCACATTAGGGGCATCTGCTTGCCTTTCACCCACTTGGTCTGAAACAATGAAGAGGTGCTGATGGGAGTTCCACCTTCCAGCGTTCTCAGCCTCGAACTCAATGGTGGTCCTGACCCTAGGTGCAAATGGCATGGGGTTAGCCTTGTGCGAATTGCCGCTGTCAGCTTGGTGTTATTTCTTTTCATAGGGTAGTGGTAGGCAGTAGATGCCCATGCCGCCCTTGACACCCCTGATAGTCTCGCACGCATAAAGGGTGTCATCATAATCAACTAGAAGATGCCAATCTCGTTCTTTTAATTCTACAGCAACAATCTCACCCTCCCTTACAATTTCAGATGCACTTAGCCCGTCTACGACTGCACCTTCAGCAAGCACAGCGTTTCCCGTTAAGAGCAACGATACCATTAATGCGGCTTTCTTCATTCCTCTCTCCTTCATTGGGTTATCTTGTTGTAAAGTGTTGCCGTGCGGTTTGATATGGCAGGCCTTCTTTGTTCGGCTAATAGGGTCCACACTTCGTGAGAGGAGCAAGGATGCAACAGCTAAGAACTGTAACGATCATGAAGGCTATTGTATTTTTCGATTTGCTTAAGAAAGAAATCTGATGGATTGCCGAAATATGGAGCCGCAGGTGAAAACCTTGTAGCCTCAAAATACACTAAACATCCTCCGCTTTCTATACGAAAGCCCGCAAAGTCTGTGGCGTCAAAGCCAAAGAGAAGTACTTCGGGGCATGTTGGGATCGAGACGTAAGAGAACAATCCTGTTTTAGGTCTGCCTGAAAATGCTTCCTCTGCGGCGTCAGCGTTCATCCCGCCACAGCTTAGTTTCGCCCAGCCGCCTAAGCAATACACGTGCATGACTTTCGCTGGAACAAGGTCGCTCGCATGCATCTGGATGAACTGAGGCTCGACTATTTCAACATGGCTCATCAGCGTCTCTTTCCTTTTCTGAGTTTTGGGTCAATGCGACACGCTTGTCCGTCTGATCAGCTACGGCCGAGGAGAACACAAGAAAGGCGATCAAGATCAAGCATTTTGAAGATAAATCTTTAAGTCCCTGTTAGCTCATGTTTCTCCGGCTTTCCAACTCCATCGCTCGCCACCATCAATCTTTCATACCTTCTTATTTCCAAGTTCGTGGTCGTCAGCAATGAGCTGGTCGAGTATCATCCGGTAGGTGACTTCTGGCGCCCTCACATCAACAGGTAGATCGATAACCAGTATGAGATGAGACGGTTCAAGCTCGATACC
The DNA here is from genome assembly GCF_965194375.1 of Allotabrizicola aquatica (SeqCode). Classification (GTDB taxonomy): domain Bacteria; phylum Pseudomonadota; class Alphaproteobacteria; order Rhodobacterales; family Rhodobacteraceae; genus Tabrizicola_A; species Tabrizicola_A aquatica. The sequence continues at coordinate 154,298 of NZ_CBDAEL010000006.1, forward strand.
TGTCTTCTGAGCTACTCCCCGAAAATCGGACAGTGACGGAAGCTACGATCTGACGTCTGCTGGTCTCCAAGAACGAGGAGATCAGAACATGAAGAAACGCAGGAACCATGACGCGGCGTTCAAGGCGCGTGTTGCGTTAGAGGCGCTGAAAGG
>NZ_CBDAEL010000007.1:0-146710 GCF_965194375.1 Allotabrizicola aquatica (SeqCode)
CACACCATATTCGGCTGCCAGCTCCGACACTGTGCGCTCGCCTTTCAGCGCCTCTAACGCAACACGCGCCTTGAACGCCGCGTCATGGTTCCTGCGTTTCTTCATGTTCTGATCTCCTCGTTCTTGGAGACCAGCAGACGTCAGATCGTAGCTTCCGTCACTGTCCGGTTTTCGGGGAGTAGCTCAAACTGTCTTCACGCGTCACGGCAACTAACCAACTGTCAGAGGCAATGATGAGAAAACCGAGTGACAACTTTTCAGCACACGACTGTGCGCCGCATTTGTCATGGTTCTAGATTGAACGCCACTCAAGTTTTGTTCTGCTTTAATTGCTCCAATATCCTGAGGAGAGGCGCTTATTGCCTCCCGCTTGGGGCGCTATGTGCGAATGTTTCCCTGAATAGTTACGGGGTCTTCTAGTCATGCGGTATCCATAAATGGCGCTGTAATACTCTTGTACTATACACTTCTAAAAGTTTGGCGAGCTTCTCCAATATCAATGCATTTTCGCAGTTAATCCCGTTCGATTTCAAGGAAGGCGAGTTTATCATTTTTAGTTTTCTTGATGCGCTTGGCAAGCTTCTTGGTATTGCGAGGATTCCTTTGTCTCCTTAAAATCTGATTAGGTTTCACGGAGTTTTGACTGGCTGCGAGTTTCTTGGGAGAATCTCGCTAATTGATCACAAAGTTTGTTCATCCCATCCCCTTTTACGTGAATGTGAGCAAGGCCCCTGTCCAAGATTCTTCAGGACCAAGATTCACATCCGCGTCGGGCATATCGACCTGTAATCAAGTCAGAGATCACATCGAGCCAGACTGCGGACTATCTGGGCTTCGATTTGGTGATGCGCGACAACATGTCCGAGCAAGCAGTTCAACGGATTGATCGTCGATAAAATTCTGATAATGCTGGGATAAGTTTAGCGGCGCACAGTGCAGCACCTGTGATCACGATGGGAGAGTGCCGCAAGCTGCGAGTTCCATTCGACCAGACGCTTCCCTGACCCCTGAACCTCGTCAAGCGGCACTTTATAGGTCGCAAACTGTCTGGCGTTTCGTGACATGCTCTGAGAACACGAGTTAAAGATCCCTTGATCTAATCGACTTAAGATTGCGTGCCTGTCGCTAGGTTATTTGACATCATGACCTAGTAGAAGCCTCTCAAGAATTGCAGTATGAGTTCCAACTAGGGAGCAGTGTTTCCCGTTTCGGTTGGTGATTGGACCGCGGCATGACGCACGACGACGGTAAAGATGTGCCAGGGCTGTTAAGGCATCGGGACTTTCTGCTTTTTTCATTCAGCCGAGCGTCAAGTGTGACGGCCTCCCAGATGCTGACCGTCGCCGTTGGTTGGATGCTATATGCTAGGACCGGTGATCCGTTTACGCTGGCGCTTGTGGGATTGTTCCGGTTCCTTCCAATCTTTGTGCTCTTTCTTTGGGCTGGCGCCGCCGCAGATCGTTACGACAGGACGTGGATTATCGGGATTTGCTGCCTGACCCAAGCGATGTGTGCAGGGTTGATCGGTCTCGCCCTGCTTTTGCCCGACGGCTTGCTATGGCCGGTCTATCTTCTGCTGACAGTGCATGGTGGTGCGCAAGCCTTTCTGCAGCCCGCCCAGCAGTCAACATTGCCGGACATCGTTCCCAGACCGCTCTGGGCCCAGGCGGTTGCAGCGACATCCACCATCATCCGGGTCGCGCAGCTTGGAGGCCCCGCATTGGCTGGCGTGCTGATCGCCTTCACAGAGAACATGGTCTTTGCTGTCATTTTTGCTTTGTCGCTCGCTGCAGCGGCAAGCGCCGCCATGATCCGAAAGCACTCTCGGCCCAAACAATTGGAAACGTCCGACCGCCTGACACATCTGCTTGCCGGCTTTGGCCATATCCGCCGGACGCCGATTGTGTTCGGCGCAATTTCCATTGACCTTGTGGCAGTTCTGTTCGGCGGGATCGCCGGGTTACTTCCTGTGTTTGCTTTGGATGTTCTTGGCGTCGGCGCAGTGGGCTTGGGCGTCATGAGAGCAATGCCCGCAATCGGAGGTCTTGGTATGGGGCTTTTGCTTGGGGCGATGGCGCCAACGAGCAGATCGGGCCCCTTGTTCTTCTTCGCCCTTGCCATGTTCGGGCTTTCAATCGTTGTCTTCAGCCTGTCCAACGTATTATGGGTGTCGCTGGTGGCGCTCTTCATCTATGGCGCCACAGATATGTTCAGCGTCTACGTGCGACAGACGCTGGTGCAGATCGCGACACCTGACGACCTGCGCGGGCGCGTGAACGCGGTAAACTCGGTCTCGATCAGTGCATCCAATGAACTGGGCGATTTTCGAGCGGGCAGCATGGCTGTCTTGATCGGCACAGTACCGGCGGTCGCCTTGGGTGGCGTGGTAACGCTTGGGGCGGCCGCCCTATGGTGGCGCGTTTTTCCCGATTTGCGGCGGGTGCGATTGACCTAAGGGCGCCGCATCCGTTCAGCCGAAGTTGATGGCTTCAGCAACGCGATCTCTGGTCAAAGGAAGCCGCCGAACTCGCACGCCAAGCGCCTGCGACACAGCGTTGCCGATAGCTGCCGCAACCGGTCCCTGCGCGGCCTCGCCTGTTCCTAAGGGGGGCTCTTCCTTTCGGTTCCCGAGGAAGTGCGTCTCGACTTCGGGAACCTCGGAGAAACGAAGGATTGGATAAGTGCCCCAGTCAAATGCCGGAACGCGGTCGCCTTCAAGCCGTACCTCCTCCTTAAGGGTCCAACTTGCAGCCTGTAGAGCGCCACCTTCAATCTGGCTCCGAGCGCCTTCTGGGTTGACCAGGTAACCCGCATCAAGGCAGAGCCAGAGCCGCTCCAGCCGGACGGCGTCGTCCACGCTAACCTCAGCGACAGCTGCAAGATATGCGCCTTTACCCTTGTAGCGTGCCATTCCGATTCCGCGCCCACGTCCTTCCCGCAGAGCTTTCTGATCAGGCCAGTTGCACATGGCAGCAACCTCCTCCAGAACAGCACGCGCGCGCGGATCGCTGAGGTGATTTAGCCTGAATGCAAGCGGATCAACATCGGCAAGACTGGCGAGTTCATCCATCGCGCATTCGATCGAATAGACATTCAGATAAGCGCCAAGCGACCTGAGCGACGAGGTTCGGATGGGGCTGCTGGTGTCGATTTCAACCTGCACGTGCTGATACGCGAAGTCGTAGATCGCGACCGAGTTTCGTGACGCCCCGCCTCCGGTTGTGGCCGGGAGATCCTCCACCGCATTCGGCAAAAACGCAGCGTTCAGCGCCTCGGCTGAAGTTAGGTTTACGTGTCCTCCAGAACCGGGCCGCTGCGCGTGGGGGGCGCTGCGGACCGTCATCGACCATTCCGAAACCTGACCACCCAGTCCAAGCGTTGCCTCCACCCGGGATGACATGGCGGCACCCAGCGGGCCTCGAGAAAGCTCATCCACGCGTGACCACTGAACTCGGACCGGTCGGCCAGTTTGGTGCATCGCGATAATTGCTGCATCAAGGGCCGCATCATCCGCGCCATTGTGACCGTAGCAGCCAGATCCTTGTGCATGGATCACCCGAACATTCGCCTTGTCCAGACCGAGGCAGCGGGCAATTTGATCGCGTAGTGCAAAGATGCCTTGGGAATGGGTCCAGACTGTCAAGCTGCCCTCGTTCAGCAAAGCGATGCTGCACGACGGGCCGATGGATCCATGCGCAATATTGCCGCGCGCAAAGTCGGCAACGATCCGGTTCGAATTGACGTAGGGGGTGTTTTGGGGCTGGCCAATGATGGTGGCCTTGGGTTCCGAAGTGGTTGCAGGCTTCCAGCGACCAGCGATCTCTTCCCATCTTACAAACGTGTCGGCCGCCTCTTGGGCGCGAGCAACGGCGTACTCATCTCTTGAGATCAGAGCAAGAAAATCGGCTTGCCTAAAGATTGAGATGTCAGGATGGCGGCGGCTCAAAAGGGCTTCGTCGACATCGGCAAGACGGGCGAGCCGGAAAGGTTGCCGGATGACCCGGGCATGGAGCATTTCCGGTAGGTCTAGGTCATGAATGAAGCCGCCAGCCCCGATCTTAGCGACCATGTCGATCCGCATTGCGTTCGTACCGACGATGCGGTGGCGTGAGGAGCCGGGAGTTTGGACATCCGAGCGAATAAGCTGCGACCAGTCCACGTCTGCGGCGACGGACCAAAAATCCAGACCAGTCTCTAGTCCGTCTTGGTAAAGCGCACCGTCGCGCGAGGTCAGCGCCTCGGGCGTGATCCCAAGGCGTCTTGCCCCAGCCTCAATCAGCGCGGCATGTGCTTGGGCTGCGGCCAGGCGAACAGAGGCGCCCGAAATCTCTACGGACTGACTTCCCGCCGTAATCCCCTCGTTAGGCGAAAGAGCCGTATCTGCAGCAGCAATATCGATTAACGCCATGCCGATAGCCAATTCATCTGCGACGATTTGTGCGAGTGCCGTCAGGATGCCTTGACCCAGTTCGACCTTGCCGGTTCGAACAGTCACCCGTCCGGAAATGTCGAACGAAATCCATTGCCCAAGACGCGGATTATCCAAGATGCTTTTCGGAAGTTCGGCAATCATCGTCACACCTCCGCCCCGATCCTTGCAACTGCGCGCTCAACGGCGCGAATGATCGATCCATGTGCCCCACATCGGCAGAGATGGACATCAAGCGCGGCGATGATGGCGGCCCGATCGGCGGTCGGGCAGGCGCGCAGCAAAGCGTGGGCACTGACCAAGATGCCTGAAAGGCAGTAACCACATTGCCCGGCATGTTCATCGCGGAAGGCTTCCAGTAATGCGATGCCCACCGGGTCTTCGCAAAGCCCTTCGGCAGTCAGTACATCCGTGCCTGCAACCGCAGAAAGCGGGCGCGTGCAAGAGTAGGTTGGCTGGCCATCAACAGAGACTATGCAGGCCCCGCAACTTTCCTGCCCGCAGCCAAATCGAGTTGCCTTCAGGCCTAGGTCATTCCGCAGTGCATAGACCAGCGGGGCATCGTCTGATCGATTGACCGTGACGTTTTGTCCGTTCAGGCGAAACGATACAGCATTGTTCATCTCTTGGTCTCCTGTCGGGGGGAGATCATGGGCGTTATGCCAGCAGGCGCGGGTCAGTTAGAAGGCTCACGTAATGAGACAAAAACTTCGCAGCACTGGCCCCGTTGATCACACGGTGGTCGTAAGTCAGGTCAAGCGGGACCATAGGGCGCGGGCAAAAGGTAGCACCGTCCCAAACGGGGGTGATCTCCGTCCGGGTGATCCCCAGAATGGCAACTTCGGGAGGATTGACGATCGGCGTGAACGCTGTTCCACCGATACCTCCTAGGTTCGTAATTGTCATCGACGCGCCGCCCATCGCATCCGGGCGGAGCTTTCGCGCATGGGCTAGGCAAGCAAGATCTGTGATCGCGCGAGAGATGGCAAATAGGCCAAGCTGGTCAGCATTTCTTATCACCGGAACGGCAAGGCCCATCGGGGTATCTACAGCGATCCCGATATGAACATAGTCCTTAATCACCAAGTTTTCGCCATCTGGGGTCAAGGAAGCATTAAAGCGCGGAAACGCGCGAAGCGTACGAGCGAGCGCCTTAACGTGAAAGGAAAGAGTCGTGAGCTTAACTCCCGCTGCCAAGGCGTCTTGACGCAGGCTGGCGCGGAAAGCTTCGATTTCGGTTAGATCGGCGCGGTCATGGTGAGTTACGGCCGGTATCGTCGCGTGTGCAGCAGCCAGGTTAGATGCCGCCACACGGTCAAAGCGGCTGAGAGGTTCTACGCGAACAGCGCCATAGGCAGCGTGATCGACGTCCCAATACTTGGACATGCCTGAGTCCGTTGGGGGTGTCGATCCATTTGGTGCCGCAGCCCCAGGCTGAAGGCTGTGATCGATGTCATCGCGTGTGATTGTCGTCCTACCCAACCGAACGGCCAAGGCTTCTATGTCCACGCCCCGTCTTAGGGCATGAATGCGCGTGGACGGACTTGCAATCACCTCTTTCATCACGCCTACCAGTTGGCCGAGATATACTGCGTTTCTTGGAATTCACGCATGCCTTCGTGCCCGCCTTCACGGCCGAGACCTGATTGCTTGGTTCCGCCAAAGGGCGCAGCAGGATCAGACACAAGCCCTCGGTTCAACCCAACCATACCGTAATCAAGTTGTTCGCAGACCTGCATTCCCCGCTTCATATCTGCGGTGAAGACATACGCGACAAGACCGTACTCTGTATCATTGGCGCGGGCGATAACATCGTCCTGATCGCCAAAAGTCTGGATTGCGGCGACAGGTCCAAAAATCTCGTCACGCACACAAGCAGCATCTGCCGGAACATTGGTCAGAACGGTCGGAGGGTAGAAGAAACCCTTACCGCTCGGTCGCTTGCCACCGAGTAGAACCCGCGCACCCCGCGCCACAGCGTCGTCGACAAAGGCGGCAACCTTGTCACGAGTGTCGGCATTCACCAGCGGACCGACATCGACCTCTGGATCAAGACCATTGCCCATCTTGAGGCGTGCCATCGCCGCAGTGAACCGTTCTGCAAAGGCATCAGCCACTTTCTCGTGCACATAAAATCGGTTTGCAGCCGTGCAGGCCTCGCCCAGATTGCGCATCTTGGCGAGCATGGCGCCCTGTACCGCGACCTCGAGATCGGCATCCTCGAAGACAATAACCGGAGCGTTACCGCCAAGCTCCATCGCAGGCTTCAAAACCTGGTCTGCGGCAGCTTGAAGTAGCTTTCGCCCGACTTGGGTGGATCCAGTGAAGGAAACAACCCGCACGCGTGGGTCGTGCAAAAGATGGTCTACGAGAGCGCCGGTGTTACGTGACGGCAGGACCTGCACGATGCCCGGAGGAACCCCTGCCTCTTCTAGAAGCGGCATCAGTGCAAGCATTGTAAGCGGCGTTTCAGAGGCTGGCTTGATGATCACGGGACAGCCAGCTGCAAGGGCGGGTGCAATTTTGCGGGTGCCCATCGCTGCCGGATAGTTCCACGGCGTAATCAAGACAGCAATCCCCGCGGGTTTGTGCTGAACGACGATCCGCGCGCCAGACGCCGGGGCATGTGCAATATAGCCCTCGTTGCGGACCGCCTCTTCCGAGAACCAACGGAAAAACTCAGCAGCATAAGTCGCCTCGCCCATAGCGTCAGAACGACCTTTGCCATTCTCCAATGTGATGAGACGAGCAAACTCGGGCAAACGGGCCGACATCAGGTCGAAGGCTCGGCGCAGGATGATTGAGCGGTCGCGGGGTGATCGAGCGGCCCATGCGCCAAAGGCAGCTTGTGCCGCGTCCAGCGCCACTCGGGCATCGTCGATCGTGGCCGAGGCGACCGTGGCGATACTGGTTTCGTCAGCGGGATTGAAGACCTCAAAACGTCCACCGTCCGAGGCCGGACGCCACTCGCCATTAATGTAAAGATCGGTATGCATGATCAGCCTGCTTTACAGAAGGTGGCGGAGCGGCTGTTCAATTCGCCGCGCGACGCCAATGATGAGAGCAATGGCAGCAGAGGTCGATAGGCTGCCCTCGGGCCAGGTGAGGGTAAGTCGGTATGCCCCTGCGATACAAAGAACGGGCTGAGTGTCAGCCACCAATGCAAGTTCGTCCAGCGGGCTATCGATCAAGTCGCGTACGATCAAAGTCGGAGCAGACCCAAGTTCGCTGGGAGTGACATTCGACAACGGGGTAAGGTCGGGGTCGACATAGATCGTTGCAGGCGCGTCAGAAAGCATCTCAGTTCGAATGACAATCGAGGTTCCGTCAGCATTGTCCGTCGCGCGAATAGATCCGGACGCAAAGGCTGCCCAAAGGACCGACCTTTGAACCTCGCCAGTTTGCGAATTGAGCAATGCGTGGAAGGACGTGAAGTTGTCGTGAGATGCAGTGGCGGTGACGCGGTTTATGCCAGCCCCTGGCTGCGCGGCGTGCAACGCGGCAAGTCGGTTCAAGTCCGAGACGTGATAGGGCTCTGGGTGGCCAGCAGTTGCGAGGCGGCCAAGGTCAAGGCCTTGTTCCAACGCAAGGCGACGCAGCTTGGGTGATGCGAGGATACGGCCCGGCTTTTTCGGGATTGTGACAGCGTTCGAAATGGGCCCTGATTTTTGGATCGGGGAGGTTACCTCAGGTGCAGGAGCTTGTGCCGCCGCTGGAGCAGAAACAGGGGCTGGCGCAGGTGCTAGTGCCTGCGGCTTTGTAGAGGAAGATGTCAGCGTTGAAGGTTCGGCTATGTCAGGCTTATCAGGTAGGATCATTGCCACAACTTCGCCTACCGGAACGATATCTCCGGGACCATAGCGCAGGTCGGCAAGATAGCCGTCATGGGCGGCTTCGACTTCCATCGTAGCCTTGTCAGTTTCAACTTCCATCAACGGCTCACCAGCGCGCACGGCATCACCATGGGCCTTGAGCCAACTTACAATGACACCTGTTTCCTGCGCCATTCCAAGCATGGGCATGATGACCGTCTGCGCCATCACACCTCTCCCTTGACGCAAGCCCTAGCACGCGCGGCAACAGATTCCGGTGTCGGCACAGTCAGGTCTTCCAATGCAGGCGAGAAGGGCACTGGGACGTCCATAGCACCCATGCGCTGGACCGGGGCATCCAGATGGTAGAAGCATTTCTCAGATATACGGGCAGCTATTTCAGCTGTGACGCCAAAATTCTGATGGCCTTCGTCAATCACAATCGCCCGGCTTGTCTTCCGGACGGACGCTAAGATCGTATCTTCGTCAAGCGGCACAATTGTACGGGGATCGATGACCTCGGCGCTTATGCCCTCTGCCTCGAGCAAAGTTGCCGCCTTGAGCGCGACTTGCACCATCGACGAGGTCGCTACGAACGTGATGTCAGTGCCTTCACGCTTAATCGCCGCGACACCAAACGGGATAAGATACTCTTCTTCCGGTACCGGTGCCTTGTCTTGGTACATGAGCTTGTCTTCAAAGATGACCACGGGATTGTTGTCCCGAATGGCTGTCTTGAGAAGGCCCTTTGCCTCATAAGCCGATGAAGGCAAGGCAACCTTGACGCCTGGAATATGGGCCACAAGCGCATGCAGCGACTGGCTATGTTGAGCGGCAGAACGGCGTGTCGCACCCAGATTCGTGCGCAGAACGAGGGGAACATTCAGTTTGCCACCCGACATGTAATGTGTCTTTGCGGCCTGATTGCAAAGCTGATCCATGACCAGAAACAGAAAGTCACCGAACATGAGATCGACGATGGGGCGGGACCCCGTCATCGCTGCACCAACGGCAAGCCCCATGAAACCGGGCTCAGAAATTGGTGTGTCGATGATGCGTTCCTTGCCGAATTCATCGACAAGACCAGCAAGGACCTTGAAGGGGGTGCCGGCCTCGGCCACATCTTCCCCGATCAGAAAAATTGTCGGGTCCCGGCGCATCTCTTCGGCGATGGCCTCGTTGACCGCTTTAGACAGGGTTATCTCACGCATTTCCTGATCCTTAGGCCGCATAGACGTGTTGGGTGACTTCGCCCGCGTCCGGGTAGGGTGCGGCAAGCGCATAAGCAACGGCGGCACCAGCATCAGCCTTCACCTCGGCTAGAATAGCCTCGAGCTCCTCGCTTGACGCGATTTTCTGCCCTTTCAGCCATTCGCCGAAATTGGTTATCGGATCGCGTTCCGTCTTCCAAAGGGTCTCTTCTTCTTTGGAGCGGTAATACTCGCGATTGATATCGCCAACATGGTGTCCGAAATAACGGTAGGTCCGCAATTCAACAAAGAACGGTCCTTCTCCCGCCCGCGCGCGCGCTACGAGGCTGGTCGCCAGTGCGTTGACCGCAAGCACGTCCTGCCCGTCAACGATGTGCGTTTCAATGCCGAAGGCCTGCGCACGCGCAACGAGTTCGCCTGCCGCCTGTTCGTCAGTCCGGGTGTATTCGCCGTACAAGTTGTTCTCGCAGGCATAAATGACGGGGAGTTTCCATAGCGCGGCCATGTTCATGCATTCATAAAGCAGTCCCTGCCCAAGCGCGCCATCACCAAAGAAGCAGACCGCCACATCGCCTGTGCCCAGTCTTTTTGCTGAGAACGCAGCTCCAGTCGCGATCCCGGCAGAGCCACCAACGATCGCGTTGGCGCCGAGATTGCCGTTCGCCTGGTCGGCGATGTGCATCGAGCCCCCTTTGCCGCGGCAGTATCCCTCGACCCGGCCAAGAAGCTCGCAGAACATCTCGCGGAAATTGGCGCCTTTTGCGACGCAATGGCCGTGGCCGCGATGGGTCGATGTGATCTTGTCAGATACGCGCAACGCTTCGCAAATGCCGACGGCAACCGCTTCTTGTCCAGAATACATGTGGGTCAGACCAGGCATCTTCGCTTCAAGGTAAAGCTGGTTTGCGTGATCTTCAAAAGTGCGTATCCGGGCCATCTGTCGGTACATCCGAAGATACTCGGCGGCATTCGGGACCTGCGCTTCGGGCGGGGCGGCCATGTTTCTTTCCTTCTCACAGGCGTGGACCGGATGCAGGTACATAACCCAACAACCGGTCCAGCAAGGTGTCAGTAGCGGTTGGCGATTGGAAGCTCTTCAGCCGGGAAAAGGCTGATCACAGTGCAGCCCTTGTCCGTAACGACAACTTCTTCTTCGATCCGAGCAGCGGAATAACCGTCGGTGGCAGGGCAATAGGTCTCAAGCGCGAAGACCATGCCCGTCTCAATCACCATCGGGTTTTCAAGGCTGACAGCGCGGCTGATGATCGGCCGCTCATGCAGCGCAAGTCCCAATCCGTGTCCAAACTGCAAGCCGAAGGCCGCAAGTTCGTTCGGAAACCCGAGGCTTTCGGCGGTCGGCCAGACTTGAGCAACCTTGTCAGTTGTGACACCCGGTTTGATGGTGGCGATGGCAGCATCCAGCCATTCGCGCGCCTTCACATAGGCGTCATTCTGCGACGGAGTCGCACGGCCGATATTGAAGGTGCGGTAATAGCAGGTGCGATAGCCCTGATAGCTTTGCAGGATGTCAAAGAACGCCTGGTCACCGGGCCGGAAAAGACGATCTGTGAAGTTGTGCGGGTGCGGGTTGCAGCGTTCGCCCGAGATGGCGTTGATCGCTTCAACGTCGTCAGAGCCCATGTCGTAGAGCATCTTGTTGGCCATCGCGACAATCTCGTTCTCGCGGACACCCGGTTTTAGCTCTTCCCAAATCATGTGGTAAACGCCATCGACCATGCTGGCGGCCTGGTTGAGCAAATGGATCTCATCGACGTTCTTGATCTCGCGCGCTGACAGCATGATCTGCTGACCGTCCACTACCTTGACCCCAGCTTCTTGCAGGGCGAAGAACATGGCTGTTTCAGCATAGTCCACGCCCACCGGCATGTCCGCAACCCCTGCCTTCTTCAAAAGACCGTAGATTTCTTCAGCATAGCGCTTCATCAGGCCGAAGGATGGCGGAATCGTTCCACGCATACCGACCACGCCAGCAAGCATCCGCTCAGGATCCAGCCAGTCGCAATACTGCCGATGGTGAACGGCGGCGGACCCGAAATCCCAGACATACGGCTCTTCATCAGCGGCCAAAAGGGCAAAGCGGCACATCTTGTCTCGCTCCCATTCCCCGATCTTGGTGCCGGAGATGTAGCGGATATTGTTGACGTCAAAAGTCAAAAGAGCGCCGCAGCCCGACTTCTTAAGCGCATCTTTGGCGCGGCTCAGTCGGTATCGACGCAGTCGATCGTGGTCCACTCGCTTTTCAAAGTCGACCGCCATATGCCCCATTGCGGGCAGGCGCTTGTCCCACCGCCAGTTGGGGTCCATGTCACCGGGCTGCAAGATACGGGGTTTAAGTGCGTTCATGAGATGCATCCTTTCATGTCACGGCGCGCAATTCGCGTGCCATCCAGTCGCCCGTCTGCGAGCGGTATTTGTACGGTCGGTTGTTGGCGACATGCGCCCCATCCTCGACCATTGTCAGGGTCACGGGTCCCGAGACCGCACGCGCCAATCTTTCAGCATGATCAGGCGGCACCACTCGGTCAAGTCGCCCACCCACGATGTGTATGGGGCAGGTGACGCGATGGGCGACTTCGCCAAGATCCATACGCGCAGCTACAGCCAACGCCTCCTCTTCGGTCTGGCTAAAGCTGCGCGCAACAAAGACCTCACGTGTCAGTTCGGGGGCACGACCAAAGGTTTCAACAAAGTTGAAAGGACCTGTCAGCGCCACGACCGCCTTGACGCGCGGTTCGAAGGCCGCAGCCCGCGGGGCATAGTAACCACCGAGGCTCACACCCCAGAGCCCAACCCTCTTTGAATCCAGATCATCTCGCCCTTCAATCCAATCGATTACAGCAGCGACTGGGCGTTCGTATTCGGGGCAGATAGGCAAATCATACTCAGCCTCACCCTGCCCAGGCCCATCAAAGGCGAGTGTGGCAAGCCCACGGGCAAGAAAAACTGCCTCGTTCGAGTGCATTTCCTCTTTGGCGGAATCAAGCCCCATGACCATGACCACCACTGCCGGGCGCGCTACGCCAACCGGCTTTCGCAGGTTGCCCCATAGGATTTGCCCGTCATAGGGAATGGCGACCCGTTCGCCTTGCGGAACTAGATGAGGCAGAGAGAGCGTCCGGCAAGACACTGCCTTTTCATGGGCGATCCGCATCTGGTCACGATCTTTGACGAACAAAAACTTTGCAAAATGGTAGCAAGCGGCGGCAGTTGTCAGATGTTCGCCAGCAGTCAGCGTCCTGCCTTCGTCCAGCGCATTCCGGCCAAGGCCCTCGTGCAAGCCGCCGCGTTCCACCCACGCGCTACACCAGTCGTTCCAGGACGTGATCGTTCCCGTCACATCTTGAAAATCCGCCAACGGGACGCCGTTGGTCACCATACGATGTGACCAATGCGCAGAAGCCTGTTCGATTCTGCTGTCGCGGGCACTGGAATTCGGGGCGCTCATGTTCGATCCTTTTTGGCTATCCACGCAAAACCATTGCGGCACCGACAAGCACCAAGAGAAATCCGCAGACGCGGAGAAATGACACTTCACGAACGGCAAGGCCAAAGGCGCCCAGATGGTCCATCAACATCGCCCCGAGCAACTGACCCGCGACGATCAAGATGAAAAACAGAAGCGCCCCCGTCACGGGCGCAATTATGACGCCCGAAGCAACTAACACCGCTCCAACGACACCGCCAAGATAGACCCACCAAGGCAAGCTGGCCAAAACACTGGGCGTGATCTGGCCACGTCCAGTGACTTGGCTGATCAACAAGATCGTACAAAATGCGACGAAAACTGACACGACTGTCGCGCCGTATGGGTTGCCGATCGCCCGGGCAAGGATTGCATTCACGGCTGGCTGAATCGAAGAGGCTGCACCGATCAATAGGGCCGCCAACATATAGAGTGCCGCACCCATCGTGCCTATTCCTTGCCGAGCACCGGTCATTCCGCCGCCTGTGCCGGGACCTCGAGACCTGTTGGGTAGTATTGGTTCTCGCTCTTCAGCGTGAGGCCTGCATGGGTTGCAACGGTTTCCATGATCGCAGCAAAGTCTTGCTGCAAATAGGCTTCAGGATCCGCCGTGAGCGTCGCCATCCCAAAATGCGCTTGAAGCGCTTCACGCGTGGCAGCGGTCACAGGAACCGGTACACCAAGGTTACGTGCTGCGGAGAGACCAAGATCAAGGTCTTTGCGCAGCAGTTCCGCTGTAAAGGTGGTCGTCCAGTCAAGATTGACGATGGCGTTGGTCTTGTAACGCGTGAAAACCGACCCCATGACGGAATTGTTCATGAAGTCCAAGAAATCGAGTCTCGGCACGCCGGCCTTCTCCGCCAGAACTGTGATCTCCGCCAAGTTCTGCATAACGACACCCAAGAAGACGTTATGTGCGATCTTGCAAAAGCGCGACAATTCCCCTTCGCCCACATAAGATACGCCAGCCGGTGCAATTGCTTCGATCAGGGGCTCCACCCGCTCAAACGCCTCGCGCGGCCCAGACGTCACAGAGCTCAGCTTGCCAGCTTTCACACATTTCCCGTTGCCGCTTACCGGGGCAGCCACGAACTGCGCCCCCCGTGCTGCGATACGCTTGCGGAAGTCTGCAGATTGCTCGACAGAAATAGAAGAGCAGTCCACGAAGATTGACGGCACACGGTCCCCGGTCAGGACACCATCCTGCCCGAACAGCACCTGCTCGAGGTCTTTCCCAGTCGATACCATCGTGAAAACAATATCTACGTTCGAAAGATCTCGCGGGCTTTGGACGATTGTGGCCCCTTTGGCGACCAACGGCTCTGCCTTCGCAACAGTGCGGTTCCAGACCCGCACTTCGTGTCCGGCCTTACAAAGGCGTTCAGCCATAGGGAAACCCATTCTTCCCATACCAATCCAGCCAATCGTCATTTTCGCCATTTCATTCTTCTCCCCTAAGAGCATTTTGCACAGATGCTTTGAATTGTGCAATCGATTGCTTGATCCTTAGCAGAACAATTTGGAGCCCGTCAACGCCCAAGGAAGATGTTCGTGAGAACGGCCGTTTCGCGGCGCCAAAGATGCAAAACTGCGGTTGCAGCTTTTTGCGGCCCTAAAGCCGCAATAGCTTGGTTGCGTTACCGCCCAGTATGCGAGCTTTGTCTTCTACCGGCAGGTCAAAACCCTGCATCCATGCCGTCCCATCGGTGTTGCGCACATAGGGCCAGTCCACGGCGAAAAGCAGACGGCTCACGCCCAACTCCTCAAGGCAACAGCGCAGTGCTGAATCGGAGAACGCCCCACTCGTGGTGACGTGGAAGTTTGATCGAAACACCTTCGCAAAATTGACCGGGGCATTGCCTGGCCGAGACAGAGCTTCATCGATTCGCGACAAAAAGAACGGGATACCTTCGCCCAAATGGCCAAGAATCACCTGAAGATCTGGATGCTTGTCAAACAAACCACTCAGAACCAGCCGGATCGCGTGTGTTCCCGTTTCGACACCAAAGCCCCAAGCAGCACGGACAAATGCAGGGTGGCTTTCCGCATAGGGCCCGTAATAGGCGGATGTAACGCCTTTGTCTGGCATCGCCGGATGGAGGTATATCGGTACGCCCAATCGTTCAGCACGCGCAAAGATCGGCCAAAAGCTTGGCGCGTCCAAGAATTGTCCGGCACTTTGCCCATGGATCATTCCGCCGACGAGGCCAAGTTCCTCGACGGCGCGTTGCAATTCGTCTGCGGCCACCTCGGCCGAGGCCGTCGTCGGGATCATGGCAAAACCTGAAAAGCGGTTGGGTGCTTGGCTGATCATTTGGGCGAGCGCATTGTTTGCGGCTTCGCACACGGAAACTGCGATATCCGAGGGCAAGCGCTGGCTTCCCGGTGATTGGTGAGAAAGGACTTGCCGGTCAATTCCAGCTTCGTCCATTTCCCGGATGCGAATGCCGAGAAAGTCGAACAGCCTGTCACTTATCGAAGCTGGCTGCGCCAGTGCCGCCGCCGGAAAATGGTCGGACAGGCTGCTGTGCATAAAGTGTTCTTCGAGAGCGATGACCGGAGCACTTGGGGAATGTGGCGTCGAAGCTGTCGTCATGGTCGATTTCCTTGGGGCATGTGGGCGGATCAATGTGGGAGCCAACGAGGCTGACCCAATCTGAAGACCTGGGCAGCTGAAAGATTGAGATAGCGAACTGTTGACACTATGCGAACGATTGCACAACAGTATAGTAAAGGTAAAGCGCTGCTTATCGCGGTCAGTGTGGGCCTTTCAACAGGAGGAAGCTTGCATGGCATATACTTCGCCCCATTGGGAACAAATCCAAAGCAATTTGGACAAGAACAAAGTGTTCAACACCATGCGGGACACGCCCTATTTCCGAGATGCCGTCTATCCGCAGTTCTCGCGTGCCGAGTATGAACGCCGGTTTGCCGCGCTGCGCGCCAAGATGCAGGAACTAAATCTAGATGTGGTGATCTGCCCAGGCGGGCCCAGCCACTGGAGTTTTGGTGGTGGCATGCTTTGGCTGTCCGGGCATTGGGAATGGCATGCCCTTGCAGCCTATGTCGTTTTTCCCAAAGAAGGAGAGCCGACACTGGTCTATGGCATGGGAGGTACGCACATCGAAGCCGTTCGCCGCTTAACATCGGTCGCTTTGACCGATGTCAGGTCCAGCAGAAACGGCCACTATGGCGAAGTCATGGCCGAGCGGATTGTCGAACTTGGTTTTCAACGTGGCCGAATCGGATTCATGGAAATTGACGCCCGGCACGGGGACTATTTGCCAGTGAACCAGTACGAAGCCATGAAACAGGCACTGCCCGAGGCCGAATTCGTGTTCACGCAAAAGATGATGCACGAACTACTTTCGGTTCACAGCGCCGAAGAACTTGATTGTGTGCGCGAAGCGGGGCGCCTTTGCACCAACGCAATGCAGGCGATTGCAGACCGTGCCCGCCCTGGCGTGACCGAGGTGGAACTCCGCGCCGCGGCGGGGGCCGCGATTCTTGAAGGCGGTGGCGACATCGACTTTATCATCATTGGATCGACACCTATGGCAGACCCGGCTCTGGTCTTTGGCAACCCGCGACCGTCGTGGCGCAAGTTGTCGGAAGGTGACATGATCCTTATGGAGCTCGCCGCTGGGTATCGGGGATACTCTGCTCAGATTGGCCAGCCGATCTGTCTGGGCACCCCTCCAGATGACATTCGCAAATTCTGGGATGAGATTGCGAAGCCGGGCTATGAACGTGTCGTCGAGGCCATCAAACCGGGGCGGCCGGTTGAAGATATGCGTAAGGCTGGCTCATTTTTCAGGCAGATGGGCGTACAGTCACGTCCAATCTTGGTGCATGGCATCGATTTTGTGTCTGACGGTCCGCACGTCTATGTCGAACGAACCGACGTTCATCACTATGAAGAAATCCTGAAGCCGGGAATGGTTCTGATGCCTGAACCCAACCCCATCGCGGCAGACGGCCGCATGGGTATGTTTGTCGGCCACACCGTCATCGTCACAGAGAACGGCCACGAATGCGTTGACCAATGGCCACTCGAATTGACCGTCGTCTAAGAAACAACGCATGAACCTGCGTAAGGATGCATTACCCACTCTTGCTGGGGGGAATGCAGGCGGAATTTTGGATTTTAACTCGATCGTGGTGGCTGGCGGACAGTGAAGCCATTCTACGTTTCAATCCTAAAAACGCCGAAATCTCGGAGTGCCAGACGCATTTTGACCAATGCCGCGCTACGACCCAGCTGATTTGTCGGCCATCGGGGCGCGCCGACCACCACGCTGTCATCGAACCTGCGGACGTCATCCGCGCGACCATATGCCAAAAGCATCCCATGCCGCATTAGGTCGAAGCCTGCGAAACGGGAACTTCAGGACACGTGACTGCTGCCGACTGAAGAACTGGTGAGGTTCAGAACCCGCGACCAAAGGTTCGAATCAACCATGAACGTCATTTGGCAGACTTGATTGTCTCCAAACCTTAGTCAGGGCCTCGCCGTGTAGGTCCGCCCAGCTTGTCAGCTAGCCATGCGAAGGACGCAGGCGCCCATTCGCGGGAATGTTCAAAGGCGCAATGTCCGGCATCGGGATATACGCGCACTTCCTTACCGGCCACGGGTCCTCCTTCCAACATGAAGTAGATGTTGCCGATCGGTGCGAGATGGTCTCGCTTGCCGTTGATCATCAGGACCGGCATCGTGATCCGATCGATCAGGCCGAGCTCTGAAAGGGCCCAGCGTTTAAAGATACGGTTCTCATGTTCTTCGGACCAGACCGGAAAAGACGGTGGCCCCCCTGGCTGTCCAAAGTTATGGACCGCCCGGCGACTGCGGGCCTCGACATAGGTCGACATTTCGGCAGGTGTCATGCGGTAGCCGAAGGGATGTCCGGCAACCGCGACCACAGCCTGAACCTTGTCGGGCGCTGTGCCCGCAAGCTGCATGACGGAGTACCCACCTCTGCTAAGCCCGAATGCGCCGATTCTCTCTGGGTCGACCTCAGGGCGTGCGGCAAGCGCGTCAAGAGCCGCGACCCAAGCACGAACCGATTCGGGTTCCCAAGGAAATGGGTTCTCACCCGTGCCCGGTGCGTCCATCACAAGTGACGCCAGTCCATTTGCCAGAGCCATCTCTGCCGCCCAGCCACGATCCTCCTTAAACACGTCAGACCCACACATGATGAGCACGGCAGGGACCGGGCGATCGGACTTAGGCGCCCGAAAATGAGTTCGGATCGTTTGCTCCTCAAGCTTTAGATCCAGCACCTCAAGCGGAGGATCGAGATGCTCGCAAGCCTTGCGGTAAGCGCGCGCGCAATCTGCGCTAACGTCGGCTTTGGCAGGGGTAATTTCCCCAGGAAATCGCGCGATTGCGAAGTAGGTCTTTGCAAGCAAGTAAGCCTTGCGTGCCGCGATAAGGTCACCCGCGGCAACCAGCCTATCACCCTCGGCCTCGTGGCGCTGGCCCGCGGCACGCCATGGCGGGATCCACAGATCCTCTGTCGTGCCGGTAAGATTCCCGACGATCTCTTTCAGTTCACCGAGGTCGGATATCATCGAAAGCCAACGGCGGTAGAACCCGCCTTTCACGACGGCAAACGGGTTCTCATCGGGCACAAAGTCCAAAAGATCGGGTTCAGACATTCTTTGGTCCTTTTTTAAGGTCGAGCGGCTGCGGTGCATCTTCTCGTAGACAACGCCATTTTGGCTGTGTAGCGTGTGAGCAATCGATTGCATAAATGGAAGAGGCCGTAAAGGTCACGCAACATAGGGAGGAGATCTAATGAAACACGATCAAAGAATAGGGTACTCAGCAGTTGCCATCTTGGCACTGCTGTCTGGGCTGCCAGCCCATGCACAAGAGGTACCGAATCCGGGGCTGCTTGTTTATGCCGCCGATGACGAGCCGAGCACGCTTGACCCGGCCGCAGTAGAGCCGGGTGAAGGGGGCGAAACAATCATCCTTCAGGTCTATGACCGGTTGCTTGAATTCGCGACCGACGGCCCGACGCTGATTCCCTCATTGGCAACTGAGATCCCCTCAATCGAAAATGGGATGATCTCCGCGGACGGATTGACCTACAAGTTTCCGATCCGGCAAGGTGTGGTGTTCCATGATGGCACGCCACTGACGGCGTCCGACGTCAAGGTCTCATGGGACCGCGCCATGACGATGGCATTGCCAGAAGGCAACGCAAGCCTGTTGAGCGACATCGTCGCGTCAACTGAGGTTGTGGATGACTTCACCTTCCAAGTGACCCTCAAAGAACCGAGCGCAGGCTTCCTGAACTCGGTTGTTGTTGCGATGGTTGCCTCTGTTATCAGCGAAGACGCTATTGCCGCCAATGGCGGGGTGGTCGCTGGCGAACCGAATCTGTTTCTGACCGACAGCGCTGTCGGAACCGGCCCTTATCAAATGGCTGCGTGGAATCGGAACGAGAACCTGCAGCTTGAAATCTTTGATGGATATTGGGGCGAGCCTGCAAAGCTTGATGTTCGCATTGATATCGGCGCCAACCCCGACATCCGTGTGCTTGGGCTGCGCGCCGGGGAGTATGACGTCATCGAAACCGATCCGTCATTCATTGCTGACATCGAAGGTGCAGAAGGTGTGAACATCTTCCGCGAAGGGCTGCTGCTTGAGCCGCTGCACATCGGTTTCAACCTCAACATCCCCGAAGGAGCACTGCCTCCGGAAGACACCATCCCGGTCGACTTCTTCCACGATCCTCGGATCCGGCAGGCATTCAACTATGCCTTCAACTACGAGGGCTTCATCAATGGGCCTCTGGGCGGGTACGGCGCGCCGATGCCGCATTACATGCCGATCGGTCTTTTCGGGTACGATCCTGAAGCGCCCGTCTACACCACCGACCTTGCCAAGGCAGAAGCCCTGTTCCGCGAGGCTGGCGTCTGGGATGAAGGCTTCTCGGTCTCGGTCATCACTGAAGAAGGCAACCTTTTTGCCCTGATGTCTCTGGTGTTGAAGGATTCCATCGAAAGCCTGAACCCCAAGTTTAAGATCAATGTGCTCGCCGTTGCCGAGTCGGTTTTCGACGATGCCTTGGTCCAAGAACCCCTGCAATATGCTATGTGGGCTAAGAATGGCGATCCTGCCGCCGACCCGCATGCCTACTTCGCGGCCTATATCCATCCCGATGGAGAGTGGGGTACCGTACATGGTATGCGTAATGGCTACAAGAACGCCGACAAGATCGCAGAGTTGATTGATCAGGGATCTTTGGAACTTGATGTGACCAAGCGGGCGGCGATCTATGCAGAGTTGCAGCGTCTATCGTTCGAAGACCCAATGTGGGTCATCGGTGCACAGGAAGGAATCGTGATGGCTTACCGTGATTACGTTCAGGGCTTTGCCATGCAGCCGCTCTGGCCTCGCCCGAGCCTGAAGTTCGCGATTTTCGACAAGTAATCCTTTTTCAGGGCATCCGGCTTATTCCGGATGCCCTGATTTTTTTCTGAATGGACCAAGCTTATATGCGTGGTCGTCTGTGTTCCCATTCAACGATCTAAAGACAGGACAACTGCAAAATGCAGCTTCGTGACTACATCATACGGCGGCTCTTGATCCTACCGTTTCTTGTTATAGGCGTGTCGGTCATCGTCTTCTTGCTGACGCGGGTGGCTGGGTCTCCCATCGCCATCTACCTTTCTCACGAAATGACAGCCGAAGAAGTTGCGCTGATTGCTGAGCGCTTCCATCTCGATAAATCACTGCCTGTGCAGTATTTTTACTGGGCTTGGGGTGTCCTTCAGGGCGACTTTGGCTGGTCCGGAATTGCTTCGGCGCCGGTGGCAGAAGTTTTCCCCGCCAAGTTCGCCGCCACCATGGAACTGTCGATTGCGTCTGGCCTTGTTGCCGTAGTCCTTGGTCTCTGGATGGGTACTTATTCTGGTGCGCACCGAAATCAGCTGCCTGATCACATCATACGTGTTGTTTCGGTTGCGGGATCAAGCTTGCCGCTGTTTTGGCTTGGTATTGTGCTCCTCATCGTCTTCTGGGCTCATCTCGGGTGGCTTCCTATCGGTCGCAGCGATCCCAACATCTGGGCGAGCATTGAACACCCGACAGGATTTTACCTGATTGATTCTCTCTTGGCCGGAAGCGCCACGGCGTTCGCGGATGCGGTCTGGCACTTGATCCTGCCCGCGCTGACGCTGGGCTTTGGCGCAACGACAATCATCACGCGCATGATGCGCTCTGCTTTGGTAGAGGAACTTCAGCAAGATTACGTTGACGCTGCCCGAGCGAAGGGGCTGCCAGAACGTCTCGTCCTTAAGCGGCACGCACGGCGCAATGCCTTGGTGCCGACTGTTACTGTGATTGGCCTGACATTCGGCTTCCTCTTGCAAGGGGCCATCTCCGCCGAGATCATTTTCCTTTGGCCCGGTCTTGGGCTCTGGATGGCTGATTCCGTGGTCCGCGGAGATCAGGCGACCATTATGACTTATGTTCTGTTTACCAGCGTGTTGTTCCTGACAGTCAATCTCGTGGTCGACGTGGTCTATGCCCACCTTGACCGCCGCGTCGTATTGGGAGGTTAAGCGATGGGTGATGTTCCCCCCGCCGGTCATGTTGAGCACGGTCGTAACGAGCTGCCAACAACCGCTTTTCAGGTTCGCATGCGCCGCAGTCAGGACCTTGCAAGACGTCTGGTCTCAGACCCGACAACGCTGTTCGGTCTCATTATCATCGTTTTGCTGATCCTCATGGCCATCTTTGCACCCTGGCTTACTGTGCCGAACGAGCCTGACCCCTACCAAATGCCTCGCGATTGGGCGGCTGTGCGCATGCCACCGGGAACACCGGGTTACCTCCTTGGGACGACCAATGAAGGTGGGGATGTGCTGTACGGCATCATCTGGGGCAGTAGGACTTCACTTCAGTTGTCCGTGATAGTTGTCGGCTTTGCTGTCGTCTTTGGCACGATCGTCGGCAGCCTTGCCGCAATGATGGGTGGCTGGATCGACGAGGTTCTGATGCGGATCGTGGATGTGCTTCTTGCCATTCCCGAACTGATCTTCGCGCTGGCGATTGCCGCCTTTCTCGGGCCGTCATTCACGAACATCATCATCGCGCTCAGCCTCGTTTTCTGGGTGAAATTTGCGCGCATCATGCGATCGCAAGTCCTGATCGTAAAGAATAGCGATTATGTCGATGCCGCGCGTGCCATCGGAGACAAGCCGCTGAACATCTATCTGCGCGACATCCTACCAAATTCGATAACACCAGTGACGGTTCAGGCAACACTCGACATGGGCAACGTGGTGCTCTTGGGGGCGACTCTTTCCTTCATTGGACTTGCGGAGTCTGGGATCGCCGAATGGGGCGTGCTCGTGTCTGAGGGCCAGTCTGGTATCGCCTCGGGCCGGTGGTGGGCGTCTACATTCCCTGGACTGATGATCTTTCTTTGGGCGCTGGCCTTTAACCTAGTGGGTGATGGGATCCGTGATGTGCTTGATCCGCGGACGGAGGCGGGACGATGACTATCGAAAAGATGAAAATCCCCGCAGTAACTCCGGGTCAGGCGACGGTCGCCTCGGTGGTAGACCTAAGGGTCCACTTCCAGTCTAAGCGAGGCAGGGTTCACTCTGTTGACGGAGTGAACTTTGATATCAGGGACGGTGAAACACTTGGTCTCGTTGGTGAGACTGGCTGCGGAAAAAGCGTCACAGGCCGAGCCTTCATGCGGCTTATTCCCATGCCGCCCGGAATCGTGGCAGGTGGAGAAATCACCTTCCGGCCGCAAGTCCAGTGCCCCGACTGTGGCGGTGAGGGATGCCAGTCTTGCGCGTCAACCGGACGGTGCGCAGCAGCTTGCCCACAATGTAATGGTACAGGCTGTACGACCTGCGCCAGTACGGGCAATGAAACGGTCGACCTTTTGAATGTTCCGCAAGAGCATTTACGCAAGATGCGTGGCGACCGTATCGCCATGATTTTTCAGGACCCAGGCAAGGCTCTCAACCCAACGCTTTGTATTGGAGATCAGGTGTCCGAAGTGTTCTTGCAACACCGCAGCGCCGAACTCATGCGTAGCGCTGGGGTCACCGAGGATCAAAAGGGTTTGCTCGCATGGCTCTTGCGCCGCATGGCCTCCCAACGTGAAGGCATGATCGACCGACTGCTGCTTTCGCTTCCAGGTTTCAGGTCACGCCGCCAGCGGTTGCAAGCAAGCCTTGATTCCATGGTCGCCGAAGCCCTAGCCGAAACGCAGATTCCGAACCCTCGGCAAGTCATGGCCCGGTATCCGCACGAACTCTCGGGCGGCATGAAGCAGCGTGTGATGATCGCGCAAGCACTTGCCTGCAATCCAGATTTGTTGATCGCGGACGAGCCCACGACCGCCCTCGACGTCACAGTCCAAGCGCGTATTCTGGACCTTATCAGCCAATTGCAGAAACGGCGGCGCACCAGCGTCCTCTACATCAGCCATGATCTGTCGTTGGTAAGGCGTATCTGCGACCGGGTCGCCGTAATGTATGCTGGCCGCATCGTTGAGATTGGCGAAACAGAAGCTCTGTTCGCAAATCCGCGCCATCCCTACACACGCGGGCTTCTTGCGGCCCTCCCGGCGGCTGGCGTGCCTCGAGGGCAGTTGGCGGCAATTCGGGGCACAGTCCCTGAGTTGGTCGATCCTCCTGTTGCATGCCGTTTCGTTGGTCGCTGCCCTAGCGCATTGCCCTCTTGTTCGACCGCTGACCCCATGCTCAATCCAGTTGCAAACGGCCATTCCGTGGCCTGTTTTCTGCACCATCCGATGCCAACCAGCGTTGCGCCAAGCCAGAACGGGAGGTCGTAATGGCGATGATCGAAGAAAATATGGTGGCTCCCGGAACTCGGACGGCAGGCGATGTAATACTGGCCGTTCGCGGCGCTAAGAAACACTTCCCGATCCGTGAAGGTGCGCTTCAGCGTGTTGTCGGACAGGTCCGTGCCGTCGATGGCGTCAGCTTTGACATCATGCGTGGTCAGACACTTGGCCTTGTCGGCGAATCCGGTTGTGGCAAAACAACGCTCGGGCGTTGTGTCAGCGGCCTTTCGAACCTGACGGGTGGAAGTGTCTATTTTGACGTGCCGGCGGCCAAGCTCGCGGAACTCGACCGTATCCTTGCTGTGCCAGAAGCAGAGCGAACCGAAGCTGACCGCCAGACGTTTCAACGTATTGAAGCGGCACATAGGATCGACCATCTATCTGCGGACGAACACGCGCGGTTTCGCCGCAATTGCCAAGTCGTATTTCAGGATGCTTTCGCATCACTGAACCCACGCCACCTTGTGATTGACCTCGTAGGTCGACCGTTGAAAGTGCACGGTGTTGCATCTGGAGCAGAACTGACCGAACGCGTTGTGGCTTTGCTGGAACAGGTCGGTCTTGGACGGCAACACCTCTACCGCTACCCTCACCAGTTTTCGGGCGGCCAACGTCAGCGCATCTCGATCGCACGGGCGCTGGCGCTTGATCCTGACCTCATCGTCCTTGACGAACCCACAAGCGCACTGGACGTGTCGGTTCAAGCACAGATCCTGAACCTGCTCAGCGACCTGCAGGCGAAGCGCAACCTTGCGTATCTTTTTGTCACGCATGATCTGTCGGTTGTGCGACATATGGCTGACCGGATCGTGGTTATGTATCTGGGCCGCGTGGCAGAGGCAGGCAGTACCGAAACACTGTTCGAGAAAGCCGAACATCCCTATACGCGCGCATTGATGGCCGCAAAGCCTGATCTCTCGACCAGCCGTGACGCGCCAATGCAGGCGCTGGAAGGGGCGATACCCGACCCCGCACGCCCGCCGCAGGGTTGTTGTTTTCACACCCGATGTGCAGTCGCCACCGCAGCTTGCGGCTGGGAAGTTGATGATGTCGTCCGCTGGCTTGAAGATCGCGATGGCCTTTTCGACACTCTCTCGGCGGTCAATCGCTCAGGGCCATTTGCAGCGGAACTCGGTTTCGCAGATGCGCAATCTGCACATGCCTTGGTCGCGGCGCTGCAATCCGATGCAGTGCCCGCCGCCATGCGTGCTGCGCTGCAAGAGGCGACCGTCAAGGACACCTCTGTTCGCATCCGCTTCCAAGAGGTCGCGCCTGTCACGCTGAGCCAACGCGGCCCTGGACACGTTGCAGCCTGCATTCTCGATCTAAAGTCTGGCCCCGAAGGAAACCCAAGATGAATCATGTAGCAGCCACCTCATCCATTGACTCGGAAAACGTGATCCTAACCGAAGTGATCGACGGAAAGTCGGTTGACCTGATGTACGTCGAGGTATGGGACGGCCTTTACGCACCCATCGGTATGCGGCGACCGGAAGGTCCAGGCCCTTTCCCAGTCGTGCTCTTGGCGTCTGGCAATGGGGGCGAAGGCATGCGCTGGGTGCGCGATGCGATGCAGAACCGCGCCTATACAATCGACCGGCTTGTCGAAGCCGGCTTTGCATGCGCTTGGCTGAGGTACCGCACCGAGGTTGAACTGGGCTATAATGATGGAGGGAAGTTCATTCGGGATAAACGGCAGGGACGCGAGATGTTCAATCGCTCTCCGCTGGAGTACGAGGATGAGATCGCCATCATTGAGTATGTGAAGCGCCTACCCTACGTTGATCCCGACCGGGTCGGTCTGATCGGCCTGAGCCATGGCGGAGAGATGATCCTAAAGCTGACGTCCGAGTATCATGGCGTCGCAGCCGCGGTGGCAAGCGAACCTGCTTCGCATGAATTCCTTGCCCTGACCCCTGACGACACCGCATTCGTAAACGCGGAAACTGGGCTGCGCGACATCGAAAATATGAACATGGCTGACACCGCGAAAGTTCGCCGTCGGATCGATATGCCTCTTGCCCTTGAACGGATCGCGTCTATTGCCACTCCGATCATGGTGATGGGACGGGACGAAGATCACCTGCAAGGAATCTTTCGTACATCTTACGATCTCTTGAAGGAAGCGGGCAAAGATGTTGAGTGGGTCAGCTATGATCATGACCTGCACGGCTATGTGTATCCGCTGCGCGGTGCGGATGGGGCCTATGAGGTCAACGACGTTCAGGTTGACGCGATCAAGACTGTGATCGCGTATCTGTCCCGATATCTGAAGCCCTGACGGTTTAGCAACGACTTGATTTACCGATCAAATCCGTCGACCGTATGACGCTTGTAGCGGAAAAGACTATTTCGGCCAGTCTGGGAGGACCGCAGAGCATCGTACTTTGAGCAAGGACTTGGCCGCTGATGCATGAGATTGCACCAGCGGCCACGCTTGACTAACGCCTTTGTGTGTCGCAGGAACTGCATATGCGACACGGCTCCACACTCAAAGACATTGCGCGCGAAATTGGTGTGCACCCTTCCACGGTTTCCCGCGCCCTTGATCCGCAGAGGCGCGCAAAACTTACGCCAGACGTTATCGAAAAGGTACGCCTTGCAGCAGAAAGGCTGGGGTATCGTCCCAATCGTGTGGCAGCCTCACTGCGGACGAGTCGGAGCATGACGGTCGGCGTGATGATCCCCGACATCACCAACACGATCTTTCCGCCAATCCTGAGAGGCGTCGAAAGTGTCCTTGAGCCGCACGGCTATGCTGCGCTGGTCGTTAGCACTGACAACATACCGGAACGAGAGGCGCGTTTGGTGGAAGTACTGCGCGAACGTGGGGTGGATGGGATCATCCATGCAGGTGCCCAACGTTTAAATCCCATGATCCCCAGGATCGTGGAGGAAGGTACGCCTGTCGTGACGGTGAACCGACGCGTCGATGGGGCCCATATCCCAGCTATCATCAATGATGAAAAGGGCGGCATGCGCCTTCTCGCGGACCATCTTCAATCCTTCGGTCACCAAAAGATCGCCCATATCGCGGGTCCGAATTCCTCATCTACCGGACAAGAGCGTTTTGACGCACTCCGTTTGGCGCTGTCCGAACGCAAAATGTCGCTGGTCGCGGTTGCAGAAGCTGACCGCTACGTTGAGTTGGAAGGGATCCGCTGTACGAAGTCGCTCTTGGATTCCGACACGCAGTTTACAGCGATTGTTTGTGCAAACGACAGATTGGCCATCGGAGCGATCGAAGCTCTCCGCGAAGCCGGACTGCGCTGCCCGGAAGATGTTTCCGTGACGGGCTACAACGATATGCCCCTGATTGATCGCATCCAGCCGGCGCTAACGACCATTCGCATTGAATCATTCGCGACTGGGCAAGCAGCTGCACATGCGCTTTACGCGCTGATGTGCGGCGATCAGGACAAGGTACCGCTCGAAACCATTATGCCGGTCGAGATCGTGATCCGGAACAGTGTTGCACAGTCTTCAAGGCTGACGCTCTGATTGCCCTGATTTCGAGAAAGCCTCCGCCTCAACCTTAGGATCAAACGAATAGTGGCTTAGGCCTGTGTAGAGACTAGGGCCGGGGTGTTTGGCATCCCAAAACCGAACCGGCCCTGTCTGCGATCTCTTTATCGCCTCAAGATATAGCTCATTTGGCAAAGGTGCCGGTCTGAGATTTCCCTTGTAGAGATCATTTATCCAATGGCAGCCGCACGAATTTCTTCGTCGATGAACGGAACGTATTTCGCGAAGTTTGCTGCAAACATCCCGACCAAACGCCGCGCAGAAGCATCATAGGCGCTGGGGTCGGCCCAAGTCTGCCTTGGATCGAGCAGCTTGGGGTCTACCCCGTTGAGTGCCACGGGTACATCAAAACCAAAGAAGGGGTCTTTGCGGAAAGCGCCCCGAGTCAGCGACCCATCCAGCGCGGCGGCCAGCAAGGCGCGCGTTGCCACGATTGGCATGCGTTTCCCCGTGCCGTAAGCGCCACCCGTCCAACCCGTATTCACCAGCCAGCAAGTGGCACCGTGTTTCGCAATCTGGCTTTGCAGCAGCTTGCCATAAACTTCGGGTCGCCGCGGGATAAAGGGTGCCCCAAAGCACGTCGAGAAGGTCGGCTCAGGTTCCGTCACGCCTCGCTCGGTGCCCGCAACCTTGGACGTAAAGCCAGACAGGAAGTGATAGGTCGCTTGGCTCGGCGTCAGCCGTGCAATCGGTGGCAGCACACCAAATGCATCACACGTCAACATGATGATGTTCTTGGGGTGCCCGCACAATCCGGTTTCCGACGCATTGGATATAAAGTCGAGCGGATAAGCGCAGCGCATATTTGCAGTGTACCGCGAATCTTCGAAGTCGAGCTCCCCGGTATCAGGGTCATGAACCATGTTCTCGATGACCGTCGAGAAGCGGGAAGTCGTGGCATAAATCTCGGGTTCAGCAACCGGAGAAAGACTTATGGTCTTGGCATAGCAGCCGCCTTCGAAGTTAAAGACGCCCCGATCTGACCAGCCATGCTCATCGTCCCCAATCAGAACGCGCGTCGGATCTTGCGACAAGGTCGTCTTGCCTGTTCCTGACAAACCAAAGAATACGGCTGCATCCAGCGGGTTACCCGGAGCATGGTTGGCCGAGCAATGCATGGGCATGATCCCGTGCTCGGGCAGAAGGTAGTTCATCAATGTGAACACTGCCTTCTTGTTCTCACCTGCGTACTCGGTTCCAGCGATAAGGATCATCTTGCGGTCAAAATTCATCGCAATCACTGTCTCGGTCCGGCAGCCGTGCCGAACAGGATCAGCAAAGAAAGTCGGGCAATTCAGGATCGTCCAGTCGGGGGTAAAGGTACGCAGTTCCGCGCGCGCCGGTCGGCGCAAGAGATGCCGAATAAACAGCCCATGCCACGCCAATTCGGTGACAATCCGAACGTCAAGCCGGTGCAAGGGATCCGCACCGGCATAGAGATCCTGAACTGTAAGCGTCCGCCCCGCCACATGCGCAATCATGTCACGATATAGAACGTCGAAAGCCTCGGGCGTCATGGGCGCGTTGTTGTCCCACCAGACGTTGTCTTCCGTTAATGGGGTCCTGACAATGTGCTTGTCCTTGGGCGAACGGCCGGTGAACTTGCCCGTGTTGACCAGAAGTACCCCGCCAATTCCGAGCTTACCTTCACTGGCAACGATAGCACGCGCGACGAGATCTGCCTCCGTTTCGTTGTAATGCGCCGTGCCGACACCAACGATTCCTTGCGCTTCAAGTGTCATGGACGGATTGACACGAATTTGGTCCATATTTGGCCTTCCTCACGATAGCACAGGCCACCAAAACGTGACCTACCGAAGCAGATACCATGATGTCTGCAGGCATGAATAGAAGCAATTTTGTCTGTTAGCGCAATCACTTGCATGCTAGCGCAACCAAACTCCTCGCGCGGGTTGATCCGGAACAGCTAGGCGATCTGAACGATCCGAAATGGACACTCAACGGTTGAGTTCTGGCCTCTTGATACCATGACAGCCATTAAGCAGTGAAGAGCCCTTCAATGTTAAGTCGCCCGGCTTGGCAGTCTTGGAGACAGATAGAGACACATCGCCGGCACGTCGTTCGCAGCTGGGTTCCCGCGCCATTCGGTGACCCCCAGTGTAACACAAAAGCCACCCATTGCGCGAGTTGACCGAGCACTTGGGGTCAGCGCCAGGTCGATCTAGACATGGAAGAAGCTGTTATCGCAGCCCGTGAAGGTCGTCGAAAAGACGATACTCTAGATCACCTTCGGACAGCCACAACAACCAACACTGCAGGGCGCTTAGTGGAAGACGGGCTATTTTGAGCCATTGAGGCGGCCATCTGCCACCGCCCTAACATTCTTGTGCACGAATCTTAGAATTGGCAAGCGGTGGAGTGCAATTCTTGACCCATTTCGCTGCCCCCGCAGCGTCCACTCGGCATGCCCAAGAACCACCGCAGATTCCGCCCTTGGACATGTTCGGTTTTGGCGCTAACAAGAGGAAAGACGCATCTCGGGGCCGCCAAGTTGACCAACCCTTCCGCCTTTGATCCCCGTCGCGCCCTGACGCTGCGCGATGTCTCGGAAGCTTCTGGCGTCAGCGAAATGACCGTCAGCCGGGTCTTGCGAAACCGGGGCGACGTGTCCGAGGCAACCCGCGAAAAGGTGCTGCAAGCCGCCCGCGCCCTTGGCTATGTGCCCAATAAGATTGCCGGGGCCTTAGCCAGCCAACGCGTCAATCTGGTGGGGGTGGTGATCCCATCCCTGTCGAACATGGTGTTCCCCGAGGTGATGACCGGCATTTCCGAAGTGCTGGAGGATACCGGCCTGCAACCCGTGGTCGGTGTCACAAATTATTCCCCCGACCGCGAAGAGTCAGTGATCTACGAAATGCTGTCATGGCGGCCGACGGGGCTGATCGTCGCCGGGCTGGAACATTCCGAAGCCGCGCGCGCGATGATGGCGCAGGCCGGTGTGCCGATTGTCGAGATCATGGACATCGACGGCACCCCGATTGACAGCGCGGTGGGCATCTCCCACCGCCGTGCTGGGCGGCAGATGGCCGAGGCGATCGTGGCCGCAGGGTATCGGCGCATTGCCTTCCTTGGCACCCAGATGACCAATGACTTTCGGGCGAAGAAACGGCTTGAGGGCTTTGAAGAGGCCCTCGCCAAAGCCGGGCTCGCGCTTGCGGATCGCGAGTTCTATTCGGGCGGCTCGGCCCTATTGAAGGGTCGCGAGATGACCCATTCGGTGCTGACCCGCAGCCCAGACATTGATTTTCTGTATTACTCCAACGACATGATCGGCGCAGGTGGGCTCCTTTACTGTCTTGAAAAAGGGCTCGACGTACCGGGCAAGATGGGTCTCGCGGGCTTTAACGGCGTCGAACTCTTGGACGGGTTGCCGCGGAAACTGGCCACCATGGATGCCTGCCGTCTGGAAATCGGGCGCCACGCCGCCGAAATCATCGCGGGCAAGTCGCATCAGGGAGTCGTGGGCGGCGAAGTTATTGAGCTTTTCCCCGTGCTGCAGCCGGGCGACACCATCCGCAACTGATCCATCCTCCCCCGCGCCGCGTATCTCTTGCAGTTGCAGGAGGTATTCATGCGCGCCGCCATTTTCGCCCTTTTCCTTGCCGTCCCAACCGCGGCTTTCTCCGCGACTGTTGCTGTCGCCGACACGCCAAGTTTCCAGTTCCCCTCAATTGACGGCGGCAGCTATGCCACCGCCGATTGGCGCGGCAAGCCGGTTTTGGTGGTCAACACCGCCTCGCTCTGCGGCTTTGCAGGCCAGTATGAAAATCTGCAAACCCTGTCAGACCGCTATGAGGGCCGCGCCGTGGTGCTTGCCGTGCCCTCGGACGATTTCGCGCAGGAATTGGCCAGCGAGGCTGAGGTCAAAGAGTTCTGCGAGGTCAACTTTGACCTTAACCTACCGATGACAACCATTCAGAATGTCGCCCAAGGCGAGGTGCACCCGTTTTATGCTTGGGCGCGTGATGTGCATGGCTTCACCCCGGGCTGGAACTTTAACAAGGTGCTGATCGGCCCCGAGGGCGAGTTTGTCAAAGCTTGGGGCTCGACAACCAAACCCGACGACCGCACGATCACCAGTGCGATTGACAGCTTGCTCACGCAATAGGGGGCAGCCACAACGCCTCGGAGGTGACCCAAGGCACCCAACCCTCGCCATGCCGGAAGCGATTAATCCTCGGGCACGCCGTTCAGGCTGATCTCGCCTTTCACTCGCCATGGCCCGGGGGTATCTTGTATCTTGCAAAGGATGGGGACAAAGCATGGCGGCTGTAGAACTGGGCCTAGATACATTCGGGGACGTCAGCCTTGGCCCAAACGGGCAGCTGAAACCCATGGATCAGGTCTTGCGTGACGTGGTCGATGAGGCGGTTCTGGCCGACGAGCTGGGCATCCATTTCATCGGCCTTGGTGAACATCACCGGTCAGACTTTGCCATCGCCGCACCCGAAATCCTGCTGGCCGCCATTGCAGCCCGCACCACCAAGATCAAGCTTGGCACCGCAGTCACGGTCTTGTCCTCAGACGATCCAATCCGCGTCTTTCAACGGTTTTCCACCCTGAACGCACTGTCCAATGGTCGGGCCGAGCCGATTTTGGGCCGTGGCAGCTTTACCGAAAGCTACCCGCTCTTCGGCTATGATCTGCAGGATTACGAGCTTCTCTTCGAAGAAAAACTCGACCTCTTTGCCACGCTTGCGAAACAGAACCCGGTCTCATGGCAAGGGCAGCACCGAAGCCCGCTGGCCAATCAAGCGGTCTACCCGCCACTTGGCCAACCCATGACCGTCTGGGTCGGCGTTGGAGGCAGCCCGGAATCTGTTGTGCGCGTTGTGCGGCAAGATTTGCAGCTGATGCTGGCCATCATCGGCCGCGACCCCCGCCGCTTTGCGCCCTATGTCGATCTCTATCAACGGGCCTGCGCGCAGCTGGGCCGTCCGGTTCGCCCAATCGGCATCCACTCGCCAGGCTTTGTCGCCGCCACCGATGAAGAGGCGCGCGAGGTGCTTTGGCCGCATTACGCCGAAATGTTCGGCCGTATCGGCCGCGAGCGCGGGTGGCCCCCGACCACCAAAGACCGCTACCTTGACGAAATCGCGCATGGATCGCTTTACGTCGGCAGCCCCGAAACCGTGGCCCGCAAGATCGCGTCTGCCGTGCGCGCCTTGGGCGTGCAGCGATTTGACATGAAATACTCCACCGGCCCGGTGCCGCATGGGCAATTGCTGGACTGCATCCGGCTTTACGGCGAGAAGGTCATTCCCATGGTTCAGGATATGCTGGCGCAATGACCGAAAAGATCACCCCAGCGATGCAGGCCTTTTGGGCCAATGACCCTGCCCCGATTGAGATGGGTATTGATCTGATCGAAGCGCGCGACAACCGCGCCGAGCTGCGCCTGCAGCTTGAGCCGCGCCATTTGAACGGCCACCGCAGCACTCACGGCGGCGTGGTGCATCTTTTGGCCGATTGCGCCGCCGGTTTTGCCGCCAATTCCACGGGTGAGCAGGCGGTGACGCAGACCAACACCATCACCTTCCTGACCCCAAGCCATGCTGGGGAAACCCTGACCGCCATCGGCACCTTTGTGGCCCGCAGCGGCCGTTCCTCGTTGTACGATGTGGTAGTGACCGCCGAGGACGGGCGTCAGGTTGCCGTGATGCGTGCCCAAATGCGCCACATCGCCCCAAAGGCCTGAACCGCCGCGCGAAAAGCCAACCCGCTTAGCCTTCGCCTTCCAGCTTGACGCGCATTTCGCGTAAAATGGGCAGAACCGCACGAACTTTGTCGGGGCCAAGGCTTTGAACCACATCGGCAATCATCGGGATCACCGCCGCCACGGCGGCATCGCGCGCCGCCCGCCCTGCGGGCGAGATCGCGACGAACTTCTGCCGAGCATCATCCCAATCGGGGCGAATATGCACATGACCCGCCCATTCCAGCTTGGTCAATGTATTGGTCATCGCCCCGCGCGTCACGTGAAAGGCACGCGCCAACTGAGCCGGAGTGCGCTCTTCGTTCAGCCGGGCAAGATGGTTCAGCACCGAAAAATGCGACAGCTCCATCCCTTTGGGCAACGCCTTGGAGACACGGTTCCGCGCAAGCTGGTCGGCCATGAACAGCTCGCCAAACAAGGAGACAGCCAGATCATCCGTGCGATCGGTCATGGCCCGGTGAACTCCCGGTCATGGGACAGGCTTGGCACGCGGGCGCGCGCCGTGGCCACCTGCGACAGATCAAGATCGACCAGCGTGACGCCCGGATCGGTGCCCGCATCCGCGAGAACCTCGCCCCAAGGGGCGATGGCCAGCGAATGGCCGTAGGTGCGCCGCCCCTTGCCAGCGGTTTCGACGTGAAAGCCGGTTTGCGCGGGCGCCAGCACAAAACATCCCGTTTCAATCGCCCGGGCGCGCAAGAGAACCTCCCAATGCGCTGCGCCGGTGATGTGGTTAAAGGCCGCAGGCACCGTCAAAATTTGCGCCCCGGCCTTTGCCAAATGGCGAAACAGATGCGCAAAGCGCAGGTCATAGCACACCGTCATGCCAATCTTGGCGAAGCCCGCATCGGCCAGAACCGCCGCCGTGCCGGGGCGATAGCCTGCGGATTCCCGGTAAATCTCGGCCTCGGACACATTCACATCGAACATGTGAATCTTGTCATAGCGCGCGACAATCTCTCCGCCCGGACCAATCAGGAACGACCGATTGGCAAAACGGCCATCGGCATCATGGGTCAACACGCCCAGCGAACCGATCAACAGCCAAACCCCGGCCCGCGCCGCCTCATCGCGCAAGGCGGCAAGCGTGGGATCATCCGCCTCATGGCGCAGCACGCTGCGCTGATGGGCGCGGTTGCCTGACAGGGCATTTGTGCATTCCGGGGTCAGCACAAAGCCCGCCCCGCCCGCGACCGCACGGCGCACCAAATCGACCGTTACCGGCAGGTTCACCGCCGGGTCATCGCCCACATTCAGCTGCACCAGCCCCGCGCGCATGGCTTAGGCCAGCATCGGATCAAGCTTGCCCGCGTGATCCAGCGCATGCAGATCATCGCAGCCGCCCACATGGTTCCCGCCGATGAAAATCTGCGGCACCGAGGTGCGCCCCCCTGCGCGCTGCGTCATGGCAGCCCGCAATTGTGGCTGGCCACCCACGTCGATTTCTTTGAAATCGACGCCCTTTTTCACCAACAGCCGCTTGGCCGCAATGCAATAGGGGCAGGTCTGGGTGGTGTAGATCTCAACCGGTTTCATGGCGTGGTCCTTAAGGCAACCTAAGCGTTGGCGCGACTATAAGGATTTAGGCATCCTTCGCAACGCGCGCCATGGTCAGAACCGACACCGCCCGTGCACCCCCCGCCACACAGGCCTCGGCCGCAGCGGCCAAGGTCGCGCCCGAGGTCATGACATCATCAACCAACAGCACATGCCGCCCCTCGGCCCGCGTGCCTTGGCGCGGATGCAGCGCGATGACGCCCTGCATATTGGCAAACCGCGCGTCGCGGCCCCTGCCTTCTTGGCTGGGTGTGGACCGGTTCCGCGTCAAAAGATCCGGGCAATGCTCCAACGCGGCCGCCCGGGCGATGGCCTGCGACAAGAGGACCGACTGGTTGTAACGCCGCCGGAACAGCCGCATCCAATGCAAAGGCACCGGAGCCACCAACATGCCGGGCTCCAAAATGGGCTCTGCCACGCGAAGCATCCATTGCGCGGCCGGTCGCGCCAGATCCAGCCGGTCGCCGTGTTTCAGCGCCAGCACCATTGCCCGGGCGTTGTCTTGATACAAAAGCGCCGATCGCCCGCGTGACCAAGGCCGGGCAATGGTCAGGCAGTCATCGCAATGCTCGGGCTTTCTCGTCTCCTCGCCCGGCATCGGCACGCCACATTGGTCGCAGACCAGCCCGCTGATGAAGGGAGTTTCCCGCCAACAACTGCCACAGAGGCCGAAATCCGTGGTCACCATGGCACCACAGGTCAGGCATTGCGGCGGGTAAAGCAGGTGAAGTGCAGCGGCCATCACACCCCTTTGCATTTGCCCCCGCGCCCCCTATCTTGCCCCGCCATGAACACGTCCCCCCCTCTTTTGACAGATCGCACGGCTTTGGCCCTGCACCGCGCCCGAGCCTCGGCCTTATTTCTGCACGAAGAGGTCGTGGCCGAAGTTCAGGAAAGACTGGAGGAGGTTAACAGAACCTTTACGGCCCCAGTGGTGGTGACAGGTTTTCCCAGCCTTTGGTCGAATTTCCCGACAATCGCCGATGATGACACGCTTGCGCTGCAACCCGCAGCCCATGATCTGGTGATCCACGCCCTTGCATTGCATTGGGCCAATGATCCGGTTGGTCAGTTGGTGCAATGTCGCCGTGCCCTACAACCTGACGGGCTATTTCTGGGGCTGATGTTCGGCGGACAGACCTTGCACGAATTGCGCGCCTGTCTTGCCGAGGCCGAGGCGGAACTGACCGGCGGCTTGTCGCCCCGCGTTCTGCCGATGGGCGAAATCCGCGATCTGGGCGGGCTTTTGGGCCGGGCTGGCTTTGGCTTGCCTGTGGCCGACAGCTTTACCAAGACCGTGCTTTACACCGATGCCCTGCACCTGATGCGCGACTTGCGCGCGATGGGGGAAGGCAATGCCCTTGCCGCCCGCCTGCGCCGCCCAACCCGCAGGTCAGTGCTGCTGCGGGCGGCTGAGATCTATCACCACCGCTTCGCCACCCCCAATGGCCGCATCCCCGCCACCTTTGAGATTATCTGCCTGACAGGATGGGCCCCACATGACAGCCAGCAAAAGCCGCTCCGCCCCGGATCGGCGGCCGCACGGCTTGCAGATGCGCTGAATGCCGCAGAGACCCCGCTTTCCGACCAAAAAGGTTGACCGCGCCGCAGGGCGGGTTATCTCGGGGCTAACAACACGAGGACGAATATGACCGATGTCATGCCCGGTGCCGGCCGATTGGCCCACGCGCCTTCCGATCATCCCAAGGTTAAGGCCGCAAAGGTGGGCATCCTGCTGGCCAATCTCGGCACGCCGGACAATTACGACTATTGGTCGATGCGGCGCTATCTGAACGAATTCCTGTCCGACAAGCGGGTGGTCGATATTGCCGATTGGAAATGGCAGCCGCTGTTGCAGCTGATCATCCTGACCAAACGGCCCTTTACCAGCGGCGCGAACTACAAGCTGATCTGGAACCACGAGAAAAACGAAAGCCCGCTGTTGACGATCACCAAGGATCAGACCGCGGCGATCGCAGCTCAGATCAAGGCGCGGCACGGGGACCGCGTCATGGTTGATTTCTGCATGCGCTACGGCAATCCCTCAACCGCCTCAAAGGTGCAGGAAATGGTGGCGGCCGGGGTCGAAAAGATCTTGTTCTTCCCGCTTTACCCGCATTACGCCGGCGCGACCTCAGCCACAGCCAATGATGCTTTCTTCCGTGCCTTGATGAAGGAAAAACGCCAACCTGCCGCGCGCGTGGTGGCCGAATACTTTGAACATCCCGCCTATATCGAGGCGCTGGCCCAGTCCGTCGAGCGCGCCTATGCCAAGCTTGAGGTTCGCCCAGATGTGTTGGTCGCCAGCTATCACGGCATGCCGATCCGCTATCTGATGGAGGGCGACCCCTATCACTGCCAATGTGCCAAGACGACACGGCTCTTGCGCGAACGTCTGGGCTGGGACAAAGCCGATATCATCACCACCTTCCAATCGGTCTTTGGCCGGGAAGAATGGCTGAAACCCTATACGGTGGATCATGTGGCCGATCTGGCCAAAGAGGGTAAAAAGCGTATCGCCGTGATCGCGCCTGCCTTTTCGGCTGACTGCATCGAGACCTTGGAAGAAATCAACGGCGAGATCCGTGAATCTTTCGAGCATGCTGGGGGTGAGGAGTTCACCTATATCCCCTGCCTGAACGATGATGCCGCGCATGTTGATGCGCTGGTGCAGGTCATTCAGGAAAATCTGGCGGGTTGGATCTGATCGTTCAGAACCGGCCTGCCTTAGTCTTCACACAAAAAGAAAAGAGCGGCAGGAAACCTGCCGCCCAATTCTTGTACCAATCCGGAAAGGATTAGTTCGAAGCAACAGCGGCGGCAACAGCCACCAGCAGCAGCAGCGGGAGAACCATGCCGCCCGACGACGAAGCGCCAGCTGCAACAACGGTTTCTTCCATGACGGGTTCAGCCATGCCGCCAGCGAAAGCGGTGGTAGCAGCAACCGACAGAGCGGCGGCGAGAGCGATCTTCTTCATAGTGACCTCCAGTTATTGCGCAACGTCGAATTTTTCAGAGGCGACGCTACACACCCAAGACAATTCCTCATGTTGCTCTCCTAATCAGCTTGCCGGGCAATTTGCAATCCACCCGTGCAAGCACAACGAGGCTAGAGCCATCATGTCGTCAAATAAGCAACACTTGCGTGCCCACTTTTGCCATATCGAACAGCTCTTGGATGTGTTCGTTGTACAGGCCCACGCAGCCATTGGACGAACGCCGCCCAATCTTGCGCGTGTCATGGGTGCCGTGAATGCGGTAATAGGTCCAGCTCAGATACAGCGCCCGGGTGCCCAAGGGGTTGTCGGGGGAACCACCCTCGACCACTTCGGGCCATTCCGGATTGCGCTCGCGCATCGACGGCGTCGGCCGCCATGTCGGATTCACCACCTTCTCAACGACTTCGGTCCGACCGCGGCGTGTCAGCTCTTCTGAAAGCGGCACCGACGTGGGGTAAAGCCGATAGATCGACTGATCTTCCGACCAGAAATGCAAGGCACGTGACGTGATATCAACCAAAATCGCGCCGTTGCGGGTATTGTCGAAATAATTCTGCCACTCCAGCATGCGGAAGCTGGAGACGTTGTTGCGCACCTGGCCCCCGGCTGCTGGCAGCATTTCGGTGCTGCCGTCCAGCGCCTGGCCAAAAGCGGGCATAGCCGCGGCAGATGTCAGGGCAGCGGCGCCGCTCAGGAACAGGCGGCGGTTCAGCGACTTGCGATTTTCGGCGGTCATCCGCTGATCTCCGTAAAATGGGAACTGCCGCCTTTTACACGCAGGGCCCACAAGGCGCAAATCAAAGGCCTGTCATTAGCCCGCCGATCGGCAAGGTCACGCAGAGTTGGGTTTGCTCCTTGGCACTTCTTTGGGTAAAGACGGGCAAACTATGGCCCCAGTGGCCCATTCGTGGTGGCATAAGATGAACAGACGGACAGTTTTCTTGATGGGTGGCGCTGCCGCCGTTCTCGGTGCCTGCGGTATCGGCATGGGCGAGCCGCAGGTGGGCGCCGATGGCCGGCCCTTGCCGCGCGTCTACAAAATCAACAATTCGACCGCCGAAAAGATCCCCTTCCGGGTGCTTGACTCGGTCAACACTCTGCGCGCGGCCAAAGGTGCGGCGCCCTTGCAGCTGAACGCCGAACTGAATGCCGCCGCCTTGACCCATTCGCGCGATATGTCGGTGCAAAACCGCCCTTGGCACTTTGGCTCGGACGGCTCCTCGCCGCTCCAGCGCGTGCAGCGCGTGGGCTATCCCGGAAAGTTCTTGGGCGAGCTGATCTCGGAAACCTATGAGACCGAGATGGAGTCTCTCGCCGCTTGGATGGCGCAACCCGACACCCGCAACGTCATCTTGGACCCGATGGCGCGCAACCTTGGCTTTGCCTGGTTCCAAGAGCCGGGCGGCAAGATCTGGTGGACGCTGCTGACGGGCGGCTAAGCCATTCGTTTTTCGACAGAACATCGGGGGCCGGTGGCCCCCTTTTTCGTGCCCGCTTATGGCAGGATCAAGATCGGTGTGCCGGGTTTGACCATCGCATAGATGGTTTCCATCTGCCGATCGGTCACTGCAACACAGCCCGCCGTCCAGTCGCGCTTGGTCACCTTCCGGTTCGGCCCGCCATGGATGAAGATATCTCCGCCCGGCGGCTTGCCTTGCGCGGCGGCAAAGGCCCGGTCCTGTGCATTGGGATAGCTGACCCCCAAAGACAGGTAGAACTCTGAATTCGGGTTGCGATGGGTGATGGTGTAAACCCCTTCCGGGGTTTTGCCGTCGCCCTCAAACTGCTTATGCCCCTCGGGGGTAAAGCCAAGGCTGACGTTATACTTTTTCAGCACTTTTTCATTGTGCAGCAGATACATCTTGCGGTCCGCCTTATGCACCTGAATCTGGGTGACCTCGGGGCCGTCATAGGTCTTGAATTTACCGCTGCCACAGGCCGTGATCGCAAAAGCGGCCACGATCAGAAGAAGAATCCGGAAAACGGCCATATGCTGCGACTGCCCTGATTTGCCCATGTTTTTCCGCCGAATAGCGGATTTTCGCCAATCTGGCCAGCACGCTTTGGAGGATCACAGGATCTTTATCTCACGGACCGTGCACAAAGGACCTAGCGGCTCAACCGCGCCGCCAGCTCGACATGTGACGACCAGCGGAACTGATCCACGACCTGCACCCAGTCCAGTTGATACCCTGCCTCAACCAGCACCCGTGCATCGCGGGCAAAGGTCGCGGGGTTGCACGAGACATAGGCAATCACCGGAACTGCGGTTTTGGCCAGCACAGCCACCTGCGCCTCGGCCCCCGCGCGCGGCGGATCGATCACCACGGCCTCCACGCCCTTGAACTCATCCGGCTCCAAGGGGCGGCGAAACAGGTCGCGCGTCTCGGCCGTCAGCCGCTTTAGCCCCTCGGCCATACGCGCGCCCTTTTCCAAGGCGGCGATCATCGTGGCCTCGCCTTCCACGGCATGCACCTCGGCGCGTTCGGCCAAGGGAATGCTGAAGGTGCCTGATCCCGCAAAAAGATCGACGACCTTACGCGCCGAACCAATGGCAAGAGCTACGGCTTGCAACAGCGCCGTCTCCCCCTCGGCCGTGGCCTGCAAGAAGGCCCCCGGCGGCGGGGCGACCAGCGCGCGGCCAAAGCGTTGCACCGGGGCGGCCCGTAAGGCGACCGTCTCACCGTTCCAGGTCAGGCGCGCAATCTTGTGCGCCTCGCACAGCCGCGCCATCTCCATCTGCAAGGCCGCATCCAGCGGCTTGCCCCCCGTTACTGCCACATCCGCCCCGGCAAGGCTGCGCGTCACGGTCAGTTGCACCTCAACCGTGCGCGAGCCGCCCAGTTTCACCAGCATTTCCAAGGCTGGAAAGGCCGCAATCAGATCAGGATGCAACAACTGGCAGTTTGGCACCGCGACCAGCGTATCACTGGCGCGGGCGTGAAAGCCCATTTGCACGCCGCCTTTGGTCTTGCGCGCCGACAGCGTGGCCCGCCGGCGCGACCGCGCGGGCGAGGTGGCCATGGGCCGGAACGTGGCCAACATCCCCTGCGCCGCCAAAGCGCCGACGACGATGCCCTGTTTCCACTCTGCCACAAAGTCATCGGAGACATGCTGCATCAGACAGCCACCGCAGGTGCGCGCGTGGGCGCAGGGCGGTTTCACCCGCTTGGGCGAGGGAGTGATGATCCGTAGATTGGTCAGCGTGTCCTTGACCAGATCGCCCTCAACCACTTCACCGGGCAGGCAACCGGGCGCATAGATCGGCACCATCTTGCCCGCAGCGTCTTCGGCCATGGCAATGCCGTCCCCATGGTGGCCCAGCCTGTCGATCGTCAGTTTCACGCGTCATCCTCATCCGTGCCGATGAACCCGCCCGACTGGCGGTTCCAATAGCGCGCATAGACCCCACCCTTGGCCAAAAGGCCAGCGTGATCGCCCTGCTCGACGATGCGGCCTTGCTCCATCACAATAATCCGGTCCATCGCGGCAATCGTCGACAAGCGGTGCGCGATGGCCAGCACGGTCTTGCCCTGCATCACCCGGCCAAGCGCCTCTTGGATGCTGGCTTCAACCTCGCTGTCCAAAGCACTCGTCGCCTCGTCCAGCACAAGGATCGGCGCGTCCTTCAGGAACGCCCGCGCCAGCGCAATCCGCTGCCGCTGCCCACCCGACAGCTTGACGCCGCGTTCGCCAAGATAGGCCTCATATCCGCGCCGCCCCTGATGATCGAGCATGCCATCAATGAACTCATGCGCCTCGGCGGCCTTGGATGCGGCGATGATTTCAGGATCGGTCGCATCGGGGCGGCCATAGCCGATGTTGTCGCGCGCACTGCGGTTGAACATCGCGGTTTCCTGCGTGACCATCCCGATCTGACGGCGCAAGGACTCTTGGCTCACCGCCCGCACATCCTGCCCATCAACCAAAACCCGGCCCTGTTCGGTGTCATAAAGCCTGAGAAGCAGCGCCACGAGGCTGGATTTCCCTGCCCCCGAAGCGCCCACGATCCCCAGCTTTTCCCCGGCCCGGATTGTCAGATCAATATCCGCAACGCCACCGCGCTGGCGACCATAGGCAAAGGTCACACCTTCAAACCGGATCTCACCCTTGACACGCGCAAGCTCCACCGCGCCCGGCGCATCGGCAAGGCTGTGCGCCACGGCCAAGGTCTGCATCCCGTCCTCCACCTCACCGACCGAGGTGTAGATCGTCATCAGGGTAAAGCTGACCCAGCCGGTCATCTGGGCGATCCGCATGGAAATCGCCCCGGCTGCCGCGATGCTGCCCGGCGTCGCCAGCCCGTCTTGCCACAGCAAAATGGTGCCCCCGATCAGGATCACCGGCAAAATCCCCGCCAGCGTCATCAGCGCCAGCCGGAACCATGCGGCAATGACGCCGTATTCCAGAGACCGGTCGCGAAACACCTCCATCGCTTTCAAGGCAACCCGGTCCTCAAAGGCGGCATGGGCGAAAAGCTTGACCGTCTTGATGTTGGTGATGGTGTCCACCACCTGCCCCGTCACCATAGCCCGACTGCTTGCGCGCGCCGCTGAATTGGCGCGCACCATCGGGATGAAGACCTTGATCAGCAAGAGATAGGCCAAAAGCCAGATCGCCAGCGCCAAGCCAATCCGCAGATCGACCGAAAACAAAAACACGACCGAGGCGATCACCGAGGCCAAAGCAAAGGCCACGGTGTTGATCATTTCGGTCGTGACATCCGTTACCGCCCGCGCCGCCTGCATCTGCTTTTGCGCAATCCGGCCGGCGAAATCATTGTCGAAGAACGTCAATGCTTGGCCCAGCGTCCAGCGGTGCAACCGGCTGAGTACGAGTGGCAACAGGTTTGGCCCCAGCGTGATCTGAACTGAGGCGGATGAAATCGCGTAACTGACCGGCCGCAGGATCAGGTAAAATGCCATCGACCACATGAGAAGATCGAAATGATCGGTGAAAAAGGTCGCAGGATTGCCGCCCACGGCCGCATCAATCACCCAGCCTAGCACCAAGGCCGAAATGACCTCGGTCACCCCGGCCAAAGACGACAGAAAGGCCGAAAACCAAAGCTGCGCCCATGACCCTTGCAGCGCCCAGTTAAAGAAGGCCCCCAAGGTCTGCGGCGGCGCTGATTTGGCGGGTCGAAAGGCATCAATCCAATCGCCCATGCGCAGCAAACTCATGCCTCGTCCTCCAGCCCGATAAAGCCACCCGACTGCCGGGCCCAGAACCGGGCATATAGCCCGCCCTTGGCCAAAAGCCCGGCATGGCTGCCCTCTTCGGCAATCCGCCCATCTTCCAAGACCACAATCCGGTCCATCGCGGCGATGGTGGACAGCCGGTGCGCAATCGCGA
Source organism: Allotabrizicola aquatica (SeqCode) (assembly GCF_965194375.1). GTDB lineage: Bacteria > Pseudomonadota > Alphaproteobacteria > Rhodobacterales > Rhodobacteraceae > Tabrizicola_A > Tabrizicola_A aquatica. Next base: position 42,957 of record NZ_CBDAEL010000007.1, read on the forward strand.
TCACCGTCTTGCCTTCCATCACGCCATAAAGCGCCTCTTGGATCGCGGCCTCAGCCTCACTGTCCAAGGCACTGGTCGCCTCATCCAAGATCAGGATCGGCGCATCCTTCAGGATCACCCGCGCCAATGTCACCCTTTGGCGCTGCCCACCCGAAAGCTTCACCCCCCGCTCGCCCACATGGGCGTCATAGCCGGTACGGCCCTGCGGATCTTCCAGCGTCAGGATGAACTCATGCGCTTCGGCCTGCTTGGCCGCGGCAATCATCTGATCCTCGCTCGCCTTGGGGCGGCCATACAGAATATTGTCGCGCACCGAGCGGTGCAACAGGCTGCTGTCTTGGCTCACCATACCGATGTGGGCGCGCAGACTGTCTTGGGTCACGCGCGCAATATCTTGCCCGTCAATCGCAATGCGCCCCGATTCCGTGTCGTAAAACCGCAGCATCAGCTTGACCAAGGTCGACTTGCCCGCCCCGGACCGGCCGACAATGCCGATCTTCTCGCCCGGGCGGATCGTCAGCGACAGGTTCTGCAACCCGCCCGAACCGCGCCCATAATGATGGCTGATCCCGTCAATCTCGATCAAGCCGTCACGAAACGCCAAGGGCTTGGCGCCCGGTGCATCGACCAGCCCGATCGGATGGGCAATCGTCTCCATCCCCTCTTGCACGACGCCCAAAGCCTGCACGAGCGAGGTGAAGGCCCACATGATCCAATAGGTCATGTTGTTCAGCCGCAAGACAAGCGCCGTTGCCGCCGCCACAGTGCCTACGCTGGCCGCCCCTTGCACCCAAAGCAAAATCGCCCAGCCCGTCACCGCCACGATCAACCCGCCGTTCAAGGTGGTCAGCGCCAGATCCATCTTGGTGATGATCCGCATCTCTTGCTTGAACGTCTCACGGGCGTGTTCGATGCTCTCTTTGGCATAGGCCATTTCCGTGTCATGTCGGGCAAAGAGCTTGACCGAGTGAATGTTCGTGTAGGCATCGACGACGCGCCCTGTCACCGCAGAGCGCGCATCCGAACTGGCCTTTGACGCCGGGCCCGCGCGCAGCACGGTCCAGCGCACCAAAGCCATATAGAGCACAAACCACACCACCAAAGGCAGCAACAGCCGCGGGTCAGCGTCGGCCAGCATGATCCCCGCGCCGACCACGGTGACACTGGCAAAGGCCACCGCATCAAAGGTCTGAAACACCGCATCCCCAGCGGCGGGCGGGGTTTGCATGATCCGGTTGGCGATGCGCCCGGCAAAATCGGATTCAAACCAACCCACAGGTTGGCGGATCACATGGGCATGGGCGCGCCACCGGATCATGGTGCCAAAATTAGGCAAGATGGTGTTGTGCAACAGCGCAATATTGCCGACCAGCAGCAAAGGCCGCAGGATCAACACGGCCAGCGCCACGCCCACAAGCTCGGCCCCATGCGCCGCCCAGAACCCGGCAGGCCCGGCGGTTGCCAACTGGTCCACCAGCCGCCCGACATACCAAATCAACGCCACATCGGCGAAGGCCGCCAGAACCGACAGCACGGCGGTGGCCGCGAACACCTTGCGAAAGGGGCGGATATAGTCAGCCAAAAACGGCCACAGCTTGCGCGGCGGCGAGTCGGTTTGGGGATAGGGGGCATAGGGGTCAATCAACCCCTCAAAGAACTTGAACATGTTTTTCCTGCTCTGCTGCGCAGAGATAGCGCGTCTTGCAAGCAGGTGCCACCTCCTTGAGCACGTCGTGCACGCGTCGGAAAACCACCGCGAGGGGTGCAGGAACTGCTCGACGAGTGCGCGTCAGTCCAAGAAATCGGCGCGCGTCAGGCGCAGATCGCTGGCCAACCAGCGCGCCTCGATCTCTTTCAACCGCGCGCCCAGCGCCGCCCCCTGCAGATCAGGCATCAAATCAATCGCCGTCACCGGCATCACGCTGGCAGCACCACGAGCAACGTCAGTTTGCCAGTCCGTTGGCAAGGTGCTTTCCAACAGTGCCGCCCTCAGCAACACCGCATCGCGGCCCCCCTCGGCCCCCAGTTTCCAGCCCAGCGCGGCGGGCGACCACCCGCGTCCCACCGCATCCCGCAAGGCAGCAAGAACCGCCGCATCGGCCCGCGACAGGCGCAACCGGTCCTCCACATCTTGGCCGCCCAAAGCCGCCAACCGACGCTGCCAGCGTGGAGGCAGGCCGCTTTCCAGATGCACCAAAGGCGCCAAAGCACGTGTATCAGACCCCGGCAAGACACGGGTTAGAACCCCTGCTTGCGCCATCGCTGCCACGGCGGGGGCGGGGGCGGGCGCGGCAAGAAGCTTACGAATTTCTGACCCGATCCGCTCGCGCGACAGACCATCCACCCCTTCGGCCAATTCGGCTGAGGCGGCCAGCGCTTCGGCATCCATGCCTTGCCCGGGATCACCGTAATGGGCGTGAAACCGAAAGAACCGCAAGATCCGCAGATAATCCTCGCGGATACGCTGATGCGCATCCCCCACAAATCGCAACCGCCGCGCCACAAGGTCCGGCAAGCCACCCAAGGGGTCAATCACATTGCCCCGCAGATCGGCATAAAGCGCGTTCATGGTGAAATCGCGCCGCGCGGCATCTTCCGTGACATCATCGGCAAAGGCCACCACCGCGCGCCGACCATCGGTTTCCACGTCGCGCCGAAAGGTCGTTACCTCATGCGGCACGCCGCCCGCGATGACCGTCACCGTGCCATGCTCGATCCCCGTTGGCACCACGCGCAAACCTGCCGCTTCAGCCAACCGGGTTACGGTTTCAGGCCGGGCATCGGTGGCAATATCGACATCAGCCACCGAAACGCCCAAAAGCGCATTGCGGACACAACCGCCCACGAACAAGGCCCGATACCCTGCCGCTTCCAAGGCCCCGCACAGGGCCTGCGTGCCGGGCTGTGCCAGCCAGTCCCCCGTGATCATCATCGCGCCACCCGCTCGGCCAGCCCACGCAAGATGCGCGCCGTTGCCCCCCAGATGTAATAGGGCCCATAAGGCACCGCATAATAGCGCCGCCATTCGCCGCGCCAGCGCCGTCGCTCGATCACATAAGACTTGGGGTCCAGCACATGCGCCAAGGGCACGGTGAAGACCTCATCCACCTCGCCCGCCTCGGGGATGGGGCGGAAATCAGCTGTAATCTGGCCAAGGACCGGCGTCACAATAAACCCGGTCACGGTTTCATGCGTGGGCAAGCGGCCCCAGATCTCGACCAGCTCCTCGGGCAGGCCCACCTCCTCGCGCGATTCGCGCAAGGCCGCCGCTTCAAGACTGGGGTCTGTCGCATCCAGCTTGCCACCCGGAAAGGCAATTTGCCCCGGATGATGCTTCAGCCGTGATGAGCGTTTGGTCAGCAAAAGCCGATCCCCCCAAACCGCCACCAAAACCGCCGCAGGCCGCAACACGCGGCCGGGCGGCAGCTGGATCGCCGGGTTCAGGTCAAAATCAGACGAGGCGCCAGCGGGACGCAACAAAGCATCACGCAGGCGCGCGGCCTCAGGCATTCTTCGCCTCAAACCCAAGCGTCTTTGGGTCCAATTCGTAATGCGCGCTGCAGAACTGACAATCAGCGGTCACCACGCCCGCCTCGGTCGTCATGTGCTTGATGTCTTTTTGGCTGTAGATCGACATGGCTTGCCGCACCTTGTCTTCCGAGCAAGAGCACCCAAACCGCACCGGCTGGGCGTCAAACACCCGCGGGGCCTCTTCATGGAAGAGCCGAACCAACAGCTCAGTCGGCGAGACCGAAGGTCCGATCAACTCCAACTCTTCGACCGTTTCCAACAGCGCATTGGCCCGAGTCCAATTCTCGCTGTCTTCGCCCGACAGAATATCGACGTGGCTCAAGAGCCCGCCTTCGCCCGACCCGGCCTCAGCCGCCACGGGGCGATTGCCGCCAATAGACGGCATGTGCTGCAGCATCACCCCGCCCGCGCGCCAATGAGACCGGCCGCCCGGCACCTGACTTTTGCCAAAGGTCAGTACAAAGCGGCTGGGCAATTGTTCGGACTGCGCGAAATAGGTTTCGGCACAAGAGGCCAGCGAGCCGCCCGCGATTGGGGTAAAGCCCTGATAGGGCACCATGCCTTCGCCCTGATCGATCATCACGGCAAAATACCCGTCGCCGATTTGGCTAAAGGGGGCAGCGTCATGATCCAGACGGTCCGCATCATAGCTGGCATAGGCGCGAATGCGCGCGGGTTCACCCTCTTCCGCGGGACCGTAATAGTCGGTGGCAATCAGCCGGGCCGCGCCCTTTCCGCGCACCTGCAACGAAAGCTTCCAGCGCAGTTTCACCGATTGGCCGATCAGCGCCGTCAACAGCGCCATCTCGGCCACCAGCGCTTCGATCACGGGCGGATAGCTGTGCTGCTTCAGCACCTGATCCAGAACACCGTCCAGACGGGCGACACGGCCACGCACATCGGCGCGGTCAAGCTGAAAGGGAAGGACGGTATCGTCCCAGGTGATGGTCTGCGCGGTCATATGGGGTTTCCTAAGTCTGCCGTTCTTGGCATACCGCGCCTATATAGTCAGGGCAACCGTCGCACCAAGGGGGCATCATGATCAGACGCTACGGCGAGCCGGTAGTGGCGGGGCAGATTTACCGCCGCCGTCCCGGGGTCTATGCTATCCTGCTGCGCAGCGATGACATCCTGCTGACCCATCAGGCCGAACCAGATAACGAATTCCAGCTTCCCGGCGGCGGCATTGATCCGGGCGAACACCCGCTGCCCGCTTTGCACCGCGAAGTGATGGAGGAAACCGGCTGGCGCATCACCGCTGCGCGCAGGTTCGGTGCCTTCCGCCGCTTTTGCTATATGCCCGACTATGACCGCTGGGCCGAAAAGATTTGCACGATCTATCTCGCCCAGCCCACGCTGCGGCTTGGTCCGCCGACCGAAAAAGGCCATTCCGCCCATTGGATGCCCGCACATCAAGCGCTTGATCTTCTGGGCAATGACGGCGACCGCGCCTTGCTGGCACAAGCGCTCGCCAGCCGCTCTTAACCGGGATCTGGGAGGGTTCAGGCCCCCTGATAATCAAAAATCAGGGCCGAGACATCATCGGGAAACTCCACCCCCCCGGCATGTTTTGACAAATCCCAAACCAGTGCCTCCAAAAGGTCGGCACTGGGCAGCGTGGCATTGGCCATCAAAAGCGCCGTCAACCCTTCGCCCCCAAGCTCTTGGCCGTCAGGGGCCGGGCATTCCGTCATCCCGTCCGAAATCAGGATCAGCCGATCACCCGGCTGCAACTGGCCCGTCACCTGTCCATAGCTGGCCCCCTCAACCAACCCAATCGGCATGCCCCCATCGCCCAGCACATCCACCCGGCCATCGCGGCGCAGCACCAAAGGGTGCGGATGCCCGGCCTGCGTCAGCGCGAAGGCACCGGTGGCCATGTTCACCTCGGCGTAGGCCAAGGTAAAATACTGATCAACTTGCAGATCTTCGATCATCAGGCGATTCAACCGCTCGGCCAACAAGGCCGGCGGATAGGCATCGCGCCGCCCCTGTGGCCCTGGTCTCAACGCAATGTTCTGATCGGGTGATCCGCCAGATAACAACCCCGCCAGCCGCGCCGTCATCATGGCCGAGGCCACACCATGGCCCGACACATCGACCGCAAAGAGCCCCAGCCGGTGCGAATCGATCACGAAGCTGCCCACCAGATCGCCCCCGACATGACCCGAGGGCTTCAAAAGCAAGGACACAGTCCCTGCCCCGTAATCGCGGAACCGGTCGCGCACCAAGCCATCTTGCAGCTTGCGCGCCTCAATCAGATCACGGTCCAGCGAATCATAGAGTTTTTGCAGTTCATCGAGCGTGGTGCCGATCAGCCGGTTTTTCTGCACCAACTCGCGCTGCATGCCCAAGATCCGCTCCCCCGCCCGCAGGCGGGCACGCAACTCGGTCAGGCTGACGGGTTTTGACAGGAAGTCATCCGCCCCAACTTCCAGCCCATCGGCCACCTCGGCCTTTTCCGACTTGGAGGTGAGCAGAATGAAATACCCATAGCCATCACGCGGCAAACCCTTGAAGCTTCGGCAAAACTCAAGGCCAGTCATCCCCGGCATCATCCAGTCTGACACCACCATCTCAAAGTCCGTGGACTGGCACGCGTGCAGTGCCTCTTCGCCGCTGGCGGCCTCAACCACCCGGTAGCCCCAGCGCTGCAACTGCAAGGCAAGAATCCGGCGCTGTGCCGTGCTGTCATCCACAACCAAAACCGGCAAAGGCCCTGAAAAGCCCGCCCCGGTTTGGGCGCCCACGGATGCGGACCTGGCCTCTGTCATACTCAACACCACAATCAACCCCCATCGCCCGACACCCCATGTCAGCCCGTCCTGTTTGCGCCAGACGCCTTAAGACAAAATGAAATCTAAAATCCTTCGCAGCTTGCGACGGCGACTAACCCTTCCTTAAGGCCAGGGGCGCAAGACTGGCCTCGGGCTCGCAGCATGGGGCGTCTGATGATCGACTGGGGTCGCGTGGCCGAACTTCGGGATGAGGTTGGCGCAGAAAACTTTTCCGAAATTGTCGCGCTCTTCTTGGAAGAGGCAGACGAGGCTACCCAGCACCCACTGGCGCCGGGCGATGCCAGATCGCTGGAATCCCTGCTGCATTTCCTTAAGGGCTCCGCCTTGAACCTCGGGTTCTCGGACCTCGCCCTCCTGTGCCAGACGGGTGAGCGCCTTGCCGCGCAAGGCAACACATCGACGGATATGACCCAGATCAGGGCAGTTTATGCGGCATCAAAGGCGGCCTTCACTGCCAGACTTGACAGCTGACCACCAGCGCGGCCTGACCCCCCTTGCGCCCGGCGTTCGTGGCGCTATGTTTTCCCATACCTCGGGGTGCCTGAAAGGGCTGAGATGCAGCGATGCGGACCCGTTGAACCTGAACCGGATCATACCGGCGGAGGGAAGGTGTATGGAAAACCTCCATCCCGACCTATGCCGTCGCAATTGGAGGAAGCTATGAGAACCATCCCCCTTTCTGCGGCTTTTGCGTGCCTTGCCAGCTTGGCAGCCGCGGAAACCCCAGTGCTTGACGTCTATACCTATGACAGCTTTGCCTCAGAATGGGGCCCCGGCCCGGCCATTGAAAAGGGCTTTGAGGAAAGCTGTGCCTGCGATCTGCGCTTTGTGACGGCCGGCGATGGCGCGTCACTTTTGGCGCGCCTGCAGCTTGAAGGTGCAGCCAGCGCCGCCGATGTGGTGGTGGGCCTTGACACCAACCTCACCGCACAGGCTGCCGCCACCGGGCTGTTTACCGCCCACGGCCAGCCCGCAGTCACCGGGCTGCCAACCCCATATGAGGACGCGAATTTCCTGCCCTTTGACTGGGGCTGGTTCGCCTTTGTGCACAACAAATCCCTCGCCAGCCCGCCGAAATCCTTTGAAGAGCTGGCCGCGTCCGACCTGAAGATCGTCATTCAGGACCCGCGCTCCTCGACCCCCGGTCTGGGGCTGGTGATGTGGGTCAAGGCCGCTTACGGCGACCGTGCAGCCGAAATCTGGGCCGGGCTGAAGGACAACATCGTCACCGTCACCCCGGGCTGGTCCGAAGCTTATGGCCTTTTCCTTGAGGGTGAGGCGGATATGGTGCTGTCCTACACCACCTCGCCCGCCTATCACCTGATCGCCGAAAGCGATGACACGAAGACCGCCGCCGCCTTCGACGAAGGCCATTACCTGCAGATTGAGGTGGCGGGCAAACTTGGGGCCAGCGACCAACCCGCGCTGGCCGATGCCTTCCTTGCCTATCTGACTGGCCAAGCGGCGCAAGGTGTTATCCCGACGACCAACTGGATGTATCCGGCCAACCCCTTGGCAGCAGGGCTGCCGCAAGGGTTTGAAACCCTGATACAGCCGGCCAAGTCGCTTTTGTTGTCACAAGAGGAGGCTGGCGCGCTACGCGATGCGGCCGTCGCGGAATGGCAAGCCGCGCTGGCCCAATAACAGCCCGCGCAACGGCCGCCCTTCTGGGGTTGGCCGTTGCCGCGCTGACCCTTGGCAGCGCCGCGCTGACGGCGGGCCATGCGACCGATTGGTCGCTTGGCCCTGCCGACGGCGCGGCGCTGCGCTTTACTGTTTTGCAGGCCGCGCTTTCGGCGCTGGTCTCGTGTCTTTTGGCCATTCCCCTCGCCCGCGCGCTGGCACGCCGCCGCTTTGCCGGGCGTGCGCTGCTTGTTCGCCTCTTGGCAGCACCTTTCCTGTTGCCGGTGGTGGTCGCGGTTCTAGGCCTTTTGGCGGTCTTTGGCCGTGCTGGGCCGGTGAACACCGCCCTCACCGGCCTTGGGCTGCCACCCCTGTCGATCTTTGGCCTGCATGGCGTGGTGCTGGCCCATGTGTTTCTCAACCTGCCACTCGCCACACGCATGATCTTGCAAGGCTGGCAGGCCATCCCGGCCGAACGCTTTCGACTGGCCATGGCGTTGGGCATGCCCCCTGCAGCGCAGTTTCGTCACCTTGAAGCGCCGATGCTGCGCAGCGTCTTGCCCGGTGCGTTGGCCACGATCTTTCTTCTGTGCCTGACCAGCTTTGCCGTCGCTCTGACCCTTGGCGGCGGGCCCAGCGCGTCAACCATCGAGCTTTCGATCTATCAGGCCCTGCGGTTTGAGTTTGATCTTGGCCGCGCCGCCCTTTTGGCCGCGCTGCAATTTGCACTTTGTGCAGCGGTCACGCTGACCACGCTGCGGCTGACCACCGGGGCGGTGTTCGGCCCCGGACTGGGCCGACCGCTTTACATCCCCAACCCACAAGGGTGGCGACGTTTGGTGGATGGGGCGGTCATTGTCTTGGCCGCAGCCTTTCTTCTCGGCCCCCTCCTCGGCGTCACGCTGCGCGGGCTGCCCGGACTAGCCGAGATGCCAGCGGGTGTCTGGCCTGCACTCGCCCGGTCTTTGGCTGTGGCCATTGGTTCGGCCTTGTTGGCCAGTGCCATCGCCCTGACCTTGGCCCTTGCCGTCGCACGCGGGCAAGGCTGGCTTGAACTGACCGCGATGCTGCCGCTCTCGGCCTCGGGTCTGGTGATCGGGACGGGGCTGTTCTTGGCCGTGCATCCCGGCATCCAGCCCGAAACCCTTGCCCTTCCCGTGACTTTGGCCGTCAATGCTGCCATGGCCTTGCCTTATCTCTTTCGCCTTTTGCTGCCCGAAACCCGCGCACTTTTGGCCGATTATGGACGGCTGTCCGAAAGTCTTGGCCTCCATGGCCTAACCCGCCTGCGCCTCATCACCCTGCCACGGCTTGCCCGGCCCTTGGGCTTTGGCGCCGGGCTGGCCGCGGCCTTGTCGATGGGCGATCTGGGCGTCATTGCGCTGTTTGCCTCTGAACGCAGCGAGACGCTGCCGCTTTTGATCCAACGCCTGATGGGTGCCTACCGGATGGAGGCCGCTGCCGGGGCGGCGCTTGTCTTGGTTAGCGCCAGCTTTGCCCTGTTCTGGGCCTTTGACAGATGGGGAACCTCACGTGCTGCGGCTTGAACAGCTTGATATCCGGCAAGAGGGTTTTCACCTGATCGCCCATTGGGAAGTGGCCAAGGGTGCCAAGGTGGCCGTCATCGGGCCCTCGGGGGCGGGCAAATCCACACTTCTTATGGCGCTGGCGGGGTTTGTTCCGCATGGCGGGCGCGTTACGTGGGATGGGCAGGATATGGCAGCACTGGCTCCCGGCGACCGTCCGCTGTCGATCTTGTTTCAGGACCAGAATCTGTTTCCCCACCTGACATTGGCGCAGAACCTTGGCCTTGGGCTCTCACCACGCCTGCAACTGGCTGCCGCCGATCATGCCCACATTGAGACCACCCTCGCGCGCGTCGGCCTTGGCGACATGGGCAGCCGCAAACCCGCGCAACTTTCAGGGGGGCAACTGGGCCGCGCGGCACTGGCCCGTGCTCTGCTCCGCGCCCGGCCGATCCTGTTGCTGGACGAACCCTTTGCCGCCCTTGGCCCCGCGCTTAAGGCGGAAATGCTGGATTTGGTTACCGAGACCGCCAATGAAACGGGTGCCACCGTGCTGATGGTTACCCACGACCCCGCCGATGCCCGCCGGTTTGCCGATCTGACCGTGCTGGTGGCCGATGGTGTCGCCGCCGCCCCGGTGCCGACTGCAGCGCTCTTCGCCAACCCGCCCCCAGCACTTCGCGATTACCTTGGCGCCTAAAGCAAAACCCCCGCCACAAGGGGCGGGGGTTTCAGCATTTACAGATCGCCGACGCCTTAAGCGTGCTTCTTCCCTTTGACGCCAGCCCAAAGCCGCTTGTTCGTCAGATAAAGCAGCGAGGTGAGCAGGACCAAGAAGATCACCGCCACAAAGCCGGTCTGCTTGCGCGCCATCATATGCGGCTCGGCAGCCCACATCAGGAAGGAGGCAACGTCCTCGGACATCTGCGACAGGGTCGCAGGCGTGCCATCGGCGTAGGTCACCTGATCATCCGACAAGGGCGGCCCCATCGAAATCCAGCCGCCTGCAAAGGCGTGGTTTTCGTAGAAGGTGGTGCCGGCTTCTTCCTTCTCCTCACCGGTATAGCCGGTCAGGATCGAATAGATGTGCTCGGCCCCGCCCATGCCGCGGAACAGCTGGTTCATACCAGTGCCATAAGGCCCGCTGAACCCGGCCCGCGCCTTGGCCATCAAGGAAAGGTCAGGTGCGCCCGCCCCGGTGTTGGCCGGGAAGTTGTCGCTGTCCTTGGCTTCCCGCTCTTCACCGGTCTCTTTGTCGATCACGCTGTAGTTCTTGGCATAGGCCCGAACCTGATCGGCCGGCAGATGCGGCCCGCCCTCATCCGCAAGCGTGCGGATGGGGACATATTTCAAGCCATGGCAGCCCGAGCAAACCTCGGTGAACACCTGCAGACCGCGCTGCAGCTGCAGTTGGTCATAGGTGCCGAAGGGGCCTTCAAAGCTAAAGTCGACATCCTCGGTATAGGTCGCCCCACCCGCGGCCATGGCCGCTCCCGAGGACAAGACCAGTGCAGAGACGGCGCTGATTGCGATTTTGCGAAACATCTTGGTCAGTTCCTTTCCGTCACTCACTCGGCCGCGCCGGGATAGTGGGCGTTGAAATCTTCCTCGATCGTCGCCGGGATCGGCAGCGGCTTTTCAAGCACACCCAGAAGCGGCAGGATCACGAGGAAATAGGCGAACCAGTAGGCCGAGGCGATCAGCGAGATCGTGGCATAAGGCTCTTCGGCCGGCATGGCGCCAACCCACATCAGCACAACAAAGTCGATGACCAAGAGCCAGAACCAAGCCTTGAACTTGGGACGATAGCGGCCCGAGCGCACCGACGAGGTGTCCAGCCACGGCACGATCGCCATGACGGCAATTGCACCGAACATCGCCAGCACGCCAAAGAACTTGGCGTCAACGATGCCGAAGGTCAGCCATTCCACCGCGATCACCACCCAAACGTCGGCGGTAAAGGCGCGCAGAATTGCGTAGAACGGCAGGAAGTACCATTCCGGCACAATATGAGCAGGCGTCGCCAACGCGTTTGCTTCGATGTAGTTGTCGGGGTGACCCAGATAGTTGGGCATAAAACCGACAACGGCAAAGAAGATCGCAAGGATGAGGGCCAGTGCGACCAGATCCTTGACCACGTAATAGGGCCAGAACGGTACGGTATCTTTCGCGGCTTCCTCCTTGGACCCACGACGCACGTCAACACCCGTGGGGTTGTTGTTGCCGGTGGTGTGGAAAGCCCAGATGTGAACAGCCACCAAGGCAGCAATCACGAAGGGCAAGAGGTAATGCAGCGAGAAGAAGCGGTTCAGCGTGGCATTGTCCACGGCCGGTCCGCCCAACAGCCATTCCTGAATGACCGGGCCAATGCCGGGGATCGCACCGAACAAACCGGTGATCACCGTTGCACCCCAGAACGACATCTGGCCCCAAGGCAGAACGTAACCCATAAACGCGGTCGCCATCATCAGAATGTAGATCACAATACCGATGATCCACGTCACCTCACGCGGGGCTTTGTAGCTGCCATAGTAGAGGCCGCGGAAGATGTGGAGGTAGACGGCAAAGAAGAACAGCGACGCGCCGTTCATGTGCAAATAGCGGATCATGTGACCGCCGTTCACGTTGCGCATGATGTGCTCGATCGAGGCGAAAGCCATGTCGACATGCGGGGTGTAATGCATGACCAGCACGATGCCGGTGATGATTTGCAGCGCAAGGCAAAACGTTAGAACGATGCCCCAAATCCACATCCAATTCAGGTTCTTGGGGGTTGGGAATGTCAACGTGTCATAGGCCAAGCCGACAATCGGCAGGCGCGTGTGCAGCCAGGTCTGAAAGCCCGGCTTGGGTTCATAATGGTCGTGCGGAATTCCGGCCATTTGGTGTGCTCCTTAGCCCAGCTTGATTGTTGATTCGTCTTCGAACGCGGCAACCGGAACGTCCAGGTTGCGCGGCGCAGGCCCTTTGCGGATGCGACCAGCGGTGTCGTAGTGCGATCCGTGGCAAGGGCAGAACCAGCCGCCAAATTCACCGGCACCGTCGCCAATCGGCACGCAGCCCAGATGGGTGCACACGCCAATCATCACCAGCCACTCACCCGCCTCATCCAGCGTGCGGTTGGCGTCACTGGCATCGGCGTCAGGCTTGTTGGAGTTTGCGGACTTTGCGTCCATGAGATCTGTCAGCGCCACGGCGCGGGCAGCCTCAATTTCTTCGGGGCTGCGGCGGCGGATGAACACCGGCTTGCCGCGCCATTTCACGGTCAGTTGCGTGCCAACCTCGACACCTGAGACATCGACGAAAATCGACGCCAAGGCGCGGGTATCAGCCGAGGGGTTCATCTGATTGACCAGCGGCCAAACCGCTGCGCCAGTGGCAACAGCGCCGGCACCGGCAGTTGCGTAATACAGGAAATCCCTGCGGGTGCCTGCGTCATTCTCTGCGTGGGACACGAGATCTTCTCCCTTCCAAGGCCGCCGGGCGCGACCCATATACCGATGCGGCCGCAGTTTCCCGCAGCCTCGCCGGGCGGGTTGTAGACAAGGATTTTTCCGCCGTCCAGCGGTCAAAGGAGCGCAGGGGGGGCTGTTTTTCGCTTTTGTTGCCCGGCAGGGCTTGCAAAATCGTCCAGCGCGCCCAAAGGCCGCTTAGGCTGGGCGCGTTGAAACCATGGAGGCACGCGCCGAAAACCCTTGTTCCCAAGCTGCCAGCCGTGGCCGATCCTGCCGCCAATGCCGCTCGGCATGGCGGAAATCCAGATAGCTGAGCGCCACGGCCACTGCGACATGGGCCATGGTCAGACGCCCCTCCAAGAGCACCATGCCCCGGGCCTCAATCGCATCGAGCGCCCGGGAGACCTTGGCCCATTGGCCTTCAACCCAAGGGGCAAAGCGCAGCGCCTCGGGGCGCAGACGCGTCTCATAGACCATCAATAGCGCAGCCTCGAGCATGCCATCCGCCGTCGCCTCTAGCGTCAACACCGGCCAAAGGTCAGATCCGGCCGGGTACAGCCCCGCGCCCGACACATGGTCCAGATAGCGGCAGATCACCCGGCTGTCATAGAGGGCAGGGCCACCATCATCCGGGATCAGTGCAGGGATCTTGCCCAAGGGGTTCTGGTCCAAGGGCATCGAGCCCGGGTCCAGCGGGCTGCCCGCCACCGTCTGCACCTGCACTTGGTCAGCCAGACCCGATTCGTGGATCAGAACCATGACCTTGCGGCCAAAGGGCGTGGTCGGAGAGGTGAAAAGCTGCATGGTGGCCTCGCGCATGATCTGCCCGCAGACAATCCCGGCGGGGCGGCCCCGTCAAGCCGGGTCGCGCGCGCCTTGGCCACCGCCCTCAATCAGGCGACGCAGATGATCGGCCAAAACCTCGACATTGCCGGGGCGCAAGATTGACAGATGGGTGCCGGGCAGGTCATGCAACGTCATCCCTCCCCGTGCGACCGAGGCCCATCCCAGCCCCGTCGCCAGCGCCTCTGGGCTGTCCCAGAAACTGTGATCGGCGCGAAACACCGTGAGCGGCCCATCATAGGGTTTGGGCTTATAAAACTCGACCGCGCAGACATTGGCGGCAATCAGGTTGTGCGCGTTCACCTGATCCGGTGCCGCGCGCAGAGCCTCGCGCCGCTCGCGGTAACGATCCAGCCGGTTTTTCAGAACACGGCCAAAATGGCCGACGCCGTGCAGGCGCACCTGTTGGAGATGGGCGTGCAGTTTGTGGCGACCGGCCAGAGCGGGCCGACCATCGGGGCCCATCGCGTCCAATACCGCCAAAACCCGCACCTCACGCCCAGCGGCGTGCAGCAACTGCGCCAGCTCATAGGCGAAATACGCAGCCATAGACACGGCCCCCAGCCCGACGGGACCTGTCGGGAAATAGGTCTGGATCTCTTCAAAATAGATGCGCGCCGTGCGTTCAACATTGATGTCGTCCAGATTGCGCGGCATGCCGACCGAGAGGCCAAACACCGGCTGATCGGGGCCCAGCGCCGCTGCGAGAGGGCGGAATAGATCTTCGTTTCGTCCCAGAACATGAATGGCAAAAAAAGGGGGCTTCGATCCCTCAGGCTGGATCGCGATGGTATATCGCGGCGCGGTCACCCCGCTTTGCAGCATCTCGGCCAAGGCCGCAGCGCTGCCATGATGATGCAGATTTGCGGTCAACAAGGCATATCCGGTGCGCTGTTCGATCAGGCTGACCAACCGCAGCGCCAAGAGCGAATCGCCCCCCAGATCGCTGAACAGGGCGTCGGGTGGCACATGGGCGCGCTCCAACACCTCGGCCATGCAGGCCGCGATCACACGCGTTAATGGGTCGACAACCCGGCTGGCTGCCATCGCGCCACGCGCGGCCTCGGGGCGCGGCATCGGCAAGGCGCGGCGGTCGATCTTGCCATTGGCCCCAACCGGAAGGCTCTCAACGCCAATCACCAGCGGCACCATTGCGCGCGGCAGTTTGCGCCCAGCCGCAGCGGTGATGTCGTCAGCCGACAAACCCGGCTCTGCCACCACCCAAGCCACCAGCCGCGGGGCGGGTTCGTGCAGCACCGCGACATGCGCCGCGCGCACGCCAGGTAGAGCGGCCACCTGCCGCTCTACCTGATGCAGATCGATACGCTGGCCGCGCAGTTTGATCTGGCGGTCGCGGCGACCCAAGAACTCCAATTGCCCATCCGCCCGCCACCGCGCCTGATCACCAGTGCGGTAGATCCTCCCCCCCCGCACCCAAGGGTCTGGCTGAAATGCCTCTGCCTCGGCCAAATCGCCGAGATACCCGCCGGTCACCGCAGGTCCACCAATCCACAGCATCCCCGTGCCGCCCATCGGAGTCAGACTGCCGTCACAGGCGCGCAGTACCGTGCGGGCGTGAGCCAATGGGCGACCGATCGGCACCTCGCCTAGATCATCCGGCAAGGGCTGACTGGGCATGACCGCAAAGGCCGTCGCGGTGATCGTGGTCTCGGTTGGGCCATAGCCGTTCATGCAAGCCACATCCGGCGCAACCTCGCGCCAGCGGCGGAGCGCTTGGGGATTAATCCGTTCACTCCCCGCAATGACGAGCCGCAGTGCAGGCGCAAACCGCGCGCCAGTCAGGGCCATCTCCTCCACAAGCACATGCCAGAAACTCGCGGGGAGATTGGCCACCGTGACCGCCTCTCGCGCCAAGAAGGCGACAAAGGCGCGAACCGATTCCGCCGCAGCCTCATCGCGCACCACCACAGTGGCCCCGGCCAGAAGCGTTGGGAAAATCTCTTCCAACGCCACGTCAAAACCTAACCCGGCAAAATGCAAAACCCGGTCCGACGGCTGTAGCCCGAAGGCCGCGATCGTCGCGGACCCATGCGCCGAAAGCGCTCCACACAGCCCCCGCACCCCCTTGGGTGCGCCGGTCGATCCTGAGGTGAACACCACATACGCCAACCGATCCGCGTCAGGGATCGGGCGATCCGGCGGCACCTGCTGCTGATCCGCGAGATCAGGGGCCAGAACCACCGACGCGCCAAGCGCCTCCGCGCGGTCGCTGACCAGCACGCGGGCGCCGGCTTGGGCCGCCAGATCCGCCAGCCAACTGTCCGGCAGATCAGGGTCCAGCGGCAAAAAGGCTGCACCCAGCTTCAGCACCGCCAAAAGCGCCGTCACATGACCCGCCCCCCGCGGCATTTTGACCCCCACAACATCACCCGGCACGACCCCAGCCGCCTGCAACCGGGCGGCAAGGGCATTGGCGGCCAGGTCCAGCGCCCGATAGCTGAACACCCGCCCGACGGCAGGCTCGATCACCGCCGGGGCCTCAGGGTGCGCCGCTGCCACCGCCTCAAACCGGCTGGCAACACAGGGGGGTGCATCGCACAGCGCTGTGTCTGGCTGCCCCAACTTCAAAAGCACTGCGGTTTCGGATGTGGACAGCATGTCAACTTTGCCCAAGGGCGTTGCCGCATCGGCCTTGGCCATCTCGTTCAACAGCCGCACAACCTGCGCCAAAAGCGCCGCCGCCATATCCGGCGCGATACGCGCGGGATCATGTTCGATCACCATCTGCATTTCGGCATCATCGGCCACCGCCAAGGTGGCCGCCGCCGTGCCCTCCTCGACCAGCCGCACCGACCAATCCGCCCACTCACCCCCAAGGCCCCGCATCCGCGCCTCAAGCGAGCTGTGAGCGTGCATCACGATTGTGTCGAACAGCAGTGCCTCGCCCGAAAGCCCCGCCCAGCGCCGAACCTCGGTCAGGCTAGCATGGGCATGGGGGCGCATCTCCAGTGTCAGCGCGCGCAATCGCGCCAGAACGTCCCCAAGGCTGTCCTGCCCCTGCAACCGCAACCGCAGCGGCAAGGTGGAAATCAAACACCCCACAGTCCGGTCAAGCCCCGGCATCAGCCTGCGACCGGAGTCCACCAAGCCAAAGCACACCTCCTCTTGCCCCGTCCAGCGCGCCAGAACTATGGCCCAAGCCGATTGAACCGCGTTCAGGGGTGTTGCCCCCATAGCCCTAACCCGGTCCCGAAGGGTCACCGATTGGGCCAAAGACAGAGATGCCGCCTGTATCGCCATACGACCCGAGAGATCACCGCCCAACCGGGCCAAGGGTGCCGCGGCCGCCCCATCGGCAAACATCCGGGCAAAAAACGCCTCGGCCGCTGTCTTGTCGGTCTGGCGCACCTCGGCCGAAAACTTAGCAAAACTTTGTCCCTGATAGGGCGGCAACATCTGCCCGCCCAAAAGGATCCCCAACTCTTCGAGCATAATCGCCATCGACGCCCCATCGATCAGCGCATGATGAATGGTCCAGACCATGACAGCCCGTGAAGGGCTAAGCCGCAAGAGGTTGATCCGCCACCCGGGCCGTGCCTGCACATCCACGCCCGTAAGCCGGTCCTGTGCCAAAAAGGCCTGCAATGCAGCCGTCTGACCCTCAGGCGACAGATCGGACAGATCCTGCTCCGCTAGGACAAGATCGGGCTCGGGCAGAACCTGCTGCGCCACACCGCCCTGCGCATCCGGCACCAAGCGCATTCGCAACGCATCGTGCCGCGCGGCCAAGGCCAGCCACGCCGCGCGCATCGGCCCTGCCGCAAACTGTGGCAAGGTCCCGTCCACCACAATCTGCTCAAGATTGGCCCAAGGTCGCCCAGCCAGCGTGCTTTCCAAAAGCAAGCCCTGCTGCATCGCCGTCGCAGGGCCGACCCCACGAACCGTTTGTCGCGTCACACCAGACACTGACCGATGACCCCTACCCACGTTCCCGCCCCAACGCCCTTAAGCCGAGCTTGGCCCCAATTGCCGCGACACTGGCATTGAAGGCGGTCAATCCTGTGGCGCGTGGCGGGCGATTTCAAGACAAATGCCGCAGACCCAAGGCATTCGGCTGCGACAAAACTTTGCGGGTGAGAAGCCTTCGCTTTTTCCAATCCACACGCTAGATGGTGCGCAAAGAGGGACATATGATGCTCAACGATCCGCTGTTTATCGTCGCCGCCATCGCCAGCCTTATCGTTCTGGTCATCTTGATGATCGGCATCGGTGGCTTTGCCAAAGGCGGCGAGTTCAATCGCAAGCACGCCAACCGCGTGATGCGCTGGCGCATTGGCGCGCAGTTCGTCGCGGTGATCCTGATCGTGTCCTTCGCATATTTGCGCAGCCGGGGAGGCAACTGATGGTCGTTCTGTCGAAAATCTACACGAAAACTGGGGATGCGGGCGAAACTGCGCTGGGCAACGGCGCGCGTGTCGCCAAACACTCCACCCGCGTGTCGGCCTATGGCACGGTGGATGAAACCAACGCGACCGTTGGCCTCGCCCGCCAACATGCGACTGGTGACATGGACGCGGCCCTTGCCCGCATCTCGAACGACCTCTTCGATCTGGGTGCTGATCTGTGCACGCCGGACATGCACATGGATGCCACCCTGTCCTATACCCCGCTGCGCATGATTTCGGGCCAAGTCGACCGGCTGGAGCGTGAGATCGACGCGATGAATGACAAGCTGAACCCGCTGCGCAGCTTTATCCTACCCGGCGGCAGTGCGCTTGCCGCGCATCTGCACCTGTGCCGCACCGTTTGCCGCCGCGCTGAACGGTTGGTGGTAGAGCTTGCGACCATGGAAGAGGTGAACAACGACGCGGTGAAATACCTCAACCGCCTGTCGGATTGGTTCTTCGTCGCTGGCCGTATCGCCAACAACGATGGTAAGGATGACGTGCTCTGGGTGCCCGGCCTCACCCGCTGATCGGCTTTACCGCTCAATACGCGGCGTCTCGTCGCCCTTTCCTGTCGCATTTGCACTGTTGTCTGTGTCCGGGAATCGGTATTAGCCCATGCAAGAGCTTGAATTGGCCCTAAGGGCCGCTGTTGGGAGATTCTGCCGATGAAGGTCCTCGTGCCTGTCAAACGTGTGATCGACTACAACGTGAAGGTTCGCGTGAAGGCGGACGGTTCCGGTGTTGATCTTGCGAACGTGAAAATGTCGATGAACCCCTTTGACGAGATTGCCGTCGAAGAGGCGATCCGGCTGAAGGAAAAGGGCATCGCGACCGAGGTGGTCGTGGTGTCGATTGGCGTAAAGCAGGCGCAGGAAACCCTGCGCACCGCGCTCGCCATGGGCGCGGATCGCGCCATCCTGATCGAGGCCACCGCCGATGTTCAGACCGATATCGAGCCTTTGGCTGTGGCCAAGCTCTTGGCCGCAGTCGTCAAGGAAGAGGCCCCCGGCATCGTCCTGTGCGGCAAGCAGGCCATCGACAATGACATGAACGCCACTGGCCAGATGCTGGCGGCCCTTTTGGGCTGGTCGCAGGCCACCTTCGTGTCGGAACTCGCGATTGACGGCGACAAGGCTGTGGTGACCCGTGAAGTCGACGGCGGTCTGCAGTCCATCTCGGTCGCCATGCCGACCATCGTGACGGTCGATCTGCGTCTGAACGAGCCGCGCTATGCGTCGTTGCCGAACATCATGAAAGCCAAGGCCAAACCCTTGGCCACCAAGACCCCGGCAGATTACGGCGTTGACGTCGCGCCGCGTCTGACTGTGGTCAAGACCACCGAACCCGCAGGCCGCAAGGCTGGCGTCAAGGTTGGCTCGGTGGAAGAGCTGATTGCAAAACTCAAAGACGAAGCAGGGGTGATCTGATGGCCGTTCTTCTTCTTGCCGATGTGAATGGCGACCAACTGGCGACCGACGCGGTGGCCAAAGCGCTGACCGGTGTTAAGGGTCTGGGCGAAGTGCATCTTCTGGTCGCTGGTCCGGCTTCGGCTGCGGCTGAGGCGGCCAAGCTGGAAGGTGCCTCCAAGGTGCTGCACGCCGAAGACGCGGGCCACGGCCTTGCCGAATCGCTGGCTGATCTGGTGGTCGGTCTGGCCGGTGGCTACAGCCACATCGCCGCACCTGCGACCGCGTTTTCCAAGAATGTGCTTCCCCGCGTGGCTGCCCTTCTGGACGTGATGGTGCTGTCGGACGTGACCGCAGTGATCGACGCCGACACGTTCGAGCGCCCGATCTATGCCGGCAACGCGATCCAAACCGTGAAATCGGCTGACGCGAAGAAAGTCTTCACCGTGCGCACCGCGGCCTTCGCCGCAGCGGGCATGGGTGGCTCGGCATCGGTTGAGACGGTTGCGCCGAAAGCCTCGGCTCTGTCGACTTGGGTCGAAGACCGCGTCGCCGCCTCTGACCGGCCCGAGTTGACCTCGGCCAAGGTCGTGGTCTCGGGCGGCCGTGGCGTCGGCTCGAAGGAATCCTTCGATCTGATCGAAGGTCTGGCTGACAAGCTCGGCGCTGCCGTTGGTGCCTCGCGCGCTGCTGTGGACTCTGGCTATGCGCCGAACGACTGGCAGGTTGGCCAGACCGGCAAGGTTGTCGCCCCGCAGCTTTATGTCGCCGTCGGCATCTCGGGCGCGATCCAGCACCTTGCGGGGATGAAGGATTCCAAGATCATCGTTGCGATCAACAAAGACGAAGAAGCGCCGATCTTCCAAGTGGCCGATTATGGCCTCGTGGCCGACCTCTTCGCTGCTGTCCCGGAAATGACCGGCAAACTCTAAGGACGGAACCTGATTTCGTCTTCGCGGCGGGCGCCCTCGGGCGCCCGTTTGCGTTACAAGGGATGCAGATCTAGCCCCGGCATCCGCTCTGCTGCCAACGCGTTGACATACTGAAACTGCCACAGCGTGAACCTCAGCGGCATTGGCCCGCCCCGACCCTCTGGCGGTTTGACGCACCCCCACCCCAGGGGCGCCTTCTTTGCCCACAGAAGCGCGCAATAGCAATCAACCCGTCCAATCAGATCATCTGCCGCAGCACCGGAACCAGCCGCTTGGCCAATTCGTAATGCACGGCAGGCCCGGGCAGACGCGCAGCCGCCGGCGCCTCCAGCGGGCCAAAGGCCATACCCTCGGCCCCCTTGGCCCGCGCGGCGGCACTGGGCACCATCTCGACATAGGTGGTGGCCAAGGGTTTGACAGCGGCCACCATCTCCCTGTCCACCAGCATCGGCTCCCCGCTCAGATCGGCGCGCTTGCCGGGGTTGGGCGGCGGGGTATCGGCCAGCCACAGCAGCACCGTCGGACAACGAAGCTGCCCCAGAAGACCTTTCATCCGGGCGACCCAAGCGCTGCGCAACTCCTCGGCCAGCACCTCAAACCTGTCGGCCGAATGTCCCTGCAGCATGTGTATCATATGCCGGGTAAAGCTGAACTCGGTGAAATCCACCTGCCGAAACAGCGCCCGCAAAAGCGGCGTTGGACCGGTGAAACGGTCATTACGGCGCGGATGCACCGCGTAATACCGGTTCGTCAGGTTTTGCGCCCCAGTAATCTGCACCACACAGGCCGCTGCCCGCGACACCGATTCTAGCAGGGCATCTTCCCGCACAAAGACCTCAGGCCCGGCGTTCACGCAGCCGAAGTTCGCCACCTGCACATCCAGCATTTCTTCCAACAGGTCAGGAAATGGCGTTGGGATGAACTTCCCATAGGTCTCAGTCCCGCCCAGACAGGCCACGAAAGGCTCCCTCAAATCCGCTTTCGGACCCCGAAACAGAAGCCGCGAACCGGCATAGCTGCACGGTGAATAGTCAAGCGCCCCCGCGCCCGGAAAGGCATAGGCCATTTCACACACCCAAGTTTAGTCACACCCGGGACCAGATTGGCCGATTCCCCTTACCAACCTGCTAAACTTAGCATTTTCTTGAAATCCCATGAGTTTTGCTGGCCTTGCCCCCAAGGGTGGCCCCGGCCTATTGTGGGGCAGTCAAGCAAGAGGTCAGCATGGATATCCGGACAGTCGGGATCGTCGGCGCAGGTCAGATGGGCAACGGCATCGCCCATGTCTTCGCCCTGTCGGGATATGAGGTGCTGTTGAACGACATCTCGGACGAAGGGCTGAAACGCGCCGTCGCCACCATCGACAAGAATCTGGAACGGCAGGCCTCGCGCGGGAAGATCACCGAGGCGACCCGCGCTGAGGCCATGGCGCGCATTAAGACCACCCTTGTGCTGCCCGATCTGGGGGCTTGCGATCTGATCATTGAGGCGGCGACCGAAAAGGAAGCGGTCAAGAACCAGATCTTCGAAACGCTCGCCCCACATCTGGCGCCACAGACGATCCTGACCTCGAACACCTCTTCAATCTCGATCACCCGTCTCGCCTCGCGCACCGACCGGCCTGAACGCTTCATGGGGTTTCACTTCATGAACCCGGTGCCACTGATGCAACTGGTCGAACTGATCCGGGGTATCGCGACCAATGTTGAGACCTATGACACGCTCTTGGCCGTGGTCGGCCGTCTGGGCAAAACAGCGGCCAGCGCCGAGGATTACCCGGCCTTCATCGTCAACCGTATCCTGATCCCGATGATCAACGAGGCGGTCTATGCGCTTTATGAAGGCGTGGGCAATGTGCAGTCCATCGATCAGGCGCTGAAACTGGGGGCCAATCACCCGATGGGACCGCTGGAACTGGCCGATTTCATCGGGCTGGACACCTGCCTGGCCATCATGAACGTGCTGCATGAAGGGCTGGCCGATACCAAATATCGCCCCTGCCCGCTTTTGACGAAATATGTCGAGGCAGGCTGGCTGGGTCGCAAGACGCAGCGCGGATTTTACGATTACCGCGGCGAAACGCCGGTGCCGACGCGGTAACTCCTCGATCGCTTTGCGTCTCGTCGTGATGTCCCGACGAGCGTCTGAAAGACGACGAGGAGGGCGCGTTACATGCCCAAGTCCAGCGTGTGCTGACGCAACCACGCCAGAAAGCCGCGCGGGTTTCCTTCCCATTTTTCCAGCTCGCTCGCTGGAATGGGTGCACCCACAAAGGGCCGCTGGGGTTTGAACAAGGCGCGTTTGATCTCATGGAGCAGCAGCCCTTGCCGCAGCGTGTCGGACAGCTGATTTGCGATCTGAAACAGCCGGCTGTTCTGGCCTGTGAAATGCATTGGCACGATGGTCGCGCCGGAAGAGCGCACGATCTTGTGGGTGAAAACGTTCCACTCCGACTCAATCGCTGGGCCCCACCAGCCTTCGGACATTGCCACCTTGCCGGCTGGAAACAAAATGATCACACCGCCCGCGCGCAGGTGCTTCATGGTGTCGTCCCGCATCTGCAACCCCAGCTCGCGGGCGTTTTCCTCATGCGGGAAGGGAACCGGGATCATGAATTCCTCAACCTCGGGAATTCCGGTCAAAAGGCTGCGCGTCAGAATCTTGAAATCCGACCGCACCCGGTTGACCAGCTCGGCCATCACCATGCCATCCACCAACCCCGAGGGGTGGTTGGCCACAACGACCACCGGACCGGTGGCGGGGATGCGGGCAATTTCCTCTTCCGGGGTATCAATCCTGATCCCCATATGGTGGATTGCCTTAGGCCAGAACGGCGCCCCAAAGGGCGCGCCCGACTTTTCAAAGCTGCGGATCAGGCGCAGAAGCTGCACCTTCGCGGTCAACCACTCTAAGGTGCGGATCGTGTTGGCCTTGACGGGGCTTTTGAATGTCCCGGCATAAGACAGACGACGCATGTCATACTGACGCTCAGCCTTGGGCGTTTGCCCGGCCAAAACGGCGGCGCTGGCCTTGTCTGTATGCGGCGTGTCGGTCACGAACCTATGCCTTCCCGTTGGTGTCCAACCCTAGCGATCTTCGCCAAAGCGGCTGGCCACCAAAGCCTCAAGCGCGCGCGCAAGATCGCTGGCCTGCGTGCCACTTGTCCGAACCTCAATAGAGGTTCCGCGCGAGGCTGCCAACATCAAAAGACCCATGATCGAGTCGCCCGAAACGGTCATCCCGTCCTTCGTCACCTCGGCCATGGCGTCATGAGCCTCAACCACCTCGACGAACTTGGCCGAGGCGCGGGCGTGCAGCCCCTTTTCGTTCACGATTTTCAGGATCTGCCCAGTCATGCGGCGTCGCCCCCTCCCAGATCGAGGCTGTTGATATATTTGCGGCCCGCATCCATGGCCACCGCCACCGCCTCGGCCACCGGCAGGTCGCGCGACTTGGCCAGCTTGATTAGCATTGGCAGGTTGGCACCGTATAGAATCCGCCGTCCCGCCCCCGCACAGGCCATCAACGACAGGTTTGAAGGTGAGCCGCCGAACATGTCGGTCACCAGAACCACGCCGCTGCCTGCATCCACCTCATCGGTGGCGCGACAGATCTCGGCCTGTTTCTGGGCACGATCATGGTCATCCTCAATCGTGATCGCCCGGATCGCCGATTGCGGCCCGACGACATGCTCAATCGCGGCGAGATATTCCCGCGCCAGCCCACCATGTGCGACGATCACGATGCCGATCACGCGCCGATTACCCCGATTTTCCGGCCGAGGCGTCAGCCGCCCGGCGTTCCAGTTCCCGATGACGTTTTGACACCGCCCAGCCCGCTTCCGCAAGGACCTTGCTTAGTTTTTCTGCAACTGCAACCGATCGATGCTGCCCGCCTGTGCAACCAAAACCAATCGACAAATGCGCTTTTCCTTCAGCCAGATGGGCTGGCAACAACATCAACAAGAGCCCCGTGACACGATCCATAAACTCGAGAAATCGGGGGTCATTGCCGACATGGCTGGCGACTTCGAGATCGCGCCCATCCTTTTGCCGCAAAGCGGGGTCCCAATAGGGATTTCGTAAGAAGCGACAGTCGAACACCATGTCCAACCCCCGTGGCAGGCCACGCTTGTAGCTGAAGGATTGCACCGACACCGCCATGAGCGCCGTCGCCCCTTTGCGGAACCAGCCATGGATCTCGGCCTTCAGATCATGCGGCGACATTTCGGTGGTGTCGATCAGATGATCGGCGCGCACCCGGATGGGCTGCAGAAGGTCAATCTCACGCGTAATCCCGTCGGCCGGGGTTTCATCTAAGGCCAGTGGATGGCGTCGCTTGGTCTGGCTGTAGCGGTTGATCAGCGTGTCCGGCGCGCAATCTAGATACAAAAGCTCCAACCCCACCCGCGGATCGCGCGTCAGCGTGTCGACCAACTCGATCAGGGCCGTCGCGTTGAAGTCGCGGTTGCGCACGTCAATGCCAAGGGCGATGGGATGGTCCAGCGTCGGGCCGTCAATCAGATGAGGCACCAAAGACAAGGGCAGGTTGTCGATCACCTCATAACCGATGTCTTCCAGCGCATTGATCGCCGTGGAACGCCCTGCCCCAGAAGGGCCGGTGACCAGAACCAGCCGGTGTTCCGGCTGCGCTGCGTCGGTCTCTTTCGTCACAGGCCAACTTCCTTTCAGGCGCGCCGTCCATGAGCCAGATAGCACATAAGCGAAGCTGGAAGATGGGATGCCTCATGGGAATAGGCAAGGGCACAGGTGATGCCACAAAGCGTGATCTTGCGTTCGGGCGGCAGGCGTTCGGTCTCGCGGTGTGCCAGATCGATCACCAGTGCCACCTCGGCCTGTGGCACAGCGGACGCGTTGAGCAATCCCACAAAGCGCGCCTCGATCAAGCCCGAAAGCGCCTTAGGGGCGCGGGCAAGCAACCGGCCGTCCTGCGCCCAGACCAACGTCTGGTCATCGCTCACCAGACCGGCACCAAGCGCCATCATTTGCAAGGCGAGCGCCGACTTGCCAGCCCCTGACGGACCAAGGATCAGCAATCCCCGGCCATCAATGGCCACGCAACTGGCGTGCAAAAGAAGGTCAGGCACGACGGGGCCGGTCACACCGGCAGACCCACCACAAAACGAGCCCCGAGCGGTTCGGACGTCGGGTCGGCATTCGTGGGGCGAATGTTCTCGGCCCAGATCACCCCGCCATGGGCCTCGACAATTTGCTTCGAGATCGACAGGCCAAGGCCCGAATTGTTGCCGAAATGGGTGGCAGGCCGATCGGAATAGAACCGCTTGAACACCTTATTCAGCGCCTGATCGGGGATGCCAGGGCCGGTATCTTCAACAACGATCAGCACCCGGTTCTCACGCCGCCGCGTCCAGACCCGCACCGCGTCGCCATCATCACAAAACGAGATGGCATTGCTGATAAGATTGACGAACACCTGCGCCAGACGCCCTTCGAGCCCACGGATGGCAATCGGTTCCGCCGGGAAGTCGGTGATGAACTCCACCCCTTTTTCCGAAGCCTGCTGGCCGAGGAAATCGCACAGGTTGGTCAAGGTTGTGACAAGATTGAACTCTTCTTCCTCTTCCTTGACCAACTCACTGTCCAGCCGCGAGGCGTTGGAAATGTCACTCACCAAACGGTCAAGGCGGCGAACGTCATGATCGATCACATCCAGCAGCTTTTCGCGATGTTCTTCTTTCTTGACCATCCGCAAGGAGCCGACGGCCGAGCGCAACGATGCGAGCGGGTTCTTGATCTCGTGGCTGACATCGGCCGCAAACTGTTCGTTGGCGTCAATCCGGTCATACAGGGCGGCCACCATCCCTCGCATTGCAACAGACAGGCGACCAATCTCATCCGGCCGGGCGGCCAAATCGGGAATGCGGATGCGGCCGGGGGTCATCTTGCGTGCATCGCGGTCACGACCCAGCTCGGCAGCAGCGGCAAGATCTGACAACGGATTGGCAATAGTTGACGCCAGCACAAGGCTCAGGCCGATGGACACCAAAAGCGCGATCACGAACATCTGCAGGATCTGCTCACGCTCATAGCGCACCAAAAGGTCTATCTCGCCTTCGGCCGAAGCCAAAGCGACAACGCCCAAAACCGTTGTGCCTTGCACAACGGGCGTTGCGACCGAGAAGATCACCCCACCCTCTGAGCCCTTGCCAGTCACCGCAGTGGTGTCACCGGAAAGCGCCGGCACAAACAGACCACGCGCAAGCGATGCGCCCGTGTCAGGCTGATTCTGACCTTGGTCGCCGCCGATGACAGCGGATACCCCGCTCCAGATTGTATTGAGAAGGTCAGTGATGACGGTCGAGCGCGGTTGGTCCGGCGCGATGCCAGGGCGCTCTTGGCCAACCGTCTGGGCCACAAGTGCGCCACTTGGGTCAAACAAGAACACCTCAAGACCCGGACCAACAGAAACCCCACCCAAACTGCGCGGCAGGTTGCCCTCAGCCGTTTGAAGCGCGCTGACCACATTGGCGACCAACTGCGCCTCAGTCACCAAGGCGCGTTCGCGCTGGACGACCAGACTGTCGCGGAACGGGTTCAGGAACAGCACCCCTGCCACCAAAACGGTCAAGGCCAAGAGGTTAAAAACAATGATCTTGCGCGCCAAGGGCGACCGGTTGAGCGAAATCAGGCCACGCCGGGCGCGCCCCTCGCTGATGGTGGGGTCAACGCCAGCTTCGGGCGATTCCCAGTCTTCGCCAAGAAGAAGGTCTCCCTCCTTCACCGGCTTTGAACTGCGGATATCAATCTTACCGGCCACCGTCATCTTGCGGGGTCATTCTTCGTTATAGCGGTAACCGATGCCATACAGCGTCTCGATCGCCGAGAATTCCTCATCGACAGAGCGCATCTTCTTGCGCAAGCGCTTGATGTGGCTGTCGATCGTGCGATCATCGACATAGACCTGATCGTCATAGGCGACATCCATCAACTGATCGCGCGACTTCACAAAGCCGGGCCTCTGGGCCAAGGCCTGCAAGAGCATGAATTCGGTTACGGTCAAGGACACATCCTTGCCCTTCCAAGCCACGGAATGGCGCAACGGGTCCATCCGCAGATGGCCGCGTTCAATGATCTTGGTCTCTTCGCTGACCGCAACCTCGCCTGTGGCAATGGCGTCTTGACGACGCAAGAGCGAGCGGATCCGTTCAACCAGCAACCGCTGGCTAAAGGGTTTCTTCACATAATCATCTGCGCCCATCCGCAAACCTAAGACCTCATCGATCTCATCGTCTTTGGAGGTGAGGAAGATCACCGGCATGGTCGTTTTCTGCCGCAATCTTTGCAGCAGATCCATCCCGTCCATCCGGGGCATCTTTATATCCAGCACCGCCATGTCTGGCATGCGCCGGTTGAATGCGTCGAGGGCCGATTGGCCATCATTGTAGGTTTCAACTTCGAAACCTTCAGCCTCAAGAGTCATTGAAACCGACGTCAGGATGTTCCTGTCGTCGTCCACGAGGGCGATCCTTGCCATGGTTTGGGCTTCCCTATTCTGCTCGGCTTGCCTGATTTTTGCCACACAATCCCGTTTCCGCGCTCCGGAATCAACCAATATGTGCGAATCATCCCGCACATGGCCTCAATTCAACGTCGAAAAATGCCAAGGAATGACTAATTTGCCGCAGTTGTTTCCGATGGTGTCTATTGGTAGCCCTAATCCTGCGGTGGTTGCGCTAGCTGTGCGATTGCGTCCTATTCCCACCTAAATCAGAATGTTATCGGGCGGCCATGGGCGCGAATGCCCCATGGAACAGAGGCGGCCCATGGCCCGCGGGCGCCCAATCTCAGACCACCCCGCCTTACCGGTGGGAATAGGGCCTTGCAGGATGACAAATGGACGTATGAACCCCAAGGCAAGGCTTGAGGGGCAAAGCGTCATGGGACTGGGCAGCGTCGATTACAACTATATCGAGCTTGCTTTGGTCGAGACCACCATCGCACGCGGCGAAGGTCGTCTGGGCAAGGGAGGTGCCTTCCTGCGCACCACTGGCCAGTTCACTGGCCGTTCGCCGAAAGACAAATTCGTGGTCCGCACGCCTTCGGTCGAAAACACCATCTGGTGGGAAAACAACGCACCGATGTCGCCTGATGCCTTCGATCACCTGCATGCCGACATGCTGGCGCATATGAAGGGCCGCAACTATTTCGTGCAGGATCTCTTTGGTGGGGCGGATCCCGCATATCGGCTAAATGAGCGCGTGGTGACATAACTGGCATGGCATGGCCTGTTCATCCGCCACATGCTGCGCCTCCCCGAGCGCGCCGAGCTTGACAGCTTTACGCCCGAATGGACGATCATCAACTGCACGACCTTCAAGGCCGACCCGACCCGCCATGGCTGCCGCACAGAAACCGTGATCGCGCTGAACTTTGACAAAAAGCTGATTTTGATCGGCAACACAGCGTATGTGGGCGGGAACAAGAAGTCGGTCTTTACGCTCTTGAACTACCTGCTGCCCGAAAAGGGCGTGATGCCGATGCACTGCTCGGCCAACCATGCGCCGAGCAACGTGGATGAAACGGCGGTGTTCTTTGGCCTGTCCAGCACCGGCAAGACCACCCTTTCCACAGCTCCAGATCGCAGGCTGATTGGTGATGATGAACATGGCTGGTCGGATCGCGGCACCTTCAACTTTGAGGGCGGCTGCTATGCCAAGACTATCAACCTGTCAGCCGAGGCCGAGATCTATGCCACCACCCATGAATTCGCGACCGTGTTGGAAAACATGGTCAACGACCCCGAGACGCTGGAGCCGGACTTTGCCGACGCATCGCTGACGGAAAACACCCGCTGCGCCTATCCACTTGACTATATCTCGAACGCCTCGGCGACGGGTCTGGGCGGGATGCCGAAGAATGTCATTATGATTACCTGCGATGCCTATGGCGTGCTGCCACCCATCGCGCGGCTGACACCGGCACAGGCAATGTATTACTTTCTGTCCGGTTTCACCTCAAAAACCCCCGGTACCGAACGGGGTGTGGTCGAACCCACCCCACCTTCTCAACCTGCTTTGGCGCGCCTTTCATGCCGCGCAGGCCGGAAGTTTACGGCAAGCTGTTGCAGGAGAAGGTTGCAAAGACCGGGGCCGCTTGCTGGCTGGTCAACACCGGCTGGTCGGGGGGGGGGCGTTTGGCGCCGTACGGCGCATGCCGATCAGGGCCACCCGCGCACTCTTGTCGGCGGCTTTGGATGGCTCGCTGAACAAGGTGAAGTTCCGCGAGGATCCGAATTATGGCTTTGAAGTGCCCATCGAAGTGCCGGACGTTGACGCCACCCTTTTGGACCTACGCGCCACTTGGGCCGACAAGGCCGCCTGTGACGCGCAGGCGGCCAAGCTGGTCAAGATGTTCTCCGAGAACTTTGGCCAATATCTGCCCCATATCGATGCTGATGTGAAAGCCACCGCCATCGGCTAAACACCTGCTCTTCGAGCACATCGTGCACGCCTCGCGGATCGCCCGAAGGGTGCATGATGCACTTGAGGAGGGTTTCTAGCCTCAAAAGGCCCGCCAGATCAGATTGAGCCCGGTTAGCACCAACAGCGCTTGGGTCCAGCGACTAAACCGCACCTGATCCAGCCTGTCTTGTAATCTTTGACCCAGAAGCTGTCCCACCATGGCTGGCAACACCAGCGCGGTTGAGAACCACAGGTTCGGCCCCGCCATTACCCCGGTTTGCAGATGCGCGCCAAGCAAGACCACCGCGCCAAGGAAAAACACCACTCCCTGAACCCGCACGGTTTCCACCTTATCGGCGCCGATCGACAAGAGATACACAATCAACGGCGGCCCCCAGACCCCTGACACCCCGCCATATAGCCCGCCAATCGCCCCCATCGCCCATTCAGCCCGGTTGCGATGCTGAAGCTTCAGCGCCAACTTGCGCCCGGAAAGTTGCGCCAAGGCAAAGGCGGTGATCGGCACACCCAAAAGCATCAGGAATAGCCCTTGCGGAATAACTCGCACGAATTGGGCCGAGACGACAATCAACACCAGCGTTGCAATCAGAAAACGGTGATACTTTGTGACGCTTTCCCGCGCCGCGCCCATTCCCTGCCGGGTGGCTTGGCTGATATTGGTCACCAAGGTCGGCAGGATGAGCCCGGCCAGTGCCTGTTCCGGTGCCAAAAAGGCCGAGAAGCTGGAAATCATGATCAAGGGCATGGCAAAGCCCACCGCACCTTTGACAAAGCCCGCGAACAGGGTGATCGCCACGGCAGCCCAAAAGGCCGCAGGCCCAAGACCAAAAATCCCAAAATCCATTGCGCGCCCCGCTGTTTGGCAAAGCCATAGCGCGATGCAGGGGCTGCTGCACGGTGAAAAACGGCTGCGACATTTTAGATCGGAACACCACCCCCTTGACGAAAGGATGTTGCGCTGCAGATGCAAAGCTTCTAACCGTTTCGCAATCGCAGAATCTGAAGGTACGCCATGGCCCTTGATGCCCGCACCCCCGCCCTTCTTGACGACATCCTGTCCTTGACCGGATCCGCCCTTCCTGAAGTGGAAGCGCTCTTCACCGAGGCGCGCGAAAAGCTGCGTGGTCTGGTGACGGTGAATGGCAAGATTTCAAGTGCGGCACTCGAGGAACATCAGTTCGCCGCCCATGCCTTGGCTTGGCTGGCCACTTACACCGAAGCCTTGCGCCAAACGCAGGCTTGGGGTTTGCGCCTGAAGGAACAGGGCAGCTTTGGTGACATGGAGGCCCTTATCGTTCAGATCGCCTTTGGCGAATATCTAACCCAAATCCGTGGCGGCATCCCAATGTCGCAAGGCGAGATGGCTCGGCCGTCTGATTTGGGTATTTCCATGCCCGCACCTGGCGCTGCTGCGTCACGGCTGATCGCGATGGGCAACACCCATTCAGCAAGGGCCGAGCTGGTGTGTTTGATGCGCGACAATCAAGGCCGTGCGACCTTTGGCGCCTCAGGTCTGGGTGAAGAACTGGAAATGATCCGCGACCAGTTCCGCCGCTATGCCGAGGAAAAGGTTATCCCCTTTGCCCATGGCTGGCACCTGAAGGACGAATTGATCCCGATGCAGATCATCGAAGAACTCGCCGAAATGGGCGTGTTCGGCCTGACCATTCCGGAAGAATTCGGCGGCTTTGGCCTGTCAAAAGCATCAATGGTCGTGGTGTCAGAAGAGCTTTCGCGCGGCTATATCGGCGTCGGGTCGCTGGCCACCCGCACCGAGATTGCCGCCGAGTTGATCCTTTGCGGTGGCACGGCCGAGCAAAAGGCCAAATGGCTTCCGCGTCTGGCCAGCGGTGAGACGCTGCCGACGGCCGTGTTCACCGAGCCGAACACCGGGTCGGATCTGGGGTCCTTGCGCACCCGCGCCGTGCGGACCGAGGAGGGCTGGGAAGTCACCGGTAACAAGACATGGATCACCCATGCCGCGCGCACGCATGTGATGACCCTTTTGGCCCGCACCAACCCCGACACCACAGACTATCGCGGCCTGTCGATGTTTCTGGCCGAAAAGACCCCCGGCACCGACGAGGCCCCCTTCCCGACCCCCGGCATGACCGGCGGCGAGATCGAGGTTCTGGGTTATCGGGGCATGAAAGAATACGAGTTGGCTTTTGACGGGTTCAAGGTCTCGGCAGATAATCTTCTTGGCGGCGTTGAAGGCCAAGGCTTCAAGCAACTGATGCAGACCTTTGAATCCGCCCGCATCCAGACCGGCGCGCGCGCCATTGGCGTGGCACAATCGGCGCTGGAAATCGGCATGAAGTATGCCGAGGACCGCAAACAGTTTGGCAAATCGCTGGTTGAATTCCCACGGATCGTTTCGAAGCTCGCCATGATGGCGGTGGAAATCATGGTCGCCCGGCAGCTGACCTATTTCAGCGCTTGGCAAAAAGACAACGACAAGCGCTGCGATCTTGAGGCTGGCATGGCCAAGCTTCTGGGCGCCCGCGTGGCGTGGTCCAGTGCCGACAATGCCCTGCAGATCCATGGCGGCAACGGCTTTGCGTTGGAATACCAGATCAGCCGCATCCTGTGCGATGCCCGCATCCTGAACATCTTTGAAGGAGCCGCCGAGATTCAGGCGCAGGTGATCGCGCGCCGCTTGCTCGACTAAGCTTGATTGAGCTGGATTTGGGGGCAGAGACGGCTATCTAAGCCTCTCTGCCCTTTCTCATTTGGACTTTTGCAATGCCCCAAACCGTCTTTCTGACCGGCATTTCCGGTTTCATCGCCAAACATGTCGCGGCCAAGCTTCTGGCGGCAGGTCATACGGTCCGCGGATCGGTGCGCCGGCTGGACCGCGCAGATGAAGTGCGGGCTGCCCTTGCCCCGGTGGTGGGGCCAGAGGCGCTAGAGCGGCTGTCCTTCGTCGTGCTGGATCTTGAGGCGGATGCAGGCTGGCAAGACGCCATGCACGGGGTAAGCGCGCTGATCCACACCGCCTCGCCCTTTCCAGTGGCCCAGCCGAAAGACCCGCAGGTGCTGATCCGCCCCGCCGTTGAGGGCACCTTGCGGGCGCTTCGGGCGGCCAAGGCGGCAGGAGTTTCGCGGGTGGTGCTGACGTCCTCAACCGTGGCGGTGAGCGATACGTCCAAATCCGGGCTACAGGATGAGGCCGATTGGTGCGACCCGAACGCGGCTGACACCTCGGCCTATGGCCAGTCAAAGACCTTGGCCGAACAGGCCGCGTGGGAGTTCGCCGCGGCCAACGGGCTTCGCCTCACCACGATTAACCCCGGCTTTGTGATGGGCCCGCCGCTGGACCGCCATTACGGCAGTTCGATCGGGGTGATTGCCCGCATCCTGCGCGGCAAGGATCCGATGGTGCCGATGCTGGATTTCCCGGTGGTCGATGTGCGCGATGTCGCCGAAATGCACCTGCGCGCGCTGGAACGCCCCGCGGTGGCTGGCATGCGCATTCTGGCCGTGGCGGGCAATATGACCATGGCCGCCATGGCGACCGAGCTAAAGCGCGCCTACCCAAAGCGCCGGATCGCCACCCGCATCGCCCCAAAGGTGGTGCTGCGGCTTTTAGCGCTGTTTGACCCACAGATCAAAGCCATCCTGCCCGCCGTGGGCAAGTCGCACCCCATGTCAAACGCCCGCGCGCGTGAGGTTTTGGACATGCGCTTTATCTCGCCCGAAGGGGCCTTGCGCGCCAGCGCCGAGTGGCTTTTGCAAAAGGGCGAAGTCTAGGCCCCGCCGCGCGACGGGCGCTGCGTCCCAAGACGCGGGTGCAGGTTCAGCGCCAGCCACCATGACAGCGCAAAGGCCATGCCGCTGGCAGCAAAAATGCCCGAAAGCGGCAAGACCAACAGGACCAAATAGGCCGCACCTGGGGTCAGAATGCCCGAGACATCCCGGAAGCTGGAATACACCGCCGCCATCTCGGCCCGCTCCGACGGCTTTACCGACATCAGGAAGGGCAAGCCCCCCACAACGTCCAGCATCACAAGCCCAAACGAGGCAAGGAACAACAAGCCCAGCGCCAACCAAGGCATGGGCGATACCACGGTGGCCAAGATGAAGAGACCCGCACAATAAGCCATCGTCCAAAGCAAGGTCCGCCGCACCGAAAGCCGCCGCACAATCCCCGCCATCATCGGCGACAACAAAAGCGTCGCGTTGCTGATCGACAGCATGACGCCACCCAGCTTGTCGCCCAGCCCGCTTTCAATGCAAAAGACCGGCACATACACCACATAAACCCACCAGCCACAGCTGCGGAACACCGCAAACAGCCAACCAATGATGAGACGTGGCTGCCGGAAGAACCGTCCCAGATAGGCCAAGGGATTAACCGCCGGCCCCTTGGCCCGGGTGATCTGCTTGCCATTGCCCAGCCGCAGATACCAAAACACCGCCAGCAAGATCACGGCAAAGCCGCCTGCCACCAGAAACGGCAGCGGGTCCCAGATGCTGCGCAGCCAAACCCCGGTCAGCGGCCCGACGGCCCAAGGCACAGCGGCATAAACCATCTGCTGGCCTTGGGTCTTGCCAAGATCGGCCCGCGCGACATAGTCCAGCACATAGGCGTTCAGACAGACAAAGGTTGTCACCGTCGCCATGCCTGAAATCAAGATCGCGGCCTGAACCGACATTGGCGTGCCCATGATGAACAAAGCCATCGCGACGAGATACAGCGCACATCCCGTCGAATAGACCCAGCGGCGCGGAAGCATCTGGGTGATGCGGGGCACCAAAAGGCCCCAAAATAGCGTGATGATCCCCGCCGCAAGGTACACCGTCGACAGATCACTCGCCGAGCCAAAGGCATCATAAACCGCGATCGGCACCGTCGAAATCAACGTGCCACGCACCGCCGCCTCAAGCCCGGACAACACAGCAAAATCGGTAATCTTCGGCGTGGCCGAATGTTTCAGATGCAGGGGAATATATCGTAACGCCATAATCCGACCCTAATGGCTCCAACATAGGCATCTGCCACGCAGGCGACACAAGACGAGTCTGTTGGCGACCTTGGCGACGCCTGTTCAGGCCTTGTCGTTCAACATGTCGATCAATCGCATCCGCGCGGCGGGTAAGGCTTGACCGAACAGCACAGGCTCCAGCCCCTTCAACAGAAAATGCCCCGTCAGCGCAAAGCCTTGCCCCAACTCCTGCGGGCTGGCCGGCCCCTGACCCATCACCACCGACGGCAAAGGCAACAACCGCGCCGCCCACTCTCCCGCCCCCGCCACACTCACCGCGCGGCCGGTTCTCGGGCTGACATAGGCCAAGCCTTCGCGGCTGCCGGTCACCGCACAACGACCAAGGTCCAGCCCAAAGCCTAATTCATCCAACAGCGCGACCTCCCAACGCAGATACTGCGCAGGCCAATCGCCACCTTGCTCAATGTCAGCCAAGAGTGCCATCGTGCCGCGCCAAAGTGCGGGATGCGGCGCCCGTTCCGGCAAACAAACATGAATCATGGCGCAGATCGCGTTCAACCCGGCCAAGGACAGCCGATCCGCCATCAGCGCCGCCCGCGATTGCACCGGCTCCACGGCGAAAACGCCCATATGTTCAGAAAGCCGGGCCTGCCATTGTACGGCAACCTGACTGCCGGGCTGCAACACAGCCGCCATCCGGCGCGAAGCGCCCCCGCGCACCACGCCCGCATGACGGCCATGGGCCGCCGTGAACACCTCGATGATCGCAGCCGTTTCGCCATGCGCGCGCACAGCAATGACACAGCCTTCGTCCCGCCATTCCATGACTTGACTATCGACACGCCCGGGCAGGCTTGGCAAGCATCAGTCGCTGGCAAAGCCCTCTTCGCCAAGGAGCGCCAACCCCGACGGATCTTCGACATCAATCACCCAAAGATCAGGGTCGCGGCCACGTTCGCGCTGCAAAAGGGCGTCCACTTCGCGCTCATCACCCTCAGCCAACACGCGCCACAGGCGCGCCCCGCTGGCCAGATCAAAGCCGCGCACCATGGCCTTGCCGCGCCCGCCCGGCAGAACGACCTTGACCACCACTGCCCCAGCCGTCGCATCGCCCTTGGCCACCACATAGGCCGCCATCCCGGCCATCCGCAACCGTGCGAGATACGCCGCCACCCAGACCCCGGTTGCCAGACGCGCACTCATAATTTCATCTTGGCCAAAATACTCCCGCCGGAGGCTTCAACAGCCCCGCAAAAGCAACAGCTCAAGACACTCTCAAGCATCGCCGTCCTTGAACTCAAGCCCCATCTCGGAATAGCGCTCGGCCTCTTCCTGCCAGTTTTCCCGCACCTTGACCTGCAGGAAGAGATGCACCTTGCGATCCAAAAAGGACGAGATTTCAGCCCGCGCTGCCGTGCCGATGGATTTGATGGTCTCACCACCATTGCCCAGCACAATCCCCTTATGCCCATCGCGCGAGACATAGATGATCTGGTCGATCCGGGTTGATCCGTCGGGCTTGTCTTCCCATTTTTCGGTCTCAACGGTCAGCTGATAGGGCAGTTCTTCGTGCAGGCGAAGGGTCAGCTTTTCGCGCGTCATCTCGGCGGCGATCATCCGCATCGGCAGATCGGCAATCTGATCCTCGGGATAGAACCATGGGCCCGCAGGCACCTCGGCGGCGAGCCACTCGCGCAGATCATCGACCCCATACCCGCGCTCGGCCGAGATCATGAAGGTCTTGGCGAAGGGGAAGGCCTCATTCATCTTTTGGGTCAGCGCCAGCAGCACCTCAGCCTTCACCCGGTCAATCTTGTTGATCGCCAAGGCAACCGGCTTGCCGCGCGGCATCTCGTCCCGCAGACGGTCAATGATCGCCTGCGCCCCCTCAGTCAAACCGCGATGCGCTTCGATCAACAGGACCACAATGTCAGCGTCCGACGCACCGCCCCAAGCTGCCTTGACCATCGAGCGGTCCAAACGGCGGCGCGGGCGGAAAATGCCGGGCGTGTCCACGAACACGATCTGACTTTGCGCTTCAATCGCGATCCCCCGAATTCGAGCGCGGGTCGTTTGCACCTTATGGGTGACGATCGAGACCTTGGCCCCCACCATTCGGTTCAAAAGCGTCGATTTCCCCGCATTCGGTTCGCCGATCAGGGCGACGAATCCGGCGCGTGTTCCAAGGTTCGTCTCAGTCATTCAATTGCTCCATCCGGGCCAAAAGCGCCCGGGCTGCGGCCTGTTCGGCGGCGCGTTTCGTGCTGGCGCGGGCGGTTTCCACCTCGCCATTGTCAAGCTTTACCTCGACGGTGAATTGTGGGGCGTGATCGGGGCCATCACGACCAAGCTCTGTGTAACTGGGCACCTTCATCGCGCGGGCCTGCGCCCACTCCTGAAGGCTGGTCTTGGGATCGCGCGCATCGGTCTCGACCATGCCAACCCGCTGGCCCCAGAGCCGCAGGACCAAGACCTTGGCCGCCTCGAACCCGGAATCCAAATAGACAGCGGCAATCACTGCCTCCAAAGCATCCCCCAGAAGCGCATCCTTCCGCCGTCCGCCTGACAGCATTTCAGAGCGGCCAAGCTTCAGCACATCGCCCAGACCAATCTCGCGCGCCACATCGGCACAGGTTTCCTTGCGCACCAGCGCATTAAAGCGCGGCGCCAATTGCCCCTCGCTCGCCTTGCCATCAGCAGACAAAAGCGCCTCGGACATCACAAGGCCCAACACCCGGTCGCCCAGAAACTCCAGCCGCTGGTTGTCGGGCCGCGTCGGCGAGGAGATTGAGGAATGCGTGACAGCCCGCACCAAAAGCGAAGGCTGGCGAAACTGGTGCCCGATGCGGCCCTGAAAGGCCAAAAGATCCGCCGAAAGCCTCATTTCACCGACCTGAAGATGCGATCGTTGCGCCAAGCCCATACCGCCCAAGGCGAGCTGCCCGCTGACGAGAAGATCACCCGTGTCACACGTCCTATCACATTTTCAAGCGGGACAAAGCCCAGCCCTCCGGCAGCTTGGGCAAAGCGACTGTCAGCGGAATCGTCGCGATTATCGCCCAGCAGAAACATCTGACCCTCTGGCACGGTGAAGGGCCCAATATCATCGGCAAAGCCTCCATCCTCGATGTTCGCGACCCGATAGCTCCGCCCCTCGGGCAGGGTTTCAGACCGCAGATCCGTCTCGCAGATCGCGCCAACGCCAACCACCGTATTGGAACAGCGCGGCAAGCTGCCCAGCGGGCCTTGGGTCCCATAGATCTCTTGCAAAACGCCAGCATCCTCTTGCGGCAAGGTCTGGCCGTTCAAGACAAGCTGACCGCCCTGCATAGCCACGACATCTCCTGCAAGGCCGATCAACCGATGGATATGCGCCTCACCGCTGACAGGGTGGCGAAACACCACGAGATCTCCGCGCACCAAAGCAGCGGCCCCAAGATGGCGAACAGCAAGATAGTCCCCAGCGCTAAGCGTAGGCTTCATCGACACGGCCGGCGCCCAGTATGGGGCCCATGTCAGACGGCTCGCCGAAAGCAGGGTCAACAGCACAAGGCCCAGTGACCCAGCGAGTTGCAAGCCGGCCAAACCCCCATTGAAGGGCCTGTCAGCGCGCAGAAACAACACCATAAGCGAGGCAAGAAGGCCAAGGACGGGCACACACAAGGCCAAGGCCCAGACGCCGCTGCGCCCCGCATCATGCAACCGACGCACAGCAGTGGCCCACCACCAAACATAAACAAAGCCGACTAGCGGCACGACAAACCGGCTGTAGTTAGGCGCTAGCCGTTCGACCAGCATCGCCACAGCAATAGCGACCAGCAGCACAGCGAAAACCCGCAAGGCTTGCTTGCGGGTTGCCGTTCCATGCAAATCGAAAAGCGCCGTCAGAAGGGGCATGCCTATTCGATGGCCTCGTAGTAGCGGTCGCTCCGCCACGTCCAGAAATACAGCATCCGGCTGCCTGCAGATGAGAACATCACCCGATCGGCTCGGCCAATCAGGAACTCTTCCGCGACAAAGCCCACGCCACCCGCAGACTGCGGATAGCGGCTGTCGGTGGAATTGTCGCGGTTGTCACCCATGAAGAAGTAATGCTTCTCGGGCACGGTAAAGATGTCAGAATTGTCCGGAAGCCCGGTGGCATCCCCAATGTTCAAGATCGTATGGGTCACGCCATTGGGCAGCGTTTCGCGGAAGCGCGGCTTTTCACAAATCTCGCCCATCGAGGGGGCATTGGCGCAGCCGGGGCGGTTGGCCATCGGGCCTTGCGGCTCGAAGATTTCTTCAAACACCCCATCAGCCACCTGCGGAGCCGCAGCACCATTGATGTAAAGCACACCCTGCTTAATCTGGATCTGATCGCCCGGCAGACCGATCAGCCGCTTGATCATGTCAGACCCGTTGACCGGATGGCGGAACACCACCACATCGCCACGTTCGGGATCTGATCCCAGAACGCGCCCTGAGATTGGGCAGATGCCAAAGGGGCAGGAATAGCGCGAATAGCCGTAGGCCATCTTGTTGACGAAGATAAAGTCGCCGATCAGCAGCGTCGACTTCATCGACTCGGACGGGATCCAGAAAGGCTGAAAGAACAGTGAGCGGAAGGCACCCGCGATCAACAGCGCCCAGACCACGGTCTTGATGGTCTCGCCAATTCCGCCTTCGGATTTTGCCATCTTGGTCGCCTTCTTTCGTAGGGTTCGCCGTGCATCCTCGGCGCTACATGCGCGCGGGGGGACGGGGAGTCAAGTTGCAGGGGCGAAGCCCGGCAATGGGCGCGGTTATCCGCGCCGCGGCCGCGCCATGTCCATCCGGCGGCGCATTTCCTCGATGGCCGGGCCAAGACCCATGAACACCGCCTCGCCGATCAGGAAATGCCCGATGTTCAGCTCGCGCAGCTCGGGGATGGCTGCAATCGGGGCAACATTTTCATAAGTCAGCCCGTGCCCAGCATGCACTTCAAGGCCCAGCGCATGGGCCAGTGCAGCCCCCTTGCACAGGGCTGCCAACTCAGCCTCGGCCTCATCATGGCGGCCTTCGGCATGCAGGTCGGAGTAGTGGCCGGTGTGGAGTTCGACCACCGCCGCCCCGATGCGGGCCGAGGCTTCGATCTGGCGCGGATCATGACCGATGAACATCGACACACGGCAACCCGCATCACGCAGGGGCGCGATATAGCGGGCCAGCCGGGCTTCATCACCCGCGACATCCAAACCGCCCTCGGTCGTGCGCTCCTCGCGCCGCTCGGGCACAAGGCAAACCGCATGGGGCTTGAGCCGCAGCGCAATGGCGGCCATCTCATCGGTGGCGGCGCATTCGAAATTCAATGGAATACCGATGCCTGCCATCAGCGCCTCCATATCGGCGTCGCGGATATGGCGGCGATCTTCGCGCAGATGCGCGGTGATGCCATCGGCCCCGGCAGCTTCGGCCAAAAGCGCGGCACGCAGCGGATCGGGCCAAGCCGATCCACGCGCATTACGCACAGTGGCCACATGGTCGATATTCACACCCAGCCGCAGCTTTTCCAAAGCCCGCTTCCTTTCTTGGTCAGATCTTGGGGTCGCCCGAATCTTTGCGGTCGCCCCGTGTGTCTAGCTTGTCGCCGTCGCGGTGCGGGCGCAAGCGCGCCGCCGCCTCGGCAATGGTCGCCTTCAGCCGGGACCGCTTTTCTTTGCGATCATCCGCCTTTGCTGCGCGGGCCTTTTGATACGCCTCGACCAGCGGGATGGTGATGTAATAGCCAATCAGGCTTAAAATGATGCCCGGCCCCAAAGCTCCAATGAAGTAGGGCCAGTAGATTTCATGCCAAAACTGATAAAGCCCATCCCAGCGGGTGACATCGGCGGTGAATATGGCGGTGAAGTTGAACCAAAGGTCCACCGCGGCCTGCTCGGTTGCGCCTGAGATGTATTCCCACGACAAGGGCTTTTCTATGCCCAGCATCCAGTGGCCCAGCGTCATGGCCAGAACGGCAAAGAAAGGCGTGGTGATTGGGTTGGTGTTGAACGTGGCCAGCAGCGCGGCCAAAAGGTTGCCGTTGATCGCCCGGCTGGCTGCCCATGCAGCAAGGAACTGCAAGCCGGGCAAGGGCAGGAAACCCACCAAAGACCCAGCAAACACCCCGCGCGCCACCTTGTGAGGTTGGTCTGGTAGGCGGGTCATGCGGTGGATGACATAACGGGTCGCGCGGCGAAAACCGCTGCGCGGATAGATCTGCTCACGCAGCCATGCGCCCCAACTCATGGGATCTCGGCGCTTGAAAACCAACCCGTTTCCTTCCTTGCGGGCCAATACCCGCATTTGCCCAGCTTAGGGCTTTCGCGTCACATCCCGATGACGGGCAACCTGTGCCACATCCGTCTCGGCTTCAAGCGCGGTCATGACCATGTGCAAATGTTCAACGTCGCGCAAGTCAACGTCAACGATCACTCGGTAAAAATCTGGTTTGCGTTCTGTGAACCGCAGATCCGAGATATTGGCCTTCTGTTCGCCGATCAAGGTACAGACGCGGCCCAAGACCCCGGCATCGTTCGAGATCGTGATTTCAAGGCTGACCGCGTTCACCGCCTTGTGACGACCTGCATGCCAGTGAAGATCAACCCAACGAGACGGTTGTTCTTCGAATTCTTCGAGCGCCGGGCAGTCGATGGCATGGATAACAACCCCCTGCCCGCGATAGGCGATGCCAACGATCCGTTCCCCCGGCAGGGGTTGGCAGCATTGGGCGCGGCGGAAGGTTTGGCTGTCGTCCAGCCCGACAACCGGGCGGGCGGTCTCAACCTCTTCGGTCGCAGACTTGGATAGCTCAGGATAAAGCGTTTCGACCACCTTACGCGCCGTCAACTCGGCCGAACCGAGCCGGGCCAGAAGCTCTACCTCATCCGGTACGCCCAGCATTTTGGCTGCCGTACGCAGCGCCTTGTCGGTGGCCTTCTTGCCGACATGCTCAAACGCCGCCCGTGCCAGCTCTTGACCCAGACGCACAAAGCGCCCCCGGTCCTCTTCGCGCAAAGACCGACGGATCGCGGCCTTGGCGCGCCCGGTGGTGACAATGTCAATCCAACTGGCCTGCGGTCGCTGGCCCTCGGCCGTAATGATTTCCACCGACTGGCCGTTCTTCAGCCGCGTCCACAAAGGCACGCGGATGCCGTCAACCTTGGCCGACACGCAAGAGTTCCCGATGCGCGTATGGATCGAATAGGCATAATCCAAAGGGGTCGCCCCGCGCGGCAGCTGCACGACATCGCCCTTGGGCGTAAAGCAGAACACCTGATCGGAATACATCTCAAGCTTCACATGCTCGAGAAACTCGTCGTGGTCCTCTTCGTCCAGACGCTCGGTCAGGCTGGCGATCCACTTGGCAGGATCAACGGCAAAGGGGTTCTTGGCACGCACGCCTTCGCGGTAAGACCAGTGCGCGGCAACGCCAGCCTCGGCCACCTCATGCATCTCACGCGTGCGGATCTGCACCTCAACTCGTTTGCCGTCGCGGCCAGACACCGTGGTGTGGATCGACCG
This sequence comes from Allotabrizicola aquatica (SeqCode), assembly GCF_965194375.1. GTDB lineage: Bacteria > Pseudomonadota > Alphaproteobacteria > Rhodobacterales > Rhodobacteraceae > Tabrizicola_A > Tabrizicola_A aquatica. Next base: position 85,416 of record NZ_CBDAEL010000007.1, read on the forward strand.
ATAGCCGTTGTTCTTGGGCTGGCTGATGTAATCCTTGAACCGCCCCGGTACGGCGCGCCAGCGCTGGTGGATGACGCCAAGGATCCGATAGCAGTCAGCCATAGAATCGCAAATCACTCGAAAGCCGTAGATGTCGGACAGGCGCGAAAAGGCCAAATCCTTCTCTTGCATCTTGCGCCAGATAGAATAGGGCTTTTTCGCCCGACCATAGACCGAAGCTTCAATCTGCACTTTTTCAAGTTCAGAGCGGATGTCGGCGGTGATCTTGTGAACCACATCGCCCGCTTCTTTCTGCAAGGTCAGAAACCGGCGGATGATCGAGTTGCGCGCCTCGGGGTTCAGAACCTTGAAGGACAGATCCTCCAACTCCTCGCGCATCCATTGCATCCCCATGCGACCAGCCAAGGGCGCATAGATCTCCATGGTTTCGCGGGCCTTTTGCACCTGCTTTTCCGGCTTCATGCTGCGAATGGTGCGCATGTTGTGGAGCCGGTCAGCCAGCTTGACCAAAATCACCCGCAGGTCTTTCGACATCGCCATGAACAGCTTGCGAAAGTTCTCAGCCTGCTGCGATTCGGTCGAGGAGAGCTGCAGGTTGGTCAGCTTGGTCACGCCATCGACCAACTCGGCCACTTCGGTGCCAAAGAGCCGCTCCACCTCAGAATAGGTGGATTTGGTGTCCTCGATCGTGTCGTGCAACAAGGCCGTGACGATGGTGGCATCGTCGAGTTGCTGTTCGGTCAGAATGGCCGCAACGGCAACGGGGTGGGTAAAGTAAGGCTCACCCGATTTTCGAAACTGCCCCTCATGCATCTGAATGCCGTAGGCATAAGCACGGCGGATCAGATCAGCGTTGGAACGGGGGTTGTAGTTTCGGACAAGGGCGATGAGGTCTTCAACGTCGATCATCACCGCCCCGCCCGGCCTTGCGGCCTTGAGTCACGCTCAGTTTTCGCCCTGGGCTTCCATCAGCATGCGCAGCATCCGCTCTTCCGACATGTCGTCGGCCATCGGGCGATCAATCTCGCCCGACATCAAAAGCGCCATCTGGTCTTCTTCCGGCTCGTCCACCTCGATCTGGGTCTGGTGCGACTCGATCATCCGCTCGCGCAGCGAACCGGCAAGCTGGGTTTCTTCTGCAATCTCGCGCAGAGCAACAACGGGGTTTTTGTCGTTGTCGCGGTCCACAGTGGTGACAGACCCAGACTGAATTTCGCGCGCCCGATGGGCGGCCAGCATCACCAGTTCAAACCGGTTGGGAACCTTGTCAACGCAATCTTCGACCGTCACGCGGGCCATGGGATGCTCCAGGGGCTTGGGAAAATGGAAGCGCCTATTTAGGCGCGAACCGGGGGCTTGACAAGCCTATAATCAAAAGGATGCAGCGGGGTTCAGGCGGACGACCTCGGCGCGGGCACTGGCAGGCAAAGCGGCCAGCATTTCGGCCACGCTCAGCCCCAAAACCGGGTGGCGCCAGTCGGCAGCCACATCTGCAAGGGGCACCAGCACAAAAGCCCTGTCTTGCAGGCGCGGATGTGGCAAAATCAAGCGGTCCGGCGCAACTCGCGCCTGATCTTCGGACGGCAGGGTGCGCCATCTGCCTTGCTCGGCCAGATCGGGCAGCACCGCATCGCCCATGGCCAAAAGATCAATGTCCAGCGTGCGGGCACCCCAACGGGTGATGCGCTGGCGGCCAAAGCGGGCCTCAATCTGGTGCAAGGTCTGCAAGGCCTGATCCGCCGCAACCGGACGTGGCACAGTCACCAGCGCTGCGGCGTTCACATAATCGGGGCCCGCGCCAACCGGAAAACACGGCGTCCTATACAGCGCACTCAACCGCAGCGCGCCACCGAATTCGAGCGCGATCTGGCGCGCGGCTTCGGGCACAAGCTGATCTGGCGTCCATCGCTCGAACGGTTGATTGGCCCCCAGCGCGACCAAGAGTTGGGTTCCCGCACTATCCACCGATGAAACCCTCTCTTTAGTTAGGCTTGTCGCGACATCAGCAGCGCTGCTATCGAACCCCGTTGGCTCGATGGATCTCTACATCACGAAGACCACTGGCAGAAGTTCGATTGACGCGCAACTGATTGAGGGGACAAGGCAATGTTTTACAAGGACGAGCGGCTGGCGCTGTTCATTGACGGATCAAACCTTTACGCGGCGGCAAAGTCGCTGGGGTTCGACATCGACTACAAGCTTCTGCGTCAAGAATTCCTGCGCCGCGGGAAACTGCTGCGCGCCTTCTACTACACAGCGCTTTTGGAGAATGACGACTATTCCCCGATCCGCCCGCTGGTGGACTGGCTGCATTACAACGGCTTTACCATGCGCACCAAGCCGGCCAAGGAATACACCGACAGCCAAGGCCGTCGGAAAGTCAAAGGCAACATGGACATCGAACTGACCGTCGATGCGATGGAGCTGGCCAACCGTGTTGATCACATCGTGATCTTCTCGGGCGACGGCGATTTCCGCCCGTTGGTCGAAAGCCTTCAGCGTCAGGGTGTGCGGGTTTCGGTCGTATCGACCATCCGCAGCCAGCCGCCGATGATCTCGGATGAACTGCGCCGCCAGTGCGACAACTTCATCGAACTGGACGAGCTGCGCGATGTCATCGGCCGCCCGCCGCGCGACCCGCGTCCCTTGGAGCGTGACGAGCTACAAGTCGAAGAGAAGTGATCGAAACCCATTGGGCTTGGAAGTCCGCTCCTGCGGGACTACCTATGCCCGATGTGGTCTGAAATTTCTGTGCTTTCGGGAATGTTTCTGGCGGCCTTTCTGGCCGCCACCCCAATTCCCATGCAGTCAGAACTGGCCTTTATCGCCTTGGCGGCAAGCGGCTGGTCGATCACAGCCCTTGTGATCGTGGCCAGCCTTGGCAACATCCTTGGATCCTGTGTGACCTATGCCGCAGGCCGTGGCCTTGGCGGCCTTGGCCTTTGGCGCTGGTTTCGTCTGCCACCCGAAAAGATGGCGCGGGCCGAAACATGGTTCGCACGCTGGGGCCGCTGGTCGCTTTTGCTGTCTTGGCTGCCCGGCGGTGATCTGTTGGTGCTGCTCGCCGGGACCTTGCGGATGCCGCTTTTGCCCTTCATTGCGCTGATCACACTGGCCAAGACGGGGCGCTATGTTGCTTTGGCAATGGCAACCAACGCCGCACTTTGACACAATCCCCTCTAGACCAAAGCCGCGCGACGCCTTAGCTCTGTGCTGCCCCCTCTCAAAGGTGACACCATGAGCCTGCCGCCCCTGACCCTTTACCTTGCCGCGCCGCGTGGCTTTTGCGCTGGTGTAGACCGCGCGATTAAGATCGTCGAACTGGCGATCGAGAAATGGGGCGCGCCGGTCTATGTGCGCCATGAGATCGTGCACAACAAATTCGTCGTTGACGGGTTGCGCGCCAAGGGCGCGGTCTTTGTCGAAGAGTTGGACGAATGCCCGACGGACAGACCTGTCATCTTTTCGGCCCATGGCGTGCCCAAGGCCGTTCCAGCCGAAGCGGCCAGCCGCAACATGATTGCCGTCGATGCCACCTGCCCCCTTGTCACCAAGGTGCATAACGAGGCGGCCCGGCATTTTGAAAACGGCATCCAGATGATCATGATCGGCCACGTGGGCCACCCCGAGGTGATCGGAACCATGGGTCAGTTGCCGCCCGGTGAGGTGCTTTTGGTTGAAACCACCGAGGATGTCGCCAAGCTGAGCGTGCGGGATGAAAGCAAACTTGCCTTCATCACTCAGACGACCCTTTCGGTGGATGACACGGCCGAAATCGCCCTTGCCTTGCAAGCCCGCTTTCCCAAGATCATTGCGCCTGCCCATGATGATATATGCTATGCCACCACCAACCGGCAGGCGGCGGTCAAGGCGATTGCGCCAAAAATCGACGCGCTTTTGGTGATCGGTGCGCCGAACTCGTCCAACTCCAAACGGCTGGTCGAGGTCGGCAGCGCGGCGGGCTGCGGTTATAGCCAGTTGATCCAGCGGGCAACCGACATTGACTGGCGCGCGCTGGACGGCATTGGTGCGGTTGGCGTGACCGCCGGGGCCTCGGCGCCTGAGCTGTTGGTCAATGAGGTGATCGACGCGTTCAAAGCGCGCTTTGCCACCACGGTGGAGCTGGTGGAAACCGCGCAGGAACATGTGGAATTCAAAGTGCCGCGCGTGCTGCGCAGCGCCGAAACCTGATCACGCATCGCTCATCGTTGTCTGCGACACTCTTCGCGCGGGCCACCCGACGAGACGCCGAAGGCGCCCGAGGAGGCCCGTCGTCAGCCCATGGTTTCCAGACAATGCCGCCGAAACGCGCGCTTGAGCATGTCCAACTCAGCGCGTAACAGATCCACCTCGGCGCGAAGGTCATCCTCCATCGCCACCCCGGTGATGATGGTGAAATGCTGCAGCTTTTCGCCCGTCGCCGCATCGCGGATCAAAAAAGTCTGAACGCCCTCGCTGAGCAACTCGACCGGCACCGGCACGCGAACCAGCCATTCCCCCTCGCGCTCTGGCACAACCGACACCGTCACCCCCGCCACGGGTTTTTCCAGATGCTGGACATCAAGCACCGGTTCTACGGGGCTGCCCGCCAGCACGCCCTCCCAGACACCGGCGCGAATGCGGGTTTTGGTCAGGGTCAATTCGGTCATCATCGGCCTCACAGTTCCGCACGGGGACGGCGCGAGAAGGTGACATCGCGCAAGATCACCTGATTCATCTCTGGCCCCTCAAAGATCAGGTCCACCCACAACCGTTCGACGCGCTTTTCGTTCATCTTGGAATAGGCGAGGTCAAATTCCACCATCACCTCTTCCTCGTTCAGCGGCAATTCACGCACGATCTGTTCGACGTTCGGCCCGTGCTTGATGTTCAACCGCGCGAAAATCTCCAGCGGCTTCTCCATTTCCACGATCACATCCATCCGCAACAAATGCTTTTGCCGCAGACCGCGCGCGGCCTCTTCGGGCAGGTCCAGCACCAAGGACAGGAAGGATCCGTCAAAGCGAAACACGTCCATGCGAAAGCCAAAGGGCGCGATATCGGCCTCACGGGTGTTGCGAATCTGGCGAACCGTCAACTCGCTGCGGCGGCAATCATGAAAGATCGTGGCACCGGGATAGACTTCGGCCTTGTTCGGCACAGATGAAAAGCCCGGCACCGGGATTGCCCCTTTCCACAGATTGGGGCGCCAAGCCCAATCGGTCCCCATCGGCTTGCGGATGATGTTTGACCCGATGACCGGCAAGGCAAGCCGATGTTCGGCTTCGTGGATAACACGGTCCAGATTGCGGCGCAGCGCACGGGCCCGCGCGCGCATGCCACGCAGCGATTCCAGATCGGTAGAGTTGGCCACGTCTCCGGCCTGCGCCCAGCGCCGCAGGACCCTTTTGTGCAGGACCCTGTCGAAAAACTTGCTGACCACCCCAGCCATTCTAGCCCAATCTACGTCTTGTAAAAGCATAGAGGCAAAATTGTTGCCCAAATAGAAACGAATCGCTTATCGCCTGAAATGGTTAATGAGTTGGCGGGGTCCGGTCCACGGGAATATCGCGCAGGGCCTGTCAAAGCCGGTTGGCACGTTGCAGCGACGCGATGGCACGATCCAAAACCTCACGGCCTGACTCGCTTGCAAGGGCGTTGTCGCCCGCAGCCCTAACAGAAACCGACACCAGCCGACCACGCGTGCCCATGATCGCACGCCAATAGTCCGGGCCGCCACGCTCTTGCAGACGCATGACAAAGATTTCCCCGGTCTCCCCCGTCGAGCGCGCCTCAAGCACACGCACAGCTGAGGCTTCGCCACTGGCCGAAAGGGTCGCCCGTCCTTCGTCCGAGGTAAAGAAGGCCGCAAGTTCTTCGCCTCCCGCCAGCATGACACCGGCTGAACCTGGTGCGCCCACAGAAACGCTGATCAAGGCTGGCGCGACCGGGCTGTTCTGCCGGCAGCGCCCGATCAGATAGATGCCACTGTCTGCGGTTTCCCGACTGGCCTTTGCGTCCATGCAATAGCCTGTGGGCGCATCAATGGTGAATCCCCCCTGCAACACTGGTCGCGCAGCGCCTGCACCAAAACCTAAGCCCTCAACGCAGCCCAGCAGGATCAGTCCACCTGCCAAAAGCGCCCATATCGGATGTTTCAATCTCATGCCCCGCCACTGCTGCCCTGACGCAGCCGTGCAGCCGCTCTTTTCTGGTCAGGCAGGCTAATCCAGCACGCTTTGCCACAACAAGCGGGCAGGCACGAGATTTTCAAACCGTTGCCGCCTTGCGCCGTTTGGGGCTTTGACCTTGGCCAATGCGGCATGCAACACAGGCATCAAAGGGAGAAACACCATGACACGCGCCGCCAAGATCTCTGCCGCACTGACCGGAAAGGCCGATCTTTACGCCGCCCTGCGCGGGCTTGCGGCACAACTGCCAGACCTGTCGCTGACCGAGGTGCTGGCCGCAGCGCCAAAGCATGAGGCCGCACGGTTGCGTGGCGTGGATCAGGGGTTGCTGCGCGCGGTGATCCGGCGCGGCCAAGGTCTGCCTGCGGCGGCGATAGAACCAGCGCTGCGCCAGTATCTCACACAGGCCAAGGTATCGCCGCTTTTCCTGCCCGCCATCAGCGAAGGACCCAGCCTTGCCCTGCTGACGCGCGGTGAGCATCCCGACATGCCCGCCTTTTCTGACCGCACCTTTGACGCTTGGTTTGCTGCCAAGGGCGTGCCTTACGGTCTGGGCAGCTATGGCGAGAAACGCTCGGTTTATGCCACCGACCAATTCGCCGACAGCGCCAGCCCGGAACGGCGCACCTATCACCTTGGGATTGATGTCTTTGCCCCAGCGATGACGCCGGTTTATGCCCCGCTGCCCGGCAAAGTGGCCTTTGTCACCTATAACGCCGATCCTTTGGACTACGGCCACACGCTCATTCTAGAACACGAGGCAGAGGATGTGACCTTCCACACGCTCTATGGCCATCTGGCCGAAACACTGCCGGGCCTGTGCAAGGTGGGCGATACCGTGGCGGTGGGTCAGTTGATTGCCCATCTGGGTGACTGGCACGAAAACGGCGGTTGGGCGGCGCATATCCATTTCCAGATCATGGCCGATATGCTGGAACAGACCGACGGAAACTTCTTTGGCGTCGGCCATGAAAGCCTTTGGGACGTCTGGCAATCCATCTGCCCAGACCCCAATTTGATCTTGCGCTTGGCGCCTGAACGGTTTCGGGTCTGACGTCCATGACAGGCGGCAAGTTCGTTTCCGCGCCATGAACGATCCGCGCAATTACCCCGGATAGAACGCACCCGCGCCCCGTTCCTGCCCGATTTCGAGGTCAATAACAGTCCATCTGCCCACTCTGCTCGCTTGGGGAAACAAATGGACCGACTGACTGAAATGGAAGCCTTTGCCACGGTCGTAGACCAAGGCGGCTTCACCGACGCCGCCAAAAAGATGGGGATTTCGAAATCTGCCGTTTCGAAACACGTCTCGGCGCTGGAGGCCCGCCTTGGCGCGCGCCTCTTGAACCGCACCACCCGCCGCGTCTCACCGACCGAGATCGGCCTTGCCTATTACGACCGCGCCCGCCGCGTGCTGAACGACGCGGGCGAGGCCGACGCGCTGGTCACTTCGATGCAATCCGCGCCTTCGGGCCTTTTGCGCGTCTCGGTGGCCACTGATTTCGGCGTAAACCTTTTGTCCCCCATTCTGGGCGACTTCCTGCTGGAATACCCCGATATCACTGTCAACATGGTGCTGAACAACCGCTATGTGGAACTGATCTCGGAGGGTTTCGATCTGGCCATTCGGGTTGGAGAGCTGGAGGACAGCTCGCTGCGCGCCCGCAAGCTGACCGAAACCACCCGCCGCATGATCGCCTCGCCGTCCTATTTCCATAAATATGGTCGGCCGTTGAAGATTGACGATCTGAACGATCACAAGCTGCTGCATTATTCCAATCAGGCCAACGGCAACGTCTGGAAGCTGACCGCACCTTCAGGCGAAAAGCGTCAGGTCCGCACGGCTGGCTGGCTCACGGTCAACGACGGCCAATCGCTTTTGAACGCGGCTGTGTCCGGCCTCGGCATCGCCTATCTGCCCTCGTTCCTTTATGCCGATGCGATGAAAGACGGTCTGGTGGAGGAGGCTATTCCGGGCCTTCCGGTTGAAACCCTTGGCATCTATGCGGTTTACCCGCCGGGCCGCTTTACCCAGCCCAAAGTTCGCGCCTTCATCGACTTTCTGGCGCGCCGTTACATCGACAAAGGCCCTGACCTGTGGTGACGGCCTAACCCCGCCCCACAATGGCGCCATTCTTAACGCTCAAGCAGTTCGGTCGAGGTCACCATGACCTCGACCCTTCTGTTTTGGCGCCGACCTTCTTCGGTCAGGTTGGTGACACGGGGGGCCAGCGGGCCGATGCCCTCTACCTGCACCTGATCTGGCACAACCCCTTGGATCGACAGCAAGGCCTGCCGCACACTTTCAGCGCGCAACCGCGACAGACGGAGGTTTGCCTCAAATCCCCCCGATGCGTCGGTATGCCCGACAAGCATAACCTTTCGGCGCGGATCAGTAGCCAGCCAGCCAGCAAGTTGCACCACCGATTCATATTGCCCGGTTGAAAGACTGGATGAACCGGGTTCAAAGACAAGATCAGCCATCACCATCGAGAGGCCAGACTCAAGACCCGCGATCAGCGAAGGCGCGGCCATCGGCGTCGCCGTCTCACCAAGATCGGTGACAAGTTTTGGTGGATCACCCGCAACAAGCGGCGTCGTAACCTCTGGAGTGGTCAACCTCCCTGCGTCACGCGCCACTCGCATGACTTGCACGAACCCGATCTGACCCGCGCGGCTGACCAACACGGCCAAGTCCTCTGCCGCGCCGCGCCGGGCGGACAGATATCGAAAATCGCTAAGATTCACATGCATGTCAGGCTCGGGTAGCACATCAAGGCCATAGCGAAAATCAAACCCGCCACAAACCTCGGTCTCGCAGTCAAAGATCACCGCAAAGCCCGCTGTGGCCAATTGCTCTTGCAGGATCTGCATCAATTCCAGCGTCGAGCCATTCTCTAGGGGCACCCGATAGGCCGTGATTTCCACCGCGCCCTCAACCCGCTCAGTCGGCAAGGTTCCATTTGCATAAGGCCCAATCGGCAATTGCAGCGATGACATCGCTTCGGCACGACCGGCGGTCGTTTCGGTCAAGGGGGGAAAGGCCAAATCAAGCGCTCGTGCCTGCGGCGCGAGGCCCCAAAGCGCCAGCGTTGCACAGACCACCCCAACCCGGGTAGGCGACCCTGTCAGCCCGTCAAGAAACGCCATTATCATGCAGAGCCCTTGGAAGAGGCTATCGTTGCCGGTAGTGATAGCGCCCAACTGGCCTCATGCCCATCCGCGCATAAAGTGCGCGGGCCGGGCCATTGGCTTCGGTCACCACCAAGCCAAGAGTATCAGCCCCTTGCGCCCCGGCCCATCCCGCCGCCGCGCGCAGCATATCCTGCGCGGAACCTTGCCGACGCAGGGCAGGCACGACCTCCAGCGCATGCAGCATAGCCTGCCGCCCATGACAGGCGATAAAGGCCACGCCAGAGGCACGATCATTGGCCCGCCCGAGGATCACCGCTTTGGCCCCGTCAACCCGCTCCATCACCGCAAGCCGCGCCGGGCCGATCCCGGCATCAGCCCAGATCTGCCGCGCAATCTGCATCGGCGGCCAATGGGGAAAGGTGGTCATCCGGCGAGGACCCTCGCCGATTAGGTCCGCCACGGGCGCTTCATAGGCGATGACGGGATCAACCACCCGATAACCACGCGCCACCAAGGCCTCATCCAGCGCGCCATCCCCTGCCCGGATCAAGAACAATGGATCCACGCCCATTTCGGCCTCGGCCAGGGTCAGATCCTCTTGCTGCCAAGGGCCTTCGACCGTTGCCGCCGAAACCCGCTTGCCCCCACCTTTTCCCTCACGCAAGAGGAACGGGCCGCAGGGATGACACGCGGCAGGGGGCCAAGTGGCCTCCATCACTTCGGCGAGGGTTTGCGGATCCATGCTCATCCGAACAACGCGCAGAGCCGGGTCATTGCCTGATCCAGCCGCCCCGGATCGGTGCCCCGGATCACCAAATTGGTGCCGTAAACCCCATTGGTGTTGAACGGATAGCTGCCCATCTGCAAATCGGGGAATTCGCCCGCCAAGGCCCCGAAGTCGGCGGCAATCTCGCCCTCACCCCGGTTCACCCGCAAAGACTGGCTCAGAAGCGGTGCCCCGCCGGTAAGCTTGGGCAGAACACTTGCCACCATGGCCTGAAAGATCGACGGCACGCCGGCCATGACATGGACATTGCCCAAGGTGAAGCCGGGTGCTGTGGAGATCGGATTTTCGATCAACACCGCCCCATCGGGAATGCGTGCCATACGTTGACGCGCCTCGTTGAAGGGCAGCCCCTGCCGCTCATAATGCGCGCCCAAAAGGGCCATGGCGTCGGCTCGGTGGGTGATCGGCGCGCCAAAGGCCGCCGCAATCGCATCGGCGGTGATGTCATCATGGGTGGGACCGATGCCACCGCTGGTGAACACATTGTCATAAGCCGCGCGCAGGGCATTCACCGCAGCAACGATTGCTTCATGTTCATCGGCCACCACCCGGACTTCGGCCAACCGGATCCCGATCCGCGTCAGTTCGCCGGCCAGATAATGCATATTGCTGTCACGGGTCCGACCGGACAGGATTTCGTCGCCGATGACCAGCATCGCAGCGGTGGGGTTGGACATGACGCGCCTCCTTGGCTTTCCTCAGGGTATAGCCCTGCGCCGGGGCAAGGCAAACCCCTCTGGCCAAGAACCGACGCTTGGCCTATCTAGGCGCAGAACCGGAGAAAGACTGATGGACGACACCCGTGGCCGCGTGACCAAAGACGGCATCCGTATCTATGAGGACGCGGATTTTGCCGGCATGCGCACAGCCGGTCGGGTGGCCGCTGAAATTCTCGACATGATGGGCCCGATGGTGGAACCCGGTGTCAGCACGGCCGCGCTAGATGACTTCATCCGGGAAGAGATCGTGCGGCGTGGCGTGGTGTCGGCCACCATCGGTTACAAAGGTTACCAGCACGCGAGCTGTATTTCGGTCAACCACGTGGTCTGCCATGGCATTCCGGGGGGCAAAGTGCTGGCCGATGGTGACATTCTGAACATCGATGTCACAGTCATCGTGGATGGCTGGTTCGGGGACACCAGCCGCATGTATGTGGCCGGCACCGCCCCGCGAAAAGCCGAACGCCTGATCGAAGTGACCCACGAATCCCTGATGCGCGGGATTGCGGCCGTGAAGCCCGGGAACACCTTCGGCGACATCGGGTATGCCATTCAGGCCTATGTCGAAGCCAACCGCATGTCGGTTGTGCGCGATTTCTGCGGCCACGGCCTTGGCCGAGTGTTCCACGCGCCGCCGAATGTCCTGCACTATGGCCGCCCCGGCAAGGGTGCGGTGCTGGAAGAGGGCATGTTCTTCACCATCGAACCCATGGTGAACCTCGGCCGCCCAGAAACCAAGACGCTGGCCGATGACTGGACGGCGGTCACCCGCGACAAGTCGCTCTCGGCGCAGTTCGAACATTCCATCGGCGTGACCGCGACAGGCTGCGAGATCTTCACGCTCTCGCCGGCAGGTAGATTCTTCCACACCCGCTGAAGCGCCCAAAGCAGGCGCGTCGAGTCGTTCCGGCGCTCTTTGCTTTCATCTTGGTCTAAATACTCCCCGCGGAGCGTTCGGCATCGGCCATAGGAGCCTCCGGCGGGAGTATTTTTGCCAAGATGAAATTATGGGCCGTCTGGTGTTTTGAGGGGGTCAGTGAAAATCGCGGCTGGGAAACAGCGCCTTGGCTTGGTCGCGGGGGTGGTATTTGCGCGGGGCGACGGCGCGGCGGGTTTCGTCGGCGCGGCCTTCGGTGGGGTCGATGAGATGGCTTCGGCCAAGGCTCGACAGGAGGGGGGAGATGTCTTCGACCTGTTCAGCGATCAGGTGGGTGATGGGGCCGTCGTGTTCGATACGTCCGGTGACCCGCAAAAGGCGGCCCGCGATCACGGCGCGGCGGAAGGTCTCGTAGATACGCGTCCAGACCACCACGTTGGACACCCCGGTTTCATCCTCAAGCGTCAGGAAGATCACGCCCGAGGCAGTGCCCGGGCGTTGGCGGGTGATGACCAGCCCGGCGACGCTGATGCGGCCTTTGGCGGTGGGCAGGCGGTCATGTGGGGTCAGGCCGGGCAGGCGGGGGCGCAACAGTTCCATCGGATGGCCACGCAGCGACAGGCGCAGCGAAAGGTAGTCTTCGATCATTTCCTGCCCAAGGGTCATGCCGGGCAGGGTGACTGTCGGTTCCACCCCGCCCTCGCCATCCGCGCCAAACAGGGGCAGAGGAGCAGGCCCACGCAGTGCCTTGGCGGCCCAGAGTGCTTCGCGCCGTGTTAGGCCAAGCGGCGTGAAGGCATCGGCTTCGGCCAGACGTTCCAGAACATCAGGGCCAACACCAGCCCGGCGCCACAGGCTTTCAACATCCGGGTAGCCATTGCCGCGCGCCGCCACGATCCAGTCGGCATCTTCCGCCTTGAGGCCCTTGATCTGGCGAAAGCCCAAGCGCAGGGCAAGCTGGCCATCGGGGCGGGGTTCCAGCGTACAATCCCATGCCGAATGGTCCACCGAGATCGGTCGCACCTCGACCCCGCGCTCACGGGCATCGCGCACCAGTTGGGCGGGGGCATAAAAGCCCATGGATTGCGAGTTCAAAAGCGCACAGGTGAAGGCCGCCTGATGATGGCGTTTCAGCCAAGCCGAGATATAGACCAACCGGGCAAAGCTGGCCGCGTGGCTTTCGGGAAAGCCATAGCTGCCGAACCCCTCGATCTGGGCAAAGCAGCGCGCGGCAAAATCGGCCTGATAGCCGCGTTCAAGCATGCCCGAGATGAACCGATCGCGAAAGCCACCGATGGTACCCATGCGTTTGAAGGTGGCCAAGGACCGCCGCAGCCGGTCTGCCTCGGCCGGGGTAAAGCCTGCGGCCACCACGGCGATCTGCATGGCCTGTTCTTGGAACAAGGGCACGCCATAGGTGCGGCCCAAGACCTCCATCATGGCGGGGCCCAGATCTTCTACCGGTTCCTTACCCTGACGGCGATTGATGAAGGGATGCACCATGCCGCCCTGAATGGGGCCGGGCCGGACAATGGCAACCTCGCAGACCAGATCGTAAAATTCTCTCGGCCGCATGCGGGGCAGAAAGTTAAGTTGCGCCCGGCTTTCCACCTGAAAGACCCCAATCGCATCGGCACGGCACAGCATGTCATAGACCTGCGGATCCTCGGCTGGGACATTGGCGAGCGTCAGACCAAGGCCGCGATGCTGCGCCAAAAGGTCAAACGCCTTGCGGATGCAGGTCAGCATCCCCAGCGCGAGGATATCCACCTTGAGAAGCCCCAGCGCGTCGATGTCGTCCTTGTCCCATTCGATGATAGTGCGATCCTCCATCGCGGCGTTCTCGATGGGGCAAAGCTCATCCAGCCGCCCTTGGGTGATGACAAAGCCGCCGACATGTTGCGACAGGTGGCGGGGAAAGCCGATGATGTCGCCGATCAACTGCAAGGCCAGCATCACGCGGCGGTCGGCAGGATCAAGCCCCGCGTCACGGACCCGATCTGCCGAGGGGGCAGAAGAGGACCAGCCCCAGATCTGCCCTGCCAGACGCGCGATCACGTCTTGGCTGAGGCCCATCGCCTTGCCCACCTCGCGGATGGCGGCGCGGCTGCGGAAGTGGATAACCACCGCCGTCAGCCCCGCGCGGTCGCGGCCATAGCGGTCATAGATCCACTGGATCACCTCTTCGCGCCGTTCATGTTCGAAATCGACGTCAATATCAGGCGGCTCGCCGCGTTCTTTACTGATGAAGCGTTCGAAGATCAGAGTGATGCTTTCAGGCGGCACCTCGGTGATCCCCAGAAGATAGCAGACCACCGAATTCGCCGCCGAGCCGCGCCCTTGGCACAGGATGCCTTTGGATCGGGCGAATTGCACGATGTCATGCACGGTGAGGAAATAAGGGGCATAGTCCACCTCGCGGATCAGGGTCAGTTCCTTGTCGACGCGGGCGATGATCTTGGGCGGGGCACCTTGGGGATAGCGCCACAACAGGCCCTCACGCGTCAGCCGTTCTAGCCGGGATTGAGCCGGTTCGCCGTTCTGCGCCTCATCGGGGTATTGATAGCGCAGCTCGTCCAAGCTGAAACTGCAGCGGGTGGCGATATCAATCGTGCGGCGCAGCGCGGCGGGGTAGCGGTGAAAGAGCCGCGCCATTTCTGCGCCCGATTTCAGACGACGCTCGCCATTGGGCAGGCGGTGCGGGCCGATTTCATCAATGGTGATGCCAAGGCGAAGGCAGGTCAGCACATCGGCCAAGGGGCGGCGGGCGGCGCGGTGCATCAGCACATCGCCCACCGCCACCATGGGCAAGCCGGTGGTCTGGCAGATCTGAGCCAGCGCATCCAGCCGGGGCTGATCGCGCCCATCATAGCGCGGGGCGGCGCCCAGATGGGCAAAACCCGGAAAGCGACGGGCGATCTGCATCAGATCAGCCTTGGGGGATGGGGCCGACAGCGGATCAGGCGGCAGGGCGATCAGCACCATGCCCTGCCCCCAATCCAGAAGATCGGCACGGGTCAGGTGACATTCGCCCTTGGGCGCACGGCGTTTGCCCAAGGACAAAAGCCGCGTCAGCCGGGAATAGGCGGCCATGTCGGTGGGCAGCGCCAACCAATCCACGGCGCTATCGGTCAGCACCAGCCGCGCGCCGATGATGAGGCGTGGCAAGGATTGCACCATGGGCACCGGAGTTTCGGGGGCATGGGCTTGTCGGCTGGAGGGATCGGTGCGCGCTTGCGAGCGGATGGCTGCACCATGCTCGGCAGGCTCCTCGCCCAAGCGGCGCAATTCCTTGAGCGCCGAATGGGCCCGCACCACCCCGGCCAGCGAATTGCGGTCGGTGATGGCGATGGCGGCAAGGCCCAGTTCGGCGGCGCGGGTGACCAGTTCCTCGGGGTGGGAGGCCCCGGTGAGGAAGGTGAAATTGGAGGTCACGCAAAGCTCGGCATAAGGGGGGGCGTTGCCCCCGTCGCGACCCCGATCAGATCGGGGCCGCGCCTCCCCCAGAGTATTTGGGCCAAGATGAAAATGGGGGGGCGGTGTCATGCAAACTCCCCTTGGGCATACCAGCCAGGCGATTGCGGCGTTTGGAACAGCCACAGGCGCGGGCCTTCGCAGGTTTCGATCCGCCAATAGTCGCGCAGGCCCGTGCGCCAGTTCGGATCATCAAACCACCATTCGGGGGCGATGCGTTCAGGCCCGGTGGCGCGCAGGGTGGAAAAGGACATCCGCCGCCAGCGAAAGCGCACGGGCGGAAGGCCCGAGGCGCTGACAGGTTCAGGCGGGAAAAGGATCAGCGGGCGCGGATGGGCCGGCACGGGGCGGGGAGCAGGGGTGGAATAGGCCGATGGGGCGACAAGAAAGCTGCGCTCGGGGATCAGGCTGGTGGCGGGCAGAAGATGCTGGATGGCGTCGAAACCAAGGCGATTGCCCAGCCGCGTCACAAGATCGGCCAGCCCGTCCTGCGGGGCGGCCTGACCGGGCGTGATCTGGGTGGTGGCGATCTGGGTTGGCGCAAGGGGTTCGGTGACGGGGGCCGTCAGGCGCAAAGCGTCAATGCCGAACCCTGCGTCCACGTCGTCGACCCCGCGTTGGAAGAGGGCCGCGATCCGGCCTGCATCGCGCATGGCCTGGGCAAGGCCGATCTCGACTGTGACCGTTTCACGATCCACCCGCTGCAGATCCAACCTCAGACGGCGCGCGCCCCTTTGGTGATGGGCAAGCGTGGCGCAGAGCCGGTCAAGCAGCCGCAGCAGGCCTGCCATGACATCGTCCTGCCGCCCGATCGGTTCGGGCAGGGTCATCCGCACGCCGAAATGCGGCGCGTCCACGGGAGCGGCGACGGGTTCAGGCTGCGTGCCCAGCATCTGATCCAGCCGATACATCAGATCCGGACCAAAGCGGCGCGCCAAAGGGGCGCGGGGCTGCGCCATGAGATCGGCAATGCGCGCGAGGCCAAGGCGGGCAAGGCCTTCAGCCGTGGCCCTGTCGATCCGCAGCGCCGCCACCGGCAAGGGGCCCAGCGCGCGGGACAGCCCAGCTTCACCAATCACGCCGCCCGCGCCGTGGCGCGCCAAGGCATGCGCCGCCCCCCGAGTTTCGGCAATGGCGCTGACAGCAGTCAGGCCCATCCGGTCAAGGGCGGCATGCAGATCGGCGCGCAACTCACTCTCACCGCCAAAAAGATGCCCGACCCCGGTGACATCAGCGATCAACCCATCGGGGCCATCTGCCGCCACCATCGGCGCATAGCGCACCGCCCAGCGCCGCACCGTTTCCAGCGCCGCGGCCTCGGCCTGCAGATCGGCCGGGCGGGTGGACAGATCGGGGCAAATGGCACGGGCATCCGCCAGCGCCATGCCCCGCACAAGCCCCAAGGCCAGCGCCGCCCGGTTCACACAATGCAGATGATCGGTATTGCCTGACCGCAGGGTCAGGGCAAACGGCCCCTCACAGGGGCGGCGGCGCAAGGCTTGGTCGCTCGCCAGCCTTGGAAACCAGATAGAAAGCAGCCGACGCACCATTCCAACGAACCGTCCAATCTCCAAGTGTTCCTGATTTGTTCTTGATAAGGGACCACCGATGCAGAGTCGAGTCTGCATCTGCAGGGACGGCAGGATTGGGCATAGGTGCGCAGACCCAACGGGTTTCCGTGGCGTTGCTGCCCTGGCCCTGCCGGATCAGCATCAGCCCCAGCGTGCGCCCGGCCTCGGCGGCCAGTTGCAGCCGACGCCCGGCGGTCAGGCTTAGGGGTTTGTCCGGCTCGGCCAGAACGGCCCCGACATTGGCGCTGCGCAGGGCCTCTTCGGTGGCCCATAAGAGATCGGTTTCGCCCTTGGCCCGCACCAGATGCAGCCGTTCAGCCATGCCTTGCGGCAGCCCCCAGAGCATCGGGCCTTCGGGCACATAGGCGGGCAGGATCCAGAAGATCGGCCCCTTGGTCTGCGCGGCCTGCAAGAGGGCAAAGAGCCGTCCGCTACGGCCTTCCACCTCATGCACACGGCGCGCACGGAGGGTCAGGGGGTCGTCCGGGGCCTTGGGTCTGAGATCAAGGCCCATCGGCGCGCGAACCTTCGGCCACGATGTCCAACTCGCCATCGGGCAAGGGGCGCTGGAGTTCCAGCGCGCGCGGCGTGGGGGCGCTTAGCCATTGCGCCCATTCTTCGGGCCGGGTCAGGATCACCGGCATCGCCTTGGGGTGAATACGGCCCACCTCGCGGTTCGGATCGCAGGTGAGAAAGGCGAAACAGGGCACTGTCACCTCGCCGTCCTTCACCTTGCGCACCGAGGTCCACTCGGTCCACAGGCCTGCAAAACAGGCCAGCGGGCGGTCAGGACCCAACGCGAACCAGATCGGGTGGTTGCGCGGAGCGTCAGGCCGGGTGTCGATTTCACAAAAACTGGTGAACGGCACCAGACAGCGATGCTCCACCCCCAGCCAGCGCCGCCAATGCGGCGAGGCGGTGTTGCGGATATTGGCTACGCCCGGATCGCTGCGCTTGCCTGTCAGAAACTGGGGCGGGGTCGGCATACCCCAACGCGCCAGAGACAGACGTCGGCCCTGCGGCGTGGCGGTGATGATCGGCGCCGGGTAATCGGGGAAAATCCCGGTCAGGGGTGGCAGATTGCCAGCCTGATCGTCAACCACGTCAAAGACATGGCGCATGGCGTCTTGGCTTTTGGTTTGCGAGTAAAGGTTGCACATGGCGGCCACGCTGAGGGAATCATATAGAACAATAGAGGAACATTTGGCAAATTCAAACGGGGCGGAATTGCCACGCCTGCAGGGTCCGCATTGTGCCCTTGGGTGACAGCATGGCGCGCTTGGGCTAAGTTGCCGCCAATTTCAGCACGCACAGGTTCCCGGCCCCCATGTCGAACATGTCGAAAAGCCCCTTTGTCATCATCACCCTGCCCCGCAGCGGATCTTACCACATGCGCGCCCTTCTCGACAGCGCGCCCGACATTCGCTGCTATGGCGAGATTTTCAAAGGCAGCGAGGTGGAATTGCCGCCCGAAGAGCTGGCCTTTGTCGAGCTGGGCAAGAAAGACACCGACAAGCGTGACGAGTTGGGCATGGCGCTGTTGAACCGCCTGCGCAAAAAGACTGACGCCGAGGGGGTGATCTTTGGCTTCAAGGATTTCCGCTTCAACCTGACGCGGGTGAAAATCTATCAGCAGATACTGAACTCAAAGGGCTGGCGGAAGGTGTTTTTGTTCCGCAACCCGATTGAGCGCTACATCTCGATGGAGCGAGCCGATCTGACCGGGGTGTTTGTGGTGACAGAAAAGAACAAGGACGCGGGCCTTGATCTGAAACGCCCGATCCGGTTCGACGCGACGCGGTTTGAAAAGTCGATGGGCAGCCACCGCCGCCTGACCGAGGACGCGCAAAAGGCGCTGGAGAAAAACGGGCCAGAGGTGACGCATGTGCTGGACTATGACCGCATCAACGACGTGACCGCCCGCAAGGCGCTGATGGGGTTTCTGGGGTCTGCCGGCGACGGGGCGCTTTTGGCCTCTGACCACGTGAAGCAATTCACCGCACCCTTGGAAAGCGGGGTGGAGAATTGGCAAGAGATGGCGGCCTATCTGCGCGACACCCAGCAGATGGGGCTGATGCCGGGGCGGTAGAGAGGCTTTTGGCCTCTTGGGTCGGCGCTGTGGAACGGGCAAACCGTTCCAGTGTCTGGCAGGTCTGGCCAGACATACCTTTAACACTGGATGAAGCTGTGCAATTGCTACGGCGCGCGCGGGCGTGTTGGTGGGCGGGTCGCCACCCGCATCAAAAAACAAAAGGCCATGCATAAACATGGATACAGATATCTGCATCATCGGCGCAGGGCTTTCAGGTCTTTCACTGGCAACAGCGCTAAAAGCTGAGGGGCGAGATGTGATGGTGCTGGAAGCCAGGGACCGGGTCGGCGGCAGAGTTCTGTCACACAACGGCTATGACCTTGGGCCATCTTGGATTTGGCCGCACAACCACCGCATGTTGGCGCTGCTTAACGATCTGGGTCTGCAGACCTTTGACCAACACGCATCCGGGCGGCTGGTGTTTGAAGACATCGAAGGAAGGATCCGTCGGGATCTCGATTTTGCAACCATGAGCGGCGCGCTGCGTGTCGAGGGTGGGTTGTCGCGGGTAACCCATGCCTTGGCGGGAAAGCTGGGCACCAACCTGCGCCTTGCGTGCCGCGTGCGCCAAGTGGTCGAAGAGGCCAGCGGCGTGAGCGTCTTGACGATGGAGGGCATCACGCGCGCCAAACGCGTCGTCGTTGCGATGCCACCACGTCTGGCCGCAGGTCTCGGCATTTCTGTCCCCGATGTGCCCACATGGATGGCAGGGCATGCCAAGCTGGTTGCGATCTATCCCAAGGCCTTTTGGCGCGAAATGGGGCTGAATGGTGATGCGATCTCGCACTGTGGGCCAATGGCCGAAATTCACGACGCCTCGCCCGTTAATGCAAAGACAGGTGCGCTGTTCGGTTTCGCCCAACTCGGTGCGGCGCGTCAGCCCGGCTTTCGTGACGCAGCCATCGCCCAATTGGTGCGGCTGTTTGGGCACGGGGCGGCGTCGCCCGATGATGTGATCATCAAGGATTGGAGCACGGACAGCGCAACGGCCACAGATGCCGACCGAACACCACCTCCCGCTCACCCGACCTACACCGCATTACCACCCACCCGCCGCCTGATCTTCGCCGGAACCGAGGCAGCGCCTGAAGCTGGCGGGTTTTTGGAAGGTGCGCTGGAGGCCGCCGAAGCGGCGCATACCGCCCTTCGTGTTGTCGCGGTCTGATTTTAACGTAGCGAAGCTCCCCATACCGCAATCTGCTCTGCTTCGGGGCTAAGCGTTCGGTGACGCCGTTGCATATCCGAGTGGATCAAATTTGGACGATAGGTGCGCCCTTCGCTGAAGGGCTGGACATGTTCCATGAACCACCTTGTCGGGGAAACCAAACTGCAGGGTTAAGGCCGGACCTGCGATTTCGGTCTTGCCTTCCTGCAGTTCCGCTTATTGGACTTTTCTCCCCCCACGCATCACACATCAAACGTCGCGAAAACCGGCACATGGTCGCTCGGCTGCTCCCAACCACGGGCGGGGCGCAGGATCCGGCTGCCATGCGCAGCACTCGAAATGTCAGGCGTGGCCCAGATATGGTCCAACCGGCGGCCCTTGTCGGCGGCATTCCAGTCGGCGGCGCGGTAACTCCACCAGCTGTAAAGCTTGCCCTGGGGAGCATCGGCGCGGGTGATATCCACCCATTTCCCGGCCTCTTGCGTGTCCGTCAGATGCGCCACTTCGATCGGGGTGTGCGACACAATCTTCAACAGCGATTTGTGATCCCAGACATCATCTTCGCGCGGTGCAATGTTCAGATCGCCCACCAGAATGGCTTTCTGCGGCGCATCCGCCCGGAAGGCATCACGCATCTCGGTCAGGAAATCGAGCTTCTGGCCGAATTTTTCATTCTCGGTCCGGTCGGGAATATCCCCACCTGCAGGCACATAGAAATTGTGGATGGTCACGCCGTTGTCCAGCCGGGCCGCCACATGCCGGGCATGGCCAAGGCTGGCGTAATCCTGTCCACCCGCATCGGTGAGCGGCAGCTTCGACAGGATCGCCACGCCGTTATAACCCTTTTGACCCCGCGCCACCATGTAGCGGTAGCCAAGCGCCTGAAACTGCTCAACCGGGATCTTCTCCACCGGGCTTTTGCACTCTTGCAGGCACAGCACGTCCGGGGCCTCCTCGGACATCAGTTTGGCCACCAGCCCCTCGCGCAAGCGGACAGAATTGATGTTCCAGGTGGCAAGGGTAAAGGGCATGGCGGTCTCCTTGGTGACCGCCCGCTTATGCCGCCCCAGCCGGAAAAAAGAAAGCCCGGCCAAACGGGGCCGGGCGAAGTCCAACAGGGAGGTGAGCATTGTATACCACGGAATCCCGCCTCTGCGAATTGATGTAAATCAAATGTCCTGAAATCATGGTTTTTGCGTCACAATCCGAGGCTGCATCTGGTTGACGATGCGAAGCCACGCCCGGAAGATTGGAGAATGAGCGCGCGTCTTTGGGTGAACAGAAACTTCCGGCTGTTGTTTGCGTCGGCCTTGGCCACCAATCTGGGTGACGGGTTGATCGCGGTTGCCGTGCCGTGGCTGGCCACATTGCTGACGGAAGATCCTTTGCTCATAGGTCTGGTGGCGGCGGCGCGGCATCTGCCTTGGGCACTTTTTGCGCTGCCCGCAGGTGTGCTGACCGACCGCCACGATCACCACCGCCTGATCCTTGGGGCCGATGCAGCGCGGCTGGTGCTATCGGTCGCGCTTATGACATTGGCACTGACCGCCAGCCCCGGCACCGGCCCAGTTCTGGGGCTGGCTGCTCTGGCCTTTCTTCTGGGCGCGGCAGAGGTCTTGCGCGACAACACCGCGCAAACCTTTCTGCCCGATGTGGTCGACAAGACCCAGCTGGAACGTGCCAACGGTGCCCTCTGGGCGACCGAGCGGCTGGCCGGGCAGCTTCTTGGCCCACCCTTGGCAGGCTTCCTGATCGGGCTGTCCATCGCCTTGCCCTTTGGCGCGCAGACCCTTTTGCTGCTGGCCGCCCTAGGCCTGATCGGTGCGATGCGCCTTGTGTCGCGGAGGCATGACCGCGGCCATCAACCCGCCCTTCTTGCCATCCGCGAGGGCCTTGGCTGGCTCTGGTCAAACCCCAAGCTGCGCCGCCTTGCGCTGGTCGCGGGCGGCTTCAACTTTGTGGGCTATGGCTTTTTCGCCATCTTCGTCCTTTATGCCCAAGACGTGCTGGGCCTTGATGTCTTTGGCTATGGTCTGTTCCTGACGCTGGTGGCCGTGGGCGGGTTGGTCGGATCGGTCCTCGGCCCCATGGTCGCGGTGCGGATTGGACCCACGGCCTCGCTACTTATCAGCATTGCTATGTTTTCTGCCAGTTCCGCCGCGCTGGCCCTGCAAGCGCCTCTGTGGGTGATTGCCGCCTTCATGCTGGCGGACGCTTTTTGCAGCATGTTGTGGGACATTACCGTGGTCAGTTATCGCCAGCGGCACATTCCAGCACCGCTTTTGGGCCGGGTGAACAGCGCTTATCGCTTCATCGGCACCGGACCTGCAGCCCTTGGGGCCTTTGCCTTTGGCGCGCTGGTGTCTTGGGCCCAAACCGCCGATGATCCGGCAAGCGGTCTCCTGCTCCCCTATGCAGTCGCCTCAGCGGTCACCGCCGCCCTTGCCCTTTACGCGGTCTTCCGCCTGCGGCTTTAGCACAAAAAAACCGGGCCCAAAGGCCCGGCCAGTTCCAACAGGGAGGGATGTCGTGCCATGACCCCGACACGACAAGGGGAAAGATGCGAGCTCACAAGAGGGAGGAGGTCACCCGCACAATTTCAAGATAGGCATCGAATTGGGCAACATTAAGTCCCAAACCGCCAGTTTTTTCACGATCACGCCACCAGCTTGTAGCCACCGCTTTCGGTGACCAAGAGGCGCGCGTTCGAGGGATCGGCCTCGATCTTCTGGCGCAGACGATAGATGTGGGTTTCCAGCGTATGGGTGGTAACCCCCGCATTATACCCCCAGACCTCATGCAGCAGCACATCACGCGCCACAACGCTGGACTGCGCGCGGTACAGGTATTTCAGGATGTTGGTTTCCTTGTCGGTCAACCGCACCTTCTTGTCCTTAACATCGATCAGCATCTTCTGCGCGGGCTTGAACGTATAGGGCCCAAGCTGGAACACCGCGTCTTCCGATTGTTCATGCGTGCGCAGCTGCGCCCGGATGCGCGCCAACAGGACCGGAAACTTGAACGGCTTGGTGACATAGTCATTGGCACCTGAATCAAGACCCAGAATGGTGTCGCTGTCGGTGTCATGGCCGGTCAGCATCATGATCGGGCATTTCACGGCTGCCTTACGCATGCGCTTGCACAGCTCGCGCCCATCGGTGTCGGGCAGGCCAACATCCAAGATCACAAGGTCATATTGGCCCTGTTTGACCTTCTCCATGCCCTCGGCCCCGTTTCGGGCCTCGAACACATCGAAATCTTCGGTCATCACCAGCTGTTCCGACAAGGCCTCGCGCAGGTCATCGTCGTCGTCCACCAGCAGGATCTTGCGCAACGTCGCCATCTTCGCCTCCATCACATCAGGCTGTCTGCCCGTCTTTGGCAACACATGCCCATGCCGCACACATTCGGCAAGAATTGCAACATTTGCCTCACGCGGTCGTGTCGTGGGGCCGCAGTATGTTTCAATTCCGAAATCTGCGGCCTATGTAGAGGGCATGAGTTTGCGCCCAACCCAGACCGAAACCCTTGCCCGCGCCCGCAGTGATTTGCGGCTGGGGTTGCCGGTTGTGTTGGTGGGCGGGGGTCAGGCCGCGCTGGCCGTCGCGGTCGAGGCGCTGACGGCAGATCGGCTGGCCGATCTGCGCAGCTTGGGCCCCATGGACCTTGCACTGACAGCGCGGCGGGCTGAAACACTGAAGGCGCGGGCCTATGACGGCGATCTGGCCCGCATCGCGGTGCCCGAGGATGCAGGCACGCGTTGGCTTTTGGCGGTGGCCGATCCGGCTGATGATCTGCGCGTGCCGATGAAAGGCCCGCTTCACAGTCGGCGTGAGGGCGATGCCGCCCTGCACCGGCTCGCACTGTCCTTGGCCAAATCGGCGCAGCTTTTGCCCGCCGCCGTGCTGGTGCCCGTGGCCGATGGCATGGCCTTTGCCGCTGCCCATGCGCTGACCCTTCTGGCAGAGGTGGACGCCGCTGACCTAGACCGCCTTGCTCCCGTGGCACCCGTAATCTCGGCCCGCTTGCCGATGGTGGCCAGCGCCGCAGGCCGCGTTCATATCTTTCGCCCCGATGATGGTGGGGCCGAACATTACGCAATTGAAATCGGCCGCCCTGACCGTGATGCACCCGTCTTGGCGCGGCTGCATTCCGCCTGTTTCACCGGCGATGTGCTCGGCAGCCTAAAATGCGACTGCGGGCCCCAGTTGCGGGCGGCCTTGGCACAGATGGGGACCGAGGGAGCGGGTGTCCTGCTGTATCTGAACCAAGAAGGTCGTGGCATCGGCCTTGCCAACAAGATGCGGGCTTATTCCTTGCAGGATCAGGGCTTTGACACGGTCGAGGCCAATCATCGGCTGGGCTTTGAGGATGACGAGCGTGATTTTCGCATCGGGGCGGACATCCTGAAACGGATGGGATTCTCAAAGGTCCGGCTTCTGACCAACAATCCGAAGAAACTGGCCATGCTGTCAGCCTGCGGGCTGGACGTGGTGGAGCGCGTGCCCTTGAAGGTGGGCGAAACCCGCGAGAACGCCGCCTATCTGGCCACCAAGGCCGCGAAATCGGGGCACTTGCTGTGAAGCCGCAAGATCTGGTCGTGACCCCCATGGGCGTGCGGTTTCTGAACCGGACCTTCCCGTGCACCATCGGGCGCGGTGGCATCGTTTCGGCCCGGCACAAGCGGGAAGGCGACGGCGCAACTCCGGCCGGGGTGCACCGCATCGTCGGGATGCTTTACCGCCCCGATCGCATGGCAAAGCCAACCGACTGGGCGCTGCCCATCGGGCCGATGGACCTGTGGTCCGAT
Organism: Allotabrizicola aquatica (SeqCode); assembly: GCF_965194375.1. Classification (GTDB taxonomy): domain Bacteria; phylum Pseudomonadota; class Alphaproteobacteria; order Rhodobacterales; family Rhodobacteraceae; genus Tabrizicola_A; species Tabrizicola_A aquatica. Next base: position 110,216 of record NZ_CBDAEL010000007.1, read on the forward strand.
GATCCAACGGATGACGATTACAACCTGATGGTCCGCGCCCCGCATGGCTTCAGCCACGAAAAACTGCGCCGCGCGGATCCCTTGTATGATCTGGTAATCCTGAGCGACTGGAACTGGCCCCATGCCGAGCCGGGACGCGGATCGGCGATCTTCCTGCACCGCTGGCGCAGGCCCGGTTATCCGACCGCGGGCTGCGTGGCCCTTGATCCGCAGGATCTTTTGTGGATCGCCAAGCGGATTACCTATCAAACACGGCTTGTGGTGCGCTGAACCTCCTCGAGCATTTCATGCACGCGTCGGGACGATCTGCGAGGAGTGCTCAAAGTGCTCGACGAGCGATCCGGTTCAAACCCGTTCGATCAGCACCGCAGCACCCTGCCCCACCCCGACGCACATCGTCGCCAGCCCATAGCGACCCCCGGTCCGTGCCAGTTCCAGTGCCACCGTGCCGGTGATGCGCGCGCCGGTCATGCCCAAGGGATGGCCCAGCGCAATCGCACCGCCATTGGGGTTCACGCGCGGATCATCATCGGCAATCTGCAGCCCCCGCAGGACGGCCAAGCCCTGTGCGGCAAAGGCCTCGTTCAACTCAATCACCGAAAGGTCGGCCACCGTCAGCCCATGCTGCGCCAACAGCTTTTGCACCGCGGGCACCGGACCATAGCCCATAATGCGCGGCGCGACCCCGGCAGTCGCTGCACCCAAAATCCGCGCAATGGGCTTCAACCCATAGGCTTTTGCCGCCTCGGCGCTGGCGATGATCATCGCCGCCGCCCCATCGTTCACGCCGCTGGCATTGCCCGCCGTCACAGTGCCATCCGCCCGGGTGATCGGGCGCAGCTTGGCAAGATCTTCGGCCTTCGTATCCCCTCGGGGATGCTCGTCCTCGCGAACCTCCACCGTCTTGCCGCGCCCCAGATCCACCGTCACCGGCACGATCTCGGCCCCAAGCCGCCCGTTCTCCTGCGCCGCCCCCGCGCGCCGCTGTGAGCGCAGCGCAAAGGCGTCCTGATCGGCGCGGCTGATCCCATAGTCATCTGCCAAATTCTCGGCGGTCTCAGGCATCGAGTCGATGCCATAAGCCGCCTTCATTTTGGGGTTCACAAAGCGCCAGCCAATGGTGCTGTCGGCAATTTCCGCTGTCCGGGCAAAGGCGGTGGTCGCCTTTGGCATCACCATCGGCGCGCGGGTCATGGATTCCACGCCGCCTGCAATCGCCAAACCAATCTCACCCGCCTTGATCGCCCGCGCGGCCGCCGACACCGCCTCCATCCCCGAGCCACAAAGCCGGTTGACCGTGGCCCCCGGAACAGTTTCCGGCAGACCGGCCAAAAGCAAGGCCATGCGTGCAACGTTGCGATTGTCCTCACCCGCTTGATTGGCGCAGCCCATCCAGACCTCTTCCACGGCGGCAGGGCTCAGCCCCGGATTGCGCGCCAAAAGGGCAGCCAAAGGGATCGCGGCCAAGTCATCGGTGCGCACTTGGGCCAAAGCGCCGGCATAGCGGCCAATCGGGGTGCGGATGTAATCGCAGATGAACGCGTCGGGCATTCTGGCCTCCTGATGTTCCCGCTAAAGTCCTTCGAACTTGAAGCAATTGCAAGGCCGGGTTTGACGCCGACCAAATGAAAAGGGCCGGGAAACCCCCGGCCCATTCAAACGGCTTTTCAGCGCTTAGTCGGCCTTACGACGGCTGAGCGATTGCGCGGTATAGACCAAAATGGCCAGCCCCACAGCGCCCAGCACGGCCACACCCAGCAGCACAATCACATCAATTGGCCCGCCAATATCTTTGAACCCTGACGAGGTGATGCCTTGCACGAACAAGACCGCAGCAATCGCCCCAATTGGCATCGACAGCTGCGCCCAGAGGAACTTGCGCATCGACAAAGACCGGTCGCGGACCAGAACGAAGACATAAAGCGCGGTGATGACCAAAGCTGCCAAAACCAGTGCCCAGAACAGACCCCGGCCGAACATCTCTTCGAAAACCGCGATCAGGGTGGAAAGTGTCAGTTCTTTCATAGCGTGCCCCCTTATGCCTTGCCGCGCAGCATGGCGTTATAGGTGGCCTTCAACGCCACCTCTTTCATCAGCCAGCTGATCCACAGCTCTTCCAAGGGCGCAATCACGCCGGGGAAGCTGGGAACCAGATTGTTGTTATAGTCAAACTCGACCAGCATCGCGCGGCCCACGCGCGTGATCAGAGGGCACGAGGTGTAACCGTCATAGGTGGCGGTGCTCTCTTTCCCCTCGATGGCCGCGATCAGGTGATCTTCGACCACCGGAACCTGCCATTTGACCGAGGCCGCGGTCTTGCCCTTGGGCACACCGGCCACATCGCCCAGCGCGAAAATCTCGGGATAGCGCAGGTGGCGCAGGGTTTTCTGGTCGCATTCCACCCAGCCCTGATCGGCCCATTTGTCGGCCCATGACAAGCCCGACTGGCGGATCACCTCGGGCGCGCGCTGCGGCGGGATGACATGCAGGTAGTCATAGGGCATGTCGACCGTGGTCTTGACCTCGGCCTTGGTGGTGGCGTCGATCTCGGTCTTTTCAAAGGTCGCAACCTTCTTGCCCGGCTCCATCGACAGCATCTTGTGGCTCATGTGGGTCTTGATGCCGCGCTGACCAAACAGCATCCGCACCTTTTCGGCCACGATCGGCACGCCAAACAGCGCGCCCTGCGGCGCGGTGTAGTGGATCTCATATTTGCCCGCGGCACTGCCCCGGCTGGCGATATCCTCGACAAGGAACGCGTGCTTGAGCGGTGCGCCCGCGCATTTCATTTCCGTCGCCGGGCGGGTCATCAGCGCGATGCCCCCTTCCTCGGTAAACTTCTGCGCCGCTTCCCAAGTTTTCGCGGCATATTCTGGCCCGGAATACAGCGCGCCAATTCCGTTGGCGCCCACCATGTCGAGCGAGAAACCAGGAATGGCGTCATAGTCCAGCACAAGGCCGGGCGCAACGATTAGGAAATCATAGGCGAGCTTGGTGCCGCCCTCGGTCGCCACCGTCTTGGCCAAAGGATCAATGGCCGCCGCCTTTTCGGCCAAGAGCGTGACACCCTTTGGCAGCCAGTCAGTCGTCTGACTGACGGTGTAATTCGCAGGCTTCAACCCGGCCGCCACAAGGCTGAGCCCCGGCTGATAAAGATGCTCTTTGCGAGCGTCGATGATGGTGATCTCGGCCCCATCCAGCCGCTCAACCAACCGATTCACCAGCGCCGTTCCGGCAGCACCGGCCCCAATCACTACGATCTTTGCCTTCGTCGCCACCTTGGCAGCCTTGGCAGGCGATCCAAAGGCAGCAAGCCCTGCACCGGCAACCGCCAGCCCAAGAAATCCACGCCGCGTTGGGATGAATCCACGTTCCATCATCTCAGTCTCCTCCGTCACATCGGACGTCCCTCACAGATGTCAGTGTGGCCGTCATTGATCTGGATCAATAAATATTCTAAAATCTGCATCTATTGTGCCCTTTCGCGTGGCGATGGGCCCAAAGCTCGGCACAACCTGCTGACGTGACACGAAAAGGACGCCAAGGTGAGACGACCCGTTTCCACCACTCTGACCCGAATTTTCCCTATTCTGTCGTGGTCAAAGACCTATTCCCGCCAAGATGCCGCGCAAGATGGGCTTGCGGCAGTGATCGTCACGATCATGCTGATTCCCCAATCTCTGGCCTATGCCGTGCTGGCCGGGATGCCCCCCGAGGCGGGGCTTTATGCCTCGATCCTGCCAATCATCGCCTACGCGATCTTTGGCTCTAGCCGGGTGCTCGCAGTGGGTCCGGTGGCGGTGGTGTCATTGATGACTGCGGCCGCGCTGGGATCGGTGGCCGAAAGCGGGACGGCGGATTATGGCACGGCAGCGCTGACCTTGGCCGCATTGTCGGGCGCAATGCTGTTCGGGATGGGCCTGTTGCGGATGGGCTTCATCGCCAATTTCCTGTCGCATCCAGTGATCGCCGGCTTCATCACCGCATCAGCGGTGCTGATCGCCATGGGGCAGATCGGACCACTGATCGGCGTCAAGATGACCGGGGCTTCGCTGCCGGAGCTAGTCGAAAGCTTTTGGGCGGGCAAGGCGGCGTTCAACTGGCAGACGCTGGTCATTGGCGCATTGGGTTTGGCCTTTCTCTCTTGGGTCCGGCGGCGTATGAAGCCCGCCTTGCGGTCGCTGGGGGTGGGACCGGTACTGGCTGATGTGCTGACCAAAGCAGGGCCGGTTGTGGCAGTTGCCGCCTCAACCCTCGCGGTTTGGGGATTTGGGTTGGATGTGGCGGTGGTGGGCACAGTGCCTGCAGCCCTGCCACCCTTCACCAGCCCCAGCTTCGATCTGGCGCTGATCCGCGAACTTGCGATGCCGGCCTTTCTGATATCGATCGTTGGCTTCGTAGAATCCGTTTCGGTCGCGCAGACTTTGGCGGCGCGCAAACGCCAGCGCATCCGGCCGGATCAGGAGTTGATCGGGCTTGGCGCGGCGAATCTGGCTGCCGGATTTAGCGGCGGCTTTCCGGTGACGGGCGGCTTTGCTCGGTCCGTCGTCAACGCCGATGCAGGTGCCGCCACCCCAGCGGCGGGGATCTACACCGCTCTTGGTCTGGCCGTCGCGGCGCTGGCGCTGACGCCACTTCTCTATTTCCTGCCCAAGGCGACGCTGGCGGCCACCATCATCGTGGCGGTGCTGGGGCTGGTCGATCTGTCGATCCTCAAGAAAACCTGGGGTTATTCGCGCGCCGATTTTGCGGCGGTGGCGGGGACCATTCTGGTCACCCTTGCCCTGGGGGTCGAGGCCGGAATTTCGACGGGCGTAATCCTGTCGATCGCGCTGCACCTGTGGCGCACCTCGCGCCCACATGTGGCCGAGGTGGGGTTAGTCGCCGGTACCCAGCATTTCCGCAATATCCTGCGCTATGAGGTCATCACCGACCCATCGGTTCTCAGCCTGCGGATCGACGAAAGCCTTTACTTCGCCAACACCCGCTATCTGGAAGATCTGATCCTTGAGCGCACCGCCGAGGATCAAAACCTGCGCCATGTGATCTTGATGTGTTCGGCGGTGAATGAGATCGACATGACCGCGCTGGAAACGCTGGAGGCCTTGATGATGCACCTAAAAGACAGGGGCATCGCGCTGCATCTGTCCGAGGTGAAGGGTCCTGTGATGGACCGCCTCCAACGCTCCAGCTTTCTCGACCACCTGACAGGCCGCGTGTTTCTAAGCCAGCACGAAGCCTTTGCCAGTCTGACCGGCCACGCCTAGGGCTGGACGCCGCGGCGCAGGCCGGGCAATCTGGGCCCAAAGAGGGGGCGCAGATGGACCTGAATTCCGATCTGGGTGAGGGCTTTGGCCCTTGGTCCATGGGCGATGATGCGGCGATGCTGGGGGTTGTCACCTCGGCCAATATCGCCTGCGGCGGGCATGCAAGCGACCCTGACACCATGTTTGCCACGTTGCGCATGGCGGCAGAGCGCGGCGTCGTGATCGGCGCGCATCCCGGCTATGCCGACCATTTGGGCTTTGGCCGCCGGGTCATTCCAATGGAGCCGGTCGAGATCGCGCGCATGGTTGCGGCACAGGTCGGGGCGCTGCAAGGGGTGGCGGCTTTGGCAGGGGCAAAGGTAGCCTACGTCAAGGCGCATGGCGCTTTGGCCAATCTGGCCGCTGACCGGCGCGAAGTGGCCGATGCGATTGCCTCTGCAGTCAAGGCGCTTCCGGGGGGGCTGGCGATCTTGGCAATTTCCGGCACCGAGTTGGAAGCAGCAGGGCGCGCGGCAGGCCTGCCGACCTATTCCGAGATTTTCGCCGACCGGGCCTATCTGCCAAACGGTCGCTTGGTGCCGCGCTCGCGGCCCGATGCCATGGTGAATGGGGCCAAGGCAGCGGCAGAGCGGTTGATCGGGTTTCTCGACACCGGGTTGATGCCGGTGGTGGGGGGCGATCCTATTCCCTTGGCCGCGCAATCGATCTGCGTACATGGCGACAGCCCCGATTCCGTGGCCATGGCGCGCGAAATCCGCGCGCGGTTGCAGGCGGCCGGGGTGGTTCTGGCCCCCTTTCTGCGGTGAGCGGATTTCCGATCTTTCGCGCGGTCGCCGAACACGGGCTATTGGTCGAGTTTGGCACGCGGATTGATGACGCCACCCATGCTGCCGTTCTGGCCTTGGACCGCGCCTTGGCGGCTAATCCGTTTGCAGGCTTTGCCGAGGCGGTCCCGGCCTATGTCAACCTGTTGGTGCGGTTTGACCCGATGGTGACGGATCACAGGGCGGTGGAGGCCGCGCTGCGGGCCTTGATCAAGGCCACCCCAACCGAAGGCGTGCAGGGCACGCGGCGGGTGGTGGATGTGGTTTACGATGGCCCCGATTTGGACGAGGTGGCGCGGCGCTGTGGCCTGTCGCCCGAAGCGGTGATTGCAGCGCATCTGGGCGGCGACTATCAAGTGGCGCTTTATGGTTTTGCGCCGGGCTATGCCTATTTGTCGGGCGTGCCCAAAGCCATTGCCCTGCCGCGCAAAGAGGCTGCGGTGCGCGGGGTGGCGGCGGGGTCGGTCATTATTGCCGCCGGTCAGTGCATTGTGACCACGCTGACGATGCCCACCGGATGGTGGATCATCGGCCATTCGCCAACGGTGATCCTTGACCCCCAAGGCGCGCGGCCCTTCCTGTTTGACGTGGGCGACCGGGTTGCGTTCCGGCGGGTGGCACCATGACGGCGCTGCTGACCGTGGCCTTTGCCGGACCGCATGTGACGGTGCAAGACGGTGGACGGCCCGGACTGGCGCGGTTTGGCGTGCCGCGCTCGGGTGCGATGGACCGACTGGCGCTGGCGGCGGCCAATCTGGCGGTTGGCAATGCGCCAGAGGCGGCGGCGATCGAGGTATCCTTGGGCGGGCTGCAATTGGACTGTGTCGACGGCCCAGTCAGCTTTGCAGTCGCCGGGGGCGGGTTCATTGTCGAACATGGCGGGCACAAAGGCGGGTCGTGGCAAGTGACCACCCTGCAGCCCGGCGAGCGGCTGGTGATCCGGCGCGGGCCTTGGGGAGCGTGGTGTTACCTCGCCTTCGCCGGAGGGCTGGTGACAAAACCGTGGCTGGGGTCTGCGGCCACGCATTCGCAATCGGGCTTTGGCGGTGGCCGAGTGGTTACCGGGGACGAGCTTTCGGTTGAGGCGCCACGTTTTGTGGCAACGCAGGCGCTACCCTGCCCGGCCTTTGCCCGACCTTTGACCCAGATTGCAGCGATGCTTGGCCCGCAAGACCGGTTCTTTGCACCTGATCAGATTGCGGCCTTTGAAGGCGCGATCTGGCGGTTGAGCGGGGCCTATGACCGGATGGGCGTGCGGCTGACCGGGCCTTTGCTGCCGCCGGATGCGCCTTTGGACATGCCGTCAGAGCCAGTGGCGCGGGGGTCCGTGCAAGTGGCGGGCGATGGGGTGGCGACTGTGCTTTTGGCCGATCATCAAACCACGGGGGGATATCCGAAACTCGCCACCGTCTTGGACGCCGATCTTGACCGCTTTGCCCAGTTGCGCCCCGGCGATGCGTTTCGGTTTCGGCTGCTGGCAGCCGATGAAGCGCTGAGCCATGCCCGAATGATCGGCGGGATGCGCACGCGCTGGCTGGAGGCGCTGGGGCAGCGTAGCTAGCGATGGGCGCTGGGTGATCCGGGCCAGCCTGACAGCGCGTCTGGCCAACCGCGCCGGAGAGGTACTGCGCATCAGTCGGCACCAAGACAAGATCGCCCCGCTCAAGGTCTGTGGCCACCACCCCGCGTGAAATGAACCACAGCGCATGAGGCTCCAAGATCAGGCCGGGCGCCAAAGGCAGCGCGACGGTTTCAAAGGCCGGGCACAGGCCTGCAAGGCCAAGGCTGACAAGGCAATCATCCACTGCATTTCGAATGATCGCCCCTTCGGGCGGCAGGATCAGCGGGCTTTGGGCAAGCGCGCCATCGCACGAGAAAAGCGGGGAGGCCGGCGCGGGCAGAACCCCCACCGTTAGCCGCCGCGATATCCAGAAAGGCGCGGATGAGGCGGAGTTTTAGTCCGATATGTTTGCTTGAAATGCTCTGCAAATGACCTCGTTTGGCAATCGCGACCCTGAGCTTACCGATCTGGCCAAGGATGCCGCGGCGCTGATCAAGGTGGTAGGCGGCCCCGTCACCCTTTTAAGCCTGTTGTTCGGCGGTCTGATCGATCAGGTTCAGCGCCGAGAAACGCTGTTGGCGCGCAAAGTTTCCCGCGGCTATTAACGTTTCAACATTCGCCTGCAGGGCGAGGGCGAAACCGTGTTCATGGATATCTGAGAATGACCGACGTGAAAGGCAAACCCTGCATCATCTGCGTGGCGATCACCGGCTCCGTGCCAACCAAAGAGGACAATCCAGCTGTGCCGATCTCGGTGGCTGAACAGCTGGAGTCGACCCATGAGGCCTTTGAGGCAGGCGCCACCGTCGCCCATTGCCATGTGCGCGATGATGAGGGCAAGCCGACCTCAGACCCCGAACGCTTTGCGCGGTTGAAAGAGGGGATTGAGGCCCATTGCCCCGGCATGATCGTGCAACTGTCGACAGGTGGACGGTCGGGTACGGGCCAGGCGCGGGGCGGGATGCTACCGCTGCGGCCAGATATGGCCAGCCTGTCAGTGGGATCGAACAACTTCCCAACGCGGATCTATGAGAACCCGCCCGATCTGGTCGATTGGTTGGCCGCTGAGATGCTGAAATATGGCGTCAAGCCCGAGGTGGAGGCGTTTGATCTGTCCCATATCCTGAAAGCGCATGAGATGCAGGCAAAGGGCCAGCTTGCTGGCACGCCCTATGTGCAGTTCGTGATGGGCGTGAAGAACGCCATGCCGGCGGATCGGGATGTGTTCGACTACTATATCCGCACTGTTGAACGGTTGTTCGGAAAAGATGCGCCGTGGTGTGCGGCGGGCATTGGAGCGAACCAGATCGTGCTGAATGACTGGTCGGTATCCTCGGGCGGGCATGCGCGGACGGGTTTGGAGGACAATGTGCGGATCAACCGTGACACGCTTGCCCCTTCGAACGCGGCGCTCGTCCGGCGCGTGGTGGACCTTTGCGCCAAATACGAACGACCGGTTGCGAATTGGCGTCAGGCGCGGCAGATACTGGGGCTCGCCGCCCCGCAGTAAGGACCGCCCATGCCCGCATCCCCCGCCGACAGCCCGCTGTATGCCCGCCTTTTCGGCGATGACGAGGCCGCGCGGCTGTTTTCCGACAGCGCCGAGGTTAGGGCGATGCTTTTGGTCGAAGGGGCGCTGGCCAAGGTGCAGGGCGAGTTGGGTGTGATCCCTGCAGAAAGCGCGGCCTTCCTGCACCGCGCGTCCTTTGAGGTGCAGATCGACCCTTCGGCGCTGGCAAGTGAAACGGCCGTGAATGGCGTGCCGGTTCCGGCGCTGGTGGCGGCCTTTCGCACCGCCTGCAATGCGCCAGATCATGCAGCCTTTGCCCACTGGGGTGCCACGAGCCAAGACATCATGGATAGCGCATTGGCCCTGCGGCTGAAGCGTCTGATTGAGCTTTGGGAGGGCCGGTTGGACGGTCTTTTGGCCGCGCTCGGGGCCCTGGCAGCGGCACATGCCGATCTGCCCATGGCGGCGCGGACCTATGGACAGGTGGCCACGCCCACCAGCTTTGGCGCGGTGGTGGCGGGCTGGGGCTGGCCCTTGCACGCGCAGCGCGCGGCGCTCGCGGCCTTGCGCCCCGCGTTGCTGCGCGTGTCGCTGTCGGGGGCGGCGGGCACGCTTTCGGCCATGGGCGAGGCCGGGCCAGCGGTACGCGCCGGGCTGGCAAAGGCACTGGGGCTGGATGATCCCGGCCACAGTTGGCACAGCGACCGCACCGGCATCACAGCCCTTGCGGGGTGGATGGCCTCGACCACGGCGGTTTTGGGCAAGCTGGGCGAGGATCTGATCCTTTTGACGCAGTCCGGCATCGGAGAGGTCCAGATTGCAGGGGCGGGCGCCTCATCGACCATGCCGCAAAAGCAAAACCCGGTCGGGCCCTCGGTTTTGGTCGCGCTGGCGCGGCAGGTGGTTGCCTTGGCCAGCGTTCTGCAAGACGCGGGCCTGCACCGCCAACAGCGCGATGGGGCGGCGTGGTTTGCTGAATGGCTGAGCCTGCCCCAAGCCTGCATCCTGACCAGCCGGGCCTTGGGGCTGGCGCAGGATCTGGCGGGCCGGATCACTCCGGATCAGGCGGCCATGAGCCGCAACCTGACGGCGGGCGGCGGGCTGATCCATGCCGAAGCGCTGAGCTTTGCTTTGGCCACCCGCATGCCGCGCCCAGAGGCGCAGGCGGCAGCCAAACGGATGTGCCGCGAAGTGGAGGCTACCGGCACGGCCTTGGCCGATCTGGCGGCACGGGATTTTCCCGGCACCGATTGGCAAGCGGTTCTGACTCAAGGCGGCTTGGGTCAGGCCCCCGCCGAGGCGCGGGCCTTTGCCGCCGTCGCGGCAATCACACGAGGTTGAGCCGGATCAGCCCAGCACCTCATCCTGATGCTCACCCAGCTTGGGCGCCGGGCGATCCAGCGCCAGATCAGCGTCTGAAAAGGTCATCGGGCTGCGAATACCTGGCAGACCGCCGGGCGCAATCTTCATGCCGCGCGCCTGCACCTGTGGGTCATCAAACACCTCGGCCAGATCATTGATCGGCCCAGCAGGCACGCCTTGATCTTCACAAGCCTGCAACAGATCGGCCTTTGACCAGCCCAGCGTCGCCTGCGTGATACGGGCGGTCATCTCTTCACGGTTGGCGATCCGGTCGGCGTTGGTCAGGAACTGGGGCGCACGGGCCATGCCATCCAGCCCTAGAATGGCGCAAAGGCGTTGATATTGCGCGTCATTTCCAGTGGCGAGAATGATCCAGCCATCGGCGCAATCAAACACCGCATAGGGCGCAAGATTGGGGTGGGCATTGCCCATCAGGCCGGGCACCTTGCCCGAGACAAGGTAATTCATCGACTGATTGGCCATGATCGAGGTCGCCACATCCAAAAGCGCCATGTCGATATGCTGACCGCGCCCGGTGACCCCGCGCTGCACGAGGGCGGCCAGAATGGCGGTGGCGGAATAGACCCCAGTGAAGATATCGGTCACCGCGACGCCCACCTTTTGCGGCTGACCCTCGGGGTCGCCCGTGACGCTCATCAGCCCGGCCATGCCTTGGATGATGAAGTCATAGCCCGCGCGGTGGGCATAGGGGCCGGTTTGGCCAAACCCGGTGATCGAGCAATAGACCAGACGCGGGTTCACTTTCGACAGGCTGGCATAATCCAGCCCGTATTTCTCAAGCCCTCCAACCTTGAAATTTTCAATCACCACATCGGCGTCAGCCACCAGACGGCGCACCGTCTCTTGCCCCTCGGGCGTGCGGAAATCGCAGGTGATGCCGCGTTTGCCCCGGTTGGTGGCGTGAAAGTAGGCGGCGGTTTTCTCGCCTTCGCGGTCGATGAAGGGAGGCCCCCAGCGGCGGGTGTCATCGCCCTCGGGGGCCTCGACCTTGATCACATCTGCGCCAAGATCGGCAAGGGTCTGGCCCGCCCAAGGGCCGGCCAGAATCCGCGCGAGTTCGACAACCTTGATGCCGGAAAGTGGAGCGGTCATGTTACTTGGCCAACTCCGCCTCGATCAGCGACTTCAGCGCGGCGTAATCCATGTTGGCGTGTTTGGTGCCGTTGATGAACAACGTCGGTGTGCCTTCGACGCCATCGGCCTTCATGTTCTCTTCAAACCGCGCCACAAGCGCCTCGGCCATAGCGCCATCTTTCATACAGGCATCCAGCGTTGCATCATCCATGCCGGCGGTACGGCCGATCTTCTTGATGTTTTCGACCACGACATTGGGATCTTCCGATCCAGCCCACTCTTGTTGGGTTTCGAACAGAATGTCGGTGATCCCAAAGTAGCGCATGTCACCGCCACAGCGCGCCATAATGGCCGCCCAAAGGCCGTAACGGTCAAAATATACCTCACGCAGGGTGAACTCGACCTTGCCGGTGTCGATAAATTCAGCCTTCAGCGGTTTGAAGGTGGTGGCGTGGAAGGCGGCGCAATGCGAGCAGGTGAAGGAGGCGTATTCGGTGATCTTCACCGGCGCGTCGGGGTTGCCAAGGGTGAAATCCTTGACCTCGACCGGGGTCTCGGGTGCAGTTTCTTGCGCAGTGGCGGCGGCGCCAAACCCGAGGGCGAGCGTCAAGGCCAAAAAGCCGGATGCAAGAAGTTTGGTCATGGTCATGCGCCTTCCTTTGAATTGGGGCGAGTTAAGATGTTTTGTGCCATGGCTTCAAGAGCAGCCCGCAAGTCAGGATCCTTGACCGGCGCGGCGGTCTCGGCGGCCTTGGCCAGAACTGCAGGATCGGGGGGCGGTGGAGCCTTTGGGGCTGGGGAAAACTCGGCCTGCCCTTCGGCAAAGCCCGAGGCAGCGGTCTGGGTCAGAAGAATCCGCGAAATTGCGGCATAGCCATAGGCGGCATTGACCCTTTCGCGCAGGCGTTCCTTCTGCATTTCGACCATTGGAGCCACGGCACCCGTGGTCAAAAGCGTCAGTGAGGCCCCCATCCCTTCGCGCCCATAGCCCACCTTCACCGGCCGGGTGATACGCGCCATATCCTCGCCCGCGATTTCGGCCCAATGGGTCAAAAGCCGTGCCACAGCAAAGCCCCGGGATTCGCCCACAGAGCGGATCTGGTGTTTGACCAGCCCACCGGTGGGTTCAAATCCGCGCTCGCGGCGGGGCGGGGGAGGGGCGGGTGTGCGGGCCATCTGGTCCTGTCCGGGATTGACGCTATTGTAAGCGGGAGCGGCGGAAAGGAAAGCGGATTGCACGCGGCAAACCGCCCGGGGGTTTCACACCCCCGGACCCCCGTGGAGTACTTGTGCCAAGATGAAAGCGAATTTGAATCAAATGCTTGGCGACTGTATGGGGCGCGTTGGGGCGGAAAGTCGGGGGATAAATCTTGCGTGAGGAGCTCTGTGAGGCGGCGGGGGTGCAGCTGTTGCGGTGGTATGACGCGCAGGCCCGGGTGATGCCGTGGCGGGTGGGGCCCGAGGATCGACGGCTAGGGGTTTTGCCTGATCCCTATCATGTCTGGCTGTCTGAGGTGATGTTGCAGCAGACCACGGTGGCGGCGGTGCGCGATTATTTCCGCCGTTTCGTCGGGCGTTGGCCGACGGTGGCGGATCTGGCTGCGGCAGAAGATGCTGTGGTGATGGGGGAATGGGCGGGGCTTGGGTATTACGCGCGGGCGCGCAATCTGTTGGCCTGTGCGCGGGCCGTGGTGCGCGATCATGGCGGGCGGTTTCCTGATACGGTGGAGGCGTTGCGCAGCTTGCCCGGGGTGGGTCCCTACACGGCGGCGGCGGTCGCAGCGATTGCCTTTGACCGGTCGGCCGTGGTGGTAGACGGCAATGTCGAGCGGGTCTGTGCGCGGCTTTTCGCGGTGGAGGCCGAGATGCCCGGCGCAAAGCCCGACTTGGTCCGGCTGGCGGGGTTGCTGACGCCGAATGCGCGGCCCGGCGATCATGCGCAAGCGATGATGGATCTGGGGGCGACGATTTGCAGTCCGCGCAAGCCAGCCTGTGGGATTTGCCCAGTGTTGGGCTTTTGCGCCGGACGCGCGGCGGGAATTGCCGCTGATCTGCCGCGCAAGGGGGCCAAGCCTGCCAAGCCAGTGCGGACGGGTGTGGTTTGGGTCGCAGTGCGGCATGACGGGGCAGTGCTTTTGGAGGACCGGCCACCTCGTGGGCTTTTGGGTGGGATGCCCGGCTTTCCCGGCGATGGCTGGGACGGTGCGGGGGGAGAGGCTCCGATCTCTGCCGACTGGCACGAGGTTGGCAGCTTGCGCCATACCTTCACGCATTTCCATCTGGACCTGAGCGTGCGCGCCGCCCTGACCGAGGTCGAGCCGCAGCGCGGGGCCTTTGTGCCGCGCGCGGGATTTCAGCCTGCTGCCCTGCCAACGCTGATGCGTAAGGTCTGGGACACTGCGACGGCGCGGGCTGTTGAGTGGGGCGGCCATTGGCCCTAGGATCCGCCCGACTGTGCCGGAGGGTGTGATGAGTAAGTTTGTCGGGTTGCGCCAGGCTGTGCCGTTCTGGCTTTCTCTGGGCTTGGTGCCTTTGGCGGTGCTGTCGGTCACGCAGGGCGGCTGGGTTGTGCTGGCGATGCCCCTTTATGCGTGGATGATGGTTACGGTGCTGGACAGCTTTCTGGGCCGCAATGAAGAAAACCTTGACCCGCAGACTGACGAGGCTGATCTCTGGTGGTATCGGCTCATCACCCTAGTTTGGTTTCCACTGCAAGCGGGTCTGATCTATGGGGCCATCTGGTGGGTGACGCGCAGCGATTTGGGCTGGTTGGAAGTCATCGGTCTGATGTTTGGCATTGGGGTGGCCTCGGGCACCATCGGCATGGTCTATGCGCATGAACTTTTGCATCAGAAGAACCGGGCAGAGCGCTGGCTGGGTGATCTGTTGCTGGCAACGGTGCTCTACAGCCATTTCCGCACCGAACATCTTTTGGTCCACCACACCCATGTCGGAACCCCGCGTGATGCGGTGACCGCGCGCTACAATGAAGGCTTCCACCGGTATTTCCTGCGGGTGTTGTTGGATTGTCCCCGCTCGGCCTGGGAGGCCGAGGCGGAGAGGCTATCCAAGGTGGGCCGCCCAGTCTGGCATCTGTCAAACCCGTTCTGGCGCTATGGTGCCTTGCAGGGGTTGGCGCTTATCATGGCCTATCTGGCGGGCGGCGGCTATGGTGTGGGGCTGTTCGTGTTACAGGCGTTTTTTGCGGTCTGGCAGTTGGAGTTGACGAACTACGTCGAGCATTACGGTCTGGTGCGGCAAAAGCAGCCCAATGGCAAATACGAACCCGTGCGACCGCATCACAGTTGGAACGCGCCGCATCGGGCGTCGAATTGGCTGCTGATCAATCTGCAGCGCCACTCGGATCACCATTATAAGCCGGACCGCCGTTTTCCCTTGTTGCAAACCTACCCGGAAACCGAGGCACCGATGCTGCCCATGGGCTATCCGGCCATGACGGCACTGGCGATGATCCCGCCCCTTTGGCGGCGGCGAATGAACCCACGGGTTCGGGCGTGGCGTCGGCAGTTTTATTCCGGTGTGACCGCGTGGGCCAAGGCGGGCAGATAGGCCGCCTTCGTCGTCAGGTGGCTGACAAGTGCGGCCAAGGGGCGATGACGGGCACGGGCGTTCAGGTGCACAAGTGCATAGGGCCATGGCAGGGTGAAGCCTGCGGGCGTTTGATGCAGATCGGGGGCTGCGGCCGCTACGATCTGCGGCACAAGTGCGGCCCCTTGCCCCTGACGCACCGCCAAAAGTGCCAGATGGGGGTCGTTTACAGCCAGACCCGTGGCAGCAGATGGGGGGACGAGGCCGTTCTGCGCATGCCACAGCGCCCAGCCCGGCAAGGAAGCATAGGCCGCGCCCCAATGAACCGTGATGCGCGGGGCGTCGGCGAGAGGGCCGGGCCGGGCCTGCACAATCACCATCTGGTCCGCAAAAAGCGGCACCACCTTGTGGTCTGGATACAGCGCGCCGCCATAGCTGAGCCGCAGATCCGCCGCGCCTTCGGTCAGCGCGACCGGGTCAGGTTCGACCCGAAGCTCAACCGCTGCAGGGTAATCGGCCAGCGCGCCCAGCGCCCAAGGTGCCAACCACGGCAGGACCGAGAGGATCAGCCGTTTGTCGCGCGGGCCGACCTCGCCCAAGGGGGCGATACTGGCAATCTCGCGAAAGGCGGTCTCAAGCGCGGGGTAGATCTCGCGCCCGGCATCGGTCAGCAAAAGCCGGTTGCCTTGGCGCAGGAAAAGCTGACGGCGCATGTCGGATTCGAGCCCGCGCACCAACTGGCTGATCGCGGCAGCGGACACGCCAAGCTCCACCGCCGCCAGCACGAAACTGCCACGGCGCGCAGCGGATTCAAAGGCACGCAGGGCGTTCAAGGAGGGTTGGTCCGGCTTCATGCAGAAGTTTTCCTTATGCTCCCCTACAGTTTCTCTTGTTGATTTGGCGGCAGGTCAAGCCAATCCTTGCGCCAAGGACAGCCATAGGAGTGCGCCATGCAGGAAAATCTGGATCTGGATCGATACCCGTTGGATCAACCGGGCACCCCCGCGTGGGATGCCATGGTGGCCAAGGCCAAGGCCGAACTGGCCGAAACGGGGATGTTCAATCTGCCGGGGTTCCTAAAGCCCGCAGCCCAGCGCGCGGCCGTTGGGGAACTGGCGCCGCGTTTTGCCGGGGAATCTTTTACCCATGCCCGCAAGCACAACGTTTATTTCCGCAAAGAGGTTCCGGGTCTGGCCGCGGATCATCCGGCCTTGACGCTGTTTGAGACGATCAACAAGACGCTTTGCGGCGACCAAATCGGCGGCAGCATCAAGGCGCTGTATGAATGGCCACCCTTTGCGGCCTTTCTGGCCGCCACGATGGATAAGCCCGTGCTCTTTACCATGGACGACCCCTTAGCGCGGGTGAATGCCATGCAATACGGCGCGGGTGAGGGGTTGAACTGGCACTTTGACCGGTCAGAATTCACCACCACGCTATTGCTGCAGGCCCCCGAGGCCGGTGGCGCGTTCGAATATCGCACCGATCTGCGCTCGGCCGAGGATCCGAACTATGATGGGGTGGCGCGACTGTTGACCGGGCAGGACCCTGATTTGCAGTCGATCACGCTGGAGCCGGGGACGCTGAACGTGTTTCGCGGCAAGAACACCGCACATCGGGTGACACCGGTTCAGGGCGATACAACGCGGATCATTGCGGTGTTTTCGTTCTATGAAAAACCGGGCGTGCGGTTCACCGAAGAAGAGCAGCGCGGGTTCTACGGGCGCGCGGCCTAAACCTCATAACGAAAAGGCCCCGGCATGAAAAATGCCGGGGCAGTTTGTGCCGCAGGCGGACCACGGCACAGGCGTAAACTGAATGTCGGAAGATGGGGCGCAGATCGCCCCCGGCATCAATGTGGACGGCCGGCTTGGTCAGCCTCCATCTCGGCGCGGATCTGTTGGCGCAGAATGTCGATCGGCACCATCTTGCCGTCGCGCTTGTAGTGCCAATAGGTCCAGCCGTTGCACGAGGGCGCGCCTTCAAGCGCCGCGCCGACCTGATGGATCGAACCCTTCACGTCATTGCCGATCAGCGTGCCATCGGCGCGCACTTTGACCTTAAAGCGGTTGCCGATGGAGAACAGCTCTTCCCCCGGACGCAGCATGCCGCGTTCCACCACCTGACCAAAGGGCACGCGCGGCTCAGACCGCTTCGATCCGGTGATTTCCAAGGCACTCGCGTCAAACTTGCGCACCCGGTCGATGCGGGCTTGGGCGGCCTTGCGATAGGCCTCTTCCCGCTCGATCCCGATGAAGTCGCGGCCCAGCATCTTGGCCACAGCGCCGGTGGTCCCAGTTCCAAAGAACGGGTCCAAGACCACATCGCCGGGGTTCGTCGTGGCAATCAGGATGCGGTGCAACAGGCTTTCCGGCTTTTGCGTTGGATGAGCCTTGTCGCCGTGTTCGTCCTTCAGACGCTCATGGCCAGTGCAGATCGGCAGCACCCAGTCTGACCGCATTTGCACGCCGTCATTCAGTTCCTTTAGCGCTTCATAGTTGAAGGTGTACTTGGCGTTTTCATCGCGTGAGGCCCAGATCAGGGTTTCATGCGCGTTGGTCAGCCGCTTGCCGCGAAAGTTCGGCATCGGGTTCGACTTGCGCCAGACCACATCGTTCAGCATCCAGAAACCTTGGTCCTGCAAAGCTGACCCGACGCGGAAAATGTTGTGATAGCTGCCGATCACCCAGATCGCGCCAGTTGGCTTCAACAGGCGGCGAGCGGCAGCGAGCCATTCGCGGGTGAATTTGTCATAGGCGGCAAAGCTGGAGAACTGGTCCCAGTGATCATCCACCGCATCAACGCGGCTGTTGTCAGGACGGTGCAACTCGCCCTTCAGCTGCAAGTTATAGGGGGGATCTGCGAAGATCAGGTCGACCGAGCCTGCCGGTAGGCTGTTCATCACGTCGATGCAGTCGCCTGCAACAATCTGGTTCAGCGGCAGGAGTTCGCCCTGCACGGCTTTCATTTTCATCGCCATTCTTGCCTCATCTGCCCCGGCATCTTGTGTGTCGGTGGATGTCCCTAAGATGAGTCAGGAGTGATTCGCCGTCAAATTCTTTTTTGAATCAATCACTTACAGAAACATCTTGATACAAGATGTTGTGGACGGGGCGGAACGAACGTCTATGCCAAGGGGTCACCCCAAGATTTAGAAGCGCCTCAAGGTGCTGTTTTGTGGGGTATCCAGCGTTGATCTCCCAGCCATAACCGGGGTGTTGTTGCGCCAAATCCACCATGATGCGGTCACGCGTCACCTTGGCGATGATCGACGCGGCGGCGATTGAGAGTGATTTGGCATCCCCCTTTACTATAGCTTCGGCCCGGCCTTTCAGACCGGCGGGGATAAGGTTGCCATCCACCAGCACATGGGCGGGCGGTGTTCCTAAGCCCGCCACGGCACGCTCCATCGCGAGGTGGCTGGCGCGCAGGATGTTGAGCGCGTCAATCTCTTCCACCGTCGCATGGGCAACCGAGACCTGCGCAGAGCCCATGATTTCAGCATAAAGCCGTTCACGCTTCGTGGATGACAGCGCCTTGCTGTCCCCCAGGCCCTGCGGAATGCGGGCCGGATCAAGGATCACCGCCGCAGCCGTCACCGGGCCCGCCAACGGGCCACGGCCCACCTCATCCACCCCGGCCACCGGGGCAAGTGCGCGGGCATGGGCAGCGGTTTCAAAGCTGAAATCGGGGGGTGTACGTGCCATATCCCAGCCTTAGCGAAGCTGAAGTGCAAAAAGAAGGGGGCGGGAAAGATGGGGGCTGATCTTTCCCGCTCCCTAAACGGCCGACCAGACCGATACAGCCGTTACTCCTGGCGGCACGCGGCGATGGGCGCGTCAATGTCCATCGCGCAAGCCCCGCGACCAGCCTCAACCGGGATCGCGGTGGCCAAGATCAGCGTGACGGCCACGGCGAAGCCCGTGAACCCAGCCATCAGCTGGGCCAAAGGGTTGTCATGGCGCAGGCCAAGTTCAGTCTTGGCGCGTTTGGGGAAGGGATTTTGCCGTGTCATCTCTGCCTCTAGTTTGCGGCCCGTTCAGGGCGGGTCTTTGCCCCCCGACCCTGCCCGCTGCCCCGAAAGCCAAGCAATAACGCCACGCCGCTAGGCGATAACATCAGCCTAAATCCCTTTGGATATTGAATAGCCCGCCCAAGATGCGCAGGATGCACCCAACCCCTTTTGGAGTGTGCACCATGCCGCGCCTGTTCCTGTCACTCGCCGCCTTAGCCCTGATGGCCCTGCCCGCCCACGCCGAATGCTATGCCGATTACAAGGCCAAGCAAGACGACCCCTTGCGCCTGCATTATGGTGTGGCGCAGGTGTCGGCCTGTGACCCGGCTGGGGCCGAGGCCGAGCTTGCCCCCCGCCTTGCCGCCGTGGGCTGGGTCTTGTTGAATGTTCTGAGTGTCTTTGGGCCGGAAGGTCTCGAGGAAAGGAAAGCCAGTGCCGCCGATTACTTCCTCCGCTTCTGACAGCCTGCGCGCAGGCAACCGCGTCGTCGCCTTCGGCATCGCCGCCATCGTCGTGATCCTTTTGGGCGCGGCGGTGTTCTTGTTCATGAACCTGCCTGATGCCAATGCTTTCAACGCCAAGGTTGAGCGGTTGTTCGTCGAGAACGACAACCTAACGACAGGCGCAGAGATCAAACTTCTGGAAATTCTGGCCCAGTCCGGCACCTCGTTTTCCGAAGTCTTGGTCAGCTATCGCAGCGTGATCTTCGTGCTCTTGGTGTTCTCAACTGCACTGTTGATCGCCAGCTTGGTGTTCTTGGTCACCATCATCGCGCTGAACCGCCGGATTTCGGCGATCCAGCGGTCGGGGATTCAGGTGGCCTCCATGCTCATCAGCCGCGAAGGCCGGGCGGTCTATATCAATGACATGGAATTTGCCCTGACCGAGGCCGCGCTGGAGACGCTGGCCGTTTTGGCCGAGGCGCGGATGGATGACGAGGTGTTGACCGGCGCGCAGATCGAGGCGGTGATTTCAGGCCGTAATGAGGTGGACTGCGACGAGGCCGCCGGGGCCACACGGGTGAAACGCCTACGCGATGCGTTGGGCAATCAATTGGTCAGCGAACTCTTGGTCAAGACCGTTGCGCGGCGCGGATATATGCTGGCCGTGGGCAAAGATGTTCTTAGAATGATCTAAACCCACAGGTTTTGCGCGGCGAAGCCGCCTTAAACTCCTGCACCACCATTGACCTTTCGCGAAAACGGATGATCTTTCCGCTCAGATTCTACAGGCGGCGCATACGCCTTGCCCTGTGGAGGCATTTGCAAAGGCTTCTGGCATGATCTCGCGTTTTCCCCTGCACCGGCTTTTGGCTTTGGTGGTCTTTGTCGCGGCGGCCCTTTGGGTGGCGACTGGGCATTTCGCCGCCGTGGGCAGCGAAACGCCCGAGCCGGGCGCGACTGAAGCAGAAGCGGTGGTCGAGACGCCCAAGCGCACCGTTGCCGTCGTGCGCGCCGAGGTGACCGACTATGCCCGGCTGATCCGCATCTCGGGCGTGACCGAAGCGGATAAGCTGGCGATTCTGGCGGCGCGGTCCAATGGCGTCGTGCAGGAATTGACCGCGGAGGCGGGTGACACCATCGAGCGTGGTGCCGTGGTGATGCTGCTTGAAGGCGAAGACGTGCGCGCGGCGGTGAAAACCGCGCAAGATCAACTGGCACAAGCTGCCGAGCAACTCGCCGTGGGCGAGACGCTGAGCGCCAAGGGCAGCCTGCCTGAAACCCAATTGACCGCCCGCCGCGCCGCGAAATCGGCCGCAGAGGGTGCGCTGTCACAGGCTCAAGCCGCCGCCGACCGCCTGTCGCTGGTCGCGCCCTTCGCAGGCACAGTGGATGCGGTGAACGTGGAAGAGGGCGAATGGGTGCAGCAAGGCACCCCGATCGCCACGCTGATCGCGCTGGACCCGATCATCGTTAAGGCCGAGGTGGCCGAGCGGGACGTAGCCCATGTCGCGGTTGGGGCCAAGGCTCTGGTGCGGCTGGTCTCAGGGGTCGAGTTGGAAGGCACCGTGAAACATCTGGCGCGCAAGGCCAGCGACAAGACCCGGACCTTCGCGCTGGAGGTGGATCTGCCGAATCCCGATGGCGCCATCCCCTCGGGCATGACCGCCGAATTGCGCCTAACCGCCGCCACCCAGCCCGCGCTGACCGTGCCGCGGTCGGTCCTAACGCTGAACGAGGCGGGGCAAGTCGGCCTGCGCGTGGTGACAGAGGGCGACATCGCCGCTTTCCTGCCTGTAGAACTGATCGATGACACCGAGGCCGGTTTTGTCGTCACCGGCGTACCACAAGGCGCGCGAGTGATCGTCGCGGGCCAGGATCTTGTGCGTGATGGCGACGCGGTCGCCGTGAAGGAACTGACCCGGGCCGAGGCCGAGGCTGCTCAAAAGGCGCTGCAGCCATGAAGCTGGTCGAACTTGCCATTCGCAACACCCGGCTGACGCTGTCGGTCCTGATGTTCCTGATCCTGTCGGGCACCATGGCCTATATGACCATCCCGAAAGAGGCCGAGCCGGATATCCAGATTCCGATCATCTACGTCTCGGTCCATTACGAAGGCATCTCGCCCGAGGACAGCGAACGGCTGATCCTGCGCCCACTAGAAACCGCGCTGAAATCTATTCAGGGCATCAAGAAGATGACTGGCACCGCCTATCAAGGCGGCGGCAATGTGCTGATGGAGTTTCAAGCCGGGGCCAATCTGGACAAGGCGCTGACCGATGTGCGCAACAAGGTCGACGACGCGCGCCGCGATCTGCCCTCTCAGGCGGATGAACCGACGGTGAACGAGGTCAATATCTCGGAGTTTCCGGTGCTGGTCGTGACGCTGTCGGGCGATGTGCCCGAACGGGTGCTGACCGCCGCCGGGCGCACTCTGCGCGACCGGGTCGAGGAAATTTCCGGCGTGCTGGAGGCCCGTCTGCAAGGCACCCGCGACGATGTCGTCGAGGTGATTGTTGATCCGTCGAAACTGTCGTCTTATGGCCTGCGCCCTGATGTGATGATCGCGGGCGTCATGGCCAATAACCAGTTGATCGCCGCGGGCGCGATGGAAGGGTCCGAAGGCCGCTATGCCATCAAGGTGCCCTCGCTGATTGAAACGCTGGAAGATGTGGCGCGGTTGCCGGTGGTGGCCTCTGATACCGCCGTGGTCCGCGCCATGGACATCGCTGAAATCCGACCCACCCTGAAAGACCCAGTCAACATCACCCGCCTGAACGGCAAGCCCGCCGTGGCGATTGAGGTGTCAAAGCGTGTCGGTGCGAACCTGATCGAGACCGTCGACGAGGTGCGCGCCGTGACCGCGGTTGTGCAGAAAGACCTGCCTGACGGGGTTGAGGTGTCGTTCAGCCAAGACAAGTCGATCACCATCCGCCAGCTGCTGTCAGATCTGCAAAACTCGGTCCTGACTGCTGTGGTTCTGGTGTTCATCGTCATTCTTTATGCGCTGACCGTGCGCTCATCCATCCTGATCGGACTGGCCATTCCGGCCAGCTTCCTCATGGGCATCTTGGGTCTGCAAATGGCGGGTTTGACGGTGAACCTTGTTGTGCTGTTCAGTCTGATCCTTGCCGTCGGCATGTTGGTGGATGATGCCATCATCGTGGTCGAATACGCCGAGCGCCGCATGGCCGAAGGGCACGACCGCCGCACTGCCTTTGTCGAGGCCAGCCGCAAGATGGCGGGGCCGGTGACAGCATCCACCCTGACCCGGATTGCCGCCTTCTCGCCGCTTCTGTTCTGGCCCGGTGTGGTGGGCGAATTCATGAAATATATGCCGATCACCCTGATCGCGACGCTGTCGGCCAGTATGCTTTATGCGCTGGTTTTCGTGCCGGTCTTGGGTGCCTTGATCGCCCGGCCCTTCAAGGAGCCGCCGCGCAAGAAGGACGGGGCCTATATGGCGCTGGTGGCCCGGGCCATTCGCCACCCGTGGATTGTGCTGATGCTGGCCGTAGGCAGCCTGATTGCCGTGCCGGTGATCTATGGCAAGGTCGGCAAGGGGGTGGAGTTCTTCCCCAATGTCGAACCGGAATACGGCCTTCTTTACGTCAAGGCGCGTGGCAACCTGTCGATCCACGAAAAGGACCAGCTTGTGCAACTGGCCGAGGCGCGGATTTTGGGCTGGCCGGGGGTGAAAACCGTTTACACCCGCGTGGGTGCCGGGGGCGGCGCGGGCAATGAAGGCCCCGCCGATGCGATTGGCGTCATTCAGTACGAATTCGTCGACTGGCGCGAGCGCAAGAACGCCAACGAGATCCTCAACGATCTGCGCGCGGCCATGGTCGGCATTCCCGGTGTGGATATCGAAGTGTCGGTGCCTGCCGCAGGTCCACCCACGGGCAAGGCCATTCAGCTGCGCCTTTCGGCGGATGATCCGGCCGGTCTGAACGACTTGGCTGCCGATCTGGCAGGCAAGATTGCCGCGATTCCCGATGTGATCGACGTGTCAAACGGCCTGCCCTTGCCCGGTATCGACTGGCAGCTGCGCGTCAACCGGGCCGAAGCGGCGCGCTATGGTGCTTCACCCGGCGCGGTCGGTGCGGTGGTGCAGATGGTCACCTCGGGCCTGAAACTGTCTGACTATCGCCCGGCGGGCAGCGATGATGCGGTGGATATCGTGCTGCGCCTGCCGCCCGACCAACGCAACATCGCCGCACTGGACCAGCTGCGGATTGAAACGCCGGACGGCCCAGTGCCGATTTCCAACTTTGTCACCCGCGAACCTGCCGCCACCATTGGCACGTTGACCCGCATTGACGGCGCGCGCAGCATCACCATTCAGGCGGGCATTGCCGCCGGGGTGCAAGAACAGCCGGTGCGCGATGCAGTCACCGCGCTTGTCGAGGCCGAATTCGCCGCGCGCGGGCTGACTGCCCAAGGCGTGCGCTGGACCATGGCGGGCGAGGATGAAGAACAGGCCGAGGCTGGGGCGTTTCTGGCGAAAGCCTTTGTCGCAGCGCTGTTCCTGATCTTTGCCGTCCTCTTGGCCCAGTTCAACAAGTTCATCTCGGTTGGCCTGGTGCTGTCGGCGGTGGTGATGTCGACCATCGGTGTGTTCCTTGGCCTGATGATCATGGGCCAGCCCTTTGGCATCGTGATGACCGGTATCGGGGTGATCGCCTTGGCGGGTGTTGTGGTGAACAACAACATCGTGCTGATCGCCACCTATGACGATCTGCGCCACCACGGCATGGGCAAGGTCGACGCGATCCTGGAAACCTGCCGAGAACGCGCTCGCCCGGTGGTCCTGACGGCGCTGACGGCGATTTTCGGGGTGCTGCCCATCGCCTTTGGCCTGAATCTCGAGCTGTTGAACCACGAGACCACCTATGGCGCGCCGTCCACCCAGTGGTGGATTTCACTGTCCTCGGCCATCGTCTATGGGTTGGCCTTCGCCACGGTGCTGACGCTGGTCGTCACCCCGTCGTTGCTGATGCTGGTGTCGGGGGATGGTGTGAAAAAGCCGCGCCGGAAGTGGTGGCTGTTTGGGCCGCGGGCAGCGGCCTAGGCCACCGCCCGACCACAGGATCAGCCAACCATCCGCTTGATCGCCGCCGCATGACCGGGCTTGGCGGCCAGCACGTCACTGGCCAAGCCGCGGGCGGTCTGCATCAAGGCCTCCGCGTCAACGATGCGGTCAATCAACCCCATCGCCAGCGCCTCCTCGGCCTCAATCTTTTCACCGGCCATCAAGATCAGCTTGGCCCGCGCCGGACCGACCAAGGCCACCAGCCGAGCCGGGTCGGACGGTTGCGGCAAAAAGCCCAGTTTCATCACCGGGTAAAAGAACTTGGCCCCCGGAACCGAAATCCGCAGATCACAGGCAAGGGCCATGCCCATCGACCCACCCGCCAAAGCGCCGTTCAGGGCTGCGATGCTGAACCCGGGAAAGGCGGCGATCGCCGCTGAGAGCCGCTCCCAGACCGGATCAACCGCCAGCCCGGCGCGCGCGTCGTCAAGATCGGCCCCCGCCGAAAACACGCGGCCCACCCCGGTCAGCACCAGCACAGCGACACCAGCCGCTGTTGCCGCTTCAACCGTTTCGGCCAGCGTGGTCAGCATGGCTTTGGTCACCGAATTGGCCTTGTCGGGTCGGTTCAACGTCAACACCCAAAGGCCCGGCTCTTGTGTCACCTCGATCATCAGATCAGCCCCACCGCTTTGCGAACCGCCTCGTCGCGCAGCATCACGTCGGTGCCCAGCCAAGGGTCCGCCTCAGGCCCGCACATCCACAAAAGCGCGCGGGCGGGCCAATCGGCGGGGATATGCACGGCAGGGTCCAACTGACTGACGGGGTTGATGCCGCTGGCCTTGATCTTCACCTGCATTTCGGTCGCCACCGTGCCGGGTGACAGGCCCAGCACACGAATGCCATGCGGCCCCTCTTCCAGATGCGCAGCTTGGGTCAGCATCAAGGCCCCCGCCTTGCCCGCGCAATAGCTCGACCAACCCTCAAGCGCAGCCCGCGCAGCCCCGGACGAGACAGTGATGATCGTGCCCGAACCTTGCGCCCGCATCACTGGGATCGCGGCGCGAAGGCCGTGAAAGACGCCTTTGAGGTTCACATCCACTGCCCGGCCCCAAGCGGCCGGATCCACATCGGCCAGCCGCGCGATAGGGTCGATGGTGCCCGCATTGTTCACCAGCACATCCAGCCGCCCAAACCTTTGGACCACGGTTGCAACCGCCTGCTGGACCGAGACCCAATCCGCCACATCGCAGCGCAAAGCCAGCGCCGCCGGGCCAATCTCGGCGGCCAACGCGTCAATCTCGCGCTCACTGCGCGCCAAGAGCGCCACCTTGGCCCCAGCCGCCGCAAAGACCCGCGCCGCCGCCGCCCCGATGCCCCGGCTTGCGCCGGTGATCGCCACCACTTCGCCCTGCATGACCCCTACCTTTCGCCCTATTCAGCACCCTTGTTACTCCAGCCCCGCGACGAAGTGAAACCCTTGACCCGCTGGCGCACTGCAGGGATGCTGGGGCAAATCGCATTCAGACAAGCTGGGGTCAAAATGAAACATTGGAGACTGGCGGGCACGACCGCCGCTTTGGCCCTTATGGCCGCGAACGCAGCGGTGGCCGATGTGACGCCGGAAGATGTCTGGCAGAACTGGCAAGACTTCTACACCTCATCGGGCAGCACCGTGACAACCGGGTCGGTAGAGCGCGATGGCGACACGCTGGTTATAACCGATTTCAAGACCAGCTCTGACACTGACGCAGGCACCAGCGACAGCGCGGTGGCCGAAATCCGGCTGCGCGACAATGGCGATGGTTCGGTCGGGGTCGAGATGTCTGAGGAAATGACCTTTGGCTTCACCGCACCCGCGCTTGAGGGTGAGGGCTCAAGCGGGGCCACAGGCATCGCAAAAATGCCCGGGCTGACCGGAACCGTCACCGGAAGCGTCGACGATATGGCCTATGCCTACAGCATGCCCAGCGTGGAAATCGCCATGGAACCGGTCGAGAATGGCGCAGCAGCGGGCAAGATCACTGTGCTCTTGTCTGACGGCACCTCCACCTATCAGCTCAGCGGCCCAGCCGATGCCAAGGTGCTGGACGGCAGCTTTGGAGCTGCGTCCATCGCGATGAATTTTGAGATCAC
Organism: Allotabrizicola aquatica (SeqCode); assembly: GCF_965194375.1. Lineage (GTDB taxonomy): Bacteria > Pseudomonadota > Alphaproteobacteria > Rhodobacterales > Rhodobacteraceae > Tabrizicola_A > Tabrizicola_A aquatica. The sequence goes on from NZ_CBDAEL010000007.1 coordinate 137,007, forward strand.
CGATCCCGAAAACCCCTTTGTCGGATCGTTGAATGTCGCAGATCTTGCGGGCCAGATTTCGGGCAGCCTAAGCGGGATGGAGGAGGTTGACCTTGGCGATGCCTTTGCCAAGGGTTTTGCGCTTGATATGGGCATGGCCTATGGCGCGATGATCTACGACTTCGATGTGAGTGATGCCACCACATCGGGCAAGCTGATGGGCGGGTCTGAGGGCGGGTCCTTCCAGTTTGCGCTGGACGCGGCCAAGATGATGCTTGCGGGCGGGGGCAAGAATGTGAGCGCGACGCTTTCCGGCGCAGATCTGCCCTTTCCAGAGGTCAACGTCAGCTATGCCGAAAGCGGGTTCAACGTTACGATGCCGCTAGCCAAAGGCGATGCGCCGCAGGATTTCTCGTTCCTGACCAAGATCGTCGATCTGCAGATATCCGAAGAAATCTGGGCCATGCTGGATCCGACCGGTGCTGTGCCGCATGACCCGGCAACGCTGGTGATCGACACCACCGGGACGGCCGTTCTGAAAGCAGATCTGATGGCCAGCGCCGAGGGCACCACACCGGATGCCGAATTGCACAGCCTGAACGTGAATGACCTGACTGCCCGAGTTGCCGGCGCCGAGTTGACCGGAACCGGGGCCTTTACCTTTGACAACACCGACTTGACCACCTTTGGCGGCATGCCCGCACCGACCGGCAAGCTGGAGCTAAAGCTGATGGGGGGCAACGGCCTACTCGATGCGCTGGTGTCCATGGGCATGCTGAGCGAGGACGATGCGATGGGCGCGCGGATGATGATCGCGATGTTCGCCAATCCCGGCGCGGGTGAGGATGAGTTGACTTCGGTTCTGGAATTCAAAGACAAGGGCTTCTTCGCCAACGGCCAACAGCTGCAATAGCAGCGGTCTTATTTGAAGGGCTGCCCGGACCCACGGGCGGCCCTTTGCTTTGGGGCTTGCAGTGCCGCCCCCCTTGTGGCCCAAGAGAGCCAACCACCGGAGACTGTTATGACCGATATGCTTGACCGTTTGACCCATGCGCTGCTGGATGCCGCCCGCAAGGCTGGCGCAGAGGCGGCCGATGCCATGGCGATCGACGGGCGCTCAACCTCGATCGACATCCGGGCTGGCGCGCTGGAACAGGCCGAGCGGGCCGAGGCGGTGGAAATCGGGCTGCGGGTGCTGATCGGTGGTCGGCAGGCCTGTGTGTCCGCCTCGGATATCTCTGATGCGACGGTGGCCGCGCTGGCCGAGCGGGCGGTGGCCATGGCGCGTGAGGCGCCCGATGACCCCACTGCCGGGCTGGCTGATCCGTCGCAGATTGCGCGGAATTGGGATCTTGCGGCACTTGAACTGACCGATCCCCATGAGGAACCTAGTGCCGCCGCTTTGGAAGCTGATGCGCGCGCGGCCGAAGCTGGCGCGATGGCGCAGCGCGGCATCACGCAGGTGCAGGCGAGTGCCGGATATTCCGCCCGCCGGGTGCATCTGGCGGCCACCAACGGCTTTTCCGGCAGCTATGGCCGTACCAGCCGGTCAATCTCGGCGGTGGCCTTCACCGGCGAGGGCACCGGGATGGAGCGTGATTACGCCGGTGAGGGCCGGGTGTTTCAGGCCGATCTGCCCGATGCGACGGCGATTGGCATATTGGCGGGCGAGCGTGCCCTGTCCCGCGCCGGAGCGGTGAAGCCGAAAACAGGGCATTTTCCGGTGCTGTTTGACGAACGCATTGCCGCCTCGCTGATCGGACACCTTTTGTCGGCGGTGAATGGCACCTCGATTGCACGCGGCGCAAGCTGGTTGCGCGATGCCTTGGGGGCCGAGGTGCTGCCCAAGGGCATGTCGATTGTCGAAGACCCGCTGCGCCCACGCATGTCGGGCTCGCGCCCGTTTGATGGCGAAGGCTTGCCAACCCAAAAACGAATGATCGTTCAGGATGGTGTGCTGATGGTTTGGACACTTGATCTGGCGACGGGGCGCAAGCTGGGGATGCCGTCGACCGCCAATGCCGCGCGGGGCACATCTTCGCCACCGTCGCCTGCCACCTCGAACATTGATCTCACGCCGGGGCATTTGAGCCGAGATGCGTTGATCGCTCAGATGGGTACAGGCCTGTTGGTGACCTCCTTGATCGGCTCTACCATCAACCCCACGACGGGCGACTATTCGCGCGGCGCTTCGGGGTTTTGGGTGGAAGGCGGCCAAGTAAAATATCCGGTCAATGAATGCACAATTGCAGGGAATTTGCGCGAAATGCTGCGCAGCATGATTGCAGCAAACGATGCACGTGCCCATCTGTCGACCCGTGTACCCAGCCTCTTGGTTGAGGGTCTGACCCTTGCCGGAGAATGATCTTACGCTGATCGCGGAAGCCGCTCGCGATGCGGGCGCGCTGGCGATGCGGTTCTGGAAAGCCAATCCGCAGGTTTGGGAAAAGCCCGGCCTTGGCCCGGTGACTGAGGCGGATCTGGCCGTGAACGACCTTTTGGCCGAGCGGTTGCGGCGGGCGCGGCCGGGCTATGGCTGGCTGTCAGAGGAAACGCCTGACGATGCCGCGCGACTGGCATGTGAACGTGTATTCATTCTAGACCCCATTGACGGGACACGCGCGTTCATCGCGGGGGAAAAGCACTTCGCGATTTCCATCGCGGTGGCCGAACGGGGCCGCGTGGTGGCTGGGGCGATCTATCTGCCCGCATTGGACCGGCTTTACACCGCAGCCGAGAATGACCCCGCCCTGTGCAACGGAACCGCCATCAACTGCGCAAGCCGGACAGGGCTGTCCGGCTCTACCCTTTTGATGTCAAAAGGGTTTCTTGAGCCAGATCACTGGCATAAGCCGCCAACCGATCTAAAGCGCAGCATTCGATCGTCAATTGCCTATCGGCTGTGCCTGATTGCCGAGGGCAGTTTCGATGGCATGATCTCGACACGCGATGCTTGGGAATGGGACATTGCCGCCGGAAGCCTGATCGCCGAGCGGGCAGGTGCGGCAGTAAGCGACAAGCACGGGAGGGCGCTACGGTTCAACTCACCCGGCGCGAAGACGGCCGGGATCTTCACCGCACCCGTGGCGGTTCACAGCGAGATTCTGGCCAGTTTCAAAGCATAAGGCCGCCCGAAGGCGGCCTTATGGAACATGGGTTCACAAACAGATCTTACTTTTTCTTCGGCGGCATGAAGCGTTTGCTGGTGTCGCGCGCATCGGTCTTGGGCGCGGCGGGTTTAGTGCGGGCAAAAGGCTTCTTGCCCTCAGCTGCGTGGCTTTTGAAACCTGCCGCTTTGGCCGGACCCGCGCCTGCCTTTTTCACGAAGGGCCGCGCATCAGCGCCATCCTTGCGCGGGGCATAGGGACGCTTTTCGCCGGTGGCATCGCTGCGCGGGCGGTCGCCGCCTTCGCTGCGGTGGCTTTTGTAGCCTTCGGCACGGGCCGGACGATCTGCCGATCCGCCATGCGACTTGAAGCCTGCTGATTTCGGAGCGGGCTTGTCGCCAGCCGCCCAACGCGGCTTGCGCTCGCCATCCTCACGCGGGGCGTAGGGTTTGGACGGGCCATCCTCGCGCTTGGTATAGGGTTTGCGCGGGGCGTCTTCGCGGGCAGCGTAGGGCTTGCGCTCACCATCCGCGCGCGGCGCGTAAGGTTTGCGCTCGCCAGCCGGACGCGGCGCATAAGGCTTGCGCTCGCCATCCTCGCGCGGGGCGTAAGGTTTGCGCTCGCCCGCAGGGCGGGGCGCATAGGGCTTGCGCTCGCTGTCCTCACGCGGGGTGTAGGGCTTGCGCGGGGCATCTTCACGCGGGGGCGCAGCGGGGCTGTCCTCATCGACGATGCGCGAGGGTTTCGGGGTATAGACCGGCTTTTCAGCCCGCACAGGGCGCGGGGCGGCGGCACGCGGAGCAGCGGCACGGGGTGCGCGTTCCGGACGCTCACCGCGTTCGGGGCGCGACAGGTCCGGCTCACCAGCCAGCTTGTCCATGGTCAGACCAGACTCCAGCTCGGCACTGTCGGCAAAACGGCCCGCGACGGCATTGGCGATCTGAACAAAGGTTTCGTCCTGTTGGACGCGGATCGCGCCGATGCTGTCGCGCGAAATGCCCCCCGCTTCGCAGATCTTGGGCAAGAGCCAACGTGCTTCCGCCCGACCCGTATGGCCGACCGACAGTTTGAACCAAACCGAAGGGCCAAACTCGCCACGCTCCCGCGGGGGGCGCGGTTCAGACGGCGGCAGCGCGTCGGAAAGCACTTCCGGGGCCGAGCGGCCTTCACGCCAGAGGCGAACGAAAGCAGCGGCCACCTGTTCAGCGTTAAAGCGCGACAGAATCTGTTGCGCCATATCGGCCTCATCGCCCACGCCTGCGGCAAGGGCGGAATGGTCCAGCAGGCGCATGTCGTCTTTGGCCTGCACCTCATCGGCGCTGGGGGCATTGCCCCATTCGGCGACAACCTTGGCACCCTGCAACAGACGCTGGGCCTTGCGCACTTCGGACGGCGCGACGATCAGCGCCGAGACGCCTTTCTTACCAGCCCGACCCGTGCGGCCCGAACGGTGCAGGAGTGTTTCTGAGTTCGTCGGCAGATCAGCGTGAATCACCAGCTCCAGACCCGGAAGGTCAATGCCACGGGCGGCCACGTCGGTGGCAATGCACACACGGGCGCGACCGTCGCGCAGCGCTTGCAGCGCATGCATGCGTTCGGTCTGCGACAGTTCACCCGAGAGCGCCACAACCTGAAAACCACGGTTGCCCATCCGGGCCAGAAGGTGGTTCACATTCGCGCGGGTCTTGCAGAACACGATCGCAGTGCGGGCCTCGTAAAAGCGCAAGGCGTTGAAAATGGCATGTTCGCGGTCGCGCACGGCAACCGAAAGCGCGCGGTATTCGATATCGGTGTGCTGCTTTTGCTCACCCTGCGCCACGATCCGCAGCGCATCTTTCTGGAAGGTGGCAGCAAGCGTGGCGATTTCTTTTGGCACGGTGGCCGAGAACATCAGCGTGCGGCGGGTTTCGGGCGCAGCAGCGAGGATGAATTCCAGATCTTCGGCAAAGCCGAGGTCCAGCATCTCATCAGCCTCATCCAGCACCACGGCCTGCACGCCCGACAGATCAAGGCTGTTGCGCTCGATATGGTCGCGCAGGCGTCCGGGGGTTCCGACGACGATATGCGCGCCACGATCCAGCGCGCGCTTTTCGGTGCGATAGTCCATGCCGCCGACGCAGGTGGCGATCTTGGCTCCGGCCGAGGCATAAAGCCATTCCAACTCGCGTGCGACCTGTTGGGCCAATTCGCGGGTGGGGGCGATAATGAGTGAAAGCGGCGTGTCGGCATATAGGAGCTTGTCCGACCCGTTCAGGATTTCCGGCGCGATGGCGAGGCCAAAGGCCACCGTCTTGCCCGAGCCGGTTTGCGCCGACACCAGCATGTCGCGGCCTTCGGTGCCTTCGACCAAGACGGCCTCTTGCACCGCGGTCAGGGATTCATACCCACGAGCAGTCAAAGCCGCCGCGAGAGGCGCGGCGATATTCAGGTTTTGCATATTCTTTTCCAAAAGCGGGGCGGTCCTGCCGCCCGATGGCACCATATTCGGCACCCTCGCCCTTGCCGGCAGCCGGGCCTCCCTGCCCATCCACTGCCATCGGGAATCTTGCGCCGATGCGCGGCTGATAGAGCAAATTCTGCCATCTGTACAGTCCCACAGGACGCCCGGCTTCTTTGGCACGGATGGTCGGGTGCATAGCGCCGCTCTGACGGGGTACAAAAGGAGGCATGGCAGGGTGGAGAATGGTGGGGTTTTGTCTCGTTTGATTGATCGAGATCATGTTTTGCGACGGGCTCTGGCGGTTAACTGCACGAAAGGGGCGACCCCGCGCCTTGGGCAGTTTGGCCCAAGGACGCCATAGCCCCCTCGTCACCGGACATGATCGAAGGAATGGAACATGAAGAACATCCTAGTCGCCACCGACCTTTCGACCCGCTCTGACCGTGCTGTGCAGCGGGCGGTGCGATTGTCAGCCAAGCTTGGCCTACCCTGCCACGTCCTGTCGGTCATTGATGATGATCTGCCCGCGGACATGCGTGCGACGCTTTTGAAGGATGTTGAGGCACGGTTGGCGCAGTTCGTAAAATCTGTCGCGGCGCCGGGGCAGACTGTGACAAGCGCTGCGGTTGCGGGTGATCCGCAAGAGGTGCTGCTGGGCTTGGCCGAAGAGTTGGACGCAGGTCTTGTGGTGCTGGGCCTGCATCGCAAACGGCCACTGTTGGATATGGTGCGCGACAGCACGATGGTGCGGATCGTGCGGGCCTCGCGGCGGCCGGTGCTGTTGGTCAAGGACCTGCCCCATCAGGATTATACCAAGGTGCTCGTCCCAGTTAGCTTTTCGCCGGCCTGTGCGGCAGCGCTGCGGGCGGCACGGGCGATTGCGCCAAAGGCTGAGATTCGGTCCTTCCATGCGGTGCCAGTGCCCTTTGCCGGACTGACGGGGGATGGTCCGGGCAGCACCATGGCACAAGAGCTGTGCGCCGAGGCGACACGCGAGCGTGACGTTTGGCTCGCCGGGCAGGGCTTTGGCGGAGATCTGCCCGAGATCGAGATCATCAGCGGCGGCCGGTCTGTGACGATGGAACGACTTGCCGCGATCAAGCCCGATCTTGTAGTGGTTGGCGCCCATACCCGCAGCGGGTTCCTGCCAAATGTGCTGGGCAGCTTTGTCACCGATCTGATCCATTCGCCGCCCTGTGACCTGCTGGTCAGTCGCGGCTAACAGCAGCCAAGAGGGACATTGGCCCCCAATCGTGGGGCCAATACGTTTTTCGCTGCATCCGCGTGACCTGTCAGCTTTCTCGGAATGCTGCTGCGAAGTAGTCTGTGAAGGGTTTGAGAAGATAGGCCATTGGGCTGCGCGCGCCGGTCTGGATGAAGGTTTCGACAGGCATGCCGGGGATTAGGGTCAGCCCTTCAAGGCGGTCTATCTCGCCGGGGTCAAGCGCGATTTCGGCCTTGTAATAGGCCATCTGAGCGCGTTCATCGACCAAAACATCGGCCGAGACGGTGACGACATGACCGTTCAACTCGGGCGTGGTGCGGGCCGAAAAGGCTGGGAACATCAGCCGCACCTTTTGGCCGACAAAGACCTGATCGACGTCGATGGTCTGCACCTGCGCGGTGATGATCAACGGGCGATCCTGCGGGATGAGATAGAGCAAGGGTTCCGCTGGACGGATCACGGATTGCGGTGTGCTGACCGCAAGGCCAAGGACCGTGCCAGACACTGGCGCCCTGATCTCCAGCCGGGCGATTTGTTCGGTCAGCGAGCGGCGGCGCTCAGCCAGTTCCAGAACGCGTGCGCCGATGTCGCGCAGTTGGGTATTGGCCTCTTCCCGCCGCACGGCAGCAAGACGCAGCACCTCAAGTTCCACCTCGGTCGCGCGACCCTCGGCCTGCGCGCGCGAGGCCTGCAATTCGCCCACCGACCCCTGCAGCCGCGAGGCTTCGCGTTCCAGCGCCAGCACGCGGGAGGATTGGGCCAAGCCCTTTTCCAAAAGCGTGCGTTGATCGGTCAGCTCTTGTTCGATCAGGTCGAGTTGCTGACTGAGAGCGGCAACCTGCGCATCCACGCCCTCGATCTGCGAGCCGATCTGGGCGGCGCGCTTCTGCAACTGTTCAGACTGTTTCAGAACGGATTCCCGGCGCGCGGTGAAGAGGCTGCGCTGACCTTCGATCAGGTCGGCCACTTCAGGGCGGGTCTTTGCCAGTTCGGCCAGTTCGCCCGAAAACTCCGGCGCGGGGGCGTCGTTGCGTTCAGCCTCAAGCCGGGCGCTGCGGGCCATCACTTCGAAAAGCTGGCCTTCGACGATCGCGAGTTCCGACTTCACCAAGGCCCCGTCCAGCCGGATCAGAAGATCGCCCGCCTTCACCGGTTGCGCCTCTTTCACCGCGATTTCGGCCACCACCCCACCATCGGGGTGCTGCACCACTTGGCGGTTCTGCGATACCTCGATCTGGCCCGAGGCGACCACCGCCCCGGCGATTTCTGATGCGACAGACCAGACGCCAAAGCCGAGCACCAGAATTGCGGCGGTCACGCTGCCGACAATCACCGAAGTACGGGCCGAGAGAAGGGACTGCACTTCGGAAGGCGCGCGCGGTTTGGGTGCGGCAAGCTCTGTCTTGGCGGGCTTTGCCGGCAGAGGGGTATCTTTATGGGCCACAGTCGGCCCCGGCTTTTTGCGCAGCAGGCTCATGACACACCTCCGGGTCCGGCGGAGCGGACAATCTCGCTGTGGTTCTTGACCATTTCTTTCAGCACCTGATCACGCGGACCAAAGGCGCGGCGCATGCCATCTTCCAACACCAACAGAAGGTCACATTCCTGAATGGCCGCCGGTCGGTGCGCCATGATGAGAACCGACCCTCCCGCCGCCTTAAGGCTGCGGATGGCGATGTTCAGCGCCACTGTCCCGTCATTGTCGAGGTTGGAGTTCGGCTCATCCAGCACCAAAAGCACCGGGTTGTCATAGAGCGCGCGGGCAAGGCCGATGCGCTGAATCTGGCCGCCCGACAACCGCCCTCCCAGCGTCGAGACGCGGGTGTCATAGCCTTCGGGCAAGCGCAGGATCATGTCATGCGCGGCGGCTTTCTGGGCGGCGTCGACAATCTTGGCACTGTCGGCATTGGGCTGCAGCCGGGCGATGTTCTCGGCGATGCTGCCTTCGAACAGGGTCACACGCTGCGGCAGATAGCCGATGTAGCTGCCCAGAACGTCAGGGTCGTATTGGTCAAGCGCCGCGCCATCCAGCCGCACCTTGCCCGCCGCAGGGCGCCAGACGCCGATCAGCGCGCGCGCCAGCGTCGATTTGCCCGCGCCCGAAGGGCCAATCACGCCCAAAGCCTGCCCTTCGCCCAGTTGAAAGGTAACACCCCGCAGGACGGCCTGACTTTCGCCCGGCGGGACCACCGACAGCGCCTGCACATCCAAAATGGCGCGGGGGCGCGGTAAGGCGGTGCGCTGCGGCTCAGGCGGAACCCGGGTGAGGAGTTCAGCCAGACGTTCGGTCCCTTCCTGCGCACGGGTGACAACGGCCCATTGGCCGACCGCCTGTTCGATGGGCTGCAGCGCGCGGCCCATCAGGATAGAGCCGGCAATCATCGCGCCGGGGGAAAGCTGGTTCTCCAGCACAAGCCAAGCCCCAACCCCCAGCATCGCCGATTGCAAGAAGAGCCGGAAGGTCTTGGAGATGGACCCAAAGCGGCCACCGACATCGCCAGCCTGCAACCCTTCGGCCAAGGCGGCGCTGCGGGCCTTATACCAGCGTTCAAAGGCCGCACCCGTCATGCCCAGTGCCTGAACCGCCTCGGCCTCGGTTTTGATAAGGTCCGACATCCGTTCGGCCTGCAGGGTCAGGCCATTGGTGCGGTTGATCGGCACCTGCGTCATGCGCTGGTTCAGAACAGTGATGGTGATGAGAAACACGCCGCCCGCCACAGCGAGCCAGCCCAGAAGCGGGTGAAAGACAAAAATCGCAGCAATGAACAGCGGGGTGAAGGGGATGTCGAAGATCGACATCAAGACCGGCGAGGCCCAAAGCCGCTGCACCGCCTCCAGATCGCGCTGTGCGGCCAGCCCGACCTGATCGGTTGGCACCAATGTGAGCCGCTTCATTGACGCGGCAAAGACCCGGCGGTCCAGCTTGTCTTGCATCGCCGCGCCAATGCGGGCC
>NZ_CBDAEL010000008.1:0-109891 GCF_965194375.1 Allotabrizicola aquatica (SeqCode)
CGGCCCGCCCGAGATCATGAACACGGATCAGGGCAGCCAGTTCACGTCCTTCGTCTGGACTGACAGGCTGAAACGGGTTGGCACCCGGATCTCTATGGACGGCAAAGGGCGCTGCATCGACAACATCTTCATCGAGCGCCTGTGGCGGTCCCTGAAGTATGAATGCGTCTATCTGCACGCCTGGGAAACCGGATCGCAGGCACGGGTCGGCATCGGGCGCTGGATCACCTTCTACAACCACCAACGCCCTCACACTGCCCATGGCGGCCAACCGCCCGCCGTGGTCTACTTTAACCGCATTGAAACCGATCAGCAGGTGCAGGCAGTAGCTTAAACAACCCGGAAAGCTGTCCAAGAGTTGGGGAGTAGCTCACTACAGCGACACTGGCGGTACGCTTCAGTCCAAAAGGCAGCATTTCGAGCCTAAAGACTATCACAAGCTGTTGGCTGGTGTTCAGATGAAGCGGAAAAGGGGGAAATCCCTACACAACCTTATTCAGTTGGGTGCCTACACTGGCTGTCGGATTGAGGAAATCTGTAGCCTCAGAGTGGAAGATGTGAACCTACGAGAAGGCTTCTTCACTGTCAGAAATGCCAAAACCCAAGCAGGAAACAGGAAAGTACCCATCCACGATGACATCTTTGGACTGCTAAAACACCTTGCAGCTACATCAACAGATGGCTTCATCATGTCTGGACTGACAGAGAACCGACACAAGGACAGATCAGATAGCCTAGGTGGCTTATTTGGCAGGCTAAAGACTTCCCTTGGCTATGGTAGGGAACATGTCTTTCACTCGTTCAGGAAGGGTGTGGCCACACAGTTTGAAAGTGCTGGAATACCTGAAGTCATGGCTGCAAGGATACTGGGCCACAAACTAAAGACGATGACATACGGCCTTTATTCTGGTGGTGCTAACCTAGAGACACTCAGGGGGGTCATCTATGTCCTCAAGTGGTAGCATATGCTCATTAAGGCTGCAGGAAGGCCGCCAGAGGCCCACCTATCGTTTTCCAATCTTGGACTAGCCACAAGCGCAGTTGATGCTCCAGCGCCTTCTTTTGGGCCTCCAAGGACGCCCCTATTGATGATTGGACATGTGCCTCGTTGACAGCATCCAATGTCACCAAGCCCGTCGAACCAACAGGAAAGCCCAGCCCAAGAGCCTATGGTTGATGACCGTTCCAGATTCTCTTGCTGTCCCTTTTGCTTCAATGCTGAAGGCCAGTTGATCCTGCCCTATAGAACGAAATCCGACGCTGTTAGATTGTAAAGCCCCGTCAACCGGATCGCCATCTCAACACCAGTGTCAGCATCATTATCGATCCAGATCATCGTGTGGTCATTAGCGGTTCCGGCAAGATCAAACCTCTGGAATCTTACTTCACCTTGTGTGTTGCTACTGAAGTTCGCAGTACCGCGCCAGATAAACGTGTCATTGGCTGATGTCGAAGCAAAGGCATCGATGGCACTCAGATCGATCTTGTCCTGCCCCCTCACAAAGTCGGTGATCACGTCTGAAGCGTCTGCTGTTGTGCCAGATTCTTGCACGTTGTTGAAAATGAACGCATCATTTCCAGCGTCACCGTTGAGTGTGTCATTGCCCGCACCTCCAATCAGACTGTCGTTGCCCGCGCCACCTGTCAGCCTGTCGTTGCCGGAACCGCCACTGAGGTTGTTCGCATTGGCATTACCTGTCAGCGTGTCGTTGTGGGCAGACCCAACAAGATTTTCGGTTGTTGTGAGAGTATCAGTTCCAGCGCCGACGGTGTTTTGAGCCGAAGTCAGTGACAAATTGACCGTAACAGCGGCGGCAGAGCCGTTGTAAGACGCCGTATCAATGCCGTCTCCACCTGTTAGGCTGTCATTACCTGCGGCACCTTCAAGCGTGTCGTTACCACCACCACCGATGATCGTATCGTTGCCACCGCCGCCAGAAATGCTGTTTGCAGCAGAGTTGCCGGTCAAAATGTTATTGCCGGAATTTCCGGTGCCATTGATCGCAGCACTACCCGTTAGGGTCAGGTTTTCGACGTTGACTGTTAAGGTGTAGCTAGCCGCTGAAGATTGAACGAGATCAGTACCTGCTGATGCCGCTTCAACAACAACATCAGAGGAACTATCCACGACGTAGGTGTCGTTATTCGCTCCACCTGACATGCTATCATTACCGGTTCCGCCATCCAGCGTGTCATTGCCCGCCCCACCAATGATTGTGTCATCGCCGCCGCCCCCAGATATGCTGTTGGCAGCCGAGTTGCCCGTCAAGATGTTCGAGCCAGTGTTGCCCGTCCCATTGATTTCAGCACTGTCCGTCAGCGTCAAATTCTCGATGTGTTGCCCAAGCGTTATGGTTGCAGATGACTGGACGGTATCGGTTCCGGCATTGGCCACTTCGGTGATCGTGTCACCCCCATCAGTGACGTAGGTGTCATTGCCCGCGCCCCCAATCAGAGTATCTGCACCGGTCCCACCATTCAAAGTGTCGCTTCCCTGACCACTGCTCAGCGTGTTATTTGCACCGTCCCCCAAAACTATATAATTAAATCTTCCAGTAAGAACTACGTTCTCAATGTTAATTATTGTGTCAAAGTCATCCTCGTAGCCAACAGCATACATCCTTCCCAAAGCGAGATTAACTACAGGAACAAAGGAATAATCTTCATATTCATCTGACAAGTTACGTTGGAATGTATCCACTCCATCACCACCATCAATCTGATCCGTTCCTGTGCCGTCATTTATGGTATCATTGCCCCATCCGCCATAGAGAAAGTCATCGCCAGATCCACCGTCAAGCGAGTCATTACCATCTTCACCATGCAGACGGTCATTACCGCCATTCCCAACTAGAACGTCATCGCCGTGATCATCGGCACGAAAATCACCATGTAGGCCATCATTACCCTCACCGCCATTCAGCGTGTCATTCCCGCCGTCACCTGTCATCCAAGCGCCACCATTTTCGGCATTAAGACGATCGTTACCACCTCCACCATAGATTTCTGAATAACCCGGCGAAAGAGAAATCAGATCATCATCTTCACTAGTCCCGATATAAAGATCCTCAATTGCGATGAAATACTCATCAAATTGATCGAATGGTGGAACCCAATTGATTCCCACTAGTCCGGAAATATCTTCATAGATCAATTCGAATCCATTCGTACTGCGCAGAATCAGAGAATCTCCATCCAGCACAAGTTCTTTGAAAAAAGTATCGCTTGTTCCTTCTATGCTAAGGACATTCAAACCCGACGCATCCACGATCTGGGTCATACCGTCATACGAAAAAATGTAAGTGTCGTCGCCCTCACCACCAAGCAAAACATTTTCACCCGATCCGCCTTCCAGAGTGTCGTCACCGTCACCTCCGTCAAGCCAATCGGCTCCAGCGCCACCAGAGAGGAAATCGCTACCACCTAATCCATGAACTCGGTCATTTCCGGACGCACCAAAAACGCGGTCATTCAAGAATGTACCCGAAACGGCATATATACCGCGGAAAGCATCCACCGTACCTGCATTGTCGTCAAAGATACGGCCCGCCCCGTTCTTACTGAACGCGATTGTCACACCGTTTTCGGAATATGGGGCTGCAGGATTATCTAGGTATAGCCAGGCAGATCCACTACCGATAACTCGGTCATTACCAAGTCCGAGGTAGACCGAAGAATCATCATATACGTAGATGAGATCGTCACCGCCACCATCGAAGGTGTAACCGCCACCAGACAAAAGGATGAGGTCAATACCTTCGGTGCCATGAATGCCCTCGATCGATGAAAGTTCGTCGATCTGGCCGTTGGATTTTAAGACCGTTTGCGCTGCCAACCCGTATCTGCTGATATTGGTTAGGTTAATCTTAACCCAGTCGAAGGTGCCCCATTCGTAAATTACGACATCAAATCCTTGGCCACCCTGAATACTATCGTCTCCAAGACCAACATAGAACCAATCATCGCCGGAAAGACCCTGGTAGAGATCACTATCGACGGTGCCGCTCAGTGCCTGATCTTCACGATCATCTTCGTCAGTGCCATTGATCGTTGCCATCGAAACCTCCTCAGGTCACTGAATTCCAGTTTAACCCGCGAGTTCTGAAACCCGCCTTACCTGAAAGAACCTCGTAAAGAGCGTAGCCATCCAGATTTAGGGTCAATTCTTTTGTTTCTGTCATAGCAATCTGCTTTCCGGTATTTCAATCAGATTTTTCTCAAAGGAGATATAAATTGTCTTTTTGTGAAGAGCAATAAATCTTTTTGCCGCTATTCGTTGAGATTGCGAAAAGTGTTCAGCTGCACGACCGAGGTCGACGTCATGACCAGAGAAAGGCTCTAAGCACCGTTTTGTTTCGCTTTTCCTCCACCACCTCATGACCCTTCAAGGCATCCTAGCGCCCCAGCCAACCTTTCCCATAGCGCGCAGATGATAGGGACGGACATGGGCCTCAGATCGCTTGCATTGGTTAGCCTGTTTGCTTCGTCGGTTGTTGTCGTGGCTACACAGGTCAAGGAAGTCGCACTGAGCTACTCCCCGAAAATCGGACAGTGACGGAAGCTACGATCTGACGTCTGCTGGTCTCCAAGAACGAGGAGATCAGAACATGAAGAAGCGCAGGAACCATGACGCGGCGTTCAAGGCGCGTGTTGCGTTAGAGGCGCTGAAAGGCGAGCGCACAGTGTCGGAGCTGGCAGCCGAATATGGTGTGCATCCGACGATGATCCATCAGTGGAAAAAGGCTCTGTTGGACGGCGCGGCGGAGATCTTCGAGCGGGGCGGCAAGAGAGCGCCCGAGATCGACGAGGACACGGTGCGGTCGCTGCATGCAAAGATCGGGGAGCTGGCTGTGGCCAACGATTTTTTGTCACGAAAGCTCAAGCCTTGGATCGGCAAGTGAGGCGCGGGATGATTGACAAGAACCACCCAAGTCTGTCGGCCGGGGCGCAGTGCCGCCTGCTGTCGATCTCGCGGTCGTCGTTTTACTACGAACTGATGGGCGAGACGGCCATGAACCTCGACCTCATGGTGAAGATCGACAAGCAGTTCCTCGAGACGCCGTTTTATGGGGTCCAGCAGATGACATGGCACTTGCGGAACGATGGGCATGTCGTGAACTCCAAGCGCATTCGTCGACTGATGCGGCTTATGCGCTTGATGCCGATCTACCAGAAGCCTGATACCAGCCGACCAGCGAAGGGCCACAAGACCTACCCCTATCTGCTGGGCGGGCTACGGGTGGAGCGGCCCAATCAGGTCTGGTGTGCTGACATCACCTACATCCCGATGCGCCGTGGCTTCCTCTATCTGGTCGCCATCATGGACTGGTATACCCGCAAGGTGCTGGCCTGGCGGATATCCAACACGCTGGAAGCCGACTTCTATTTGGCCTTTTTCCGTTGCAAAGTGACCACGAATCAGATATCTCTAGAAGCAAGAGTTACTATCTGGGCAAGGGGGCCATCATGGCTGTTGTTGGGTATCGTCGCGTTAGCAGCATTGACCAATCGCTTGACCGCCAAGACTTGGGTGATATCGAGAAGGTGTTTGAGGAAAAGCTATCTGGTGCATCAGCGTCTGATCGGCCTGCGCTTCTGGACATGATCGGCTGGGTCCGCGAAGGGGATTTGGTTGTTGTCCATAGCATCGACAGGCTTGCCAGAAACCTTCAGGACCTTCTGTCCATTGTCTCTCAGTTGAACGGCAAGGGCGTCAGCATACAGTTCCTGAAGGATAATCTGACGTTTCCTCCGGAAGGCACAGACGGTGCGTCAAAGCTATATCTGAGCATCCTTGGTGCCGTAGCAGAGTTTGAACGCTCAATCATCAAGCAGCGCCAGCGTGAAGGCATTGATAAGGCTAAGGCCAAAGGCGTGTACAAGGGTCGTAAGCCTACCATAAACAAGGACCGCATCCTTGCTCTGCGAGACCAAGGGCTTTCAACCTACAAGATCGCAGAAGCGATGGGGATCAGCCGAATGACCGTCCATCGTACGCTGAACGGATGACTAGCAGCCTTGGGGTCCTTGGAAAAGCTGGTGGAGGATTCACTTACCGCTGGTTGCCCTACTCATATCCGAGACAAAATTTTCAATCCGCTTTGGGCGGCATGAAGGGCCAAGACTCTGGTGTAGCGACCACACCGTCTGGTTCAGAGGCTGTGATTTTTTCTCTGCTCTCTGCCTTTTCTGTAGCTGGAAAACGATAGCATCGGGGGACTATGTGTATGGGTAATATGTGTGGGTTACTTCTCTTCTATGGCTGCAAAAATTCCTTTTTTTCTAGGTTTATTGTAACTATTTCCAATTTGGGACAAATTCGGCATTGGGGTGCTGGATTTCACCAATTCGGGGACAATCGAATCACCCAACGCCGCCTTCTTTGGCGGCGCCGCGACCGACCTTCTGACCAATTCGGGCACCTTCATTGGGGATGTGCGTCTGAATGGCGGTGATGATGTTTATGTCGGGCTGGGCGGGTCTGTTGTCGGCCTGATCCATGGCGGTGACGGCAATGACCGCTTTGAGTTGGGCAATAACGCCGACAGCGTTGATGGCGGCTTTGGCGTCGATACGCTGGATTTCTCGGCCGCGACCGTGGCACTGGTGGTCGATCTGGCCGTCGGCGCGAACAACCGGGGGCTGCCCGCCTTGGGCGACAGCTATGCCAACATCGAAATCGTGCAGGGCGGCACCAAGGCCGATGTCATCCGGGGCGATGCGGCGGACAACACGCTCTATGGCAACAACGGTTCAGACCGGCTGTTTGGCAATGGTGGGCAGGATGTGCTGGTGGGCGGTACCGGCGGCGATATCCTGACCGGCGGCGCAGGGGCAGATATCTTTGTGTTCAACGCCCAAGGTGATTTCCGCGACCAGATCACCGATTTCACAGTGGGCGAGGATTTCTTGCGCTTTGATGCCCGTGCGCTGGGGCTTGGCAACTATTTTGGCGGGCTGGATCCGGCGCAGTTCCATTCCAGCAGCAGCAATACGGCCGCCGATGCGCATGACCGCCTGATCTTCCGCACCACCGACGCCACGCTCTGGTTTGACCGCGACGGCAACGGCACCAAGCATCAGGCCATTCTGGTCGCCGATCTGAACGACGGCATCGCGCTGACCGCGGCTTCGGTTGACGTGTTCTCGCCCTTTGGCGGCATCATTTCGTAAGCACCGGGGAAAACGGGCAAGGGGCCGCGCCAGCCGGGGCGGCCCTTTCGCATATTCAGCCCTTCACAGCGCGCCGCCCCTGCCCTAGGCTTCTTGCCGCAAAAGGGGAGATTTCATCATGACTGACAGACCGATGGGCTTTGACACCTTGGCCATTCATGCCGCCACGGCCCCCGATCCGGCTACTGGCGCGCGGCAGGTGCCAATCTACCAGACCACCGCTTATGTGTTCCGCGATGCCGATCACGCGGCGAAGCTGTTTAACCTGCAAGAGGTTGGCTACATCTATTCGCGCCTGACGAACCCCACGGTGTCGGCGCTGGCCAACCGGGTTTGCGCGCTTGAAGGCGGCGCGGGTGCGATTGCCTGCTCCTCGGGCCATGCCGCGCAGATCATGGCGCTGTTCCCGCTGATGGGGCCGGGTAAGAATATCGTCGCATCCTCAAGACTTTACGGCGGAACCATCACGCAGTTCAGCCAGACGATCAAGCGCTTTGGCTGGTCGGCCAAGTTTGTGGACACCGACGATCTGGGCGCGGTGTCGAAGGCCGTCGACAAAAACACCCGCGCGATTTTCTGCGAAACAATCGCCAACCCCGGCGGCTATGTCACCGACATTCCGGCCTTGGCCAAGATCGCCGACAAGAAGGGCATTCCCCTGATCGTCGACAACACCACCGCCACGCCATTCCTGTGCCGCCCCATTGAGCTGGGTGCGACGCTGGTCGTGCATTCCGCCACCAAATACCTGACCGGTAACGGCACCGTAACCGGCGGCATCGTGGTGGATTCGGGCAAGTTTAACTGGTCGCAGAACGACAAGTTCCCGAGCCTCAGCCAACCGGAACCGGCCTATCATGGCCTGACCTTCCACCCCACCTTGGGCGGCATGGCGTTCACCTTCCACTCCATCGCCATCGGCCTGCGCGATTTGGGCATGACGATGAACCCCCAAGGCGCGCATTACACGTTGATGGGGATTGAGACGCTGGGTCTGCGGATGGAGCGTCACGTAGCCAATGCCCAAAAGGTCGCCGAATGGCTCGAGAAAGACCCGCGTGTTGAATACGTGACCTATGCCGGGCTGAAATCCAGCCCCTACAACAAGCGGGCCAAGAAGATCGTCCCGAAGGGGGCTGGGGCCCTCTTCACCTTTGCGCTGAAGGGCGGCTATGACGCCTGCGTCAAGCTGATCGACAATGTGAAACTGTTCAGCCATGTCGCGAACCTTGGCGACACGCGCAGCCTGATCATCCATTCGGCCTCGACCACCCACCGCCAGCTTTCCGAAGCCCAGCAGGTGGCCGCCGGTGCGCCGCCGAATGTGGTGCGCCTGTCGATTGGGATTGAGAACGTCGAGGATATCATCGCAGACCTTGATCAAGCGATGACCGCCGCCACAAAGTAATGCCAAAGGGCCGCCTCTTTGGAGGCGGCCCTTTTTCTACGTATATCAACGCCTTATTCGGCGATCTGATAAGTGATCGACACCGAGGTCTGCATCGCGATCTGCCCCGTCGCCACCGGCACCGGCGAGGCGGCCTTGGCCTCCATGAACACCGGCATCGGCCCCCCGTAGTTTTGCTGCTCGCTGATCGCGATCACCTTGCCCAAACTCACCCCAGCGGCAGTGGCATAAAGCGCGGCTTTGGCCGCGGCATCCGCCACGGCGGCCTTGCGCGCCTCATCCAGAACTGGGCGCGGGCTGGCCAGCTCAAAGGTGATGCCGTTCAAGGTATTGGCCCCATCCGCGATTGAGGCATCCAGCACTCCGCCCAAAGCGGCAAGATCGCGCACCCGAACATTCAGCATGTTCATGGCGATATAGTTGGAGATCGTCGGTGTCTGACCCGCGTCATACCCAACCCAATTGGGGTTCAGCGACAGGCTGGTCGTTTGCAGATCCTGCTCGGCAATGCCTGCAGCTTTGAGCCGTGCGATTACGCCTGCCAAAGCCTCAGAATTGGCCGACATCGCCTCGGCGGCAGTCTTGCCTTCCGTGGTCACGCCCAAGGACACAGTGGCCATGTCGGGCGTTGCGGGAATGCTTGCCTCGCCCGTCACCGTGATCGTGCCTTCGGCGAATGCCGGAAGTGCTGCGGACAGAGAAAATGGCACGGCGAGGACCGCCGAAACCAGCAAATATGAAAATGCGCGCATGGGAAAAACCTCCGTTGGATCGCAATTCTATAGGTGTCCCTCCGCAAGCCAAGCCACAACCCGCGCCCAAGGGGGAATTTCGCCGAAGGGCCTCCCCCCACAAGTCGCGGGACCTCATGCGAAAAAAGCGCGCCAAGGGCCGCTCAGCGCCGGGCAAAAGGTCCGGCTTTTCTTTCATTCGGCAAAAACCTGCTGTAGGAAGTGCACAATGCGCGCGTGCAGTTTTTGCGCGACAGTCCCTTATGCTAGATGCGTGGAATGAAACCAGCTTTTGCCCTCGACTTCCGCAATGATGCCATTGCCCTTTTGCACCGCTCATCAGGGGGCTGGCTTCTGGTTGGTCGTGTCACCCTCGATGCGCCTGACCTTCCCGAAGCGCTGTCTTATCTGAGGGCGACAGCGCTGGGTCTCAGCCCGCGCGGGCTTGCGACCAAGCTGATCCTGCCGGATGAGCAGTTGCTGGTGACCACCGTCGATGCGCCCGGCCCGGATGAAGCCAGCCGATTGGCCCAGATCCGCACGGCGCTGGAAGGCCGGACGCCCTATGCGGTTGAGGATCTGGTCTTTGACTGGGAACTCGTGGACGGCGACGTGCGTGTGGCCGTGGTGGCGCGCGAGACGCTGGACGAGGCCGAAAGCTTTGCGACCGAGCACCGATTCAACCCGGTGTCTTTTGCCGCGGCTCCTGCGAAGGGCTACGCAGGCGAGGCATTTTTCGGCCCGACCGGTCAGGCGGCGACGATATTGTCCGCAGGTAAGACCGTCGAGCGGGACGCAAAGCGCACCGTGATCATTGAGCGCGCAAGTGGCGTTGAAGCCGAAGCGGCAACGGTGGACGTGCCGACAGCGGCGACCGGCGCATCGGATGAGGCCGTTCCTGAGCTTGAAACGACCCCGGCCGCGCCGCTTGAAGTGGACGCTGCCGCAACCGTCGCGGAAGCGGGCCCAGAGGCTCTGGTGGACGATGTCGGTTCCCCTCCCAACAACCTGCAAGCCACCGAGCCCGACCCGGTTGACAGCCCTGCGACCCAAAGCCCGGTGCGCGTGCCGTCGCTGTTCGGTTTGGCCGATGACGAACCCGCGCCCTCAGCCGTGTTCCGCAGCATGGCTGATGCCGACCCCGCCGTCACACCCGAAGTCGCGACATTGGACAGCGCCGCGGCGGCTTTGGACGCAGACATCGGCGCCGCGCCGCCACCCGCCGGGAGCGACCCGCTTGACCCCGTGCCGCCAGACACCGACGAAGCCCCGATGGCCCTCGATGTCGAGGTCGATGAGACCGAGGACGCCAAGGTAGATCGGGCCAAGGGCGCGCCAGAGGCGGCGCTGGACACCACGCCCCCCCCTTCGAGCTTCAGCGCCACGCTTGGCTTTGCCAGCCGCCGGGCGTCTGCCGATCCGTCGCTGACCGCCAAGCCGCAGGCCGCTCCGCCAAAGCCGACCGTTGACCGCCCAACCGCCGCGCGGCCGCTGATCGCCGCCCCGCCGCCCAAGGTGGAGCGACCGACCCTGAACCGTCCCACTGCCGCGCGCCCGGCTGTGCCCAAGGAAAGTAAGGGCCTGCGCAGTCTGGGGGCCTTTGTCACGGCACCCGGAATTCCCGGAACGCGCAAGAAACCGGTCGAAGCCACGGTAACCCGGCCAACCGCAGCGGCACCCAGCGCGACGGCCAACGCCATGGCCGCTGCGACCGACGCGACAAAGGGCTTGGGCCGCAAGTTTGGCGCCCGCCCCATCGCCGCACGCGGCAAGCCGCGTCATTTGGGGCTGATCCTGACAGGGCTCTTGCTCTTGGCGCTGGCCGTGATTGCGGCGTGGTCCACCAGTCTGGCGTTCCGGTCGAATGACGCCGAAACCACCGAACTCGCCACCACGGCCCAGACAGCCGCCGTTCCTGAGATCGAGGACGAGATGCTGGCCGACGGTCAGGATCCAGACTTGTTGACCGATGAGGAGTTGGAGGCAGCATTGCCTGCCCCGGATGAGGCCCAGCCGGCCGAGACGGCCCCCGCGCTGGCCGCTGGGCAGACCTCTGAGCAGGCTGCGGAAGCAGCGACCCCAGACCCGCAAAGCGCCGCCCCCGAGACGGCTGCGGCAGCGCAGACCGACGCCGGGACACTGAACAGCGCACAGACCAATCCCGGCTCAGCCAGCGGCGACGAAATCTATCTGGCCGCCAAAGACATCGCGCCCGTGACACCCGCAGCCACAGATTTGGCCGCCGTCTCGGCCCAAGGTGACCCGCTGCCCAATGCCCAA
The DNA here is from genome assembly GCF_965194375.1 of Allotabrizicola aquatica (SeqCode). Taxonomy (GTDB): domain Bacteria; phylum Pseudomonadota; class Alphaproteobacteria; order Rhodobacterales; family Rhodobacteraceae; genus Tabrizicola_A; species Tabrizicola_A aquatica. Next base: position 11,593 of record NZ_CBDAEL010000008.1, read on the forward strand.
GCGCCGCCGCCGCCTTTTGGGACGGTCTTTCAGTTCGACGCGAACGGCCTTGTCGTTCCGACGCCCGAGGGGATTGTCACTCCCGAGGGCGTTTTGCTTATCGCAGGCAAGCCGCCCCGCTTGCCCGAGGCACGGCCCGCGGGCCTGACCCCGCCTTCGCCCACCGATTTGGCAGCGCCAGAGGAAGGTTCTGCCGTTGTCTCTGACCCGGCCTTGGCTGGTTTTCGGCCCAAGGCGCGCCCCGCAGGGCTGACGCCACCAGCCAGCGCACCCACGGCAGAGCCCGGCGCGACCGACGCGGTGCCTCTGGATGACGCCGCCATGCCCCCCGTCGCCGACAGCCGCCTCGCAGGCCTGCGCCCCTTGGCGCGGCCGGAGGCGGTTCTCGCCGTCGGGGAAGCTGCACGTGCCAAAGCTTCGGCTGCAAACTCGGGCAGCATTTATGCGATGGGACAAGCCGCAAGTGCCGAGCAAGCGGCCGCGGCCGTCGCCAATGGAAGTCCCCTTGCCGTCGCGATCAGCCGCAAGCCCCAGCCCCGCCCGCAGGACCTGAGCCGCGCTGTCGAAGCCGCTGTTGCCGCCGCAATTCGTGCGCCTGAGCCGACACCGGACTCGCAAGAAGAACAGGTTGCCTCAGCCCGTCCAGCTGACCCGGCGCCCGAGGCAGAAAGCTCAGAAGACAGCACCGCAGCGCGCGGCCGCGATGGCGAACTGGACATCTACGAAGAGCCCGAGCCTGACGGCGCATCCGCGCGCGGCACCGCCAGCGCATCAGTCGCCAAGCAAGCCACTTTCCGCAATGCCTTGGCTTTGGACAAGACCGCCTTGATCGGCGTTTATGGCACGCCCTCCCAACGCTATGCGATGATCCGCAACACCAATGGCCGCTACAAGAAGGTCAAGGTCGGCGACAGGATTGATGGTGGGAAGATCCAGGCCATCACCGCCACCGAAGTGCGCTATCAAAAAGGCTCACGGCTTGTGACCCTGGCTTTGCCGAAAGGCTAAGCGCGGGCTTTACTAGCGCGCGGCCACGACGCCACGGTCGATCTGATCCTGTTCGATCGATTCAAACAGCGCCTTGAAGTTGCCTTCACCGAACCCGTCATCACCTTTGCGCTGAATGAACTCAAAGAAGATTGGGCCGATCACGGTTTTCGAGAAGATCTGCAGCAAGATGCGCGTCTCGCCCCCTTCGACCACGCCTTCGCCGTCAATCAGGATGCCGTGGCGGGCCAGCCGGTCAATCGGCTCGCAGTGGCCCACGACCCGGGTCTTTGACAGCTCGTAATAGGCCATCGGCGGCTTTGGCATGAATGTCAGCCCGCGCGCGGCGATCTCGTCGGTGGCGCTGTAGATGTCATCGCAGCCCACCGCGATGTGCTGAATCCCCTCGCCATTATAGCGCTTGAGGTATTCCACGATCTGCCCGGTTTCACCGCGATCTTCGTTCACCGGGATGCGGATGCGCCCGCAGGGGCTGGTCAGGGCGCGGCTGTAAAGCCCGGTGAATTTGCCTTCAATGTCAAAGAAGCGGATTTGTTTGAAGCCGAAAATCCGGCTGTAAAAGTCGAACCAAATGTCCATGTTGCCCTTGTGGACGTTGTGGGTCAGGTGGTCCAAGTAGTGAAAGCCGACACCGGCAGGCTTAGGGGCGGTTACAAAGTCGAAGGCGCTATAGGGGTGGCGTCCCGGACCGTAGTCCTCAACGAAATATATCAGGCTCCCGCCAATGCCAAGAATCGCAGGCACGTCCAGCGCCTTGTTATCGCCCGCATAGGGCGTTGCCCCATCCTCACCGCATGGGCAAAGGCATGGGCGGCATCCACCACACGCCAGCCCATCGAGGCCGCGCAGGGCCCGTGTTTGGCGGCAAAGCGCGCGGCGTGGCTTTCGGGGTCATTGTTCAGGATATAGGTCACATCGCCCTGCTGCCACAGTTCGATGTCACGGGTCCGGTGGCGCGCGGTCAGCGCATAGCCCATGCGGGTGAACAGATCCCGCAGCGCTTGCGGCTCGGGATGGGCGAATTCGACAAACTCGAACCCATCGGTGCCCGCCGGGTTGGCCGGGGTGATGGTGGCCTTGGGGGCGGAATGCGGAAACGGACCCATGATGACCCTTTCATGTTGCTGTCTGATCAGTTTATCGCGGATGCCATGCGAGCTGCGCGCATTCTTGGATTGAAACGGTGGGATATCCGCGTGATACTCGCATAGAATGTCCATTATACGCGGAGTTTTCGCATGCTGGATGCAACAGACACGCGGCTTTTGCAGCTTGTACAGGCCAATGCCATGCTGACAGCCCAAGATCTGGGGGCCGCACTGAACCTCTCGGCCAGTCAGGCCGCGCGCCGCCGCCAGCGGCTGGAGGCTGAGGGGTTTGTCACCGGCTATGCCGCGCGGATTGATCCGGCACGGGTGGGCCTGACAGTGCAGGCCTTTATTCAGGTGCAGTTCGCCCGCCATGATCCAGAGCTTGCACGCAGCTTTGCCACCCTGATCGCGACCCTGCCCGAGGTGATCTCGGCCTGGACCCTGACGGGTGAGGCGGATTATCTGTTGCGGGTCTGGTGCGCTGATCTGGCAGGGTTGAACCGCTTGATCCATGAGCGGCTTTTGCCGCATCCGGCGGTGGCGCGCGTGCAAAGCCAGATCGTGATGGATCAGCTCAAGGCCGATGCGCCGCTGCCGATCCGGGTCTGAGGGGCGGCTCTAGCCGTCCGACACCCCAGCCTCGGCAAAGGTCGCCATGCCGGAATGGCAGGCCACCGCCGCCTGAACCACCCCCAGCGCCAGCGCCGCACCCGACCCCTCGCCCAGACGCAAGCCCAACGACAACAAGGGCTCTTTGCCCAAGGCCGCGAGCAATCGGCCATGGGCACCTTCGGCTGACAGATGACCCGCCACGGCATGATCCAGCGCGGCAGGTGTCAGGCTGTGCAGCACCAAAGCCGCCGAGCAGGCAATAAACCCGTCCAAGATCAGCGGGATACGGTCCACCCGCGCCCGCGCCATCGCCCCCGCCATCGCCGCAATCTCGCGCCCGCCAAGGCAGGCCAGCACCTGCAACGGGTCGCGCGCGGCATGGCGGGCAAGCCCGGCATCTACCGCACGCGCCTTACGGGCAAGACCCGCGTTGTCTACCCCGGTGCCACGCCCAACCCATTCCGCGCCGGTGCCGCCCAGCAGCGCCGCCGCAATGGCCGCCGCCACTGTGGTGTTGCCAATCCCCATCTCGCCCACGACCAGCAGATCGGCCTTGGCATCCACCGCGTTCCAGCCGGTCAGCAGGGCGTCAACCGCCTCGGCCTCGGTCATCGCGGGGGTTTGGGTGAAATCTGCCGTCGGGCGATCCAGATCCAAGGCATGCACGGCCATCGTGGCGCCAAAGGTCTTTGACAATTGGTTGATGGCAGCGCCACCGGCCTGAAAGTTGGCAACCATCTGCACCGTGACTTCGGGGGGAAAGGCCGACACACCTTGAGCGCAGACCCCGTGATTGCCGGCAAAGATCAGCACCTGCGGCGTTGCAATGCGCGGGCGGCCCGTGCCCTGCCAACCGGCCACCCAAAGCGCCAGATCCTCCAACCGACCCAGAGCGCCGGGCGGTTTGGTCAATTGCCCGTTGTGCGCCGCAGCGGCCTGATGGGCGGCGGAATCTGCAGCTGGGGCCGCGCGCAAGAGCTGGGCAAATTCGGCAAGCGAGGAGAAGGCGGGCATGGCATAGTCCTTGAAGGTCACGCCCCACTTGGCTAGCCCTTGAACAGCCCCATGACCAGACCGGAACAGACATGAGCCACCCGATCCGCGACCACTTACCGCTTTTGGCGCGCGACATGCTCGCCGCGTTTGGTCTTCTGAGCCGAATTCCGGTGCCATTTACCCTGCCCCGTCCGGCCGGGGTCTGGGCTTGGCCTTTGGTTGGGCTGGTGACCGGGGGCGCGGCGCTGGCCCTCGGCGCGCTTGGCCTTTGGGCAGGGGTGTCGGTGGGGGTTGCGGCGGTTTTTGTGATGGCAGTGCAGGCTGCATTGACCGGGGCCTTGCATGAGGACGGGCTCGCGGATTGTGCCGATGGGTTCTGGGGTGGCCATACCCGGGAACAGCGGCTGGAGATCATGAAAGACAGCCGCATAGGCAGCTATGGTGCGGTTGCGTTGATGCTGGCGCTTTTGGCGCGCTGGTCGGCCTTGGCGGCCTTGATGAGCGCGGGCGCATGGGGGTTTGCGCTGGCCGCCATGATCTTGTCACGCGCAGCGATGGGGCTGGTGATGGCGGGCCTGCCCAATGCCCGCGCGGGCGGGCTTTCAGCCCAGCACGGGGCGCCGTCTTGGGTGGCGGCTTGGGCCGGCGTTGGCTTTGGTCTGCTGCTGGGTGCCTTTGCTGCCGGAAGTGCAGCGCTTTGGCTGGCACTGGCGGTGGTTCTGGTGGCGGCGGGCCTTGCCGGGGTGGCGCGGGCCAAGATCGGCGGGCAGACCGGCGATGTTCTTGGGGCGACACAAGTGCTGGCCGAGGTTACTGCGCTGGCGGTCGCAACCGCCTATCTGGAATGAAAAACGGCGGCCAAAGAGCCGCCGTTCATAGATAAATCCACTTACGCCTTAGGCTGCGCGACTGGTCAGAACATCGCCCACCTTGCGCTGCGCCCCGGCCTCATCGACGCCCGAGACGGCGGCGACTTCGCGGGTCAAACGCTCCAGCGCAGCCTCATAGAGCTGACGCTCGGAATAGGACTGCTCACGCTGGTCGTCGCTGCGATGCAGATCGCGCACAACCTCGGCAATGGCCATCAGATCGCCCGAGTTGATCTTCTGCTCATACTCCTGCGCCCGGCGCGACCACATGGCCCGCTTGACCTTGGCCTTGCCCTTCAGCGTATCCAGCGCCTTTGTCACCACATCCGGCGCCGAAAGTGCGCGCATGCCGATTTCGGTGGCCTTGTGGGTGGGAACCCGCAGCGTCATCTTGTCCTTCTCGAACGAGATCACGAACAGTTCCAGATGAATCCCGGCGATTTCCTGTTCCTCGATCGAAATGATCTTACCCACGCCATGCGCGGGATACACCACGAACTCGTTCGGGCGGAAATCGGGCTTCTTCGATTTGGTCATTCTTGGTTGCTTCCTCGGCAGGAGGCCAGTCCCGGCAAAAGCGGCCCGCCCGGATTTACCGGATGCAGACCTACAGTCGACAGGAGTTTCGTCTCAGGCGAGCAGACCTGAGGCGTCAGACAGGCATCCGTGATTGTTTGTGGACATTGTGTAACACAAAAATCACGGAATTCCAACTGCGGTAAAACAGGGAGAAAAACAGACAAGCCATTGATATTGATGCGAATCTACCTTTTTAGGCGATTCGGAAGCGCCAAGGCGGCGAATCAGCCGCCCTTCCCTGGCTCTTCGGAGAAGTACTTCTCCAGCTTGTTTTCTTCGCCGTCGCGCTCTTCATGGTCGGGCAAAGCATCACGCTTGGTGGTGATGACCGGCCACAAAAGCGCATATTTGCGGTTAAAGGCCACCCATTTGTCCATGTCCGGTTCGGTATCCGGACGGATGGCATCGGCCGGGCACTCCGGCTCGCAAACGCCGCAGTCAATGCACTCATCGGGGTGGATCACCAGCGCGTTGAGGCCTTCGTAAAAGCAGTCCACCGGACAGACTTCGACGCAGTCGGTGTATTTGCAGGCGATGCAGTTGTCGATCACGACATAGGTCATGGGACACCCCGTTCCATTTGGTTCCGCCCGGTGTTTATGTCAGGCGGGTTGATGTTTCAAGCACTGGCATCGGCCCCCGGTGCATCAAGATCACAGTAAAGCGCCTGCGCCACGGTCGCCGGACCCCGCCTCTCGGCCAGCGCCAGAACCCGCACCACCCGGATCTGCCCGCCTTGGGGAAAGGTCAGCACATCGCCCACCGCAACCCCATGGCCAGGCTTCTTACAACGCTGGGCGTTCAGCCTCAGATGGCCACTTTCCACACAGTCCTGCGCCAAATCGCGCGATTTAAAGAACCGGGCATGAAACAGCCATTTGTCCAGCCGGAGTTTCGGCTGGACGCCGGGATCAGCTTTGCCCGAAGGCCCCGCCAATCAGAGCTTGCCCTTCAGCGCCATCAGCGCGGCAAAGGGATTGTCAGGATCAACCGGCTTTTCAACGCGCGGCGGACGGGCCTCGAAGGACTTTTGCCGATCGTCGCGGTTCGGCTTGCCGCCCTTGCGATCCCCACCGCGGTCCCCACGGTCACCGCGATCACCTTGCGGCTTGCCTGCGCGGTCACCCGAGCGTTCACCCTGCGGCTTGCCATGACGGCGCTCGCCCTGAGGACGGTCGCCTTGCGGGGCGTCCCCCTCTTTGCGGGGGCCACGGTCTGCACCTCGGTCGCCAGAACGGTCACCGCGCGGCTTGCGCTCACCTTGCGGGGCGTCGCCTTCTTTGCGGGGGCCACGGGCGGCGGTACCTTCGGGACGGGGTGCACGTTCCGGGCGCTGAAAGCGCGGCTTGGGTGCCCAGGTAAAGGTGTAGAACACCTCCATATCAGGTGCGGCGGCCTCGTCAGACGCTGCTGCGGGCTCTTCCACCCGCACAAAGGCCGATTCTTCTTCGGTGATCGGGTTCAGAGGTGCGTTCGGATCCACCTCAACCGGCACCAGAACCGCTGCGGCCTTGACCTTTACCCGCTCTGCCTTGTCGCCCTTATAGCCGAGACCGCCCATCAGGTCAGAGAACTGTTCCAGCGTCATGCCGGTGATCGACAGCATGTCGGGCGTGGCTTCAAACCCGGCCTTGGTGTCCTTCTGGCGCAGGATGTCCGCCAGACGTTCCAGCATGTCGATGCGGATCGCGCGGGTGCCTGCCGGATGATACCCGGCCAGCGTGTAATGGGGCTTTGGCACCGCCGCGATATTGGGGATGGTGACCAGACCGGGCGGCGGGCTTTCAGGGAACTCGCTCAGCCCGTTCCACAGCGACCACAGCACCAGCCGCAGCCGCGTGGGCGCGGGTTTCAACAGGGCCGGTTGGAAAATGGTGTATTGGCCAAAACGCACGCCATGCTTGCGAAGGGCGCTGCGGGCCTCTTGATCGAGTTCCTTGACCTCGGCGGCAATCACACCGCGATCCAAGACGCCCAAGCCTTCGGCAAGCCGGAAGGCAAAGCCCTTGGCCAAGCCTTGCAGGGTTTCGTCGCGGCCCATGGCCAAAAGCGGTTCGAACTGGGTGGCGACCTTGCGGTCGATGAAATGCTGCAGGCGGCGGCGGACCTTTTCGGCCACCTCTTCACCAGCCTCTTCGTCGACAAAGGCCTCAACCGTGGGTTTGGTGATCTCACCGCCCTTGACCAGCTTACCGATGGCAGAGGTGCCCCACATCAGGCCCCCCTGTTCGGTAAAGTCCATCTCGGTATCGGCGGCGTTGTAGAACTTGTCCGCACGCAGATGGAACTCTGGGCGCAGCGCTTGCACCGCCGCCGTCCGCAGAACCCGCGCCTGATCGGGGCTGGCGGATGCATCCTGCGAGAAACGGAACCCCTCAAGACGGCCGGCGAATTCGCCTTCGACCGTCACTTCGCCTTTGTCATTCACCTCGGCCACGAGGGTCTCCTTCTGCTTCAACCGCCGCATCAGAACACTGGTGCGGCGATCTACAAATCGTTGGGTCAGGGCTGCATGCAGCGCATCTGACAAGCGGTCTTCTACAGCGCGCGTTTCTTCGCGCCAATGGCTTTCGTCTTCCACCCAGCCTTTGCGCTGCGCGACATAGGTCCAGGTGCGGATATAGGCCAGTCGTTTCGAGATGGTGTCAATGTCACCGCCGGGTTTGTCGATGCGTTCGACCGCTTTTTTCATCCAATCTGACGGAACTTTGCCACCACCCAGCCCGCGACCGACCAGAAAGTCGAAAATCCGCGCCAGAAGGCTGGTGTGCTCCCCCCCGCCCGCATTGCGGAAATCGGGGATGCGGCAGACGTCCCACAAAAGTTGCACGCGTTTTGGTCCGGTCAGCTTGTCCTTGACCTCGGGCATCTCAAACAGCGCTTTCAGCGCCAAGACATCATCGGCATCCCGCGCCCGGGTGAGCCATGGGTCATGCGTGTGCCGCTCAAGGCTGGCGATCAGGCGCTCGGCGCTGCCAAACTCCAGATCATGATTGCGCCAATGGAGTTTGCGCACCGGGTCAAAGCGATGTTCTTCAATCGCCTCGATAACGGTCTCGTCAAAAGGCCGCGCCTCACCGGTGACGCCAAAGGTGCCGTTTTCCGTGTGCCGCCCAGCACGCCCAGCGATCTGGGCCAGTTCTTGGGGATAAAGCTGGCGCATCCGGTGGCCATCAAACTTAGCAGTGGCCGAAAAGGCGATGTGCTTGATGTCGAGATTGAGCCCCATGCCGATCGCGTCAGTGGCCACCAAATAATCAACATCGCCGTTTTGATACAAAGCCACCTGCGCGTTGCGGGTGCGGGGTGACAACGCCCCCATGACCACCGCGCATCCGCCCTTGGTGCGCCGAATCAATTCGGCGATGGCATAGACGTTGTCCACCGAAAACCCTACGATGGCGCTGCGTTCGGGCATCCGGCTGATCTTCTTGGACCCGGTAAAGGTCAGTTCCGAAAACCGCTCGCGTTTCAGGAAGGTCACCCCTGGCACCAGCCCGGCAATCGCGCCGCGCATGGTTTCTGCGCCCAAGAACAGCGTCTCATGCAAACCGCGCGCGCGCAAAAGCCGGTCGGTGAAGACATGGCCACGGTCGGGGTCGGCGCAAAGCTGGATCTCATCGACCGCCACAAAATCGGCGCCAATGTCCAAGGGCATGGCTTCAACCGTGCAGACCCAATACTGGCAGCGGTCGGGCACGATTCGCTCTTCGCCGGTCACCAGCCCCACCACAGACGGCCCTCGCTGGGCGACGATCCGATCATAAACCTCGCGCGCCAGCAATCGCAGCGGCAGGCCGATAACGCCGGTGCGATGGGCCAGCATGCGTTCAATCGCGTAATGGGTTTTGCCGGTGTTGGTCGGCCCAAGGACCGCCGTGACCCGGGCGCGGGCGTCCATCTGTCGGGCGTCCATGTCTGGGCTTCCTTAAAGTGAGCTGCCTTGCAGATCGGCAGTCAGCCGGTCGATGGCTTCGGATACCCCTGCGGCATTGGGATGTATAGCCTTCACGGCCTGATGCACCTCAAGCGCCTGCTCTGGGCGGCCCAAATCTTCAAGGATCATCGCAAACCCTGACATAGCGCCAAAATGGCGTGGGTTCAGCTGCAGCGTCTGGGCGATGTCGGCCATTGAGGGGCCGAACTGCCCCATCTGATAGAGCACCGTCGCACGGGCGTTCCAGCCTTCGGCAAAGTCCGGGGCATGGTCGACAAGGGCTGTAAAATGCTCAACCGCAAGGTCAAGTTGGCCCGCGCTCATGGCGCGGCGACCGCGCTCCAGCAGAAGATCCATCGCCGCCGATCCTGACTTGGACCATTCGATCCAGATCTCTTGCTCGATCCGCTCTGCCGCCTGCGGATCAGCTGCCTTCAGCTTGTTGAACAGATCGTCAAGCTTCGCAGTCTGGCCAAAGGCCATCCCGGCGCACAAGATCATCGGCACAAGTGCCGCAACGATCATGTTGTGAAGGCGTTGCCAAACTTTCATAACACGAACGTAACTCAACGGCGGCGAATATCCAGCCCCGTGATCGCAGAATGGAGAGACTGATGAGCGACGTGATCCACGCAGCCGTGGCAGCCCTTGCCACCAAGATGAACGGCGGCTTCAGCGCTGGCGTGGCCAAGTTCGTGATTCCGGGCGAGGGCGCGATCATGATCGACCACGATGGCGTGCGCGCGGGCGATGATGAGGCCGATGTGACGCTGACCGCCGAGGCCGACGTGTTCCGCGCCATTCTGGAGGGCGAGATGAACGCCACCAGCGCCTTCATGACGGGTAAGCTGACGGTGGACGGGTCGATGGGCTTGGCAATGCAGCTGGGTGCGGCTCTCGCGTGAGCGGGGCACCGTTCCATGCGGTCATGGCCGATGGCCCCGAAGGGGCCTTTGCGCGCTGGCTGCAGGCCACCGATGGCGTGCAGATCCGCGTGGGGGTCTGGCCGAAAGATGCGGCCAAAGGCACGGTGTTCCTCTTGCCGGGGCGCACGGAATACATTGAAAAATACGGCCGCGCCGCCAAAGATTTGGCGCGGCGCGGCTATGCCACGCTGACGGTGGATTTTCGCGGACAGGGGCTTGCCGACCGTTCATTGGACGATCCTTTGGTCGGTCATGTCACCGATTTCGACGAATATCAGCTGGATATGGCGGCGGTGATCGCCTTTGCCCGCGCCGAGGCCCTGCCAGAGCCGTGGTTCATGATCGCCCATTCAATGGGCGGCTGCATCGGCTTGCGCTGCCTGATGGGGAACCACCCGTTCAAGGCGGTGGCCTTTTCGGCCCCGATGTGGGGCATCCTGATTTCGGCTTGGATGCGGCCCGTGGCCGTGGCCATGGCGCGCGCCTCGCGCTGGTTCAGCTTTGACCACCGCATCGTGCCGGGCAGCCGCGAGGCGACCTATGTCATGGCCGTGCCCTTTGTCGGCAACACGCTGACCACCGACCCCGAGATGTGGGACTACATGCGCCAGCAGGCGATGGCCTGCCCCGAGATGATGCTGGCCGGCCCTTCCTTGGGCTGGCTGCAGGCCGCCTTGGCCGAGTGCAACGCCTTGGCTGTGCGGCCCTCGCCCGATATCGCCACCTTAACCGCCCTCGGCCTGCAAGAGCGGATTGTGGATATCGGCCCGATCCATGCCCGGATGGCGCATTGGCCGAAGGGGACCTTGTCGCTTTATCCCGGTGCCGAGCATGAGGTGATGATGGAGCGCCCAGACACCCGCGCGCGGTTCTTTGATGAGGCTTGCGCGCTTTTTGATCTGCACCTTTAGGGTGCCCCGGAATTTTTGAAAACCCCGGTCCGGATTATTGGCAATAATCCGGGTCTCAGGTCCCCAGAGTGATCTGCGTAAACCCGTCGCGCAGCGCACGCGACCATGCGTCGGACATTGCGCGAAACGCTGGATCGCCCGCCTCGATGCGGCGCTGGCGGCTGACGGCGCATTCGTCGCGCCGGATGACCGCCAGATCCAATGGCATGCCCACCGACAGGTTGGACCGCAGGGTCGAATCCATCGACAAAAGCACCGCCTTTTCCGCATCGGCCAAAGGCGTGTCAGGTTTCACCACGCGGTCCAAGATCGGCTTGCCGTATTTGTGCTCGCCGATCTGCAAGAACGGCGTGTCCTCGGTCGCCTCAATGAAATTGCCCTCGGGATAGATCAGGAACAGCCGCATCGCGCCGCCCTTGCGTTGCCCCGCCACGATCATCGACGCCGTGGCCGCCTGTTTCATCGTGGCCAGCTTTTCATCAATCTCCAGCCGCACAGCGCAAAGCATGCGCCCGATGATCGAGGCCACCTTCAACATGGTTGGGGCCAGCATGATCGAGGTGTCCTCGGTCGCGTCCGGATCGTCAATCGCTTCGCGCAGGCGGGCAAGCGTTGTCTGGGTGATCGACAGCGAACCAGCGGTCATCACGGTGATCACCCGCTCACCGGGGTGTTCAAAGTGGAACATCTTGCGATAGGTCGAGATATTGTCCAACCCCGCATTGGTGCGGGTGTCTGACAGGCAGACCATGCCCTCTTTCAAAAGAAGTCCCACGCAGTAGGTCATCGTCGTCTCCGGCCTTTACGCGGCGTAACCTATTGGGCTTGCGACTGGATCGCAACCGTCACCGACAGGCTTTCCACCCCAAGCCCGCGCGCAATGCCCTTGATGGGCGCGGCCTCGGCCGCATCAAGGCCAGACCCCAGACGGATATAACGCTCATCCGGGCAGCAGCGGTTGGCCGGATCAAACCCGATCCAGCCATAGCCCGGCACATGAAGTTCCGCCCAAGCATGCGACGCCTCATGCGGGGTGCCGTCCTCGGAAGAAAAGAGATAGCCCGCCACATAGCGCGCCGGAAATCCGGCATGGCGCGCGCAGGCGATCAGGGCTTGGGCATGGTCTTGGCAGACCCCCTCGCCTTGGGCCAGCGCCTCGGCCGCGGTGGTATGCGAATGGGTGCTGCCGGGGCGGTAGGCGATCGCCCCCGCCACCGCAAAGGCCAGCGCATGGGCGTGCGACAGGGGATCATCCTGCGCCGCGCTGTCCGCCAGCGCGCGCAAGGCGTCATCGGCTTCGGTTGCCGGGGTTGCGCGCAGATAGGCCAAGGGCGGCACCAGTTCACGGTGTCCGCGCAAGACACCGGCCAGATCGGTGGTCTGCACCTGCCCCTGCACCCGCACCTCGACCGTGCTGACCGGCCCTTTCACAGTCCAGCCCTGCACCCAATCACCCGCCCCATCTCGAAAGCCGCCGCCCATTTCACCGCCCGCGACGGTGATCGTCCAATTCACAACCTTTTGGCCGTCAAAGCGCGCAGGCGTCAGGCGATGGCTTTGCATGACCGCGCGCACTGGCTGGTCGTAATGGTAAAGGGTGCTGTGATCGACGGTCAAAAGCATCACATATCCCCCGAGAGATAGCTGTCATGGATCACCGCGCCCAAGGCCGAACTTTCGGTGATAAAGCGGGTCAGAAATTCGTGCAGGCCTTCGTCAAAGATATGGTCGGGTGTTAACCCCTCAAGCCCGGCCAGCAACCGGGCCGAGGCCGCCTGCGCGGGCGTCTCACGCCCGTATGCCTTGGCCAGACGGCCCAGATGGTTGTTCAATCCCGCCACACACGTGATCAGACTGCGCGGGCTTTGCGGGTTCAGAATCAGGAAATGCGCAATCTTGGCCGAGGTCACCTCGCCGCCGTAAGCCCAGTGAAACGCCCGATGCGCGCCCAGCGCGCGCAAGAGCATCAGCCACTGTTCATTGTCCAGCCCTGTGCCGACATAGTCGGCGCGCGGCAAGAGGACATAGTATTTCACATCCATCAAACGCGCCGTGGCATCGCCGCGTTCCAGATAATAGCCGATGTTCAGAAAGTTGAACCCGTCGTTGCGCAGGATGGTGCCGTCAATCGCACCGCGCACCATGGCGGCCTGTTTCATCACCCAATCGGTGAGCCGGGACAGCTCTGCCTTGTCACGCTGGGCCTCGATCTGGCGCAATTCCTGAAAGGCGGTGTTCAGCGCGTCCCAAACCTGTTGGGTCAAAGCGGTCCGCACGATGCGGCCGTTTTCCCGCGCCGCCGTGAGGCAGCTTGCCACCGAATTCGGATTGTCGCGGTCGAAAAACAGCCAGCTTTCAATCGTGCGCTGATCGGGGGCGCCGTATTTGGCGGCGTAGCCCGTCGCATTACCCGAAGCGCGCAACAGGCTGTCCCAATCGCTGCGATAGCCGACAGCGGTGGGCAAAAGCGCGATGCGCGCGCCAACCTCCAAAAGGCGCGCTGCCGTCTCGGCGCGCTCCATATAGCGGGCGATCCAAAACAGATTGTCGGCGGTCCGTGACAGCATACCCGTTTACTCCGCCAATACCCAAGTGTCCTTGACCCCGCCGCCCTGCGACGAGTTCACCACAAGCGAGCCGTCCTTGAGCGCAACCCGGGTCATGCCGCCGGGGACAAGCTCGATCTTCTCGCCCACAAGGCAATAGGGCCGCAGATCCACATGGCGCGGCGCGATGCCTTCCGCGACAAAGGTCGGCGTGGTGGACAGCGCCAGCGTGGGCTGCGCGATGTAATTGCCCGGATCGGCGATGATGCGGGCACGGAACTCTTCAATCTCGGCCTTGGTGGATTTCGGGCCAACCAACATGCCATAGCCGCCTGATCCATGAACCTCTTTGACCACCAGATCGCCCAGATTGGTCAGCACATGGCCCAGATCATCTGCCACAGCGCATTTCCACGTTGGCACGTTGTTCAAGATCGGCTCTTCCCCCAGATAGAACCGGATCATTTCGGGCACATAGGTGTAGACCGCCTTGTCATCCGCGACCCCTGCCCCCGGTGCGCTGCAAATCGTCACCCCACCCGAGCGGTAGACATCCATCAACCCCGGCACGCCCAACATGCTGTCGGGGCGAAAGCACAAGGGGTCGATAAAGGCATCATCGATGCGGCGGTAGATCACATCCACGCGCTTTGGCCCTTGGGTGGTGCGCATGTAGACAAAGGCGCCATCGACAAAGAGATCCGCCCCTTCGACCAGTTCAACCCCCATCAGATCGGCCAGAAAGCTGTGCTCATAATAGGCCGAGTTGAAATGCCCCGGCGTCAGAATCACGATGGTCGGGTCACGCTCGCATTTGGCAGGCGCGACCGAGGCAAGCGTGCGGCGCAGAAGTTCGTGGTAGCGGTCCACCGGCTCGATCCGGTTTTCGCGGAACAGGTCAGGGAACATCCGCATCATCATCTCGCGGGATTCCAGCATATAGGACACACCCGACGGCGTGCGGCAGTTGTCCTCCAGCACATAGAAATCCGTGGGCCCGGTGCGGACGATGTCGATGCCGACGATGTGCGAGTAGACCCCCTTCGGCGGCACGAACCCGACCACAGCGCGCTCAAACGCCTCGTTTTGGTATACCAGATGCGCCGGAATACGGCCCGCGCGCACGATCTCGCCGCGCCCGTATACATCGACCAGAAAGGCGTTCAACGCCCGCGCGCGCTGCTTGATGCCGCGTTCCAGCTTGCCCCATTCCGAATGGGTAAAGACACGCGGAAACATGTCGAAGGGGATCAGCCGGTCCGGATCGCCCCCTTCGCCATACACGGCAAAGGTGATGCCGATGCGGCGAAACAGCGCCTCGGCCTCGGCCTGTTTTTCCAAGCGCCGGTCGGCGGGCATGGAGGCCATCCAATCCGACAGCCGCGCATAGGGTGCGCGGACCTGACCGCCGTCATACATCTCGTTGAAGTAGCTGGTCATCGCCTGCACCTTGTCCCGGATTTCCCCCAGTAAAGGCGGGGGTTTCGCAATGGTAAAGCGCTTCTCACGGGGAGGCTGCATTTTCTGTGGCAGTTGCCTAAAATTGAGGCAGGCGCACCGCCCCCTTGCCGTTCCCCCCTCGCCACCCCTAGATGGGGACAAAGTTAAATGAGGTTCCCCATGCACGCCCTGCCCCGCCTTGGCCACAAGCGCCCGGTTTTTGACGCCCGCTCCGGGTCCAATTCCTTTGGTGATCTGCCGGAATGGGATCTGAGCGATCTTTACCCCGCCCCCGACGCGCCCGAGGTCGAACGCGACATGGCGTGGCTTGAGGGTGAAACGACCCGGTTTGAGGCGGCCTATAAGGGCAAGCTTTTTGGCTTGGACGCGGCGGCCTTGCTGACTTGCGTGCAGGCCTATGAGGCCATCGACATTATCGCAGGGCGGCTCATGTCTTACGCGGGGCTGCGCTATTATCAAAATACGATGGATTCTGAGCGCGCAAAGTTCATGGCCGACGCGCAGGACCGCATCACCAACGCCACAACCGCGCTGGTGTTTTTCAGCCTTGAGTTCAATCGCTTGGAAGATGATCTTCTAACGAACCGCATGGCCGAAAACGCCGATCTTGCGCGCTATAAGCCGGTCTTTGACCGCATGCGCGCGATGCGTCCACACCAATTGTCGGACGAGTTGGAAACCTATCTGCACGATGCCTCAGTCGTGGGGGCAAGCGCGTGGAACAAGCTTTTTGATGAGACCATGGCAGGGCTGCTGTTCACCGTCGAGGGTGAGGCGGAAGAGCTGAACCTTGAGGCGACGCTGAACCTTCTGACCGACGCCGACCGCGCCAAGCGTGAGGCGGCGGCGCGGGCCTTGGCGGCGGTGTTTGACAAGCATGTGAAGCTCTTTGCCCGCGTGCACAACACGCTGGCCAAGGAAAAGGAAATTGATGACCGCTGGCGCAAAATGCCCTCGGCCCAGCATGGCCGCCATTTGGCCAACCATGTGGAGCCTGAGGTGGTGGAGGCCTTGCGCAATGCCGTTGTCGCGGCCTACCCCAAGCTCTCGCACCGCTACTATCGGCTGAAAGCCAAATGGCTGGGGCTGGACAAGCTGCAGGTCTGGGACCGCAACGCGCCCTTGAACCTTGAGGCGCCAAAGCTGGTGAACTGGACCGAAGCGACCGATATGGTGCTGACCGCCTACGGCGAATTTGCCCCACAGATGGCCGAGATCGCCAAGCACTTCTTCACCGATGGCTGGATTGATGCGGGCGTCAAACCCGGCAAAGCGCCGGGGGCCTTTGCCCACCCGACCGTGACCACCGTTCACCCTTACGTCATGCTGAACTATCTAGGGAAACCCCGCGATGTCATGACCTTGGCGCATGAGTTGGGCCATGGGGTGCATCAGGTTCTGGCGGCGGGTCAGGGGGAACTTTTGTCCTCAACCCCGCTGACCTTGGCCGAAACCGCCTCGGTCTTTGGCGAGATGCTGACCTTCCGCCGCCTGCTGGACAATGCCAAGACCAAGGCCGAGAAAAAGACCCTGCTTGCGGGCAAGGTCGAGGATATGATCAACACCGTCGTGCGCCAGATCGCGTTTTACGACTTCGAATGCAAACTCCACGCCGCCCGCCGCGAAGGGGAGCTTACCCCGGATGACATCAACGCGCTCTGGATGTCGGTGCAGGCCCAGTCGCTGGGCGACGCGTTTGAGTTCATGGACGGATATGAAACCTTCTGGGCCTATATCCCGCACTTCGTGCATTCCCCGTTCTACGTCTATGCCTACGCCTTCGGCGATGGCCTCGTGAATGCGCTTTATGCCGCCTATGAGGGCGGCTTGCCCGATTTCCAGACCAAATACTTCGACATGCTCAAGGCGGGCGGGTCCAAGCACCACAAGGAACTGCTGGCACCTTTCGGGCTGGACGCGTCAGACCCGAAATTCTGGGACAAGGGCCTGTCGATGATCGCAGGCTTCATCGACGAGTTGGAGGCGATGGAGGACTGATCCTCCCCCGCCCCACCTCCTCGTCGCCTGCGGCGCTCGTCGGGGAACCTCGACGAGAAGCCGAAGGCGCCCGAGGAGAAGCGGGTTAAGGCAGGTCATACCCCTGCGCTGCGACCCTTGCGATGAAGCGGTCGATGAAATCGGGCGCGGTGGGGTCAAAGCACATCTGGCCGTAGAACCAGTGCAGATAGGCCTCAAACGGCCAATCACCCGCAGCCTTGCGCGCCTCGGCGCGCCGGATGCCAGCCTCCATCCCGTCACGGGACTGGACCGTTTCGCAGATGTGGTGAAAATCGGCCGACCCGCACAGAACGACCGGCACGCGGTGCAGCATCGCCTCGATCCCGACCGCCGAGTTGATCGTCACCACCACATCGGCCCGCGCCAGAATGTCATGGATATTGGCGGGCAGAATCTGTAGGCGGGCGTCTGTCTTGGCCTTGCGCGCAAGCCAGCCGAACGTGTCCAGATCGGTGTCGCGCGGATGGGGTTTCACCACAATCGGGCGCGGATCATCGCGCGCCAAGAGCGCCTTGATCATGTGCCGCATCGTCAGATGGCAGGTCTCGCCCACCTTGCGGTGGGTTTCGCTTTGCAAAAAGACGGCAATGCAGCGCTCGGGAATGTCCAGAACCTCGTCCGGCTGATCATAGCGCGACTGCCGCTCGGCCACGAACCGCCCTTGCAACATGGCAAAGAACGCCGCCGCCTGCGTAAGATCTTGTTGGGCCACGTCAAACTTTGCCGCGCCAAGCGAGGAGAACCCGCGCACGCCCTGCGGGTCGAGATAACGAAACGGCAAAAGATAGGCCGAGGCCGAATTCAGCGCCCTTGGGTGCTGGATACGGCCATGGTCAAAGATATGAAAGGCGTCATCGGCGGCAATCTCGGCCAGCGCTGTTTCGCGGTTGTGGAGCACCATGCGCGTCTTGATGCCCCGCGCGCGCAAGGCGCGCTGGAAGGGCGGATAAAACCGCTCTCCCCCACCATTTCCAGCCAAAACCGCGCTGGGCACATGCAACACCACACCCACCATGGTGCGGCGTTAAAGCCGAACCTCCTCGGCCACGCGGTAGGCCCAGTCGATCATCGCCTGCGTGCCTTTGGCGTTCTCAAGGCTCCAGGCGAAGGGTGCGCCCGTGCGGACCGAGGCACCAAACGCCTCAACCTGCACTTGGTATTGGTCGACGGTCGGGAAGCGTTCCACCAGCACCCGGTTCGGGCCTTGATGCAGCTCGATCTCGGCCATGTCATGCACACCCGCATTGAACGGCCCGCCTTCCAGCCGGATCATCCCCTTGGTGCCTTGGAACGTGACGACCTGCCGGTTATAGGCGCGCATCGTGGTCATGGAGTTATAGGTATAGCGGCCCTGCGGCCCCTCCATCGTGGCAGCGACCTGCGCCCAGATCTCCACGTCGTTTTCCCGCACCACGCGCGAGGAGAGATCCACCGGCTCAGCCCCGGTGACAAAGCGGGCCGAGCCAAAGGTATAAACCCCGATGTCGCGCAAAGAGCCACCGCCAGTTTCCGGGCGGTTGCGGATATTGGCCTTGTCGTCCTGATAGAAGGAAAACTGCGCATCGACATGACGCAACGTGCCGATCTCACCGGCGGCAACCCATTCGCGGGCGCGCTGCCACTGGGGGTGATGCACGATCATATAGGCCTCGGCGGCCAGGAGCCCGCTGGCATCGCGCGCGGCAATCAGCGCGTCGATCTCACCCGCCTGCATGGCGATGGGCTTTTCGGTCAGCACATGCTTGCCCGCCGCCAGGGCCTTCAGCGTCCAATCGACATGCATATGGTTCGGCAAGGGGATATAGACCACATCCACCCCAGGATCGGCCAAAAGCGCCTCGTAGCTCGTGATATGGCGCGCGGCCGGGGCATAGGCCTGAAACTCTGCCACCTTTTCGGCGCTCGAGGAGGCGACAGCCACCAATTCCGCCCCATGGGCGGCATGGATCGCAGGCCCCATGCGGTGCAGCGCGAAATTCGACGCCCCCAGAATACCCCATTTGACCGATGCCATCGCGCGTTCTCCTGCCCTGTTTGGATCAGACTAAGGCAGCGCGCGGGGCCAGACAACTGTGACCGCGCGCTTAGCGCCGCAAGATCAACGATTTGCCATAGGCCCAAAGCAGCACAATGGCATAGCCGACCGTCACAGCCGACATCACCGCCCAAGGATAGCGCAGCAACAAGACCACCAGCGCGATGCCCGCAATCACCACAAAAGCGGCCCGGTCGGTCGGCACCCGCACCGATTTCAGCGAGGGTGTCGGCAGTTTTGAGATCATCAACAGCCCTACAATGACCATCCAGCCCGCCAGAACCGGCCAAGGGGCCATGGGAAGTTGCGGAAATTGCCAGGAGATATACAAGGGTGCCATGGCCAGCATCGCGCCTGCGGGTGAGGGAACGCCCTGAAACTTGCCCATCCGCGCCAGACCCGCCGCCGCCTCATTGCCGATGTTGAACCGTGCAAGTCGCAGGCAGGTGCAGACCACATAGATCAACACCGCGCCCCAGCCAAAGTCATTCCCGGCAGGAAACGCCCAGTAATACATGAGCATACCCGGCGCGACGCCGAAGTTCAGGAAATCGGCCAACGAATCAAGCTCGGCCCCAAGCGGGCTTTCGCTGCGCAAGAACCGCGCAAGTCGGCCATCAAGCCCATCCAGGACCGCCGCCAACAAGATCATCACCACCGCCGCCGAAAACGCCTCGGCCGCCGAAAAGCGGATCGAGGCGAGGCCCGCACAGATGGCCGCGACGGTCAGCATATTGGGCAACAACTGCACCAAGGACATGTCGCGGCGCGGCTTGCCTGTCCAACGACTGCGCAGCACAGGGGTGTCCTCGGCACGCTTGTCTTCGTTGGGCGGCAGGTCGATCATCTCACTCGCTCCGCGCCAGACGCGCCGGAAGCGCGCGCGTCAGATCGGCGATCACCGTCTCACCGGCCACCATGGTTTGGCCCAGCGCAACCTGCGGCTCCACCCCTTCGGGCAGATAGACATCCAGACGCGAGCCAAAGCGGATCAGGCCAAAGCGATCACCCATCCGCAGGGTCTGGCCCACGCGGGTAAAGCACACGATCCGCCGCGCCACGAGGCCCGCGATCTGCACCACCGCCACTTTGCGCCCATCGGCCATGCGAATGGCCAGCGAATTGCGCTCATTGTCCGAGCTTGCCTTGTCCAACGAGGCATTGAGGAACTTGCCCGGCCGATACGCAATCGCATCAATCTGGCCTGCAACCGGCATGCGGTTCACATGGCAGTTGAACACATTCATGAACACCGACACCCGCAGCAACGCTTCGGGACCCATGCCCAGCTCTTCCGGCGGCACTGCGCGTTCGATCAACGAGATCACCCCATCAGCGGGCGACACGATCAGTCCCTCATCCAGCGGGACCGAACGAATGGGATCGCGGAAGAAATAATAGCACCAGACCGTCAAACCCAGTCCGATCCAGCCCAGCGGGTCCCAGACAAAAAACAGCACCGCCGTGATGGCGCCAAAGATGGCGACAAAGCGCCAGCCCTCGGGGTGCATCGGCTTGATAAAGGTGTCCAGCATATTCATCGCACTAAACCTCGCATGTCAGGCGCGGTCCTAGCGGTGAACGGCGCGCGGGGCAAGGAAAACCCCGCGCAGCGCGGCCTAGGCCGGAACCACCATCCCCTTGGTCTTGGCAAGCTCGCGCATGCGGGCTTGAAGTTTTTCAAAGGCGCGCACCTCAATTTGGCGAATCCGCTCTCGGCTGACGCCATAGCTTTCAGAGAGATCCTCAAGCGTGACCGGATCATCCGATAGGCGGCGTTTGACCAAGACATCGCGCTCACGATCGTTCAGCGCGTCCATCGCCTGAGACAGAAGCGACAGGCGCATCTCCATCTCGTCTTTCTCGGCATAGGCCCCGGCTTGATCGCTGTGCTCGTCCTCCAGCCAGTCTTGCCACTGACTGCCGCCCTCGCCATCATTGCCCACCTGCACATTCAGGCTGGCATCCGACCCGGCCAGACGGCGGTTCATGTCGATGACCTCGGTCTCGGTCACGCTCAGATCCTTGGCGATTCGCGCCACGGTTTCCGGCCTTAGATCGCCCTCTTCCAGCGCACCCAACTTGGCCTTGGCCTTGCGCAGGTTGAAAAACAGCTTTTTCTGCGCAGAGGTCGTGCCGAGCTTCACAAGGCTCCACGAGCGCAGGATGTATTCCTGAATCGAAGCGCGGATCCACCACATCGCATAGGTGGCCAGACGAAAGCCCTTTTCCGGATCAAACCGCTTGACCGCCTGCATCAAGCCAACGTTGGCCTCAGAGATCACCTCGGCCTGCGGCAAACCATAGCCGCGATAGCCCATCGCCAGTTTCGCGGCCAAGCGCAGATGGCTGGTCACCAGCCGATGCGCGGCCTCCGAATCCTGCCGTTCAGCCCAAGCCTTGGCGAGCATGTATTCTTCTTCCAGTTCCAACATCGGGAACTTGCGGATTTCCTGCATATAGCGGTTCAGCCCCTGTTCTGGGCTGGGTGCAGGTAGATTTGCATAGGTGCTCATTCGTGCCCCCTTTATGTGATCGGGTCCGATTTCGGCCCCCGAAGTCGCGTGATCTATGTCCGCCGCAAAGCATGTTCAAGTGCTGGGCCATCACGCATTGATGAACGTCAGTTGTGCATTCCAAGGTCATGAAAAAAGGAGTGTAACAAAGGCCTCACGCTTTTGTCAGAAGCTGTCAGATGGCGACCCGCTCGCCAAGTTCGACCACCCGGTCGCGCGGCAAGTGGAAAAAATCCGTTGGATCGGCAGAAATCCTAGACAGCGCGGCATAAATTCGGTCAAGCATAAGTCCCAGCCCTGATGGACCCGAAGCCACCGGCCGACGACGGCCGAGGAAAAACGTCGATGCCATCACATCAAACTTCAGCCCAGCGCGGCGGGCGTGAACCATAGCACGGCTGACATTCGGGGTCTCCATGAACCCAAAACGCAGCGTCAGAACGGCGAAATGGCCGTCCAACACCTGATATTCGGCCCGTTCCTCCATTGTCGCATAGGGCACGCGCAGGGTTTCGACCGTCAGGAGCACGGTCTGATCGTGCAAGACCCGGTTGTGTTTGAGATTGTGCAAAAGGGCCGAGGGCACGACGTCGGCATCCGGCGTCAGAAAGAACGCCGTGCCGGGGATAACATGAACCGAGGAACGGCGCATCGAGCGCACAAAGCTGGCCAGCGGAACGGCCTGTTTGTGCAGCCGCGCGGAAACCCGTTGTGTGCCGCGCCACCAAGCGACCATGACAAGACACAGCACGGCAGCGATTATGGCTGGCACATAGCCGCCATCTGCGATCTTCATCAGATTCGAGGCCAAGAAGGCCAGTTCGACCGCAAGAAACGGCGTCACGATCAGCAACACCAACGGCAGCGCCATTCGACGCGCCTTGTGCAGGTAAAGGGCTCCCAGAATGGTGGTCAGCACCATGGTGCCGGTCACCGCGATGCCATAGGCCGAGGCCAAGGCCGCGGAGGTCTGGAAGGACAGGACAAGCCACAAAACCCCTAACAACAACATCCAATTGACCGCGGCGATATAGATCTGGCCACTTTGGCTTTCGGCGGTGTGGCGGATGGCAAGGCGGGGCAGAAAGCCAAGCTGAATAGCCGCACGTGCCATTGAAAATGCCCCCGAGATCACTGCTTGCGAAGCAATGACGGTGGCGGCCGTGGCCAGCACCACAAGGACTGGCAAAGCATGGCCCGAAGCCATCGAGAAAAATGGGTTTGACAGGGTTTCGGGGTTCGCAAGGACCAATGCCCCCTGCCCCATGTAGTTCAGCAGCAATGCCGGGAACACCAGCGCGAACCACGCGATGACGATGGGGCGACGGCCAAAATGGCCAAGGTCTGCGTACAGCGCCTCGCCCCCGGTGACGGCCAGAAAGACTGCGCCTAGAACAACGAAGGCGACGGTCGAATGCTGTGTCAGGAAGCTTACGGCCCAGACCGGGTTTAAGGCCGCCAATACGCCCGGATTGGCCAACATGTGCCAGATGCCAAGCCCGCCCAGTGCAAGAAACCAAATCGCCGTGATCGGTCCAAACCAACGCGCGATCCGCGCTGTCCCACGCTTTTGAAGCAAAAACAGCGCCAACAGAATGCCCATGGCCACGGGCAAAATCCAAGCGTGGAGCGCTGGCATGACCAGTTCCATTCCCTCGACCGCCGAAAGAACGGAAATCGCCGGGGTGATGACAGCATCACCGGCAAATAGCGCGGCGGCCGCCACGGCAAGCGCAATGATGGGCAGCGACCGCCGCCCCATGGCCAGCCGCACCAGCGTATAAAGTGCGAGCACGCCCCCTTCGCCCCGGTTGTCGGCGCGCAAAAGCGCAAAGACGTATTTGATCGTAACGATCATCACCAAGGTCCAGACCAAAAGCGACAAAAGGCCCAAGACTTCGGCCCTTCCGACCGCGCTAGCCGCACCAGTGGCATGCAGCGCCTCGCGGAATGCATAGATGGGCGAAGTGCCAATATCGCCGTAAACGACGCCCACCGCGCCGATGACCAAGGCTGACAGGCTTTGTTTGTCGTGGCTGGGCTGGTGAATATCGGCTTCAGCCTCAGCCTCGGCGCGCAGGTAATCGGCGATATCCAGAGCTTCTTCGTCAAACAAAGGCAATTGTTCATTGTCCGCTGGGCGGACGGGATCACGGATCATGATATCCAGCTTTGAGTTGGGGTGAGTTGGTGGATGACAGGCCCAAGGCGGGCCGAGATCAGCCTTAAATGTCCGGGTGTCTGGCAGACGCCCCTGCGATAACTCCAACGCATGAACCGATTCTATCGGTGTCGTTCCAAGCTACGCCTCTCACAAGTTGGTCACAAGCAGCAACACATGCGTGAGCGAGGCGTCGCTCAATGCCCCCGTAGCGCATCCAACAGACCCGCCATATCCTTGGGCAACGGACTTTCGAACTCCAACTCCTGGCCCGTCACAGGATGCACAAAGCCTAAAGTGGCGGCGTGCAGCGCTTGGCGGGGGAAGCTGTTGGCTAGCTCCGCTGAAGGCCCAAACAGCTTTTCAGGCAAGAGTCGCTTGCCGCCATAGGTCTGGTCACCCAAAAGCCCGTGGCCCGCATAGGACATATGCACGCGGATCTGATGGGTGCGGCCGGTTTCAAGCCAGCATTCCATCAGGCTGGCAGCCCCCTTAAAGTCCTCGACAACCCGCGCGCGGGTCACGGCGTGGCGGCCATCGTTCCAAACCACAGCCTGCCGCTGACGGTCGGTTTTGTGGCGGGCAAGGTGGGTAGCGATCTTCAGAATGCCGCCTGCCTCAAAGCTGATCCCGCGCAGCCCCCGCAGGCGGGGGTCATAGGCATCGGGCTGGCCGTGGACGACCGCCAGATAGCGGCGGTTGACCGAGTGATCCTCGAACTGTGCGGCCAAGCCGTGATGGGCGCGGTCGGATTTCGCGACCACCAAAAGCCCCGTTGTATCCTTGTCGATGCGGTGGACGATGCCCGGCCGCCGCTCGCCGCCAATCCCCGACAGCGTATCGCCGCAATGGGCCAAAAGCGCATTGACCAGCGTGCCGGAAGGCGTGCCGGGGGCGGGATGCACCACCATGCCTGCGGGTTTGTCGATCACGATCAAGTCGGCATCTTCCCAGATGACCGTGAGGGGAATGTCCTCGGCCAGCAGATGTTCCAATTCCACCGCCGGGGCCAGACGCAGGGCATAGACCTGCCCCTCGGCCACCTTGGCCTTGGGGTTGGTCACCACTTGACCGTCCAAAAGCACATCGCCCTCATCGATCATCTTCATCAGACGCGACCGCGACAGCGCCGCTTCCTCTGGCACGAGCGCCGCAAGCGCCTTATCAAGGCGGTTCGGGGCCTCCTCGCCAATGGTCAGGTGCAACCACCCCGGGGAAGAAGGCATTGCCATGACGAACACTCCTGCGCACGAACCCGACCTGCCGCCGAGCCTGCGTTTTCTGAAAGGGCTGGTGATCACCTTGATGATCACCATGATCGTCGGTGTCATAACGGTGGTTTGGCTGCTTGTCACCCGCATGCCCGATGCAAGCTCTGCCGCCCCGCAGGTGCCCGAAACTCTGACCCTGCCCGAGGGCCTAAAGGCTGAGGCCGTGACACTTGGCAAGGGCTGGATCGCCGTGGTCACGAACAGCCAAGAGATCCTGATCTTCGATCCGGCCGGCGGCTTGCTGCAGCGGATCGACCTGCAGCTGACACCGGCCCCTTAACGCATCGCTCCGAAGCTCTTTGCTTGACGCCCGACATCGCAATTGCCCTACTAGGGCTGCCCTGCGTCAACGCCCCATTTCTTGAAGGACCATGATGCCACTGCCGTCCTTGGCGGATCTCGCCGCCAAACTCGCGAAAATACCCCCAGACGAGCTGGCACGGCAGCATCGGCTTTTGACCGATGGCGCTGGTCTGAGGTCGATGTTGACAGGGCTTGTCTATGCGCTGGCGGCTTTCTTTGTCGCCCTGCCCGTGGTTCTGTTTTGTGCAGCGGTGGATTTCGCCAGCGAACGGCTCAGCCTGCATTGGATGAAGGGGCTAGACGCCGCGCGCGCCCCGCGGCGCTATCTGGCCACGATCGCGGTCAGCATGCTGTCGCAGCTGGCCTATGCGATGGTCTTGGCCTTTGCCTATCAATCCACCATGCCCCTGGCCCAACCTTTCGCCGCCGGGGTGCTCACGCTGACGATGCTGCAAATGGCCTCGATCCGCATCATTCACTTGCCCTATGCCATCTCGGGCCTGACGGTGACCTTTGCTGTTGGCATCGGCGCGGTGCTGTACGATTGGGAAAGCCGGACCGGCGTGACCGGGCTTATCATGAGCCTTGTTGCGCTTTGGGCGGCGGCCTATTTCATCGCCGCGATTGTGCGGGGCAATCACGGCCTGCACGCCGGCATCGCCCGCGAAGGGGCCAGCGCCCGGATGGCCGATCAGGCCAAGTCGCGGTTTCTGGCGCAGATGAGCCATGAGCTGCGCACTCCGCTAAATGCCATCTTGGGTCTTGGCCATGCCGAGCTTGCCCAAGCCACCGATCCCGCCTCGCAAGAACGCTTGCGGCTGATGACCGACGCGGCCCGCGGGCTTGCGGTTATTCTGGACGATATCTTGGACATGTCGGCCATTGAGGCGGGACATCTGCCCATCCGACCAACCCCCTGCAACCCGGCCCAAGAGATCACCACCGCCGCGGCCCTGTATCGGCCGCTGTTCGAGGCCGAGGGTCTCAGCGTGTCTCTGAACCTGTCCAGCCATCTGCCGGCCTATGCCGCCTTGGATTCCCAACGCCTGCGGCAATGCCTGTCAAACTTGTTTTCCAACGCCCTGAAACACACCAAGACGGGCGGCGTGACGCTGCGCGCCGAAGTCGCGGCCAACGGCGATCTTGTGATCAGTTTTGCCGACACCGGCCCCGGCATCCCGCAGGCCGAGGCCGAGCGGCTTTTTGAGCCCTTCCATCGTGGGGCGGGCGATCAGCCCGGAACAGGACTTGGGCTGTCGATCACCCGAGCTTTGGCGCGTTCCATGGGCGGCGACCTTCAACTGATGCCCAGCCCGACCGGCGCAGAGTTTAGCCTTCGGCTCGCCCTTCAGGTGATGCCAAGAGTTCCGTCGGCCTTGGAGATAGACAAAGAGCCTTCCAGCACAACAAGCGTCCTGCCCAGCGAGCTTTCTGTGCTGGTGGTTGACGATATCGCCACCAACCGGTTGGTCGCAAAGGCACATCTGCATTTGCACGGCATCACGGTCGATGAGGCAGCTTCGGGCGCCGAGGCTTTGGCGCGATTGCAAGAGGACGGCATTGATCTGGTGCTCTTGGACATGAACATGCCCGGCATGGACGGCACCGAGACCTTGCAGCGCATCCGCGCCATGCCGGGCCGCATCCGCCTTCCGGTCATTGCGATGACCGCAGACGCCACCGAAGCGCATCGGCGCCGCTATCTCGCCGCCGGGATGGACGGCTATCTGGCCAAACCGCTGACACCCGAATCCGTGGCCGAAATGCTGGCGCGCTATGCGCCCGCCGCGCGCTGATCGCCCGGCCAAAGCGCCGCCACAATGGCATCCAGCCCATCGGTCAGGGCCGCAGGCCCCGGCTGCAGGATCAAGGGCGACTTGATTTCATGGATCCGCCCGGCTACGACCGCAGGCACATCTTGCCAGCCCGCGCGCCCTGCAATGCGCGAGGCGACCACCTTCTTGCCGCACCATGAGGCGAGAATTACGTCCGGCGCGCGCGGCGGAATGGCCTCGGGCAAAAGGATGCGGTTCTTGGCCAAAGGCTCAGCGGCCAGTTCGGGAAAGATGTCTTGCCCGCCTGCGATGTCGACCAATTCACTGACCCATTTGATGCCCGAGATAATCGGCTCATCCCATTCTTCAAAGAACACACGCGGCCGGTGCGGGTGCAGTGTGGCACGCAGTGCGGCAATCCGCGCTTCATAGCCTGCAATCAGCACCTCAGCCTGTTCGATGCAGCCCAAAAGCGCCCCGAGTGTGCGGATCATCCGCAAGATGCCCGCCACATCGCGGTGATTGAAGGCATGCACCTCGATCCCCGCTCGGATCAGCCCGGCGGCAATGTCGGCCTGCAGGTCCGAGAAGGTCAGCACAAGATCAGGATTCAGCGCCTTGATCTTCTCCAGATCAGCACTGGTGAACGCCCCTACCCGCGGCTTTTCGCGCCGAACACGGGCGGGACGGATGGCATAGCCGGTGACCCCGACAATCCGGTGGTCTTGGCCAAGAAGATACAGCGTCTCGACAGTTTCTTCGGTGAGACAAACGATCCGGTGAAAGCTCATGTCTTGGCCCTTTTGGCCCGCTCGGCGTCACGCCAGACGACCCAGCCTTGCGCCGCCCGTGTCAGGCAGTCGCGCACGGCTGCGCCGACCGCCTCGCCCACCGGCGTATGCAGCCCTGCATAGCGGTCTTTTCCGGGCAGACAGGCCAGCGCCACGCAATCGGTACCGGTGCCGGTGGCAAGCCCAGTGGCCAGTTCCAGCCCCGCTGCCATAACCCCTGCCGTGCGGGCCTGGACTGCGATGCTCATCGCCTCCAACTGCGCCGCCTCGGTCAGCGTGGCATTGGTCGAAAGGCCGATGTTGATCGTGCCATAATCGGCGCTGTGATAGGGCAACCGACGCCCCACGGCCTCAGCGTTCGACAGACCGACGGTCGCAACACAGTGCGCCGTGATCCCCTCCACCTCGGCAAAGGCCTCAGCCCAAGTGCCGACATCGCGCGAGGTCAGCATACCCACGGAGCGAACCGGCATCTGCTGGGACAACCAAGCCTCGGCGTCAAACTCGGGCGTCAGGTCAGCATTGCGCACTTCACGCCACAGGATTGAATTGGCCGGCGTATAGCCCGCGCCATGCGGTGCCCAACTCAGAACCCGCATTTCGCGCGGCAGGTCCATTCGCAACCAAGGGCGGTCCAGCGTCACCGTCGCCCTCATCGCACCACCCCCATGGGTTGGAAGACCGGACCATCGGCGGTTTCCGCGTGAAAGCCACGCACCCCGAAGACCCGCGCCAGATTGTCGTCTGACAGCACATCGCGCGGGGGACCATCGGCCACCACGCGGCCCGCCTGCATCATCACAAGCCGCGAGCAGGACCGTGCTGCAAGGCCCAGATCATGGATCGAGGCGACCACCCCGCGCCCTTCGCGGGCAAGGGCGGCAAAGACCTCCATGGTCTTCAACTGGGCTTCAGGATCAAGCCCTGCCACTGGCTCGTCGGCCAACAGAAGAGGCGTGTCCTGCGCCAAAGCCCGCGCGATCAGGACGCGCGCCTGTTCGCCACCTGACAGGGCCGTGGCGGTGCGGGCGCGGTAGCCTTGCAACCCCATCCGCTCCAGCGCTTGATCCACGGCGCGGCGGTCGGCGTCAGAACCGGCACCCAGATGTGCGCCGCGCCCCAAAGCCACCAGCGCCTCGACTGAGACAGGCCATGCAATCTCGCGCCCCTGCGGCAGGAAGGCTGCAGCCTGAGCACGGAGACGCGGGGACAGAGCGGTAAGCGACGATCGCCCCTCATGCGGCAACAGGCCAAGTGCGGCGCGCAGAAGGCTGGTCTTGCCTGCGCCATTCGGGCCGATCAGGCCGACAAACTCACCCTCATTGACCGTTAGGCTGACATCTTCGACCACGGGGCTAAGGCCCCGGCGCACGGTCAGGTTTTCGATGGACAGTAAGGTCATGCCTCGGTCCCCCGCAGTCGCCAGATCAGGTGCAGGAAGAAGGGTGCACCAATCAGGGCGGTTAGGACGCCCAGCTTCAAATCCTGATCCGGCGCGATCAATCGTACCGCGATATCGGCCGCCAAAACCACCGCCGCCCCGCCAAGCGCCGAGGCAGGCAGCAGCCGGGACGGCTGAGCACCGACGAGGGGGCGCAGGACATGCGGCACCACAAGGCCGACAAAGCCGATAGAGCCAGCCACCGACACACTCGCCCCCACCGCCAGCGCCGTGCCGCCAATCAGCACCAGCCGCAGCCGCGCAAGGTTCACGCCCATCGAGGCCGCCGCATCCTCGCCCAAGGTCAGCGCATCAAAGCTGCGACCCAGCGACAACAGCATCGCAAGGCCAAGGACCATGAAGGGGGCGGCCAGCCAGACATGGTCCATCGACCGATCGGCGAGCGAGCCCATCATCCAATACACGATCTCCATCGCGGCAAAGGGGTTGGGCGAGAGGTTCAAGACAAGGCTGGTCAGCGCCGCCGCCAAGGCCGAAATCGCCACCCCCGCAAGGATCAGCGCCAAGGCCCCGCCACGCGGACCGGCAAGGCCAAGGATCAAGAGCACCGCAACACCTGCCCCCGCCAAAGCCGACAGCGGCAAGGCCAGCGCAAAGAGCCCCGCAAGCCCGGTTTGCAGCGCCAGAACCGCGCCCAGCGCGGCGCTTGCCGACACACCGATCAGCCCCGGCTCGGCCAAGGGGTTGCGCAGATAGCCCTGCATCGCCGCCCCCGACAGGCCCAAAGCGGCCCCCGTCATCAGGCCCAACAGCGCGCGCGGCAAGCGGATTTCCTGCATCACCAGCACGACAGGGCCACCCTGGCCACTGACCAGCGCCGCCAGACTTTCACCAAAGCCCAAGCCCGCCGGCCCGATCAGGAGCGAGCCGAAGAACAACGCGGCCACCACCGCCCCCAAGGCCAAAAGCACATTCATTCGCCTGCCTCCAATGCGGCCCGTGCCGCCTGCATCCGACCAATCGCGCGCATCAGATGCGGCGTCCCACAGACCCAATCGGCGTCTGACGTCAATTCCACCCCAGCCCGCGCCTGCACGGCGCGCAAGGCAGGATGCACCAGGATGTCCTCAGACCGCGAGGCGCCGGGATACCGCTCGGATGTGACGATCAACTCAGGTCCCGCCATGACCAGCCGTTCGAGGGGCAGAATGCCCCCCCCCGTCACGCCCGATGTGGCCCCGATATTGGTGAACCCGGTCAACTCCAAAACCTCATTGGCTAGGGTGCCCGACCCGGTGGTGTAGCCGTTGGGATAGTAGAATGCCGCCGTCCGGGGCGTGCCGCTGAACCGCGCAGCCTCGATCTCGGCGGCAAAGGCATCAGCCATGGCATCGGCCTTGGCCTCTTGCCCCAAAGCACGGCCAACGAGGCGCACCTGCTCCACCGCATCCACAAAGGACGAAGCGGGGGGCACCTGCACCACCTCAACCCCAAGGCGGCGCAAAAGGTCTACGGTGGAAACCTGCGTATAGGTGCCCGCCAACACCAGATCGGGGCGCATCAGAAACACCTGCTCCACCTGCCCCCGGTTCATGGGATAGGCCCGCGCCTCCTCGACCATCGACGAGGATTGCACTTCGCTGGCCAAATGGCTGACGCTCACCAACTGACCGGGTGCCGCCAGCATCATGGCCAGTTGGTCGGTGCACAGGTTCATCGAGACAACCCGTGCGGGGGGACGCCCCGGTGTTTCAGCCCAGGCGATGGAAAGACTGGCGACTAAGGCCGCCAGCCCAAAGGCGATCATGCCCCGCGCGCGCATCTTAGAAAGACGCCTTCAAGCCCAAAAACACCGTACGCCCAGCGGTCGCGTAATCTTTCGCCTCCTGATAATTGGTATCAAAGGCGTTTTGCACTCGCAGGTAGGCGCTGGCGGTGTCGCTGACCTTGTAGCTGCCCCCCAGATCTACTGTGGTGTAATCTGCCATCGCCGCACCCGAGAATAGGTCAGTGCGCCCGGCTACATGGCGCAACGTAGCGTTTGCCGACAGGCGGTCGGTAAACTCTTTGTCCAGCCCCACGGTCAGATTATGACGGGCAACGCCATTGATAGGTGTGTTGTCGGCGGTCTTTGCGTCGATGTAGGCATAGGCCAGAGACAGGTCGATCGTGTCGCCCAAAGGTAGGCTTGCGGCCACCTCCAGACCTTTGCGCTGCGAAGTTCCGGAAAAGTTATCAAGGATATAGATAAAGCTGGGGCATGGGTCACCATCGGGCACGGCGACGGCGCAGCGATTAGTGATACGATTGTCGATGCGATTGTCAATTTCCAGTTTGAACAGCGTGGCCGATAGGGTCGCGCCATTGCCAAAGGCTTTCTCCAACCCGATTTCAGCCGATGTGCTGGTTTCGGGCTGCAAAGCTGGGTTGTTGGCATAGCCATAGGCTGAGTAATCAGCGTAAAGTTCGTTCAACGACGGGGCGCGAAAACCGGTGGCATAGGCAGCGCGCAGCGTCAGATCAGTCGCCGGGCGCAAAGCCATCGCAACCCGGCCTGTGGTAAAGCCGCCAAAGCTGTCAGTATCATCCCAGCGCAGCGTCGCGGACAGGTCCAGATCATCGCGCACGGCCCACAAGCCTTGGGCGAAAACACCCTTGGTGGTTGTGGTTTCAATCACTGTCGAGGTGAGAAAGGTCACGGGAACGACCGAGTTCACTGTTGCCCCTTCACGCGTGAGATCGGCCCCGTAAACCAGCGTCAGCGCCGGGCTGACTTCGGTCGTTGCGGTCCAGTCCAAGCGTTGCCGGGTGCCCTCAAAACTGCCATCCGCAACACCTCGTGCATAGAAATCGCGGCCGATCTTGAAGGTCGAAAGACTGAAAACGTGGTCAGTGGCGCCGATCGACAGTTCAGCAAACACCCGCCCGCCAATCTCATCGCGCTTTTGGTTGTTGGCAGCATCGGCCGGCACGCCGGCAAAACCGTCATAGTCCTGATCCACCGTCTGGCCGAAAGCATTGGCCCCCAGCGTCAAAGCGTCATTGACTGCATATCGCAGGCCAAAGGACAAGCGCTGCGCAGATGCACCATCGGCCTCGGTCCCGGCAGCCGCGGCGGAAAAGCCGTCGGTCTGCAAATGGCTGGCGTTCAACGTCAACCCAAGCGCTCCAGTTTTTTGCGACAGACCATAGCTCAGCTTGGCGGTGCCCATGCTGCCTGCCTCAAGCTCAACCGTTTGCTCTGTGCCCTCTTCGGTGGCGCGCGGGCTGTCGATCGACACCACTCCCGCCACCGCCGACCCGCCCCAAAGGGCAGACTGCGACCCGCGCAGCACCTCAAGCCGACCAATACCAGACGACATCAGGCCACCAAATTCATAGCTGGTGGTGGTTGAGGACGGGTCATCCACACGAATGCCATCCACAAACACCGCCACATAACGACCCTGCGCACCACGCAAGTTTAGGTTCGCGGTATTGCCAAACGGGCCTTGGGTGGCGGTGGAAAAGCCCGGCTGTCGGGCCAGCGTTTCGACAACCGCCACGCCCGAACGGTCAAGTTCAGCCTTGGCAACCACTGAAACAGAAACGCCGGTCCGACTGGCTTTGGTTGCGGTGCGGTTGGCGGTCACCACAATCTCATCCAGTTCGAAATCCTGCGCCTGCGCCGGCACGGCCAGCGCAGAAACCAACGCAACAATAGAAACATTAAGCCGTTTCATGGCCTTAATCCTTTGACATTCCCCATGGTCGTGGGGATTTGGTATGCGTCTGTCTTGGGAAAGGCCAATGACCCTCCGCCGACGGTGAAAACGTCACCACTGGCGATAGGTCGCCTGCCAAAGCGCGCCCCGCGCCCTGGTAAGGGTGATCACCTTGGCAGGTCTCCTGGCTTGCGGGTCGGGGCTTTGACGGGCCTTCCCGGGGTTGGTCCCCAGTGGCATATGCCGTCATCGCTCGCCGCTTACAGTTGCGGGGGCAGCTGTGGATTTCCACCACATTCCCTTTTCATCCGGGGCTAACCGGAACCGAAGGTAGACCCTGCATAACTTAGCCGTGTTCGCTGTCAAGCGCCGCTTTAGCCCGATGTCGTGTGGTATTGCGGAAAGGTCGCAAACAGATTGCGCGGTCCGAAACCGACATGGGCCACGACGCGCATGGGGTGGAAGCGGGGGCGTGCTACGGTCAGGCTGCACGAAACCATGAGGGGAAGATGCAGATCATCGGCGATCTTGGGGCCAAGGACGCAACGGATCTGGCCGAGCGGGTGGCGCGGCGCGAGGTCAGCCCGACCGAGCTTTTGGATGCTGCACTTGCCGCAGTCGAGGCGCGCAATCCGGCGCTGAACGCGGTGGTGCAGATGCAAGAAGGCGTTGCGCGCAAGGCGATTGCGGATGGCCTACCCCAAGGCCCATTTCGCGGCGTGCCGTTCCTTCTGAAGGACTTGGGCTGCGAAGCGGTGGATTTTCCCGGCCACAATGGCAGCCGCCTTTTGGCGGGCACCCGCTATCGGCGCGATTCGGCGATTTACGAACGCATTCGGGCGACTGGCGTCGTCACCTTTGGCCGCACCACCAGTCCCGAGGGCGGCATTGG
The DNA here is from genome assembly GCF_965194375.1 of Allotabrizicola aquatica (SeqCode). Classification (GTDB taxonomy): domain Bacteria; phylum Pseudomonadota; class Alphaproteobacteria; order Rhodobacterales; family Rhodobacteraceae; genus Tabrizicola_A; species Tabrizicola_A aquatica. The sequence goes on from NZ_CBDAEL010000008.1 coordinate 45,398, forward strand.
GGCGGCGACCGAAGCCGCTGTCTATGGCGGCCCCACCCGCAACCCGTGGAACCTTGACCATACGCCCGGCGGATCGTCAGGGGGGGCCGGGGCTGCGGTGGCGGCGGGGATCGTGGCCTTTGCCCATGGCTCGGACGGCGGCGGGTCAGTGCGGATCCCGGCGGCAAGCTGCGGTCTCTTCGGATACAAACCCACCCGGGCGCGGCTGCCCGATGGGCCTTATGTCGGCGAAGGCTGGGCGGGGATGGCGATTGACGGGTTCCTAACCCGCTCGGTCCGCGACACGGCGCGGATGCTGGACGCCTGCCACGGCCCTGACCTTGGCGCGCCCTACGCGGCCCCGCCCTTGGCCAAAAGCCATGCGGACGCCATCTCACGCCCGCCGCGCCGCCTGCGCGTGGCGGTCTGCGACACCACTCTGACCGGCGAGCCGATCCACCCTGAGGTGGCCGAGGCCGTGCGCGTGACGGCCCGACTGCTTGAGGCGATGGGCCACCACATCGAACCCGCAAAGGTCACCGCGGATGTGCCGATGATGATGCGCGCTTGGACCGATATCGTCGGCGTTGGCACCGCTTTGGGGGTGAAAAAGGCGCTGAAAGGCCGTCCGATGACGCCGGATCTGGTCGAAGGCGTCAGCCGGGGTGCCTGCGCGCATGCCGATACGCTTCACCCCACGCGATACCTTGAAGCGGTGGGCGAAATTCACGCCTTTGGCCGCCAGATGGCCGGATTTTTCGACGCAGGCCCAGATATCCTCTTGTGTGCCACCTTGGCCGAACCCCCGGCCCGCATTGGCCGGTTCAACCACGACACCGAGGATTATGTGGATTACCGCATCGGTCCGAAGGGCATTTTCGCCTATTCGCCCTTCTGCGCGGTGTTCAACGCCAGCGGCCAACCCGCCGCCAGTCTGCCATTGGCCATGTCGTCTGATGGCTTGCCCATTGGCATCCACCTTGCGGGGGCTTATGGCGATGATGAACCGCTCATCAGCCTCTGCGCGGAAATTGAGCAGGCACAACCCTGGGCAGAGCGGCGGGCACCGATTGCGGGCTGAATGCAGGTTTCTGTTGCACCCTATGAAAAACGTGGTCCAGATATGATCAAAACAACCAGGAGCGAGTCACAGTGACCGAGCGTAACGCCATTGAGGCCCGGAATGTCGTGAAAGCCTTTGGCCAAGGCGACGCCGCCGTGCGGGCATTGGACGATGTCTCGGTCGAGATTCGCGAGGGTGAGTTCTTTACGCTGCTTGGCCCGTCCGGCTGTGGCAAGACCACGCTGTTGCGCCTGATTGCCGGGTTTGAGATGCCCACCGATGGGGTGATCTTGCTGGATGGGCAGGACATCACCTATTTGCCGCCCAACAAGCGGCCAGTGAATACGGTGTTCCAATCCTATGCGCTCTTTCCGCATCTGACCGTGGCGCAAAACATTTCCTTTGGCCTTGAGATGCTGGGCAAACCTGCGGCCGAGGTGAAATCGCGCACCGCCGAGATGCTGGCACTGGTCAAGCTCGATACGATGGCAGACCGCAAGACCAGCCAGCTTTCGGGCGGCCAGCAACAGCGCGTGGCGCTGGCGCGCGCCTTGGCCCCGCAGCCCAAAGTGCTGTTGTTGGATGAACCCTTGTCAGCCTTGGATCTGAAACTGCGTCAGGCGATGCAGATCGAATTGAAGCGGTTGCAGATGGAAACCGGCATCACCTTTGTGTTTGTGACCCATGATCAGGAAGAAGCCCTGACTATGTCGGACCGCATCGGGGTGATGTCGCAGGGCAAGTTGCAACAGGTGGGCACCGCCAAAGAGATCTACACCCGGCCGAAGAACCGCTTTGTGGCAAGCTTCATTGGCGAGACCAACTTCCTTGAAGCCCGCGCCGAAGGTGGCAAAGTTCGCCTCGCCTCGGGTGATGTGGTTGAGTTCGAGACGCCGGTGACAGGCGACATGACCCTCACGATCCGCCCTGAACAGCTGCGCCTTGTGCCTGCGGGTGAGGCGGGGGCAATTCCGGCGGTGATCTCGAACCTCGTCTATTTCGGCACCGATACCCATGTGCATCTGGAACTCGCTGACCGCACCGAGATTATGGCGCGGGTGCAAAGCCCGGCTACAGGCGACGCCGGGTTTGAGCGTGGCAGCCGCATTGGGGTGCGTTTTGCGCCGGGCGCCTTGCAGGCGCTGGGGGAATGACCATGAGCCCCGCCGAAGAGGCCCAGATCAAGCAATCGGCCCGCAATGGCTGGCTGTTGTCGACACCGGCGCTGGTGGTTTTGGCCGTCTCGGCTGTCGGTCCCTTGTTCATCATCCTGCTTTACTCCTTTCTTGAGGCGGGCACCCACGGCAACGTGGTCTGGGCTTTCTCAACCGAGGGCTGGACGTCGCTCCTGTGGACCAAGGACATCTTCACCGACAGCTATGTTCTGGCCGACGCGCATCTGGCGATCTTTTGGCGGTCGGTGAAGCTGTCGCTGATGACCACGCTCTTTACCTTTGTGGTGGGCTTTCCGACTGCGTGGTTCATCGCCACCCGCCCCGCCAGCCAACGTGCGCTTTGGCTCTTTCTCATCACCATTCCGTTCTGGACCAACCTTCTGATCCGCACCTATGCGATCAACGAGGTGATCCGGGCCGAAGGTCTGCTGAACCTCTTCCTGATGAGCATCGGCGTGATTTCAGAGCCTTTGATGCTGATCTACACCGACATCGCCATCTTTATCGGCATGACCTATGTCTATCTGCCGCTGATGGTGCTGCCCTTGTTTGCCGCGATTGACCGCTTTGACATGCGGCTTTTGGAGGCGGGCTATGACCTTTACGCCAGCCGCTGGCAGATCTTGCGCAAGATCATCCTGCCCATCGTCAAACCGGGGATCATCGCGGGTTCGATCCTTGTGTTCGTGCCTTCGCTCGGTGCCTATGTGACGCCGCGCGTGCTGGGGGGCGGCAAGCAGATGATGATCGGCAACCTGATCGAGTTGCAGTTTGGCCAAGGCAAGAACTGGCCATTGGGCGCGGCCTTGTCGCTGACGCTGTTGCTGATCGTAACGGTTGCGCTCCTGTACTATGTCCGCGTGGCAAACGGGGAGAAGAAGCATGGCTAAGTCCAGCTTTCAGGTCGCCCGCCTGCCCGGCTTTGCCACCATGGCGATGCTTGCGTTTATGGCGCTTTACATCCCGATCTTCACTTTGGTGGTGTATTCTTTCAACTCTGAGACCACCCTCGGCAACTGGGGTGAGTTCTCGTGGCAGTGGTATGTGAAGGCTTGGGACAATCAGGCGGTCAAGGATGCCACACTGCGCTCATTGGTGATCGCAAGTTTTGCTGCAGTGTTCTCGACCATGCTGGCCACTATGGCCGCATTGGGCACCACCCGCCGCCGCGCCTTCAAGGGACAGACCTTTATCTATGTGATGATCAACCAGCCCCTGATGGTGCCCGAGATCGTGACCGCCGTGGCGCTGATGATCCTGTTTGGTCTCATCAAAACCCTTACTGGCATTCAAGGGCTGGGCTATTTGATCTTGGCCCATACCGCCTTTTGCATCCCCTTTGCCTATCTGCCGATCCGCGCACGATTGGAAGGGATGGACCTGACGCTGGAAACCGCCGCGGCGGATCTTTACGCAACACCTTGGTTGACCTTTCGTCGGGTGACGCTGCCGATCCTAATGCCGGGGGTGATAGCCGGGATGATGCTGGCCTTTGTGGTCAGCTTGGATGATGTTGTCATCACCGAGTTTGTGAAATCGGCGGGGCAAGACACCTTGCCCACCTATATGCTGGGCCAGATGCGCCGCCAGCTGACGCCCGAGATCAACGCCATCTCAACCGGGCTTTTGGTGCTCACCGTCGTGCTGTTGACTGCATTTTTCTTGCTGACGCGCGAGAAAGAAAAAACTTAGATACCCATAACCAAACTGCCAAAACCAACACGGGAGACGAACATGAAAAGAGTCCTGACCGCAACCGCCCTGCTGATGGCCACCACGGGGCTTGCCAGCGCCGAAGGCTCGCTGCAGCTGTACAACTGGGGCAACTACACCTCGCCCGAGCTTCTGGAGAAGTTCACGGCTGAGACCGGTATCACCGTGACAGTGACCGACTATGACAGCAACGACACCGCGCTGGCCAAGATCGAGGCCGGTGGCCATGGCTTTGACCTTGTGGTGCCCTCGGCCAACTATGTGTCGATCTTCAACGAAAAGGGCCTGACGGTCCCGTTGGATCTGGCCAAGCTGCCGAACCACGCCAATATCGCCCCGGAATGGAAAGACGTTGCTTGGGATGCAGGCCGCACCACCTCGATTCCGTGGCAGTGGGGCACCGTCGGCATCGCGGTGGACACCGCGATCTATGGCGGCGACATCAACACCTCCGCCGTCTGGCTGGAAGTGCCGGACGAGCTGAAGGGCAAGCTGAACGTCGTCCCCGAAATGATGGACATCGTCACCCTGGCCACCAAATACCACGGCGGCGAGCCCTGCAGCGAGGATCTTGAGGTTCTCAAGAAGGTGCGTGACAGCCTGATGGCGGCCAAGCCGAACTGGATCTCGATGGATTACGGCGCCACCGAGAAGATGGCCAACGGCGATTGGGCCGCTTCGGTGAACTGGAACGGCTCGTCCATGCGTATCCGTTTGGACAAAGACACCGTGGCCTACGGCTATCCGAAGGAAGGCTATCCGTTGTGGATGGACTCGGTCATGCTCTTGAAGGACGCGCAGAACGTCGACAACGCCTATGCCTTCATGGACTTTATCATGAAGCCGGAAAATGCGGCGATGATTTCCAACTTCGCGCGCTATGCCAACGGGATTGCCGGATCGGAGGCCTTCATGGACCCCGAAATGGCAACCGCCCCGGAAGTGGTGATCCCCGAAGAGCACAAGGCTGCAGGCTTCTTCATGCCGACCTGTAATGAAAAGTCGCGCGAATACATGACCGCGATCTGGACGGAACTGATGAAGTGATCTTGCGGCGATGCGGGGGCAGAAGATGCCCCCGCATCACGCCCTATGAGCGCTGACGCGCAGGTGCAGGGGGCGTTCCGCCCCCTCGCCGCACGCGGCTCACCCCCTGAGAGTATTTGGAAAGGCGCAAATGGCTTTGTGGGAACACTCGGCCTCGGAGCTGTCGCGCATGATCGCGGCGCGCGAGGTGGCCCCGTCCGAAGTGATGGCGGCACATCTGGACCGGATCGAGGCCGTGAATGGCGCGGTGAATGCGGTGATCTCGCTGCGCGACCGCGAGGCGCTGATGGCAGAGGCGCGGGCAGCCGACGATGCGCCTCGGCAAGGCTGGCTGCATGGCCTGCCCTTTGCGGTGAAGGACTTGTGTGCGACCAAGGGCTTGCGCACCACTTGGGGCAGCCCACTTTTCAAGGATTTCGTGCCGACCTCTGATGACCTGCTGGCAGCCCGAATGCGGGCCGCAGGCGCGATCTTCATCGGCAAGACCAACACGCCCGAATGGGGCCATGGCAGCCACAGCTTCAACCCGGTTTTTGGCGTGACGCGCAACCCCTACGACCTGAGCCGCACCGCGGGTGGGTCGTCCGGTGGGGCGGCTGCGGGTCTTGCGGCGCGTATGCTGCCGGTCGCGGATGGCAGCGATATGATGGGCAGCCTGCGCAACCCGGCAGCCTTTTGCAACGTTTATGGCTTTCGCCCGTCTTGGGGCCTTGTCCCGGCAGATGCCGAAGGCGACACGCATTTGGCGACCTTGGCCACCGAAGGACCCATGGGGCGCACGGTGGAGGATGTCGCGCGGCTGTTGCAGGTGCAGGCCGGGATCAACCCCGAGGTGCCCTTTGGCCGCACGCCGGGCGATTTTCTGGCGGGTCTGCAAGGCGCGAGCCTGAAGGGCAAGCGGATTGGCTGGCTGGCCGATTGGGGCGGGGCCTATGCGATGGAGCCTGGCATTATGGATCTTTGCGCCGCCGCGCTGGCCAAGATGGAGGCGATGGGCGCAATCGTCGAGGTTCTGCCCCCCCCCTTCCCGGCCGAAAAGCTGTGGTCGTCCTGGACCACCCTGCGCGCCATGCTGAACGCAGGCGGCTTCAAGGCGATATATGACCAGCCCGACAAGCGCGCCCAGTTGAAGGTTGAGACCCTGTGGGAGATCGAGCAGGGTCGCACCCTGTCGGCGCAGGCGGTTTATGAGGCGAGCGTGATCCGCAGCCGCTATTACGCCCATATGGCGCGGCTGTTTGAGACCTATGACGCGATTGCCCTGCCCTCGGCGCAGGTCTGGCCCTTCCCGACTGATTGGCGCTGGCCGCAAGAGATCAACGGTCAGGCGATGGACACCTATCACCGCTGGATGGAGGTGGTGATCCCGGTCAGCCTGATCGGTCTGCCCGCCTTGTCGCTGCCGGTGGGCTTTGGCCCGCAGGGCCTGCCGATGGGGATGCAGCTGGCGGGGCCGGTCGGGGCGGATGCGGCGATCCTTGCGATGGGGCAGGCTTGGCATGAGGCCACCGATTGGCCGGGCCAGCGGCCGCTGAAACTTGCCTGACGCGCCAAGCCGCCGTATGGCTGGCGCATGATCTTTTATCAGTTTCTCATGGCCTTGGCCTCGCCCGTGGTTCTGGCCCATCAGGCGGTCTTTGGCCTGCGTGGGGCCGTGGCGGAGCGGCTGGGCCTTTTGCCTGCGCCGGGGCCGGGAGTGCGGCTGTGGCTGCATGCGGCCTCGGTGGGTGAGGTCACCTCGGCGCGTTGGGTGATCGAGGCGCTTTTGGCCGCGCGACCGGGTTTGCAGGTCTTGGTGACCACCAACACGGCCACGGGGCGGGCGCAAGTGCAGGCCTGGGCTTTGCCGGGCGTGACGGCGGGCCTTGCCCCAGTTGACAGCGCCGGGGCGGCGGGCCGGGTCTTGGACCGCTGGCGGCCACAGGCGCTGGTGATCGTGGAGAATGAGCTATGGCCCGCGCGGTTGCGCGCGGCCGACAATCGCGGCGTGCCAGTCTTGGTCATCGGCGCGCGGATGTCGGCCCGCAGCGCGCGGCGCTGGCGCTGGGTGGGCGGGATGATGCGGCCCATGCTGGAGCGGATCGACTGGCTTTCGGCGCAGGACAGCGACAGTCTGGCGCGGCTGAAGGCGCTGGGCTTGCACGACGAGGCCGCCGGGCCGATCATGGCACTGAAGTCCATTGGCGCGGCCCAGACCGAACCCGTTGACCTGCCCTTTGCACCGCCCGCGCCGCGCACAGCAACGCTCTTGGCCGCCTCAACGCATGAGGGGGAAGAGGCGCTGGTGCTTGACGCCTTTCTGGCCTCAGGTCAGTTCCGCCATCTGATTCTTGCCCCTCGACACCCGCAACGCGGCGAGGCGCTGGCGGCAATGCTGGCCGCTCGGGGCCTGCGCTTTGCGCGCCGCGCGACGGGCGAGGTGCCGGGCGCTGACACCCAAGTTCATCTGGCCGACACCATGGGCGAAATGGCGCTTTGGTATGCCATGGCCGGGGCTACGGTCATTGGCGGCAGCTTTGCGGCCAAAGGTGGCCACACGCCTTGGGAGCCGGCGCGCCAGCACTCGGCCATCTTGCACGGGCCGTCGCTGCACAATTTCGCAGCGCCTTTTGCCGCGCTGGATCAGGCGGGCGGCGCGATTGCGGTGAGCGATGGCGACGCCCTCACCAAGGCGCTTGAGGCGATGGATGCCTCGACACAGGCGCGATTGGCCAAGATCGCTTCGCAGGTTCTGGCGCCGCAGGGCGACGGGTCCGAGGTGGTGGCGACGCTGCTTCAGACGCTCAAGGGGTAGCGGGCCGGAACATCAGAACGTGACCCGGCACGGCGAAGGTGGCTTTCAGAAAGCCCCATCTAACGGGCTGTGAAGGGCGCTGCGCCAAAAGCCTAGACCGGCTACGACCGCTCGTCCGAGCCGAAATGCCTGTTCCAGTTTGAGCGGTTTGAAGCGGTCCAGTGGCATATCGGGATGAAACCATCGCGCCGGTCGACGGGAGGATCTGGAGCCGCACCATCAGCGCTGCCTGCAACCTTGCGGGCGAGTCAGGCGCCAGAAAGACCCGCTTCATCTGGCCGCCAGTCGTGCAAGCCGGTCCCAAATCTCGGGTCGCACCGGACCTTCGCGCGGGGCGTCGCGCAACTGTGTTAGCAAATCCCGAGACGGCGGTGGTCGGTTGCCACCCTGCCAACCAAGAGCGGCGAGCACCGCGCTTGCCGCATCGGGCAAGGCATCTGGCACAGGCACACCCGACAGATCGGCCCACAACAGCGTCCAAAGCCGAGCGACGGTCAACGGGTTGTAGCCGCCGCCACCCAGCAGCAGAAACCGCGGCGATAGCGGTCGCAATCCGGCCAGTACGTCGCGATGGGCGTTGTTTGACAGCGCCAGCCGCGACAAGGGATCCTCAAGCAGCGCGTCTGCCCCGGCCTGTAGCACGATCAGATCGGGCTTGAACGCCGCCACCCTTGGCAGGATCAACCCATCCACAACCGCCCGCATCTCGCTGTCGTTAAACCCGCGCGGCACCGGCAGGTTAAAGACATTGCCACCCCCCTCATCGGTCAAGAGCCCCGTGAACGGCCAGCGGTTTTCCTCATGCACCGAGATAAGGAGCACCGAAGGATCCCCGGCCAATCCGGCCTCGACCCCGTCGGCATGGTGGGCGTCAATGTCGATATAGGCCACCCGTGCGAGGCCAGCCCGACGGGCGGTCAGGATGCCCAGAACCGGATCGTTCAAATAGCAAAACCCGTTTGCCCGGTCTTGCAGGCCATGATGCGTGCCCCCCCCCGGCACATGCACGGCCCCTGACGGCGCAGCAGCGAGCGTCTCGGCGGCCCACATTACACCCCCTGCCCCGGTCGCCGGGCGGCGAAACATCTCGGCAAAGACCGGGTTCGACAGTGTGCCCAGCCCGTGACGCGCGGTGACCTCGGGCGACACCGCGCCCTCGGCCTCGGCGGTTTGCAGGGCGGTTATGTAATCTGGATCATGCCAGAGCCGCAGCGCCGCTGGTTTTGCACGCGGACTGGTGCGATAGCGCTCCGCCGGCAAAAGCCCGAGCGCGCGGCACAGATCCATCACCGTCGAGACGCGAGGCACCCGCAGGGGGTGCTGCGCGCCATAGCTGGAGCCACGATAAATCTCGGACCCGACAAAAATCGGCGTCAGGGGCGCGGCTGGGTCAGGTCGGATCATAGCGGAAGCATAAGGCAGGCCCGAAGGCAAACAAGAGCGTGATGGGGCTTTAAAGTCCCTTTTCCTTGGGACGGATTCATGAAATGCTCAAAGAAATACAGGAAAAACGGGGAAACACCCGTCTATACACGAACAGGCAAGCAGCATGACCCTAGGCAAGTTTGACCATGCCAGCATGGATGGGGCGGATGCTACGGCGGCCCCCCCCATCGACGCGCGCACGCAATATGGCGCGCTGTGCTGGCGTATGCATCGGGGCAAGGTTGAGGTTCTGCTCATCACTAGCCGCGACACGGGCCGGTGGGTCATCCCCAAAGGCTGGCCGATTGACGGGCTTGCGCCGGCACAGACCGCTGCACGCGAAGCGTGGGAAGAGGCGGGCGTCGAAGGCGACATCGCCGATCAGGGGCTTGGCGCGTTTGATTATGATAAAAGCCTTGGCCTGAAGGGGTCCATTCCCTGTTCTGTCCAAGTGTTCGGCCTGCGCGTGGCCGAGTTGAAGGGAAAATTCCCCGAGCGCAAAGAGCGCCGCCGCAAGTGGTTTGATTTCGACAAAGCCGCGCGCAAGGTCATCGAACCTGAACTGCGTGCGCTGTTGCTGGCTTTGCCTGCGCGCTTGGCCGTGGCGTAATCGGGCTGGCACGTCAGGCTTCCCAACTGCGACCACAGCCCCCCTTGCCGAGGGCCCCGTTTCCCCCCAGATTGCCGTCATGATCCGCTATGACCTAAAATGCACCAAGGGCCATGACTTTGACGGCTGGTTTAAATCTGCCGAGGCCTTTGACAGCCTGTCGAAGGCTGGCCATGTCACCTGCACGATCTGCGGCGTGGCGGATGTCGAAAAGCGCATCATGGCGCCCGCCGTGCGCCCGGCGCGCAGCCTTGGTGAAAAGCCAAAGCTGACTGAGCCGCAAAACGACATCCAAGCCGCCATGGCCGAGATGCGCCGCAAGATCGAAGAAAACTCGGAATATGTCGGGCTGAACTTCGCCGCCGAGGCGCGGGCGATGCATGAGGGCACGATCGACGAACGCTCGATCTATGGCGAGGCCAAGCCTGATGAAGCCCGCGCGCTTTTGGAGGATGGGATTCCCGTCGCTCCCCTTCCGTTCATGCCGAAACGTCAGGCAAATTGAGCCGAAGCGAAGGTCGCTTGCTCTAGCGGCACTCTAATGCCGCCGCAAAAGCCGCCGCGCTGAACGGCCCCAGATCACGCTGGTCCGTGGGAGTTGCAGCCATAAGTCGTGTCCAGTCGGCATTGGCCAGCACCACCTCAGCCCCGGCACCACAGTCTCGCAGCCCTGATGTGATGAAGTCCTCGCCGATCCGGTGATTGGTCAGCCCGGCTTGGCGGGCGATTTCCACCACCCTGTCGCCCTCCACCCGGACAAAGACCAGCTCGCGCCGCAGATGGGGACGGTCGACATAGGCGATCTCGACCCGTCCATCGCCGTCCAGATCGCCAATCGCGGCGGGGGCCAGCCAGCGGTGGGGTTGTCCGATAAAGGGGGTAGCCGCGCGCAAGCCCTGCGCATCATAGATCGCCAACGCCGCCCCGCGCGCGAGGTCGGCCTCAACCAGCACCACTTCGCGGGTGCCGTCGCCGTCCAGATCGGCCAGCCGGGCCTCGATATCTTCGAAGACCCGGGTTTCGGGAAGCCGGATCGTGCGCCGTTCCCCGCCTTCCAGCCACAAATGCAACGCGCCCCATTCCAGCGCGTCGCCCAAGACCGCATGGTCATAGCGTGCTGTCGGCTCTGCCAGTTCGGCCCGCGTGATGTCTTGTGCGGCGACTGGCCCGCAAAGGGCCAACCAGACCGCACAAGCGCGCAGCATCAGATTTGCTTTTCGGGCATTTGCACCCGAAGGCCGTCCATCTCGGCGGTGACCTTGATCTGGCAGGTCAGGCGCGAGGTCGTGGCATCGGGGTTCCATGCGAAATCCAGCATGTCCTCTTCCATCGACTCTTTCTTCGGCAGCCGACCAACCCAAGCCGGATCGATATAGACATGGCAGGTGGAACAGGCGCAGGCGCCGCCGCAATCGGCCTCGATGCCCGGAATTCCGTTGTCGCGCGCGCCTTCCATCACGGTCAGCCCGGGGGCCACATCGACCACATGTTCTTTGCCGCCATGTTCCACGTAAGTGATCTTTGCCATCGTTCCTGATCCTGCCTGAAATGTCGCCCTTTGGGGATTGCCCTGAAATAAGCGATGAACGCGCGAATGGCCAGAGGGGGCAAGAGATGGACACGCAGAGATGAAGCCGGGCTGGATAAAGGCTGCCCGGATAAAGGCGGGGTGGCCCAGACTAGGCAACCGCCGGGAATGCCGCTAGATTACCCGCTGAACAACGGCCAAAGGCGAAGTTTGGCGACAGGCGGGCGGTGTATGCGGGTTTCCCTTTTTCTTGGCGTTGCGCTGGCCCTTGGTCTTGGCAGCCTGCTTGCCGCCTGTCAGCCGGTTTCCGTCAAGGCCCCAAGCCAGACGCCCCTTGCAGGTGAGGTGGTGCGACTGAAAGGCGAAGGTCCGCCGCCGTCACCGCAGGGTGAATGCTGGGCCTCGTCCGTCTCGCCCGCGGTGATCGAAACGGTCAGCGAACAGGTGCTGGTCAGCGAAGAGTTGCGCGATGCCTCGGGCGTGGTGCTCCAGCCGGCCACCTTCCGCACCCGCACCCGGCAGCGCATGGTGCAGGACCGCGAGGAGATCTGGTTCCGCGCACCCTGCCCCGAGGCCCAGACAGTGCAATTCATCGCCAGCTTGCAACGCGCTCTCAAAGCGCGGGGGCTCTATGTGGTGGCCGTCACCGGCGAGATGAACCCCGAGACCGCCGAGGCGGTGCGCCGCTTTCAGGCGGAGCGTGGGCTGGACAGCCCCGTCTTGTCCTTGGGTGCCGCGCGCGAGTTGGGGCTGGCAGCCACCAGTTTGGACGCGCTGTGAGCCTGGCCGCTGCACGCTACCGCGCCCATGTGGCCGCGGTTTGGGCGGCGGGACCGTCCGATGGCGCGCATGATCTGGGCCATCTTGTCCGCGTCTGGGCCAATGCCCGCAAGATCGCGCTGGATGAGCCAGAGGTGGACGGTCAAGTGTTGGAGGCTGCGGTCTGGTTTCATGATCTGGTGAACCTGCCTAAGAACAGCCCCGACCGCGCCCGCGCCTCGACGCTGTCGGCTGACGCTGCGGTGGCCTTCTTGCGCTCCGACGGCTTTCCAGCCGAAAAATTGCCCGCCGTGGCCCATGCCATTGCCGCGCACAGCTTTTCAGCCGGCATTGCCCCCGAAACCCCCGAGGCGCGCATCTTGCAAGATGCCGACCGGCTGGAGGCTTTGGGTGCGATTGGGCTGGCGCGGATGTTCCTGATTTCGGGCCGGATGGGCGGCGGGATTGTCGATATGGACGACCCGATGGCGCTGCACCGTCCCTTGGACGATAAGGCCTTTGCGCTGGATCATCTGGAGGTCAAGCTCTTGGGTCTGCCCGCCACGATGCAAACCCGGACCGGACGCCTGATGGCCGAGGAGCGGGCCGAATGGATGATGTCGTTCCGCAGCCGCCTTTTGGCCGAGATTGGCTGAGATCGGGCCGCAGACCTGAAAAAAGCCCCGGAGTGATCCGGGGCTTTTCGGGTTTTGTCGTTTGGGCAAGTGCCTTGCGAGTTCCGGCAATCCCCTGCCCTAATTGGCAGACGCATGCAAAAGCGGCGTGATGACCCGCACGGCCACGCGGCGGTTGCGCCGCTCGTTGGCCTCAGTGTCGATCAAAAGCTCGGCTTCGCCATAGCCTTGGATCACCATGTTTTCCGGCGGGATTTCGAAATACTCGCTGAGCGCCAGCGCAACCGATTCCGCGCGTCGGTCGGACAGCGCAAGGTTCATCGCGGCACGCCCCACGGCATCAGTGTGGCCTTCGATCAAGAACATCTCAGCCGGGTTTTCAGCCAGAAGATCCTGCATCAAGATGCCCAGATCGGCCAGTTCATCGGCCTCGGAGGCGCGGATCGCGGCCGATCCGCTGTCGAAGGTGACATTGCCGGCGTCGATGGTGGCTGCCAGCGCGCGTACCTGTGGGATTTCGCGCACTTGGCGAAGGCTGAAGGTGCGGCCACTGCGGGAGACCTCAATCGCGGCCAGCCGTGCCTTGAGCCGGGCATCTTCATCCTTGGCCGAAATCTGCGTGCGACTTGGGCGCGGCTCGGGAAGTTCGCTGATCACGACCGGAACCTCACGCTCAAGATCGTCGATCAGCACAATCTCACGGCCCGTGGCGTCATAGGTGGCGCGGCGCAGCACGCGACCGGTGGCATCGCGGATTGTCACCACCTGCGTGCCATCGGCGCGTTCGACGATGGTGCGGGTCGAGCCGTCGGAGAAGGTCTCGGTGCGCACGGTGGATCCGGGGCGGCGAAGGACAGTGTCATCGTCCTTATAGACCGAATAGCTGCCATCAGGGTTCAAGACCACCACGCGGTCGCCCGTGTTGGAGACGACCTGACGGTCCTCGCGGTCATTGGCCCCTTTGATGATGGCACCAATGGCCAGCGCGCCCAGCGCGAAAAGTCCCACCTTTTCAAGATCTGACAGCCGATCCTTCTTGCCCGGTGCGACGGCGACGGGGGCCGCCGAAAACTCTTCTGAAGAAGAGCGGGTATCTTCTTCGCCCAAGACCGTAATGACGCTGGTCACCGCATCGGGTGATGTCGGGAGATCAGCCAGCGGCAGCGGGTCTGACGGGGGCTCGGCAGAGCTTGTACCCGCTTCAGCCTCTTGGCCCGCGTCCGGCACAATCGTGGCGGCGGCCCCCAGTGCGGTGGGGTCGAGGACGTCGGGCGTGGCCAAAAGCTCGCCCAGGGTTTCCACCTCGGCTTCAGTAACGACGGGCACTTCGACCGGAACGGCGTCGGGATCAATCTCGACCACCTCGGCCGCGAGCCCGGCGCTGGGGTCAACCATAACTCCGGCGGGGTCGAGGATGAGTTCTTCTTGGGCAGCTGCGATGGCCGCAGCCTCGGCAGCAGCGTCCGCCTCGGCGGTCGCGGTGGCTTCTGTTTCGGCAATAGCAGCGGCTGCTTCGGCCTCGTCCGCGGCGGCGGCGGCTTCCGCTTCGGCAGCGGTAGCGGCTTCAGCGACAGCGGCGGCTTCAGCTTCAGCGGCAGCAGCGGCTTCAGCCTCTGCGGCGCTCGCGGCTTCTGCTTTAGCAGCGGCAGCAGCGGCTTCGGCTTCAACTACGGCGGCTGCTTCGGCTTCGGCGGCGGCCGCAGCGTCTTCTTCAGCGGCGACAGCGGCGTCTGCTTCTGCGGCGGCGGCAGCCTCTACCTCTGCGGCCGCGGCGGCTTCTGCTTCTGCGGCCGCGGCGGCTTCTGCTTCTGCGGCTGCGGCGGCTTCTGCTTCGGCGGCGGCAGCTTCGGCGACAGCGGCAGCAGCGGCGTCCGCTTCGGCAGCAGCAGCGGCTTCGGCCGCAGCAGCAGCCGCGGCCTCTGCTTCCAGGGCCGCAGCGGCTTCCGCTTCGCTCGGGGCAGTCTCGGGGATCACTTCAAGATCGACCTCTGGCACCAAAAGACCCTCGGGACCATAGTTTTCCAGCAGGCAGGGCGCCTCGGCGGTGGGTTCGCACAAGACCGTGCCATCTTCGGCCACAATGGACCCGGTTTCCGTCAGGGTCTGGGCCAGCAGAGGCCATGGGTTGACCGGGGCAAGCGCGATTGACAGCGCCGTGGTCGTGGTGAGCAAACGTCTCATAGCAATCCTTTCACGCGGCACGAGGGGCCGACACCGAATCCCGTCAGGGCCAGTCAGCACGACCGGTCAGCCCCATTTAGGCCAAAGCTGGCCTGCTAGACGATAACATGGCGCAGATCAGCCGTTGATAGGCGAAATCAAGCGCATCAGTCGGGCCTTGTCGCCGTGGTCGGTGGGGTCAGAAATCACGGCGGCCAGCGCCTCGAGTGAGGCCACGGAATGGCCCGCGCGAAAGCTGTCGACATGGGGCAACATGGTGCGAATGCCAGAGGCCTTGGGGGCGAAGCCTTCCCAGCGCAAAAGCGGGTTAAGCCAGATCAGACGGCGACACGACAGGTGCAGGCGCTCCATCTCGCGCGAGAGGGTGCCGGTATCGTCGCGGTCCAGCCCATCGGTGATGAGCAAGACCACCGCCCCCTGTCCCAAGACACGGCGCGACCAATCACGGTTGAAGGCGGCGAGTGAGGTGCCGATGCGAGTGCCACCGGCCCAGTCCTGCGCCTCGGCCCCGGCGGCGCGCAGTGCGGCGTCGACATCGCGGGTGGCAAGGTGGCGGGTGATGTTGGTCAGCCGGGTGCCAAAGGTGAAGCCGTGAACCTTGGCGCAACCTTGCCCGCGCGCATTGGCAACCGCATGCAGGAAATGCAGGACCATGCGGGAATACTGGCTCATCGAGCCCGAGATGTCGCAGATCACCACAAGGTTCGGCCAGCGGATGCGGGGCTTGCGGTGGTGCAGCGCCATCACCTCGCCGCCGTGGCGCAGGGCAGCGCGGATGGTGGCGCGGGGGTCGATGCGCGCACCGTGGGGCGCGGCCTGCAGGCGACGCGATTGCAAAGGGGTGACCGGCAGCGACAGGCGCGTCAGCATGCGTTTGGCCTCGGCCACCTCCTCAACCGACATCTGTTCGAAATCGAGCGTTTTCAGCCGCTCTTCGGCGGATTGCGTGGCGGTGGCGTCAATCTCGATCTGCGGGTCGGCCTCGTTGAGGCCTTCGGGCACGGGAGGCGGTTCAGGGCGGGCGTCCCCCAGGAGCGCCTGGGCCGCGCGCTTTTCCCCCGCCTCAGCACGGCGGTCTTCCTGCGTGCCTTTGATCTGAGGCAGCATGAAGGACATCATATGTTCCAAGAACTGCGGGTCGCGCCAAAAGAGGCGAAAGCATTGGTGGAAGATCACCCGCTGTTCGGGGCGGGCGACAAAGACGGCGTGGAGCGTCCAGTAGAAATCCTCACGCTGGGTAAAGCCGGCGGCCGCGACGGCGCGGATGGCATCAGCCACGCGCCCCGGGCCGACCGGCAGCCCGGCGCGGCGCAAAGCGCGGGCGAAATGGGCGATGTTTTCGGCCAGACGGCCCTCATCTGGCGCGGGCGCGATCATGCCCGCGCCCCGGGGGTTTCACACCCCCGGACCCCCGTGGAGTATTTTGGCCAAGATGAAAGGCGCAAGGTCACACCAGCGCCTTCTTGACCTCGGCAAGGATCTTGGTGGTCTCGAGACCTTGCAGTTTCTGGATATCGTCTTGGTATTTCAGGATGGCGCCCAACGTGTCGGCGATCACCTCGGGCGACAGCGAGACGACATCCAGCGCGATGAGGCATTTGGCCCAGTCGATGGTTTCGGCCACACCGGGGCGCTTGAAGAGATCCTCGCCGCGCAGCGCATGCACGAAGGCCACAACCTCACGGCTGAGTTGGGCGGAGGCTTCGGGCACGCGGGCGCGCAGAATGGCCAGCTCGCGGTCGAAGGCGGGGTAGTCGACCCAGTGATAGAGGCAGCGGCGTTTGAGCGCGTCATGCACTTCGCGGGTGCGGTTTGAGGTGAGGATGACGATGGGTGGCTCGGGGGCTTTGACGGTGCCAAGTTCGGGGATGGTGACCTGAAAATCCGACAAGGCTTCGAGAAGGAAGGCCTCGAAGGGTTCATCGGCGCGGTCAAGCTCATCGATCAGCAAGACCGGCGCGCCACCCGGCTGGGGGCGCATGGCAGCCAGAAGCGGGCGTTCGATGAGGAAATCTTCGGAAAACACACCCGCGCGGCCTGCAGCCTCGCCGGCGCGGATGGCGATCATCTGGGCGGCAAAGTTCCATTCCGAAACGGCCGAGCTGGCATCCAGCCCTTCATGGCATTGCAGTCGGATCAACCGCCGACCGAGACCGGCCGCCAGCACCTTTGCGATCTCGGTCTTACCCACACCCGCCTCGCCCTCGAGAAACAAGGGTTTGCCAAGGCGCAGGGACAAAAACACCACCGTGGCCAGCGACCGTGCGGCGACATAGCCTTGGCCTTCCAGCAGCGCCTCGACCGCGTCGATCGAGCCTGGACCTTCGGTCATTCTGCAGCCTCCCTCAAAGCCTGGCCCACGTTGGCGGCCCACCCCGCCGTGGTCAACCCGCACCGGTGCCGCTTGCGACCAAAGGCGGGGGTGCGATTTGCGCTTCCCTTGGCCATTCATCTTGGCCCAAATACTCATGAAAGCGCGGTTTGGATTTTGCTGACAGATATTTGAGATGCGCGCGGGCCTTGGATGTCTGAGGCCGGCAGCAGGTGAAAGGGATTCCGATGCGGGCGCTGGCTATTTTGGGGGTCAAGAATGAGGGCGCGTTTCTGGTCCAGTGGCTGGCCCATCACCGCGCCGTGGGGTTCACCGATGTGCTGGTTTTTTCCAATGAGTGCAGTGATGGCACCGATGCCATGCTGGACCGGTTACAGGCGCTTGGCTGGCTCACCCATGTCCGCAACGATGGTCCGCATGAGGAAGGGCCGCAATGGGCCATGCTCAAGGCCGCGGACCGTCACCCTTTGAAGGGCGCCGCCGATTGGGTCCTCTTTTGCGATATTGATGAGTTTGTGAACATCCATGTCGGCAACCGCACCCTGCCCGACCTTTTCGCCGCCCTGCCGCAGGCCGACGCGATAGCCCTGACATGGCGGATGTTCGGCAATGCGGGTGTCGTCGGTTATGACGACCGCCCGGTGACCGAGACCTTCACCCGGGCGGCGCCCGAAACACTGGCTTGGCCATGGCGGGCCCAGCAGTTCAAGACGCTGTTTCGCGCCGCAGGCCCTTGGCGCAAGCTGGGCGTGCATCGTCCTCGCAGTGCCGTGCCAGGCCAGGCCGCGCGCTGGTTTGACGGGTCGGGCCGCGAGGTGCCCGATCTGGCCGAGGGCACGCGCAGCTTTTCCGACTATACAAGGCCCAATTACGCGCTGGTACAGTTGAACCATTACGCCTTGGGGGCGATGGAAAGCTATGTGGTCAAATGCGATCGGGGCCGGGCGAACCGTGCCGCGGCGGGGTTGGACATGGGCTATTGGGTTGAGCGCAACCTCAGCGAGGTGGAAGATCGCAGCATTCTTGCGCTGGACAGCTCGGCCCTGCGCGCGGAGTTGTTGGCCGACCCTGTGCTTGGCCCTTTGCATGCCGCCGCCGCTCAATGGCGCAAGGACCGTTTTGCGCAATTGATGCAAGAGGAGCCGTGGCGCGCGCTGTTTGGTCGGCTGTTGATGACCCCACCGTCGCGCGCGCTGACCCCGCAGATGGCTGCGGCCCTAACCGCCTATCAAAGGTCTGCGCCGCCCAAAGCGGGCTAAAGCCCCCAAATGAGCGAGATGCGAAACAATCGCGCGGGGTTGTTTTTGCCGACGCGACAATAGGCCTTGATCTTGCCTTGCTTCCAACGTTCCCGCGCAGGACACTGACGCGATATTCTTGAAAGCATTGCGGTCTGCCCTTTGCGGCGGGCAACGAAAGCAGGTTGGCGATGACTGAGGTCGAAACTTCCAACGACGCCCCTCCCGACACCGGGCGCGAGGCGGCACGCGCGGCGTTGCTGCAGCGGTTGGAGGATTTGACCGCCGATGAGGGGCATTTCGAGGCACTCGGCGCGCGTCATTGGGCGCTTTTTGAGGATGCGGGCACGACGTTGATCGTGACATTCGATCAGCTTGATACGATCGTGGCCAGCGAGGCGGGCATGCCTTGGGGTCACGCCTTTGCCCAAGACCGGGGTTGGTCGCATCTGTGCCTGATCGCCGAGGGTGAGACCCATTTCCGCGACACCGCAATTTATCGCCATTTCGACCGGCTGGTGGACGATGCCTTTTTCGAAGATTTCGACCGGGTGCTGTTTTATGGCCATGGCCACGGCGCCCATGCGGCCTGCGCCTATGCCGTCACGGCGCCCGGCGCGCAGGTCTTGGCTTTGAACCCACGCGCCAGCCTTGCAGGGCGCGACGTGGCTTGGGATCGGCGCAATCTGGCGGCGCGGCGGTTGGATTTCACCAGCCGTTATGGCTATGCGCCTGCGATGTTGGAAGGTGCAGGCAAGGTTGTGGTGATCCATGATTTAAGCCTGCGCGACGAGGCGATGCAGTCCGCCCTGTTCCGCGCGCCTTGGGTCACGCGGCTTTCGGCCCCCTTGATGGGGGAGCGGATTGAATGGGCGCTGCGCCATATGGGCGTCTTGCCGACCCTGATCGAGGCGGCGATGGAGGGGCGGCTGACCCCTGACCTTTTCGCGCGCGAATGGCGCAAGCGGCGGGCCTTCTCGCCCTATCTCAAAGCATTGTTGGACAAGGTGGAAAGTGCCAAACGGCGCAGCCTTGCGATTGCGATTTGCCGCTCGGTCACCCGGCGGTTGAAGGCCCCACATTTCGCGCGCCGCTTGGCCAAGCTGACGGGCGAGAAAGAGCCGCAGCGCTAGGGCGTTTTGCGGGCGGCCTTGGTCAGGCGTTTGGCGTTGGCTTTGGTGCGCCGTCCGACCGGCCTCATCGCGGCCATGGCGATGTCTGACAGGCTGCCCCCTGCGGCCCCAGTTCGGATCGCGGCATGGGTGGCTTGGGTGGCGGCGGTCAACTTTTCAGAGATCATCCGTTGGTTTTCCACCTCCGCCATCGGCCAAAGCCCCGCCATACCAGACAGGCGCAGCGCAATGACCGTATGTGATTCGGTGAGGATCTGGCTGGCTTGCAGCACAATGCGCCAGTAGCCGTGTGGGGTCAGGGGCAACATCGGGCAACCTTTCAAAAGACTCATGCCACCATGACGCAAATGCTGCGCCGCAGAAAGGGGAATTCCGCGGGACTTCGCGCACAAGGCTGGAAACCCAGACACCTTTGCGTTACGAGATTTCGCCATGACCCAAACCCTCACGCTCCGTCGCCCCGATGACTGGCACCTGCATCTGCGCGACGGCGCGATGCTGCGGGCCGTTTTGCCCGAAACCACCCGGCATTTCGCCCGCGCGATCATCATGCCGAACCTTGTGCCACCGGTGGTGACCGGCGATCACGCGGCGGCCTACCGCGAGCGGATTCTTGCCGCCCTGCCCGAAGGTGCGGTGTTTGAGCCGTTGATGACGCTCTATCTGACCGAAACCACTGATCCCGCCGATGTGGCTGCCGCCCATGCCTCGGGCCTGATCAAGGCGGTCAAGCTGTACCCGGCGGGGGCCACCACCAACAGCCATGGCGGCGTGCGCGACATTGCCCGCGTCATGCCGGTTTTGGAAAAGATGGCCGAGATCGGCCTGCCGCTCTGCACCCATGGCGAAGTGGTCGACCATGATGTCGACATCTTTGACCGCGAGGCGGTGTTCATCGACACCGTCCTTGACGGCCTGCGCCGTCGCCTGCCCGAGTTGCGCATCGTGATGGAACATATCACCACCGTCGAAGGCGCGGACTATGCCCGCGCGGGCGGCCCCAATCTGGGGGCGACGATTACGACCCATCACCTGATCATCAACCGCAACCACATCCTCGTGGGCGGGATCAAGCCGCATTACTATTGCCTGCCGGTGGCCAAGCGCGAACATCACCGCCTTGCCCTGCGCCGCGCCGCGACCGGGGGCGAGACGTGCTTTTTCCTTGGCACTGATTCCGCGCCGCATACCGACGCGCTGAAGGAACACTCCTGCGGCTGTGCAGGTTGTTTCACCGCCACCAACACCATGCCGCTTTTGGCGCATGTCTTTGAAGAAGAGGGCGCTTTGGACCGGTTGGAGGGCTTTGCCAGCCTTCACGGACCCGCCTTCTATCGCCTTCCAGTCAATGAGGGCCAGTTGCGGTTGGTCAAGCACGAGATGCCGCAGGCTTTCCCGGACAAGATCATGACCGAGGTTGGTCCGGTCACTGTGTTCAATCCCGGTTTCCCCGTGCATTGGCACGTCGAAAACTGACCCTGTTGTTTCGCTAAGACACCGCCCCTTCATTCGAGTTTGCACCGAAAACTCGCCACCCTGCCCGAGGCCCCAGATGATCCCGACCTCCTTTCCGCCCGCCGAAGAAATCGCCCGCCTGACGGCGCGGGCGCTCTTGGAAATCAAGGCGGTGCATTTCAATGCCGAGACGCCCTTTACGCTGGCCTCGGGCCTGCCCTCGCCCACCTATATCGATTGCCGCAAGCTGATCTCTTACCCGCGCATCCGATCGACCTTGATGGATTTTCTGACCATCACGATCATGCGCAACGCTGGCTTTGAGGCCTTTGACAACATCGCCGGTGGCGAGACGGCGGGCATCCCCTTTGCCGCCCTTGTGGCCGAACGTATGGCGCTGCCGATGACCTATGTGCGCAAGAAACCAAAAGGTTACGGCCGCAACGCCCGCATTGAAGGCGCGATGAGCGAGGGGCAGCGGGTGCTTTTGGTGGAAGACCTGACAACCGATGGCGGATCAAAGCTGTCCTTCGTCGATGCGATCCGCGAGACCGGAGCGAGTTGCGCCCATACGGCGGTGATTTTCTACTACGGCATCTTCCCCGAAACCACCCAGCGGCTGGCCGATCACGGCGTGGCCTTGCACCATTTGTGCACTTGGTGGGACGTGCTGGCCGAGGCGCGCGCGCAAGGCGCCTTTGATGCCAAGACCTTGGCCGAGGTCGAAAGTTTCCTGCACGATCCCCGCGCGTGGCAGGCAGCCCGCGCCAAGTAAGGTCGGCGCGTCACAAGGGGGCTTCGCGCCCCCTGCGCGGGATTGTGCCAATCCCGCTTCCCCCGCGGAGTATTTCGAAAGGCGCAAATCCAGAGCCTGCGAAATCAGCTGGGGATCAGGCTGTGGATGGATTGGGGACAAGTCTGGGCCCGGGCGCGCCGGGCCTTGAAGCTTTGCAACATGGCCGCAAGATGTGGTAGTGTGAGGCGTGGGCACCACCAGCCGATTGCGGCTGAGGTGGAGTTATCCCCAGACATTCCCAGATTGCCCGGTCTGGCGCGGATGGGCTAACAGGGTCCGGTCAAGAGGATCATCATGAACGAAGTCGCCCGCCTGCCGATTGCCGCTGCCCCGAGCGCCGAACCCGATGCTCTGCCCCACAACATCGAAGCCGAACAGCAGCTTTTGGGCGCGATCCTGACCAACAATGATGTCTTTGACCGCATCACGACTTTGGTGAAGGCCGAGCATTTCTTTGACCCCGTGCATCAGCGCATCTTTGAAAAGGCCTCGGCGCGCATCCAAAAGAACGCGCTGGCCAGCCCCGTGACCTTGAAGCCGTTTTTTGAGGATGACGAGGGCCTGAAAGAGCTGGGCGGGCCGTCCTATCTGGTGCGTCTGGCCGGGGCCGCCATCAGCGCCTTTGCCGCGCGCGATTACGCGCAGATGATCTATGACCTTGCGGTGCGGCGTGAGCTGATTGCGCTGGGGCGTGAGATTTCAGCGAAGGCGGCCAAGGTTGACCTTGCCTCCGAGCCGCGCGAGCAGATCACCGAGGCCGAGCAGCAGCTTTACAAGCTGGGCGAACAGGGCGTGGCCGAGCGGGGGTTTCAGTCCTTTCTGAAGGCCGCGGTTGAGGCTGTGAACATCGCCAATGCCGCTTATCAGCGCGGCGGGGGTCTGTCGGGCATCTCAACCGGGCTGATTGATCTGGACAAGAAGCTCGGCGGCTTGCACCCGTCTGACCTTTTGATCCTTGCGGGCCGTCCGTCGATGGGCAAAACCTCGCTTGCCACCAACATCGCCTTCAACATCGCCAAGGCCTACAAGCGGGGCCGGATGCATGATGGCAACGAAGGCGCGGTGGAAGGCGGGGTCGTCGGGTTCTTTTCCTTGGAAATGAGCGCGGAGCAATTGGCCGCGCGTATTTTGTCAGAAGCTTCGGAAGTGCCGTCGGAACAAATCCGCCGGGGGGACATGACCGAGGGCGAATTCCGCCGCTTTGTCGATGCCGCCAAGGCGCTGGAAAGCTGCCCCTTGTACATTGACGATACCCCTGCCCTGCCCATCAGCCAAGTCGCCGCCCGCGCGCGGCGGTTGAAGCGCACCCATGGGCTGGATGTCTTGATGATCGACTATTTGCAGCTTTTGAAAGGCTCATCGTCGAAGGGGGACAACCGGGTGCAGGAAGTGTCCGAGATCACCCAAGGCCTGAAGGCGATTGCCAAGGAACTGAACATCCCCGTCATCGCCCTATCACAGCTGTCGCGTCAGGTCGAAAGCCGCGAGGACAAGCGCCCGCAGCTGTCAGACCTGCGCGAATCCGGGTCCATCGAGCAGGACGCCGACGTTGTGATGTTCGTCTATCGGGACGAATACTACAAAGAACGCGAAAAGCCGGGCGATCATGAGCTGGAGAAAATGGCCGCTTGGCAGGTGATCATGGAACAGGTGCATGGTAAGGCCGAGGTGATCATCGGCAAACAGCGCCATGGGCCGATCGGGTCGGTTGAACTGTCGTTCGAGGGTCGGTTCACGCGCTTTGGCAATCTGGTGCAAAGCTATCAGGCCAACCGCGACGTTGGGTTCTGAGGCGGCGGGGTTCGCGTCACGCCTGCCTATGGGCCATTGATCGCGCTTCAGCCAGCCCACGCCATTTTCCGAAACCCTTGCTGCATTTGATGTCAAAGGGCTATCCTTGCGGCAAAAGGGAACCCCGTCATGACGCCGCACGCCCATCCAAACCCTGACCTCTTGGTGGGTGAGGACCACCGCCCCCGTTGGAATTCAGCACCATTCCGGCGGCAGGGGTTTCACAACCTGCATCTTTTGACCCGCTATGCCCAAAGCTATCGCGCCGCGCAGGTCATGGATTTGCGCCCATCCAGCGAAATCTCGATCGCGATGCGGGATGATGTTCGGCGGCTGGCCAGTCTGCCTTGGTTTTCGGCGATGGCCGTGATTGAGGGCAACCGGGTTTTGTATGAACGCTATGCCCCGGATTTCGGCCCCGACCGCCCGCATTCGATCATGTCGATTTCTAAGATGTCGGCCAATCTGCTCATTGGGCGGCTGTGGGAAGACGGCAAACTTGATCTGGCAGAGACGATTGGCGCGATCTTGCCATGGATTGGGCCGGGCTACTTTGGCGCAAGCCTGCAAGACGTTTTGAACATGAACGTCCAGAACGACTATGACGAAGACTATGCCAATGCCGAGGCTTCGGTCTTTCAGCATGAGGCCGCAACCGGCATGCGCCTGCCCATAGGGGCAGAACCGACAAACCGGTCTTTCCTTGCGGGCATCAATCTGGCCGTGGGCGCGCGCGACAACCGGAATGACACCGGCAGCTATCTGTACAAAAGCGCCAATACCGATGTCTTGGCCTTTGTGGCCGAGGCACGGGGGGGGCGGCCGATGGGGCAGTGGATGGCCGATCTGGCCGATGCCGCCGGTCTTGAAGGCGCGCTGCACATTGCGACGGATCGGCAGGGATTTCCTTTGCTGAACGGCGGCATCTGCCTGACTGCGCGGGATCTGTGCCGCTATGGCGCTGTGCTTGCCCGACGGGGTCAGGGCATAGATGGCCGACCCTTTGGTTCGGCCCCCTTCCTGCAGCAAACCCAAGCCGGCGGCATCCCGATGGCCGCCCCGCGCCAGCATCTGCGCTATTCGAACCAGACGAACACCAATGGCGTTTGGTTTGGGCATGGCGGCTATGGCGGGCAGTATCTGGTGGCCAATCCCGAAACCGGCCGGGTCGCCGCGTTCCTGTCGGTGCTGGATGACGAGAACGGATATGAGTCTGGCTACTACCCCCCGATCATTTCCATGCTGTCCGAGATCTGCGCCACACGTTAGGGGCAGTCAGGCGGGCAGATAGCGTGCCGCCGAACGAACGTCTGGTGATGTGAGCTGCGGCTCTATGCCAATGCGCGGCTTGGGCACCGCTTAGCCAAGCCAATTCATCGGGCTGGTCGGATTTTAAAGGTCTTCGTCGTTTGCTGGATAGACGGAGCCTTTGGGAAAACGGCTGACTGGTGCAACGTTGTTTACGCGACGACGCCTCTCTAGCCGCAAAGGCCGCTTCATGCCGGTTCTGACTGTCCCTGCTGCGCGCGATCTGATCCGATCCGCCTTGACCGGTAGCGGCCTTGCACCGCGCCACGCGCCCTATTTCACCGAGGCCATTCTGGACACCGAGCTTTCAGGGCTTGAGGGTCACGGGTTCTATTGGCTTGACTACTATTGCCAGCACCTGCGCAGCGGCAAGGTCAAGGGAACAGTAGACCCCGAGGTCACCGCCTTTTCAGCGAGCAGTTTCCGCGTCGACGCGCGCCACGGCTTTGCCCATCCAGCGATTGAGGCGGGCTTTGCCCAACTCATCCCAGCTGCCAAAGCCCAAGGGATTGCGGCGATGGGGGTTTTCAACTCTTACAATGCCGCGACACTTGGGTTTCACACCGGCACCTTGGCGCGGGCGGGTCTTTTGGCGATTGGGGCCACGAATGCGGTGCCGACGGTTGCGCCTGTGGGCGGGCATCGCCCGATCATTGGCACCAACCCAATTTCTTATGCCGTGCCTGCACCTCAGGGCGAGATTGCGTTCTTGGTCGATCAATCGGCCACGGCCGTGGCATGGACAGCCGTCAAGCGCGCCGCAGATCAAGGGCAGGCCATTCCCTTGGGCTGGGCTTTGGACGCCACGGGCGCCCCAACCACCGACGCCGAGGCAGGGCTGGCCGGCTCTATGGCTCCAGCGGGCGGGGTGAAGGGGTTCTCCATCGGCCTTCTGGTCGAAGTCCTGTGTGCCGCGCTTGCCGGGGGCAGGCTTGGGCTGCAGCAAGGCTCGTTCACCGACAATGACGGCCAGCCCATCGACAATGGCCAGTTCTTCATTGCCATCGACCCGCAGGGGTTTTCTGGCGGTGGGTTCGACGCCACCATTCAGCAGTTGATGACCTCGATCACCGAACAAGAGGGCGCGCGATTGCCCAATGCCCGGCGCGACGCAAACAAGCGGCGTTTGGCGGTTGAGGGGTTGGAGATTGAGGCAGGGCTCTTGGCCCGGTTGCAGGCCTTCGCATGACCAACAGTTCCATAGAGACCCTGTTGCAAGAGGCCGGGCATTGGCAGGGCCCGGTCACGCTTCGCCCGCTTAAAGGCGGGTATCTGAACGAGGTGATCTTGGTCCAAACCGGGGCGGCAAAGCTGGTGCTAAAGCGCTTTGCGCCTGAGACCACGGGAACCCTGTTTCCCAACCGCCCCGAAGATGAGGCGCGCGCCCTAAAGCGGCTGGAGGGGCTAGATGTCGCGCCGCGCCTTTTGGGGTTCTGGGCCGATGCCTCGATGATGATCTACGAGTACGTCGAGGGCAGCCCTTGGCAGTCGGGCACAGCCGATGTTGCGCGGCTTTTGCTGCGCAAAGAGGCCGCAGACCCCGACGGGTTTCGTCACGTGCCGCTGAGCCCGGCCGATATCATGGCCGAGGGCGACGTGCTTTTTGCGCGTTGCAACGCGCCACCTCCGCCGCGACCCGCCCCGCGCGATCTGGCGCCCCCCGCGCGGCTGTCCTTGATCCATACCGATCTTGGACCGGGCAATCTGATTGGCCACGGCACAGGTTTGCGGATCATTGACTGGCAATGCCCCGCGGCTGGGGACTTGGCCGAGGATATCTACAGCTTTCTTTCGCCCGCCTTCCAAATCTTAAGCGAACACGCGGAGCTGACCCTGTCCCAACAGGACGCGTTCTGGCACGCCCTTGCCCGCCCCGACCTGAAGGCCCGCTATCTCGCCCTGCGCCCGTTCTATGCGTGGCGTATGGCGGCCTACTGCCTGTGGCGCGCCGAAACCCGGCCCGAGGCCGAGGTTCGAGACCGCTATAAGGTGGCCTATGCCGCCGAACTCACAGAACTGGATGCACAGGATGCAGGTTGAACCCACGATTCACAGCTTTGGGCTCTGGCATCACTTTGCCCATAAGCCCGGCTTTGACTGCGTCGCCTATGCGGATCTCACCGCAGCGCTTGGGTTCAAAGGCATCAGCCTATCTTTGAACAACGCCAGTTATCGCCACCTTGGCGGCCGAGAGCCTTGGCGGATGGACCGCCTGCGGGCGCATCTACAGGGGCTTGGCTTCAGTCTGGAAGTGGACACTTCGGGGACAGACCCCGCCCATATGACCGAGCTTCTGGGGGTGGCGCATCGCATGGGGGCCACGTCGCTGCGCACCTATACCCGCCACGCGGGCACCCCCAATGAGATGATGGCGGCGACGATCCGCGATCTGGCCGCGGTTGCCCCGGTTGCAAGCGATCTTGGCATCGTTATCGTGTTGGAAAACCACGAGGATTTCACCGGTCCGGAATTGGCCCAGATTGTTGAGGCGGTGGGGCATCCCGCGCTGAAGATCCTCTATGACTATGGCAACTCGCAGATGGTGCTGGAAGATCCCGAAGCCGCGTTAGAGGCGGTCTTGCCCCATGTGTATTCCGTCCATTTTAAGGACCACGTGATGGTGCGCCCCGAAGATGCGGGACAGCTTAGGGTGGCGGGCGTGCCGGTTGGTGATGGGGCCCTGCCCCTGACACGCCTGACCAAACGCCTGCTGGACCAAGGTCTGCGGCGGATCACGTTTGAGAATGTCTGGGCCTACACGGCACCGATCCGCGCAAGCCGCGTGCCGTTGGCAGGCGTGACGCTGGGCGAAGGGGCGTTTGCTTTCGCCGATCCGCCGTTTGATCCGGCCTTTCTTGTGCTTGACCAATCGCGGCTCTCGCCGGAGCAGTTGGTCGATCTTGAGCATCAGGCCTTGCTGCGCGGGACCGCCGCATTCCGTAAGGTCTTGACCGATTTGGGATGTGTGCTTCCCAGTTGAGGGTTTGGTGGCTGGTGTCGGTCGGGGCTTAAGGCAAGCCATGTCGCGAAGCGCGATGTGATCATGCTCTGTGAACGGCCTATAGCCGATCAAGCGGCGCGTTCCGCTACGACGCACGCCCCCAGCCCGCGCCCCCGGCTGAGCGCAGGTAAAGCCTGTCCCCTCGGTTCATGGTCACACCGATAAACTTGCTGACCAAGGGTTCAGACCCGCCGCCAGCGCGTTCGATCCAAACAGCCGCCGGGGCACCCGCGCCACCGCCGTCCATGCCCCAAGGCACGGTTTCTGGCCGTGTCTGTTGCAAATAGCCCGAAACGGTCAACCCATCGGCCAAGACCTCATAGACCCGCTCAATGGCCAACCCGCCCGCCGTGGCCCCCTCCCCGCCCGATCCCGGCACAAGCCGGGTGCCGACCACGCGCACCGGGCCGGTCATCTCCATAATCTCGCCCGAGATCAGCGCGCAGTTCGATCCGTGGCAATCGACACCGCTGGCACCTGCCGACCCACGCCCTGCGCCCATGCCGCCGCCCAAAATGTCGCCGGTCACGAAATAGCGCGGCTCGCCCGCGCGGCGGTGGTCAAAGCCGCCGATGCCAAAGGTAGGAAAGGAAATCTGGCTTCCCGCCGTCGAGAGATCTGGCGCGATCTGGGCCAGCGCCTTCAGCACCACATCTGCCACCGCCTGTTCGGTCAGATGGCGACAGGATACAGCGGCCGGCGCGCGCGGATTGATGAGGCTGTCTTTGGGCAAGACCAGCTCAATCGCTCGGTTGAACCCGTCATTCAGCAACTGATCCGGGGCAAAAACCGCCTGCACCGCGTAATGCGCCATCGAAATCGTTGAGGCGACAGGGCAATTCAACCCATTCGCCCGCTGCGGCTCGGTCCCAGTGAAATTGGCGGTCAGCGTGCCGTCGCCGATCGTCACCTCGACCGCCAAACGCATGGGTTCGGCGCTAGCCGCATCATCCTCGATCAGGATTTCGGCACGGCATGACTTGCCCCGATAGGGGGAAAGCGCGGCGCGAATGAAAGTGTGGCTGTGGTCAAGGACGGCTGATTTGCGGGCAAGGAACCCCTCGACCCCGTACTTCTCGACCAAATCTGCGATCCGGCGCTCACCGGTGCGGCAGGCCGCAATCTGGGCGTTCAAATCCCCCGTGGTCGCCGCCGGATCGCGCAGGTTGCGCGCGATCACCGCCAAAAGATTGCGATCGGGCCTGCCCCGGTCATACAGCTTCATCGGCGGCAGGATCAGCCCTTCGCCAAAGACCTCAAGCGCCGTGGCATTTTCGGTTCCGGGTACCGGGCCGCCGACATCGACATGATGCGCGACAGTCGAGGTCACGGCGACCAAACGCCCCCCAACGACCACAGGCGAGAACAGCACGATGTCGGGCGTGTGCGAACAGCCCGCAAAAGGATCGTTGCAGATGATGATGTCACCAGCCCGCCAGCCGCTGATTGGGATCGTTTGAGTGATGTGGCGAAAGGCGGTGGACATGATGCCAAGCTGCGCCGGGATCGTGGGGGCTTGGGCGATCAGTTGGCCTTCGCTGTCCAAAAGCCCGCAGGCATAATCGATCATGTCCCAGATGATGGGCGAATAGGCCGCGCGGCGCAGGGTCGAGGACATTTCCTCGGCGATTGAGGCAATCTCATGCTGAAAGACATCGCGGTCGATGGGCGACAAAGTCATGCGCGACCCTCCAAAACCAAAAGCGCCCCATCGTCCAAGACCTGCAGAAATTGGCCGGGGAACACGACCGTGGTGCTGTCTTTTTGGGAAATGAGAAGCGGGCCGTTCAGCCTTTGACCCGGCGCAAGGCTGGCGCGGTCATTTACAGAGACGGTCGTAGGGTGCAGCGGATCCTCCAAGATGATCGACCGACTGCGGACGTTCGACGCAGATGCCACCTCGACTGGCGCTGGTGCCGCGCGCGACAGCTTGCCCGTCGCCTCGATCGACAGGCCGCGAAATTCAATCGGAGCGGAGGGGTCAGAATGACCGTAAAGCTCGCGGTGCTGGCGGTGGAACAGCGTGGCAAGGCCCTCTCGGTTCACCCCGCCCTTCAGCAAACGCCGCGGAATGTCGACCGCCAGATCGTGCCATTGCCCAATGTGGCGCATATCGGCCTTGAGGCGGAAGCCTTGGTCACGGCGCGGCACGCCGTCTGCGTCTAACAGCGCCGCGGTGCGCCGTTGCAGGGTGTCAAAGCCATCAAGCACCAACGCGTCCGCGACAGTGGCCAAAGGGTGGTGAAAGTGCATCTGATCGCGATGGCAAAGATCGGCGGCCAACAGGCCTTCGGCCGCAAAGATGCCGGGATAGCGCGGCACGAGGAGCCCCGCCATCTTGAGATCGCGCGCAATCATTGCGCCGTAAAGCGGCCCAGCCCCTCCGGCCGGAATGAGGTAATGGCGACGCAAATCCAACCCACGCTCAACAGCAAGCTTGCGCACGGCCTGCACAAGAGCGGCATTGGCAACGCGGATGACACCAAAGGCCGCCGCCTCGACTGCGATCTTAAGAGGTGCCGCGACATGTTCTGATAAGGCCTGACGCGCAAGGCCCTCATCAAGGGTCATGTCGCCGCCCAGATAGTCTTTGGGCGCCAGCCAGCCCAACACCACCGCCGCATCTGTCACCGTCGGGCGGGTTCCGCCCATGCCGTAACAGGCGGGCCCCGGAACCGCCCCAGCCGAGGCAGGCCCCACCCGCAAGGCGCCGCCCGCATCCACCCACGCGATGGATCCGCCACCGTTCGAGACGGTTTCAACATCAATCGTCGGCAGGCGGATAGGCTGGCCATCCATCACCCGCTCGCGCCGGATGCCCGTGCGCCCGGCCTTGACCGCCGCCAGATCCGCCGAGGTGCCGCCCACATCCAACGCCACGGCGGCCTTGAGCCCCGCCCGTTGCAAGAGCGCTTCGGCGGCAATCACCCCGCCAGAGAGGCCCGAGGTCAGCAAATGCCCGGGGTTGCGTTGCGCGGCCTCAAAGGTCGCGACGCCCCCGTCGGAGCGCATCAACAAAAACCGGCCCCGAAACCCCATGCGCTGCAGCGCGGCCTCAAGCCCCGTGACATAGCGCGACACGATCGGGCCGATATAGGCCACCGTTGCCGTGGTCGAGGCTCGGCGCCACTCTTCGGGGCGGGGGTCGGTTTCATGCGACAGGAAAATTGGCAGATCAGGAAATCTGGACTTAATGCCTTCGGCAAGTGCCTGTTCGTGGCAGGGGTTCAGAAACGAAAAGCTCAGTGAAATCGCCACAGCTTCGGGCTTTAGGCGGTCGATGTCGTCCAAACAGCCCATGATCGCCGCTTGCGTCAGCGCGCGCGTGACCGTGCCGAAGGCGTCGCTGCCTTCAGCGATCTCGATGACCTGTGTTTTGGGGATGACAGGGGCGGGTTTGTCTTGGAACAGGGCATAGGTGCGGGGGCGGATTTGATTGCCGATTTCCAGCACATCGCCTTGGCCCTGCGGCACGATCAACGCCGCGCGCGCACCGGCCCGCGTCAAAAGCGCGTTGATGCCAACCGTGAAGCCATGGACGAAAAGATCAACATCCCCAACCGACAGACCCGCAGCTTGGGTGATCTTGGCAATACCCGCCTCAATGCCCGCCGTGCTGCCGCGCGCACCTGTCGAGACTTTATCAACATGGGTGGCGGCAGGGCGACCTGAGCCCGCCCCAATCGTGAGGATCAGATCGGTAAAGGTTCCGCCAACATCGGCGGCCAGCGTGATCATGGTGAGCCCTTTGCGCCTTGTGTCCCTATCCGCTTGGCATGAAACTCGTAACCATGGCGTCACCGGGTGTAAAGCTGTCGCGGGCACTCAAGACAGCGGCGGACCACGACGGCCCTCTGCCGCGACCGCCCCGCCGGGGCTTGTGGCTTGACAAGCGGGCCGCCACGGCGAGGCTGATACAAAATTCCCCCTTGACCCCAGAGCCCCGCCAGTCAAAACCCCTGCCCATGTCCACAGCTCATCTGACCATCGATCTTGACGCAATCGTCACCAACTGGCGCGCGCTTGACCGCGCCTCGGCTTCGGGCGTGCAAACCGCCGCCGTGGTCAAGGCCGATGCCTATGGCCTTGGTGTCAAGCGGGTGTCGCAGGCGCTGGCGCGCGCCGGAGCGCGGCGGTTTTTCGTGGCGGCCGCCGAAGAAGGCGCCGCGGTGCGGCAGGCCTTGGGACCGGGACCGCAGATCAACATCCTGTCAGGCCACATGGCGGGCGACACCGACATGATCGCCGATCTGGACCTGACACCAATGCTCAACAGTCTGGATCAGGTGACGCGTCATCTGGAATCGCTGCCCGGCCATGCCTTTGGCGTGCAGCTCAACACCGGCATGAACCGGCTGGGCATGGACGAGATGGAATGGGAGGCCGTGGCCCCCTATCTGCTGGACGCAGGCCCCGAGTTGTTGATGTCGCATCTGGCCTGCGCCGATGAGCCGGATCATCCGTTGAACGAAACCCAGCTTGCGCGCTTTCATGCCATGACCGACGGCGCAGCGGTGCCTCGGTCTTTGGCGGCAACGGGCGGAATTCTGATGGGGCCGCGCTATCACTTTGATCTGACGCGCCCGGGCATCGGCCTTTATGGCGGCTGGCCCTATGAAGCGGCCTTGCCAGTGGTGACCCTGTCGATCCCTGTGGTGCAAACGCGCGAGATCGCGGCCGGTCAGCCGGTGGGTTATTCCTGCGCTTGGGTGGCCGAACAGCCCTCTGTCATCGCGACACTCGCGGCCGGCTATGCCGATGGGCTGATGCGCACCCTGTCCAACACGGCCGTGCTCTGGGATGGCGACACGCCCTGCCCCTTGGTCGGCCGTGTCTCGATGGATCTGATCACCGTCGACATCACCCATCTGCGCGAGGTTCCGCGCTATCTGGATATCTTGGGCCCGCATCAGGGCGTGGATGATCTGGCCGATATGGCCAAGACCATCAGCTATGAGATCCTGACCCATTTTGGCGCGCGCTATTCGCGCCGGTATCTTGAGGGGCGCGCGTGACGGGGGCGGTCGTGACCGGGGCGCTCGCCGCGCTTGGTCGTCCGGTGCTGGCCGCCTTGGCGGCCTTTGGCCGGGTGGCGATCTATGCTGCCCAGACCATCAGCCATCTTGTCCGCCCGCCGTTTTACACGCGCGAGTTCTTGTCGGCGCTGTTGCATGTCGGCTGGCTGTCCTTGCCCGTGGTTGGGCTGACGGCGATCTTCACCGGCGGGGCGCTCGCCTTGCAGATCTATGCCGGCGGTCAGCGCTTCAACGCTGAAGCTGTGGTGCCGCAGATCGTCGCCATCGGCATGGTGCGCGAGTTGGGTCCGGTGTTGGTGGGCCTGATGATTGCCGCGCGCGTGACCTCATCCATCGCGGCTGAAATTGCCACGATGAAGGTGACCGAACAGATCGATGCTTTGGTAACTTTGTCCACCAACCCGATGAAATATCTCACAGTTCCGCGCGTTCTGGCTGGCACTTTGACAGTGCCTTTGCTGGTGGCGGTGGGCGATGTGATTGGCATCATGGGCGGCTTTCTGGTCGCCACCGGTCAGCTTGGGTTTAACAAGGCCACCTATATTCAGACCACGCTCGACTTTCTGGAAAGTGCCGACGTGATCTCGTCTTTGGCCAAGGGCGCGGTCTTTGGCTTTATCGCCACCCTGATCGGCTGCTATCACGGCATGGCCTCGGGACGCGGGGCGATGGGGGTCGGTGGGGCCACGAAAACCGCTGTGGCGGCCGCCTCGATCCTGATCTTGGCCGCGAATTTCCTTCTGACATCGGTGATGTTCACGCCATGATCGAACTCTCGGGTGTCACCAAATCCTTCGGGTCAAAACAGGTTCTGCGCGGCATCGATCTGCGGCTGGACAAGGGCCAGTCGCTGGTGGTGATCGGCGGGTCGGGCACCGGGAAATCGGTGCTGTTGAAGTGCATTCTGGGCCTTGTGCGACCCGATGAGGGGCTGATCACGCTGGAGGGGCAGAACGTGCTGACCGCCGAACGTGAGGCGTTTCTGGCGCGGTTTGGCATGCTGTTTCAGGGCGGCGCGCTGTTTGACAGCCTTCGGGTTTGGGAAAACGTGGCGTTTCGCCTGATGCGTGGGCCTTTGAAGCAGCCCAAAGACGAAGCGCGCGAGATTGCCGTTGAAAAGCTACGCCGGGTGGGTCTCGGCCCCGAAACCGCCGATCTGTTCCCTGCCGAATTGTCGGGCGGCATGCAAAAGCGCGTCGGACTGGCCCGCGCCATTGCGGCCGAGCCCGAGATCATTTTCTTCGATGAACCCACCACCGGGCTTGATCCGATCATGGCGGGCGTCATCAACGCCTTGATCCGCGAGATCGTGACTGAGATGGGCGCGACGGCCATCACCATCACCCATGACATGACCTCGGTGCGCGCCATTGCCGACCGGGTGGCCATGCTGCATGACGGGCTGATCCGCTGGAACGGGCCCGTGGGCGAGATGGACAGCACGCCTGACCCCTATGTGCAGCAGTTCATCCATGGCCGGGCGACAGGGCCGATTGCGGCGGTGCGCTAGGGCGATTCTGTGGGTTGCATGGCCGTTACCCGCCCCGGTTGCGCAACTGTTGCCAGGCCGGAAACAACGCAGCTTCTCCACAGGAATTTGTCGCAGGATTTCAAGGCCCTGCCCCATTTTCGTTGCAAATTTTCCTTAATTCGCAATGCTCACGCTAAGAATTTTGGGCCGGGAACAGGCCTGTTATTGGGCCAGATTTTGGGGTTTGTGTGGAATGGTTTGGAAGATCGTCGGACGTTTGCGCGCTGCGCACGCGGTTTTGAACGCTGTGTCCGTGTCACTGGTTGGGATCGTGGCGTCGGCGCTGGTGGTGGCCAGCCTTTTGGCCGCCTTCGAGGTGATCCCTTGGCCGCAGATTGCCCTCTTTTTCGGTGGGCAGGCGGTGCCGCAAGCGGGCATGTGGCTGCAGCTGGGCCTAACGGGGTTGATGCTCCTGTTGCTGTTCTATCTGCCCGCCAATCTGCGGATTTCCCGGCTGGAACGCAGCCACCGCAGCTTTGCCATGGATATGCATGACGTGGCGCGCGCCTATGCCCATGCCCATGCCTCTGACCGCAAGGGCGTGTTTGGCCTGTCGTCCGAGTTTGAGGGCATGAAGGCGCGGCTCCAGCATCTGCGCGAACACCCGGACCTGCGTCATCTGGAGCCCGAGCTTTTGCAGCTCGCGGCGCAAATGAGCTTTGAGACGCGCGAGCTTGCGCAGACCTATTCCAATGAAAAGGTCAGTCGCGCCAAGGACTTTCTGCGCCAACGCCAGCAAGAGGTGCAAGCCCTGACCGACCGTCTGGCGGCGGCCCGCACCACCTGCGCCGAGCTTCGCCGCTGGTTGCAGGATGTCGAGGCCGAAGAGCGGCAGGCCCAGACCCAGATCAAGCGGCTGGAGGCTGACCTTAAGGAAATCCTGCCCACGCTTGGTTATGATTTCGATCTTGAAGATCACCGAGAGCAAAACGTGGTGCAACTGCCGAAACCCGGCAAGTAACCCGCGCTTGACATTGCGCCCGCCCCACGGCGAGGTCAGGGGATGAGATACCTGAACCTGTGCCTTTTGGTCCTGTTCCCGATTGCGTGGTTCGCGCCCCTGATGCGCGCGGCCGTGCTGCCGATCTTTGGCATGGACGAAATCTCGATCATTACCGGGTTGCAAGCGCTTTGGGCCACCGATGCGGTCTTGGCGCTGGTGGTGACGTTTCTGGCCGTCTTTGCGCCGATGGCCAAGGTGGTGGGCGTCGCCTTGGTGGATTTCGGGCTTCTGGCGCCGCGCGTGATGCCGGTCTTGCAGGTGATGGGCAAACTTGCGATGGCGGATGTGTTTTTGTTGGCGATTTACATCGTTCTCATCAAAGGGGCGGGGCTGGTGACGGTGGAAACCGCTTGGGGGCTTTATCTGTTCACCGGCTGCATTCTGGCCTCGCTCGTGCTGTCGCATCGCGGACCTTCCGGGGCGGCTCATCGAGCCTGACGGCACTCTTCGCGCGCAACCGGTGCCGTTCTTCCGACGAATGCCCGTATGGGCTTGAGGAGGGGCGCGTTTCAAGGCAACAAGACGTATGAGCAAATCGTCCCAATCGTTCACCTGTTCGTCCTGCGGCGCTGCCCATCGCAAATGGGCCGGTCGCTGTGATGCGTGTGGCGCGTGGAATTCAATTGTCGAGGAGGCCCCCCTCTCGGCCGGGCCAAAGGCGCTTGGCGCCAAGGGCCGCACCATTGCCCTGACCGATCTGGCGACCGAAGAGGCCCCCCCGCCACGCGCCTCGTCCGGGATCGAGGAGTTCGACCGCGTGCTTGGCGGTGGGCTGGTGCCTGCGAGTGCCATTCTGGTCGGCGGTGATCCGGGCATTGGCAAATCGACGCTTCTCTTGCAAGCCGCAGCCTCCTTTGCCCGCCACGGCGTGAAATGCC
The DNA here is from genome assembly GCF_965194375.1 of Allotabrizicola aquatica (SeqCode). Taxonomy (GTDB): domain Bacteria; phylum Pseudomonadota; class Alphaproteobacteria; order Rhodobacterales; family Rhodobacteraceae; genus Tabrizicola_A; species Tabrizicola_A aquatica. The sequence goes on from NZ_CBDAEL010000008.1 coordinate 81,809, forward strand.
TCTATATCTCGGGCGAAGAGGCATCGGCGCAGGTCCGCATGCGCGCCCAGCGCTTGGGGCTGACCGATGCGCCGGTGGCCTTGGGGGCCGAAACCAACCTGCGCGACATTCTGACGACGCTGGATGCCGAACGCCCCGGCTTGGCGATCATCGATTCCATCCAAACTATGTGGCTTGATACAGTCGAAGCCGCCCCCGGCTCGGTCAGCCAAGTGCGCGCCGCCGCGCATGAGTTGGTCACCTTTGCCAAAAAGCGCGGCGTGGCGATCATTCTGGTCGGCCATGTCACCAAGGACGGCCAGATTGCCGGACCGCGCGTGGTGGAGCACATGGTGGACACGGTCCTTTATTTCGAGGGCGAGCGGGGCCATCAGTTCCGCATCCTGCGCGCGGTAAAAAACCGCTTTGGCCCCGCCGATGAGATTGGCGTCTTTGAGATGACGGGCGGCGGGCTGTCGCAGGTCTTGAACCCTTCGGCGCTGTTTTTGTCCGAACGCGGACAGGCCAGCCCCGGCAGCGCTGTCTTTGCCGGGATCGAAGGCACAAGGCCCGTGCTGACCGAAATTCAGGCCCTTGTCGCCCCCTCACCGCTTGGCACCCCACGCCGCACTGTGGTGGGGTTGGATTCGGGGCGCCTCTCGACCATTCTGGCCGTGCTTGAGGCACGCTGCGGCATCCCGTTTACCGGGCTTGATGTGTTCTTGAACGTGGCCGGTGGCATGCGCGTGACCGAGCCCGCCGCCGATCTTGCCGTGGCCGCAGCCCTTGTCTCGGCGCGCGAGGATGTTGCGATCCCCGCCGAAACTGTGCTTTTTGGCGAAATTTCCCTCTCTGGCGCCCTGCGCCCAGTGGGTCAGACGGAAAACCGGTTGAAAGAAGCGGCAAAACTTGGTTTCTCACAAGCGATTGCGCCAAGCCGCTCAAAGCTGGTGGCCGTCGAGGGGATGAGCGTGCGGGAAATGCCCGATCTCACCGCCTTTGTCGGGGATATGTTTGGCGCGGGCTGACGCGCGAAGGAGAGTTGGATGGAAGGCTTTACCCTGATCGACGGCCTGGTTGCGCTCGTCATCGTGCTTTCGGCGATCCTCGCCTATTCGCGTGGCCTGGTGCGCGAGGCGATGGCCATCGCAGGCTGGGTCGGGGCGGCGGTCTTGGCCTTTGTCTTTGCCGAAAGCGCCCAGCCCTTGGTCAAGGAAATCCCGGTTCTGGGCGATTTTCTGAAAGACAGTTGTGAGCTTTCGATCATCGTGGCCTTCGGTTTGGTTCTGGCGATTGGTCTCATCTTGGCTTCGCTCTTCACACCGCTGTTTTCCTCGATCGTGCAGCGCTCGGCGCTTGGGGGCATCGATCAGGGTCTTGGCTTTGTTTTTGGCGTCTTGCGCGGGATCGTCTTGGTCGGCGTGGCGCTTTTGGTTTATGATCGGGCGGTGGCCTCGAACACCGTGCCGCTGGTGGACGAGTCGCGCTCGGCCAAGGTTTTCGCGTCCTTCCAAGCCAATATTGACGCGGCTGTGCCCGATGATGCGCCGGGCTGGATCCTGTCGCGCTATAACACGCTGACCAAGGCCTGCGCGGCACCCGAGGAAGCCGCTCCCCCTGAGGTAGCCCCGGCCACCCCGACGGCGCCGTCGAACTGATCTTGCGCCGCGGCAAGACGATGTCACGTCGGCTTTGGGGGTGACAGGGCGGCGCATTCCGCCTAAACGAAGGCCAGCCCACCCTCAGGATTCGGAGAGCCCATGCGCCGCTTCCCCGCCCACCCGTTTTTGCCCCTCGATGACGGCGACAAGCTGAAGGAAGAGTGCGGCATCTTTGGCGTGGTCGGCGTGAACGACGCCGCCAATTTCGTGGCCCTTGGTCTCCATGCGCTACAGCATCGCGGGCAAGAGGCCGGCGGCATCGTGGCCCATGACGCCGAACAAGGGTTCAACTCGGTCCGCCGCTTTGGCTACGTGCGCGACAACTTTACCAAAGCCGAGGTGATGCAAGACCTGCCGGGCTCGCTTGCCATTGGCCATGTGCGCTATTCCACCGCCGGATCAAAGGGTTCTACCGCCATCCGCGATGTGCAGCCCTTCTTTGGTGAGTTCTCCATGGGCGGCGCGGCCATTGCCCATAATGGCAACTTGACCAATGCAAGCGCGCTGCGCCGTGAACTCATTGAACGCGGCTCGATCTTTCAGTCCTCCTCGGACAGTGAATGCATCATCCATCTGATGGCGCGCTCGATCCAGACAACCATCGCCGAGCGCATCAAAGATGCGCTGCGCCGGGTTGAGGGTGCGTTTTCCATCGTGGCCATGACGCGCACCAAGCTGATCGGGGTGCGCGATCCTTTGGGCGTGCGCCCCTTGGTTCTGGGCCGCTTGGGTGACAACGCGTGGGCGTTGTCCTCAGAAACCTGCGCCTTGGATATAGTCGGGGCGGAGTTTATCCGTGAGATCGAGCCGGGCGAAATGGTGGTGATTGAAGATGGCAAGATCATCTCGACCCGCCCCTTTGCCCCGGCCGCCAGCCGGTTTTGCCTGTTCGAACACGTTTACTTCAGCCGCCCTGACAGCATTATCGGCGGCCGCTCGGTCTATGAGACCCGCCGTCAAATTGGCGTGGAACTGGCCCGCGAAGCCCCGGTTGAGGCCGATCTGGTCTGCCCGGTGCCCGACAGCGGCACGCCTGCGGCGATTGGCTATTCCCATGAAAGCGGCATCCCCTATGGCATGGGCATCATCCGCAACCAGTACATGGGCCGCACCTTCATTGAACCGACCGAACAGATCCGCAACATGGGTGTGCGCCTGAAACTGAACGTCAACCGCGCGCTGATCAAGGGCAAGCGGGTGATCTTGGTGGATGACTCTGTCGTGCGCGGCACCACCAGCCGCAAGATCAAGGATATGATCCTTGATGCGGGTGCCGCCGAGGTTCACTTCCGCATCGCAAGCCCGCCCACCGCATGGCCCTGCTTTTACGGCGTCGACACGCCGGAACGCGCAAAACTCTTGGCCGCCACGATGACCGAGGATGAGATGCGCGACTGGATCGGGGTCAACAGCCTCAAATTCATCTCGCTCGACGGTCTGTACCGCGCCGCAGGCGAAGCGGCGGGCCGCGATGCGAAAGCCCCAAAATTCTGCGACGCCTGCTTCTCGGGTGATTACCCGGTGGCCCCTTCGGACAAGATCGAAGAAGGCTTCCAAATGAAGGCGGCTGAGTGAGCGCTGAGGTCGATCGCTATATCGACGCGCAAACGCCTGCCTTTGCGAAAGCCCTGACCACCCTGCGCGCGCGCCTTCTGGCGCTGCTGCCCGACCATGTCGAGGTCATGTCCTACGCCATGCCGGGGCTTCGCCAGCCGGGCCCAAAGGGCAAGATGGTCGTCGGCTATGCGGCCTTCACCCATCACCTTGGCCTCTACCCCCATTCCGGCCGTGTCATCCCGCAGATCGACTGCACGCCCTTCAAGACCTCGAAATCCGGTGTCCTCTTCACCCCCGACACTCCCCTGCCCGATGCGCTCCTCCAAGCCATTCTTGCAGCGCGCCAAGCCGAAATTGCCGCAGGTTTCGGCCGCAAAGCCTGATCCCCGGCCCTTGCCCCTTCATCTGTTCTCAAATATCCCACGGGGGTCCGGGGGTGTGAAACCCCCGGGGCCAGCCACGGAGCGCCCCATGTCCAGAAAACTCGCCCTCGTCACCGGAGCCTCGCGCGGTCTTGGCGCGGCCATGGCTGAACATCTGGCCGTCAAGGGCTGGGACGTGGTCGCTGTCGCCCGGACTGTCGGGGCCTTGGAAGAGCTGGATGACCGGGTGAAATCCCTTGGCCTGCCCGGCGCGGGCAACCTGACGCTCGCCCCGATGGATGTCACGAACGAGGACGCGATGCGCCACCTCTGCCGCTCCATCCATGACCGCTGGGGCGGGGTACAGCTTTGGGTGCATCCGGCAGTCCATGTGGCGCCTTTGGCGCCGGCAGGGTCCTTGGACATGAAGGATTGGGACAAATCCATTGCGACCAATGTCCGCGCCACTGGCAGCCTCATTCCGCTGGTGGAACCTTTGCTGATCGAAGGAAACGGCACGGCGCTGTTTCTGGATGATCCGCGCGGTGGCGAGAAGTTCTTTGGCGCTTATGGCGCGACCAAAGCCGCTCAAATCGCGCTGGCGCAGTCTTGGGCGCTTGAGACGGCCAAGCATGGCCCCCGCGTGGTTATTGCCGTCCCGCGGCCCATGCCCACCGCCACCCGCGCCCGGTTCTTCCCCGGCGAGGACCGCAGCCCGCTGATCGACATTCGGGTCGAGGCTGCCCGCCTTTTGGACGCGCTCTGACGCCTTCTTGGCCCGACCGTTAAGGTTTTTCCTAATCTTGGCGTGAAGCCCAGGACGCGGTGTGATATTCTACACTGTGGGGGCGTTCATGTTGATTGAGGGTGCAGATGACTATCTCGCCAGCACTGACGGTTGCCGCTGTGCAGCCCTTCCATACCCCGGCCCCGCAGCCCCATGTGCTGCGCGAGCCACCCCAACCCGGCCCCGCCAAAGAGGCAAGCCGCCCGGTTACCACCGAAATCGTGCCGACCCAGCCCGTCGCGATGCCGCCGGTTGTCACCGCGCTGACCGCCGATTTTGAAGCCGGTCGCGCCGCAGCCGAAGCCGCGCGCGCGGCCTATCTGGCCGAGCGGCGGCAATCACAAAGTTAAAGGGCGGGCACATGGCCCGCCCTTCCATCGCTTACAAAGCCGCCCCTTACTCCGCCGCCACCGCGCCGGGGTTGTTCGGATGCGTCGTCCAGTTGGCGTAATCGCCGACCTTACGTCCCGTGCGCTCATCCAAGGCGCCGTGCGGCAGCGTTTTCATGGTGATACAATTGTCCACCGGGCAGACGTTGACACAGAGGTTGCAGGCCACGCATTCATCGTCCTTGACGGTGAACACCCGATCCTCGGACATCGCGATGGCCTGATGGCTGGTGTCTTCGCAGGCCGCATAGCAACGCCCGCATTTGATGCAATCATCCTGATTGATCACCGCCTTGGTGACATGGTTCAGGTTCAGATGCTGCCATTCCACAAAGTTCGGAATGGCGCGACCGACGAGATCATTCAGCCCCATCTCTTTTTCGTCCAGATATTGCGACAGGCCCGAGATCATTTCCTGCACGATCTTGAACCCATAGGTCATGGCCGCCGTGCAGACCTGCACATTGCCCGCCCCCAGTGCGAGGAATTCTGCCGCATCCCGCCATGTCGTCACCCCGCCGATGCCAGAAATCGGCAAGCCGCGGGTTTCCTCATGCCGGGCAATCTCGGCCACCATGTTCAGCGCGATCGGCTTCACGGCCGGGCCGCAATAGCCGCCATGGCTGCCCTTGCCGTCGATCATCGGGAAGGGTGAGAAGGCATCCAGATCGACATTGGTGATCGATTTGATGGTGTTGATCAGGGACACCGCATCAGCCCCGCCCTTGTTGGCCGCCATAGCGGGCGGCAGGATCGAGGTGACGTTGGGCGTCAGCTTTACGATACAGGGCATGCGGCTGTATTTCTTCACCCAGCGCGTGACCATCTCGATGTATTCCGGAACCTGCCCGACGGCCGATCCCATGCCACGTTCAGCCATGCCATGCGGGCAGCCGAAGTTCAGCTCCACCCCATCGGCTTCGGTATCTTCAATCTGCTTGAGGATGGCTTTCCAGCTGTCCTCCTCGCAGGGCACCATCAGGCTGATGATCATCGCGCGGTCTTTCCACTTGCGCTTGACCTCTTTGATTTCCTGAAGGTTCACCTCCAACGGGCGGTCGGTGATCAACTCAATGTTGTTCAGCCCCAAAAGCCGCCGGTCCGCGCCCCAGATCGCGCCATAGCGCGGGCCCGAGACGTTGACGATGGGCGGCCCTTCCGAGCCCAAGGTCTTCCACACCACCCCGCCCCAGCCCGCTTCAAACGCGCGCTCGACGTTGTATTTCTTGTCCGTCGGCGGGGCGGATGCCAGCCAGAACGGGTTGGGGGATTTGATGCCGATGAAGTTGGATGTCAGGTCTGCCATGATCTTTCCCCTTACGCCATCAAGCTTGCATGGATGTCTTCGGCCGCATCGCGGCCCTCTTTCACAGCTGTCACCGTCAGGTCATCGCCACCTGCGGCACAGTCGCCCCCGGCCCAGATGCCCTTGACCGAAGTGCGGCCCATCGCGTCCACGGCGATCTTGCCGCCCTCAAGTGCCAGCCCCTCGGGCGCACCGGCCAGGGTTTGGCCAATGGCTTTGAACACCTGATCGGCCTTCAGCGTGAAGGTCTGCGCGGTCACGGTCAGACCCTTGGGGCCTTCTTCGGTATAGGCAAACTCGACCGCGCCGTCATGCACCGCCACCGGGGCGGCGTGGGTGACAATGCGCACGCCCGCACTGGCGGCGTGGTCTTGTTCATAGCCCGAGGCGCTCATCTTGTCTTGGCCGCGACGGTAAACGATGGTGACGTTTTCCGCGCCCAAAAGCTTGGACTGCACGGCGGCATCGACCGCCGTCATGCCGCCGCCAATCACCACCACATCGCGGCCGATTGGTAGGGTGGACTTGTCACCTGTCTGGCGCAACTCTGAAATAAAATCAACAGCGTTCCGGACGTTCTTCATGTCCTCACCCGGCGCCCTCAAGGCGTTCACGCCGCCAAGGCCCATGCCCAGAAACACAGCATCATGGGCCTTTTGCACATCGGCCAAAGCCAGATTGCGGCCCAAGGCCTTGCCAGTTTCAATGCGGATGCCGCCGATCTTCAAGAGCCAATCCACCTCACGCGCGGCGAAGTCATTGGTCGATTTGTAGCTCGCGATCCCATATTCGTTCAGGCCACCCGCCTTGGGACGGGCGTCATAGACCACCACATCATGGCCCTTCATCGCCAGACGGTGTGCACAGGCCAGACCCGCAGGCCCTGCCCCCACCACGGCCACGGATTTGCCCGTCGCCTTGGCGCGCTTGAAGGGATGGACGCCCTTGGACATCACCGTGTCGGTGGCAAAGCGCTGCAAGCGGCCGATTTCCACCGGCTTGCCCTCAGCAGCCTCGCGCACGCAGGCCTCTTCGCAAAGCTGTTCTGTCGGGCAAACGCGAGCGCACATGCCGCCCAGAATATTTTGGTCAAAGATCGTCTTGGCCGCCGCCTCGGGCGTGCCGGTCGCGATCTGGCGGATGAACAAGGGAATGTCGATGGTCGTCGGGCAGGCCGTCATGCAGGGCGCATCGTGGCAGAAATAGCAGCGATCTGCCGCCACCCGGGCCTCGTGCCGGTCAAGCGCGGGTTCGTGATCCGCGAAGTTGGATTGATAGGCGCTTTGGGGCAGACGCGCGGCGACAATGCCGTTGGTCAGCGGGCTGTTGGACAAGGTGGAACCTCCCATTGGCTTTGCTTTTTCTAAGATCAGGCTGCCATAGGTTCATTTTTTTATCAAACGGTAAAATCAGTTGGGTTGCATTTTTTGTGAACCCCGCAAAGCGCCTGCTGGGCACCCCCGAACGCCCTATTCAGGGCTTCCTTCCCCTGCCCCAAGGCTTTATACAGACGCGTGATCCAAGGTGCGGCCGAATTGGCCCGATACGTCAGATGAGGACGGAATGAGCAAGAACACCACCGAGGCCGATGTTGCCTTTATCTCGGCACTGGCAGAACTGCTGAACAAGAACGAACTGACTGAACTGTCTGTCAAGCGCGAGTATGGCGAAGACGACAGTCTGGACGTGCGCGTGGTCAAGCAGGCCAACGTGGTGCAGATGGCCGCCCCTGTGATGCAGGCTGCGCATGTCGCCGCCCCCGTGGCAGCCGCCCCGGCCCCCGCCGCTGTGGTCGCAAATGACGACCCCGCGCAGCACCCCGGCGCCATCACTTCGCCCATGGTCGGCACCTGCTATATGGCCGCTGAACCCGGTGCTGCCCCGTTTGTCACCGTCGGTTCGGCTGTGACCGAAGGGCAGACCGTTCTCATCATCGAAGCGATGAAAACCATGAACCATATCCCGGCCACCAAGTCGGGCACGGTGAAGCGCATTCTGGTCACCGACGGGCATCCGGTGGAATACGGCGCGCCCCTGATGATCATCGAGTGACGCCCCATGTTCGATAAAATCCTGATCGCCAACCGGGGCGAGATCGCCCTTCGCGTGATCCGTGCCTGCCGCGAGATGGGGATCAAATCGGTCGCCGTGCATTCCACGGCAGATACCGATGCGATGCATGTGCGGATGGCCGATGAATCGGTCTGCATCGGGCCTGCGCCCTCTTCGGCAAGCTACCTGTCCAAGGCTGCCATCATCTCAGCCTGTGAGATCACGGGCGCGCAAGCGGTGCATCCGGGCTATGGGTTTTTGAGCGAGAACGCGAGCTTCGCCCAAGCGTTGGAAGATCACGGCATCACCTTTATCGGCCCGTCGGCGGAGCATATCCGCATCATGGGCGACAAGATCACCGCCAAGGAAACCGCCAAGGCGCTGGGGATTCCGGTTGTGCCGGGGTCCGAAGGGGGCGTGCCAGACTTCGAAACCGCGATTGGCGTGGCGGCAGGGATTGGCTTTCCGGTGATCATCAAGGCCACCGCCGGCGGCGGCGGGCGCGGGATGAAGGTTGCCAAGAACGCCGAAGAGCTGGAAATCGCCTTCCGCACCGCCCGGGCTGAGGCGAAGTCGGCCTTTGGCAATGACGAAGTCTATATCGAGAAATATCTGCAAAAGCCCCGCCATATCGAGATTCAGGTCTTTGGCGATGGCAAGGGCAAGGCGGTCCATCTGGGTGAGCGGGATTGCTCGCTGCAGCGCCGCCACCAAAAAGTGTTCGAAGAGGCTCCAGGCCCCTGCATCACCCCTGAGATGCGCGCGACAATCGGCAAGGTTTGCGCCGATGCCGTGGCCAAGATCAACTATATCGGGGCGGGCACCATCGAGTTCCTGTATGAGGATGGCGAGTTCTATTTCATTGAAATGAACACCCGCCTGCAGGTGGAACACCCGGTCACCGAAAGCATCTTCGGCGTGGACCTTGTGCGCGAGCAGATCCGCGTGGCCTCGGGAATGGAGATGTCCTTCGGTCAAGAGGATCTGGAAATCAACGGCCATTCGATCGAAGTGCGGATCAACGCTGAAAAGATCCCGAACTTCTCGCCCTGCCCCGGCAAGGTAACGCAATATCACGCGCCGGGGGGCCTTGGCGTGCGGATCGACAGCGCGCTTTATGATGGCTACCGCATCCCGCCCTATTACGACAGCCTGATCGGCAAGCTGATCGTCCACGGCCGCGACCGGCCCGAGGCGCTGGCACGGTTGAAGCGCGCCTTGGGTGAGTTGATCATCGACGGGGTGGATACGTCGATCCCGCTGTTCCACATGCTCTTGGCCGAGCCCGAGATCCAGAACGGCGACTACAACATTCACTGGTTGGAAAAATGGCTGGAAGCAAAGTTCAGCTGAACAAGGGCGCCTGCGGGCGCCCTTTGACTGTCACGCACAGGCCCACATGACGGGCGTGCTGACCCCCAAGCGCCTGTTGGCCGCCTATGCCGCAGGCATCTTTCCGATGGCCGCGACCCGCGACAGCGCCGAAATCCATTGGGTGGACCCGCGGCGACGCGGGATCTTTCCGCTCGAGCAATTCCACATCTCGCGCAGCCTGGCCCGCACCATTCGGCGCGGCGGTTTTGCCATCACCGTTGACACCGCTTTCGACGGCGTGGTGCGCGCCTGTGCTGACCGGCCGGAAACTTGGATCAATGACGAGATATTCCGACTGTATGGCGAGCTTCACCAGATGGGCCAAGCCCATAGCCTTGAAGTCCGGGTCGAGGGTCAGCTGGTTGGCGGCGTCTATGGCGTGACGCTTGGGGCGGCGTTCTTTGGCGAATCCATGTTCTCGCGGGTGACGAGCGGGTCCAAGATCGCTCTGGCCTTTTTGTGCCATCGGCTGCGGGCGGGGGGATTTCAGCTGTTTGACACCCAGTTCCGGACCCCACATCTGGCCAGCCTTGGCGCAATCGAGGTGTCACGCGGGGAGTATCACCGGATGCTGCGCGCTGCGCTGTCGCAAACCGCCCAGTTTGACCCGCCCGGCTATCAGCCGTCGCTGTCAGCAGTTGCGGGATCGGTGGTCGCTTCGGCTGGGGCATCGGCCCCCTCCTCCTGAACCGCATCCTCCACCACGGGCAGTGCGAGTTCGGGCACATCACAGCCCAAAACCCAAACGTCATAGCGCGGATGATCGAGCGCTGAAAGCGCGGGCGCCGTGGCCAGCATCCAACCCGCAAAGACCGGCGCGGTTGAGGCCGCATCGAGAATGGTCAGATGAGCGTCAGCCTCGGCCACGGTGTTGTCCGCAGGCGAGCGGCAAGAGTCGAGTTGCACGGTCAGCCGACCGGTGACCACCGCCTGACCGCGCGCCAAGGTGACATCTTGCACCTCGCCAGTCAGCTTATCCAAAATACGCAGCTTGGCACCCGGCGCCTCTGCCAGCTCTTGGGCCTGCAACGGCCCCGCCAAACAGAGAAGCGCCAAGGCGAGCAATCTCATGGCGCAGCCCCGGCGGCGTCATCCTCGCCACTGCTGCCAACCCATTTCATCAAGAGCGTCAGCAGGCTGACCGCCCCTTGGGTGTCTTCGATCTCATCGCCCGAAACCAGCAGCTCTTCAGCGCCGCCCGGAACAAGCTCCACGAAGTTGCCGCCCAAAAGCCCTTCGGACGAAATCAAAATCGCGGAGTCCGTTGGCAGCTGCACCGCCGCATCCACCTCGATCACGGCGTCGGCGTAATAGGTTTCGGGGTTCAGCGTCAGCGCGGTGATGGTGCCCACTTTAACCCCGGCCAGCCGCACATCAGACCCGGTGCGAATCCCCTCGGCCGACCGGAACGAGGCGCTCAGGCTGTAACGCTCCGGCCCGCCAGAGAGCGTGCCACCGCCAACCGACCAGGCCAAAAACCCGATCGCTGCGGCCAAGACCGCCGCACCTGCCAAGACCTCTGCGCGATTTTCAGCCATTATTCGGGCTGCCACGCCTCGTAATCGGCGCGCGCCGTGGGCGCGCCAGCACGGATCGAGCCGGTCGGCGCATAGGCAGCCGCCGTGCCGGTCAAGTTTTCCTGATGCGGCTTTTCCCATGATTTGTGCTTAAGCGGTGCCTTGGTCGGCGGTTGATCCCACGTGAAATGCAGCCAGCCATGCCAATCGGGCGACACGCGAGACGCCTCGGATTCGCCGTGGTAGATCACCCAGCGGCGTTTCGCGTCGCGGGTTTGGTAGAAGATATTGCCCTGATCATCCTCGCCCACACGCACGCCCTTGCGGGCAGTGAAGATCTGGGTGCCCAGCGTCTGGCCGTTCCACCAAGTCAACAGGCGAAGAAGGAAGTTCATCATGGCCTCCGGGGTCGTTTGCCCTGATATGGCCGAAAGGCAGGCCAAGGTCCAGAGGAGTTGGCGGCGAATGGCAAAGAGTCGCTGGAAAACCTATGAAAAAAGCGGGCCAAAGGCCCGCTTTTTGGGTTCGCTTACCGTCCCGATCAGCCTGCCGCAGCGGGTTCCTTGGCCTTGGCCTCGGTGTGCACGATCAAGGGCTTTGCGCCATTGTTCACAGCCTCTTCGTTGACCACCACCTCTTCGACGCCCTCCAAGCCCGGCAATTCGAACATGGTGTCCAGAAGGATGTCTTCCATGATCGACCGCAGGCCGCGCGCACCGGTCTTGCGCTTGATGGCGCGCTTGGCGATGGCCGACAGCGCATCGGTGGTGAAGGTCAGCTTGACGCCTTCGATCTCAAACAGACGCTGGTATTGCTTGACCAGCGCATTCTTCGGCTCGGTCAAGATGATGATCAGCGCAGCCTCGTCGAGATCGGTCAGCGTCGCGATCACCGGCAGACGGCCGACGAATTCGGGGATCAGGCCGAACTTCAACAGATCTTCCGGCTCCAGCTCTTTGAAAAGCTCGCCCACGCCGCGCGCATCAGGGTCTTTCACATCGGCGCCAAAGCCGATGCCTGAACCCTTGTTGCGGTGCGCGATGATCTTTTCAAGGCCGGCAAAGGCCCCGCCACAGATGAACAGGATATTGGTCGTATCCACCTGCAGGAATTCTTGCTGCGGATGCTTGCGCCCACCCTGCGGCGGCACCGATGCCACGGTGCCTTCCATGATCTTCAAAAGCGCCTGCTGCACGCCCTCGCCCGACACGTCCCGCGTGATACTGGGATTGTCCGACTTGCGGGTGATCTTGTCGACCTCGTCGATATAGACGATGCCGCGCTGCGCGCGCTCGACGTTGTATTCGGATGCCTGCAACAGCTTGAGGATGATGTTTTCCACATCCTCACCCACGTAACCGGCTTCGGTCAGGGTGGTTGCATCGGCCATGGTAAAGGGCACGTCCAAGATCCGCGCCAGCGTCTGGGCCAAAAGCGTCTTGCCGCAGCCGGTGGGGCCGATCAAGAGGATGTTCGACTTCGACAGTTCGATATCTGTCTTGGAGGAATGGTTCAGCCGCTTGTAGTGGTTGTGCACCGCAACCGACAGCACGCGCTTGGCGTGTTCCTGCCCGATCACATAGTCATCCAGCACTTTGCAGATGTCGCGCGGGGTCGGAACACCATCGGTGGCCTTCAGCCCCGTGGTCTTTGTCTCCTCGCGGATGATGTCCATGCACAGCTCGACACATTCATCGCAGATGAACACCGTCGGCCCTGCGATCAGCTTGCGGACCTCATGCTGGCTTTTGCCGCAGAAGGAGCAATAAAGCGTGTTCTTGCTGTCGCTGCCCGAGTTCGTTGCCATGGGTATCCTCTGCCAATCCCCGTCACCGGGCTGTCACGGGAAGTCTAGGATAACCCCCAGACCTCCACAACCAGAAAACCCCCCAAGGCTGGGCCATCGGGGGGAAAGCACTTAAGTTACAATGGGGCGTCAGATTTGTCGCGCGGGGCCACGATTTCATCGATCAGGCCCCAATCCTTGGCCTCTTCGGCGGACATGAAATTATCACGCTCCAAAGCGGCCACCACAGCCTCATAATCGTTGCCAGTGTGCTTGACATAAACTTCGTTCAGCCGCTTTTTCAGCCGCTCCGTCTCACGCGCGTGAATCAGGATGTCGGTCGCCTGCCCCTGATAGCCGCCCGAGGGCTGGTGCACCATGATGCGGCTGTTCGGCAGGCTAAAGCGCATGCCCTTTTCGCCAGCGGTCAACAGAAGGCTGCCCATCGACGCCGCCTGACCGATGCACACGGTCGAGACCTTGGGCTTGATGTACTGCATCGTGTCATAGATCGACATGCCCGATGTTACCACGCCGCCGGGCGAGTTGATGTACATCGAGATTTCCTTCGACGGATTTTCCGCCTCAAGGAACAAAAGCTGCGCCACGATCACCGTCGCCATCTCGTCATGCACAGGGCCCGAAACGAAGATGATCCGCTCTTTCAGCAGGCGCGAGAAGATGTCGTAACGGATCGATCCGCGCGCGCTGGTCTCTTCAACGGTTGGGATGATGAAGTTGTAAAAGGTGGAAACCGGATCTCTCATGTCAAACCTGCCTGTCTCGTGTTCGAAGCTTTATCGCCGGATGCTTGCCAGAGTCTTAGTGTCGCGCGCCGGGGGCTGCAAGGGCACGCGGTTTTTTGCACCCCGGGCGGCCCTGTTCATTGGGGAGCGCCCATTAGCTGAACACCCGCCGCGCCAAGGCAATCCGCGCCCCGGTGGTGAAAAGACACAAGACCCCGAAGATCACCGCAAGGGGCACAAACGCATCGGGCCAAAGGCATAGGATCACGAAAAACCCAATGGTTTCCGTGCCCTCAAGCAACCCCGCCGAATAGTATAGCGACTTTTCCCCTTGCTCCCGCGTCTCGATCCCGCGCTTTTCGGCCATGATCGCATAGCCCAGAAATGAAGCCCCGTTGATGTAGAAGGCGGCTAAAAGAAAGGCCGCGGCCAGCGCGGTTCCGTCGTCGCGCAGCGCGAAGGCCAAGGGAATGGCGGCATAAAAGACGAAATCGCAGACAATATCCAACAGCCCGCCGAAATCGGTCTTCTCTGTGGCCCGCGCCACGGCGCCATCAATTCCATCAGCCAGCCGCCCGATCATCAGCGGCACCAGCGCCAGAACGCCGGGCAGGCCCGTCGCCAGCAAGGCTGCGGCGATGAGCCCCATGAAGAGGCCAAACAGCGTCACCTCATGGGCCGAGATACCGCGCTCGGCCAGCATCTGACCTGCCCGGTTCAAGGGGCCATCGATCCATGGCCTGACTTTCGCATCAAACATTACGAACCTCTCACGTTTGCGTATGACAGCTTGCCAGCACCGGCGCGCGCCGCCTATCCCTTTGCCGATCACAGTTCTGACAGGGGTTACCATGAACCGCCGCTCCTTTGGCAAGACCGCGCTTTCCACATTGGCTCTGATGGCCGTTGGCCCCCGCATCGCCTTTGCCGGTGATTGGGACGCGATTCTGTCCGAGGCAAAGGGCCAGACGGTCTATTGGCACGCCTGGGGCGGAGATCCGAAGATCAACGATTTCATCGCTTTCATCGGGGCCGAGGCGCAGGCGCGCCATGGGGTCATGCTGGAGCATGTCAAACTCGCCTCCACCGCCGATGCGGTGGCGCGTGTGTTGGCGGAGCGCGATGCGGGTCAGACCACCGGCGGCGCGGTCGATCTGATCTGGATCAACGGTGAGAATTTTGCCGCCATGAAGGCGCAGGGTCTGTTGTTTGGCCCCTTTGCCAAAGCGCTGCCGAACTGGCCTTTGGTCGACACTCTAGGCAAACCTGCAACGGTCACAGATTTCACACTGCCGACCGAAGGTTACGAATCCCCTTGGGCGATGGCGCAACTGGTCTTTGAACATGACAGCGCGACGCTGCCCACCCCACCCAAAACCCTTGCCGCGCTGCAAGACTGGATCAAGGCCAACCCGGGCCGGTTCACCTATCCCCAACCGCCCGACTATCTGGGCGTGACCTTTCTCAAGCAGGTGCTTTACGGCACGCTTGCAGATCCAGCGATTTTGCAGGCCCCGCTGGACGCAGCCACCTATGAGGCAACCGTGGCCCCGCTTTGGGCCTTCCTTGATGACATCCACCCCAGCCTCTGGCGTCAGGCACAGGCCTTCCCCGAGGGTGAACCGGCCTTGGGCCAGCTTTTGGCGGATGGTGAGATTGGCATCTCGTTTGCCTTCAACCCCGGCCGGGCCAGCGCCGAGATCGCGGCGGGCACCCTGCCTGACACCATCCGCACCTTCGTGCTGGACGGTGGCACCATCGGCAATGCGAGCTTTGTGGCCATTCCCTTCAACGCCGCCCATCAGGCAGGCGCACAGGTGATCGCCAATCTGATCCTTGATCCGGCCATTCAGGCCGCAGCCCAAGACCCCGCGACCTCGGGCTTTCAGACCGTGCTGAACCTCAACGCCCTTACCGCCGAGGATCGCGCGCCCTTTGATGCGCTGACGCTTGGCCCGGCCACGCTGTCGCCCGCCGATCTGGGCCCGGTGCTGCTCGAGCCGCATGCCAGCTGGATGGTCAAGATCGCCGAGGATTGGGCGCAGCGCTACGGTGTCGCGCAGTGAGCTTTGCGGGCCGGTCCCATGGTGTGGGGTTGCTGGCCCTTGCGCCCGGCCTGATGCTGGCCGGTCTGGCGCTGCCCATCGCAGCCGGGCTGGCCGGGACGTTGGCCCCAGCCGTGTCCGGCCACGGGTTTGCAACGCTTGGCCAATGGCCCGGCCTGCCCCGCGCGCTCTCCTTGTCGGTCGGCACGGGTCTGATTTCGACGCTGGCGGCGCTGGCGATTACGGTCCTGATGATTGCCGCCTTGCATGATCGGCCGGGCTTTGTGGCCTTTCGCCGGGTCCTGTCGCCCCTGTTGGCGCTGCCCCATGCCGCCGCCGCACTGGGGCTGGCCTTTCTGGTGGCGCCCTCGGGCTGGCTCGTGCGGCTGATCTCGCCTTGGGCCACCGGCTGGAACACCCCGCCTGATCTCTTGATCCTGAACGACCCCATGGGCATCGCCCTGACGCTGGGACTCGTTGCCAAGGAAGTGCCATTCCTGATGCTGATGGCGCTGGCAATCTTGCCGCAAACCGACATCGCCCAGCGCGGCCAGATCGCGGCCAGTTTGGGCTATGGCCGGGTCATGGGATTTGTGCTGTCGACCCTGCCAGCGCTTTACAGGGGCCTGCGGCTGCCCGTCTTTGCCGTGCTCGCCTATGGCATGACCAATGTCGATATGGCGATGATCCTTGGGCCAACGCTGCCACCCAGTTTGGCGGTGCAGATCACCGACTGGATGGGTGCGCCCAGCTTGCAGCATCTGTCCACCGCCGCCGCAGGGTCCTTGGTGCAACTGGCCCTTGTCGCGGCCACGCTGGCGCTTTGGCTTGGGGCCGAAGTGGTACTTGCCCCCCTGATCCCGGTACTGGCCGCTGCGGGCCTGCGCGCCCGCGCGCTGGATGCGCCGATGGCCGTGTTGGCCGGGCTGATGGCAGGCCTGATCGCCCTTGGCCTTTTCGCAGGCATGACGGGACTGGCCTTGTGGTCTTTCGCCGGGCTCTGGCAGTTTCCCGATGCCCTGCCCGAGACCCTCAGTTTGAAAACATGGACAAAGGCCGCGCCCGACCTTGCACAGCAAAGCGCCACCACCCTTGCCATTGCGCTTGCCGCCAGCCTTGGCGCGCTGGCGCTGGCCTTGGCGGCATTGGAGGCCGAGGCTCGCCAAGGTCGACCGATTGGTGCCGTATGGCTGATCTATCTGCCCCTCATCATGCCGCAAGTGGCCTTTCTGCCGGGGCTTCAGGTCATGGCGCTGCATCTGGGTGCCAAAGGGAGTGCGGCCACCGTGGCCGCTGCACATCTGATCTTTGTGCTGCCCTATGTCTGGCTGTCGCTGGCCCCAGCGTTTCGCGGTTGGGATGGGCGCATCGGCCTGACCGCCGCCGCCATGGGCACAAAGCCTGCACGCATCTTCTGGCGGCTGCGCCTGCCCATGCTACTGGCCCCCGTTTTGACCGCGCTATCCGTCGGGGTGGCGGTGTCGGTCGGCCAATACCTGCCCACCCTGATGCTGGGCGGGGGGCGGGTGGAAACCCTGACGACCGAGGCCGTCGCGCTGTCCTCGGGCGGTGATCGCCGCCTGATCGGGGCCACGGCGCTTTTACAAATGGCGCTGCCAGCCTTGGGCTTTGCCCTTGCAATGGGCCTGCCACGCCTGATCTTTCGCCACCGCCGCGCAATGCTGGCCGAACGGAGTGCCGCTTGATGGCGACGGGCCTGACGTTGGACGCCCTGCAGATCGACCCTGCTGGCACGCCTCTGGTGCGGCTGAGCGCCCACGTGACCCCCGGTCAGGTGCTGACAGTCATGGGCCCCTCGGGCAGCGGCAAATCCACACTTCTGGCTGCGCTGATCGGCGCGCTGCCTGCGGCCTTTACCCTGTCAGGCCGGGTTCTCTTGAACGATCAAGACATCACCACCCTGCCCACCGCCCAGCGTCGGATTGGGATTTTGTTTCAAGATGATGTGCTGTTTCCCCATCTCTCTGTGGCGCAAAACCTTGGCTTTGGCCTGCGCCCCGGCGGCAGCCGCGCAGACCGGCAAGCGCGGGTCGAAGCCGCCTTGGACCGCATGGGCCTTTCCGGCTTTGGCCCGCGCGATCCGGCCAGCCTGTCGGGCGGACAACGTGCCCGTGTGGCACTGGCGCGCACGCTTCTGGCCGAGCCGCTCGCTCTCTTGCTGGACGAGCCGTTTTCCAAGCTGGATCAGACCTTGCGGGCGCAAATTCGCGATCTGGTCTTTGCCGAGACCCGCAATTTGCCGGTGATTTTGGTCACCCATGACCCCGAAGACGCCCGCGCTGCAGGCGGCCCGGTTGTCAACCCGATCTAAGCACTCCTCCTCGTCGGCTTGCGCCGCTCGTCGTCGTCCAGCGCGTTATCGCGCCAGCGTCAACTCGGCGCGCAGGCCGCCCAGTGCTTCGCTTTGGCCCAGCCGTAAGGCCCCGCCGTGGCTGCGTGCGATATCGGCGGCAATCGCCAGACCCAGACCACTACCGCCGCCGCGGTTCGGATCCCGCGCCGCATCCAGCCGCTGGAACGGTTCCATCGCGGCCTCTCGCGCAGCCTCGGGGATGCCAGGACCGTCGTCTTCCACAACCAAGCGCACCAGCCGGTCATTGGTCGACAGGCTCACGACCGCCCGGTTCGCATGGCGCGCGGCATTGCCCAACAAGTTTTCAAGCGCCCGCCGCACCGCTTGGGGCCGCAGCCGCATCGTGCCGCCCGGCCAGTCCATCGCCCCGAGGCGTACCGCCTGCCCTGCCCGCACCGCATCGGCCACCACCAGCACCAAGAGCGCGGTCGGATCCACCTCCTCGGCGGCCTCCATCGCATCGCCTCGGGCAAAGGCCAGAAACTCGTCGACCATCCGCTCCATCTGCTGGACATCGCGCTTCAGCGCCTCGACCTCCTCCTCCTCGGGCAAGAAGGACAGCCCCAGCTTAAGCCGCGTCAAAGGTGTGCGCAGATCATGGCTGACCCCGGACAGCATCTGCGTGCGCGCCTCGATCTGCCGCTCGATCCGCAGGCGCATGTCCAAAAACGCCTGCCCGGCGGCACGCACCTCGGTCGCGCCCCGAGGCCGGAAGGGCACGATCTCGCCCTTACCAAAGGCCTCAGCCGCCTGCGCCATGCGCGCAATGGGCGTCAACTGGTTGCGCAGAAAGGTATAAGCCACACCGGTCATCAGGATCGAGGTGAACACCATCAGCACCAAAAGCTGATGCGGGTTTGACGCCGACATTCGCCCTCGGCCGACGGCGACCCGCAGCACCCCGTGCTGCGTTTGAAACCACGCCCAGACCTGCGCATTCCCCGACACAAGATCGACTGAAATCAGTTCGGGCATCCGGCTGCGCAGCGTCAAGATGACCTCACGACCCGACCAGTCAATAAACTCGCGCCGGTCGGCATCGGGCGCATCGTCGCTTGGCAAGATCACCACAAGTTTCAACGCCGCCCCAATCTCCTCGGCCCGCGCCCGCGCCGTGGCCAGATCAGGTGCGGATTTCACCACCGACACGAGATGGCTGATCTCGATCTGGATCGAGGTGGTCATCTGCTGCGTGACTCGCTCGAAATGGCGCTGGATAAAGACCACCGACACGATCAACTGGATCGTCACCACCGGCACCACAAGGATCAGGGCGGCCCGGCCAAACAGGCCGCGTGGCAAAAGGGACTTGAGGTACTGGCGCATGCGGCACAGATTAGCGGCATCAGGCCGGGGGCGAAAGGGGCGCGATATGAACCAATCGATCAAGGCCATGGTGCGGCGGGTGCGGGCGGCGAACGCCTCGGCCATGACCGGCAGCGGCACCAATACCTATGTGCTGGGCAAAGGTCAGGTTGCGGTTATTGACCCCGGCCCCGACGATCCAGCGCAGCTGGCGGCCATCTTTGCCGCGCTTGCCCCCGGCGAGGACGTGACGGCCATTCTCGTCACGCACGCCCATTTGGACCATTCCGCACTGGCGCCAAAGCTGGCCCAGATCACCGGTGCAAGCGTCTATGCCTATGGCAAAGCCGAGGATGGACGCTCGGCCACGATGCAAGCTCTTGCCGCAGCCGGCCTTGCAGGCGGCGGCGAGGGGATTGACCACGGTTTTGCGCCCGATGTCACCCTGACCGATGGCGACCACCTGATGGTCGGCGCGCTGAGCGTCGAGGCGATTCATACCCCTGGCCATATGGGCGGGCATCTGTGCTTTGCCTGCGAGGAGCACCTCTTTTCCGGCGATCACGCGATGGGCTGGGCCACCTCACTTGTCTCGCCGCCCGACGGCGACATGGGCGCCTATATGCGCTCGCTTGACCGCCTGCTGCAAAGGCGCTGGCAGCAGATGCTGCCCGGCCATGGCGATACGGTGCCAGATCCGGCCGCGCGGCTCACCGAACTCGTGCGCCACCGCCGAACGCGCGAGGGCGAGGTCTTGGCCGAACTCGCCCGCGCGCCCGGCACGTCAGCCCAGCTGGCCCAGCGCATCTACACCACCACACCGGCCGCCCTTCTGCCAGCTGCAAGCCGAAATGTTTTGGCGCATCTCATTGATCTTTCAGACAGAAACATGGCCATCCCAGAAGGCCCGATCACCGCCGCCACGCAGTTTTCTGCGCACTGAACGCGAAAAGACGCGCCTCAACACCTACGCTTCCAACACGGGAAAGTTTTTCCGGTTTCGGCCCCCATCCCCCCTTGCCGCCACCCAGAGCCATTGCTATAGACCCCCACGTGTTCCGGCGTAGCTCAGCGGTAGAGCAGTTGACTGTTAATCAATTGGTCGTAGGTTCGATCCCTACCGCCGGAGCCAAATTTCCATCACAGATCAGACACTTAGGCGCCCTAGGGCGCCTTTTGTTTTGTTCACGAAAAGTTATAACGTGTTATAAAGTGATTTTGGGGGTGGGGCTTGATAGAGTCAAAGCTTCAGGGTCCTCACTAGTCCGAATTTTGCGTGACATGCTTGAACTGCGTGGTATCTATTTTTTACTTAAAGCTTGGCTTTGTTGTTAAGTTGCTACACTGAAGATAAAATGACAAAAACTCGCAAAGGATAAGTTGGGGTTCGGGCGCATGACAGAGTTTAGCTACGTTCCGATCATACCCACTTTTGTTTCAGAAATTGAATTTTTTCTGGACGGAAGCTTTACATCCGCAACATCACAAGCAGTTATCGCTTGGGGGTCAGACAAGTATATCTACATTCAGGGAGCAACTAAAGACCTATACATTTTGGATAGTTACGGAGAGATAATCTCATCTCACTTAGCGATTGACGAGGGAGTGGGGTCTTGGGTGAACCACATTCAAGCAGTTGGAATTAATGAAGACAAGCTATACATCACCTATCAAGGCGGAGACCTGCATGTTCTAGAAATCGATTTAACAACATTTGCAGTTTCTAAAGTTTTTCAGCACGGCATTAATCCTTACACTGGATCTATTTTCGATATGAAAGATTATTCAGTGGCTTCATTGATTGAAGGATACCTGCTTGTAGGTGCTGAATTTAATGATGCAAATCGCAGCAATCTCCTCAGAATAAATTTGAATAATGGAACATATGAGGATTTTCTAGATTTAGATTTTCAGATTCAAAGCATCAGCGCAACATCCAAATCCATTTCGGTTGTCGGGGTTGGGCATTCATCTTATTACACAGCCGGAATACAAGATAACCTTCATATTCAATTTTTTGATCTAGATGGAAACCCCCTATCACGTGAAATATATTTTGACACAAAAAATAATCCGAACAGCAGCGACAGCAAATACGTGGATTTCACGCATGCATCTCTTTCAAATGACTCAACTTTAGTTGTGTATCGTGATACTTTTTTTAATTTTTTGAAGGGTGCAATTTTTGCATCTGATGGTCAACTTCTAGTTAGCAATTTGAATTTTCCTAGCGGTGTGTATTTCCGAGCGCCTCATGCTATCGCCACGCCAGATGGTGGATTCTTACTTTCTTTTTATTACTCGGATCAAAAGTATGGGGGGGATTACTATAGAGAACAAGTAATTGTAAGATATGACAGTGCTGGTAATCTTCTCCACGACACAATGATAAGCCTCAACGGAACATTAAATGTAGATTCTGATGGGGGAGTAATCAGTGTTTCGCATGGCTCCTCTTATGTTACAGTATCCGTTTTGCTTTCTCAACTTTTCGGAACGCCAGAAAATGATCGCTTATTTGGTACAGATGATGTTAACACTATTTTCACGTTCACTGGAAATGATGTTGTATTTTCTAAGGGTGGGAACGATTTAGTAGATGCAGGCTCAGGCTCGAATGAGATCGATGCGGGGGCGGGTGATGATCGAATATGGCTAAACTCTGGATCAAACTTGATAGATGGCGGAGATGGATCTGATTGGGTGTTGTTTGATAGTACTCGCTCAATTCAAATCGACTTGGCATCTGGTTCCTTGCAGGAATTTAGCGGATTTTCAGCGAAACTTATTAATATTGAGAATGTTGATTTGGGTAATTTAGGCGATACAGTAACTGGTTCTAATTTTGGAAATTACATTATATCCCGAGGTGGCGGTGATCATGTAAAAGGTGAAGGAGGTAATGACACAATCCTTTCCGGTGATGGCAACGATACAATCGACGGCGGGAGTGGTAACGACTCTCTAGTCGGCGGCAGCGGGGATGACACCTACGTCACCGATGGCGTTGACACGATCACCGAGGCGGTGAATGAGGGCATTGATACAGTCCAGTCCTCAGTGACTTATACGCTAGCGGCTAACGTTGAGAACCTGACCCTGACGGGTTCGTCAACGATCAATGGCACGGGCAATGCGCTGAACAACGTCATCACCGGCAATGGCGCTGCGAATACGCTCGATGGCGGCACGGGGACTGACACCCTCATTGGGGGTTTGGGCGATGACACCTATGTGGTCGACAGCCTATCCGACACGATCACAGAGGCTACCAACGCAGGCACAGATACCGTTCAGTCCTCTGCAACGATTACCTTGGCTGCAAATCTTGAGAACCTGACGCTGACGGGATCTGGTGCCATCAATGGCACTGGTAACACCCTCAACAACGTCATCACCGGTAATGGCGGCGGCAACACCCTCAACGGTGGAGATGGCACCGATACCCTCATTGGGGGTTTGGGCGATGACACCTATGTGGTCGACAGCCTATCCGACACGATCACAGAGGCGGCAAGTGCCGGGACAGATACGGTCCAGTCCTCTGTGGCTTATACTCTTGGAACCAACCTTGAAAACCTGACACTGACGGGATCTGGTGCCATCAATGGCACTGGTAACACCCTCAACAACGTCATCACCGGTAATGGCGGCGGCAACACCCTCAACGGTGGAGATGGCACCGATACCCTCATTGGGGGTACGGGCGATGACACCTATGTGGTCGACAACCTATCCGACACGATCACAGAGGCTACCAACGCAGGCACAGATACCGTTCAGTCCTCTGCGACTTACACTCTTGGAGCCAACCTTGAGAACCTGACACTGACGGGGTCTGGTGCCGTCAACGGCACTGGAAACACCCTCAACAACGTCATCACCGGTAATGGCGGCAACAACACCCTCAACGGTGGAGATGGCACCGATACCCTCATTGGGGGTTTGGGCGATGACACCTATGTGGTCGACAGCCTATCCGACACGATCACAGAGGCTACCAACGCAGGCACAGATACCGTTCAGTCCTCTGCAACGATTACCTTGGCTGCAAATCTTGAGAACCTGACGCTGACGGGATCTGGTGCCATCAATGGCACTGGTAACACCCTCAACAACGTCATCACCGGTAATGGCGGCGGCAACACCCTCAACGGTGGCGATGGCACCGATACCCTCATTGGGGGTTTGGGCGATGACACCTATGTGGTCGACAGCCTATCCGACACGATCACAGAGGCTACCAACGCAGGCACAGATACCGTTCAGTCCTCTGCGACTTACACTCTTGGAGCCAACCTTGAGAACCTGACACTGACGGGGTCTGGTGCCGTCAACGGCACTGGAAACACCCTCAACAACGTCATCACCGGCAATAGCGGCAACAACACCCTCAACGGTGGAGATGGCACCGATACCCTCATTGGGGGTACGGGCGATGACACCTATGTGGTCGACAGCCTATCCGACACGATCACAGAGGCGGCAAGTGCCGGGACAGATACGGTCCAGTCCTCTGTGGCTTATACTCTTGGAACCAACCTTGAAAACCTGACACTGACGGGATCTGGTGCCATCAATGGCACTGGTAACACCCTCAACAACGTCATCACCGGTAATGGCGGCGGCAACACCCTCAACGGTGGCGATGGCACCGATACCCTCATTGGGGGTTTGGGCGATGACACCTATGTGGTCGACAGCCTATCCGACACGATCACAGAGGCGGCAAGTGCCGGGACAGATACGGTTCAGTCCTCTGCAACCATCACTTTGGGTACCAACCTTGAGAACCTGACACTAACCGGGTCTGGTGCCATCAATGGGACCGGAAACACCCTCAACAACGTCATCACCGGGAATGGCGGCAACAACACCCTCAATGGTGGAGATGGAAACGACACTTTGAACGGTGGCACGGGCACCGATACGCTTATTGGTGGTCTGGGCGATGATACGTACGCCACAGATGGCAGTGACACGATCACAGAGGCGGCAAGTGCCGGGACAGATACGGTCCAGTCCTCTGCAACGATTACTTTGGCTGCAAACCTTGAGAACCTGACACTAACCGGGTCTGGTGCCATCAATGGCACGGGCAACACGCTGAACAACGTCATCTCTGGTAATAGTGGCAACAACACCCTCACCGGTGATGCCGGCAACGACACGCTGAACGGTGGTACGGGCACCGACACACTGATTGGCGGGGGCGGTAATGACGCCTACGTCACAGATGGTAGCGACACGATCACCGAGGCGCCCAATGCCGGAACCGATACGGTAGAGTCATCGCTGACCTATACTCTTTCAACGAATCTCGAGAATCTCACCCTAACCGGCTCGGCGCCAATAAACGGCACTGGAAACTCGGCGAACAACGTCATCACCGGCAACAGCGGGGACAACACCCTCAGCGGTGGCACGGGTACAGACACGCTCATCGGGGGTCTGGGCAATGATACCTACATCACCGATGGTGGTGACACGATTACAGAGGCTGCAAGTGCTGGCACCGATAGCGTCCAATCATCCGCATCCTTTACGCTGGGTGAAAACCTTGAAAACCTGACTTTGACAGGCTCGTCGGCAATCAACGGCACCGGCAATTCACTTAACAACGTTTTGACTGGCAATAGCGCTACGAACACGCTCAACGGCGGCACTGGGACTGACACGCTGATCGGCGGTGCTGGCAATGACACATACGTGACCGACGGGGACGATACGATTACGGAGGCTGCATCTGCAGGCACTGATAGCGTTCAATCGTCGGTAACTTACACGCTCGGCACAAACCTTGAAAACCTAACCTTGACGGGATCGGTTGCAATCAACGGCACAGGCAACACGCTCAACAACGTCATCAATGGCAATAGCGCTGCGAACACGCTCAACGGCGGCACTGGGACTGACAGACTGATCGGCGGTGCTGGAAATGACATCTACGTCACCGATGGTGGTGACACGATTACTGAGGCTGCTTCTGCAGGAACGGATACTGTTCAATCCTCGGTCACTTATACCCTTGGCACAAACCTTGAGAACCTGTCTCTGACAGGAACATCAGCGATCAATGGCACCGGCAACACGCTAAACAACGTCATCACCGGCAACAGCGGGAACAACACCCTCAGCGGTGGCACAGGTACAGACACGCTCATCGGTGGTCTGGGCAATGACACGTACATCACCGATGGTGGTGACACGATTACGGAGGCTGCAAGCGCTGGAACCGATATCGTCCAATCATCCGCATCCTTCACGCTGGGTGAAAATCTTGAAAACCTGACCTTGACCGGTTCGTCGGCAATCAACGGCTCAGGCAATTCTGGCAACAACACCATCACCGGTAACACTGGCGCAAACATCTTGGACGGCATCACTGGCGAAGATACTTTGATCGGTGGTGCTGGTAACGACACCTACGTCACAGATGGCGGGGATACGATAACTGAGGCTGCATCTGCCGGCACTGATACCGTTCAATCGTCGGTTACCTACACGCTCGGTACAAACCTTGAGAACTTAACCTTGACGGGCTCATCATCCATTAATGGGACTGGAAACACGCTCAAAAACGTCATCGTTGGAAATGGTAGTGAAAACCTTATCACTGCCGGAACTGGTAATGACACGATGACAGGCGGCAACGGCAATGACACCTTCATTTTCAACACGATTACTGAATCTGGCACTACCGCCACTGCAACCGATGTCATCACTGATTTTATCATTGGTCAGGACAAGATCGACCTGAGTGCCATTGATGCCTTTGCTGCCGCTGGAGCGAACGACACCTTCATTTGGAAGGATACTGCGGCATTCAGCAGCACAACCCAAGGCGAAGTTCGATACCAACAGTTCAACAACACTGGCACCGCCAACGACTACACCATGATCTGGATCGACAACGATGCTGACACTGCCGTCGAAATGGCGATCCGTCTGACCGGGCTCTATACGCTCACAGCATCAGACTTCATCCTGTAAGCCCAACTACCCCAGACCTTTTTGAAAAATGGTAAAAGTTAGGTACGGGTGTAGTGGATAAACATTTACTATTTTTCACATTTTTCCCAAAACGCAGCCCAAGATCAGGTAAAGTTCGTATAAATAGGTATGTCCCATTAACAACAATACCTTAACCCATGCTCTCCCCCACAGATTTCAAATCCTACTACCTCGAACACAGGGTCCCCAACCCTGTGAACATTACGCTTACCCAACGCCAAGTGGTCGATGGGCAGTGGATCACGGACACTCTATCCGAACAGAACTTCCGCCACTTCGCCAACATCCTGAACACCAAGTGCCTTGGCACCAAGTTCAAGCGTTACGGCACCAAGCTGTCGATGTTCGTCGTCCGAGAGCAGGACCAGATACATCGTCATCACATCCATTGTGTGATCGAACGTCCAAAGCACATCTCTGCCCCAGACTTCATCATACTTACCCAGCAATGCTGGACTTCCACCCGTTACGGGTACCAGCAAAGCCACTTCGAACTTCCCACAACCGAGCAACGTGAGCTCGGTTGGATTGATTATTGCCTGAAAACAAGAACCAAGACAGAATATTCAAGTTGTATTGATTGGTCGAACTCCACGTGCTTCGAACTTCGTTGAGTATAGACTCCAAGTAAGCCCAATCAGCATTCAAACTGCCCCACATTGGTCCCAGCATGTCTGGACCTTTAATTTAAAGTATTTTCTAACGGTACTTGGAGATAATTGAATAGCTAAACACAATACTCCAAGCCTTACTCAAGCCCATTGCGAAGCCAACATTAGGAGCAACCATGGAATATCAGCTGATGAACTTTAACATCCCAACACATCTCAAACGAAACCTAGACCTGATCGCCACCTACAAACATATTTCTAGAACATCCATCCTGAACAGACTTCTAGACCTGTATTGCAGACAAGAGCTAAAGAACCTTGAGGACACTAAACGTATTCAAGAGCTGATTAGAATGCAATCAAAGCCCGTAACAGGTACCAAACCTATTCAAGAGTTCGATCAGCCTGTTAGCATATTGTTTGACGATGAATACGATTGGGAAGAGAGGTTCAAGATATGATTTCAAACATTCAAAAGCCATCTAACAAGCATTCGTTAGCAAGGTCGATCATAGCGTTACAGAACCCAAAGCTAGAAGTGTTTGAGGTGCTGACAGCAGAAGATGTCAAGACCGTTAACAAGGCATTAGACCGTTACAGTCGCCAAGGGTCGTTGTCCGTGATTGTGATACGGTCATGAAGACGTTCAAGACATTCCTGAACGAGGGTAGCTACCCTTTGTGGACGAAGGCTGTGACAGCAGGTCTGGTGCTAAAGGTTCGAAACCTATCCAACCAGATCGAGCGTGAACGTGACCCAGCCAAGCAAAACCAGTTGATAGGTCAACAGAACAAGCTCCTAGCGTACCTTAACGGGTTAGGGATCGCTGTCAGCACGAAGGACCAACAGTTGATGACAAGTGTGAGGTCCAAGGTCGGCTAGGGCATCCATAGGACCTAGACAGGCTGCTAAGGTGCTGACAGTTTAAGACTGTCAAACCAAGCAGGTGCTACATGTCGGATACGTCAGACTTGAAACGTTTCAGAACGTTGAGGGCTCTAAGCGCATACGTTGCTAACCAGAAGCGCTTTGGGAAGAAGTATCACGTTGATGCGGTCAAGGCTCATGCAAAGTTCTTGAAGGTTGAGCTACTCCCCAACTCTTGGACAGCTTTCCGGGTTGTTTAAGCTACTGCCTGCACCTGCTGATCGGTTTCAATGCGGTTAAAGTAGACCACGGCGGGCGGTTGGCCGCCATGGGCAGTGTGAGGGCGTTGGT
>NZ_CBDAEL010000009.1:0-97614 GCF_965194375.1 Allotabrizicola aquatica (SeqCode)
GCTTTGCCGCTCCGGCGTCGCGAATTTGGGCTCGATAGTGTTCGCAGCCAGATGCTTGATCACGGTATTGCGCGACACTCCCGTCAGCCGCGCGATCTCGCGGATCGACAGCTTCTGCCGCAAATGCATCCGTCGGGTGATGTTCAATAGTCCCATGTGGATCACTCCGTTGCCCCCGCCGCTCACCGCTTTGGGGAAAGGTTCACATGGCTCAGTTCTCAGTGAAAATTATCCGCCTAAACGGCGCAGTTCTGGATGAAAATCAACAGCATGGGACGTTGCTGCGCTCTGGCAAGCACTGGCACGCGCCTTGATCGCGGGGTCTTTGTAATGACATGGGCCCCCGCCACGGCCTGATCGTCGCCTTTTGGCACAGGTTATTCAGCCGCGCGCACCGACGGCGCGGCGCGGGGCGCATACAGATAGTCGCGTGTGATTGGCACCGCATCTGGACGGCGGCAGAGCTGAAGCTGGAAAACGTCTTGTGGCCCGTTGCGGAATGTCTGCTCGCAGGCGGCAAGATAGAACCGCCACATCCGCACGAAGCGAGGGTCCTTCAGGGCTTCGGCTTTGGTGGCTTGGGCGCTGAACCGGTCGAACCAGCAGCGCAGGGTCAAGGCGTAATGCAGCCGCAGGCATTCGATGTCACCGATCCGAAGTCCGGTGTCCTCGACCGCATGGATCATCTCGGACAAGGACGGAATATAGCCGCCAGGAAAGATATACTTTGCGATCCATGGGTTTGTGGCGCGCGGTGGTGCCGTGCGCCCGATCGTGTGGATCAGCGCCACACCATCAGGTGCCAGAAGGTTTTGGACCGTGGCGAAAAATGTGCTGAAATTTGGCGCGCCGACATGCTCGAACATGCCCACCGAAACGATGCGGTCAAACTGGCCGCTGACGGCGCGGTAATCGATCAGCGCGAACCTGACCTGATCGATGAGGCCTGCCGCCGCGGCCCGCTTGCGGGCGATCTCCAGCTGTTCGCGCGACAGGGTGATCCCGGTCACCACCGCGCCATGGTCGCGCGCCAGACCCAGCGCCAACCCGCCCCAGCCGCAGCCGATATCCAGAATGCGCATGCCCGGTGTGATCAGGAGTTTGCGGGCGATATGCGCCGTCTTTGCCTGTTGTGCGGCGTCAAGCGACAGGGTGGGGTTGGTGAAATAGGCGCAGGAATACTGGCGATCGGCATCCAGAAACAGGTCGTAGATCTCAGGCGTTAGATCATAATGATGCGCGACATTGCGCCGTGACGCGGCTTCTGGATTGGCTTGGTCCAGACGCCTGCGCAGATGGCGCAGACCGCCCAGCACGCGGGCCGGAAAGGATAGAGGGGTCTGGTGCACCGTATTGCGGGTGACAAGGTCCAGCAGGCCTTGCACATCGTCGCCTGCAATCGACAGCGCCCCGTCCATATAGGTTTCTCCCAAGGCCAGTTCGGGATCAAGGATCAGCCGTCGGACGGTTGCGGTGTCTTTGATATGGATCCTAACGGTTGGCTCTGAGCCGTCACCAAAGCGCTGCTCTGCCCCGTTTGCGACGCGCAGCACAAGCTGGCCTTCGCGGATGAGGCGGTGCAAGACGCGGGACAAAAGCGCAGTCCACATGGTCGTTCCTATGTTGGCACTTAGGCCAAATAGTTGAGCGCGCCGGGTGAGCTGGCATTGATTGGCATCAACCAATCGCAGCGCAGGCGTTTTGCCCGAGATTCGCATGCGAGGTTTGCCCGCCCTGGTGGCGTGGTCGGGGCCGGGTGATGACCATCAATGCGCGCTTCAAGCCGTCAGGTTAGGGTCTGCGCCACTTGAAACCACACCAACAAAGGATGACATCCATGGCTGAGACCAAAACCGAGGTCGCCGTAAAGCGCGACGCCGTGCCTGTGCAGGCTGCAGACTGGGAACCGCTGCGGTCGTTGCGACATCAGATTGACCGTATGTTGAGCGATTTCGACTGGCCCGATCTGCGTTTTGGTCGGCCGCGGCGCAGCGTTTATGGCGCTCCGTCATGGCCGGATCTGGCGATCGAAATCCCACCGGTTGATTTTGTTGAGCGCAACGGTGGTTATGAATTGCAGGCGGAGTTGCCTGGCCTGTCGCGTGACCAGATCGAGGTCAGGCTGTCTGACGGGTTGATGACGATCAAGGGCGAGAAATCGGCGGAACGGGTCGAGGATGCGCAGGACTACCATCTGCGTGAGCGCAGTTTCGGGTCGTTCCAGCGGACATTTCGCATACCGGCTTCGGTCGACACGTCGAAGATCGACGCGCAGTTTGATAACGGGGTGTTGAAAGTCAGTTTGCCCAAGTCGGCAACGGCCGTGCAGCAAGAGCGCAAAATCGAGGTCAAGGATTCGTAGCGCAGCGAGGCTGTTGTTCCAAACCTTATTGCGACGGCCGCCACCGCTGCGGCCCTTGTCGCATTTTTCGGGCTGGGTTGACCGGGTTGCCCGTTGGCATGGGCCTCGGGGTGGCTAGGCCAAGGACCAGCGCGGCGACCAGTTGCGCCATGGTCGGCCCAGAAATGAGCGCCGATTGCGAGGGCTTTTTGCTGCGCCGCCGCGCTTCATTGTGGGGCATCAATGCCGTCCGCCGCGCCTTCGATCATCTTGCAAACGTGGGTATGCGGCCCACGATTTTTTTCCATGGAGGGTTTCAAATGACCGATCTGACCATCAAGCAAAGCGTCCTGGACGCTCTGGAATTTGAACCGAGCATTGATGCGGCGAGCATTGGAGTTGCCGTTGACAACGGTGTGGTGACCCTGAGCGGTCATGTGCCCACCTATTTCGAGAAGATGAAGGCAGAAGCTGTCACCATGGCCATTCGGGGCGTCAAGGCGATTGCACAGAAGATCGAGGTGCGACCTGTTGGGACCCATCTGACCGCCGATGACGAAATCGCCCGCCGCGCTGTAGAGGTTTTGCGCTGGAGCACAACCCTGCCTGCCGATGCGGTCAAGGTAAAGGTCCAGGACGGCTGGTTGACCCTCGCGGGTTCGGTCGAATGGAATTTCCAACGCGAAGCGGCCGCGCGTGCGGTGCGGGATTTGTCTGGTGTCAAAGGGGTGACGAACACCATACTCATTACGCCGAAGGCCAGCCCCACCGACCTGCGCGATCGTATTGAAAAGGCGCTGAAGCGTCAGGCCGAGCTGGATATGCAGAATATCCGCATCGAGGTGTCTGACGGGGCCGTCACGCTGGAAGGCAAGGTGCATAGCCTGAGCGAACGGCGGGTTGCCGAGCAGGCTGTTTGGGCCGCGCCCGGTATTCGCGAAGTGCGGGATCGGCTGTCCGTGGTGTGATCTTCGAACCAACTGGTGCCTGCGCGATCCGTGCAGGTGCCAGCATCGGCCCTTATCGTTTGGGCTGGGCCACGGCGCCTAAGGGGCAAATCGCTTGGATCATTCGCATGGTTGTTAAGCCGCCTTGAGTGTTCGCAAGGCGGCGTCGGGTATTTTGCGGTGTGTCTCGAACTGTCAGAAGTCGCATGGCGCGTTCATGCGGTCCCTACACCAACAGACAAACGGTTCAGCGCGTTAGCCCGGTCGGGTCTAGGACCGGGCTGACGGCTTGCCCGCGATGCATTCGCGCAAGACATTGTCCTATGATCGGGGCCAGGCTCAGCGTGATTATTCTTCCGTGTTCTGCTCCGCCCCCAAGGTTCATTGCGCTGTCGGTGACGGTGATTGTGTCTATCGCCGGGTCCTGCAGGCTGGCAGTTTCTTCGATCCTGCACAGCGCATGGGTGGCCAAAACATGCACCGTCAGCGCCCCACGCTCGCGGCAGGCATTTGCCGCCCGCAGCATCGTTTCACCGCTGTCGATCATGTCATCCACGATCCAGACATCTTGGTCTGTGACGGTGCCTGCAAAGAGGGTGCCGCTGATCAAGCCTTGCGAGCGATGCTTTTCCATAAAGGCAAAGGCCGTGGGGCGGTTAAGCAGCATCTCGACTGATTGGCGCAAAACCTCGGCACGCTTCACACCGCCACTGTCCGGTGACATGACGACAATCGGCCCTTCACCCGCACGTGCGGCGATCTCAGTGGCGAACAGGCGCGTGCTTTGCAGATGCACAGTCTGACAACGAAACCCGTTCTGAAAGGCAGCAGGATTGTGGACATCGACCGTTACAACGGCGTCTGTGCCGACAGCATCAAAGAGTTGCGCTACATAGCGCGAGCTGACTGGATCGCGTGCCTTGGTCACTCTATCCTTTCGGGCATAGGGTAGCCATGGAACCACAGCAGTGATCCGTCGCGCGCCATGATCGCGGCAGGTCGCAATAAAGAAAAGCAACTGGATCAACAGGTCATTGGTCGATGCACCATCTGCGGCATGCAATGCTGCGACGATAAAGACATCCTGACCGCGAACGCTGACCAGCGGGCGTATCTTGTGTTGGCCGCCGCGAAAGCGCCTCACCTCGAGAGCGGACAAAGGGCATCCGGCGTCCTGAGCAACAGCTTGGCCCAGCGCAGAAGACGGGGTGAGGTCGAAGATCTGCATGCACCAAAGTCTTCCCGATCGTCTTGGGTACCTCATTGATGGGCGTCAATGTGCCAAGGGCCTGTTTGGTCGACATCAGGGCGGGTGTCGCTGGGATCAAGTATGGCGCATGTGATGATCGCTTCAGGGCTGCCTCAGAGATGTTCACAGCTTGGTCTTGTGCAATAGATCGTTGCCCAATTGGCATGGGTCGGCCGTGTGTTGCCAATGGGCTGTGCGCAAAGAGACTTCTCAAGTCTCTGTCAACATATAGCTGCCCGAGCAATAGGTAACCACTCATGAAAACCACTGGAATCTCAGCTTTAGACCACGCGCCTCAGATCGTGGCCGAATGGCTTAACCTGCTGCAAGCTGACCTCGGCTGGTCTGACCGTGGTCGGGCGTTCTTGCTGTTGCGCACCACTCTTCAGGCCTTGCGCGACTTTCTGACCGTTGATGAGGCAGCAGATTTGGCCTCCCAATTGCCCTTGTTGATCCGCGGGATTTACTTTGAAGGTTGGGTGCCTTCCAAGACTCCGGCCCATCCGCGATCCGTCGATGACTTTCTGGATCGGGTGAAAAAAGCCTTTGAACATGAACCGCTGCTTGATCCCGACATCGCGGTTTCATCCGTGTTTACACTCCTGCGCAGCAAGATCAGCTTTGGTGAATATGACCAGATTACCAGTGCCATGCGGAAATCTATGCGCCATTTGTGGATGTGAGATCGGTCTTGCCTACCGCGTCAATGCTTCCGACGATCGCGCAAAAGGCGGCCTTCCTTGCTACGCTGCCCGACGTCACGCAGGTCATCGAAACCCATATGGCCTTTGTCTTTCTGACCTCGGGCCACGCCTTCAAGCTGAAAAAACCGCTGCGGTTTGGCTATTTCGACCATCGCAGCCTTAGAGCGCGGGAAAAAGCCTGCTCGCAAGAGTTGCGGTTAAACCGGGCGCTGGCGAGTGATATCTACCTGAAAAAGGTCGCGCTGGTCTTGTGCCAAGGCGACCTTTTGCTGGACGACCCGCCATCAACCCGGGCGCAGGCTGGGAAACCTGTCGATTGGTTGGTCAAGATGCGTCGCTTGCCGCAAGATCGGATGTTGGACGCGGTCATTGCTGCCGGGCAGGGGCCGGATCTTTTGGACATGGTGCCGGTCGTTGCCCATCTTGCGCGGTTCTATCGGAGCCAACAGCAGACATCAGTTAGACCCGGAGTTTACTTTTCGCATCTCACCAATGAGCAAAGGATCAACAGCTTTCAATTGATCCGCATGGCCGGCCATTTGCCTGATCCCGCCATGGCGCAGATCACTCATGAGCTTAGCCACCGAATGGAACGGGTGCGCGACGACATCGCACAGCGCGAAACCATGGGGCAGGTTGTCGAAGGTCATGGTGATCTGCGACCTGAACATGTCTGCCTAACCCAGCCTGTCATCATCTTCGACCGCGTTGAAACGGCGCTAGAGATGCGGGTGATTGATGTCTTTGACGAGGTTGGCTATCTGGCTGCGGAATGCGCCTTAATGGGGCGTCAAGACTTGGGCAGCGCATTGATGCAAGGGCTTGCGGCCGAGGGTTTCGTCCCGCCGCCGCCTCATCTACAATCGGTCTATACCATGTTCCGCCTCGTGACACGCGCGCGTCTGGCCCTGATGCACTTGCGTGATCCTATGCCGCGAACACCGCAGAAATGGCCCCTTCGCGCCGCAGCCTGCCTTGGAGAAGCCATTCGCATGTCACGGCTAACCAGCACTTGATCGAGCTGATACAAGGATTTCTCTCACCTCGT
The DNA here is from genome assembly GCF_965194375.1 of Allotabrizicola aquatica (SeqCode). Taxonomy (GTDB): domain Bacteria; phylum Pseudomonadota; class Alphaproteobacteria; order Rhodobacterales; family Rhodobacteraceae; genus Tabrizicola_A; species Tabrizicola_A aquatica. The sequence goes on from NZ_CBDAEL010000009.1 coordinate 6,290, forward strand.
CATCCGTGACTTGCGGAAATTGCGCATAATGAGCACCAACAGCGACGAACATCGCCGGGCTCTCCAAACAGACCACGTCATCAACCAATCTTGCAATTTCGACCAGGCTGTCGGGGGCTGCGACCGGGGTTGCCACGATGATCCGCGCGGGTGCGCTGGCCCTGACCGCCGCAATCGCCGCCCGCATCGTGGCTCCGGTCGCGATTCCATCATCGACCAGAACAACCACCTTGTTGCGCAATGTCTTTGCGGCAGCACCTGCCCCCCACAACTTGGATCTCCGAACCAATTCAGCCCGCTGGGGTGCGGCAAGCCGTTCAATGCTGTCTGCTGCAATGGCCAGACCAGATGCAGTTTTTGAGTTCAGGATCAGCAGTTTTCCGTCTGGTCCCGACACGGCCCCAAGCGCAAGCTCGGGGTTCATCGGAGACCCGATCTTTCGCACCAGAACAACATCAAGGGGCGCGGCCAAATCCTGCGCGATCTCGAGAGCAACTGGCAGGCCGCCCCTTGGTAGTCCCAGAACCACCGTATCGGTTCGCCCCGCTAAGGAGGTCAAACGCTGGGCCAGTTCTTTGCCCGCTGCCTGTCGATCAGAAAACATTCGGTCCATTCGACGCGTCCTTCAGAGACTTACACTGCGTACGCCGCAAACGAGCGACATCTCGAAACCGCGACCGATTCTACTGCGTCTGCAGGAGGGCCGCCACTCGAGGACGCTTGATAAAGGTTACGAATGCGCCGCCAAGACGGCATTGACTTTGAACAATTGGGATTTCCCCCCGCCAAAGCGAGAAACTGATCTGACGCAATTCGTCTGATTGACGCTGGTCAATGGCTGCACGGTTCTATTCTGAGAGCCTGAGACCGAGCAGACTCGTTTCGGAGGATTGATTATGAGAACCAGAATTGGACTGTTCTTTGCTTTTGTATCTGGAGCGACGTCTGGCTTTGGTGCGGCTTCCGCACAGGATGCCCAGTTCGGCGCTGAAATCTATGGCAATCATTGCGTCGTCTGCCATGGCGAAACTGGGGGTGGTGACGGCATTGTGGGTGAGCTTTTTGCAAAGCGGCCCGCGAATTTGAGGCTTTTGGCACGCGAGAACAACGGAACTTTCCCGACAAAGCGCGTCATCGAAGCAATCTATGGCCAAGTTGACATCGCAGGGCATGGTAAGACAAATATGCCGGTCTGGGGCGACTTTTTCATGAGTGAAGCATTGCATGGCCCTGCCATTGACCCCGCTGATGCCGCCATGATCACCCAAGGCCGGGTTCTCTCGGTCGTTGCCTTTCTTGAAGAATTGCAGGTCGAATAAGGTTGGACTTGGGCCCGGTCGGAGGAACTTTGGATGAGGCAATAAAGTCGCTTGGGGAGCTCCGGGGGTGATTAATTTTCCCCTTTCCGACACTTCAAGACGAGCCCACCGATAATCTGACTTGCAGCGATGCTGTAGGTCCGGTTCCCGATGTCGTTGCGCAACGTCGAACACTTGCTACACGAACGCGTGACCAAGATTAGCCACGAAACCAAGCGCAACTGGTGGAGCAGGTTCGGTCCGATGTTTGCCGCAGAACTCTGGGGCTAGGGGGTGGATCTAATGAGCGGGAGCAAGCATTGGCGCTCGCCTCTCGACGAGGTCTACTTGCAGATCAACGGCCTGACACACTACCGCTGACCGGCGGTCTCGGCGCAAATGCGATGATACCTCGGCTCACTTTGGCCCTCGCTCTCGTCCTTATCGATTAGCAAACTAGCGGAAATAGGGGCAGCGACTAAGTTGACGTCTCGCATTTGGTGGCATCTCGAACTGCCTGCAGCACAAAGGCTAGGCGCGACTGGAGTATTCCGCACAAAATGTCCCCGCGCCGCTATTTGTGCTACTCTGCGAACTGGGGCGGCCTAAGCCGCCCCAGCAAAGGGGTCAGCCCCGCACTACCTTGAATGCCTCCTTCCGCAGCTTGCCACCAACAATCGACAGCTCGGGCAAAGCAACTACAGCCCTGTGCTCGATCAGCGATGCCACCAGCCGCTTTGCAAGCTTGGTGTCGCGCAGCGCATTCGGTCCACGCTGGACGATGTCCGAGATAATGAAGTCCTCTTCTTGACGCTGCTGCAGCCAGCGCAGAAGCTCGTGAAGCTGGCGCGTTTCTGCGGAGATTGCAGATGCCCCCAACAGGCGTGCCGCCTCGTGAAGATAGAAGCTGGCGAGGGTCACTGCACTTTCCATGGTGCGTCCCGAAACTTCGGCCGCATCGATGTTTTCGAAGAGGGTCAGGACCCCCGCAATCCTTGTAGCCTGCTCGGCGGACTTCGACGCGAAGGCTCGCACCTCGCTGAACTCGCGGAACGGAGCCTGCGCCAACTCCACCTCCTCGTAGTAGCTCCTAAGGGTGGCCTTTGCCTCCGACGAGAGCGGCAAGAGGCGTGGCGCCAGTTCTTGACGGCTGCCTGACACGGTGGGGAAGGCGAGCGACAAAAGGTCGGTGATCCGCGCCGCGAACGCTGCCACTGTATTCATACTTTGTGGCGACGGCACGTGGCGGACGCGCTTACCAATCTGGCTTGCCGGAGACACAAGCAGAAACCGCGCAAGAAAGCCCTGCTGCGCAGCGACCGTGTCTGCAAGAAGGGGCGCGGCGAGAACCGGCTGAACCATAAGGTGGCAGCCAAAGCGACGATTTCCGATCGTGGCTGTCCCGTCACCTGAACGGGTGCGCGTAACAGAGCTACCGTCCCAGAGGGCGGAGAAGCCCGAGACGGTGCGCACCCGGCTTTCCGCGCTCATTCCGAAGCCACCAAGGAAGATACCTCCTTCATCATTAAAAAGTCCCATAGAAGGCTGGCCTTCGAGGAAGTATTTCACCAGCCCTTCGATGGTGACGTCTGAGGCAAGCCGCTCCGGCCGCAGCGGCGCGAGCGGTTCGGTCATGGCATGTGCCTGTAGGTCGGCGAAGCGTGCGGCCTCGCCTTCCTTTGTCTCGCTCTTGCCCGGTCGCGCAAGCTTCCGCTGGGCTTCTTCCCACGCCCGCATTTCAGCGGCATACCACTTGCGTGCTACAGCGTGCTCAATCAAATCACCCTTCAGCTTCTCGTCAAAGCCGCGCATGACGAGCCTATCGCAACTGCTCTTGCGCTCGCCACTCTCGGCGATGGTCAACAGGAACAGAGAGGTAGGGCCGCTGCCCGCGAGCGTTTCGACATCCGCGTGGCCCTGCACGGCCAATGAGGCTGCACCAAGCGCAGACTGCGCGGCGATTGCCAGCGGAGCCATAGTCAGGTCGTGGACGGCGCGAACGATATCCCTGAGCGGACCGAGCGTGTCATCCGGGTAGGGCGCTGCTTCACCAATTGGAGGCAGGAACGGCTCGGGTGCGGCGCTGTGTTCGATGTTGAACTCGTTCATCACTTCAGCCCCCGCTTGATCATCAACTCGTCGTTCACATCCATCTGCTTGGGCGAGATCACCGACTTTGCGGGCCAGCCGAGTTGCGCAGCCCGCTCGCCGAGGTCGAAGGCCGCTTCTCGCCCAACGTCGTCACCGTCTGCATAGACGACGAGCGAGGTGCGCCACACAGGCAACTGCAGTGCCCTCATTCCGCCTGCTGAGAGAGCGGCCCAGATCGAGAAGCCCTCTGGATGGTAAAGGGTTTTCGCAGACAGGGCCGTTTCGAGGCCTTCCGCGACCACCAGTCCGCGGTGTCCTGCCGAAAGGCGAACTGCCCCGCCTGTCACCGGCCCCAGCATCGAGCGGTAGCGCTTCTTGCCATCCGGCGTTAGGAAAGTGCGGTGCAGGCCCACAAACGCATCCACGCGCTCAACCTTACCCAAGATGCAGGGGTACATGAGGCCGTCGTCGGAGAGCTTGTGTGAAGGGTGCAGACGGAGTGCATCGTAGCCGCTCTCGATGCCTCGACTGTTCAAGTACTGCTCGCCGAGTGTGCCATTGATCGGGACCGCTTCTTCCCAGAGGTGACGGGCAAACGCGACACGCCGCTCTACAGCCGCCTGCTCGCGGATCTCTTGAGAGCGGATCTGGCTTGGATTTGCGACGATGTCTGACATCTGGGTGCGGCTCAGACCGCTGGCGTCGAGGATCTCCTTGAAGGTGCAGCCAGCGTGGCACTTAAGCAGCAACCGGCCATCGTTTCCGATGCCGATGCTGAGGCTGTTGTGACGATCATGATGCGCGGGGCAGCGGTCAGAGTAGCCCCTACCGCAGCGCTTGGCGCGAGGGGAAAGTGGGAAGGGGATGTTCATCGTTTTCTCCAGAACATTGCCCGCCTTTGCACAGTGAAGTAGAATAGAGGTCCGCCAAGACCTGAGCCACCGTACTTCCGTGAAGGGGGGCGGTGGTTTTCAATTAGCGGGAAGAGTGTGCGTTTGCGTTTGTGGCAGCCACCCCTAGGGACCCAACGGTATCTGGGTGGGGGTTGGTTCTGAAGGTGGGCGCAGCAGACAGCGTGGCAATCCACGCTTCAACGTCACTCTGCCTCCAGCCAACGGAGCGGGCACCGAGAATGACAGGGCTCGGGAACCTTCCGTTCCGAACTCGATCATAGATGGTGCTACGGGCCAGCCCCGTTATGGCTTCTACTTCAGGACGTCGAAGAATTCGGTCGGTCATCGTGATCCTCCTTGGATGCATCTGATGCCGACAAGATGTGAGGAGCGGTGGACGGAAAAAATTCCCCAACAATCACCCAGGGTACTTTCGTTAGGGGGATTGATTGTGGGTTTAGCGCAGGAGCCGACGTCCAGGCTTTGCTATGCTGGGTCGTTCGCGACGCGCTTGCTCCCATCCCAGACTGAATTGATTTTCTGATAAGCACCGCTGCCCGATAATTTTGCGCGCGGCTGACCGCGTTTCAAACTGCCCCGCATCGAACAGCTTGATTAGTTCCTGCGCGATCTGCTTGGCCCTCAATCGACCTTTCGCTTCGGGGGTGCTGGCCATTGCTTCGGCGCGAGCTGCACTCTCCGTCATGAACTTCTTGTAGTCTGCTTCTTTGATGACGATCGGAGAAAACAGGAACGGCCCAAAGCGACGGCGCAGGTCTTCCTCAGGCACCCGAGGTTCGCCTGCACAAGTTTCGCTCCACCTGCCCGAGCCAATTGTGCCAACCGTCAGATTTACGTGGTCATTCTCCCAATCTCCAGAATTGACTGGCTCTAGCAGTTGACTTGAGACCGAAACCACTCCGGATGGCGTCATACAGCCGACCTCTGCTTCGCTGAGCAGCCAGTAAACGCTGTCACAGGTCGAGAAGTGAAGCAGGTGCATGCGATATGCTTCCCCCTCCGCCTGCCATTCTGAAGGGTTTGCCCGGTATTTCTCATCCAGCAGATCGTGGATTTCCCGGGTTATTTCACTGAGGGGCTTCCAGCCCTTCTTATAGAACATAGTGCGACCTACGCTGGACGGGTGACGAAATCGGCCCAATCCTGAAGCACCTTCCGCCGCTCCTCAAGCAGATCAACACGGTTGTACGCTGCGTCGAGATACTTCGGTTGGTGAGCCTTGATCAGGTCAGAAACCTGCTTGTCGACGCCGCTTTCGGCGCACCAAGAGCCCAGCGTGGCACGGAACCCGTGGGTCGTGATGTCGTCGAACCGTTTCACAGCGTAGAGCATAGCATTCTCCGACATCGGCTTGCCGCTCCCACTGTCAAAGACGAAGCCTTCCTTCTTGCCGAGGTCGTGGAGCAGTTGGAGCTTCTCCAGCGCTTGCCGCGACAATGGCTGGCGGTGCGCTTTCCGCTTCTTCATGTTTTCGGCGGGTGTCACCCAGATCGCGTGTTCGAAGTCGATCTGGTCCCACGTCATCTTGCGAATTTCGCCTGTGCGCTTGCCCAGTAGCACCGCCAGAGCGATGCCCACATGTGTGTGCACGCCCATCCTTGGTCGTGAGTGTAGCCACTGCCAGAACTCGGGTGCGCGCTCGTAGGCCAAGGCGCTGAAATGCTCGACCAGATGCTGCTTCTTGGGCATCGAGCGCGGCGGCGGGGTGGGATTGTCCTCGCGCAGTGCATGATCGATCGCATAGTCGAACACTCGCCCGATGTTACCACGAACCTTGGAGGCGGTGGGGTTGTGGTTGACCCACAGGTCGTGCAGGGCATCGACGATCTCGCGGCGTCGGATCTCGTTGATCGGCCTGCGCCCAAGCTTTGGGAAGACGTGATCCTCCAACTGCTGCAGCACCTGCCGTTTGTAAGGCCCTTCGGAAAGGCCTCCTTTTAGATGCTTCTCGTACCATTCCCGCGCGACAATTTCGAAGGTCGGGGTGACCCTGTCCCCGGCCACCTTCTCCCCACGCACAACAGCTGCCAAGCGATCTGGGTCAAGCGTGAGCTTCAAGCCATTCCTGATCGCCTGCACGCTGTGACCTTGGTCAGCGAGGCGAATGATGACCGGTGTGACCGCGCGTGCATCTGTCGCGCTGACCTCGGGCCAAGGTCCAATCGTAAATGGAGTGCGCTTACCTGCAATAGTCGTGCGGCAAAGCCAGGACACGGCTCCTGATGCCCGCGTGTGCAGGTACAGGTTCGGCGTTCCGTCTGGTGTCTGCTTCTCGAGCTTGTGGCGCGCCAGCGCCTCGATTGCCTTGTGGGTCAATGGCATGGACACATCCTGTTTCGTATACCTCCAGTATACCGATATGCGCCTGGCTTTCACTGGTCAAGTATGGAACTCTATGGACAGATAGACGTGAAAAATGTTTTAAATATATAAATTATCAGTGAATTCTAAGTCTTACTAGGCACACGATGGACTAACATGTGGAGGACTTCCACTCCGCCACTTGCCCTCACCGCAATCGTCATGTGCCAGCTCCAAAGCTCGAAGCTGCGCTGTCCTAAGCCGGATCCGGAGCGGCCCCAACTGACGGTCATTGACAGGATGGCTGAGCGCGTTCGTCGCGTGCGCGCTAGCGTGTGTCGATTTGCACCTTCATCCCATCTAACCGCATGGAGTCACGTGCCGCCTCCTTGCCAAGCTGAGTTGAGCAGCAGCGCCTTTCATCCCATGCGACGCCCTTGCACCCAGGTGCCCCGCAGTGCAGCGGCGCCTCTGACGCGCGCGACGCGGATGAGGTCCGCCCGCGCTCCAAGCGTCAGCTGCCCCCGGTCTTGCAGGCCCACCGCTGCCGCCGGGGCAGAGGTCACCGTTCGCATGCCGCGCGCCACATCGCCCCACAGATCCCCGAGCATCAGCGCGGCCGACAAGAGCGCCGAGGGCACATAGTCCGAGGACAGGATGTCCAGCAGGTCGGCTTCGGCCAGCTTTTGCGCGGCGACATTGCCCGAATGCGATCCGCCCCGGATCAGGTTGGGCGCGCCCATCATCACCTTAATGCCGTGGTCATGGCAGGCGCGGGCTGCCTCGACCGTGGTGGGAAATTCGGCAAAGTGCGCACCATGTCGGGCTGAGATCGCCACCTGTTCGGCGGTGGTGTCATCATGGCTGGCCAACACCGCCCCAAACCGGCGGGTTTCGGTCACGGCGGCTGCTTCATGCGCGGCACCAAGGCGCTGGGACAGCGCCACTTGATCGGCGACATGGCTTTCAAATTCTGTCTCGGACAGCCCGTGCTTGCCGCAGACATAGGCGCGCAGCTGGTTCAGATCGCGGAATTGGCGCTGGCCGGGCGTATGGTCCATCAGGCTGACAATGCCGATCCGGTCATCGGGGCCGAACTTGGCCAACTCGTCAATCAGGGTTTCCGAACAGACCTCGGCGCGCAGATGCAGGAAATGGCTGATCCGCAGGGCGCCTGTGGCACGCAGGTCCAAGATCTCATCAGCCAAAAGCCGGGCGTACTCGCCGTAATTGGCCTTCTTGTTCGACACAACCGACCCCACCCGTAGGGCATCGAACACCGTGGTGATCCCGACACTTGCCAGTTCAGCATCATGGGCGATGATGGCGCTGGCATGGGGCCAGTTGACGCGAGGGCGCGGCTCGATGTGGCGCTCTAGATTGTCGGTGTGCAACTCGATCAGGCCGGGCATCAGCAAGTCGCCTTCACAGTCGATGGCCCCTTGTGGCACCGAGCCACCCGCATCTATCGCGGCGATTTGGCCGTCTTGCACGCGGATCGCGCCGTGGATCACCTCATTGGGCAAGACAAGCATGGCATTGGCGAGGATGGTTTCAGTCATGGGACTTGCCTTCAGAAGAGTTTGAATCGATGTGACAAAGAACTGTCACAAGCATGTGACGAACGGCGGTTAGGAGGGCGGGCATGGACCAGATGAAACGCTTTGCGATCTATTTCGCGCCGCGCGACGGTGCCTTTGCCGATGCCGCCGCACATTGGTTGGGTTGGGATGCCCGGACCGGACAATCCGTGGCGCAGCCCAATGTGCCCGGCATGGCCGATCTGACGGCCGCCCCACGCCGCTATGGGTTCCATGGCACGATCAAGCCACCTTTCCGGTTGGCCGACGGCACCACGCCGGTGGCGCTGGGTGAGGCTGTGGCCACTCTCGCTGCCAGCCTGCGGGCGGTGTCGGTTGAGGCTTTGGCCATGGTCCGGCTGGAGGGCTTTCTGGCGCTGATCCCCCAAGGTGACACCGCAGCCTTGGCCGATCTGGCCGCCCGTGTCGTGCACGGGTTGGAGGCGTTGCGCGCCCCCCTGACCCCGGAAGATATCGCACGCCGTCGTCCAGAAACCCTGACGCCCCGGCAGCGGGAGTTGCTGGCCGCTTACGGCTATCCCTATGTGATGGAAGAGTTTCAGTTCCATTTGACCTTGTCTGATCGGCTCATTGGTCCGCAGGTCCCGGCCTTTGAGGCCGCGGCCCAGACCCATTTCGCGGGTCTCTTGCCACAGCCCTTTGAGTTTGAGGATCTGTGCCTCTTTGGCGAAGACCTGAGCGGCCAGTTCCATCTCTTGCACCGCTACGCCCTCAGCGCCTGAAGCAGGCGCGCGATGCCTGTCTCGGGCGTCGCGTCGTTCATGACCTCGAGCACTGGCAGACCTTCAGGAAGCGATTGGGCGGCGCGGGCAAGGCGTGCGGCAATGTCGGCGCGGGTCTCACGTCCGCGGGCGGCCAGTCGGTCAGCCAAGACGTCCAAGGGCGCGGTGATGTGCAACACTATCAGGTCTGGGAAGGCCACCTTCGCCTCGGCCAATGCCGCCCGCGATCCGTTCACCACCACATCGCGGCCCTGCGCCAGCGGTGCAAGCTCCACCAACGGCACACCATAGTGCAGCCCATGTGCCTGCCAGTGCAGCGCGAACTCCCCGCGTGTAAGACGGGCGGCGAACTCGGTCTCATCTACACCTTCAAACGGCTCTCCCCCGGCGGATGATGGCCGCGTGATAACCCGCTGCGCCCAGTGCAGGCGCGGTTCTGCAGCCACGGCCCCGGCCAAGAGCGTGTCTTTGCCCGCGCCCGACGGGCCGACGACCACAAAAAGCCGCCCCATCATGCAGCCTTTGGGGTAAAGGCGCGCACGTCGACCACCCGGTCACAAACGCGGTCACGCGCGGCCTCGTCGTGGAAAATGCCCAAGATCGCTGCACCGCGCGCCTTGGCCTCTTCAATCAACCCAAGCACCACCTCACGGTTCACCGCATCCAGACTGGCGGTGGGTTCGTCCAGCAAAAGGGCGGGGTAGGGGTGCGCAAAACCGCGCGCGATATTCACGCGCTGCTGTTCGCCACCTGAAAAGGTCGTGGGCGAAAGGGACCAAAGCCGCTCGGGGATGTTGAGGCGGGCCAAGAGGGCCGTGGCACGGTCGCGGGCCTGATTTGTGGGCACGCCAAGGTTCAGCAAAGGCTCGGCAACCACATCGATGGTCGGCACACGCGGCACCACGCGCAGGAACTGGCTCACATAGCCCAAGGTTTCCCGGCGCAAACGGATGATCTGGCGCGGGGCGGCGGTGGCCACGTCCAAAGGTCCAACCCGGATGGATCCCGAGGCTGCAAGGTAATTGCCCCAGACCATCCGCATCAGCGTCGACTTGCCCGCCCCGGAGGCCCCGATCAACCCCACACATTCGCCGGGGGCGACGGTCAATTCGGCCCCCGCCATAACCGGGATCACGGCAGACCCCTGATTGTGCAGGGTGAAGCTTTTGAAAAGATTGTAAATTTCGATCATTTCACACCTGCAGGACAGAGCTGACAAGAAGCTGGGTATAGGCGTGCTGCGGGTCGTCCAGCACCTGATCAGTGAGGCCCTGTTCCACCACATGGCCGCCCTTCATCACCATCAGCCGGTCGGCCAAAAGCCGTACCACCGCCAGATCATGCGTCACGATGATGGCCGACAGCCCCATTTCACGCACCAGCCCGCGCAACAGGTCCAAAAGCCGCGCTTGAACCGAGACATCAAGGCCCCCGGTCGGCTCGTCCATGAAGACCAGACGCGGGCCGGTTACCAGATTGCGCGCGATTTGCAGACGCTGCTGCATGCCGCCGGAAAAGGCGCGGGGGCGGTCGTCGATCCGGTCGGCGGCGATCTCCACCCGGCCCAGCCAGTCAATCGCCTTGTCGCGGATGTCGCCATAATGGCGCGCGCCCACGGCCATCAGCCGTTCGCCCACATTGCCACCTGCGGAAACCCCCATCCGCAGCCCATCGCGCGGATTTTGGTGGACATAGGCCCATTCGGTGCGGCCCAGACGGCGGCGGTCGGTTTCTGACATGGCCAGAACATCGCGGCCATCATAGGTCAGATCGCCCGCATCGGGGCGCAAGTGGCCCGCAAGGCAGGACAAAAGCGTTGACTTGCCCGACCCGCTTTCGCCCACGATCCCCAAGACTTCTCCGGGGTATAGGTCAAAGGACACGTCCGCACAGCCGATCCGTGCGCCGTAGCGTTTGGTCAGGCCCTGAACAGACAAAAGAGGGGCGTCGGTCATTCTGCGGCCTCCGTTTTCGGCAGCGGCCCCCCCACCCCTAGCCCTCCCCCACGAGGGGGAGGGGAGGTGCGAGTGACGCTGGTGGCTCCCTCCCCCCTTGTGGAGGAGGGCTGGGGTGAGGGGGCTGCTTGTGCGGTGCCAAGGCGCCCGACATGCCCGGCCGCCACACGGCTGCGACAAAAATCGGTGTCCGAGCAGACAAACATCCGCCCGCCCGCGTCATCGGTGATGACCTCATCCAGATAGCTTTCCGATGCGCCACACAGATCGCAGTCATGTGGGGCCTTGGAGGCCTCAAAGGGGTGATCTTCAAAATCCAGACTGACGACGCGCGTATAAGGCGGCAAAGCGTAGATGCGCTGTTCGCGACCTGCGCCGAAAAGCTGGATCGCGGGGCAATCGGCCAGTTTGGGGTTGTCAAACCGCGGAATGGGCGAGGGGTCCATCACATAACGCCCCTCCACCTTGACCGGATAGGCATAGGCGGTGGCGATATGGCCGTGGCGGGCAACATCCTCATACAGCTTGACGTGCATAAGGCCGTATTCTTCCAACTCATGCATCTTGCGCGTCTCGGTCTCGCGCGGCTCCAAGAACCGCAGGGGCTCTGGAATCGGCACCTGATAGACAAGGATCTGGCCCTCGGTCAGCGCGGCCTCGGGGATGCGGTGGCGGGTCTGGATGATTGTGGCCTCGGCCGTGGCCTCGGTCACAGCGACGGCGGCGGTGCGCTGAAAGAACTTGCGGATCGACACCGCATTCGTCGTGTCATCGGCGCCTTGGTCGATCACTTTCAACGTATCATCCGGCGTCAGACAGGCGGCTGTCACCTGCACCCCGCCCGTGCCCCAGCCATAGGGCATCGGCATCTCGCGGCTGGCAAAAGGCACCTGATAGCCCGGCACGGCGATGCCTTTTAGGATCGCGCGGCGGATCATGCGTTTGGTCTGTTCGTCCAGATAGGCAAAGTTATAATCCTGAGCGGTCATTCTGCGGCCTCCTTATGGCCCATCGCCTCGGCGCGCAGGCGGCGGATCAGTTCCAATTCCGATTGGAAATCAACGTAATGCGGCAGTTTGATGTGTTCGAGAAAGCCTGTCGCCTGCACATTGTCGGCGTGCATCAGAACGAACTCTTCGTCCTGTGCTGGGGCTCCGACAAAGTCTTCGCCCAACTCGCGCCAGCGCAGGGCGCGATCAACAAGGCTCATCGCGATGGCTTTGCGCTCGGTCTGGCCAAAGACCAGCCCATAGCCGCGGGTGAACTGCGGCGGTTCAGTTTTTGACCCGGTGAACTGATTGACCGTTTCGCATTCGGTCAATTCGACCTCGCCAATCTCGATGGAAAAGCCCAGTTCGGGAATGTCCATTTCCACCGCGACCGTGCCGATGCGCAACTCGCCCACAAAGGCATGGGTGCGCCCATAGCCGCGCTGGGTGGAATAGGCGAGCGACAGGATAAACCCCTCATCGCCGCGCGTCAGGGCCTGCAGGCGCAAGGGGCGGCTGGCGGGCAATTCCATCGGCTCGCGCGTTAGATCGGGCGGCGTGGCATCGCCCAAAGCATCGGTTTCGATCAGCCCGTCGCGGTTCAGAAAGCTCATGACATGCGGGATATGCGCAGAGGTGGCCCCCCCACCCCATCCCTCCCCCGCGAGGGGGGAGGGAGGCGCTTGGGTGTCCAAGGTCGCGCTTGCGGCAGACAAAATCGCCTCTCCTCCCCCTTGTGGGGAGGGGCTGGGGGTGGGGGGCGCAGCCAAAGGTGCTTCGCCCTCTGCCATCAGTGCGAAATCCAAAAGGCGGTGGGTGTAATCAAAGGTCGGCCCCAAAATCTGCCCGCCGGGCAGATCCTTGAAGGTTGCTGAAACGCGCCGGGCCACCGCCATCTTCGTGGTGTCGACCGGGATTGATGCACCAAAGCGGGGCAGGGTTGTCCGATAGGCGCGGATCAGAAACACCGCCTCGATCAGATCGCCGCGCGCCTGTTTGATCGCAAGCGCGGCAAGATCAGGGTCATAGAGTGACCCTTCGGCCATGACGCGGTTGACGGCCAGCGTCAGCTGTTCGCGGATTTGCGCCACGGACAGCGCGGCAATTCCCGTGTCCCCCCGGCGCTCATCTGCCAGCCACGCGTGGGCGGCGTCAATCGCGCGTTCGCCTCCTTTGACGGCCACATACATCAGATGTCCTCCACGCGGGTTGAACGGGGCAGGCCAGCAACCTCAGTCCCCGCGGTCAGGAAACAGTCAAACCCCAAGGGGAAAAGCGCCTGATTGGCGGCAAAGGCCGCGGTCTCGGGCAAGGAGAGCCGCGCGGTGCCCTTGATCCCCGGCCCGGTCAGGCGGGGGCCCTCGGTGCTGAGGTCAGGCATTTCGATGATCAAGCTGGCGCTGCGGTCGGGATAGTCCGGCTGTCCAATGGCAAAGCGGTGAACTTGGTTGAGCGCCGCCCATGTGCCAATGGCAAACTGTGCCGCCGCTGCCCCAACCAAGGGCGCACCGGTGTGGAAGGTGATCCAGTCGCGCAAGGCGGCGCAATCATGCGCGCCCGCCAGATGCACGGGCGTTGTCGCATCGCACAGTGTCAGGATCAGCCCTCCAGCCGCAACTGACAAAGGCTGCGGCGGCTGCGCGCCGGGCAAATCCTCAATCCGGCCGGGCCGGGCCATCACTTCAAGGGCCGCGCGAAACCCCCGTGCCGCATCGATCGAGGCGTTGGCAAAGCCGCCAAGCAAAGCTTCGGGTGTCATTGATCTTCCCCCCGGACCAGCGTGAAAAACTCAACCTTGGTGCCCGCTGCCCGCGCGGCACGAGCGGTGCGACGTGCGGTTTCTTCGGCATGGAGGGGCTGAAGAACCTGCTGGCGCACCGTTTCCGCGGCGGGGCTTGCCATCAGCGCATCGACCACGGCGGCGCGGGTGGCATGGCCTTTGTCGCGGCCCTGCACATGGGCATGACCCACCTCGCCCGAGGACAGTCGCAGCACGCAGCGCGTCACGGTCACCTCGCCCAGATTAAAGGACTGGCCCGTGCCCCCCATTCGCCCGCGCACCATCACCGAGCCAATTTCAGGCGGGCGCAGCATGTCATGGGGCGGCAAATCGGCGTAAAGGCTGGCCAGCCGCGCGGGCGCACTGCGGGCCAAAAGGCCCATCCAGCCTTGGCGGGTGGAAATCTCGGAAGGGGTGGTCATGGCGGATCCCGACATCTTGTGAAGTTGTCTATTTGACTATACAACTAGACAACACTTAACGCGATTCCCCGCCCGACACACGTGAAGATTTGGTGACAGATGCCCCGAGAGCCGATCTGGCGATCTATCGCCAACACGCTGCAGACCGAAATTGCGCAGGAGCTTTATCGCCCCGGTGACAAGCTTCCGACTGAGGCCGAACTGGCCGATCGCTTTGGCGTCAACCGCCACACGGTGCGCCAAGGTCTGGCCAGTCTGGCCGAGGCCGGGATTGTGCACGCAAGGCGTGGGTCTGGGGTGTTCGTCGCCGCCCGCCCGACGGACTATGCCTTGGGCCAAAGGGTGCGCTTTCACCAAAATGTCACCGCCTCGGGCCGCACGCCGTCGCGCCGGATCACGCGGCTCGAAACTCGGCCTGCGAGCGTGGCCGAAGCGGCGGCGCTTGCGCTGGCATCCGGTGATCTGGTGCATGTGATCGATGGAATTTCGCTGGCCGATGGTCAGCCTCTGGCGATCTTTTCGTCGATCTTTCCGGCTGGGCGGCTCCCGGGGCTCTTGACGGCGATGGACGCGCAAAACTCGGTCACAGCCGCGCTGGCGGCCTGCGGGGTGACGGATTACACCCGGTCCGAAACACGGCTGACTGCCAAGCTTGCCGATGGGTTGCAGGCGCTTGCGCTGCAGATGCAAGCTGGTTCGCCGATCTTGCAATCGGTCGGGCTGAACGTCGATGCGGCGGGTCGGCCCATTGAATATGGCACCACTTGGTTTGCCGGGGACCGGGTCACGCTGACCGTTGCCTCCTGAGCCCCGGCCCATCACTTTGTCACATCGGCGTCATGAAGCCGCGCTAGCCGGGCCTGAACAGGAGGTCCCATGCCGCAGATCGCCCCGCTTCGCCTGACCCAGGCCCAGACCTTGTTGGATGGTGCCTTGCAAGATCACCCGCTGACCGTTGCGGAGGGCCAGATCACCGACACCCCAGCGCGTGAGTTGGACCTGTCTGGATATCTTTTGCTGCCGGGCATCATTGACCTGCATGGCGATGGGTTTGAACGCCACCTTGCCCCGCGCCCCTCGGCGCAGCTTGACCAGACCAAGGCCTTGGCCTCGGCGGCGGCGGAGCTGGCGGTGAATGGCATCACCACGGCATGGTTTGCCCAAAGCTGGAGTTGGGAAGGTGGCCACAGATCGGGGGCTGCGGCGGTTGGGCTGATGGCGGCGATGGCCGCGACCCGTCCGTCGCTTTTGCCCGATGTCCGGATGCAATTGCGGTTGGAAACCCATGTCGTGCAGGATCACCCACAGGTGCTTGAGGCGGTTGTCCGCCACGGTGTCGATTTTGTGGTGTTCAACAATCACCTGCCCGAAGCCCAAGAGATGGCCCGCAACCGCCCCGATCGGCTGGCGCAATGGGCCGCCCAGACCAAGCGAACGGGCGAAGAGATGATGGAGATTGTCCGTGCCGCCGAGGCCCAGTCGCCGCAAGTGCCTGCCGCCCTTGGCGCGATTGCCGCTGAGTTCCGCCGTCTGGGGGTGACCACAGGCTCGCATGATGATGACAGCGCCGAAACCCGCGCTTTCTATCGCAGCATTGGGGCACCGATTGCCGAGTTTCCCACAACCTTAGACGCGGCGCGGGCCGCCCATGCGGCGGGCGAGCCCGTGCTGATGGGCGCGCCGAATGTGGTGCGCCGCGGCAGCCAGACCGGAAACATCGCGGCTGAAGCCTTGATCACCGAAGGGCTCGTGGATGCGCTGATGTCGGATTACTACTATCCGGCGCTGGCCCAATCGGCCTTTGCCTTGGCGGATCGGGGTAGTCTGCGCTTGCCACAGGCTTGGGAGATGATCTCGGCCACGCCGGCGCGGATCATGGGGCTGTCTGACCGGGGCCATCTGAAAGCGGGCGCGCGGGCCGACATAGCCGTTGTCAACGCCAAGACCCACAGGGTCGAGATGACCTTGTGTCAGGGTCGCATCGCGCATCTTGCCGGGGAGTTGGCACGACGGATCTGGGTATGACCCGGATTGAAACGGCGCGTTTGATCCTACGGCGGCCGGTCGCCGGTGATCTGCCCGCCTACGAGGCCTATTGCACATCCCACAGGACACGCTTTACCGGCGGCCCTTATACGCGCCAAGACGCTTTCGAAAAACTCGCCGCCATGATCGGCCACTGGGAAATCCGTGGCTTTGGCAGGTTGATCTTGTGCGACCGATTTACAGCCCGCCCCATTGGCCATGTCGGCGCCTTGCAACAGGACCCCAACACGCCTGTTGAGATGACCTGGACCGTTTGGGCAGATGCGGATCAGGGCCGTGGCTTTGCCTATGAGGCGGCACGCGCCTATTTGGACGAGGTCGCCGCAAAGGCGGTGTTTCAGACCCTCTTCGCTCGAGTCGATGCGAACAATCGCCGCTCTCGCACCCTCGCCCTGCGTTTGGGCGCGTGTGAGGATACTGGAGCAACTGTCCCGGACTGGATGCCAGAGGCGTTGACCTATCGGTTTGATTTCAAGTCTTAGGCTTCATACTTCTCGAGGAAAGCCTCTGCCTTAAGGCTGCGGAAATCCTCCAATGCCGTGCGCAAGGCGTCGTGGCTCCAGTCCCACCACGCCAAGGCCAGCAGGCGGTCGATTACGTCTTGTGAAAACCGCGCGCGGATCGGGGTTGCGGGGCAACCCGCGACGATCATGAACGGGGCGACATCCTTGGTCACCACAGCACCGCTTGCGACAATCGCCCCGATGCCCACGTTGATGTCCGGCTTGATGATCGCGCCATGGCCGATCCAACAATCTGCACCGAGCGTGGTGCGGCGCGCGGCGCGGGCGGCAAAGAACGTCGGATCGTCCGTCACATCATCCCAGTAATAGCTGGAGCGATACAGGAAATGATGCTGGGCCGCATTGGCAAAGGGGTGGTCGGTGGGCCCGATCCGGGTCATCGCGGCGATGTTGGAAAACGTGCCCACCGTTGTGTTGGCGATATCGGCCATGCGGTCACAATAGGCATAATCTTCGAAGGTCGAGTTGATGACGCGCGACAGCGCGCCCACCTCGCACCATGCGCCGAACTGGCTGTTGACGATCTCAGCGCCGCTGTGGATCACGGGGGTGACGGGCGATAGCTTTCCCATCTCAGGACCCCTTGATCAGCTTGCGGCGCAGCCAGCCCGAAAGGCTGTCCATCAGCATGACCATCAACACGATCAGCACCATGTAATAGGCGACCTCTTCCCAGTCTTTTTGGGTGATGATCGCTTGGGTCAGCAACAGCCCAATGCCGCCGCCCACAATCGCGCCGATCACGGTCGCACTGCGGGTGTTGGATTCCAGATAATACAGCACCTGCGCCAGAAGCACGGGCATGATCTGCGGAATGACCCCAAACCGGGCTCGCTGCAGGCTGTTGGCCCCGGTGGACTGGATACCCTCGACCTGCTTTTCGTCGATGTTTTCCAAGGCTTCGGAAAACATCTTGCCGAACGAACCAACATCCGTGATCGCAATCGCAATGGCCCCGGTCATCGGGCCGGGACCAAAAGCGCGGCTTAGGATCACGGTCCAGATCAACCCATCCACGCCGCGGATGAAGTCGAACACGCGACGTGTGGCAAAGCGCAGGGGCCCGAGCGGGTTGAAGTTGCGCGCCGCAACAAAGCCCAAGGGCAAAGCCACAATGGCGGCCGTCATGGTGCCAAGGAAGGCCATCAGGATGGTCTCAAAGATCGCCCAAACCACATCGCCATGACGCCACATCTTGTTGGTCCAGAACTCGGCCACCATGTAGCCAATGTTGCTGCGCTCGGGCGACACGCGGTCTCCCCACAGCGCCAGTGCGCCCAGTTCAGCAAAGCTTTTGCCATAAAACGGGCTGTCGAGCGTGAAGAACCACAGCTCCCATCCCGCCTGATAGCGAAAGGTCTCCACCTTAGAGCGCGAATAGTTGAAGCGACCCGCATCCGTGGTCACCGAGATCTTATTGGCCGAGACGCTGATCCAGTCAGGAATGGGCTCGGGCGCCGTCATCACCGGCTTTCCGCCCTCGGAGCGGATGTCGATGGTGCCATAGCCCGGCACAACAAACCGCGCGCCTGCGTCGTCATAGGTCACGACATGGCCGGTCCCGAGATCGATGGTGGTGACATTGTCTGCCACGCTGACCCACTCGGGCATCATGCCTGCGGGGTAAGTGCCTTTGGTTTCGCCCTCAATCGCAATCTCGACTGCGCCGCTGCGGTTGTCGCGGGTGACATGGGTTTTGTGCGACCAGAAGTCGGACAAGAGGATGGCGGCATTGTCGAACCGCGCGCGCTGGGCAAGGCCCGCGATGTCAAAACTGATGGCAGCATAGACCAGATACGCGATGATCGCTGCCGGGATGGCAAAGGCCAACTGGCGTTTGCGGTCAAAGCGGCGGGTGACGGTTTCGGCCAGTGTCGGGGCAAGGGTGGTCATGGTCATGGCTTAGTGCCCTTTCACCAGCTTGTGGCGGAAATGGTCGGAAATCCGGTCGATGATGACGATGGCGAGGAAGAGCAAAAGGAAGATCGCGACCACCTGGTCATAGCGGCCCTGGCCCCATTGCATGGCAAGCTTGAGGTCATGGCCAATGCCACCTTCGCCGACAAAACCCAAGATCGCGCTGGCGCGGACGTTGATTTCAAAGCGCAACAGCGCATAGGACAGCCAGTTTGGTGCGACTTGAGGGATAATGCCCAGCCACATGCGCTGACCCCATGTCGCGCCAACAGAGGCAAGACCTTCGACCGGCTTTAGGTCGGCATTCTCGGCCACTTCGGAAAAGAGCTTGCCAAGGGCGCCACCGGTGTGCAGCGCAATGGCGATGACGGCCGGCACCGGGCCGCCGCCCAAGACGTAGATCAGCACCAGCGCGATGACGATTTCGGGAATGGCGCGCAGCGCGTCCATAGTACGGCGAAAAACCGGGATCAGGCGGGGCCAGCGTGCCAGCCCGCGCGTTGCCAGCAAGGACAGCGCCATTGCGGCCAGTGCCCCGATCAGGGTCGCCACGGCAGCGATGTTCAGCGTCTCAATCAGGGCGGGGATGTGTTCGATAAAAATGCCGGGCAGGTTGGCAAGCTTGACCCATGCTTCGGCGAAGACCTCTGCAGGGAAGTCTAAGACCTGATGCAGCCCCTCCCAGAACCCGCCAGCGTTGCGGTCATCTGCCAAAATCCAGCCTGATGCCATAAAGGCTACGAACAACACCATGATGATGCCGCCATACATGCGTTTGCGGCGGACCATCTCAAGATAGGCTTCACGCGGGTCCTTCAGATCGGGGCGGGGTCCGGGTTCGGGACCAAAGGCGATATCGACCATGTGCAAGCCTTGGACAAAAAGATGGGAAAAGGCCGGACCCCGGGGAGAAGCGGGGTCCGGCCGGCGATAAGGCCGAGAGCCGGGCCTTACATGCCTTCTTGCAGTTTGCGGGCGGCGAGGACGCCTTCGTACATCGAATGCTCAACCGGCACGAAGTCTTTGGCTTCACCAGCGGCAACGGCATAAGCGCATTCTTTGTCAGTTTCCCACAGGTCGGCGGTCAAGGTGGTGACCTTGTCCTTGACGTCCTGCGGCAACGCCTTGCGAACAACCATCGGGCCTTCGGGGATCAGGGCCGAGCGCCAGATTTCGACGATGTTGTTCATGTCGACCAAGCCTGCGTCAGCAGCCTTGCGGAAAGCGCCCGAGTTGTAGCCGTCTTCCCAGTTGCCAACGCCGTCAGCCCAAGACACGCCTGCGGCGAAATCGCCGTTTGCGACGCCGACGATGGTCTGCTCATGACCACCCGACATTTTGACTTCCGAGAAGTACTCTTCCAGCTTGCCATACTTGGCGGTCAATTCGGCGCCGGGGACCAGGTAGCCCGAGGTCGAGTTCGGGTCGGCGAAAGCAAAGACCTTGCCCTTGGCTTCGTCCATGTTGGTGATGCCACTGTCCTTGCGGGCGAAGCCGATGGAGTAATAGCCGGTCGAGTCGTTGGTGTTTTGCTTGGTCAACTTGACTTCAACCGCTTCCGCGTCGGTCAGATAGATTTTGGCATAGGCCGAAGCGCCCAGCCACGCATAGTCGAGCGAGCCACCGAGGAGGCCCTGGATCACGCCGTCATAGTCTGCGGGGGTGAACAGCTTGACCGGCACGCCAAGGGCTTCTTCCATCTTGGCGCGGAAGCACTCGTTCGAGGTCATGCGGTCCTGAGCGTTTTCGCCGCCCAAGATGCCGATGTTGAATTCAGTGATGGCGTCTTGTGCCATCGCGGTTCCGGTCAGCGCCGTGGTGGCGGCAAGGGCAATCAGCAGCTTTTGCATGGTGTTCTCCATGAGGGTTATGACCCGCGCCCGATCCCGGGCTTTGGGCCGGGGACTAAAAGTTAGGCCAACATCTGCGCGGCATAGGCCGCATCCGCAGATGTGTCGGTCGGAATGGCGGTTGAGGTTGCGGACTCGTTGAACGAGGCATCCGCGCCGTAGATGTCGCGAGCAACACCTGTGGACAGCTGGTCGGGCGTGCCGTCGAACACGATGCGACCGTCACGCATGCCGATCACCCGGTCACAATAGCGCCGCGCGGTGTCCAGCGTGTGCAGGTTGGCAATGACCATGCGGCCATCTTCGACGTTGATCTTTTTCAGCGTGTCCATGACGATTTGGGCGTTCATCGGATCGAGGCTGGCAATCGGCTCATCGGCCAGAATGATCTTGGGGTCCTGCATCAAGGCGCGCGCAATCGCCACGCGCTGCTGCTGACCGCCAGACAAAGCCTCAGCCCGTTTCGGGGCCTGCTCGGCGATGCCCAACCGGTCGAGAATCTCCAGCGCCTTCAAGATGTTGGCGCGGGGCCAGATGTTGAACATGGTCTGCAGCGTGCCCCGACGGTTCAAGATGCCGTGCAGCACGTTCGAGGCCACATCCATGCGTGGCACCAGATTGAACTGTTGAAAGATCATCGCGCATTGGCTTTGCCATGCCCGTGCCTCGGCACCTTGCAGCGCCAGCACGTTGCGACCATCCACCAAGATCTCGCCTGACGTGGCATCCGTGAGCCGGTTCATCATGCGCAGAAAGGTCGACTTGCCCGCACCAGAACGGCCGATGATACCCACAAAGGCTGGCCGGTCGACGGTGAAGCTGGCGCGGTCCACTGCAGCCTTGGGGCCGAACATCCGCGTAACCGCCTTAACTTCCAACATGAGACGACCCTTTGCAATCTTGGTTGCGCCGGGGATATCGGTGATTCATGACAAGGGCTTTGCGGTCACATGAAGGTTCCGTGACGCAGCCACCCGCCGAGCGGGCACCGATCACCGCAGATGGGGCGGCCAGATAAACACCTCATCGGGATCGACGCTCGCGCCTTCGGCCAATTCCATGCACCGCCGCCGCAGGGTTTCGGCCACACAAGACCGATCCAGTTTGCGCAGCTCTTCGCTGGCAAGGGGCTGGCCCACGGTCACATGCACCGACTTTCCCATCCGCCGCCGGGTTTCATGGAAAATCAGCGCAAGGCGCAAGGGATAGGAGGAATGGCTGGCAATCTGAAACAGCCGCGAGTTCTGACCCTGGAAATGCAAGGGCAGGGTGGTCACGCCCGGCAATGCGGCAAGCCGTCCGACGAAGGGATGCCATGCGGCATCAACCGCAGCCCCCTTCATGGGGCGGTTGGCCGTGGCAATGCCTCCGGCCGGAAAGATCGCAACCACTTTGCCTGCCAGCAAGAGATCGGCCGCGCGACGACGGGTTTCCCCGGTCAGGCGCCGCGCTTCAGTCGTGCCAGAGAAATCGACCGGCAACAGGTAAGGTTCCACCTCGGGCACCCGGCACAACAGGCTGTTGGTCATGATCGCCACATTGCCCCGCAGGGCCATGCCGAACTGACCAAGGCTGAGGCCATCGACGATACCAAAGGGATGATTGGCGACCAGCAAGAGGCCGCCCTCGCGCGGCAGGCTCTCCAGCCGATCTTTGCGATGCACTTCAAGGCGCAGGTTCAAAAGCCGCATCGCGGCTTCGAACACGGGCTCATAGCGGGACGCGGGTGAGGCGGCCCATCCGGTGTAAAGCGACCGCAGCTTGGGCTGGCCCGAAAGCCGTTCAACCATGCGGATCAGGCTTCGGCGAAAGCGCGGCTGACTGGGATGCGAATAGCTCAGGTCCAGGTCGGCCGCAGGTGCCATCTCGCTGACAGAATCAAGCATTGGCGTTTTCCCCTCAAATCCAGCATGCCGAGGGGAAAAGGCGCGGCATGAAACCAAAGCGCGTGAATTGAACACGCAGGACCGCCGCGACGCCCCCCAGTCTTGACGCGCCTTCGTTATTCCTAGTCGGGGCGCGTAAACGTCGAATGACGCCAGTATTGCAGTTTTGCGACAGCACGCAGTCTGATGCTGCCTGTCGGGCGAGATTGACGGCCGCAAACCGGTTTTCCCGCGTGGCCATTCCCCCTTTCATAAGCGTGCACCGCTTTTGCGCCCCAAGACACCGCCAGCGCGATCATGTGTCATTCAATTCCGGTTTTATCTTTCGCCATCGCGGCTTGCCCCGGCCCGCCCCTTCGTGTCTGCTGCACGCAGCGCAAAAGGACCCGATCCATGACACCCAAATACGCACAGCGAATGGCCAAGGTGCAGCCTTCAGCCATTGGTGAGCTTTTGGCTTTGGGGGCTGACCCCTCGATCATCTCGTTTGGCGGCGGCTATCCGGATGCGACGCTGTTTCCGGCGGACCAGCTCGACGCGGTGTTTCATGAGATCATCACGGCACCGGGCGGGGCTGCGATGCAATACGCGCCCTCCAACGGGCTGGCGCGTCTGCGCGATCAGGTCGCGGGGCTGATGCGCGCGGATGGCGTGGCGTGCACCGGTGATGACGTGCTGATCCTGCAAGGCTCGCAGCAGGGCTTGGACTTCGCGGCGCGCATGCTGGTCGATCCGGGCGATGTGATCGTGACCGAGGACCCGACCTTCCTTGGGGCGCTGATCGCCTTTGCGCCCAGCCAACCCGATTACGCCGTTGTCCCTGTCGATGATGAGGGGATGCAGACCGACAGGCTTGAGGCGATCCTTGCCGCCCAACCCCGGGTGAAGATGATCTACACCATCCCCGACTTTCAGAACCCCACCGGCGTGACCTTGTCACTAGAGCGGCGCAAGGCGCTGATTGCGCTGGCCAATAGTCATGATCTGATCGTGCTTGAGGATACCCCCTATCGCCACATCCGCTTTGCCGGTCACAACCTGCCAACGCTGAAATCGCTGGATACCGAAGGGCGGGTGATCCACCTGGGCAGTTTTTCCAAGATTCTGGTGCCGGGCATGCGGATTGGTTGGGCGGTGGCCAATCCTGATCTTCTTTCCCGGATGGGACAGTTGAAAGTGGCCGCCGACACCCAAACCTCAACGCTGAACATGGCGGCCGCAAGCCTGTTCCTCGACCGCTATGACCTGAACGCCCATATCGCCACGCTGCGCGCCGCCTATGCGGTCAAGAAAGAGGCGATGCTGGACGCGATCCGTCGGCATTTCCCGCAGGAAATCATAGCGACCGATCCGCAAGGCGGCCTGTTCACATGGCTCACCTTCCCCGAAGGCTTCGATGCGACCGAGTTCATGCGCAATGTTGCCCTGCCCCAGGCGCGGGTCGCCTATGTGCCCGGCGCGACGTTCTTTCCCCTCACGCCGCGGGCCAATCATGCAAGGCTGAACTACTCAGCACCGTCGCTGTCTGCAATCGAAACCGGGATGGCCGCCCTTGGCCGCGCCCTGCACGCCAATCTGTGAAACAAAGGTCACCATGCCCGTCACCCTGCACACCTCCGCCCCCAGCCTGACACCCGCAGAGATCGCCCGGTGGAGCGACATTCCCGTCGCCGTCGCAGTTGATCTGGTTCGTGAGGCGGGGCAGATCGACCCGGCCCTGCGCCCCTTGCGCCCGGCGGGGTCGCAGCCGCGTCTCTTTGGCACGGCCGTCACGGTGCACTGTGAGGCCCCGGATTTTGGCGCAGTCCTGCAGGCTTTGGACGTGATCGAACGCGGTCAGGTGCTGGTGATCGACGCGGGCGGCTACCGCGATGCGGCGATGATCGGTGACATCCTGTCAGGCCATCTGCGCAATAAGGGGGTTGCGGGGCTGGTCTGCGATGGGGCCGTGCGCGACGTGGGCACCTTGGGCAGTTGGACCGATTTCCCGGTCTTCAGCCGCTGGATCAACCCCCGCGGCCCCACCGGCGCCGAAAAGGGGGCCATAAACCGGCCCGTCACGATCGGCGGTGTCCTCGTGGCGCCCGGTGATCTGATCATCGGCGACGACGATGGCCTTGTGGTCATCTCAGCACCGAACGCCCGCGCTCTGATCGGCGAGGCCGAGGCCAAACTGGCCCGCGAAGCCGGTTGGATCGAAGGGCTCGCCGCCGGAACATCCGCAGTGGAGGTCTTTGGCCTACAGGCCGCGATCCGGGGGTGAAGGGGCCATGCTCGCAGTTTTGACGACAGCCCTTTGACGCTCATGCCCCGATCGCGTGGCTGGCAGCCAATCCCATTCGGCGCACCAAGCAGGCCGGTCTGACAAGACCTCGAACGGCGAAAACCCGTCGAGCACGACAAAGACAGCAGGGGGCCAGTGCGACACTGACAGGGTTTCGCCGTTTGAGGCGTGGATAACATTTGTCTTGCGGTGGGTGTTCTGCAAGCCTGGTGCAGGCCGTCGAAAGAAGGGTTTTGGAACATGCTGCGCATACTGGGGTGGGCTGGATACGACACAGGGCTGCGCCGCGCCTTTGACAGCTTTACCCGCGACACCGGAATTGCTGTTTCCTTCAAAGGCGCCCGCAATCAGGACGAGATGCATCACGTCGCGCAGACCGAAGCATTTGACATCGCCTGCCCGACGACCGACCGGCTCGCCAGTTGGCTGGACAGCCGCTTGATTGCCCCTCTGGACGAAGACCGGATCGGCTTTGCGCGGATTGATCCGGCCTTTCATGCCGATGCGCATACGATCATTCACGGCAGGCGCTATGGATCGCCAAACATCTGGGGCGGTGCCGGGATCGGGCATCACAGGGACCACGCCCCGCTTGACCCTGCCGGGCTCAGCCTGATGGCCCTGTTCGACCCGGCCTATGCGGGTCGCCTGACGATGCGCGAGGACACGGCCTTTGTCGCCGCCGGTCGGGCCTTAGAGGCGGCAGGGCTGTTGCCTTACCCGTTTGACGACTCCTATCGGTTCGAAGACAGGATGATCGCCAATTATGACGTCATCGGTGCGTTTTTAGCCGATCGCGCGGCCCATGTGGCCCGGTTCTGGTTCAGTGAGGAAGAGGGGATGGACGCCTTCCGTTCGGGCGCCTGTGTGGTCGGCTACAGCTGGGACACGACAATGGCGGCCCTGCAACGCGAGGGGTTTCCCGGCAATTTCATCGCCCCAATCGAGGGGACGAACTGCTATCTGCAGAACTTCGTGCTCAGCGCCAAGGCCGATCCCGGCCCGGCGCAGGACTGGATCGCTTGGGTCAACACACCCCAGGGTTCGGCGCAATACGCCACCGCCTTTGGGGCGAACCCCACCGCCACGGGCGCGAGGGCGCTGTTGCCTGCGCAGGATCAGTCGTTCTTTGCCGCCAGCTATCCGGCCGAAGCTTTGGCTAAACTGTGGTGGCAGCCCGAGCAGCCACTGTGGTTCGTGAAACATCGTGGCGAGTATGCCCGACGATACCGAATGGCCGTCGAAGGATGACCCGCTGGCCCGTTCAGAAGATCAGGGTCGGCGCGCTCACCGCAACGGTGCTGCCGCTGGGCGAGATATCCGACAGCCTGCGCGACTGGTTCGCGCCCGAGGCGCAGGCTGTTCCGGACGGCGTCTCGCACCTGCCCGTGAACGCCTTGCATGTCGGTGGGCCGGGTGTTTCAGTGCTGATCGACGCCTGCGATCCGGCCCGATATAGGGGCGAAGGACAAACTGCCGAAATTGGCCCTTGCCTCAAGATGGCGGGCATTGACCCCGCAGGCATCACCCATGTGATCATCACCCACGGCCACCACGACCACTTTTGTGGACTGGCCGACCCGCGCGGGGAACTGACCTTTCCCTTGGCACGACACATTCTGTCACCGCTGGATTGGGGCGATGGCACGTTGACGGCCGAGGCGCAGAGGGCCGATGGCAAAGCTGCCGATCCGGCTGCATTGGAACACTTGTTCCGCCTTGGCTTGCTCGACCTTGGATGCAACTCGCACCCCTTGCCCCCGGAAATCACTCTGATCGATACCCCCGGCGAAACGCCGGGCCATCGGATCGTGCGTATCGCTTCCGGTGGTGAGGTGCTGTTTTTTCTTGCCGACCTCTTTCATGTGAGGGCCGAAATCGACGACCCGAACCTCTGCCCGATCTGGGCGGACGACACCGCTCTGAAAGCAAGCCGGACCCGGATCATGGCTGCCATCCGCAACGAGACCGCTCGGTTTCTGTGCAGCCACATCCCGGACTTGTTTTCCACTTCGCATAGATCAAACGCGTCATGAGCTTAATGAACCAGCGTGCTCTTTCTTGTCGTTGCTGATGAGGGCGGACAGGTTTCCATGCTTGCAGGCAACTTTGCGGGCGGCACTGCGCCATCTTTGCGTCAATCGCCGTATCTCTGGCCCTGTGCGGGCAAACAACGCCACCGCCACAAGCAAGCTGACATGGGGACCGGGCAGGGTTTCGGACCGGCTCTTCAAGGCATGGCTGATCGTTGTGCCGCCTTCGCGGTCTCTTCGCTTAGGTCCAAAGCCACGCAGCGAACGTCCCGACCCAGGCTGCCAGCGCAACAAGAACCAATCCCGGCACGACTCGAAGGGCAAAAGCCCACCCGCCACCAATCGCGGCCATGGCGATCTTGGACAGCGTATTGGACGTCAAGGCCGCAAGGATCGGCAGGACAGCGTCTTGCGGCATGACCTTTCCCGATGCGACCAGCGTCGCAACCGATATGGCCGCCGCATGAGTGTCGACCAGCCCGGCAACCACGGCCGCGATCAGCACGCCTGCGCTGCCGAACCGTTCTTGAAGCCCCGCCGAGATGACGAGGACGATTGCAAGGATGACTCCGAAGGCAAGCGCGGTTTTCAGGCTAAAGACGCCCCCGGTCTGTGGCGCACTGGTTCCTGAATTGCGCGCGGCCAAGAGCGTAAAGACCGCCCCGTAGGCCAAAGCGGTGCCTCCGGCCAAAAGCAGGGGGCCAGACATGCTGAACAGGGTGGGCATACTGGTGGCCGCGACGACCAGCGCCATCTGCGCAATCGTGGCGACGGTCGACAACACGGCCCCCGCAACGCAGGCCGCCAGAAGGTCTGCTGACGCCCGAGCCCGCGATCCCATCGCGAGGATCGTGGCCGTGCTGGAGATAAAGCCGGAAATGGCCCCGGCGAGCGGCAGGCCATACTTTGCCCCGAACAGGCGTATTGCAACATAGCCGGCCGCACTGATCGCCATGACCAGCACGATCACGATCCAGATCGAGTGTGGATTGAGCGCTAGGTAGGGGCCCATCTGGCGGTTCGGCACCAAAGGCAAAATGACAAGGGTCGCTGCAGCAAAGATCAACGCGTCGTCCAACTCGTCTTTCGAGATCACTTTGATGACAAGGTTGTGGAGCCACGCCTTCACATAAAGCAGCACCGCCACGGTCACGGCGATCGCGGCGGCGGTCTGCGGTGCTTGCATGCACATGCCGCCCAGCAGGGCCGTCAGGACAAGAACGATTTCCGTGGTCAAGCCCGGATCTTGATCTTGGGCGCGCCAATAGGAGACGGCGACCAGCGCGGCAACGCAGGCCGTCAAGACGGCAAGCAACCCGACGCCCCCAAGGGCCAAGGCGACAGCGCCAGAGATCGAGGTGATCGTGAACGTCCGGATGCCTGCCGGAGAGCGCGCCGCGCCTTCACCCTTGCGCCGCTCACGCTCCGCCCCAATCAGCGCTCCGACCGCGACGGCACTGACGAGATTCAGGAGGGGTGGGTCAAGGAGCAGTGCAGCCTCCACGCAATTCGAACGGGTCTTTGTTCAGGAGCAATGCATAAAGCACCCATGATGCGCGCGTATTGACGTGGATCACTTCCTCATCGGTGTCGGTGCCCGCAAAGATGGCTGACTGGGTGCAGCCTGCGCGTAAAGGACCTTAACCTCTGTCAAGGCGCGGGGTTCGGTCCGGGGCTAACATCCGCCGAGACATTTCAGGAAGGTACTTTGTCAGACTCTGCCCCACCCCAGACCCTAAAGCGCCCGTTGACGCTGTTTCTCGCTGTGCTCTCTGGGCTCGGTGCGATGATTGGCGCCGGCATCTATCTGCGGTTTGGCATTGCCGCAGACCAAGGCGGCATGCACGCGCCGCCTGCACAGGCTTTTGTCTGTCCGGGTCGGGGGCCTCTTGCGGGCCCCGTCTCAAGCATTGGGTTGCGTTTGCTGCCAGCGGTTGCGCGGTGACCCGATGACAACCAAGCCCCGTGCACCCCGCAGCCGCCGTTTTGGACGCTTGTCCTTGGCCGTCGCCAGTGTTGCTGGCATCTCGCTTTGTCTGCTGATCGCTTGGCCGTTCCTTGGGGCCATCACATGGGCGCTGACGCTGGCGATCCTTTTCGCGCCGCTCCATGAAAGGGTCGAAAGGCGCGTTAGGCACCCAAACATCGCCGCCTTGCTCTCGACGGCGATTGTCATCGTGGTTGTGGTCGTGCCTGCGGTCTTCGTGGTTGAACGCCTTATCACAGAAGCAACTTCTGGCATCCAAGCACTTCAGGCGCGTGTTGAGGGTGGCGAGCTTCAAGCCCTTATAGACAGCCATCCAGCCCTTGCGCCCTTTGGGGCCTGGATTGACCGGCAGTTTGATTTGCCCTCGATGATGTCCGCAATTGCGACCTATCTCAGCAATCTCGGCGCGACGTTCGTCAAGGGGTCGTTGCTGCAGGTGGTCGAGGTGTTCATCACCTTCTACCTCCTGTTCTATTTTCTGCGCGACCGATTGGCCGCCCGGACGATGATCATCGCATGGCTCCCACTCACAAAACCAGAGACGGAACACCTGCTGCGGCGGGTGGCCGAGACTGTCCACGCGATCGCCTACGGAACGCTTGCCGTCGCCGCAGTTCAAGGCAGCTTGGCTGGCCTGATGTTTTGGGTGCTTGGTCTGCCCACGCCGTTGCTTTGGGGCTTGGTGATGGGGCTGTTGTCGATTGTTCCGGTCCTTGGCGCCTTCATCATCTGGAT
The DNA here is from genome assembly GCF_965194375.1 of Allotabrizicola aquatica (SeqCode). Taxonomy (GTDB): domain Bacteria; phylum Pseudomonadota; class Alphaproteobacteria; order Rhodobacterales; family Rhodobacteraceae; genus Tabrizicola_A; species Tabrizicola_A aquatica. The sequence continues at coordinate 35,625 of NZ_CBDAEL010000009.1, forward strand.
CCCGGCTGCGATCCTGCTCGTTCTTGATGGCAGCTGGATCCGCGCGGTCATTCTTGCCGCTTGGGGCGGGATCGTCGTTGGCAGCATCGACAACGTCCTGCGGCCGATGTTCGTCGGGAACCGGTTGCGCCTGCATACCATTCCCGCGTTCATGTCGATTGTCGGCGGCCTTTTGCTGTTTGGTGCGCCCGGATTCATTCTCGGTCCTTTGGCCGGGACGCTGACCATGCTGATCGTGGAGTTCTGGCTTCGCCGCCAAGCCCTTCTGCAACCAACAGACTGAGCCCCATGCATGTGCCGCTTTGAAGCGGCAAATTTCTCTTTGCATTGGCGGCCCGCTGGCGCCATTGTCGCGCCTGCACTGTGCATGCAAAGGGCCATCGTGAGGAAATACCAATTACCGCCGCTGGACCTGCTCCACAGCTTTGAGGCTGTCGCACGTCACCTGAGCTTTACGCTTGCGGCGGATGAGCTGTGCCTGACGCAAAGTGCCGTAAGCCGACAGATTAAAGCGCTGGAAGATTGGCTGGGCTTGCGACTGTTTCGCCGGTTGCACCGTGGTGTCGAGGTGACGCCAGACGGGCAGCGTTTGTTCGACTCGGTGACGCGGGGATTGGACGATATCAGCGAGTGTCTCGCCGCACTCGGCGCGGCATCAAAGGCGCCCCAGATCACCGTCAGTGCCTCTGTTGCCTTCGCTTGGTTCTGGCTGATGCCACGGCTTGAGCGCTTTGCCGCCCTGCAGCCAGAGATTGACCTGCGCGTGCTGGCGGCGGACCAGCCGGTTTTGCCAAGCACCGGTGAGGTGGATGTCGCCATCCTTTTTGGTGCGGGAAAATGGGAGGGGCTGAAGGCCGAGCTTTTGTTCGGCGAGCGGGTCTACCCGGTGTGTAGCCCCGGCTATTTGGCCGATCATCCCGAACTGCGGCAGTCAGCCGATCTTCTGGACCAGACGCTTTTGCACCTTGAATACCCAAGGGCTTCAGCCGGTGAGGTGGATTGGCGGCAATGGCTGCTGCGTCAGGGCGTGAATGGGCAACCAGTGCGCCGGGCTATTCGGCTCAATTCCTATCCAATGGTTCTTCAGGCGGCCGAGGCGGGACGTGGTGTCGCCTTGGGGTGGAGTTACATCACGGATCAAATCCTTGCAGAGGGTCGGCTGGTCTGCCCCATCGACAAAGCTCTTGAAACCTCGGACGGCTATTACGTCAGCACATCTGCGCGTCCGTCTCATGGCGCGGCGATCACCGCTTTTCTTGAGTGGATTATGGCCGAAGCGAAGGGTGGTTCTGATGTTCGCATGCGCCCAGGGAATGCGAACCATTCGGAATGATCGTTTGAGCCGCGGCCAAAACGGGTGCTAGCTGGAGTCTCACAAACCGTCGAGTTTCCACCATGACCGAACCAGCCCTTGCCGATCCGTCCACCCGCCGCTCTGGCCGCCGCGCGCGTGTCGAGGAGGCCGTCATGGTCTCACCGATCCCACCGGGCCTCGTCGGCGGACGCTACAAGCCTCTGACGGACGCTGAGGTCTTGCGGATCCACGAACTGACGCTGCAGCTTTTGGAAGACCTCGGCCTATCGCAACTGACCCCCAGCCTTGAAGCCCGCGCCGTGGCGGCAGGGTGCCGGGTGGATGGGAATGGTCGGATGCGCTTTCCGCGTGCACTGGTCGAAGATGTGATCGCCCGTTCGCGGCGCACGTTTACCCTCCACGGCATTGATCCGATCCATGACATCGAAATCGGTGGCAAGCGCGTCCACACTGGCACCGGCGGCGCGGCCCCGACGATCATGGATTTCGAAACCGGCCGCTACCGTGAAAGCACGGTCGCTGACCTTTACGACATTGCCCGACTGGTGGATCGGTTGGACAATATCCACTGGTATCATCGCTCTATCGTGGCGCGGGATGCAAAGACCATCCTCGACCTTGATATGAACACCACCTATGCCTGCTTGGCAGGCACCACAAAGTCTATTGCCGTCAGTTACACCGACAGCGCATCTGTGCGCGCGGTGCAGCCGATGCTTGACGCTGTCGCTGGTGGCGACGGCAAGCACCGCGAGCGGCCTTTCTGCACCGCTGTGTGCTGCCATGTTGTGCCGCCGATGCGATTTGCGACCGAAAGCTGTGACGCTCTAGAGGCCGCCGTTTTAGCCGGCATGCCGATCCTGCTGGTCTCGGCCGGCCAAGCCGGAGCGACGGCGCCCGCCGCCCTTGCGGGGGCGGTCGCGCAAGCTTGTGCCGAGGTGCTGGCGGGCCTGATCCTGTGCCACATCATTGACCCCAACTGCCGCGGCATCTTTGCCGCTTGGCCATTCGTCAGCGATCTGCGCACCGGGGCAATGTCCGGCGGGTCGGGTGAGCAGGCGCTTCTGTCGGCCGCCTGCGCCCAGATGGCGAACTTTTATGATCTCCCAAATTCGGTGCCCGCCGGAATGACCGACAGCAAGCTTCCCGATGCGCAAAGTGGGGGCGAGAAAGGCTATACCATCTCACTTGCCGCACAGGCTGGGGCAACGATGATCCATGAATGCGCCGGCATGCAGGGCTCACTCATGGGCACGAGCTTTGAGGGCTATGTTCTGGACAACGATCTTCTCGGCGCGATTTTGCGCACGGTCAAGGGGATCGAGGTTAGCGAGGACACGCTGAACTTTGAGGTCATCCGCGATACGGTCATGGGCGCGGGGCACTACCTTGGTCATCCGCAGACCTTTGCGCGGATGAAAACTGATTACGTCTATCCCGAGATCGCGGACCGCCGCAGCATCAGCGAATGGCAGGATGCCGGTGCGCGGGACGCGCGAGACGTGGCGCGCGACCGAGTTCGCAAGATACTGACCGACCATTATCCGCGCCACATCAGCGACACGACCGACGCGGCGATCCGCGCCGGTTACAACATCATTTTGCCGCGCGAGCGGATGCAAGCCGGCAACGGCGTCTGGTAAGGAGAGCGCCATGCAAACCCATGCGAAAGTGGTGATCATCGGCGGTGGCATGATGGGGGTAGGTCTGGCCTACCACCTCGCTGAAGCCGGGTGGACGGATGTCCTGCTGATCGAGAAGGGCGAGTTGACCAGCGGTTCGACTTGGCACGCCGCCGGGCAATGCCCGTCCTTCATTGGCAATTACAACATGGCCAAGATCCACCATTATGGGAATACGCTTTACCCCAAGCTTGAGGAGCTGACGGGCCATCCGACAGGCTGGCACGGCTGCGGCGGCATCCGCATCGCGACCACGGCAGAGGAGGTGGACTGGTTCCGCTACGTCGAGGGTTTTGCCGCCAATGTTGGGTTCCAGATGGAAATCATCAGCCCCGAGCGCATCCGCGAGCTGAACCCCTGGCTCAAGACCGATGGCATTTTGGCAGGCGCCCACACCACCTTGGACGGTCACGTGGACCCTGCGAGTGCGTGCAATTCCATGGCAGCGGGCGCGCGGGCACTGGGCGCCACGATTGTGCGGCGCAACCGAGTGACGGGCGTGACCCGGCTGCCTTCAGGCGAGTTCCGGGTCGAGACTGAACAGGGCAATGTCACCTGCGAGCATCTGGTCAATGCGGCGGGCTGTTATGCCCGAGAGGTCGGTAAGTGGCTGGGTGTCGATACGCCGATCACCAATATGGAACACCAGTATCTGGTCACCGAACCGCTGGCTGAGTTCAAGGACAGCCCCGTCGAATTGCCCGTGATGCGCGATCCGGCGACAGCGGGCTATTATCGGCAAGAGCAGAAGGCGGGTCTCGTCGGCATTTACGAGCACACGGGCGCGCGGGAGGCTTGGGCCAGTCGCGGCGGTTGGCCGGAGTGGTCCAGCGAGAATGAGCTGTTTGAGGGGGATCTCGACCGGATCGCCCCTTGGCTGGAAAAGGCGCTAGAGCGCATGCCGATCTTCGCCAATGCCGGGATCAAGCGCATCATCAACGGCGCCATTCCCCACACGCCGGATGGCAACCCCCTTGTCGGGCCAATGCCGGGCGTGCCGAATGCTTGGCAATGCTGCGGCTCGTCCATCGGGATCGCGCAGGGGGCGGGCTGCGGCAAGTTCCTAGCCCAATGGATGATCCACGGCGATGCTGAGATCAACATGGCCTCGGTCGACCCGCGGCGCTTTGGGGCCTATGCCGATCAGGACTACACACGGGCGAAAAGCTTTGACGACTATGAAAACATGTTCGAAACGCCCTTGCCGGGGCGCGAAGTGCAGGCCGGGCGTCCCCGCCGCATCACCCCGCTTTTCGAGGTGTTGAAGGCCAAAGGCGCCGTGATGACCGAGGTGCACGGATGGGAGCGGCCCAAGTATTTCGCCCCCGTCGGCTTTGCCGAAAAGCTTCAGTTCCGCCGCACCAACACCTTTGATCTGGTCGCCGCCGAATGTCGCGCTGTGCGCGAGCGGGTGGGGATCATGGACCTGTCAAGCTTTGCCAAGTTTGATGTGGCGGGCCCCGGGGCCGAGGCGCTGTTGGACCGTCTGACCGCAAATCGCCTTCCGAAAAAGCTGGATGGCATTGGTCTAACGCAGGTGCTCTCGGACAAGGGCCGCATCCTTGGTGAATGGACCATCACCCGCTTGGGGCCTGATCGCTTCTATCTGTTGACCGGCGCTGGGGCCGAGGAACAGGCGCGGGACGATCTGGCTTTGGCTGCAGGTCCCGACGTAACGGTCACCAACGTCACCGACAGCTTCGGCATGCTGGTCGTCGCGGGTCCGAAGTCGCGTGAGGTCCTCGCCACCCTGACGGGCTCAGATATGTCCAACGGGGCATTCCGCTGGCTCTCGGCGCAGGAGATCATGCTGGCTGGCATTCCCGTCCGCGCGCTGCGCGTGACCTATGTGGGCGAGCTTGGCTGGGAACTTCATGCGCCGATGGCTGATCTTGGCCGCCTTTATGCGGCAATCTGGGCCGCCGGTGTGCCGCATGGCATCGCCGATTTCGGCGGGCAGGCTGTAAACTCCCTGCGCATGGAAAAGGCCTATCGCGGCTATGGGTCAGAATTGACTAATGAGATCACCCTGATCGAGGCGGACTGCACCCGGCTTTATGCCCCGGACAAAGGCGATTTCCGTGGCCGTGTTGCCACCGAGGCCATGCGCGCGGGCACCGTCACGACCAAGCTGGTCTATGGCGCGGTGGCTGCCACCGACTGCGACATCTACGGGGGCGAGGCGGTGATGCAGGGCAATCGCGTGGTCGGGGTCTGCACCTCCGGCGCCTATGGGCATGCAACGGCCAAAAGTCTGACCTTCGCCTATGTAGAACCGGGCGTGACCGAGGGTTTGGAGGTGGTGATCCTTGGAGAGCGCCGGTCGCTGACCCTCATGGATGCCCCGGTTTGGGATCCGGCCAACGCTCGGCAGAAGGCCTAGACCGCAAGATATTCTCTCATGCGGGGTTCCCGCATGGGGAGAGGGGCACGGTGTCTGCGCTGAGCGGTGGCGCCATCGATGGCTTCCAACGTCACGAAATGCTTCCCGTGCGGCGGACCTCTTGCGGTCTCTTGTGTCATCCTCAGGACGGTCAGGGTGTCGGTCCGTCGCTCGACCCACCATCACTTGCCTAGCATGCGCCGCCAAGCGGACCCGCACCACCGTTCTCACCGACTGTCGCGGTCATGTTGCAGTCGGGTGCCAGCGTGATGGCACCGCGATGTCCTGACATGCTGCGATTGGGGCATATCCCAATCATTCCATGCGGCGGGGCAGGGGCCTGCTAAAGCCCCAGCCGATCCACCACCCAGACACCCAAGGCCTGCACCATGTCATCGCGCCATGACAGCGGTCCCGGGCGATACAAAGCGGACCCCAGCGCGCGCTGCTGTTTTTCAAGGATGCCGACATCCTCTTTGGCGACACGCTCCCAGCGGTCGTAGTAGGGCTCGGCCCGGATTTGAAAATCGGGTTGGTCCAGCCGGGCGGCAGGAAAACATCCCCCCACTTCCAGCCGCGTGCGGTTTTCGGCGATGGGGATGCAGTTCAGCCACCACAGGCAATCTTGGGCCACGGCAAACTGCATGGTGGGCAGGGCGACGGTGAAATAGGTCCCCATCCGCGCGTCCTCATCCAAGCCTTCGATCTTATCAAAGGGTGGGACGGTGTCGCTCAGGGTGGCAATGCTGCGGCCTGAGACCACCTGAATACAAATCCAGTTGCCCCGTGTTGGCAGCGTGCGCGAGGTTTGCGCCCCCACCGTCTCGCGGTGGACGATCCCGGTGTGATAGGTCTCCATCGCGTTTTCGAGGATCAGTTTCCAATTGCAGGCCACATCCAGCGTGCAGGTCCAAGTGTGGCGCATCTCTTGGGGTCGGTGGCTGGCCATGCGGTCGGGCAGATCACCCAGATGCTCGGCCAGCGATGGGCCATCCTTGGTGAAGCGCGCAAAGACGAACCCGGCCCATTGGTCGATGTCGAGCGTGACGAGGCCGTTCTCAACCTTATCAAAGCCTTCGGCGTCTTTCATGTCCGGGCAGCCGTACAGGCGGCCATCGTTCAGATAGCTCCAGGCGTGGTAGGGACAGATGATGCGCCCGCCGATGTTGCCCGTGCCTTCCAAGAGGATCGACCCACGATGTCGGCAGTAATTGGCAAAGCAGCGCAGCACCCCATCGCTGCCCCGCACCAGCACGATCGGCCCTCCGGGATTGTCAAAAGCGCGGTAATCGCCGGGGTTGGGCAGGGTTTCTGCGCGGCACAGAAAGAACCAGTGCTTCAAGAACAGGTGCTCACGCTCGGCCGCAAAGATGGCGGGATCGGTGTAGAACCCCGCAGGCATCGACCGCGCCCTGTGCAGTGGCGCGGTGGCGGCAGTGAGATCAGATGGATCAAGCGGCATTTGGCCCTCCAGCAGCGTCTGGCAATCGCCAAGTTGCCCCGTGTTTGGGGCGAGGATTGCCAAATCTGGACGGCCGTTCAAGCAATTTCCGTACGGTTTCGGACATGCGTAGGCGCTTTGAGACCGGATCGGATTTTGGCTGTCAAAGGGTCAGTTCCGTTTGGCCACAGAAATTTTCGGCATCGGGGCGTCAAAGCGCTTGAAGGCGTCTCGCAGAATGCTCAGGATCATCTTACGAACGCGGCACCGCAAGCCACGTCGCCTTATGCAATGGAGCCGCGAAATGCGATACCACAAGCCAACCAGCTTTGCGGACGCGGCGGCGATTGCCGCGGCTGCCCAAGGAACCCTGCGCTTCTTGGCCGGGGGAACCGATGTTCTGGTGCAGATGCGCGCCGGCATGGTTCAGCCCGACGATCTGATTGACCTCAAGCACATCCCTGATGTGAACCAAATCACCCAAACGCCGGATGGTGGATGGCGGATTGGCATCGCCGTACCGGGCATCGTGCTGGGCGGGCATGAGGGTCTGACGCGCGACTGGCCCGGTGTGGTCGAGGGGATGAACTTGGTCGGCTCGACCCAAGTGCAGGGCCGGGCCACGCTGGCGGGGAACCTGTGCAACGGCTCGCCTGCGGCGGATTCGGTGCCGGGCATGATCGCGGCGGGGGCAAAGGTTGCGGTGACCGGGCCAAATGGCAGCCGGGAAATCCCGGTTGAGCAGATCCCGGCGGGGCCGGGGCGGATCAATCTGGCCAAGGGCGAGTTGATTTCCGCCATCCTCTTGCCGCCGCGCGGCAAGCATGGCGGAGATGCCTATCTGCGCTTTATCCCGCGCACCGAGATGGACATTGCCGTGGTGGGCTGCGCGGTCAACCTGCGGATGGACGGCGATAAAATCATTGAGGCGCGTGTGGCGCTGGGGGCAGTGGCGCCGACGGTGATCCTGTCCGAGGCAGCCGCACAGGCGATCATCGGCACCACGCTGGACGCAGCGGCGCTGCAGGCGCTGACATCTGCGGCGGAAGCTGGTGCAAAGCCGATTTCCGACAAGCGCGGCACGGCGGAATTCCGCACCGAAGTTGTGGGCGTATTGGCCCGACGGGCGGCAAAAATTGCCTATGACCGGGCGAAAGGACAAGGCAAATGACCAAGATTCATGTGACCACCACTGTCAACGGCGATCCGGCGGAATTCCTTGCCGACCCGCGCGAGACGCTTTTGGATGCGCTGCGCGACCAGCTTGGCCTGACCGGAACCAAGGAAGGCTGCGGCACGGGCGATTGCGGGGGCTGCTCTGTGGTTGTCGACGGAGTGCTGGTGTGTTCCTGCCTGATGCTCGCCGCCGAGGCGGAGGGCAAGAAGGTGGAGACCATCGAAGGCATGGCGGGCGAAGAGTTGCACCCGTTGCAGCGCCAGTTCATCGAACATGCGGCGCTGCAATGCGGGTTCTGCACGCCGGGCATCTTGGTCGCCGCCAAGGCGCTGTTAGAGCGCAACCCCGATCCGACCGATACTGAAATTCGCTATTGGCTGGCCGGGAACCTGTGCCGCTGCACCGGGTATGACAAGATCATCCGCGCCGTTCAGGACGCGGCGGCAGAGATGCGGGGGGCTGCGTGATGGCGAAGGATGAGCTCAAGTCTGGCTACAAACTGATCGGCACCCGCCCCAACCGCCCTGATGGGCTGGACAAGGTTACAGGTCGGGCACGTTATGGCGCGGATTTCTCGCTGCCCGGCATGCTTTGGGCGGCGGTCGTGCGCTCGCCCCATGCCCATGCGCGGATCAAGAGCATTGATGCATCCAAGGCGCTGGCCTTGGATGGGGTCAAGGCTGTGGTGACACGGGCCGATCTTCCCACGGGTCTTTCGGGGGAAGACCTGAACCTGCAAGACAACACGCTGGCAGGCGACAGGGTGCTTTACGACGGCCACGCGGTCGCTGCGGTTGCCGCAACCTCGGCCCTTTTGGCGCAGGACGCGGCGCGGCTGATTGCGGTGGAGTATGAGATCCTGCCGCATGTGACTGATGTTGACGCCGCGATGGCACCGGGCGCCCCGGTCATTCGCGAGGGGGTTGCCGATTACTCGGTGCCCGAGGGGATGCACCCCAACGTCGCGCGCTACATGGAGTTTGGGCATGGCGATGTGGAGGCGGGCTTTGCCGCCGCCGACATCGTGCGCGAGCACACCTACAAAACCGAAGCCACTCACCAAGGCTATATCGAGCCGCATGCCTGTGTCGGCCAGATGGGCGAGGACGGGCGCGGCGAGATGTGGGTCTGCACGCAGGGCCATTGGTACATCCGCCGCATGTGCGCCTCGGTTTTGGGGATTGAGGCGGCGAACCTGCGGGTGACGCCCTCCGAGATCGGCGGCGGTTTCGGCGGCAAGACCACGATCTTCATGGAACCCTTGGCCTTGGCGCTGTCGAAAAAGGCGGGCGGCCGTCCGGTGAAGCTGGTGATGAACCGGTCCGAAGTGCTGCGCGCGACGGGGCCGACCGCCTCGGCCTCGATGGATGTCAAGCTGGGCATGAAGCGTGATGGCACCATCACGGCAGGTCAGGTCTTTTTCCGCATGCAGGGTGGGGCCTTCGTCGGCATGTCACCGATTGGCGAAGCGCTGCCTTGCGCCTTTGCCTGCTATGACATTCCAGCCCTGAAGCACGAGGGTGTTGAGGTCATCGCGAACCGGCCAAAGGCGGCAGCCTATCGTGCACCGGGCTCGCCCATGGCGGCCTTTGCGGTGGAAAGCCTTGTTGATGAGATGTGTCGCGAGTTGAAGCTGGACCCGATTGAGGTGCGGCTGAAGAACGGCGCGCGCAATGGCTCTAAGTCGAGCTATGGCCCGGATTACAATGTCATCGGCTTGCAAGAAACGCTGGAGGCGGCCAAGGCGCATCCGAATTACAAGGTTGCGCTGGGCCCGAACCAAGGGCGGGGCGTCGCCTCGGGCTTTTGGTTCAACCATGGCGGCGAAACATCGGTGTCGCTGGCGGTGGGCGAGGATGGGACGGCAACCGTCTCGATTGGCACGCCCGATATTGGCGGCAGCCGGGCCTCGATCGGGCTGATGGTGGCCGAGTTCTTGGGCATTCCTTATGAAAACGTCCGGGTGAACGTGGTGGAAACTGGCGCGCTGGGCGTCAATGAACCCACACATGGCAGCCGGGCGACCTTTGCCAGCGGCAAGGCGGCGGTAGAGGCCGCGCGTCAGGCGGTTGGAGAGATGTGCCGCCGGGCGGCGGCGGATTGGGGCATCGACCCTGAGGCGGTGGAATGGAAAGATGGGGCCGCCCATCCCGCCGGGCCGAACGCTGGCAAGTTCCCGCCGATGTCCATCGGTGAGATTGGTGGCAAGATGGGGTCAACCGGGGGGCCGATCTCGGGTCACCATGAGGTGACGGCTGAGGGTGTTGGTGCCAGCTTTGGCACGCATGTGGTTGATGTCGAAGTTGATCCCGAGACCGGTCGAACCACGGTTTTGCGCTATCTTGTGGTGCAGGACGCGGGCACCGCGATCCACCCGGCTTATGTCGAAGGGCAATATCAGGGTGGTGCCGCGCAGGGCATCGGCTGGGCGCTGAACGAGGAATACGTCTACGGCGCCGATGGGCGGCTGCAAAACCCGATCTTCCTCGACTACCGCGTGCCGGTGGCCTCGGACCTGCCGATGATCGACACGGTGATTGTTGAAGTGCCAAACCCCGGCCACCCCTATGGCGTGCGCGGCGTGGGCGAGACGGGCATAACCCCGCCGCTGCCTGCAATTGCCGCAGCGGTTGCCGGGGCAACAGGGGCGCGGATCCGCAGCTTGCCCTTATCCCCGCCCAAGGTCTTGGCGGCGATCAAGGCGAATAAGTCGGGCAAGGCGGCCAAGACCTGATGGCCAAGGTCCATCTCTGGTCTAGCCTGCGGCGGTTCACCGATGGGCAGGAAGTGGTGGAGGTTGAGGCCGCGACCGTGGGGCAAATGCTGGATGCGCTGGAAAAAGCGCATCCCGGCCTTGCCCCTGCTATCAAGGCAGGCGTTTCGGTGGCGGTGGATGGCGAGGTGATCGCCAACAACCGCGCCGCCGCTGTCGGCCCTCAAAGCGAGGTTTACCTGCTCCAGCGCCTCAAGGGTGGTTAGGGCGCGTTGACAATGGGAGCGCCCTGTCAGCAATCGGCTGGCAGCCTCCAGCGCAAACTGCAGCTTCCTTACGGACGCCTTCCCAAGACGATCCTTGCAAGCGCGAAGCCTATCGAGAAGGCGAGCTCATCAGGGGTCAAGGCGCGGGGCGTTGGCGCAACAGGGCGTGAGCGAAGCCGTGTGGCGATCAAAAGGGCCAGAAGCAGCAGGATTAGGCCCATGAGGCCACAGGCCAGCAGCGGCCCCATAAGACGCGACAGCGCGATCAGTGCGGCCGCCACGAGCATCCCAAGACCCGCCGCAGCGAGCCCGGCGGCACCCAAAGCCCAAGCAAGGACCACAAGGCCCCTGTTCAGTCTTTGGCGGGCGGTCGCAGCCAAGCTGGCCGCAAGTTGGCGCAACACGGGCCTTAACGCCGGGTCAGTGCGCCCAAGAGCACACCCACGCCCGCCGCAAGCCCCATCGCGATGTAAGGGTTTGCTGCCACCGCGCCTTCGACGCGCATATCCGCCTCATGGCCTTTACGGCCCAAATAGTTGGCGGCTTCTGACATGCCGTCGGTCATATCCTTAGCCATATCATGGCTGCGGCGGCTGGCGATTTGCTGCACGTTATGGGCCATCTTGGCCATATCGGCGCGCATCGTTTCCATCTGCGCCATGACACTTTCGTAATCGGCGGCGATGCTTTTTGGTAGGTTGTTTTCCTGTGCCATTCTCGGGCTCCTTTGATCGGCCCCGGTCGGCAGGGGTTGCCGTCGGGATCAAAGCAGACTGTCGCGGCGAGCAAGGCGTTGCACTAACACCGGTCAGCGCCGGGGCGCATGGGCGGACATCAGCGCGCTGAATTCGCGGGCACCGGCTGACGCAGGTAAGTGCGGTTGGGTGCGAGCCCCTGCAGGGTTGATTGTGCCCAAGCCTTTGGACCCCCTGCATGACCGACGTTGAACCTCGCAAATCCACCCGCTGGCTTTGGGTCTCGGGCGGCCTTTTGGCTGTCTGTTTGGGCGTGCTCGCTTGGTGGCAGTTTGGGGCGGGAAATGCCTTTGAGGTTCGCGTCGAAACCGCAGACTTTTCCACGGTCACGCGCGTTCTGGCCGTGAACGGCAAGGTCGAGGCGCGGGCCTCGGTGCAGGTTCGATCGGCTGTGTCGGCCACAGTTTCGGACCTGTTGGTCGACGAAGGTAATCTCGCGGCCAAGGGCGATGTGCTCGCGCGGTTGGATGCCAGCCAGCAAGAGGCGATCGTGCAGCAGGCCCGCTCGGCCCTTGAGCAGGGTCGCATCAAGCAGGCCCAAGCCGCGGCCACCTATGGCCGCGACCGCGATTTGGGCGGGATCATTTCGCGGTCAAAACTCGATGACGCCAAGCTGGCACTGGAGGGGGCCGCGCAAGAGGTGGCGCGGCTGCAGGCCTTGCTGGATCAAGCGACCATTCAGTTGGATCGTTACACCGTCACCGCTCCGATGGCGGGAACTGTGATGAGCCGTACCGTCGATCCCGGCCAGTTGGTCGACCCTACGACGGCGCTTTTCACGCTCGCTGATTTGTCCGATCTGATTGTTGAGGCTGATGTGGACGAAACCTACGCCAGCCACATTGCTTATGGGCAATCGGCGACCCTGCAACTGGTTGGGCGCAGCGACACTTTGGCCGGCTCGGTGGTCTTTGTCTCGCCAAGGGTCAATTCGGCCACAGGGGGACTGGCCATCAAGATCGGGTTTGACAGGCCGATTGCGGCCCCGGTGGGGCTGACGGTGACCGCGAATATCGTGGTGGATCAGCAGAAGGCCCTGACCGTACCGCGCTCGGCGCTGATGGCGGGCGCGGTGTTTGTGCTTAGCGGCGGCAAGGCTGTGCAAACGCTGGTGACGGTCGTCGAATGGCCAGCGGCGCGGCTGATCGTGACCGATGGGCTGAACGCGGGCGATCAGGTCATTATCGACAGCACGGGCCTCAGCGACGGGTTGGCAGTCACCGTGGTGGTGCCCTGATGCTCTATGGGTTGAAAATCGCCGCGCGCTACCTGACGGCCTCCAAGGCTCAGACCGCGCTCTTGGTGGTGGGCGTCGCCGTGGGGGTGTTCATCTTTATCTTCATGTCGGCGCTGATCGGCGGTCTGGCGGAGTTCATCCTGTCGCGCACCGCAGGTGACATCAGTCACGTCACGATTGAGGCCGAGGCCACCGATCCGGCCTTGCTGATGGCCTTGCCGGGCCGCGTTTTGCTGGTGCAGGAACCGTCGACAAACACGCCTCAACTGCGCGAGGCGATCAGTTATACCCCGCTGATCGAGGCCTTGCCCGAGGTCAAGGCCGTCTCGCCCCAGATCACCGGGGCGGGGTTTTTGCGCCGTGGCACGCAGGTGTCGCAAGTGTCGATCATCGGGCTGGAGCCGGGGCGCGAATCTGCGATCAGCGATCTGGAAGGCTATCTGGTGGAGGGCGAAGTGCGCCTGCGATCGGGCGCGGTGCTTTTGGGCAAATCCCTTGTCGATGATATGGGCCTTGCGCTGGGTCAGACGATTTCGCTGGAGTCGACCGACGGCATCAAAGCCGCGCTGACCCTGACTGGACTCTACCAGATCGGCACGGGGGGCGGGCCAGACCGACGCATGGCCTATGTCAGCCTTGCGACAGCGCGCACGCTTTTTGAGATGCCCCAAGGGATCAGCCGGATTGAGATCAAGCTCTTTGATCTTTACGCCGCCGATGCGGTTGCCTTGCGGGTGGAAGGGCTGATGGGCCTTGATGCCAAATCTTGGACCGAAGATGGCGCGCAACTTCTTGAGGCGCTGAATGCGCAGGCGCAGACCGGCTATTTCCTGAAAACCTTCGCCATGATCACCATCATCATCGGTGTCGCCTCGGCGCTCTTGTTGTCCACCTATCGCAGGCGCCCCGAGATTGGGATCATGCGGGCGATGGGGGCGTCGCGGCTGTTTGTGGTCGGGGTGTTTGTCACCCAAGGGGCCTTGATCGGGGTGATGGGCGGTCTCTTGGGCGCGGGGATCGGCTATCTCGCCTTGCTGCCTTTCCCCACCCGCGATGCGTTCCGCTCGGGCACCTTGCCGATGGACATCACCCAAGGCTCTTATGGGTTGGCGATTGTGCTGACGGTTCTGGGGGCAATTGCCGCCTCCATCCTGCCTGCCCGCGCGGCCGCGCGGGTGGATCCGGTGACGGCGATTGGCCAATGACGCTGCTGACTGTCAGCGATCTGGTTAAGACCTTTGGCACCGGCGACACCGCCACCCATGTCTTGCGCGGGCTAAACCTGACCTTGGACAAGGGAGAGATGGCAGCACTTCTGGGACCCTCTGGATCCGGAAAAAGCACGTTGTTGACCATTCTGGGCACACTGATGCAGCCCACCTCGGGCGCGCATCAGATGTTGGGGGTCGATCTGATCCGCGCCTCCGATGCCGCGCTGACCACATTTCGCAACGAGCACATTGGCTTTGTCTTTCAATTCCACAACCTCTTGCCGGACTTTACCGCGCTGGAAAACGTGATCTTTCCGACCGCCATTCGCAACGGCCGCGAGACCGCAGCCGCCCGGGCGCGCGGGGCCGATCTGCTGACCCGGATGGGTCTGGCCGAACGGATCCACTTTCCCTCAGCCAACCTGTCAGGCGGACAAAAGCAGCGCGTGGCGGTGGCGCGCGCGCTGATGAACGCGCCAGAGCTGGTGCTTGCTGACGAGCCGACCGGCAATCTTGACCGCGCCTCGGCCTTGCAGGTGATGGAGTTGATCGCCCAGATCAACCGCGATGAGGGCACGACCTTTCTGATTTCCACCCATGACGAGAAGATCGCCGCGACCTGCAAGCGGCAGATCGTCGTGGGGGATGGGGTTGTGACGGGGTGAAAGCGGTGCCGCCCGGCCGGCTTCGATCCGGGATAGGTGAATAGCGGCACATCGCCCTTAAGGCACGCCGCCAGCTTGTGCAGGGCGGGCAGGGTCGCGATACAACCACGCGCGGTTCCTAATTGCTCTATGTTCAGTCTCTTTGCGCAGACTGAATTGCAAAGAAAAGTCCGAATGAATGGAGTTTGAAGCAAGCGCAATCGTTCAAAGATTTTTTCTGCCAGCATCATTGAGAACTGCTAAGAAGCTTGGCAAAGGAAAACGGCGCAAAACAATGGGGCCTGCTATGAACGTGGTGGAGAAGTCATCGACATCTTGGTTCTCTCGTCTGGGCGGGGCGTTGATGGGTGCCGTGTTCGGCTTGGTCTTGGTCATCGTGGCAATAGTCGCGCTGTTTTGGAATGAAGGCCGGTCCATTGCGACCTATAAATCGCTGAATGAAGGGCTTTCGATCGTCGTCACGACCGATGCAACCCAGATCGACCCCGCGCTTGATGGCAAATTGGTTCATATCGAAAGCGATGTGACACCTGCCTCGGATGTGATTGATGCGGATACGGGGATCACCGCATCTGGGGCGATTGGAATTTCAAGAAATGTTGAGATGTACCAATGGGTTGAAACCCAGAGTAGCACAACTGAGAAAAAGCTGGGTGGCGGCGAAGAAACCATAACAACCTATAGCTACTCCACGGAATGGAGCGGATCCGCCCAAGATTCATCGGCGTTCAAGGAACCTCAAGGGCATGAGAACCCTGATTTCTGGCTGCCCTCTTCGGAAACCTTGGTGGATACGGCGCAATTGGGTGCTTTTAGCGTGGCGGGCTTGCAGATCGCCTCGGTTGGCATGCGCGAAGTGTTGCCGATCACCGATGACGCAGCTGCCAAAGCCTCTACGGCTTTGGGCTATCCAGGCGAGGGCAGATCAGTGATGCAGGCGCTGTATTTCGGTGCCGATGAAAACGCACCGCAGATCGGCGATACAAAGGTCAGCTTTGAAAAGATTGTTCTGCCCGAAGTCAGTATCGTCGGCATGCAAAACGGCGATAGCCTGACGGATTATACCACCCAGAATGGATATAGCTTGTTCCTTTTGGCGGCAGGGCGTGAACCCTCGGCCAAAATGTTCGCCGATAGTCAGGCCAATAACGGCGTGTTGACTTGGGTCATTCGTGCGTCAGGGGTATTGGCGTTGTTTGTTGGAATTGGCTTGATCTTGCGGATTTTTAGCGTGATCGGCGACGTTATCCCGTTTGTGGGGTCCTTGATCGCATTTGGGACGGGTTTGATTTCCTTTGCTATGGCGTTGGCCGTCGGTGCGATTGTTATTGCGATTGGCTGGTTTGCTGTGCGACCGCTCCTGTCGCTTGGGCTCATCGTGGGCGTCGCAGCGATCTTTTGGGCCTATTCGAAGTATGGCCGCAAAAAACCAACCGTGCCTGCAGCATGATTGACTGGCCCAAGTGTCGTGCGGCGTTTTGGGGTTCCTCTGCGGTCTAGGCGTGCCTACCGTCGTGGGATGCGGCGTGGTGCCGGCCCTTCAGCTTGTGAGCAACTCTCATATCTTGGTCCCTTGAAGCACGTGGGACCGGGACAAGGAGTTCGGTACCGCTCTGGCAAATGGTGGGGCGGCCATCGACCAATGCGACAGCACTCCGCGCCAGTAAGGCACTTCGACCCCGTTGATGATCCAGGCGACTTGACCGGCAAAGGGGATCCAGCGGCCCTGTTGCTGGCGATAGTCGGAAAACTCACCCCGCCAAGGTGTTGGAAGGTGAGGCGCTTTGGCCGATCGGGGGCGATCCCGCGCAGTTGAGCTGGCGACCCGGCCATCGGCGTTCAGCGCAAAGACCACCTCGGCCTGCATGGCGGCAGGTCCGCAGCGAACCGCCAGTTGGTTTGCCTCCATCACCTGCCAAGTTAAGCCGCGATTGTGCAAAATCGCATCGGGGGCAAAGGGCAATTCCGCCAGATATCGCAGCATTTCGCCCTTGGTCAGCGCCACAGAGGGTGCGCTGCGCACCAAGGGGATCAGCCCCAGCGCTGTCACGTCCAGCTGGCCTCGCCCTGCCTTCAGGGCATCCGTGACCGACAGATAGCCAAAGGGCGAGAACCGCGCATGCCAGTCAAAGGCGCAGGAGGTCACGGCTATGGTCTGACGCGCCGAAAACCGGTGCCAGCGCTGAGAGGCCAGTGACAGCTTCATCTCCCCGGTCTGTCTTAGAACGCTGTGCCCCGTCACGCGCGACGGATCAGCCCCAAGGCGCAAGGCCAGAGCGCGGACTTCGTTTGGCAAGGTCATTTCAGCCCCCGGGCAGTCGGTGATCCTTCGTCGATCATGTCCTTGCGCGCCGCCTCCATCACGGCGGCGGTGGTTGCGCTGGGGCTTGGCACCTCTACCGCCACCTTGATGGGTTCGATCAGGTGATCGGCATGGTTGGGCGGGGCGTAGAGTGTGGTGACGTGCAACCGCTTCTTGCCGATGTTGGTCAGGTTGTGCCGCACCCCGGCCGGCACGACAAAGGCATCGCCAGCCCCAACTTTGACCTTGGCCTGACCTATCCGGATGCGGCCTTTGCCTTTTTCAATGCGAAAGAACTGATCATGTGTTGCGTGGATTTCCGACCCAATCTCTTGGTCCGGTTTCAGGGCCATGATCACCAATTGCAGGCGCATCGTGGTGTAGAGCACGCGGCGAAAGTCCTTGTTGGCTTTGGTGAGGCGGTCGAGAGGGGCGACGAATCCTTGCATCTGGGCCTCCGGGCTGTGCTGCAACCAACCTAGGCGGGTGCAGCCGGACCTGTGCTGATCGAGGTTAGGTCGGACCAGAGTTCTTTCGTACCCAACGGCTCTGCATCGGCGAAAGCGGGTCTGGGCCCCCGGACTTCTGCTGTGGGTCGCAGAAAACTTCGATCAAGGGCGGCTGATCCAGATTAGCGCAGAGCGCAAGCGAGTGGCGCAAGGTGGTGGAAGATCGGCTCTGGATACCCCGGGGCCGCGCCGGGCCCAGAGGGGCCACGATAAGGAACCCTGCCATGATCTTGAAAGCAACAGCTCTGACCCTGACCACCGCACTTGCCCTTGCAGGCTGCACCTACAACACCGGCGCGCCGAACCGGCCCGTCAACGGCGTCTTGCTGGGGGCCACGACCGGCGCGGTCTTGGGCAATATCGTTGGCGATGACACGCGTTCGACCGTGATTGGAGGCGTGCTGGGCGGTGTGATTGGGGGGGCGATTGGCGAAAACATGGCCCGACAGGAACGTGAGCTGAACCAGCAGCTTGCCGGATCTGGCGCGCGCATCACCAACACCGGCAGCCAGTTGCGAGTCATCTTGCCCGAAGATGTGACCTTCCCCACCGGATCCTCGGTGGTGAACCCCAGTTTCCGCCCGGCCCTGCGCGAAGTGGCGCGCTCTTTGCGCGCGCATCCCAACTCCACTGTGCGGGTTGTGGGACATACCGACAACGTCGGATCCATGGCCTATAACCAGCAACTGAGTGTGGACCGTGCCCTCTCGGTGGCGCGGATCCTGATTGCGGATGGTGTTCCTGCCTCGCGCATCACCTATTCAGGCCGCGGCTATGCCGAACCGATCACCACAAACGCCACGGCGAATGGCCGCGCGATGAACCGTCGGGTTGAAGTGATCATCACGCCCACCGGTTAAGTCCGACAAACTCCTGCCCGCCGCACCCCGGCGGGCAGTTTGCCTTTGAAAGACCTGTTTCATGCCCGCACAGACCCCGCCCAAAGGCTGGCGCTTTCCCAACGCCTTTACGATCCTGATCGTGCTGATCATTGCGGTCGCGGCCCTGACATGGATCATCCCGTCTGGCCAATACACGCGCGTGCCCTCTGAGGCGCTGGGCAAGGATGTGCCCGTCGCTGGCACCTACGCCCTGACGCCGGGCAATCCCCAAGGCTTTGTCGATGTGATCTTGGCCCCGATCGCGGGGTTTTACGACCCCGACAGCTATGCCGCCAACGCGATTGATGTCGCATTGTTCGTCCTGATCATCGGCGGGTTCATCGGGGTGGTCACCGCGACGGGCGCAATCGATGCGGGCATCCGCCGTGCGATGGTCCGGCTGAAGGGGCGCGAGATGTGGATGATCCCCATCCTCATGGCGCTGTTCGCCCTGGGCGGGACGACCTACGGGATGGCCGAAGAAACGCTGGCGTTTTATGGCCTGTTGATCCCTGTGATGATCGCGGCCGGATATGACGCGCTGGTGGCGGTTGCGGTGATCCTCTTGGGTGCGGGGATTGGCGTTCTGGGATCGACCATCAATGCCTTTTCCACCGTGATCGCCTCGGATGCCGCTGGGATCAGCTTTGCCGACGGGCTGTGGCTGCGGCTGGTGATCTTGGCGCTGACATGGGCGGCAGCGGTGGCTTGGGTCATGCGCTATGCGGCACGGGTCAAGGCCGATCCGTCGCGGTCTTTGGTCCATGATCTGAAGGCTGCGAATGAGGCGCATTTCGGGGCAGGGGCATCGGATGAAGCGTTCACCGGCCTGCATCAGATCGTGCTGATCCTCTTTGCCGCCACCTTCGCCGTGATGATCTGGGGCGTCTCGGTCGGTGGGTGGTGGATGGCGCAGATGTCTGGACTGTTCCTGTTTGCCGCCATTGTCATCGGCATCGTCGGGCGGCTAGGAGAGCCGCGGCTGGTTGAAGCATTCCTTGCGGGTGCACGGGATCTGTTGGGGGTGGCGCTGATCATCGGGCTGGCGCGGGGCATCGTTGTGGTGATGGACGCGGGCCAGATCACTGACACCATCCTGCACAGCGCCGAGGTCACTGTGGCCGACCTGCCGGGGGCTGCGTTCATCAGCATGATCTATCTGGTTGAACTGGGGCTGTCGTTCTTTGTGCCTTCCACCTCGGGGCTGGCGGTGTTGTCCATGCCAATCCTTGCGCCGGTGGCGGACTTTGCGGAGGTGCCCCGCAGTCTGGTCGTCACCGCCTTTGCCACCGCCTCGGGCTGGGTGAACCTCATCACCCCCACTTCGGCGGTTGTCATGGGGGGGCTGGCCATCGGCCGGGTGCCGTATCAGCGCTGGCTGCGTTTTGTTTGGCCGCTTTTGCTGGTGCTGACGGTCATCGTGATGGGCGCGCTGACCCTTGCCACCCTGATCTAGGACAGTCCCATGCCCCCCACATATGGCGTTCATTCCGAAGCAGGGCAGTTGCGCCGTGTCATGGTGCATGCCCCGGGCCGCGAGATGGCGCGGCTGACCCCCGCCAACCGCGAGGCCTTGCTATTTGACGACGTGCTCTGGGTCAAACAGGCGCGGGTGGATCACATGACCTTTGTCGATGCCCTGCGCGAGCGGGGGGTTGAGGTGGTGATCTTCCGCGACCTCTTGGTCGAAACGCTGGCCAACCCGCAGGCGCGTGATTGGGTGCTGGCCAAGCGGATCAGCGAAGATACCGTGGGTGTCGGTCTGGCCGAAGACCTGCGGGCTTGGGCGACAGAGGCCCCGCCCGAGGAGCTGGCCGATATCCTGATCGGCGGCATGAACCGGGCGGAATTGCCGATTCCGGCGGCAGGCGTCGTGGCCCCCATGCTGGGACCGCAGGATTTTCTACTGGCCCCATTGCCGAACCAGATCTTCACCCGCGACACCACCTGCTGGATTTACGGCGGTGTCACACTAAACCCGATGTTCTGGCCCGCGCGGCGGTGGGAGACGCTCAACGCAGCCGCCGTCTACCGTTTTCACCCCGATTTCGCCGGGGCGGCGCAGGTGTGGTATGGCGATCCGATGGTGGACCATGGCGCGGCGAACCTGGAGGGCGGCGATGTCATGCCCATTGGCAACCGCGCGGTTCTGGTCGGTATGGGTGAACGCACCACGCCGCAGGCAGTGGGGCAACTGGCCCGTGCGCTGTTTCAGGGCGGTGAGGTGGACCGCGTCATCGCCTGTCAGTTCCCGCGCGACCGTTCGGCCATGCATCTGGACACCGTGTTCACCTTTTGCGACCGCGATCTGGTGACAGTCTTTGCCGAGGTGACCGACGCCATTCAAACCTACACCCTGCGCCCCGAAGGCGAGGGTGGCGTCTGGGTGGAAACTGAAACCAAGCCGTTCCTTGATGTTGTCGCCCTCGCCTTGGGGCTGAAATTCCTGCGCACCATCCCGACGGGCGGCAACGCCTATGAATCCCAGCGCGAACAATGGGATGATGCGAACAACCTTCTGTGCCTTAGCCCCGGCGTGGTGATCGGTTATGACCGCAACACCCATTCCAACACCCTTTTGCGCAAGGCAGGGGTTGAGGTCATCACCATTCCCGGCAGTGAGCTTGGCCGGGGCAGGGGCGGGTCGCATTGCATGTCCTGCCCGCTGATCCGCGATCCTTTGTGAAAGGTCATTCCGATGCCCGCCAATCTGCACGGCAGCAGCTTTCTCAAGCTTTTGGATTTTGCACCCGCCGACATTCACATGCTGTTGACCCTGTCGCGTGAGCTCAAGGCTGCCAAGCACGCGGGGACCGAGCGCCCGCGCCTTGCGGGCAAGAACATTGCACTGATCTTCGAGAAAGACAGCACCCGCACACGTGCCGGGTTCGAGGTGGCCGCCCATGACCAAGGCGCGCATGTCACCTATCTGGGGCCATCGGGAAGCCATATCGGCCATAAGGAAAGCATTGCCGACACCGCCCGCGTGTTGGGCCGGATGTTTGATGCCATTGAATACCGGGGGTTCAGCCAAGAGAATGTCGAGGTTCTCGCGCGCCTGTCCGGGGTTCCGGTCTTTAACGGGCTGACCGATGATTTTCACCCGACGCAGGTGCTGGCCGATCTGTTGACCATGCGCGAGCACAGCCCCAAGCATTTTCTGGACATGTCGCTGTGCTATCTTGGAGATGCCAGTGGCAATATGGCGGCATCCCTCATGGCGGGGGCGGCGTTGATGGGCATCGACATTCGCCTCTGCGCCCCGCGCGGGTTGTGGCCTGATGTGGGGCTGCTGGAGCAATGCGAAGCCTTGGCCAGCCGCACTGGGGCCAAGATCACCGCGACCGATGACCAAGGCGCGGTTCGGGGCTGTGATTTTCTTTACACCGATGTTTGGGTCAGCATGGGAGAGCCAGACAGCGTCTGGGCCGAGCGTATCAAGGTGCTGACGCCCTACCGCGTGACGGCTGCGCTCATGCAAGCCACAGGCAACCCGCATACCAAGTTTCTGCACTGCCTGCCCGCCTTTCACAACCTTGCCACCGAGGTAGGCAAATCCATGCACACCGCGCATGGCATCGACTGCATGGAGGTGACCGACGAAGTGTTCGAAAGTCCGGCCTCGGTGGTCTTCGATCAAGCGGAAAACCGGATGCACACGATCAAGGCGGTTTTGGTCGCCACTTTGGGGGGTTGAATGCGCATCGTGGTGGCTTTGGGCGGCAATGCGCTGTTGCGGCGCGGCGAGCCGATGACGCCCGAGGCGCAGCATACCAATGTGCGGGTTGCCGCACAGGCGCTGGCCGATCTGGCGCACGATCATCAGATCATCGTGGCCCATGGCAACGGCCCGCAGGTTGGGCTGATGGCGCTGCAGGCGGCGGCCTATGCCCCGCAAAGCCCGTGGCCCTTGGATATCTTGGGTGCCGAAACCGAAGGCATGATCGGCTATCTCATCGAACAAGAGCTGGTGAACGCTTTGCCCGCGGGGGCCAATTGCGCCACGCTCCTGACGCGGGTGGAGGTGGATCGCGACGATCCTGCCTTTCTGACCCCGACGAAGCCAATCGGCCCGGTTTATACGGCGAAAGAAGCCAAGGCGCTGCAGGCCAATCACGACTGGCCCATGACGGATGCGGGCCATGGCAAGCTGCGCCGGGTTGTGCCCTCGCCCTTGCCACGGACCATTCTCGGCCTTCATGCCATTCGCCTCTTGGTCAATGGTGGGGTCTGCGTGATCTGCGCTGGTGGTGGCGGAATTCCGGTCATGCGCAAGGCCGCAGGCGGCATGGAAGGGGTTGAGGCGGTGATCGACAAGGACCGCACCGCCGCGCTTTTGGCGATGGAACTGCAGGCTGACGTGCTGCTGATGCTGACCGATGTCGCGGCGATCTTCGCCGATTGGGGTCAGCCCAGCCAACGCGCGCTGGACGACATCACGCCCGAGGCGCTTGAGGCGTTCAGCTTTGACGCAGGCTCTATGGGGCCAAAGGTGGCCAGCGCTTGCAGCTTTGTGCGCGCCGGTGGAACCATGGCGGGGGTCGGCCGCCTGACCGATGCACGTGCCATCGTTGAAGGCCGTGCGGGCACCCGCATTTCCAACACAAGCGCGCCGAATCTGCCGCTCTGATCGGCGGTTCATCGCCGGTTTCGGTCAAGGATTTCCCGGCCCCAGCATCACGCAAACCTGTATCAGTGTGCCGCCCTGACGACTCGGGCATCGTTGGTCATGAACGGCGAATACCCGCCGTTCATTCAAATCTCAGATCCTGTATTCCGTTGAAATACCTTTGCTTTCCAATTCCTTGTTGCGCAAGGGACCTTGGCGGCATGCGGGAACTGGCTGCTGAAAGGAACCATCATGACCACCAGTTTCACCACCACGGTCGACAAGATGAAATCCGTCAAGGCCGCTTGGGACAAAGCCCCGGCTGGACCCAAGAAGGAAAAGGCCCTGACCCATTACCAGGCAGCGGAAAAGGCACAGACGGCGAAGAATGACGCCGAATGCCTGAAAGAGCTGGATGCGGCCACCCACGCGCTGGCTTAAGCCACGCCTCGCCCCTCCGGGTCTTTTCGTCCCGGAGGGGCACCCGCCCTAGGTTAGCAAGGGTCCGTCATGATCCAGATAGCCGCGATCAAAAGAGCAAAACTCAATCATTGCGTCGTAGTCGTCAAAGGTGACGCGCCCCTTTTGAAAGGTCACCAGCCCCTCCTCGCGCAATTCGCGCAGCACCCGGTTGACGTGAACCGCGCTTAGACCCAGGGCATCGGCCAAAAGGTATTGTGACAAGGGGCAGTCAAACCCCTTTTTGTCTGCTGCGCCGATCAGCCGCAACCGGGCGCCAAGCTCTAACAGGAAATGCGCCATGCGTTCGGTGGCCGATCGTCGGCCCAGATCGACAAGGTGCTCCACCACCATCGCCTCATCCCGCGACGCGGCCCACAAAACCGCCGTGGCCAGCCGGGGATTGTTGGCAAAGGCATCGAGCAAATCACGGCGTTTGACCTCTGAGGCCTGAACGGCCGTGATCGGCTCGACATTGTGGTCCGACGTGCGGAACAACACCGACCGCAGACCAAGAAAATCACCCGGAATCTGAAAATCCACGATCTGCCGTGATCCACTGGGCAGAATCTTGTAAGAATAGGCCCAGCCCGATGCCAAGACATAGGCGCATTGGTCCGATTGACCTTGATGAATCATGTCCATACCCGCCGCAAATCTGCGCCGCCGTCCATAAAGCTCTGACATGACGGAAAGATCATGGTGCGACAGGCGCACAAATGCCGCCAGCTTGCGCGCGAACGGGCTGTCTTGAATGGCAAGTTCCGCAGTGAGCTCGCGCATGGTTCACATCTCCTGAGGGCGTTGAGCGGATGTCCGCAGCGCCCCGGCAGTGTCCGACGAAAGAGCGCGTGGAAAGCTGACCCATATCAGCGCATGGCCAGATTGATCTGCAATGATGAAGCGCAAGACCCACGACAAAGATCACACCCGACCACCCCCGGAAGAAAGTCGAAACCAGATGTCAGGATTGCCCGATATTGCCGGAACTGCCGCCCTTGCGATTTGCGAGTCGCTCCTCTTGGCGCTGAACGATCACAAGATCCTGCCGGAACGCGAGATCATGGGCGTGTTGAAGGATGCCGCCTCAACCCACGAAAACGCTCCGCCGGGTGAAGGCACCCATGCGATGCACAAAGCTGTGGCTGAGCTGATCCACAAGATCATCGACGGCGGAAATTCGGTCCGCCGTCTCTGAGATTAAATCCGCCCGGTCACCAAAAGGACCACAAGGATGATCAAGACAACCCCAAGCGTCCCGCTGGGCAGATAACCCCAATTGGCACTGTGCGGCCAATTGGGGAGCGCGCCAATCAGCATCAGAATGAGAACGACGATCAGAATGTTGGTCAACATGAGAGAAGTTTTCCTTTACGTGGATGCGCCTAGGCCTTGAGCGTGAAAGCGTCTGAATGCAGGCCAAAGGTCCGCGCAGCAGACAAATGACCCAGTGATCCAATGCTAGACCTCAGGCATCGCCCTGCACTAACCCAAGGCAGTACAAAGCTCTTTTGCGTGTGGGAGCGCCACATGCGACGGCTAATCTGGGGGCGACTGGTTTGTGACTGACGAGAACACCTTGCGGCATGGCCGAGGAGATTAAGTCAGCTGCTTCATGATGCGCCCCAAGGTTGGTCGCCACCTAGGCGCCAGGCCAACACCTCCAGGGATTACACCAGCGCAAGCGCACCGTCCGCTACGCAAGCTAAGTTCTGGTCGGAGGCTTGGCGCAGATCTTGTGACGGGGGTCAGCTGGGAAAATGCGGCGTTCTGGGCCGCGTCTTCGACCGCTCCACGCTGTCCAGAAAGGCCCCGCGCGGCAAACGCCTTTCACCACCTCAGCCCGATGGTTGACTGCCATCAATGCCCTGCCGCCTGTCCCTGCGCTAGCTAGAGGAGCGGCCGTTTGTGGCCATTCGCCAGCCTCAAAAACCCAAACGGCGTGAAACCAAAATGAACCCTATGGCTGCCGCCCCGACACTGGACCTGCCCGCTTTGGAGCCTGATGACTTCATGCATCGGATGCGCCAAGCCGTTGGGTTACCCTGTGTGGTTGGCGGGCTGTTTCGCCCTGAGAGCGGCCGCCTAGATGGGCTGCGAATGGCCGCGGCCCAAGGCCTTGGTCGTGATCAGGCCGAAGACCTTGTGCGCCGCGCCACGGCACGGGCCGCGGTTCACGCAAGGCTGCAGGACGGCCCGCGGGGCCAAGGGAAGGGCCCGGCGACGAATGCGCCGGTCTGGTATGGCGAGGCAGGAATGCTCATCGGGATAGGCGCTTTGGACGACGGTCGCTGGCCCGTCTTGGCCTGCCGCCCTCCCACGACCCGCCCCCGCGCCGAGCTTGAGCCGCTTTTGGGCCTTGGTCTTGCCTATTTGGCGCAGATCCGGCCGGGGTCGGCTGATCTTGCACCTGTCCATCCTGAACAGGCCGCCCAAGCGACTCTGCGTATGCTGTCCATCGGCTGCATCATTCTGGATGCACAGGGCCGGGTGGTTCACGACGGCTGCGGCGAAGAGGCCAAACGTTCCGGACCTTTGCGAGTGATCCAAGGCAAGCTGTCGCTACCGCGCGAGGCGGATCGCGCCGCGCTGCGTAAGGCGGTTGCAGATGCCGTGTCGGACCGTCAACGCCTGTCCATCGTGCCTTTGGCCAATGAGACCGGTCAGGTCAGTCTGGTGGCCGTCACCCCGCTTCGCCAGCCGGGAGGGGCTCGCATGGCGTTGGTGCTGTTTGATACCCGCCAGACCGACCATGGCGCCCTGCGGCTGCATTTCTTCAAGGCGCATGCCTTGACCCGGTCGGAAAGCCTGATTGCCTGCGAGGTGCTGAACGGCAAGACCCCCACCGAAATGGCGCAATCCACGGGCCTGTCTTTGGCGACCGTGCGCAGCTATCTCAAGCAGATCATGGCCAAAACCAACACGCATCGGCAAAGCGAGTTGGTGGCGCTGTATTACTCTTGCATCATCCCGGTCGCGCCAGCTTTTGCCGCCGATGCCGCCCTGGGGCTCCCTTCCGCCTAATCTGATCCGCGCAGCCCGATGTAAAGCGCCCCTCGGGGCGGTCGTCGCGTTTGGCCCCATGCCGACCGTCGACGCGACCCGCGACTTATCCCAAGGTCGCGCATGAATCAGGGCGCCCCTTGCGGGGCGCCCCTTTCAACTGCTTGCAGGGGGGATGCTGTTATTCTGCCAGCAGGTTGACGTGGAGCATGCCATTCGACACCCAGACGTTGGCATCATCTTCGACGAACATGTCGGCGATCCGTGCCTCGGTGGTCGAGATGGTGGTGTTGCCCACCCGGTCATCATCCAGATCGAAGATGCAGCCTTTGACCATCACATGATCCGGCTTGCAGACCGCAACCGCCTGATCAGGCTCGCAGGTGAAGGGCGTGATGCACTTGTCCTCAAAGGTGATGATCCCTTTGCCATCGCCGTCGATGCCGGGCTTGGTCAGGAACTCGATCAAGGCCGACGGGTCGAAGAACGGGTCGGTCGGGTCAATGCCTTCCAACTCGGCCACCAAGCCCACGATCAACACCGTGCCACCAAGGCTGGAGCTGATCAGCACATCGCGGTTCCCATTGACCAGTGTGGCCGAGAGCGTGCCCTCAAAGGCGGTGTGGAAGATCACGCGATCTTCTTGGTCAGCGTCAAAGTCGGTGATCACGTCATGGCCGATCACCTTGTTGACAACTTCGCAGACACCATCGCCATTGCGGTCGATGCCATGGCCAAAGACGAAGTTGTCGCCATCGGCACCGCCGGTCAGCACGTCATTGCCTTCGTCGCCGACCAAGCAGTCGCCATCCTTGCCGCCGAAGAGTGAGTCATTGCCAAGCCCGCCGACCAAAAGGTCGCTGCCACCACCACTCTGACCGGTGTCGCCGCGCAAGACGTCATCGCCTTCGGCTCCCATCAGGAAGTCATTGCCAAGGCCGCCGTCCATGATGTCATTGCCCGCACCGCCGTTCAGCTTGTCGTGGCCACTGTCGCCATAAAGAACGTCACGCCCGGCCCCGCCCGACACGCAATCGTCGCCATCGCCGCCGTACAACCAGTCGTTCCCGTCATCCCCAGCGATCAGGTCATCGCCCGCGTCGCCATAAATGCGGTCAGCCCCCATGTTGCCACGGATATGGTCGTTACCATTGCCGCCCGACATCCAGTCATCGCCATCATTGCCGGCCAGCGTGTCATTGCCGTCCTGACCGCAGATTTTGTCGTTGCCAGCATCGCCGCTGACAATGTCGTCATCTTCACCGGCATAGATCGTGTCATTGCCGGTGCCGCCCGAGATCGTGTCGCTCGCCTCGTCAACGGTCATCTGACCATCGGCATTGTCGCCATAGATCAGGTCATTGCCATCGCCGCCCGACAGACAGTCAGCGTTGTCATTGCCTTCCATGACGTCATCACCGGCGCCGCCGAACACCTTATCGTCGTCTGCGCCGCCTTGCAGGTTGTCGTTTCCGGCATCGCCGTGCAGATGATCGCGGCCGCGCTGACCCAAGATGGCGTCATCGCCGCTGCCACCATAGAGGGTGTCATGCCCATCAAAGCCGCGGATCGTATCTTCGTCCGAGCCGCCAAAGGCGATGTCGTCGCCGGTGCCTGCGTTGATGTAATCCGCCCCAGCGTTGCCGGCGATGATGTCATTGCCCGCGTCGCCATAAAGCGCGTCGTCGCCTGCGCCACCGGTCATCTTGTCATGGCCATTACCGCCAAACATGACATCGTCGCCGCCTTGACCTGCCATGCAGTCGTCGCCGTCGCCGCCCATAAGGCGATCATCGTTTGACCCGCCCAAGACGATGTCATTGCCGGTGCCGCCATTGCCCCAGTCATCACCCTGACCGCCGATCAACAGGTCGTCCTCGCTGCCGCCATCCATCTTGTCATCGCCTGCGCCGCCAGCCAGCACATCAGACCCGCTGCCACCGGTCAGCTCGTCATTGCCACCGGGCGCGCCGAGTTCGTCGCCCAAAAGGATGTCATTGCCGGTGCCACCGAACAGATAATCACCACCGCCACCGCCGCGCAGGAAATCATGTCCCGCGTCGCCCACAATGGTGTTGGCGTTGTTGTTGCCCGCGATGTGATCATTGCCGGCAAGACCACGGCCTTTGTTGACGCCGGGGATGTCTTTGAAATCGCCGTTGTCCGTGCCGGGCGTGCCACCAAGCCAAGTTCCCCCGGCGATTGCGGCCCATGCGGCGGATTGAGTTTTCATGACGGTCATGATCGTCTCCATAAATGGTTGTTTCAAAATACCTTTGCCGATTGTCCGGCGCATATGCGCCTGACCACTTCGGATCCCGACACAAACGGTCTGGACAGGGTCAATTTGGTCACCAGAGCCGACTCGCAGATACCCTCATATGGGGGGGCTTGGAAAATTTTATTCGATTTTGAAAGGGTGCAGTCCTGTGCTTTGGTAAAATCACGCGCGCGCCGCGCAAAACTGATGATAGGCTGGATTTCTTCTCAGGGACGCATTCCGAGCGGAGCGACAAACCCCGACCCGCTGGCATGGGCAGATCTGCAAGGCGATGGGCTGCGATCGACCCATTTCGCCAGGTTCTGGCTCAGGCCGGCCTGCAAGATGACTGTAAAAAATATGAACTCTATCATATGGATAGCAGAACTTCGCCCGGCATGTCTGCAGCCGACCTCGATACATCTGGACAGAGGCCAAACCCTGAACGGGTTCGGCCTATCAGGAAAACCGCATCGGACCTGCCGAGTTTTAAGACCCCTCCCGCATGGCGGTATTCAGGAACCGTGTCAGCGGCCGTAAAAGATAAGTCAGCGGGCTATATTCTCCGGTTCGCATAAACGTATCGACCGGCATTCCCGGTAAAATCACCTGACCCTCTGACAGCTTTTGCAACTCGGTTTCCGACAGTTCCACTTCGGCGCGGTAAAATGCAGCACCGGTTTCGGCCTCGGAATAGGTGTCCGGTGAAACCTGTCGCACGCGGCCAATCAGGTCTGGTGTCTCGCGCATGTCGAAGGAGGGGAACCGCACGATCACCTCTTGGCCGGAATGCACCTTGTTGACATGCAGCGGGCTGACCCGGGATTCGATCAGCAAGGGGCGGTCGGTGGGCAGGATGAAAAGGACGGGTTCGGCCGGTTTCAGAACCGACCATTCCCCCGCCATCCGCACATCATAGACGACCCCGGTCAATGGCGCGCGGATGTCCATCCGCTCCAACCGTGTCAGCAGCGCTGCGCGGCGCTCTTCAAGGTCCAACTCCGTCACCTTCAGGTCGCGCAGCGTGGTGATCGCCTCTTCGCGCCGCTGGCCGTGCAACTGCAACCGCTCGATCTCGATCTCGGCGATCCGCTCCATCGCTTGGGCGCGCTGGGCCTTGGCCTCGCCAATGGCCCCGGCCAGTCGCGCCGCCTCGCGTCGCAGGTTCAAGACCCGGCTGCCCTGCGCCAGGCCCTTTTCCAAGAGCCCCTGCTGCCCGCGCAACTCCTCTTCGGTCAGGGCGATCTGGCTGGTCAAGGCGGCGCTGATCGCGTCAATCCCGGCCACTTGATTGGTCAGCTGCAGCTTTTGGTTTTCCAACTGGGTCGTGGCCTGCTCTAGGCTGTCGCGCCGGGCTTGGAACAACGCCTCTTGCCCGGCACCAAGCTCGGCCATCGCCGGATCGGTCTTGCCCGCTGCCACCAGTTCCGGATCAATGGTGATCTGATCCGCCCCATCACGCTCGGCGGCAAGGCGTCCGCGTCGGGCGATCACCTCGTAAAGCTGGTTCTCGACCATCCCCAGTTCCGACTGCGCCAGTGTCGGGTCAAGCCGCACCAGCACATCGCCCTGGCTCACCCGCGCGCCCTCTTTGACCAAGACCTCGGCCACGACGCCGCCATCGGGGTGCTGCACCGCTTGCCGGTTGCTCTCTACGATCACCCGACCGGCTGCCACCACAGCCCCGTCGATCATCGCATAGGTCGCCCATGTGCCAAGGCCAATCACCAAAGCCGCCAGCGCCAGCACCCCCACGAAGATGGGTTTGCGGCGTGAGGGCA
This sequence comes from Allotabrizicola aquatica (SeqCode), assembly GCF_965194375.1. Lineage (GTDB taxonomy): Bacteria > Pseudomonadota > Alphaproteobacteria > Rhodobacterales > Rhodobacteraceae > Tabrizicola_A > Tabrizicola_A aquatica. Next base: position 66,274 of record NZ_CBDAEL010000009.1, read on the forward strand.
GTTCCCCCTCGGTCCGCTCGGGCGCGGTCATGCCAGACCCCCGGCCGATTTTCGGATGACCTGCACGTTCTGCAGCATCTCCGACATCACTTGGTCGCGCGGTCCCCAAGCCTTGCATAGCCCATCCTCCAGCACCAACAGCTTGTCGCATTCCTTGATGGCCGAGGGCCGGTGCGCCATGATCAACACCGCATTGCCCGCCGCCTTCATCGCCCCCACCGCCCGGTTCAGCGCCAGAGAACCGTCGTTGTCGAGGTTGGCGTTTGGCTCATCCAAGATCAGGAGCACCGGATCGCTGTAAAGCGCCCGCGCCAGACCAATCCGCTGGATCTGACCGCCTGAAAGCTGCGTGCCCACGGCCTGCACGCGGGTGTTGTAGCCATCGCTCAGCTTGAGGATCATCTCATGCGCATCGGCGCGGCGGGCGGCCTCCATCACGCGGGTCGCGTCAAGGGTCTGGGACAGCCGGGCGATGTTTTCGGCCACCGTGCCATCGAACAGGGCCACATGTTGGGGCAGATAGCCGATATAGTTGGCCAGCGCCTCGGGGTCGTATTGGTCCAGCGCCGCCCCATCCAGCGTGATCTTGCCCGCCTGCAGCGGCCAGACCCCCGTCAGACAGCGCGCCAGCGTCGATTTGCCCGCGCCACTTGGCCCGATCACCCCGATCGCCTCGCCGGGCTTGATCGCGAAGCTCAGGTTCTTCAGGGTTGCGGCGGTGCCCCGTGGCGGCATCGCCGAAATCCCCTGCACCTCAAGCCGCGCCTTGGGCCGGGGCAGATCGACCACGTCGCGGTCGGGCGGGACCTCTTCCAAAAGCGCGCCGATGTTGTCCCAACCGCGCTTGGCGCGCTGCACCATCGACCACTGGCTGACCAGCGTTTCCACCGGCTGGAGTGCCCGCGCCATCAGGATCGATGAGGCGATCATCACCCCCGGCGCAATCTCGCCGCGCAGCACAAGCCATGCGCCAAGCCCCAACATGCCCGATTGCAGGAACAATCGCAGCGTGCGCGACACGGTCGAATAGGTCGCCCCAACCCCGGTTGCCCGCACCGACATGGCCAGCGCTTTGCGCCGCGCCTTTAGCCATTTTTCAAAGGCATTGGACTGCATCCCCAAACTGCGGATCGTCTCGGCCTCATCGCGCAGCTGGTCGGCAAACCGGTCCGAGACATAGCCCGACACCGCCGCCTTGACGCTGTAGGCTTGGGTTGAAAACTGGTTCATCGCCGCCGTCAGCGCCAAAAGCAGACCGCCCACCACGGCAAAGATGCCGATCCAAGGGTGGAAGAGCCCCAAGCCGATCAGAAACACGGGCGTCCAAGGGACATCAAACAGCGAGGCAAAGACGGGGGAGGCATAGAACCGATTGACCGCCTCAAGATCCTTCAACTGCTGGCCTGCAGCGGTCTTTTCGTCCACCCGCGCATCCCGCACCGAGCGTTTGAGAATGGCGTCGAACACCCGGCGGTCCAGCTTGGCCTGAAATTCTGCCCCAAGCCGCGTCAAGAGATGCCCGCGCGCCCAGTCAAGCACCCCCATGATGGCGAACAGAAACGCCATCACCATAACCAACGCCAGCAAAGTCGCCTCGGACCGCGCCGACAGCACCCGGTCATAGGTTTGCAACATGAACAAGGGACCGGTCAGCATCAACAGGTTCATGAACATGCTGAAGAGACCCACCGTCAGCACCGTGCCGCGCAGCTTACGGCGCACCTCTTGCAGTTCCGCGAGCCCTTCGCTGTGTTCCCGTGCCATAGACAAACCTTTCCCAGACTGCTGGCGGTTTCCGCCTTGGTTGCACCATGCCGGGCCCGATCTGGTCGGGCATTGACGGCCAACAATGCCCTTCGCCCTTCGCGCCATAGCCAAGGTGACGGGCCATTTGGCCCCTTGTTTCTAAGGCGCTGAAGCCATGCCACCCGATTGTCGAACATCAATGATTCCAGCCGCCTGTCCGACCTATCCTGCGACGCTGCGACCATGCTGCCCGGATATGGCGGGGCGACGGTGTCCTCAGTGCGGGGTGTCTTTGGCAAGGGCGCATCGGGCCGGCGTGACCTTAAGGTGGGTCCCGCCTGCCCGTTGGTAACAGGAGATGGTAACGCGATGGATCAAGAACGTATCTGGTATGTGGTCATGAATTCCAACCGCGCCCGCATTCTGCGTGGCTTGCCCGAACCGCACGCGCCCGCGGCGTCTGAGCTGTCTTTGCAATCGCGTCACCTGAGGCTGCGGGATCATTTGCAAGACAAGCCGACGCGCAGCTTTTCCTCCGGCTCGCCCGGACGGCGTTCGGCGGTGGAACCTTCGTCTGATCCGCTGCGCGAGGACCTCTTGCGGTTTTTGCACGATGTGCAGGATTTTCTGGCTGGAGAGCGGCAAGCCAATGCCTTTGACACTTTGGTGGTGGTGGCCCCAGCCGAAATAATCGGTCTTTGGCGTCAGGCGCTGCACGAGCCCTTGGCCTCGGTGATCCGGGCCGAGCTGCGCAAGAATCTGATCCATCTGTCGGCCCATGACCTGATCGAGGTGCTGCGCGACACGCCCAAGACAGTTGCGCCGCCCGGTTGACCGGGCGGCGGCTGGTGGTGGGTCTTTCGATGCGGCGATCCGGCTTTAGGACACCCGAACGGCTGCTCCATTCGGCTTCAGATCCGAGGCCGGACGCGCGGTCAGCTTGGGCCCAAGCGCCCGTGCTCCCCATTCCCAGCCCTTTGCCAAAAGCGTCTCTTGCAGCCGTTCATCGTCATAGCCCTTGGCCAACAGACGCAGCCGCGTCGGGTCGCAAATCTCCACCAGATCCGGCGCCAGCAACAAAATCGCGCGCCGCCCCTGCAATTGCTGCAAAGACCGGCACAGCGTTTCTACGGTCATCTCTAAAAGCGAGGCCAGATCGCGCCGACACAAGACCAGCCGCATACGCACATTCCCCGGCCCGCGCCGGGCTGGCATTTGCAGGAACAGCCAATGGGCAACCTTTTGCACCGCATTGCGTGACCGCAGGGCCGCTTGGGCAAAGTGGTGCTCTTGCAAAAGCCGGTTTGTCGCCTCGCTATGGCGCCGTGCCGCCATGGGCGATGTCCGCATTGCCTCGGCCAAGAGGCCGCGGGGCATCCAGCACAGCGAGGTCTGGGTCGCGGCTTGCCACGAAAAGGCAGAGTCAATCGTAAAGGGGTCGCCCACCATTTCTCCGGGATACAACAGCTGGATCAGATGTTCCTCGCCGTTGGTGTCGTTCAGGACGATCTTCACCAACCCCGTCTGAATGATGCCCACGCGGTTGGCGGCCTCCCCTTGGCGCAGGATTGGCACCCCCGGGGCGAACTGCGACTGAGTGCTGCGCGCGGCAATTTCATCCGAGAGCGGCGCCTCGAACCAACTGCAAAGACCGGCTTGCTGAACAGGGCATGAGGCAGCACAGCCGCGCGTGGCGGCAAACGTTTGTTTTGAAATATTCATTGTATCCCCCAAAGGACAGAAAAGCAGCCCGCAACCGTTAACTGTAAGCACTAGGGTGAAACTTAGGCTGGAAACAGATTCCGCGAATTGAATGCAACCTGCCAGATTGCGGGGTGGATCGGCAATTTGGGAATTGTGCAGAATTGTACGCGCTGGGCGATATTGCCAAGGGATCTATCTTTCGGGATACTTGATAACGCCTTTCGATATTTCATTTTTCACACTTGGTGGACTGGGGGGAACGATGCAGACTCTACAGGACGCTGACCCTTGGTGCGCGGCTTTGGCCGCGCTGGTGGATCAGACACCATGGGCGGTGGCTCTGGTAGATCCCCGCCTGCGGGTCTTGGCGTCCTCGCCACATTGGATTGACCGGAAAGAAGCCGTTTTTCCTTCTGAATTAGTGCCTTACACGGCGTCGTCCACGTCCGCTCTCCCTGCGCGCAACCCGTCTCCGACGGATTTGCCGGAACCCTGGATCAAGGTTATCCGCCGTGGGCTTGCCGGTGAGACGCTGGATTATGACCGCCGTGACGCGTGTTGGACCAACGGTCAATCACCGGGTCCGGGCTGGCATGTCCGGCCCTTGCGCGATTCGTCGGGCACCATTTTCGCCGTAGCGGTCTTCATCGACTCGATGTCTCCCCCCCCGCAAGCCAAGGAGGATATCGACAGATTGAATGACCGCTTGCGGCAGGTCACCTCGGCCATGTCGGTCGCCATTTTCGAGTATGAGTTCAAGACCGGGATCTCGATCATTTCTGATGAGCATCTGGCATCCCTAAACCTGACGCGGGATCACCTGCCTGCCACGCCCGTGGACTGGTTTGATCTCTTGCGCCCACTTGATCCGGACGCCTATTGGCAACAGTGGAAGCGCGCTATGTCGCCAGAAGGCGAGGGGCGGTTCTCTTTCGAAGTGCGTCCGCTTGTGAATGGCCAAGAGCGGCAGATGGAGTTGCAGGCGCACGTGCGCTTCTCTGGCCAAGGCCCCGTGCGGCAGCCCGAACGGATGTTTGGCATGCTGGTCGATCACACCGAGAACCGGCGCATGCAAGCGGCCCTGTCGCGCGCCCAACGGCAAGAGACCGTGGGCCGCATGGCCGGCATGGTGGCGCATGATTTCAACAACATCCTTACCGTGATCTTGGCCAATATCGAACTGGCTGAGTTGCGCACGGCAGACCCCGAACTGCACCAGCTCTTGCGCAATGCCACCAATGCCGCCGAAATGGGAGCCAGCTTTAACAAGCGGCTTTTGGCGCTGGCGGGTGGGCACCGGACACAGGTGGCTGCGCTGCCGGTGGCGGTCGATGAACACATTGCCCGAACTTGGGCGGTGTTCCAAAGGGTGCTGAGTGATGAGTTATCTTTGGTCTTTCACCCCGGCGCTCTCAATGCCGTGGTCGCCATCGACCCCGCCGAGATTGACGGCGCCATTCTGAATCTGGTGATGAATGCCCGCGATGCCCAGCCGCAAGGTGGCACCATCACGCTTGAGACAAGCTGCGTCCTGTCCCCTTCGGCCTCGGCCAGACGGCCAAAGCCTGCGGAACGTCCCTTTATCCGCATCACAGTGCGCGATCACGGTGTCGGCATGCCGAAAGAGGTCCTCGACAGGGTGATAGAGCCATTCTTCACCACCAAAAGCGGGAGCCATGGCAATGGGTTGGGCCTGACCAGCGTGGTCTTGTCGGCTGAACGTGCGGGTGGGTTCGTCGACATCCAATCCACCCTCGGCGTCGGCACCGAAGTTTCGGTTTGCCTGCCGGTGATCGATGTGCCCGCGGCCGCCGTGCAGAGCCGCAGCGAGGATTATCCCTTCGGCAATGGCGAGTTGGTGCTGGTGGTCGAGGATGACCCCCATGTCCGCGAGGCGGTGATGCAGCGGCTGGAGGCCATCGGTTATGCGGTGCTTGAGGCTGCGAATGGCGAAGCTGGCTGGAAGTTGATCGAATCCGGCGAACCTTTTGACCTTGTGCTGTCAGATGTGGTGATGCCGGGGGCCTTGTCCGGTTATGATCTGATCCGCAAGGTCAAGGCCAAGTATCCCGGGATCGCAACGCTCCTGACCTCTGGCCACGTCTCAGCCGCGCTGCGCGATCTGGATGCGGCGGATCCCAAGGTCAGGCTCTTGTCCAAACCCTATTCGCTGCGCGACATGGCCGAAGCCGTGGCCCAAGCCCTTAGGCAGGTTCGTGAGGCGATGTGACCAATCCGTCCAGCACATAGCCCACACCCCGTACAGACCGGATCACTGAGGGTGCGGTCTGGCACTGCTCCAGCTTGCGGCGCAGCCGGGCGATATGGCCATCGATCGTTCGGTCGTAAGGCGACCAGTCGCGGCCATGCAGGGCTTGCGAAATCTCGTCCCGGGTCAGAATACGCCCGGGAAAGCGCGCAAAAAGATCCAGCAACCGCCGTTCAAGCCCGGTCAACTCGGCGATCACCTCGGCGAATTGTGACACAACACCGGACGGTGCCACCGCGATCTCAAGGTCTGGCACCGCTGGCTTGTCGCGGTTCAACGCGCCGCGATAGCGGGCGAGTGTGTTGCGGATGCGCAAGACCACTTCGCGGATGTGAAAGGGCTTCACGATGTAATCGTCGGCCCCATGCTCCAGTCCGGTGACGCGGTCAATTGGATTGGCCTTTCCGGTGATCATCAGGATCGGGATGTTCCAGCGTTTGCGTAGTTCGCGCGCGATGGCCAACCCGTCATCTGCGCCCAGCGCCAAATCCAGCGTGATGAGATCCACGTCCAGCGTTTCAAGACAGCCGATCATGCCCGCGCGGTCGGCGGCCTCGGCCACTTCCCAACCTTCCGCTTGCAGTCCTGCGCGCAACACATTGCGAATTGCGGCGTCGTCATCGACGACCAAAATCCTGCCGGCTGTCATCGCGTTCGTCCTATTCATTTTGAAGCCCCGACTGTTGTCGGACAATCGAAAATACACCTTTCAAAACAACGCAGATCACTTGGAAACAGACACTCAATTCGCAGATTTACCGCAACCCTGATGTCGCATGACGGCAGATCAGCGCAAAGTCAGCATCAAAAACAACTCACGAGCCCAGATCAGGCCCCAATACGTCCACCCCATCAGCCCGAGCAATAAAACCATTAACACAGCTCATGGCCTCGACTTCAAGTCTCAACGCCGGACCAACCTGACGCGATACGCCGCGGTCACCCTAGCCAGCCGTGACTGGGATCTTGCGATCCGCACTGCGGCCCTTGGCAGATTTCGGCAGTGACACGGTCAGCACGCCCTTGGCTGATGTCGCCTCAATCTTTGCCTCATCGACATTTTCTGGCATGCGGATCGCGCGCTGAAAGCTGCCCCAGCGCCGTTCGCTGACGTGATAATCTTGCTCCGTGTCCTCGGACTCTTCGGTCTTCTCGCCCGCAATCACCAGCATGCCATTGGCGATGGTGATGGTCACGCCGACCGGGTCAATGCCCGGAATCTCGAGCCGTACGGCATAGGCGGTGCTGGTCTCGGTGACATCCATGGCGGGGACCAGTCGTTCTGCGCCAGCCAAGCCCAGCTTGGGCTGATCGAACCACCGGCCCAATTCCTGGCCGCTGAACAGCCGATCAATCTCGTCGCGCAGCCCGATGAGGGGCGACCAAGGGGCAAGACCCGTCGCGCGGCTTGGCTGGGGAAGGGGGTCTTGCCGGGTGTCAGAGGTTCTGGGTTGTGCCATCTTGGTGTCCTTTCTGCTTGGCTCTCGCGCCAAGTTGAAGCCACGGGCCCACCGTCCACATCGCAAAAGGCCGAACCGGGCGCGCGTTCTCGAACTGTGCGATGTGTCACAAGAACCCAAGTGTTTCGGCTTTAATTGGGCCCTTCATTGATGACCGACAATGGCGGAGCAAATTCTTCGCCGCTCAGGTGTGATGCGTCCACCGGACCTTAGGCGCGCAAGGTAAACCCGCGCGCCAGATGGTTGCGCACCAGCCAGATCATCGCCACCCCCGGCACAAGCGACAGGCAGGTCATCGCCATCACCATCCCGATATCGGTCTGGAAGGTGAACATCGCATTGATCGCCATGGTGATCGGCTTGCCCGCCGTCACGGTCAGAATGCGGGCGAACACCACCTCGACCCAGCTGAAGATGAAACAGAAAAACGCCGCCACTCCGATGCCCGGCGCGATCATCGGCACGAGATGGCGGAAAAAGAACGAAGGTCCGGAATGGCCATCGATAAAGGCGGTTTCATCAAAGGCGCTGGGTACGGCGCGAATGAAGCTTTCCAAGATCCAGATCGTAATGGGTAGGTTGAACAGGCAATGCACCAACGCAATGCCAAGGGGCGAATTCACCAGCCCCAGTTTTGAAAACAGGATGAAGATCGGCAAGGACAGCACCACCGGCGGTGTCATGCGAAAGACAAGCATTGCGAGTAGGAAGTGGCGGTCTCCCAGAAAGCGGAACCGCGCCAGCGCATAGGCGGCTGGCAGACCCACCCCGATGCACAAGGCCACGTTCAGGCAGACGTAGACGGCAGAATTGATCATCGCTGCGCGCAGTTCTGGTGCGGCCAGCACGTCGGCATAGTTCATCAGCCCCACCGCGCCCGCCGCAACTCCGTCCTTTTCCAAAGTGACGGTAAAGCTCAGCAGCACCGCCTGCACCAGTGGCAGAAGGATAAACACGGCCAGCGCCGCCCCGCCCAGCACCCGCATCATGGCCGATCTTCCTGTCTGCGGGTGACCACCACAAAAACATAGGTCACCGCCAGCACGATTAGAAAATACAGCGTCGCCCGCGCTGCCGCCTGCCCATAGGAAAAGCCCTTGATCTCTTCGCCCAGTTCCAAGGACAAGAACCGCGTCGCGTCATTCGGGCCCCCGGCATTGATCGTAAAGGCCTCGGTGTAGATCATGAAGCTGTCAACAAAGCGGATCAGGATCACGATCGCCAAGGCCCCCGACAGGCGCGGCAATTCGATGTGGCGAAAGATGGCCCAACGCGAGGCCCCGTCAATTACGGCTGCCTGCCGATATTGCGGTGGAATGGCCGACAGCCCGGCATAGGACAAGATCACCACCAGCCCGAGCCAGTGCCACGTGTCCATCACCAAGATAAGCGCCCATGTGTGCAGCGCGGTGAACTTGTAATCAAACCCCACCGCCGCCAAGCCCGGCCCCAGTAGGCCCGACTGCGTGTCGATCATGCCCAGCCACAGCATCGGGATCATGTTCCACGGCACCACCAAGGGCAGCGCGCACAGCATCAATCCCCAGATCGCAAAGCGACCAAAGCCCAAAAGCATCAGCGCAACGGCAATCCCCAAGGGCAGCTGGATGGCCAGCGTCAGCGCCGAAAACAAGAGGCTGCGGCCCAGCGAGGCCAAGAACCGATCAGACCCGAGAATGTCAGCAAACCAATCGAAGCCCACCCAATGCACATCGCTCAGCGAAAAGATGTCGTGAAAGCCGTAATTCACCACAGCAAGCAGCGGCAAAAGCCCGATCACCGCCAGAAGCAGGCAGGCTGGAAGCACAAGGATCAGCGCCCATTTGCTTTGGCTTTGCATCACAGGCACCTCGGCCGTTGACCAAGCCAAATGCGCGGCGGTTCAGGCGGCACGGCGCAAAGCATCCAACAGCGCCGCATGGGGCAGCACCACGGGGTTGCCCTTGGTGGAGGAGGCGCCAAGGGCGGCCTCGGCGGTTTTCTCTTGCCAGTCTGGCGCAAAGCCCATCGCGGTCAGCCCCGGAAGCCCGGCCGCTTTGGCCCAATGCGCCAGCGTGTCAGGGGCGTCCTTGGCGGTACCGCCCAAGTGCTCGGCAATCGTGGCAAAGACCACGTCCAGCCGCCGCGCGGCCTCGCTTCCCGCCTCGGCATGGTCGCGATTGACCCGCAGGATCGGGGCGAGCAGCGCGCCGCATACCGCCCCATGCGGGGCAGGGCAGAGCCCGCCGATCACCCCTGCCAGCCCATGCACCGCACCAAGCCCCGCATTGGCCAAGGCCAGCCCGCCCGACAGGCTGACCCATGCCAGCGTGTCGCGCGCGCCCTTGTCCTCACCCTGCCGCAGCCGTTGCAGCGCCATCAGTCCCACGCCAATCGCCGGAGCAGAAATCGCATCCGTGTAGGGCGTGGCCTTCACCGACACGAAAGGCTCAATCACCTGCGTTACCGCATCCAGCCCCGAGGCCAGCGTCACCGCCCAAGGCGTGCCATCGGTCAAGGCAGGATCCACAATCGCCAGCCGCGCCAGCATCCGGTCATCGCGCAAGGAGACTTTGCGGCCATGGTCGGGCAGGCCGATCACAGCGTTTTTCGTGGCCTCGGATCCGGTGCCTGCTGTGGTGGGGATCGCGATGAAGGGCAGGGGGACTTCTGTGAGGGGCAGGCCGCGGCCCACCACCTCCAGATGGTCCATCGGCCCAGCTTTGGCCGGGATCAGCCCGGCCAGCGCCTTGGCCATATCCAGCACCGACCCGCCGCCCAACCCCAAAACCCAATCGGGCGCATGCGCCCGCGCAAGCATCAGCGCCTCTTCCAGCATGGGCAGGCTTGGTTCGGCAGCGCATCTGATCGTGAGAATGCCGTCTTGCCCCACGCCAAGATCGGCCAAAAGCCCCGCCAACCGGGCCGGGTTCGCGCCATGCACGATCAGCCCCCGCGTGCCAAAGCCGCGCAGAAGGGCCGGGGCCTTACCCGCCTCACCGCGCCCGAACAAAATGCGACCGGGGCTGGTGACCGCAAAGGGCGTCATACCGACATGGTCGCAGCCACCGCCCGCCCCCAGCGCGCGTATTTGGCATCGCGGATGGCGGGGTCAATGGCGGGGGTAAAGCGCCGCTCCAGCGCCCACGAACTTTGGAATTCCTCCGGCGGCGCGCAAAGCCCGGCCTGAAGGCCCGCCAGATAGGCCGCACCCAGTGCCGTGGTTTCGGTCACCACCGGGCGGTCTACCGGCGCGCCCAGAATGTCGGACAGAAACTGCATCGCCCAATCTGAGGCGGTCATGCCGCCATCGACCCGCAAGATCCCTTCGGCCGACGTGCCCCAATCGGCACGCATCGCCTCAAGCAGATCGCGCGTCTGGTAGCCCACGCTTTCCAAAGCCGCCCGTGCGAGTTCCGCCGGGCCGGAATTTCGCGTCAGCCCGTAAATCGCGCCCCGACAATCGGGCCGCCAATAGGGCGCGCCAAGGCCGGTGAAGGCTGGCACCAGAATGACATCCTGCGACGGGTCCGCCGCATCCGCCAAAGGCTGGGTTTCCTTCGCCTCGCGGATGATCTTCAGCCCGTCGCGCAGCCATTGCACCACGGCGCCGGCGATGAAGATCGACCCTTCCAGGGCATAGGTCGTCTGGCCGTTCAGGCGGTAAGCAATGGTGGTCAAGAGCCGGTTGGTCGACGGCACCATCTGGTGACCGGTGTTCAAAAGCGCAAAGCAGCCCGTCCCATAAGTCGATTTCATCATGCCGGGGCGGAAACAGGCTTGGCCGACAGTGGCCGCCTGTTGATCACCCGCCACCCCAAGGATCGGGATTTCATAGCCAAAAAGATCCGCCCGCGTGACGCCGTAATCGGCCGCGCAATCGCGCACCTCTGGCAACAGCGCCATCGGAATATCCAACAGCCCACAAATCTCGGCATCCCACTCATTGGTGGCGATGTTGTAGATCATCGTGCGCGCCGCATTGGTGGCGTCGGTCGCATGCACCCGTCCGCCGGTCAGCTTCCAGATCAGGTAACTGTCCACCGTGCCAAAGGCCAACTCGCCCCGCTTGGCCCGGTCGCGGGCACCTGGCACATGGTCCAGCATCCACTTGATCTTGGTGGCCGAGAAATAGGGGTCCAGCAAAAGCCCGGTGCGCGCGGTGATCATCGGCTCATGGCCCGCCGCCTTGAGCGCATCGCAGGTGTCGGCGGTGCGACGGTCTTGCCAGACGATGGCGCGGTGAATGGGCTCACCCGTGGCGCGGTCCCAGATCAGGGTTGTCTCACGCTGGTTGGTGATGCCGATGGCGGCAATGTCGCGCGCACTGATCCCGGCCTTTTCTATGGCCGCCCGCGCCGTGCCAGCAACGGTGGACCACAGATCGGACGGGTCATGTTCGACCCAGCCCGAGGCCGGGTAATGCTGGGCAAACTCCTCTTGGGCGACCGCCCGCACCTTCAGATTGGCGTCAAACAGGATCGCCCGCGAGGAGGTGGTGCCCTGATCGATGGCAAGGATATGGGTCATGCTGTGATCGGTCCGGTCTGCTGTCATGCTGGTGGAAACACTTGCCCAGATGTCGGGTGCGGCGCAAGCCGCGCATCCGCAGCCAGTGGTTCGACAAGATTGACAGGAAAGAAAGAGGGGCGGGCGCAAAAATGCGCCCGCCCGCCTAAAACATCAGTTCTGCCAGGACTTGATCAGCTCGTCATACGCGATGGTCTCGCCTTGGGGCTTTTCGTTTTCCAACTTGGCAACCGGCGAACCGGGTTCGTCCAGCCAGACCTGTGCGTCCTGCGGTTCGTTCATCTTCGGGCCGATGTCGCCCTGAACGCCAGCACGCTCGATCCGCTCGAGCACCTTTTCCTGCTCCTCGCACAGGGCATCCAGTGCTTCTTGCGGGGTCCAGCCAGACCGAAAGCTCGGCCCCCGGCGCGAGATCATGCACCCCATGCACCAGCCCAACCCAGCGGTCGGGACCATGATGAAGGTGCAAAAAGGTTTCAGACCCGGTGATTTCCGTCACCCCCAGCGTGCAACGAAACTCCACCGCTTGGGCAGAGGGGCGGTTCAGATGCAGGTGATTGGCTCGGAAGCCCGCAAGATAGCCCCCATCGGCAAGCCCGGCAAAAGCGCCCTTGGCCGGGGCTGTGGCATCCAGCCCCAAGGTCATTTGCGCGCCGGCCTTCGTGCATGGCACGAAATTCATCGGCGGGTCCGAGAACACCCGCGCCGTGGTGGCATCCGCAGGCTGGCGATAGACCTCGGGCGTTGGTCCGAACTGGGTGATGCGCCCCTCCCACAGGGTGGCAGTCTGGCCGCCCAACAACAGCGCCTCTTCCGGCTCGGTCGTGGCATAGACAAAGATGGCGCCCGAGGCTTCAAAGATCCGGGGGATTTCGGCACGCAATTCCTCGCGCAGCTTATAGTCGAGGTTGGCCAAAGGCTCATCCAACAGGACCAGTCCTGCGCCTTTGACCAAAGCGCGCACCAGCGCGCAGCGCTGCTGCTGGCCACCCGAAAGCTCCAAGGGCTTGCGCGTCAGCATCGGTGTCAGCTTCAGCATTTCGGCGGTTTCGCGCACCGCGCGGTCAATCTCGGCGTTGGATTTGCCCATCAACCGCAGGGGCGAGGCGATGTTGTCGTAAACCGTCATGGCCGGATAATTGATGAACTGCTGATAGACCATCGCCACCTTGCGGTCCTGCACCCGCTGGCCCGTCACATCGGCCCCATGCCACAAGATCCGCCCGGTGGACGGCACATCCAGCCCCGCCATCAGCCGCATGAGCGAGGTCTTGCCCGACAGCGTCGGCCCCAAAAGCACGTTCATCGTGCCCTTCTCCAGCGTGAGGGTCGTGGGCTGGATATGGACCTGCCCCTTGACCACCCGGCTGACTGATTGCAATTCCAGCGCCATCCGTCCCCCTTCATTCCGCCGCGGGGCTGACCGCCCCGTGACCTTCCGCGCTGGCCATATAGGCATCCAGCGCGGCCATCTGATCTTGGGTCATCCGCAGGCCCAGCTTAGTGCGCCGCCAGACTACATCGGCGGCTGTGCAGGCAAATTCATGGGCCATCAGCCAGCGCACCTCGGCCTCGGTCAGCGTCGCGCCAAAGTCGCGGCCCAGATCGGTGGCCTTGCGCGCATCGCCCAAGACGGCCGCCGCCTCAGCGCCGTAAGCGCGGATCAGCCGTGCTGCCCAATAGTCGGTCAAGAACCCGAACCGCGCCTTGAGCGATGCTGTCAGCGCAGGCACGCCGTCATGGGCAAAATTGCCCCCCGGCAGCGCCACCCGCGCGGTCCACGGGCCCTTGGCCTGCGCAAAGAACGGCTGCAGCTTTTCCAAGGCCGATTCCGCCAGACGCCGATAGGTGGTGATCTTGCCGCCAAACACGTTCAGCAAGGGCGCGCCGTTGGTGTCCAACGACAGCACATAATCGCGTGTCGCCGCCGTGGCCGATTTCGCCCCGTCATTGTACAGCGGCCGCACCCCGGAATAGGTCCAGACCACATCCTCGACTGTCACCGGTCTGGCGAAATACTGGCTGGCAAAGTTCAGCAAATAATCGCGCTCTTCATCGGTGCACACAGCGTCTTTGGGCGCGCCCTGATGATCCTTGTCGGTGGTGCCGATCAGGGTGAAGTCCTGCTCATAGGGCACGGCAAAGATGATCCGCCCATCGGTGCCTTGGAAAAAATAGCAGCGATCGTGGTCATAAAGCTTGCGCGTCACGATATGGCTGCCGCGCACCAGCCGCACCCCTTCGGACGAATTGATCCGCGCCACGTTGCGGATCACGTCTTCGACCCAAGGCCCGCCGGCATTGACCAAGGCGCGGGCGCGATAGTGGTGCCGCCCCTGCGGCCCTTCGGTTTCGATCTGCCACAGACCGTCAAGCCGGTTGGCCGAAATGACGCGCGTGCGCGTCATGATCTGCGCCCCCCTCTCGGCCGCATCGCGGGCGTTCAGCGAGACGAGCTTGCTGTCCTCGACCCAGCAGTCGGAATATTCATAGGCATGGCGGAACCGCGTTTGCAGCGCTGCGCCTGCCGGATCGCGCGTCAGGTCCAGCGTCCGCGTTGCGGGCAAAATCTTCCGCCCGCCCAGCGTGTCATACAAGAACAGCCCCAGCCGGATCAGCCAAGACGGCCGCCGTCCCTTCATCCACGGCATCAGCCGCGCCATCAGTCGCCCGGTGGGCGTGTCGCCCTCAAACCGCATATCGGGGTGATAGGGCAGCACAAAGCGCATCGGCCATGAGATATGGGGCATGGCGACCAAGAGGGTCTCGCGCTCCTCTAGCGCCTCACGCACGAGGCGGAATTCGAAATACTCGAGATAGCGCAATCCGCCGTGAAACAGCTTGGTCGAGGCCGACGAGGTTGCCTGCGCCAGATCGCCCTGTTCGGCCAGCACCACCGACAGACCCCGGCCCGTGGCGTCGCGGGCTATCCCGCAGCCATTGATGCCGCCGCCGATAATGAAAAGATCGGCCACATCGGGCCTGGTCTTCGTGGACACTCCGGTTTCCTCCCCTGCGGCGTCAAGATGGGGCGAATCGCGCTTCGTCGTCAATCATTCTTTTTCGTTTCTGATAAAATGGACTAAAACCGAACATTTTCGATTGCAAGTTACAGGTAATTTCCTGAAACAGCACCACTTCTGCGCGAAGCGCCTATTTTCGCATCTCTACGCGCTGCGATGCAGCGAGGGTAGTCGTGCAGATGCGGCGAAATTTCCAGCTTGATCGTCCGGTTCGGTTTGGCGAAACTCGACGACCAAGAGCGAAGTAAAAGGAACATTCCGTGGCGCTCAGCTTTCGCCAAAGTGAGATTCTGGAAATTGCCCGCGCCGAAGGCCGCGTGGTGGTGGAGGATTTGGCCCAACGTTTCGATGTGACGCTGCAGACCATCCGCCGTGACCTGACTGAACTGGCGGATCTGGGGCATCTTGACCGCGTGCATGGTGGGGCGGTGCCAAAAACCGGCGTGGCAAATCTGGGCTATGAACAGCGCCGCCGGATGAACGAGGCCGCCAAGACCGCCATTGCCCGCACCTGCGCGGCGGCGATCCCGGAGAACTGCTCGCTTATCATGAACCTTGGCACCACGACCGAAGCCGTCGCGCGTGAGCTTTTGGGCCACCGCAATTTGACCGTGGTGACCAACAACATGAACGTCGCCAATATCCTTGCCGCCAACTCGGGCTGCGAGATCATGGTGGCGGGTGGGGCGCTTCGCCGGTCGGACGGCGGGCTTGTGGGGGAATTGACCACCCAGTTCTTTGAACAGTTCAAGGTCGATTATGCCGTGATCGGCGCCTCGGCGCTGGACCGCGACGGCGATCTGCTGGATTTTGATCTGGCCGAGGTGCGGGTGTCCAAGGCGATCATCCGGCAGGCGCGCAAAGTGTTTCTGGTCTGCGATCATTCCAAACTGGACCGCTCGGCTCCTGCGCGACTGGCCTCGCTGTCGGAAATCACCACGGTCTTTACCGATCAACCCTTGCCACGCGATCTGGCGCTGAAATGCAGCGAATGGGGCACCGAGGTGGTGGTCGCAACCTCCCCCATTTAACCCCTGCGCCCGCTGGAAATTCTGCGGCCAAAATCGCCGTTTGATCCCCCCGCCCCCCCATGTTAGCCCCTTGTGCGATTGATTCCCCGGGGCGGCTGCGCGTGTACAAGCTGGAAGAAGAGACCGACGCCGACTGGTGGGAGGTGGAGGCGCTTTACGACCTGTGCTTCGCGCCGGGGCGCACGGCGCTGTCGTCCTACCGTCTGCGCGACGGAGTGCCCACAGTGGCCGCCTTGTGTCTGGTTTTGCGCGACGATGATGGCACCTTGGCCGCCGCCATCCGCTATTGGCCGGTCGAGGTGGCGGGTGAGGATGTGCTGCTGCTTGGTCCTGTGGCGGTTCACCCCACACGGCAGGGTGAGGGGCTGGGCGGTCTGCTCATCAACGAAAGTCTGGCCGAGGCCCGGCGTCTGGGCTGGGAGCGGGTGGTCTTGGTGGGTGATGCGCCCTATTACGGCCGCTTTGGCTTTGCCATCCTGACGGGTGTCGTTATGCCGCCCCCCACCAACCCCGACCGGGTTCTGGGGCTTGCACTGAAAACCGGCGCTTGGGCGGGGGTTGTTGGCCCGGTGACCAAGGCGACCGGGGTCTGATCCCCAACTTGTCGCGCTTGTGGTTATTCACGGCCATCATCTTGCAAGGGGTGCCGACCGGGGCCACATTGCCCTCATGACCGCAAACCTGCCCGCCCTGCCAAGCCCTGACCTTGACCGCGATATCGCGGCCCTTGCGCGTGCCGCCAAGCGGGCCAATGGCCCATTGATGGCGCTTGTGAACAAGCTTGGCGGCAGCGTGGATCAGCAATTGGCCCTCCTGCCCCCCAGCCTAAGGGCTGAGGTCGAACGCGTCACATCTGCCGCACTCATGGCGGCGCACGGTCTTGCGGGCTTTGGCGGTGAGGCGGGCGGGCGCGGCACCATGATGGCTGTTATGGCCACCGGGGCGGCAGGCGGGGCAGGGGGGCTTGTCACATCCATCGCTGAATTGCCGGTCACGATCACCGTCATCCTGCGCGCCATCCGCGCCGAGGCGGTGAAGGCCGGCTTTGACCCGAATGAGCCGGGCGTGCGCGCCGCCTGTCTGGAGGTTTTTGCCGCCGGCAGCCCCTTGGCCGCCGATGACGGGGTGAACACCTCGTTTCTCTCGGCGCGTCTGACCCTGACCGGTCCCGCGCTGCAAGGGGTGATCGCCACCGTCGCCCCGCGATTGGCCGCCGCCTTGGGCCAGAAACTGGCCGCGCAGGCGGTACCCGTGCTGGGCGCGGTCAGTGGGGCGGCGCTGAATGCCGCCTTCCTGCGCTATTACCGCGAAGTGGCGCGCATCCGCTTTGCGCTCATGCGTCTTGCCGTGCAGCACGGCGGGGCCGCCGTGGCCGCCCGCTTTGCCGAAGCCACCGCCGCCCCACGCCTAAGCCGGAACCGCTGATCCGGTCTGAGCAGCGCAGACGCCCTTAGACGCCGCCGTCGCCCGCGCTTCGCGTCACAGTCAAGCCGCTTTGTCGTCGTCGTTGATACTGTAGCGGTCAATGACCCGCGCCTGCGCCATGAAGAAGGCGAACATCACCACCGGCGTGCCAAAGGTCTCCAGATTGACCCAAGCCTCGGTCGACATCAGCCGCCAGACCGCCTCATTGGCCGCCGCCAGCACAAAAAAGAACGCGGTCAGACGGCGCGTCAGGATCATCCAGCCTTCGCGCTGCAGCGGCAAAGCCTGGTCCATCACCAGCGAGAGATAGGACTGGCCCCGCAGAAGCCCGATGCCCAAAATGGTCCCAAAGGCCACGTAAACCAGCGTCGGCTTCATCTTGAGAAAGCGCTCATCCTTCAACCAGACCGAAATCCCACCCAGCACAACCACCAGCACCAGCGTTAAGATCTGCATCCGCGACAGCGTCCCGGTCAGCGCCCAATAGATGCCAGAGGTGATCATGATCATCACGATCAGGGCTGCCGTCATCACCAAAAAGCCCGAGTATTCGGAGCCACCGATCAGATAGGTCTGGCCCTTCGTCATGGTGAAACCGATAAAGAACAAAAGGACCGGCCCCAGTTCCAGCGCCGTTTTCACCAGCGGATTGATCTTCCTGACTTCAGCCATCGCGTCCGTTCCCTTGATGTCAAAATGCGCCACACCGCCACGGGCGGGGCGTTAGGTGTCTAAGCCCACCAGCGCGCGGGCGAATTCCTGCGGATCAAAGGGCGACAGATCGTCAATCTGCTCGCCCACGCCAATCGCATGGATCGGCAGGCCAAACTTATCGGCCAAAGACACCAGAACCCCACCTTTGGCCGTGCCATCGAGCTTCGTCATCACCAGACCCGAAACATCGGCGATCTTGCGGAAAATCTCGACCTGCATCACCGCGTTCTGCCCGGTGGTAGCATCCAAGACCAAAAGCGTGTTGTGCGGCGCGCTGGGGTCGACTTTGCGGATCACCCGCACAATCTTGGCGAGCTCCTCCATCAGATCGGCGCGGTTTTGCAAGCGACCTGCGGTGTCGATCATTAAGAGATCCGCGCCCTCAGCCTGCGCTTGGGTCAGCGCGTCAAAGGCAAGGCTTGCGGGATCCGATCCTTCGGGCGCGGTCAGGACCGGCACGCCCGCGCGCTGGCCCCAAACCTGCAACTGTTCCACCGCAGCGGCGCGAAAGGTGTCTCCGGCGGCAATCACCACTTTTTTCCCGGCGGCGCGGAATTGGCTGGCCAGCTTGCCAATGGTCGTGGTCTTGCCAGAGCCATTGACCCCCACCACCAAAACCACCTGCGGCTTTTGCGGATAGAGCGGCAAGGGCCGCGCCACGGGTTCCATGATGCGGGCCACCTCATCGGCCAAGGCCTGCCGCAACTCGGTCGCGCCGATCTTCCGTCCAAAGCGCCCTTCGGCGATATTGGCCGTGACGCGGGTGGCGGTTTCGACCCCCAAGTCGGCCTGAATGAGCAGATCTTCAAGGCTTTCCAGCATCGCATCATCCAAGACGCGGCGCGGTTCTTCGGTCTTGCCAAAAAGGCGCCCCAGAAGGCTTGGCTTGGCCGGCTCGGCGGCGGACTGCGGTGCAGCGGCAGTTGCGGACGCCTGCATAGGGGGAGTGGGCGGGACAGGGGGCGGTACCACATCGGCCGCCGCAGCCGCAACCTCACCCGGGACCTCTGGCACGACCTCTTCCGCAAGCTCAGGCGCTTCGGCCACCAAAGCGTCCAGCCCCTCGCCGATCTTGTCCGAGGATCGGAACATCCGTTCCTTGAGTTTCTTGAAGAAGGACATGGGCAGGTGCCTTTGGCTGTTTGTCATCACCTAGTCAATTTGCGCCCCAAGGGAAAGGGTCTCGGCGGCAAAGTGCTGGGACTTGGCCGCGCAGGGCCATGGCATTTTTCCGCACCTTGCGGCAAATTCCCGGCTGTTCGCCCCGATTGACCATGCTAGCTTTGGCCAAATGCGTGATTTGACGAAAAACCCTTTGCCGATGATCCTTTTCGCGCTGGCCTCTGCCAGCCCGCTGCTGCTCTTTGCGCTTGGTATCGGGGCGGGTGGGCTTTGGGCCTTTGCGGGCCTTGTCTATATGACCGCGCTTGTGGCGGTGCTTGACCAGATCAAGGGCCTTTTCATGGGGGATGCGCCCGCAGGCGCCGAGTTTCCCGCCGCTGACGGATTACTCTTCGGATTGGCCTGCGGCCACCTCATCGCGCTGCCCATCGTCGTCTGGGCTGTCGCCGGGGACAGCGGGTTGTCGGGTTGGCAGCGCGCTGCGCTGATGCTGGGGGCGGGGCTGTGGTTCGGTCAGGTTTCAAACCCCATGGCGCATGAGTTGATCCATCGCGGCAACCGCGCGCTCTATGGTCTTGGTGTTACGGTCTACACGAGCCTGCTTTTCGGCCACCATTCCAGCGCCCACCGCCTTGTGCATCACCGCCACGCCGCGAGCGCCGCCGACCCCAACTCGGCCCGTGCGGGTGAGGGGTTCTACCGCTTTTTCCTGCGCGCATGGGGCGGCAGTTTCCTGCGTGGCTGGGCCGAGGAAAACGCGCTACGGGCGCGGTCGAAGGCAGGGCGCGGGCTGCATCCTTACGCTGTTTATCTGGGCGGCGCGGCGCTGACACTGACGGTTGCAGCGTTCTTGGCGGGGGGCTGGGGCCTTGTTGTCTGGGTGGCGCTGGCGCTTCACGCGCAACTGCAACTGATGCTGTCAGATTACGTGCAACACTACGGCCTGACCCGTGCAACCCGTGACGATGGGCGGCTGGAACCCGTCGCCGGGCGCCATTCCTGGAACGCGCCGCAGTGGTTTTCCTCGGCCATGATGCTGAACGCGCCCCGCCATTCCGACCACCACGCCCACCCCGCGCGGCCCTATCCCGCATTGCGCTTGCCTGACGCCACCGACGCCCCGCACCTGCCCTGGCCCTTGCCGGTGGCCTGTACCTTGGCGCTGTTCCCGCCGCTGTGGAAACGCGCGATCCGCCCGCATCTGGCGAAATGGAAAGCCGTATGAGGCGCGCAACCCTTCTCGCCTGTCTGGCCTGCCTGACCGCCCCTGCGCTTGCCGAGACCGCCCTTCCCGGCGGCCCACCGCTTGACGCCCGCGCCTTTGATGCCCTGACCTTGGGCAAGCGGATGGACACTTACGACCCGTTCACGCTCTACGGCATCGAAGAATTCCTGCCCGGTCAGCGCGCCATCTGGAAAGACGCCACGGGCTGCAAATCAGCCATTTGGGACCAGGTCGGCGAACAGATTTGCTTTTCCTACGAAGACCGCCCAGATGAGCCCGACTGCTGGATCTACAACATCCATCAAGGCGAATTGTGGGGGTGGTATGAGGGCAGGGACGACGGCCCGGTCGTGCGCCTTGTCCCGGCCAATAGCCCCATGCAGTGCGAGTTTGTGGGGGCATAAGCCCCTAGAACAAACTGCCCTGATCCGGCCCGCCCTCAGCTTTGCCCTTGCGCGGCGCGCGCGGACCCAGCGCCAGTTTGCCATCGGCAAATTCGATCTCAAGACTGGCGCTGCGCTCGGCCCCGGCCTTGGTCGTCACCACCTCGCCCTCGCCGCGCACCACGGCAAAGCCGCGTTTCAGGGTCTCGCGGTAACCCAAGGTGAGCCGCGTGCGGTCGGTCTGCTCCAACCGCGCGACAAGATCGACCAGCCGCCGCGCCGGTGCTGCGTGCAACCGGCTGTCCAACGCCGCCAGCCGCTCACGGTCGCGCCCGATATCCCGCGCCGCGCCCGACATCAGCCGCGCCAGTGCCGGCTCCAACCGCGAGGCCCATTTGTCCATCTGCCCGTGCTTGCGCTCCACCGCCAAAGCGGCGCGGTCACCAAGCCGCTGGGCGCGGGTCTGCAAATCAGTGGTCTTGATGGCGATCAGACCGACCAGCGTCTCCACCCGCAGCCGCGCCGCGCGCTCAAAGGCCGCGCGCTTGCGCGCCGCCGCCATACCCAAAGCGCCCCCGAGGCGGCCGGACCACAGGTCCAGCCGCTGCGCGGGCTGCGCCAAAAGCGTCTCCAGCCGTGGCAGGGCGCGCGCCAGATCGCGCAGGCGCTGGCCGCGAACATTGGCACCCTGTGCCACAGCCCGGCTTTGCCGCGCGCCCAAGGCATCCAGCCCCGCCAACAGCTCCAACCGCACCGGCACCGCCAGTTCCGCCGCCGCCGTTGGGGTTGGCGCGCGCAGGTCGGCGGCATAGTCGATCAGCGTGGTGTCGGTCTCATGCCCCACAGCCGAGATCAGCGGAATCCGAGAGGCCGCCGCCGCGCGCACCACGATTTCCTCGTTGAACCCCCACAGATCCTCCAGACTGCCGCCCCCCCGGGCTACGATCAAAAGATCCGGCCGCGGGATCGGCCCTCCCGGCTCCAGCGCGTTGAACCCGCGAATGGCCGCTGCAACCTCAGCCGCGCAGGCCTGACCCTGCACGGCGACCGGCCAGATCAGCACGTGGCGCGGGAACCGGTCGCGCAAGCGGTGCAGGATATCGCGGATCACCGCGCCCGAGGGTGATGTGACCACCCCAATCACGCTGGGCAAATAGGGGATAGGCTTCTTTCGACCTGCGTCAAACAGCCCCTCGGCCCCGAGCGCCGCCTTGCGCTTCTCCAGCATGGCCATCAAGGCACCCGCCCCGGCTGGCACCACATCGTCGACGATCAACTGATACTTCGACTGACCCGGAAAGGTGGTCATCTTGCCGGTGGCAATAACCTCCATCCCCTCCTCAGGCCGGGTCTGCATCTTGGCAAGCTGGCCCTTCCATGAAATCGCGGCAATCACGCTGCGATCATCCTTCAGGTCGAAATACAAATGCCCCGAGGCCGGACGGCTGACGCGCCCCACCTCGCCGCGCACGCGCACCAGGCCAAACTCGCCCTCGATCACCCGTTTGACCGCGCTTGACAGTTCCGACACGGTGTATTCGGGCTGGTTGCTCACAGGTGCGGCGTCTTCGAACATGTCCATCGGCGCTTGCCTCCTTTGGGGGGGAACCTTATGACGCGGGCACGGCAAAGGCAAAGGGGCGACCGATGAATATCCTGATCCTCGGCAGCGGCGGGCGCGAACATGCGCTGGCTTGGGCGGTCAAGCAAAACCCTAAATGCGACCGGCTGATCGTGGCGCCGGGCAATGCCGGGATCGCGCAACTGGCTGAGGTGGCCGATATCAATATCCTTGACGGCGCCTCCGTCGTGACCTTTTGCGAAGAAAATGCCATCGACTTCGTTATCATAGGCCCCGAGGCCCCCTTGGCGGCAGGCGTTGCCGATGCCACCCGGTCGGCGGGGCTTTTGACCTTTGGCCCGTCTGCCGCCGCCGCGCGGCTTGAGGCCTCCAAGGGCTTCACCAAGGAAATCTGCGACGCCTGCGCTGCCCCCACCGCCGCCTATGCTCGCTTCACCGAAGCCGCTGCGGCACGGGCCTATGTCACGGCTCAAGGCGCGCCGATTGTGGTCAAGGCCGATGGCTTGGCCGCCGGCAAAGGCGTGATCGTGGCGATGACTCTGGACGAGGCGCTTGCCGCCATCGACGACATGTTCGGTGGCGAATTTGGCGCGGCCGGGGCCGAAGTCGTGATCGAGGAATTCATGACCGGCGAAGAGGCGTCATTCTTCATCCTCACCGATGGCGTAAACGCCCTTCCCATCGGCACCGCCCAAGACCACAAACGTGTGGGCGACGGCGACACCGGGCCGAACACCGGCGGAATGGGGGCCTATTCTCCTGCGCCGGTGCTGACCGATGCGATTGCAGCCCGCGCAATGTCAGAAATCGTGCTGCCCACCATCCGTGAAATGGCCCGGCGCGGCACGCCCTATCAGGGCGTCCTTTATGCTGGCCTGATGATCAAGGACGGGCAAGGGCGGCTGGTGGAATACAATGCCCGCTTTGGCGATCCGGAAACCCAAGTCCTCATGATGCGCCTTGGCGCACAGGCGCTGGATATGATGCTGGCCTGCGCCGAGGGCCGTCTGGATCAGGCGCAGGTGAACTGGGCCGACGATCACGCGATCACCGTTGTCATGGCCGCCAAGGGCTATCCCGGTTCCTATCAGAAAGGCAGTGAGATCCGCGGCCTGACCCGCTTGCCCGAAGACAGCCGCCATATGGTTTTCCATGCTGGCACCACCGAGAAAGACGGCCGCATCTGTGCCAATGGTGGCCGCGTGCTGAACGTCACCGCGCGCGGCGACAGCCTGGCCGAAGCCCGCAACCGCGCCTATGCCATGATCGACCACCTCGACTGGCCCGAGGGCTTTTGCCGCTCGGACATCGGGTGGCGCGCCCTTTGACCAGACCGGGCAGGGGGGCCGTCTGCCCCCCTCTGGCCTGCGGCCATTCACCCCCCGAGAGTATTTGGAAAGGCGCAAATCAAAGATCGGCTCAGCCCCTGATTTGCGCCTTTTGAAATACTCTGGGGGGTGAGCGCGGCACGCGCGAGGGGGGTAAAGCCCCCCTACGCCGGCGGTAAAAGGGTGCAACACCGGAAAGAAAGGGCCCAAGGCGTGGCAGATGGGCAGGTTTGGCCTCTTGCAGGGGGCGTGCGGGGGCCCTAAAGAAGCGCCGGATTTGCTGGCTGCGGGAGATACCCATGCCGTTATTGGTGATGAAATTCGGTGGCACCTCGGTGGCGGATCTCGACCGCATCGCCAATGCCGCCCAGAAGGTGCAGCGCGAGGTGGAACGCGGCTATGACGTGATCGTCATCGTCAGCGCCATGTCGGGCAAGACCAACGAGCTGGTGGGCTGGGTCGAAAAGACCTCGCCGCTCTATGATGCGCGCGAGTATGATGCCGTTGTGGCCTCGGGTGAGAATGTGACGGCGGGCCTGATGGCGCTGCGGTTGCAGGAAATGGGCATTCCAGCGCGGTCATGGCAGGGCTGGCAGGTGCCGATCAACACCACCTCCGCCCATGGCTCGGCCCGCTTCATGTCGATCCCGGCTGACAACATCACTGCCAAGTTTGCCGAAGGCTTTAAGGTGGCGGTGGTTGCGGGCTTTCAGGGCCTTTCGGCCGAGGGCCGCATCACGACGTTGGGCCGGGGTGGTTCTGACACCACCGCTGTGGCCTTTGCCGCCGCCTTTGGCGCCGAGCGCTGCGACATCTACACCGATGTCGACGGTGTCTATACCACCGACCCGCGCATCTGCGACAAGGCGCGCAAGCTGGACAAGATCGCCTTCGAGGAGATGCTTGAGCTGGCCTCGCTGGGTGCCAAGGTCTTGCAGACCCGATCGGTCGAGCTTGCCATGCGCTACAAGGTGCGCCTGCGGGTGCTGTCCTCATTCGAGGATACGGATGAGACTTCTGGAACTCTGGTCTGCGACGAGGACGAAATCATGGAATCGAAAGTTGTTTCTGGCGTCGCCTACAGCCGCGACGAGGCGAAGATGACGCTGGTTAAGGTTGAAGACCGCCCCGGCATCGCCGCGGCCATCTTCGGCCCCTTGGCCGAGGCTGGGGTGAATGTGGACATGATTGTCCAGAACATCTCGGAGTTGGACGACCCCTCCGACAAGCGCGCCTATACCGACATGACCTTCAGCCTGCCCACCAATCAGGTGGAGCGCGCGCGCAAGGCCATGGAAGAAGCCAAGGGGGCTGGCAAATTCACCTATGGCAAGCTGGTAACCGACACGGATGTGGCCAAGATTTCCGTCGTCGGCATTGGTATGCGCAGCCAAGTTGGGGTGGCCGCCAAGATGTTCGCCGCTTTGGCGGCTGAGAATGTGAACATCAAGGTGATCAGCACTTCGGAGATCAAGATATCGGTTCTGATCGACCGTAAGTATATGGAACTTGCCGTGCAGGCGCTGCATGACGTGTTCGAGTTGGACAAGGCCTGAGGCCAGCCGCTTTGCAGTGAAAACCCCCGGTCGCAGCGCTGCGACCGGGGGGTTTTCTTTGCACCCGCGTCGCGGGTTAGATTGACCCTGCCTCGACCATGTAATTCGAGGCCGAACACATCGCCGCATCGTCCGAGGCCAAAAACAGCACCATCCGCGCCACATAGACTGGATCGATCAGATCTGGCAGGCACTGGCGGTTGCGGTGCGCCTCCAACGTCTCGGGCGTGGCCCAAAGCGTCTTTTGCCGCTCGGTCATGATCCAGCCCGGCACCACGGCATTGACGCGGATGCGGTGGCGACCGAGATCGCGCGCCATGGTGCGCGTCAGCCCATGCACGGCGGCCTTTGCCGTGGCATAGGCGGGAAAGCCGCCGCCCGCCTCGAACCACGAATTCGACCCCATGTTGATGATCGAGCCGCCGCCGGCGGCAATCATGTCAGGCGCAACCGCCTGAATGGCAAAGAACATGTGGCGCAGATTGGTGGCTTGGCGTTCATCCCAATACTCGGGCGTCACGTCTTTCCAGCCATGGCGGTCATCGCGCGCGGCATTGTTGACCAAGACCGACGCAGGCCCGATCTGAGCCTTCAGGTCAACCAGCGCGCCCTGCATCGCGGCAATGTCGCGCAGGTCGCACAGGGCAAAGGCCACGCCGGGCACCTCCGCGGCCAAGGCGCGCGAGGCCTCTGCGTCGCGGTCCAAAAAGCCCACGCGCGCGCCTTGCGCGGCAAAGGCCCGCACGATCTCGGCCCCAATTCCTTGCGCCCCCCCGGTGATATACACGGTCTTGCCGCGCAGGCTGGGATAGATGGCGAACTCTTGGGTCATAATGGCCTCGGCTGGTCTGGGGTGCGCCCTATCTGACGCAGCCTGCCCGCAAGGGCAAGGTTTCGCGCGCGAACTGCCCATATCTTGGGCAGATGTCGAAATTCTGCGCGAAAACCCCGATCTGGCCGGCAGACTTGGCCAAAAGTCACTCCCCTTTGGTACGCATTGGTCCTATAGCTGGGTCGAGGAGCCCTTGACCCATGTCAGACCGCAGTGAAAGCGACAGCCGCAAGCTCTTGCGGCGCTTGCGCGATGTGCTTGCCACCCCTGCCAAGGGGCAAGAGCGGCTTGACCGCATCACCCACCTCATTGCCGACAGCATGAAGACCGAGGTCTGTTCGATCTATCTGTTCCGCGATGCCGAAACGCTGGAGCTTTGCGCCACCGAGGGCCTGCGCCCCGAGGCCGTTCACCAGACCCGGATGAAACTGGGCGAGGGGTTGGTGGGTCGCGTGGCCCGCACCGGTCAGCCCGTGAACACCGCCGATGCGCCATCGGAAAAGGGCTTCCGCTTTATGCCGGAAACCGGGGAAGAGATTTATTCCTCCTTCCTTGGTGTGCCGATCCAGCGGGTGGGCGAGAAACTGGGCGTTCTTGTCGTGCAGTCCAAGACCGCGCGCAGCTATTCCGAAGACGAGATCGACGCGCTGGACGTGGTTGCCATGGTGCTGGCCGAAATGACCGAGCTTGGCGCCTTTGCCGGGGACGGGGTGCAGGCGCTCCACAAAAAGCCGGTGATGTTTCGCGGCGGCACCGGGCAGGAAGGCACCGCCATGGGCCGGGTCTGGTTGCACGAGCCGCGCGTGGTGGTCACCAACCCCGTGGCCGATGACCCCCTGACCGAGATCGACCGCATCCGCGAGGCTGTGGGCGTGTTGCGCGTCTCGGTCGATGATCTTCTGGCCGCCGAAAGCCTTGATAAAGACCAAAAGGCCGTGCTTGAGGCCTATCGCATGTTTGCCCATTCGCGCGGCTGGCTGCGCCGGATGGAAGAAGACATCCAGCGTGGCCTTTCGGCCGAGGCGGCGGTGGAGAAAGAACAATCCACGGCCCGCAATCGGTTGGAGCAGGTGGAAGACGCTTACCTGCGCGAAAGGCTGAATGATCTGGATGATCTGTCCAACCGCCTGCTGCGCATTCTGACAGGGCAGGGCAAGGACACGGGCGCGCAGATGCCCGACAACCCGGTGCTGGTGGCGCGCAACATTGGACCTGCGGAGCTGCTGGACTATGGGCGCAAGCTGAAGGGCGTGGTGCTGGAAGAGGGATCTGTTGGCTCCCACGCCGCCATCGTCGCCCGCGCGCTGGCAATACCCATGGTGATCCACGCCCGCAACATCACCTCCGAGGCGCTGAACGGCGATGCCATCTTGGTCGATGGCGACCAAGGTATCGTGCATCTGCGCCCCGAAGACACCGTCTCGCGCAGCTTCCGCGACAAGGTCGCCATGCAGGCCGAGGCGCAAAAGCGCTATGCGAGCTTGCGCGATCTGCCCGCCACCACCCGCGATGGGGTGTCTCTCACCTTGCACATGAACGCAGGCCTTATGGCCGATCTGCCCAGCCTGGAAGGATCAGGCGCCGAAGGCGTCGGCCTGTTCCGAACCGAGCTGCAATTCCTGATCCGCAACAAGATGCCCCAGCGCGGCGAGTTGGCACAGCTTTACACACGTGTGATGGACGCCGCCAAAGGCCGCCCGGTCGCTTTCCGCACGCTCGACATCGGGTCGGACAAGGTGCTTCCCTATATGAAGCCGCAGGATGAGCCGAACCCCGCCATGGGCTGGCGTGCCATTCGGGTGGGCTTGGACAAGCCGGGCGTCTTGCGGATGCAGGTACAAGCCCTGATCCGTGCCGCCAACGGCCGCCCGCTGTCGATCATGTTCCCCTTCATCACCGAACATGCCGAGTTCCAAGAGGCCCGTTCGCATGTTCTGCGAGAGATCCATCGGGAGCGGTCCTTGGGCCATCTGGTGCCCTCAACGCTGGAAATTGGCGCCATGCTGGAAACCCCCAGCCTTGCCTTTGCCCCGCAAGCCTTCTTTGAGTTGACCGATTTCATTTCGATCGGGGGCAATGACCTCAAGCAGTTCTTCTTTGCCGCCGACCGCGAGAATGAGCGTGTGCGCAAACGCTATGACAGCCTGAACCTGTCGTTCCTGTCGTTCCTTGAACAGATCGTGCAGCGCTGTGCGGTGTCAAACACCCGGCTGTCGTTCTGCGGCGAGGACGCGGGCCGCCCGGTTGAAGCCCTCGCCTTCGCCGCTATGGGGCTGCGCGGCCTGTCGATGCGCCCGGCTTCCATCGGCCCAGTCAAGGCCCTTCTGCGCCGGGTCAAGCTCGCGGAAGCGCGGGCGGTGATCGAAGAGGCCCGCGCGGCGGGTGAGATGTCGGCGCGGCCAAGGCTGATGGACTGGCTGGCCAGCCTGCCGCAAAGCAAGGGTCCGCTTCTGCCGCCGTAAGGGGGGACGTCGCTTTGCCGCAGCCCTTCGTCACAAGCCTGCACAGGTCTAAGCCGATCTGGCGGCCCATTAGAGCCGCCAGAATCTGTTTTCATGGCGCCTTCATCTCGGCATAGTCACCAGCCGTTCGCAGTGTAACGGTGACCGGCGCGTCGGTGCGATTGCGCCAGAACCAGCCGTGGTTTCCGGTGAAGGCGGCGGTCAGCTCACCCGCCTGATCTGGCACACCGCGACCCTGTTCATAGCTGATCTTCTGACCGCTGCCGTCGCCGTGGGTATCGTAGTTCACCACCGATCCGTTCGCTGTCCATTCAAAGCGGGCGGTCTGGCCTTCCTGCATGACCAGCTTCACCTCGATGCCCTCGCCGGGGGCAAGGCTATAGCTGACTTCGTCGCGCCAGCCGGAAGTAGCCTCGGCGGTGGCGGCATCGACTGCTTCCGTCGTTTCGCCGGGGGCAGGTTCGGCCGTCAGCTCGGGGGCCGTGTCAGGCACAGGGAAGGGTTCTGGTTCGGGTGCCGGCGCTGCCGCGACTTCTTCTACAGTTTGAGCCGGGGCTTCGGTCAGGGCCGCAGGCGCGCCGATCACCGCGCCAATTGCGGCCAACTGCGCCTCGATCCGGTCCAGCCTGCCCAATGTGGCGGGGTCAAGTGTCGCGACTGCGCGCGCGCCTGCCTCATCTGCTTCGGCTTCCGCGTAGAGTTGCTGCTTGATCTGCCCCATCTCTGTAAGCCCCAGAACCGCGCCGAACCCTGTCGGATCGATCCCGTATTCCGCGGGCAAATAGACCACGGTCAACACGGCCACTGCCGCCCCGCTTGCAATGAGCGTTGAGCGGATCAGGCCGCCTGAGGTCGCCTCGACCCCACGGAGCCGTCCCGCCCCATCGTGGTTCGCCCGGCGGTCTGCCCGCAACGGGGTTTGTGGCGTGTGGGTTGTGTCGGAATTGGTGTTCATGTCTGTCTCCCTCAGGCCAGTGCCAAACCGATGAGCTGGAAGCCCATCAGGTAGGCTCCAAGGCCGATCATGATAACGTTTGCGGTATAGGCCTGACGGCCAAAGGAGGGTGAGGCGCGCCAGCGCTGCATGAACAGCAAGATGAGCGCGAGCGCGGTAAGCTGCCCCAGTTCCACACCCACATTGAACGCAATGAGGTTCACCAAAAGCCCTTCAGCGGCGATGTTGTATTCGATGATTTTTGAGGCAAGGCCAAAGCCGTGCAGGAAGCCAAAGACCAGCGTCGCCACCCGCGTATCCGGCTGTACCCCGAACCAAAGGCGAAAGGCTCCAAGGTTGTCGAGCGCCTTGTAGATCACCGAGAAACCGATGATTGCGTCGATGATATAGGCGTTGATGCCAAAGTTGAACCAGACACCAAGGATCATTGTCGCAGAATGGCCCACGGCGAAGAGGGTGACGTAAAGGCCAATCTCCTTCATCCCGTAAAGGAAGAAGATCACCCCAAAGAGGAAGAGGATGTGGTCATAGCCTGTGACCATGTGCTTCGCCCCCAGATAGAGAAAGGGGATGATGTGCGGTCCGATGATTTCTTGAATGTAGCCCTTGTCGCCAAGGGTGACGGCATGCGCCAGCGCCGCGCCCGCCCAAAGGAGCGATACGGCAATGATGGCAAGCACCGCCCAGACGCGCGGTTGCGTCGGATGGAAGAATGTCATGAGGTGTTTCCGTTGATTGACTGACAGAACATGCGGTGCGCTTCCGTCAGGCTCACCGCAGCGAAGGATCGATCAGCTCAGGCGAGGTGGGCGGCGCGGACCGTCGCGGATGGTGCCGGACAACCGACCGGCCTGCGCGGTCCAGCTTTCGGATGCCCTTCGTGGTTGCAACTCACCCTCGACCGGCAGGAGCACGGTTGGGCTGTGGTCGTGGTCGGCAGCATCGTGATGGTCGTGATCTGTCGGGTGCCAATGCCCGCCCTGTTCCACGTGCAAAGCCGCATGATCGGCGTCCATCGCAAGCTGGCCGGGACCATGACTGATGGCCAAGAAGAGCGGCGCGAAAGAAAGCGCACCAAAGAGCACAAATGCTGCCATCCTCGCCAATACGACTCGTGCCGTGCCCATCTGCCCCCACAGCGCGTGAACCTGCGCCCCATCTGGTTCTATCCCCCAAGAGATAGTGTCGCAGGTTTATGGCAGCACCGCACCACCATGCAAGCCTCGCGGCCATCGGTTTCCGTCAAGCCGTTCTGGGCCACTGTGACGGGTGGCACGACCCGCTTGCGCTTTTCGGCTGGGGTGGATGCGGGAGCTGTCATGGATGCCCGCTCGCTACAGGTTGACGCGCGCTCCATTGGCGCGGGCAAGGCGCTCTTGCGCCATGTGACGCGCCCAGAACTGTCCACAATAATCGAAGAGGCCCGCATGGCAGGCAAGATGTGCCGCCGCTTCAGGCTGTCGCGACAGAAGATCGCACGGCAACCAGACGTGACCAGCGAAGGCTTGGGCTGGGGTGAGGCAGCGCCGATACTGGCAAATTGAGCTACTCCCCAACTCTTGGACAGCTTTCCGGGTTGTTTAAGCTACTGCCTGCACCTGCTGATCGGTTTCAATGCGGTTAAAGTAGACCACGGCGGGCGGTTGGCCGCCATGGGCAGTGTGAGGGCGTTGGTGGTTGTAGAAGGTGATCCAGCGCCCGATGCCGACCCGTGCCTGCGATCCGGTTTCCCAGGCGTGCAGATAGACGCATTCATACTTCAGGGACCGCCACAGGCGCTCGATGAAGATGTTGTCGATGCAGCGCCCTTTGCCGTCCATAGAGATCCGGGTGCCAACCCGTTTCAGCCTGTCAGTCCAGACGAAGGACGTGAACTGGCTGCCCTGATCCGTGTTCATGATCTCGGGCGGGCCGAACTTATGGATCGCCTCGTTCAAAGCCTCCACGCAGAAGTCGGCTTCCAGCGTGTTGGATATCCGCCAGGCCAGCACCTTGCGGGTATACCAGTCCATGAT
>NZ_CBDAEL010000010.1:0-71219 GCF_965194375.1 Allotabrizicola aquatica (SeqCode)
TATTCGGCTGCCAGCTCCGACACTGTGCGCTCGCCTTTCAGCGCCTCTAACGCAACACGCGCCTTGAACGCCGCGTCATGGTTCCTGCGTTTCTTCATGTTCTGATCTCCTCGTTCTTGGAGACCAGCAGACGTCAGATCGTAGCTTCCGTCACTGTCCGATTTTCGGGGAGTAGCTCACTTTTGAACAACATAAAAGCAACTGAAGCCCTGCTCGGTGTAGTAAAGACTAACTCTGCATTATGGAAATGGGTGCTGCTTTCGTCCCATGCCAGTCTTCAAAGTCTTGCTGTCTGCAAGCTTACGAGAACTGATGGCTTTGGCGCGATGACAGACGAAATCGAGCGTCAAATACAGCAGTTTTATCAAGACAAGAAAGATACCTTTCACAATGCGGACGACTTCGCAAAGCTTGCGTCGAAGCAGCATGTTGCGACGTTTCCCGTTTTGATGCGGAGGTTGGGGTATAGAGTACCCACAAAGGAGGGGTTCCAGTCTGAAAATAACCTGTCTCTACGTGCGCTTTATATCCTCCACGAACATAGAAATACGTTTTTGCATTACCCACCAATCAGCTTTAGCGTTAAAGAGGCAGACTTAGTCTTTCTGATTAAAACAACATTTTCAATTATTTCCCACGAGCTCAGCCTCGACAATTGGAAGAGGCAACCTCTTATTGTAAGCTGCGATATAGACCCGCTGCTGAATGCCATCGATCAACATTTCGCAGATTTGCATAGTCGATCGTCAGAAATCTAATTTCTGACTGATATAACCTGAGGGTGCCCGCTATAGCGTTATGCCCATTGGGCGTCTTTTTGCTCTCAAAATCTAGCTCAACGATCTACCTCGTCATCTCATAGGCTTTTTGGAAGGCTAAGTTATACTCTTGGTTAAGTTTTCTAATGTTCGAAATTACGTGTCGAATCGCCAAGACTACTTCTTCATCTGCATCATGTCTTGCAAGCTCAGACTTGAGCGAGTTACTTTCCTCAACTAGTTTTAGGAAAAGTTCGCTATAGGTCCCTTGCAATTCGCTCGCGTGACCGTCGAAATTCTTGACTTCTTCAAGTCTAGCCGACAGTTCCTTCTGATCTTCTTTTATCTCCAAAATTCGTTCATGAAGGCTTTCGCGCTGCTGCCGCATAATCACATCATGTCGATCAATCGCTTCACAGATTTTCTCAATAGATTCATCCGCCTTGTGGAGTTGTTCAGTTTTCATGCCTTCTAGGCTTCTCGTTTGCAGCTTTACTGCTAGAGAAGTGAGTTGACGAGTGTAGGTGTCGCAAAGCAAAGGTATGAGATTCATCTTACTTTCAACAATTTTCCAAGAGTTCTCCCTTTCAAGATTGTCTAGGGTGGCTGAAACCTCTTGCTTATATAGCTCATTAGCCTTCACTTGTTCATCCAACTGCTTCGCCTGCATAAAAATTGCAACCACGATAGCCGCAAGCGCAAGTCCTGTGAACAGACTATTGAGGGTTCCAAATGAATCACCTATTGCCGAAGTAACATGTAGAAACTGAATCTCAGAATTCAGAAAGAGTTCAGCATTAAAGAGCAAGAGCATAGACAGAAGCCACAACGTGAAGACGAAGATCACCGCGCCAAAAAGCCACCACAA
The DNA here is from genome assembly GCF_965194375.1 of Allotabrizicola aquatica (SeqCode). Lineage (GTDB taxonomy): Bacteria > Pseudomonadota > Alphaproteobacteria > Rhodobacterales > Rhodobacteraceae > Tabrizicola_A > Tabrizicola_A aquatica. The sequence goes on from NZ_CBDAEL010000010.1 coordinate 1,627, forward strand.
GTAAGTTCTGTTCATTGCCCCTGCCTCGCCTCTAGAAGTGAAGTGCTAGACTTGCACTACCTTGCGGAAAGTATCTCCGCATCGCAAGTGGTGTGTTGCGAGCGCATATTGCGCTCCAGCGGTAGCAAACATTGTGTCAAATCAACCTATCTTTGGATTGCGTTCCAGACACTTTGATGCGACGGCAATCCAAATCACTGAGTTCAGAGCACTGTGCTGCACTTGCTTTATCCCGTCCGCAGACGCGAACACTGTTTTACCAAAGTCACTGACGCACTGAGCGGTCCCTACAGCACGATCCAGCAGTTCCGGCACACTTGGGGGATGCAGAAGGCGCAGAATGCGCTCAAGAGCTCCCGTAGAGCCCGTAAGCACAGCAAACGCTGTGTTACACCATCAAACCAGTTCACTGTGTCCAACACACCAAACCCATTCACTATGTTCAACATAGCAAACGAGTCGGCAGAGTTACTTAACTGACGCACGAACGCTTGCAGAACTGTGCTATGACTGTGCAACGCACGAATTCCGAAGTGTGCTGTGCGTAAGCGTTTGATTTTACAGAGTAAAAGTGGTGCCCAGAGCCGGAATCGAACCAGCGACACGCGGATTTTCAATCCGCTGCTCTACCAACTGAGCTATCTGGGCACTGTGCAAGGCATGACCTTGGTTGGTGGGCGGGTGATAGTGCAGCGGGCTTTCGCTGTCCAGAGGGTTTTGGCAGATTTCCGCGGCTTTTCCGCTTATTGCGGGCGGGCAGGGGGATCGGTCAGATCGGCGGGGTTTTCGTCGTCGATCGCCTCGGCGGGAATGGCGTAGTCGCCGCGCAGCCAATGGGCCAGATCGACATCGGCGCAGCGGCGCGAGCAGAAGGGGCGGTATTTCGGGTCGCTGTCGCGGGCGCAGATCGGGCAGCTCATGCCATAAGCTCGGCCAGGGCCAGCCGGTCGCGGCGGCGGGTAAACTCGTAAAGGCCAAGCGTCGTCCAGCCTGCCAGCGTTACATCGGGGCCGTCGCCTTTGAAGGCGGCGCGGATCACCTGTTCCAGAATGGCGCGGTCTTTCTTGGGTTGTGGGGCAAAATCCACCACCACTTGCCCGCCCAATCCCCGCAGCCGCAATTGGCGCGGCAGGTCGCGGGCGGCGGCGATATTGGCCTTGAGCGCCGCTGCGGGCGAGGTGTCAGGGCCGGTGTTGACATCGACCGCCACCAGCGCGCGGGTGGGTTCAATCATCATATGCCCGCCACCCGTCAGCGCCACACGTGGGCTGATGAGGGCGTCGATCTGCTCCAAGACACCATGCGCCTCAAACCCGCCGGTGCGGTCTTCGACCATATCGGGCGCGGGGCTGGCCCAATCGCGCCACGCGGTTTCATGCGCGCCGGGGCCGTCGAGCAAGAGTTCGGGCGGCCCGTCAAGATCAGCCAGAACGGCCGTCGCCAGATCGCGCATCGCGGTGATGTCGGCGGCAATCTCGTCCTCATCCCCCTCCAGCGCGGCCGAGCGGATGATGAGGCCAAGGCGGGGGTCTGCCCCGGCCATGGCTTGCGTCGCAAGATCGTTCAGTGCGGCGCGGGTGTCTTCCTCGCGGATCGCGCGGCTGACGTTCAGGCCGGGGGCGTCAGGGGTGACGATGGCAAAGCGCGATTTGAACAAGAGCCGCGTGCTGACCGGGGTGGCTTTGCCGGGTTCGGTCGGGGCCGAGACCTGCACCAAAAGGCGCTGGCCGGGGCTGATGCCAGAAATCTGTCGCAGGAAACCTGACCCGCCGTTCGGCAGTTTCACGAAGATGCCACCCTGACCCTTCATCGGGCGATCCGCCACCGCGCGATAGATCGCGCCGGGCAGGATGCTGTCACCTTCGGGGTCAATCGCCAGCTCTTCCAGATGCCCATCCACCAAGAGGGCGGCGGCGTCGCGGCCCTTCAGGCTGTCCAACAGGACCACGCGGCCAGATGTCATGCTTGTCTCCACACGGGATAGCCCGCGGCTTGCAAAAGGGCGGCGGTTTCGGCCAAAGGCAGGCCGACGATGCCGGTGAACGAGCCGGAAATCCACGGAATAAAGGCGCCAGCTGCCCCTTGGATGGCATAACCACCCGCCTTGCCCTGCCAGTCGCCGCCCATGAGGTAAGCGTTCAGCTCATCATCCGAGAGCCGCTTCATTTTCACCGCCGAGACGCTTTCGCGCGTCCAGAGGCGCGCCCCACGTTTCACGGCAATCGCGGTGATCACCTGATGGCGCCGCCCGCCGAGTGCGGTCAGAAATTCGGCCGCCTCGCCCGCATCGCGGGGTTTGCCGAGGATGCGGCGGCCAAGCGCCACCGTGGTATCGGCGCAGAGCACGAGGTCATCGTCGCCCGCCTTAACCGCCATCGCCTTTTCCCGCGCCAGTCGCGCGCAATAGGGCCGCGGCAGTTCGGCCCGCTTGGGGTCTTCGTCGATATCGGGGGGAAGGATCGCGTCAGGCGTGATGCCAAGCTGCGCCAGAAGTTCTTTTCGGCGCGGGCTGCCTGATCCGAGGATAAAGCGCATTAGGATTTTCCGCGCAGTTGGGTCCGAAAACCGGTTCCCACTTTTCGGACTGCGCTCACGTTACTTGAAGCGATAGTTGATGCGGCCTTTCGACAGGTCGTAGGGGGTCATTTCCACCTGCACCTTGTCGCCTGCCAGAACGCGGATGCGGTTCTTGCGCATCTTGCCTGCCATCACCGCGATCAACTCATGGCCGTTGTCAAGCTCGACCCGGAATGTCGCATTGGGCAGGAGTTCCTTCACAACGCCGGGAAATTCGAGAATGTCTTCCTTGGCCATGGTCACTCCAATGGGGGTTGGCCCGCTCCGGGGTTCCGGCGGCAGGCATGGGGCGGCATATGCGCCGGAATTTGGCGGTTTTCAAGGGAAAAACGCGCATTCGGTGGATTGGTCAACGCAGACGGATACGGTCGTGTTGTTCTGGCCAATGGGCGTGGTTCAAAACGCCCCCATCGCGGCGCACCTCGCGGATGGCGTCGAGGCTGACCTCGGCGATGGCCCAGCCCGGTGCATTCAGCGCGGTTTCGGCCAAGATTCCGGTGGGTGGAAAGCCGCGGTCTGGCGGGCCATAGATGCTGGCGGCACCCACGTTTTCGTCCACCGCCGGGCAGAAATCGCACAGGCCCACCGTGGGCGAATGGACCACAACGCATTGATTTTCCAACGCCCGAGCCATCGACCCCACCCGTACGCGGGTGAACCCGGCAAGGCTGTCGGTGCAAGACGGCGCCAAAAGGATTTCCGCCCCCGCCTCGACCAGATTGCGCGCAAGAAGCGGGAATTCGCTGTCATAGCAGATCACCACACCGATGCGGCCAAGGTCGGTGTCAAAGGGCGCAAGGCCGGTGCCCGCGACCACATCCCAAGTCTCGCGTTCAAACCGGGTCATGATCTGCTTGTCCTGATGGCCGATGATGCTGGAAGTCCCATAAAGCGTGGCGCGGTTCACCGGACGTGGCCCCGTAAAGACCGGGCCAGAGGCACCAAGGATATAGACCCCGTGGCGCGCGGCCAGTTCGACGTGAACCGCATCCACCGCAGGCTTCCAGCGCGCCACCTCATGCAAGGCGGCCTCAAGGTCTTCGGACACGCTGCGTCCGCCCAGACTGGCCAGTTCCATCGCGCCGTATTCGGGAAAGGTCAGCAGGTCTGCGCCTTGGGCGGCCGCATCATTCACCCAAGCGCCAAGATGGGCGGCGAAATCGTCGAAATGGTTGAACCATGTCAGCGGATAGGCGGCGGCGGCAAGTTTCACAATCACACCCCCCGCATCCAGAACTGCAACTGCTTCACGCTCTCGCCCGCGTCCCCCACATCCTTCCAGGCAAATTCGGCCAGCACGCCCGGCAGTTTCGCATAGCCGCGCCCTGTCCAGAAGGCATCATTGGTGCGGTAGGTTTCGGGACAAAGCGGATGCGTGTCGGGCCGCACCACCGAGCAAAAGGCAACATGGCTGCGGCCGTGGGCGCGGGCATGGGCCTCGCGCAGGTCAAAGAACCTGTGCCCCAAGCCCTGCCCACGATAGGCGGGTAACAAAACCGATTCCGCGCCATAGAGGATCGATCCCGCCGGCCGGCCCATCTGGCGCAGGGGGGCGGCAAAGCCCTCGGCATGGTCTTCCATGAAGGTTGAGGTCGAGGCCCCGACCAGAAGCCCGGCATCAAAGGCCCCGACCAAGAGCGCCCCGGGGTTGTCGCGGTAAGTGGTCAGATAGGCGCGCTCATAGTCGAGTGTGCCGTCGTAGAGATAGGGCCAGTCGCGAAAGACCGCGATGCGCAGGCGGGCCACATCATCAAGATGCGCCTCAAGCTCGGCCCCGGTCAGGGCGCGGACCTCAACCATGCGAGACCTGACGGATCCAGTCATTCATGTTGTAATAGGTGCTCACGCGGGTGATTTTCCCGTCTTTCAGGGTGAAAAACCCACCTGCAGGCAGGACATAGCGCTGGCCGCGTGCCTCGGGCAGGCCGGGGTCGGTTTTCAGATACTGGCCATGCACCACAAACTCGGCCGCGCCGCGTGTGCCTTCGGCATTGGCCATGATGACCATTTCCTTCAGCTCTTCGCGGTAGGTTTCGGACATATGGGCGCAAAACTCGGCAAAGGCGGCTTTGCCCATGCGTGTGGCACCTTCGTTCACATGGTGCACAAACTCATCATGCAGCGTGTCGATCATGCCTGCGGTGTTGCCGGCGTTGAAGGCGGCGTAATAGGCAGCGATGGTGGCTTCGGCTGTGGCGCGGGTCATGGGGCTCCTCCGGTTTGGCAAATATGTGCCATGCTGTCGGGCTGGGGCCAAGTCGGAAAGGCCGTCCTTGGCGCGCATTTGCGACATGTTGCTTGGTGGATGGCCTCAGGCCGTCGGCGGGCCAAAGCGTTCAATCAGCTTGTCCCGGATCTGGTCGCGCACCTGCCGATAGGCGGCCATCTTGGCCTCACGCGTGTCACCGCCCAGCGATGTCGGGTCGATGATTGGCCAGTATTCTACGGTCAGATGGTAATGCTTTGTCAGGTCCAGCGCCTGCGTCTTGGACCGGGCTGACAGGGCGATGATCAGATCATACTGGCCCAGATCGTCGCCCAACTCTTGCATTTCTTCAAAGCTGCGGCTGCGATGGCGCGACAGTTCGATCCCCATCTCGGCGCACACGGCCACTGAAAATCCGTCAATCTCCATGTCGTTCTTGACGCCCGCCGACTGCACATAGGCGCGCTGACCGTAGAACTTTTTCATCAAGGCCTCGGCCATGGGGGAGCGCACGGCGTTGTGATCGCAGCAGAACAACACAGCCTGAGGAAATTCGCCCACGCTCATCCCCAATGCAAAACACAGATCAAGGTGAACAACCGCCGCGATGTGGCGGTATCGACCACGGCCTTGCCCTCCAGCCGTTCCTGCAAGACGCGAGCGCCTTCGTTGTGAATGCCGCGCCGCGCCATATCGATCGCCTCAATCTGGCTTGGCGGCAGGCGTTTCACCGCATCAAAATAGCTTTCGCAGATCTGGAAGTAATCCTTCACCACCTGCCGGAAGGGGCCAAGCGACAGATGAAACTCCCCCACGGGGGTTTCATTCTCGGTCGAGATGGAAAACACCAAGCGACCCTCGCGGATCGCGAGGCCCAGACGATAGGGACCAGCCGGAATCTCGCGCCCTTCGCGCAGAGGCAGGCCAAAGGCGTTCTCTTCGAGCAAATCGAAGATCGCAACCTTGCGTTCCTGTTCGATTTCTGGCGTCGGGCGGGCAAGCCCGCGCTCGTCAATCTCGATGTGACAGATCTTATTCATCGCTTACCGTGTTTCAATGGCTGTGCCGCAGCCGTCGCCCCTGGCGCAAATGATCTGTCCACGCGTGCCCCGTCAAGCACAACCTTGTACCGTTGCAGGTTGGCTGTGAGAGGCCGAATGTCAGTTCCAGGCCAGAGGATCGGCACCCGACATCGACAAGACCCGATAACCACTTTTCCGCAAGGAAAGCAGCGACCTGGCAAGATTGTCTAAAACATAGTCACCTTGATCGGTTTTCACGATCAGAATGGCGTGACCTTCACCTTCGCTTGTCTTCACATACGCGATGCGCATGGCGCTGGGTGGAAAGCCGTCTGAGACCAACCGCGCGCGCTTGGCCAGCACGTAATCTTCGCAATCCCCGACTGTTTTTCCAACAGTCCAACGGTCCAGTTGTCCATCGGTACGCGGCCTTATCGCCTTGTTGACGGCCCGATTGACCCGGTCGAGATGCGTCAGTGTCGCGGTATCCAGATGGATCCGGTCCGCGCCACCGCCTTGGCATTCTTTTGGGGTGCGAAGGCACATGATTTGGAAGCCTACGGGCGCTGCTGTGCCGCTTTGCGTGGCCATGACCGGAGCAGGCAGCGTAATCGCCAAGGCGACAGCCACGACATAGGTCCGCATCGGGATAAACCTTCGGATTGTGGACGTATTCGTCATTTGCCCTCCGGGTTGTAGTGGTGCCCAAACGGCTCCAACACGGGGGATGATTCTCATGAAACTGCGGCTTGGCCAAGTTGCCGCCATGGCAAGCGCGGGGAAATTGTGTGTCTAGACATTGGCAAAAATGCTTAGCAGCCGCGAATTAGTCCTGAAAACCTATATTTATTATATACTTAAGGTGCAGAAATATACTTCTTGATGAAGGCGCGCGTAAGGCAAAATAAGGAGTCGAAAAAAAGACATAAAAGTGCAATTATAGAGAATATTGCAGCGAAATTGTGTCGCTTTGTGCCGTTTTCCTATTCGTTTCCATTTTCAAAACAATTAATTTCAAAGGAGTGGGGGAATGCTTCCACGTTTTTCATCACATGTTACGGCCATGACTTTAGCGATTCTTGGTGCGTCAGTTGGCCCAAGCTGGTCCTTGGGCGCAGCAGATCAACTGATCGAGGCTTGCAAATCTAGCGATCAGGCCTGTGAGGCCAACATTGAGGCATTTGCCAGCGTCGTGCCAGCGGGTGGGCAGCGTGATCGCGTTCTTTCCACCGTTGCAGCTGACCTTGCGGAGGCGACCCTCCTGGCCGGGACAAGCGGCCGCCAATGCAGTGTTGCTCAGACCGGCATATTGGCCCTGTCACAGAAAGCAACTGCCACAGCAACACGCAATCAACTCACGACATTGGCCGCGTCCATCTGCGGTGCGTCGATTGTGACTGCATCCACCGGTAGTACCGGCGGTGACACGGGTGGTGGTAGCGGCGGTGACACGGGCGGCGATACCGGCGGTGACACTGGCGGCGATACCGGTGGTGACACTGGCGGTGACAGTGGCGGTGACACGGGCGGCGATACCGGCAGTGACACGGGCGGCGCTACCGGTGGTGACACTGGCGGTGATACTGGTGGAGACACGGGCGGCGATACCGGCGGTGACGCTGGTGGCGATACAGGTGGTGACACGGGTGGCGATACCGGTGGTGATACTGGCGGCGATACCGGCGGTGACACGGGTGGCGACACTGGTGGCGATACCGGCGGTGACACTGGCGGCGATACTGGTGGCGAAACCGGCGGTGACACTGGTGGCGAAACCGGCGGTGACACTGGCGGCGATACCGGTGGTGACACTGGGGGCGATACCGGTGGTGACACGGGCGGCGATACCGGTTGCGGCGCGTGCGGCGATACAGGTGGTGACACGGGTGGTGATACCGGTGGCGACACGGGCGGTGATACCGGTGGTGACACGGGCGGCGATACCGGTGGTGACACTGGCGGCGATACAGGTGGTGATACCGGTGGCGACACGGGCGGTGATACCGGTGGTGACACGGGCGGCGATACCGGTGGTGATACTGGCGGTGATACGGGTGGCGATACCGGTGGTGACACTGGTGGCGGAAACACCAACAACAACGGGACCAACAGCGACACCTCCCCAGGTGGAAGCGGTGGAAACGAGAACGGCCCCGGCGGGTCTGACGGCGGTCAAGCCGGCGGCAATGGTGGTGGCCAAGGCGGCGGAAACACTGGCGGCGGAAACACCAACAACAACGGGATCAACGGCGACACGTCCCCAGGTGGAAGCGGTGGAAACGAAAACGGCCCCGGCGGGTCTGACGGCGGTCAAGCCGGCGGCAATAGTGGTGGCCAAGGCGGCAATGCCGGCGGAAACGGTGGTGGCAAGAAAGACAAATAGGGGTCAACTTCGGCCTGGTAGCAGAACACTCTGCAAGCCAGTTTGTTTTCCCTTTTCGAAACGCAGCCCTAAGGGGCTGCGTCTTTATCTGTCAGATCGGCTTGTTCAGCTTGGCCAGCCGCGCCGTTACGCTAAGCCCATGCGCCTCTAGGCTTTCGCTGCGGGCAAGCCGTTCGGCAGAAGGACCAATGGCGGCCAAAGCCTCGGGCGTCATTTTGGCCAGCGTGGTGCGCTTGACGAAATCCAGAACCGACAAGCCCGAGGAAAACCGCGCCGAGCGGGCGGTGGGCAGCACATGGTTCGGCCCGCCGACATAGTCGCCAATCGCCTCAGGCGTCCAAGCGCCGAGGAAGATTGCCCCGGCATGGGTGATTTCGGCCGCAAGGGCGTCGGGATCGGCCACACAAAGCTCCAGATGTTCAGGCGCCACCCGGTTCGACAGGACCGCCGCCTCGGCCAGATCACGGCACAGGATCACAGCGCCAAAATCGCGCCAAGAGGCCCCCGCAATGGCGCGGCGCTCCAGCGTCTCAAGGCGTTTCTCGACCGCTGCAACCACGCGCGCAGCAAAACCCGCATCAGGCGTTATCAGGATCGACTGCGCACTTTCGTCGTGCTCGGCTTGCGAAAGCAGATCCAGCGCGATCCAATCCGGATCATTGTCTCTGTCCGCAATGACCAATATCTCCGACGGCCCCGCGATCATGTCGATGCCAACGCGGCCAAAGACGCGCCGCTTGGCCGCCGCCACATAGGCATTGCCCGGCCCGGTGATCTTGTCGACGGGCTGGATCGTTTGGGTGCCATAGGCCAAGGCCGCCACCGCCTGCGCGCCGCCAATGCGGTAGACGGTATCCACCCCAGCAATCTCAGCGGCCAACAGCACCAGCGGGTTCACCACACCCCCGGGCGTCGGGCAGGTCACCACCAACCTCTTGACCCCTGCGACTTTGGCCGGAATGGCATTCATCAAAACCGACGAGGGGTACGAGGCGAGCCCCCCCGGCACATAAAGCCCCGCCGCTGAAACCGGCGTCCAGCGCCAGCCAAGGGTGGACCCGGTGGCATCCTGCCAGAGTGCATCCTCGGGCATCTGGCGCGCGTGATAGGCGCGGATCCGGTCGGCCGCGAGTTCCAGGGCAGCGCGATCTTCAGGTGCGACCTTGGCAATCTCGGCCTCAATCTCGGCTTTGGTAAAGGCCATGGTCTCGGAGGTCAGCACCAGCTTGTCAAAGCGTGCGGTCAGCTCCAGCACGGCCGCATCGCCGCGCGCGCGCACATCGGCGATGATGGCTGCTACCGCATCGTCAACGTCAGGGCTGTCCTCGCGCTTTTGTCCCAGAAGGGTGGTAAAGCGGGCCTCGAAATCGGCGTCCTTTGTGTTCAGAAAGCTGGGCATCGGCCTCTCCTGCAACCTGCGCCCGTCCTAGGCCAAAGCCCGCAGCGCCGCAAGAAGAAGGGGGCTGTCTGCCCCCTCGCCGCATGCGCGGCTCACCCCCGAGGATATTTTGGCCGCATTGAAGGCCATAGTGCCGCTGCCTTCAATGCGGTGACAAATATCCTCCGGGGGTCCGGGGGTGGAAAACCCCCGGCGCCTGGGGTCAGATCGCCTCAGCCGCCGAAATGCGAAAACCGATAGGGGCTGACGCCGTATTTCTTGCGGAAGGATTTCGAGAAATGTGAGGTGGAGGCATAGCCGCAGGCCACGGCCACATCGGTCACCTTCATGTCGGTCTCGGCCAAAAGCGCGCGGCCGCGGGCCAGTCGGAGGTCGTTCATGTAGCGCACCGGGGTGAGGCCCAGATAACGGTTGAAGAGCCGCTCGATCTGACGGCGCGACAGGTTGAGGTGGGCGGCGCAGCCGTCAAGATCCAACTCTTCTTCGATGCGCGCCTCAAGATAGGCGGCGGCTTGCAGAAGCTTGTCGTGGCGCGTGCCCAGCCGGGTCGCAAGGCTCGCGGTCTGGCTGTCGGCCTCGTCCCGGCGCTGGGTCAGGAGGCACATGTTCATGACCTCTTGCCCGAGTTCTGCGCCGAAGCGGTCGGAGATCAGTTTGAGCATCAGGTCCGCCGCCGCCACCCCGCCCGCGCAGGTCATCACCCGGTCGTCGATGGAAAACACTTGGCGCGAGGGTTCCAGATCGGGAAAGTTTTCGGAGAAAGCCGTGGTGTTGTCCCAATGCATGGTAAAGCGGCGGCCCTTGAGGATGCCCGCTTGGGCCAGCGCATAGGCGCCGGTGCACAGGCCCCCCACCATCCGCCCGCGCCGCCAGAGCCCGCGCAGCCAGTCGCCCAAGGCGACCGACGCCTTGCCTTCGGGTTCCACCCCCGAGACCACCAAGATGATGCCTTCAGGTTTTGCCGCATTCCATGGCCCATCCACCATCACCGGCACGCCATTTGAGCAGGCGACCGGCCCGCCGTCATCGGAGAGCACCGACCAGCGAAACAGCACTTGCTGGGTCAACTGGTTCGCCATGCGCAAGGGTTCAATCGCCGAGGAAAACGCCAGCATCGTGAACTTGGGCAACAGCACAAAGGCCACGTCGATGCTCTCGGGCTTGCCCGACAGCGTCACATGGGCCGATCCTTTGGCGACATATCTCTGCTGATCGGTCATCTGCACCTCGTCGGTGGTCACCATAGCAGAGGGTGGCGCGTGGCGCATCAGGTTCTAATCCCGGCAAACCGCGCCTGCCAGTCGGCGCGCTCTTCGTCGGTGATCTTGCGGAACAGGTTTTCGGGCACCGCAAAGGCGTGGCCTGCCGGCAGGGTGCGTACGGCGGCGTGCACGTCCGAAGGCCATGTCCAGTCATCCGACCCCATGGCCGTCATCATGGTTTGGGCCGCATCGGGGATAAAGGGCGAGGACAGGACTGCATAGATCCGGATCAGGTTCAGCGCGAGGCGGATTTGCGCTTGGGCCTGTTCAGGGTCGGTTTTGACCACCGACCACGGGGCGGCGGCCTGCAGGTATTCGTTGCCGATCACCCAAATCGCGCGCAGTTCGGCGGCGGCCTTGCGGACCTCCATCCCCTCCATCGCGCGGGTGTAATCGGCAATCCGCACGCCCAGATCGGCAATCAGCGCGGTTTCCATCTGGCCGAAGGCCCCTGCCTCGGGCACGGTGTCGCCCAGTTTCGACACAGCAAACTTGGTCACGCGGCTGACGAAATTGCCCAAGACATCGGCCAGATCCTTGTTCACCGAGGCTTGGAAGTTTTCCCATGTGAATTCGGCATCCGAGGATTCCGGGGCATGGGACAACAGCCACCAGCGCCAGTAATCCGACGGCAGGATCGACAGCGCCTGATCCATGAACACGCCGCGCCCGCGCGAGGTGGAGAACTGGCCGCCGTCATAATTCAGGTAATTGAACGACTTGAGGTAGTCGACCAGCTTCCACGTCTCGCCCGACCCAAGAATGGTCGCCGGGAAAGACAGGGTGTGGAAGGGCACGTTGTCTTTGCCCATGAACTGGTAATAGGTCACATCCGCAGCACCTTTGTCGGTGCGCCACCAGCGCTGCCATGCCGCATCATCCAGACCGTTCGCATCGGCCCATTCGGCGGTGCAGGCGATGTATTCGATGGGGGCATCGAACCAGACGTAGAACACCTTGCCTTCCATCCCCGGCCAAGGCTGATCGCCGCGCATCACCGGGATGCCCCAATGCAGATCGCGGGTGATGCCGCGGTCTTGCAGCCCGTCGCCATCGTTCAGCCATTTCTTGGCGATCGAGGTGGTCAGGATCGGCCAGTCGGTCTTGCTGTCGATCCAAGCCTCCAGCTTGTCCTTCAGCGCGCGCTGCATGAGGTAAAGGTGCTTGGTTTCCCGCTCTTCCAGATTGGTGGAGCCGGAAATGGTGGAGCGTGGGTTGATAAGGTCGGTCGGATCCAGCTGCTTGGTGCAGTTGTCGCATTGGTCGCCACGCGCGCTTTCAAACCCGCAGTTCGGGCAGGTGCCTTCGATATAGCGGTCGGGCAGGAAGCGGCCGTCGTCTATGGAATAGATCATCTTTTCGGAGACTTCGCGGATCAGACCGTTTTCGGCCAGCTTGCCGGCAAAATGCTGGGTCAGCTTGTGATTGCGCTGCGAGGAGGATCGGCCGAAATGGTCGAAGGACAGGCGGAAGCCCTTGGCAATCTCGGCCTGAACGCCGTGCATTTCGGCGCAGTATTCGGCCACCGGCTTGCCCGCCTTGGCCGCCGCCAGTTCGGCCGGGGTGCCGTGCTCATCGGTCGCACAGATGAACATCACCTCATTGCCGATGGCCCGGTTGAACCGCGCGAACAGGTCGGCAGGCAACTGGCTGCCCACAAGGTTGCCCAGATGCTTGATGCCGTTGATATAAGGAATAGCCGAGGTGATAAGAATCCGTGCCATGGCGCCCTCTTGTCTTGTCGCGCCCGCTTTAGCGCAAGGCGCGGTCGGGGGGAAGCGCATCCCTTTGCTCTTGTCGCCGCGCGCCCTTCGGCTAGGGTCGGCGAAAAGGAGCCTTGCCCATGAAACACATTCCCCTTGGCCGGACTCGCATCAGCGTCTCGGAAATCTGCCTTGGCACCATGACATGGGGCAGCCAGAACACCGAGGCCGAAGGCCATGCCCAGATGGACCACGCGCTTGAGCGGGGGGTGAATTTCTGGGATGCGGCGGAAATGTATCCGGTGAACCCGGTCAAGGCTGAAACGGTGGGCCGGACCGAAGAGATCATTGGCACATGGTTTGCCAAAGGCAGGCGCGACCGCGTGGTGCTGGCCACCAAGGTCACGGGTGCGGGCCATCCTGAGGTGCGGGGCGGGGCGCCCCTGACCCCGGCTGTGATGCGTGCGGCGTGCGAGGCATCGCTCGGCCGGTTGCAGACCGATTACATCGACGTTTATCAGCTGCATTGGCCGAACCGCGATGTCTATCACTTCCGCGATATCTGGACCTTTGATCCGCGGGGGGCCACGGCGGCCGAGACCGAGGCGCATATGGTTGAGATCTTGGAAGAGACCGCAAAGCTCGTGGCCGAGGGCAAGATCCGCCATCTGGCTTTGTCGAATGAAACGGTCTGGGGCACGGCGAAATGGCTGCATCTGGCGGAAAAGCACGGATTGCCGCGCATGATGACGGCGCAGAACGAATACTCGCTTTTGTGCCGCCAGTTTGACAGCGATTGGGCCGAGCTTGCCCATATGGAAAACCTGCCGCTGTTGGCGTTTTCCCCTCTGGCGACCGGGCTTTTGACGGGCAAATATGCAGGCGACGTCACCCCGACCGGCAGCCGCCGCAGTCTGAACCCCGGCCTTGGTGGGCGCATCACGCCGCAGGTGTTTCCCGCTGTGGCCGCCTATCTGGGCATCGCCGCCGCGCATGGGCTGGACCCGGCGCAGATGGCGATTGCCTTTTGCCGCAGCCGGCCCTTCCCCTGCATCCCGATCATCGGCGCGACCAATCTTGCACAATTGGACGTCGCGATTGGCGCAGCAGATGTCACGCTCTCGCCCAAGGTGCTGGCCGAGATTGACGCCGCCCACCGCGCCCATCCCATGCCGTTCTAAGGGGGTTGCGGAAGCGGGCGGCTTCTGGGCATCTCTGGCTTAGGGGCATGAGTGGCGCGTGGGATGCTGTGATGCGGTGGATGGCTCTTCTGGCGGTTGTGATGCTTTCGGCCTGTGTGCCGGGGCAGGGGGCGTCTGACCTGAGTTCAGCCGCGCCCGAGGCCAGCCCGCTTGCAGCCGAGCTGATCGAGACCACCTCGCTGGACGCGCCTGCGGCACAACCCGCCCCCGCGTCCGATGAGGCGGCTCCGGCGGTGCCGGAGGCGACCGAAGAGGTCGCACCCGCCCCCCCCGCCTCGCCGGAAGAGGCGCGCTGCCTGAAAACCGGCGGCACATGGGCGAAGGCGGGCAAAAGCGGGGCCAAGGCCTGTGTTACGCTCACCCGCGACGGGGGCAAGGCCTGCACCCGCCAAAGCCAATGTGAGGGCTATTGTCTGGCCCGGTCCGGCACCTGTGCGCCGATCACCCCGATGTTTGGCTGCAATGATATCCTGCAAGATGATGGTCGCGAGGTGACGCTATGTCTGGACTGACCCCGAAACTTGCCGCCCTCGCGCTCGCCTTGGGCCTCAGCGCCTGCGTCGCGGCCCCTGCCGCTGCACCCGAAGGGGCCTTTCGCCCGGCGGGCGGGCAGATCTATTCCTCGGCTGTTCTGGACAGTGCCAAGCTGCCCGGCCGCTGGCAGCAGGTTGGCACCTTTGGGGCCGAAGGCTGCCGCGCTGGCGGGGTGGATATCAAGCCGAACGGTCGCGTTGCGTTTCGGCTGTGCCTGAATGGCCGGGACGTCAAGGGTTCGGGCCGCTTGCAGCCTACGGGGCCGGGCCGCTTTGCCGTGGCGGGGCAGGAGTGGTGGGTGCTTTGGGCCGATGGCGACTATCGCACGCTGGTGATCGGCACGCCCTCGGGCGGGTTTGGCTTCGTCTTGAACCGGGGCGTGGCCATATCCGGTGACCGCATGACGGCGGCGCGCGAGATTTTGGACTGGAACGGCTACGACATGACCCAGTTCCGCCCGCTTTAACCCGCCATCGCCGCCCGAAGCGCGCGCAAATGCGCGCCCGCCTCCCGCGCGCCCAAGGGGGCCTCGCGCACCAGCCAGTCGAAATGCGCCGAAATCGCAGCGACGCGTGCCGGGTCGCGAAAGCTGAGATAGGTGCGGCCCAGATAAATCACCGCCAGATGCGGGCCAAAGACGGTGACCGGGGCGGAATAGACCTGGTGGGCGTCGTAGAAGTAGAGCCTGAGGCCGGGATAAAGCTCATCCGTCAGGCGGATCAGTCGGTCCAACTGCTCGGCGCGCGCCGGGTCGGGCAGGCCCGCCCAATAGCCAGTGCCTTGGGCGAATGAGGTGATCTCATGCAAGGGCAGCGCGATTTCATAATCGGACCGCGCGCCGCGCAGATGACCAAGCTGGGTCTCGAAGGCCGAAATAGCCGCCGCCGCCGTGCCGCCCAAGGTGTCGCGGTATTCCCATTCCACCACAGCGCGGGTTTTCAGGATATCGGGCAGGGTCGCGGGCACATGGCGGATCTTGTAACCCGCGGCCTCGCGGTGCCAGCCGAAGATCGTCTCATCAAACAGCGCGCGCGGCGCGTCGGTCAGGCTCATCGCTTGGTCCAAGGCGCGGTCCAGTGGCAAGGGCCTGTCCGTCAGCCCCAAAAGCCAATCGGACGACACCCCCAGCGCCGTCGCCGCCTCGGCCACGCCTTGGGCGTTGGGCAGGCGCGTGCCGGGGGCCAAAAGCGCGGAAAAGGTGGACCTATCCACCCCCACTGCCCGCGCCAGCGCGCTTTGGCTTTGGCCGCTGGCCGCCATGGCCAGCGCCAGCCTGCTGCGGAACAGCGCCGCACGGTTGCGTTTATCTGTCATCTGGTGACTTTCCAAAACATTTGCGACTTTGTGCTGCGTAACCTCCAAGTTCCGGGGCCGCAATGCAAGTGCTAGCTTCACCACGACGACAGGAGACCGCCGATGACCACCCGCGCGATGCCGCATGAGATTGAATGGCCCACGCTTGCTATGCTGGGGCTGGCCCATGGGGCTTTTGCGGCGGGGACGCTCTTGTGGCCGGTTTCGGGGGTCTTGTCGGTGATCGTCACGGCGCTGGCCATCGCGCAGTTCTCATCCTTGCAACACGAGGTTCTGCACGGCCATCCGTTCCGCAACCAGACCCTGAACGAGGCGCTGGTCTTTATCGGCTTCACGCTTTTCGTGCCCTACATCCGGTTCAAAGATTCTCATCTGCAGCACCATTATGACCCGAACCTGACCGACCCCTATGACGACCCCGAGGCGAATTACATGGACCCGGCCGTCTGGGCGCGCACGCCGGGCTGGGTTCAGGCGCTGCTCAGGGCCAATAACACGCTGATCGGGCGGATTTTGCTGGGTCCTGCGATCAGCATCTGGTTTTTCTCTGGCCCCGATATCGCGGCGATCCGGGCGGGGGATGCGCGGATTAGGCTGGCTTGGGGGCTGCATGCCATCGGGGTGGCGATGGTGGTGGCTTGGCTTTGGGCCTTTACCGAGATGCCGGTTTGGGCTTGGGTTCTGGCGGCCTATTTCGGCTATGGGCTTCTGAAAATCCGCACCTATCTTGAGCATCGCGCGCATGAGGCGTTTCGGGCGCGGTCGGTGATTGTCGAGGATCGCGGACCCTTGGCGCTGTTGTTCCTGAACAACAACCTGCATGCGGTGCACCACATGCACCCCAAGGCGCCGTGGTATCGCCTGCCGGGGATTTACGCGGCGCGCGGCGATCATTACCGGCGGCGCAATGAGGCTTATGTGTTTGAAAACTATGCCCAGATCTTCCGGCACTATCTGTTCAAGGCGAAAGACCCTGTGGCGCATCCGATCTGGCCGGTGCGCAAGTCGGACCGGAACGACGCCGATCCGGCGTGATGTGAGGCCGGGGTGCCCCGGCCTACGTGGCGCAGGCGATCTGAGAAATGGCGCAGCGAAGTTTCGCCGGTTTGGGGCGGCGTGGGGGCGGGAATGCCGCCCATGTTGCGCCCGGACCAATGTGCATCAGTGCAAAGCCCCCCGGATCAGCGCAGGATTTCCCCTGCAATCCTGCAGTGATCCGGAGATGTGCCATGGTTTTGAACGCCCCTGAAATGCTGAAAACACTCGCCCTTTGTACGGCGGCGGCCTTTGGCCTGTCGGCCTGCCTTGCCAATGACGCCGAACGCGGCCTTGCCGGAGCGGCGGGCGGTGCGGTGATTGGCGGCGCGACGGGCGGCAGCCCGCTCACAGGCGCTATCGTCGGCGGTGCCGCGGGCTATTTCTGCCGCGATCTGCGGGTGCCGGGGTGTGTTGAGTAACGAAAACCCCATCAAACAGAGGTGGATTTAGCGGCGCTTGCGCCGCCAAAGGCCGGAATCAAGGCGCGAATGCGCCGCCGGCCCGCGCCCCGTTGCCCGGCAGGCGATTGCCCTTTGCAATCGCCGAGATGGGACCTCCCCCCGGGAGGGCGCGTTGCGACGGTTGCCAGCAGAAATTCGGTGGGGTGAGAACCGCCCCGCCCCTTGGCGGGGGAAAACGGTCCAGTGGACCGTTTTCAGGTGCGAACGCCCGCGAACGCTTTCGCGGGCCGGGTAGGACAGACCGTCCGCCACAATCACCCCTTGGCCGGAATCAAGGCGCGAATGCGCCGCCGGCCCGCGCCCGACCTCCCCCCGGGAGGGCGCGTCTGCGACCGTAGCCAGCAGAAATTTGGTGGGAGGGGTTGAGGGATAAAGTGCCTAGAACATTGGTTGGCGCGCCGTCCCGAGGTCGGGCGCGGGCCTGTGTGGGGGGAGGTGCGCAATGAATGCGCATCATGCACTTGCCCACAGTACGGGCGCATAAAGCGGAAACGGATGATATGAATTTCAGTACGCTAGGCTTGCGCTAAACTCGAAGCACGCTCTTGGACGTGTCGTTCCACCAAATAATTCTATCAACTTCAAATCTATCGCTGATTAGAGAAAATTTATTTCCAACGGCGTTGTGGTACTCCGATCCAGACGACATGGATTTTAGAGCTGCGTAGAGCGCCAAGTCAGCAACTTGGCACCCAATTTCATCCTTCAATGCAAAGAAGTGACCAATCATCTTGTCCACCGGAAGCGAAGCGCTCTCCTTTCCAAGATTGAATAAGTCAGGTATTTTGGATGTACTAGTCATATTGAAATGCCGAAGACTTTGAACATCTAATTCAGAAACAACAACTGCTGGTGATCTTTCCTTCTTCCACAAGGCAGCCCACAATCCAAAAAAGGATGTAGACTTTGCGCTATGCTCCTTGGCCAGTGCTTGGCCTTTGATAAGGTCAGAATCATGAAAATAGCCAATCCTAGAGAAGGTTACATTATGATTCGCAACAACTGAAAAAATTACATGCAAAGCTTCAATTTTTATGAAGTCAGAATAGTCGTTCAAAAAATCTGTTCCATGCAGAACTGGAAAATTCTTGACAAATCTGGTCTGCTCTTGACCCTGAGTAACAAGCTGCAGGACCGCGCTTAATTCAATTACCAACCTTTCCCTTAGGATGGGATATTCTGTCGCTGGGATGCGAAAGCCCATCAATTCTGTAAATGCGTGTCCGTTCACTTTTGCCGTTTGCTCATCAACAAAAATAATGTCCAACTCAGCACCTATGCTTGATGTAACGAATGAGCACAAAACCATTGCATCAACGCATCATTATATAACGCTACCCATCTATCTTCAGCGCCAAACCGCCATCCACATCCTGCCACCGAGTGGGCACGCGATTGGCAGGCCAATCGCTGCCGCCCACCGCCCCTCAAAATAGGACAATCAATTGTCCATTTTGAGGGCAGCAATAAACGCCTCCTGCGGAATCTCCACCTTGCCGAACTGGCGCATCCGCTTCTTGCCGGCCTTCTGCTTCTCCAACAGCTTTTTCTTCCGCGTGGCGTCGCCGCCATAGCATTTGGCCGTCACGTCCTTGCGCATGGCCGACAGCGTCTCACGCGCGATCACGCGGGCGCCAATTGCCGCTTGGATCGGGATTTTGAACATGTGCCGGGGGATCAGGTCTTTCAGCTTTTCCACCATGGCGCGGCCGCGGGCCTCGGCCCGGTCGCGGTGGACCATCATCGATAGGGCGTCGACCGGCTCTTCGTTCACAAGGATCGACATCTTGACCAGATGATCCTCGCGGTATTCCGACAGGGTATAGTCAAAGCTGGCATAGCCCTGCGTCACCGATTTCAGGCGGTCGTAGAAGTCGAAGACCACTTCGGCCAAGGGCAGGTCATAGACCACCATGGCGCGGTTGCCGGCATAGCTGAGGTCAAGCTGGATGCCGCGGCGGTCTTGGCACAGCTTCAGGATATCGCCGAGGTAGTTGTCGGGCACCATGATGGTGGCCTTGATGCGCGGCTCTTCGATGTGGTCGACCAAGGTGAGGTCGGGCATGTCGGCGGGGTTGTGCAGATCGCGCACTTCGCCGTCTTTCATATAAAGCTTGAACACCACGGATGGCGCAGTGGTGATGAGGTCAATGTCATATTCGCGCTCAAGCCGGTCGCGGATGACCTCAAGGTGCAACAGGCCCAAGAAGCCGCAGCGGAAGCCGAAGCCAAGCGCGGCAGAGGTTTCCATTTCGGTCGAGAAGGAGGCGTCGTTGAGCGAAAGCTTTTCAATCGCCTCGCGCAGGTTTTCAAACTCGTTGGCGTCGACCGGGAACAGGCCGCAGAACACCACGGGTTGCGCGGGCTTGAAGCCCGGCAAGGCCTCGGCGCAGCCTTTGCGTTCGTGGGTGATGGTGTCGCCAACGCGGGTGTCGCGGACCTGTTTGATCGAGGCGGTGAAGATGCCGATCTCGCCCGGCCCCAGTTCGGGGATATCGACCATCTGGGGTTTGAGAACCGCCAGCTTGTCGATGCCGTAGACGGCGTTGGTTTGCATCATGCGGACGCGGTCGCCCTTTTTCATGACGCCGTCCATGATGCGGACCATGACGACGACGCCGAGGTAGGGGTCGTACCATGAATCGACGAGCATCGCTTTCAGCGGCGCGTCGCGGTCGCCTTTGGGGGCGGGCAGGCGGGTGACGATGGCTTCCAGCACATCGGGGATGCCGATGCCGGACTTTGCCGAGACCATAAGGGCGTCAGAGGCATCAAGGCCGATGACGTCTTCGATGTTCTGGCGCACGCGTTCGGGCTCGGCGGCGGGCAGGTCGATCTTGTTCAGGACGGGCACAATCTCGTGGCCCGCGTCCAGCGCTTGATAGACGTTGGCCAGCGTTTGCGCCTCGACCCCTTGGGAGGCGTCGACGACCAGAAGCGAGCCTTCGACGGCGCGCATGGAGCGCGAGACCTCATAGGCAAAGTCAACGTGGCCGGGGGTGTCGATCAGGTTCAGGATATAGGTTTTGCCATCCTTGGCGGGATACTCGATCCGCACCGTGTTGGCCTTGATCGTGATGCCGCGTTCACGCTCGATATCCATGCTGTCCAGCATCTGCGCCTTCATATCGCGCGCAGCCACTGTGCCGGTCATCTGGATGAGCCGGTCAGCGAGGGTGGATTTGCCGTGGTCGATGTGGGCCACGATGGAGAAGTTGCGGATGAGGTCAAGCTGGGTCATGCGCGCGGATATATAGGAGTGCAGAGGCCCGGGAAAGGGGCCATCTGGCGCAGGTCAGTCGAGGGTGGAGACCTGATACTGGGCGCGGTCGAGCCAAGCGGGATTGATCTCCACCCCCCAGCCCGGCGCGTCGGTCACGGTCGCGTGGCCATCTTCGATCTTATAGGGGTCGTTGACGAAGAGATCTTGCTGCCACGGGTAGTAATCCGCGCCTTCGATGGAGAACTCGAGATACTTACCGGCGTTCGGGATCGCGCGCAGAAGGTGCATTGTGCACAGGGTGACGAGCGAAAGGTTTGCGGCGTGGGGCGTCACGGGCAGGCCATGGGCGGCGGCCATGCGGCAGACATGCATCGTGCGGTGCATGCCGCCCATATACATGATGTCGGGTTGGGCGATGTCGACCGCCTTGCGGTCGAACATCAATTGCCAGCTGGAATATTCGCAATCCTGCTCACCCCCGGCCACGTCGAGCGTGAGGGCCGCGCGAACCTCGGCTGTCTGCTCAGGCTCCCAATAGGGGCAGGGTTCTTCGAAATGGCCAATGCCATTGTCTTGTAAGATCTTGCCCACTTCGATCGCGCGGGCGGGGGAGTAGCAGGAATTGCCATCGACAAGCTTGTCGATGCCGTCGCCAAGGGCTTTGGCCACCACGGGCACCACCGCCTCGGTGCGGCCGGGCCATTCGTCGATGTCGCGGCCACATTCGGCCCCCACCCGCCATTTGAAGGCGGTAAAGCCGTAGGTGTCGCGCAGGTGGACAAAGCGGGCGGCCTCATCCTCGGGCGTGATGTCGCGTTTCATCGAGCTGGCATAGGCGCGGACCTTGCCCGGGCTGCCGCCCAGAAGGGTGGCCACCGACTTGCCTTCATGTTTGCCGCGCAGGTCCCAGAGCGCGGTGTCGAGCCCGGTCTGCGCGCGGCGCAGGTAGCTGCCGGGGTATTTGTGTTCTTTCTCATAGTTGCGCTGGATCGTATCGGCGAAGTCGAGCGCATCGGTGCCAAGCGCATAGGGCGCCACCTGACGGTGGAAGATCTGCGCGGTGATGTCGGCGTGATAGGTGGACAGCTGGCCCCAGCCTTGCGCGCCCGTTTCGGACGTGGCGCGCACGAAGCTCACGAAGGGAGTGGTGAAGGTTTCCAGCTTGACGAGTTTCATCGGGTTCTCCCTTGTTTGCGGCAGGTTAAGGTGGTCTGGTGACAGCGGCGTGTCAGTTCCCGACGCGGATGTCTGGGGGGCGACCTGAGGAGCCTCCGGCGGGAGTATTTGGACCAAGATGAAAACGGCAGGTCAGCTTTTGATTGTGGCACATGGTCAGCCCTCGGACCCCGGTCCGGCGGAGGCGGCTTTGGCGCGGCTGGCCGAGGCGGTGGCGGCGGTGTTGCCCGGCTGGGCGGTGGGGTCGGCAACCTTGGCCAGCCCGGGCGCGCTGGCGGCGGCGGTGGCGGGGCTGGGGCCGGGGCTTTTGGTGTTTCCGATGTTCATGGCCGGGGGCTGGTTCACGCGGGTGCATTTGCCGAGCCAATTGGCGGCGGCGGGCGCACAGGGTTGGCAAATGCTGGAGCCCTTTGGCTGTTTGGAGGCCGTGCAGGGTTTGGCGGTGGATCTGGTGGCCGAAAGCGGGGCGTCTGAGGCGATTATCGCCGCGCATGGCAGCTTCAAAAGCCCGGTGCCGGCCGCGATTGCGGGGCGCGTGGCGGGGATGGTCGTGGCGCAAGGGCGGCGCGCGGTCTGTGGCTTTATCGATCAGGAGCCGAGGCTTGCCGACCTGCAAGGGTTTGGGGCCGATGCGGTCTGTTTGCCGTTCTTTGCCGCCGAGGGCGGGCATGTGGTGCAGGACATTCCGGCGGCCTTGAATGAGGCTGGGTTTCAGGGGCGGCTTTTGCCCGCGCTGGGCTTGGATGCCCGGGTGCCGGGGATCATCGCAGAGGCTGTGCGCGAAGGGCGCGCGGTTTGCGCGGGGGCCTGTCGCTGGGGGTAAGGCGGGGTTGAACCCCGCCCTACGGCTTCAGACCGTGTGCAGATACAGGTCGAAATCCACCTCGGAGACGGTGCGCATCACGCGGGCGTATTCGGCGGCTTTGACGGCGGTGAAGGTGCGGTGCATGTCCTCGCCCAGCGCGTCTTTGAGGAAAGCCGAGCCTTGGGCCAGTCTGATGGCCGAGCGCCAGTCTTCGGGGATGACCACGGTGGTTTCCGCCTCATAGCCGTTGCCGGTGACCTCTGGTCCTGGATCGATGCGGTGCTTTAGGCCGTGGCGAATGCCGGCCAAAACGGTGGCGGCCACAAGGTAGGGGTTGGCGTCCACGCCAGCCGGGCGGTGTTCGATGCGGCGCGCGCGGATGTCGCCGGCGGGGATGCGCAGCGCGACCGAGCGGTTGTTGACGCCCCATGTGGGGGAGACCGGCGCGTAGGATTGGCTGGCAAAGCGGCGCCAAGAATTGGCGTGCGGGGCAAAGACCAGCATCGCCTCGCCCATGGTTTGCTGAAGCCCCCCGATGGCGTGCAGGATCGTGTCGTTGTACTGGCCTTCGACCGCCTCGACAAAGACGTTCTGGCCTTTGGCGTCTTGCAGGGAGACATGCAAGTGCATGCCAGAGCCTGCGTAATCCTCATTCGGTTTCGCCATGAAACAGGCGGTGACGCCATGCAGCCGCGCGTGCATCCGCACGAGGCGCTTCAGGCGCATCAGATCATCCGCCGCCTGCAGAACGTTGTCGCGGTAGTGCAGCGTGAGTTCGTATTGGCCGGGCGCGAATTCCGAGATCAGGGTTTCGGCTTTGATGCCTGCCGCCTTGGCGCCTGCGTAGATGTCGTTGAAGAGGGGCAGCATGCCGTGAAGCTGGTCAACCGAGTAGACATCGGTTTTCGAGTTGCGGCGGCGGTCGAGCACATCCCGCGCCGGGACCATCTTGCCGTTTGCGTCGCGGTCGTTTTCCAGAAGGAAGAACTCCAACTCAAAGGCCGCGGCGGGGTAAAGCCCCTCGGCGGCCATGGCGTCGACCTGTCGTTGCAGGGCGTGGCGAGGGTCCGAGGTCATCTGGGAGCCGTCGAGATTGTAGAGCGACATGAACACCTCGCCGCGCGGCGGGGTGGTGCCCACAAGCGGCACGAGCGTGCCGGGGATGGGCCATGCGCGGCGGTCGCCGTCGCCCTGGTCCCAGATCAGTCCGGTTTCATGGACATCCTCGCCGCAGATATCCAAGCCGAGGATCGAGATCGGCATGTGGCGGCCAGACTTGTAGATCGACAAGAGCTCATGGCGGCGGATGATCTTGCCACGCCCGATGCCGTTGGAATCGTGCAGGACGATATCGAAGGCCTCAATCTCGGGATGGGCGGCGAGGAAGGCTTCGGCTTCGGCGGGGGTGGACCCAGATGGGCTGGTCATGGTCTTGATCTTTCAGGAAAACAGTTCGGTCAGCACGTCATTGAAGGCGGTGATCAGGCGGTCGACCTGACGTTTCTTCGTGGCGGGGCTGACAAGCATCATGTTGTGGAAGGGTGCGATCAGGCTGCCACGGTTGAGAAGGGCGGTGTGCAGCGCGGCTTCGGCCTGCGGCTGGTGGGCATGGCCGGCTTCGGTGCCGTTTCGCAACGGGCCGGGGGCACAGATAAACTCGACCCGCGCGCCGACGCGCACGACGTGCCACGGGGCCTTGTGCCGCGCGATCACCTCGGCCAAACCGTGCGAGAGCCGTTCGGCAAGCTTTTCCATATGCGCGTAGTTTTTGGCCGTCATCACCTCGCCCAAGGTGGCCTTCAGGCAGGCGAATTGCAAAGGATTGGCGGAAAGCGTGGTGCCCATGCCGGAATGGCCGGGCGCGCGTTTTGCATTGGCCTCCTCGTACCGCTTTGCGGTCTCGTCGCTCAGCCCCCAAACGGCGGTGGGCAGGCCACCGGCCACGCATTTGCCGACGACGAAGATATCGGGTGAGAGGGAGTGCACGGCCGTATAGCCGCCAAGGCCCGAAGAAATGGTGTGCGTCTCGTCGATGATAAGGAGCGCGCCGTAGCGGCGCGAGAGCAGGCGCAAGCCATCGTGAAAGCCCGCGTCGGGCAGGACCATGCAAGAGTTGGTCATCACCGGTTCGGTCAGGATCGCGGCGATCTCACCGGTTTTCAGCGCGGCTTCCACGGCGGTAAGGTCGTTGAATTCAACCGCTGTCGCCCCAAGGGTCAGGTCTGCCACTTGGCCCATAAGCCCTTGGCGGTTTTGGGTTTTGCCGCCTGAGAGCTCCACCATCACGTCGTCTACGGTGCCGTGATAGCAGCCGTTGAACACCAGGATCTTGGGCCGCCCGCTGATGGCGCGCGCGACGCGGATGGCAAAGCGGTTGGCATCGGTCGCGGTGGTGGCGATCTGCCAGCGGAAGGGGCCGAACACCTCTTGCAACAGCCGCCCCGCCGCGAGGCCGTCTTCGGTGGGCAGCATATAGGTCAGGCCCCGGGGGGCTTGGGCGCGGATCGCCTTGGCGACGGGTGCAGGCGAATGGCCGAACATCGACCCGGTATCGCCCAAACAGAAATCGTCGATCTCATAGCCGTCGATGTCGGTCAGACGCGCGCCTTTGGCGCGGGCCACAATCGGCAGGTGCGGCATGGGCCAGTCGGTCATCCAATGCAGCGGCACGCCGCCCAAGTACGCATCAGCCCCCTTCGCCAGCGCCGCCTTGGCCTTGGGGCGGGCGGCGGCATAGCGTTTGGCCTCGCGCTGGGCGAGTTTTTCCAGCCGATCCTTGGCGATGCCGGCGATCAGGTCTTGGGCCATGGGGCGACTCCCTGAGGGTGGTTGGCGCTGTTATGCAGAAAAATTTGATCAAAATAAAGGGGCGTTGCGGGGATGGACCCGCGTGGGGTGGGGCGCTAGCCTTGGGCGATGGATGACCTACTGTTCCGCCCTTACCGTTCCAGCGATTTCGCCGCCTGTCTTCGCCTGTTTGACAGCAATACGCCGGAATCCTTTGCCCCGGAGGAACGGGCCGAGTTTATCGCCTTTCTGAACGACATCGGGCCTTGGCCCTATCTGGTGGGCGAGGCGAGGGGCCAAGTGGTGGCATGTGGCGGCTTTGAGGTGGCGGGTGAGACGGCGAGGCTGACCTATGGTATGGTTGACCGAGCCCGGCAGAGGCAGGGCATCGGTCAGGCGTTGTCAGATGCGCGGCTGGGGGCAATCCGCCTTGTGGTGGGGGTGGACCGGGTAGCAATGGAAACCAGCCAACTGAGCGCCGGGTTCTATGTCCGGCTGGGATTCAGCGTTACAGAGGTCACGAAAAACGGCATTGGCCCTGGGTTGGATCGCTGGGTGATGGTGATGGAACTGGGCGCGACATGATGACCACAGACAAAGTGCTTTGCCTTCATGGGTATCGCTACAGCGTTTATACCCGCATTGTCAGGGTGGTTCTGGCAGAAAAGTCGTTGGCCTATGATCTGTCCGAAGTAAACCCGTTTGAGGAGGAAAGTTCTGCTGCGGCAAACCCACATCCTTTTGGCATGGTGCCGGTATTGAGCAATGGGGGCTTTCAGATCTACGAAACGAACGCGATCACCCGGTATCTTGACGCAGCCTTTCCAGACCCGGCGCTGACGCCCCGCCTGCCAAGCGCCATTGCACGTATGGCGCAGGTAATCGCGATGATCGATGCCTACGGCTACCGGCACATGGTGCGGCAGGTCTTTGAACACAGGGTCTTTCGTCCGGCAAACGGGGAAGCCTTGGACGAGGCCGAAGTTGCGGCGGGGCTGCGGGCGTCCGGCAAGGTGCTTGCGGCGCTCGAGTCGGTTGCGGCTGAAGGGTTGGTGCTGGCCAAAGGCCAAATGACGCTGGCCGAGTGCCACCTCGCCCCCATGCTGGACTATTTCACCGTTGCGCCAGAAGGGGCGGCGCTTTTGGCGCGTTGTTCCGCCTTGTCGCGTTGGTGGGCGGACGTGGCAGAGCGTCCCAGCCTGATCCGTACAAACCCGGGATTGCCGGGATAGGGAATATTTTCGACCGAAAATCAGTGTGCCTCAGGCCCTGACCCGCACCTCGATCAACCTTGGGCCGTTATGGGGCTGGGACAGCGCCCAATACAGCGCCTCGGGGTCTAGGGGGGCCGAGGTATAGGGCAGGTCGCAGGCGGCTGCGAAGGGTTCCATGTTCAGGGGCGAGGGGTGACAGCC
This sequence comes from Allotabrizicola aquatica (SeqCode), assembly GCF_965194375.1. Classification (GTDB taxonomy): domain Bacteria; phylum Pseudomonadota; class Alphaproteobacteria; order Rhodobacterales; family Rhodobacteraceae; genus Tabrizicola_A; species Tabrizicola_A aquatica. The sequence continues at coordinate 28,134 of NZ_CBDAEL010000010.1, forward strand.
GATCACCTCGGTATTGGCCGCGCGCATGGCGTCGGCGATCTCGTTATAGGCGGCGTTGTTCCAGACAAGGAAGGTGATCGGCAATTTCTCATCCACCGCCGTGCGGAGTTCACCGGGCGAGAATTGCAGCCCACCGTCGCCGATCAGGCAGACGACTTTGGCGCCGGGCGTGCCGATGGACGCACCCACGGCGGCGCCGGGGCCGTAACCCAAGGCGCCATAGCCGGTGGCGGCGTTGAAAAAGCCGCCCGGGCGGTCGTGGTCATAGTACAGGTTGGCGGCATAGATCGCTTGGGTGCTGTCGCCCACGATCAGACAGCCGGGCAGGGCGGCGCGCACCACCTCGACCATGGTCAGGCGGTTGGGCATCAGGGGGTCAAGCTGGGCCAGTTCGGCGCGGGCCTTGTCGCGGGTGGCGGCGGCGCGGGCCGGGCCGCTGGCCTGTTTGGCGGTCAGGTGCGGCAGAAGCGCGGCCATGGTGGCCCCGGCGTCGCCCTGCAGCGTGAGCGCGGCGGGCAGGCGGGCGAGTTGTTCCGCGCAGGCATCAATGCGGATCATGTCGGGGCGTGCGGGCAGATCGCCCACGACATACATGTCATAATCGGTCCAGCCGAATTCGGTGCCGATGGCCAGCACGCAGGTGGCGGAATGGATCAGATCCCGCACCGAGGACAGGCTGGGCGAGGCGGGCACGGTCAAGGGGTGATGATGCATCATGCCCCGCGCGTTGACGGTCTGGATAACTGGCGCGTCCAGCCGCTCGGCCAGCGCCTTAAGCGCGGCCTCTTGGCCGCGGGTGCCGCCGCCGGCAAGGATCACCACATCGGCGGCGGCATTCAGAAGTTCGGCCGCCTGTTCAAGGCCTTTGGCCGCTGGGCGGGCGGGCAGGGGGGCGGGCGCGGGCAGGGCCGCGCATTCCATCGGCATCACGTCGGTCGGCACTTCGATATGCACCGGGCCGGGGCGGCCGGTGGTCATTGCGGCAAAGGCCCAATCCAGGGTTTCGGCCACTTGCGACGGGTCGGTGATCCGGCGGGTCGGGCACAGGGTGGCAATCATCGCCTGCTGGTCGGGCAATTCGTGCAGCAGGCCCCAGCCCTTGCCCAAGGACCCGCGCCGATTGACGCCCGAGATCACCAGCATCGGGATCGAATCTTCGCGCGCTTGGGCCATGGCGGTGATGGCATTGGTCAGGCCGGGGCCAGTGATAACCAAAGCAACGCCGGGCTTGCCGGTGGCACGGGCATAGCCATCGGCCATGAACGCGCAGCCTTGTTCGTGCCGCGCCGTCACATGTCGCACCGGACTTCCGGACAATCCGCGATACATTTCAACGGTATGCACGCCGGGGATGCCAAAGACCACCTCAACCCCACGGGCATGCAGCCCTTCGACCAGTCTCATGCCGACGGTGTTCATTTAGGCTCTCCTATGGTCTTGGCGGCAAAGGCGGCGATGCGGGTGCAGGCCGCATCAATCGCGGGATCGGGTTGAGTAAGCGACAGGCGCAGCCAGCCTGCAAGCCCCCCATCGCCCCCGACACCGAAACTTTCGCCGGGCATGCAGGCGACACCGGCCTCGGTCAGAAGCGCGCGGGCAAAGGCGCTGCCGGACAGGCCCGAGGCACGGATGTCGAGAAGGGCGAACATGCCCGCTTCGGGGCGGTGAACGGCAAGGCCCGCAACCCCGTGCAGCCGGTCATGGATCATCCCCGCGCGGGCGGCAAAGCGCGCCGCCATGCCGCGCGCGACGGGGGAGCCTTGGGTCACGGCCAGCGTGGTCATGTCGGCGATGAAGGGTTGGCTGCCGAACAGCATGGTTTCAGAGAGGGGCAGCATCCGGGCGCAAAACTCGGCCGGGCCGACGCACCAGCCCGAGCGAAAGCCGGGCGCTGCGTGGGATTTGGAGATCGAGGAGGTGACAACCGTACGCTCGGCCAACTCTGGCAGATCCAGCGGCGAGGCAAAGGGCACGCCGTCGAACACCATATCCTCATAGACCTCGTCCGAGACGATCCAGAGGTCATGGGCAAGGGCGAGCGCGCCCAAGGCGGCGATCTCATCGGCGCGCAGCACCGCACCCGTGGGGTTGTGGGGGGTGTTGAGGAACAAAACGCGGGTGCGGGGCGTGATCTTGGCCGCGACATCGGCGGCTTGCAGGCGGAAACCTTGTTCGGGGCGCAGGGCCACGGGAACCGCTGTTGCACCCGTGGCGGCAATCAGCCCGTCATAGGTGGCATACATCGGGTCGGCCACGATCACCTCATCCCCGGGGCCCAGAAGGGTGCAGAGCACGGCATAAAGCGCGGTCTGGGTGCCGGGCAGGGTCATGATGTTTTCAGGCCCAAAGGCGCGGCCACGCCGGGCGGTGTAGCGCTGGGCAATGGCCGCCAGCGTTGCGGGTTCGCCATGGCCGTTGGAATAGCCCGTACGGCCTGCCTCCATGGCGGCGGTGGCGGCCAAAATCAGATCGGGCGGGCAGGGCACATCCGGCTCACCGATGGTCAGCTCGATAACGTCGCGGCCCTCACGCTTCATCTTGCGGGCCGCTGCGTGAATTTCCCATTTGGCACCGCCAAGCCCTTGGAGGCGGTCGGTCAGGGCGGAATATCTCATGCGCTGGGGTCTTTCAGAGGAATGGTGAGGATGGCGGAGACGGCGGCAAGGCCGATGGCTTGCAACTCGCCCGAGGCAAAGCCTTGCGGCAGGGCCGAGCCTTCCAGCCATAGCCCGTCGATCACCGCGTTGCAGGCGATGGCGTCGCGGTGGCATTGCGCGGGGTTGGCCTTGCGCGGCAGGGCGGCGATCAGCCCTTCGAGGATGTCGCGATAGGCGCGGTAGCCTTGTTCGTGGATCTGGCGCATCTCGGGGTCGCTGCGCAAGCTGTTCAGAAACCCGGCCCAAAGCCCAAGGCGATGCGCGTCCACCACCGGCGGGCGGAGCGAGGCCGCGACGAAAGCGGCAAGCCTTGCTGTGGGGTCGGGGCCGGCATCGCTTAGGGCGGCGGCGCTGTCATCGGTCAGCATCTGCACGAAGCGGCGATAGGCGGCGCGGGTCAGTTCTTCTTTGGTGGCGAAGTAATGGCGGATCAGCCCCGGCGTCACGCCCGCGCGGGCGGCAATGGCGCGCACGGTCGCCGCCTGTGGCCCGCCAACCGCCACGAGCTCGAGCGCGGCTTCAATCAGCGCCTCGCGGCGAGCTTCTTCGGGTTCGCGGCGATAGGGACGGCGATCAGTGGACATGAGTGTCTTGTTATACGAATGGATAATTCCCGCGAGAGTGCGGCCAGTCGCCGCGCGATGCAAGAGATATGGGCAAATTTGCTGAAAAAAGTGGCAGCTTGGCCATGAAGAGCTTCAGGTCTCGCCCACCACGTCCTTGTGGATGATGACATCGGTCTGGGGATAGGCGCTCAGGATGGCGCGGCGCAGGCCTGCGCCTATGTCATGGGCTTCGCGCAGGGTTTGGCTGCCGTCCAACTCGATATGAATGTTCACGAAGATGCGGCTTCCAGCGGTGCGGGTTTTCAGATCGTGATAGCCATGCACGCCCGGCCAGTCGGCGGCAATCTTACCGATGCTGGCAATGATGGCGGGATCGGCGCGGCGGTCCATCAGCGCATCAAACGCGCCCTTGCCGATGCGCAGGGCGCCTAAGGCCAGCATCACTGCCGCGCCAATCGCCACAACCGAGTCGATCTGGCCCATGCCATAGGCCGACGAGGCCCAAAGCGACACGATGGCCCCGATGTTGGGCAGAAGGTCGCCCAGATAATGCAGCCGATCGGCAGCCACGACCCGGCTGCCCGTGGCGCGCGCCACGCGGCCTTGCCACCACACAAGCCCCAGCGTCAGCACCACCGACAGCCCCATCGCCACCATGCCGCGCCCTTGCGCTTGGAGTTGCGGCGTTGACGGGTCCAAAAGGCGCTGGGTGGCGGCAAAGGCGATGACGCCAGATGCGATGAGGATAAAGATCGCCTGACCCAAGGCGGCCAGATCCTCGGCGCTGGTATGGCCAAAGGCGTGGTCTTCGTCGGCGGGTTTGGCGGCATAGATCAGCGCCGCCATCGCGGCGAGCGAGATCATCAGGTCCATCGCAGAATCGGCCAGCGAGGCCGCCACCGACAGCGCCCCAGTTTCGCCTAAAGCCCAAAGCTTCAGCGCCACAAGAAGAGCGGCCACCGCCACCGAGGCGGCGCCAGCCGTCAGGTTCAGGCGGACGGGATGCGGGTCGGACATCGGGTGGTCCTTTGCGACAGGTTCAGCGCGCTTTAGGCGCGGTGGGGCGTGCGATCAAGCGTTGCCGACAAAGCTGGTGCGATTATTCCAAAATCTCGCCGGGGATCACACCCCAAAGCGCCGATTTCTCAACCCAGCCGCGTTCGCCTTGCACGTTCATCCGGCACCAATCGGGGGTGCAGGCCAGAAGCCTGCCGATCACACCCCGTTCGGCCTGAAACCTGACGGCCGAGGCCGGGTCGGGTTGCATGCGGAAATCGGCAAGATTGGCGGTGAGGATGGCCGAGCGCACGCCGGACAAAAGCGCGTAATGCACCCAGCCGCCCAAGCCCTCGGCATCCTCGACGCGCCGCCAGTTTTCATGTTCGGCCGTCACGCGCAGCGGCATTCCGGGGGTGGTGAACACCCAGTCGATGCGATGGGTCAGGCTGGGGCCGCGCCGGGCGTTGCCCTCATTGCCCTTGAGGCTGACAAAGCGTGGGATCGGCAGGTTGGTCACCGCGCCTTTAGAGGGGTCACGCGGGGGGGTGGCTGGCTTGGCCGCCGGGGCCGGATTGGCGGGGGCTGCTGCCGGGGCAGGGGCTGCAGCGGCCTCGGGCGCGCTTTCGGGCACGGGCTCTGCGATGGGCGCTGCGGCGGCATGGATCGGGTTGGGCTTTGGTCGGGGCGAGGCGGTAAGGCCGCCTTCGGTCGGCGCGGCCACCGAGACCGTGCCGCCTGCGCTGACCTGCGCTGCGGCGGGCAGGGTGCCCCATGTCGTGCCGATGGCCAGCATCATCCCGATGCCCACAGCCCGAAACCCCCAAAACCCTGTCATTGCCCGTGCCTTTCGCGACATTTGGGGCTGTATTGTCGCCCCGCCTGCCGCCGTTACTGCTTGCCGGGGCTTGTGCCTTGCCCCGCTTGTCGTCACTTTGCCATTCTGAGATGCGATTTGGAAGTGCAGGGAGGCCCCTTATGCCCGCAGGACGTCTGAGTGTTGTCGTGACGCGACGCTTGCCCGAACCCGTTGAGACACGGATGAAGGAATTGTTCGACGTCGAACTGCGCGACGATGACCGCCCGATGACCCGCGAAGAGCTGGCGGCGGCGATGGCGCGGGCCGATGTGCTGGTGCCGACGATCACCGATCAGATTGATGCGGGCCTGATCGCCAAGGCGGGCGAGCGGCTGCGACTGATTGCCAGTTTCGGGGCTGGCGTGGACCATATCGATGTGGCCACCGCGCGGAGCCGGGGCATTTTGGTGTCAAACACCCCCGGTGTGGTGACCGAGGACACCGCAGACATGACGATGGCCCTGATGCTGTCGGTGACGCGGCGGATCCCGGAAGGGCTGACTGTGATGCAAGCCGGAAGCTGGACGGGCTGGACACCGACCGCGTTTCTGGGCGGGCGTCTGGGCGGACGGCGGCTGGGCATTCTGGGCATGGGCCGGATTGGCCAGGCCGTGGCGCGCCGCGCCCGCGCCTTTGGGCTTCAGGTGCATTACCACAACCGCAAGCGCCTGCGCCCCGAGGTGGAGGCCGAACTGGATGCCACCTATTGGGAAAGTCTGGACCAGATGGTCAGCCGGATGGACATTTTGTCGATCAACTGCCCGCATACCCCGTCAACCTTTCATCTGATGAACGCGCGGCGGCTGAAGCTGATGAAACCCTCCGCCGTCATCATCAACACCTCACGGGGTGAGGTGATCGACGAAAACGCCCTGACGCGGATGCTGGTCGCGCGGGAATTGGGGGGCGCTGGCTTGGATGTCTATGAACATGGCACCGAGGTCTCGCCCGCGTTGCGCGCGCTGCCCAATGTGGTCTTGCTGCCCCATATGGGGTCAGCCACGCTCGAGGGGCGGCTTGAGCAGGGCGAGAAGGTGATCATCAACATCAAGACCTTCGCCGACGGTCACCGCCCACCCGATCAGGTTGTGCCGGGGATGCTGTAAGGGGTGACGGGGCCCTTTGACCCTGAGGACGTTCTGTCGCGTCCCCTGATGGCCAATCTGGCGACGATGGAAGCTGAAGGCCCGCGAAATTCGCCGGTTTGGTTCATCTGGGAAGACGGCGCCTTGTGGATGCTGGGGCATTGCGAAGGGTCATCGGTGCGGCGTTTGCAGGCGGATCCGCGCTGTGCGGTTGAGATTGTGCATCTGGATGTGGCGGCCGGGGTGCTGTTGCACCTTGGCTTGCGCGGCAAGGCCGAGGTCTTGCCGATGGAGCCCGCGCGGTTCAGGCGGCTCTTGGCGCGTTATCTTGGGCCGGACCCCGACAGTTGGAACCCTTGGTTCATTCAGGAAATCGCCGCGATTGACGATCCCGAAGGGCGATGGATCCGGCTGGTGCCGGACAGCACATTTACCAACAATGTCTCATACTTCCGGACGGGACCTGATCTAGCCTTTCCCTGATCGGCGCAGAGGCATCAGGCAAAGCGGTGGGGCAGGTAGGGCGCCAGATCCACCGGCGGGGCCTTGCCCGCCACGAGTGCCGCCACGATCTCGGCTGTGATCGGGGCCAGTGTCAGGCCAATATGGCCATGGCCATAGGCGTGGATGACATCCGCGCCTGCGCGCGAGGGGCCGATGACAGGAACGGAATCCGGCATCGAGGGGCGAAAGCCCATCCAATCGCGTGAGGGTTCGGGCAGGTCGGGGAAAATCGCCCGCGCGCCTTCGATCAGTTTCGCAATCCGGTGCGGCGAGGGCGGCAGGGTTAGGCCGCCAAGCTCTACTGTGCCTGCCACGCGCAGGCGGCCTGTCATCGGGCAGAGGTAGAACCCACGCGAAGTCGGGCAGCTTGGCCGTGTCAGGCGCGGCGTGGCCATATCCCATTCGACATGATAGCCGCGTTCGGTGTCCAAGGGTACGGGGTCGCCCGCTTGGGCCGCCAAGGCGCGCGAATGGGCGCCCGCTGCAATCACCACCTGACGCGCGCGCAGCCGCAGGCCGGGGCCTTCGACGATGATCCCGTCCAGCTGGCGGGTCAACCGCTCAACCCGGCATTGCTGAAAACCGGCCTTTTGCAACACCCTGAGCGCCAGAAGCCGCACCATCTGCCCCGGGTCGGACATGAACACAGCCTTTGGGAAAAACGCCGCCCCGCCTTCGACCGGGGGCAGGCCCGGCTCCATCCGGGCAAGCTCATTGGGGCCGATCAGATCGACCGTGATGCCATGGGTCCGGCGATAGGCCATATCCTTGCCCGCCGCGCGATAGGCGGCGGCAGTTTCGTAAAGGTAAAGGCAGCCGCGATGCTGGAGGATCTCGGCGCCCCCGATGCGCTGGGCCAAGCTTTGCCAGAGCGGCGCAGCCCCAGCGAGGAGCCCGGCAATGGCGGCAGCATTGCGCGCGGTGGGGCCGGGCAGCGACTGGCGGGCAAAGCGCAAGAGCCACGGCATCAGCGAGGGCAGGGCGGCGCGGCGAATGGCAAGGGGGGAGTGTTTGTCCAACAATAGCGAGGGCAGGTTTTTCAGCACATCCGGCGTGCCGACGGGCATGACCGCGTAATCGGCGATGGTTCCGGCATTGCCATAGCTTGCGCCCATGCCGGGGGTGTTGGGGTCAACAAGCGTGACCTCATGGCCTTGGGCCAAAAGCGCCTCGGCCACGGCAAGGCCGACAACGCCCGCGCCGATGACAGCGATTTCGGTGGTGATGTGCTCGGTCATCCGGGCCCCGCGAAGGCTCGTCGTTCGCCGTTCCGGCGCTCCTCGCCAGAAGGCGGGGGCGAAGAGTGCCGGAACGGCGACGATGAGCGATGGTTTAGAGGCAGGCTTTGAACAGCGCGAGGGTATTTTCGAGCGTCATGGCCACCGGGTTGCCGCCGCAGGACGGGTCTTCCAGCGCCATGTCGGTCAGTTCATCCAGATTGGGGTTGGTCACACCCAAAGCGGTGAGGTTTTCCGGGATGTTCAGCGTCTTGCGCAGGTCCATGATCGCGGCGCGGAAGCCGTCGAAGCCACCCTTGATGCCCAGATAGGCGGCGGCTTTCTCGATGCGGTCCTCGATCGCATGGCGGTTCATGTCGAGAACCATCGGCATGACGACAGCGTTGGTGGTCCCGTGGTGGGTGCCATAGACGGCCCCGATCGGGTGCGACAGCGAGTGGATCGCGCCAAGGCCCTTTTGGAAGGCGACAGCGCCCATCGCGGCCGCGCTCATCATATGGGCGCGGGCGTCAAGGTCATTCGGGTTGGCATAGACTTTGGGAAGGTTTTCAAACACCAGCCGCATGCCTTCCAGAGCGATGCCTTGGGACATCGGGTGGTAGAAGGGCGAGGAATAGGCCTCAAGGCAATGGGCTAGCGCATCCATGCCAGTGCCTGCGGTGATGAATTTGGGCATGCCGACAGTCAATGCAGGGTCACAGATGGTGACAACGGGCAGCAGTTTGGGGTGGAAGATGATCTTCTTCTTGTGGGTGACCGAGTTGGTCAGAACCCCGGCGCGGCCCACTTCGGACCCGGTTCCAGCGGTGGTCGGCACGGCGATAATCGGCGCGATTTTGGAGCCATCGGCGCGGGTGAACCAATCGTCGATGTCTTCCAGATCCCAGACGGAAAGGTCTTTGCGCTGATGCGCCATCAGGGCAATCATCTTGCCAAGGTCCAGCGCCGAGCCGCCACCAAAGCAGATCACCCCGTCATGGCCACCCGCCAGATAGACGGCGATGCCGTCTGTCATGTTTTTCTCGTTCGGGTTGGGGTCTACTTCCGAGAATACGGCGGTGCCAAGCCCTGCGGCTTTCAGCACTGCGACGGCGTCCGCGGTGATCGGTAGGGAGGCCAGCGCCTTGTCGGTGACAAAGAGCGGCTTTTTCACACCTGCAGCGGCGCAATGCTCGGCCAGCTCAGCGATGCGGCCGACGCCGAATTTGATGGCGGTGGGGTAGGACCAGTTGCGGTTTGGAACCGAATGCGAGGTCTGGAGAGTCATGGGGATCAGACTTTCTTGAGGTGATAGGATTTCGGCCGGGTGACCGAGTGGAACCCGAGATAGGAGAGCGAGCCGCCACGGCCCGTGTCTTTGCAGCCGGTCCAGCACAGGGCCGGGTCAAGGTAATCGGCGCGGTTCATGAAGACGGTGCCGGTCTCAATCCGCGCGCCGATGGCGGTGGCGGTGTCGTAATCTTGCGTCCAGATGCTGGCCGTCAGGCCATAGGGGCTGTCGTTCATCAGGCGGATGGCTTCTTCGTCATCCTTGACCTTCATGATGCCGACGACGGGTCCGAAGGCTTCCTCCATCATCACCCGCATGGAATGGTCAACATTCACAAGGATTTGCGGTGCGAGGTAAGCGCCACCGTCATCGGCGGGGAAGTTTTTCGGGTCAATCAGCGGCTTGGCGCCCGCCGCCACAGCCTCGGCGATCTGGTCGCGCACGACCTTCGCGAACCGCTTGTTGGCCATCGGGCCAAGGGTGGTTTCAGGGTCCAAGGGGCTGCCCAGCTTCATGCCGTTCACCCAAGCCACGGATTTTTCGACAAAGGCGTCGAACAGGCTTTCGTGGACGTAAATCCGCTCAATCCCGCAGCAGCACTGGCCCGAGTTGAACATCGCCCCGTCCATCAGCGTATCAACCGCCGCATCCAGATTGGCATCGGCGCGGACATAGCCGGGGTCTTTGCCGCCCAGTTCCAACCCCAAGGGGGTGAAGGTGCCTGCCGCGGCGCGCTCAATCGCCTGACCACCGGCGACTGAGCCGGTGAAGTTCACAAAGTTGAACGCGCGTCCCGCGATCAGGCTTTCGGTGGTTGCGTGATCCAGCACAACGTTTTGGAACACATCGGCGGGAACGCCAGCCTCATGGAAGGCCTGGGCCAGACGTTCACCGACCAAAAGCGTCTGCGAGGCATGCTTCAAAACAACCGTATTCCCGGCGATCAGGGCAGGGGCGAGGGTGTTGATGGTGGTGAGGTAGGGATAGTTCCACGGGGCGATGATGAACACCACGCCCAAGGGATCGCGCGCGAGATACCGGCGGAACTTATCGCTGTCCTCAATCATGTGATGCGCCAGCGTCTCGGCGGCAATGTCGGACATGTAATGGGTGCGGGCATTCACGCCGCCCATTTCGCCCTGACCATAGCGGATCGGGCGGCCCATTTGATGGGACAGCTCCAGCGCGACGGTTTCCTTCATCGCGGTCAGGCGGGCGACCCCGGCTTTGACAAGGGCGATACGCTCGGCCAAGGGGCGCGCGGCCCAAGGGCCTTGGGCCGCACGGGCGCGGGCCACGGCGGCCTTGGCGGCCTCGGGCGACAGCGGCATGCGTTCGGCGTAAACCGAGCCATCGACGGGGGAGATCAGTTGGATGGGTTTCATGGTCGTTACCTTGTAGGGTGCGCATTCATTGCGCACCATGTCTTGGGCGGGTGCGCAATGAATGCGCACCCTACGGAGTTACGCGCGCTCCAAGAGGCGCTGCAGTTCAAAGTCGGTCACCACACGGTCGGTTTCCGAGATTTCCCACTGGGCGGCGTGGTGGTAGTGGTCCACCACATCATCGCCAAAAGCCGCACGCAGCATGGTGGACTTGTTCAACAAATCCGCCGCTTCGCGCAGGTTGTGAGGGATTTCGCGGATGCCTTTGGCCGAATACATGTCGCCTTTGAGTTCCGGCTCTAGCTCCATCTTCTTTTCGATGCCGTCAAGCCCCGCAGCCAAAAGCGCGGCGCAGGCGAGGTAGGGGTTCACGTCTGACCCCGGGATACGGCATTCGACGCGGACCGCCTTGGTGTGTTCGCCGCAGACGCGGAACCCCGCAGTGCGGTTGTCGGCAGACCAGACCGCCTTTGTGGGGGCAAACATGCCGATGGTGAAGCGTTTGTAGCTGTTCACATAAGGGGCGAGGCAAGCCGTGATGTCGCGGGCATGGGCAAGCTGGCCGGCGAGGAAGTGCTTCATCACGGCCGACATGCCATGCACATCCTTGTCATCGGCAAAGCTGGGCTTGCCATCCAAGGACCACAGCGACTGGTGGATGTGCGACGATGACCCCGCCTTGCGGTGGTCATACTTGGCCATGAAGGTCACAGATTTGCCCTGCGCATGGGCAATTTCCTTGACCGCCTGCTTGACGATCACATGGTTGTCGGCGGTGTCCAAGGCGTTGGAGTATTTGTAGTTCACCTCGTGCTGACCAGAATCCGCCTCGCCCTTGGTGTTTTCAACCGGGATACCTGCCGCATAAAGCCCGTTGCGGACCGCACGCATCAGCCCCTCTTCCTTGGTGGTCTGGAACAGGTGGTAATCCTCATTATAACCCGAGATCGGCTTCAGATCGCGCATTCCGCCATCGCGCAGGTTCTCATAGGCGTTCTCGAAGATGTAGAACTCCAGCTCGGTCGCCATCATCGGCTCAAACCCCATGGCGCGGGCGCGGGCGACCTGACGTTTCAGAATGGCGCGGGGCGAGACGTCCACTTCTTCATGGCTGTGGTGATCCAGCAAATCGCCCAACACCAGCGCGGTGCCGGGCAGCCACGGCACCAGCCGCAGCGTGGACATGTCGGGGCGCAGCACATAGTCGCCATAGCCCTTTTCCCAGCCGGTGGATTTGTAGCCGGGAACGGTGTTCATCTCCATATCGACGGCGAGGAGATAGTTGCAGCAATGGGTTTCTTTATGTCCGCCATCGCAGAAAAAGGCAGCGTGAAAGCGTTTGCCCATCAAGCGGCCCTGCATGTCGATGCAGGCCACGAGGACAGTGTCAATCTCGCCCTTGGAAACAAGGGTTTTCAGGGCGTCTAGGGTCAGGGTTCCGGGCATATCAGCCTCATCAGTTCGGGTTTCGGATCGCGCGAGAGGGCGCGTGGGTCGGGCTGTGGCTTTAGCCGCGCCCGCCGCCGAATTCGGGTTTTCTGGGCCAGCAATCGCAAATCTTGGTCATCATAGTCTCCCTTCGGGGTTACCCCCCACCCCATCCCTCCCCCACGAGGGGGGAGGGAGGCGCGTTTTCAGGCAAGGCGGGCATCTCCCGCCTTGCTCACCGATCAGCCAAAGCGATAGGGACGCCCGGCCTTTTGCATCACATCGTTGTACTGTTTGAAGATCGCTACGACCTTGGCTTTCACCTCGGATTCGGCGGCAATTTCGTCCCAGAAGGCGATGGCGGCATCTTCGACGGTTTTCCACTCTTCGTCGGGGATGGTGGTCAGTTGCAGCTTTCCACCGTTCAGGCGCAGATCGGCCTCACCAGCCCAGTACCAGTGCTGGCGGTGATAGTGCGACTGTTCAAAGCAGGTGGCGAGCATTTCCTGCAGATGCGGCGGCAGGGCGTTCCAGCGGTCCATATTGGCGAAGAAGTGGCCAATCCAAGCACCCGAGATGTTGTTCGTGAGGAAGTAGTTGGTCACGTTCGACCAGCCCACGGTGTAAACCTCGGTGATGCCCGACCATGCGATGCCGTCCAGCTCGCCCGTCTGCATGGCAACCTCGATGTCTTCCCACGGCAGGGTGACCGGCACGACGCCGAACTGGGTCAGGAAGCGGCCTGCGGTTGGGAAGGTGAAGACGCGCTTGCCCTGCAGATCGGCCAGCGAATTGATCGGGTCTTTGGTGGCAAAGTGGCACGGGTCCCAAGCGCCCGCCGAGATATGCTTGACGCCGACCTTGGCATATTCCTCTTCCCAGATCGCCTTCAGCCCGTATTTGTTGAACAGCGCCGGCACATCCAGCGAATAGCGCAGGCCCAAGGGGAAATAACCGCCGAACACGGTCACCTCGGTCGGCGAGGCCATGCTGTCATCATCCGACTGCACGCAGTCAATGGTGCCGTTCTGCATGGCTTGGAACAGCTCGCCCGTCGGCACCAGCTGATCGGCATAGGCCAGTTCAATCTCCATCTGGCCTGCGGCCATGCGGTTGAAGGCATCGACGGCGGGTTTGACCACCTGTTCGCCCAAGGCGGACCCGGCATAGGTCTGCATGCGCCATTTGATGACCTCTTGCGCGCGCACCACGGTGGGCGCGGCGAGGGCCGCGGCGGCACCGGCAAGGGCGCCTTTGGTCAGGAAGGAACGTCTGGTTGTCATAGCTCAAACTCCTTGTTGGATAGGCGGGGACGGTTTGGCCGCCCCGCGGGTGGTTCAATCAGGATAGATGGTATTGGGCAGCCAAAGTGCCAAGTCCGGCACCACCATGATCAGCGCCAAAGTGGCGACCATGACCAAAACGAAAGGCGTCACGGATTTGTAGATATCGCCCATGGTAATTTCCGGCGGCGCAAAGGCGCGCATCAGGAACAGGTTATAGCCGAAGGGTGGTGTCAGATAGGCTATCTGGCAGGTTATGGTGTAAAGCACGCCATACCAGATCAGCACCTGATCGGGCGGTATGCCCAGATCAAGCCGGGCGACGAGCGGCACATAAAGCGGGGCGACGATCACCAGCATGGCCGTGTCGTCCAGGAACATGCCCATCACAAGGAAGGACAGCTGCATCAGGATCAGGATGGTCCAGGGGCTGAGGCCAAGCTGCTCGGTGAACAACTGGTCAATCGCCTTGACCGCACCCAGCCCATCAAACACCGCCCCAAAGGCTAAGGCGGCAAGGATCACCCACATGAACATGCAGGAAATCCCCAGCGTGTTGCGGGTGGCGGTTTCGAAGACAGTCCAGTTAAAGCGGCCCTTCAGCATGGCGGCAGCGACCGTGGTCGCCACCCCGATGACCGAGCTTTCGACAAGGCTGGTCCAGCCATTGATGAAGGGGATCATCATGGCGGCAAAGATCGCAAAGGGCAAAAGTCCAGATTTCAGGGTGGACATTTTCTCGGCCCAAGTGATCTCGGCGCGTTCTTCGGCCGAGAGCGGCGGCGCGAGATGGGGCTGCAAGGCACTCCGAATGCCGATGTAGGCGATGAAGAAGGCGGCCATCAGGAGACCCGGGATCACACCCGCCAGCCAAAGTTCCGACACCGGGGCGCGGGCGATCATGGCGTAAAGCACCAAGACGACCGAAGGCGGAATGAGGATGCCCAGCGACGATCCGGCCTGAATGGTGCCGGTGACCATTTGCTTGTCATAGCCGCGACGCAACAACTCGGGCAGGGCGATGGTCGATCCAATCGCCATACCCGCGACCGACAGCCCGTTCATGGCAGAGATCAGCACCATCAACAGGATTGTGCCAATCGCTAACCCGCCGGGGATGCGGCCAAACCAGACATGGAACATGCGGTAAAGATCGTCTGCGAGACGGCTCTCGCTCATCACATAGCCCATGTAGACGAACATCGGCAGCGACAGAAGCGGATACCATTTCATCAGCTTCATCGCCGCCGAAAAGCCCATGGTATGCCCGCCCGTGCCCCACAGCGCGATCGAGGCGACCACGGCGACAAAGCCGATAAGCCCAAAGACCCGCTGCCCCGTCATCATCATGAGGAGCATGGTCGAGAACATCAAAAGCGCGATAAGTTCCTGCGGCATTTAGAGGTGCACCCCCCGCAGCGTGGCCATGTCGCGGATCAGCGCCGAGAGGGCCTGCAACAGCATGAGCGTGAAGCCCACCAGCATCACCAGCTTGATCGGCCAAAGATAAGGTCGCCATGCGGTGGCGCTGCGCTCAAGCCGGCCGATTTCGGGCAAAAGCCCGTCCTCCCAGCGCAGGCCAAGGGAATAGCCAAAGCTTTCCGCCGCACCCCAGATCATGACACCCAGATAGAAGATGAGCGCAAAGACGGTGAATCCGTCCCAAGCGGCGCGGGTGCGCGGCGACTGCTTGGCATAAAAGAGGTCCATCCGCACATGGGCGCCCATCTGCATCGCATAGGGCCCGCCCAAGATGTAATAGGCGACCATGACGAACTGGGCCATCTCTAGCGTCCAGAGCGAGGGGTTGAAGAAGGTCTTGGAGATCGACGACCACATCAAGACCGCCATCAGCGCGAAGAGCAGATACATCGCAAAGCGCCCGACGCCGTAATTCATCCGGTCAACCAGCCGGACAAAACCGATCAGCGGTTGGGGAAAGGTCGCGGCGGTCATGCGGCGGCCTTTGCGGCGTGCAAGGCGGCGGCGAGGACGGGGGCGAGCCTGTCGGCCATCGCGGCCTCGGCCTGCGGGTCTGCGATCAGGTCGTTGCGGATTTCCAGCATGGCGTTTTGCAGGCCATAGGGTGTCGCATGAAGGCGCAGGGTGTGTGTGACGTCATCGGCGGCGGAATAGGGTTCATTGAGCTGTGCGTTCAGCCCGGTCTGCGGGCTGGCGGCAAGAATCGAGCGCGCGAGCGTGGGATCGGCGTCATGGATGATGCCAAATTCGACTGCGCGCGGGCGGCCGTGAAAGACCGGGGTGAACGAGTGGATCGTCACGATCACCGGGCGGCGACACAGCGCGATGCGTGCCGCGATCAGACTGTGCAGGCCGTTGGCCCAAGGCAGGTAGACCGCTTGGGTGCGCGCCAGTCGCTCGGCCGCGGAAATGGCGGCATTGCCGGGGATGTCATGAACCTCGGAGCGGGTGGGCATGGCGCCGGGCATGTCCGGCGCACGGTTGCAGTCATAGATCAGACGGCTGACCGGGGCATGGATCAGCGTGGCATCCAGCCGCTGCGCAAGCCCGCGCGCCAGACCCAGCGCGCCGGGGTCCCAAGCGATATGGGCGCGGGTTTGGTCAGGCGAAAGGCCCAAATTGCCCCAGGGCGCGGGCAATGCGTTAGAGGCATGTTCGCAGACCAATAGGACCGGGCTTTGCCCGGTTTCATTTTCGATCACTGGCAGGAACGGGCCTGCCTTGTCTGATCTGACCTCTGCCCGCATTTTCGCGAGTCATCTCCCTGTGATGACGAAAAGCGTCCTTCACGCCGCCCCCACCTGTCAAGAATGTTTCTTTTGAAAATTTCCTGTTACGATTGTTACAGAATGGAGGATCCGATGCCGCTGACACAGCCCATGGACGAAGAGTTGCGCTTGGCCTTGCCCGACCTGACCCGGGCAGAGCGGCAACTGGCCAGCCATATTCTGACGCATTATCCTGTGGCGGCCCTTGGCTCGATCACCGCTTTGGCCAAGGCGGGGGGGGTGTCCTCGCCTACGGTGGTGCGGCTGGTGCAAAAGTTGGGATATCAGGGGTATTCCGACTTTCAGCGCGCGCTTCGGGGGCAGGTGGAGGCGATGCTCGTCTCGCCCTTGGTCAAGCAATCGCGGGCAGGGGGGGCCATGAAGGGCCATCTCATGACCCGCTTTGCCGGGGCGGTGGCCGAGAACCTGCAAGCGACGCTGGCGCAGATTGATCCGGGCGAGTTTGATGCGGCGGCGGCGCTTTTGGCCGACCCGTCGCGGCGGATATTTGCGATGGGCGGGCGCATCACCCATGCGATTGCCGATTACTTCGTCACCTTGATGAAGGTGATCCGGCCTGAGGTCTTGCTGATGTCGGATATGTCAAACGCTTGGCCGCCCGCGCTGTTGGACATGAAGCCGGGCGATGTGCTTTTGGTGTTCGACATCCGGCGTTATGAAAACGCGGTGTTGCAGGTGGCCGAAGTGGCGCGCGAACAAGGCGCGGAGATCGTGCTGATCACCGACCGCTGGGTGTCACCGGCCGCCGCCCATGCGCGCCATGTGCTGCCCTGCCATATCGAGGCGCCCTCGGCTTGGGACAGCAACGCAACGCTTTTGGTGCTGGTCGAGACGCTGTTGGCGGCGGTGCAGGGGCTGACATGGGAGGTCACCGAGGCGCGGATGAAGCGGTTGGAGGACCTTTACACCCGCACACGGCTGTTCCGGCGCTATCGCTGAGGTGCTGTGCCCTTGGCAACCCCCGGGGGGACTTCGCGTCCCCCCGGACCCCCCTGCGGAGTATTTCGGCCAAGATGAAAATCAGCCCTGTGATGCAGCAGCCTGACGACGCGCGCCCATCACGGCATTGCCCATGACGGCCGCCAGCACCATGGCGCCGCCGAGAAGGGTGGCCGAAGAGGCGGTTTCGCCAAGGAGGAGCCAGACCCAGATCGGGGCGAGGATGTTTTCGATCGAGGACATCAGCGTGAGCTCGGCAGTGGGCAGCGCCTTGGAGCCGTAGGTGTAAAGCATCATGCCGCCCGTCAGCACCACCGCGCCAAGCGCCATGGAGACG
The DNA here is from genome assembly GCF_965194375.1 of Allotabrizicola aquatica (SeqCode). Taxonomy (GTDB): domain Bacteria; phylum Pseudomonadota; class Alphaproteobacteria; order Rhodobacterales; family Rhodobacteraceae; genus Tabrizicola_A; species Tabrizicola_A aquatica. Next base: position 45,452 of record NZ_CBDAEL010000010.1, read on the forward strand.
GCGATGTCATGGGGGTTGGCGGCGACGGTCTGGCCGAGCATGGGGGCAAGCCCAAAGGCCGCGATCATCGACAGGATGCCGCCCATCAGCACGATGGGCAGGCTGTCCTCGACATGGCCCCAGCGTAACGAGACTGAGAATACTGCAAAGCCCGCCGCCGAAATCAGCGCGGCGATGTTGCCGTCCATCCGTCCGCCCTCAATGCCGCCGCCGATCATCACGAAGATGCCCGCCCCGGCCAGGCCCATGGCGACCCAGGTGGTCATCGGCACGCGTTCGCCCAAGGCGAGCCAGCCGAGGAGGGCGGCGAAGAAGGGGGCGGCGGAGTACAGGAACACGGCATTGGCCACGGTGGTGGCTTGCAGCGCGTAAAGGGCGCCTGCATAGGCCGCGACCAGCCCCATGGCACCGACAAGGCCCGGCAGGCCCATGGCGCGCATGCTGGCCAGCACGCGCCCGCCCGTGCGCCAGTGCAGGAAGGCCCAGAGCACCGGCAAGAGCCCGGCTGAGCGCCAGAACATCACCGAGGCGGCTCCGGCCTCTTCGATCTGACGCACGACAAGGCCGATGGTGGACCACAAGATCCCCGCGCCCAAAACCAGCGCCACGCCTTTGCCATATGTCATCGGTCTCTCCCTTTGCGGTAGAAGGCGGCGGTTGGGTCAGGGGGTCTGTTCTGATTGCGACCTTAGAGGGCGGGGATGGGGTGGGGGCTGAGATGTTCGCCTGCCGCAAGCAGCAGGTCTTCGCGGAACTGATCGGCGATGAGTTGCACGCCGACCGGTGCGGTGCCGTGGCGCCCGGTGGTGACGGTCAGCCCCGGCAGGCCCATGAAGGGCGTGGCGATCAGCGGCATCTGGGCCTGCAGGACGGCGTCGAAATCGGCCTCTGACGCCACATCACGATGATCGGCGAAGGGCAATTCGCCCGAGACAGGGCAGAGGACCAAGGGCCAATCCGCCAGAAAGCTGCGCCAAAGCCGGGTGAGGCGCGCGCGAGATTTAAGCGTGTCCATCAACCCGTGCAGGTCGATCTCGGGGCAATGGCGCGTCATCTGGGCATAGACGAAGTTGGCGTCGGGGTCGTTTTCGGCGTGGAGCCCGGCAAGATTGGAATGACGGAACTCGGCCATCCAGAGGCGCAGTTGCAGGGCCATCGCCTCGCGCCATGGCGGGGTTTGCACGGGCTCCACCTGATAGCCCGCCGCGCGCAGGGCCTCGGCCGCGGCGCGGAGCGCGGCGCGGACTGGTTCGGCCACGGGCATGCCATCCGGGGCTTCGACATAGGCCACGCGTTTGGGGACGGGGGGGCCTTGCAGCGGCATCGGTTGATACCATGGATCGCGCGGGTCTGGAGCCGCCATCGCGGCGAGCGCCAGCGCCAGATCGGGGATGGAGCGGGCCAAGGGGCCGGAGACGGCCATGAGTTGCCCGCCGATCAGCCGGTCGCCGCCCGAGGGGTTGAAGCCCGGCACGCGGCCCAAGGAGGGGCGCAACCCATGTACGCCGCAGGCATAGGCGGGGTAGCGGACGGACCCTGCGATATCGGTGCCATGCGCGATGGCCCCCATACCGGTGGCCACGGCGGAGCCTGCGCCGCCAGAGGACCCGCCGGGGGTGAGGCCCGCGTCATGCGGGTTTTTCGTGGCCCCATGCAGGCGGTTGCGGGTGAACCAGCGCAGCGAAAAGGCCGGAGTATTGGTGCGCCCCACAATCACCGCGCCTGCCCGGCGCAGGTTGGCGATGACCGGGCTATCTTTGGCGGCGATCAGGTCTTTCTGGCTGACAAGGCCATTGGTCGTGGCGTGGCCGGTCTGGTCGACGTTCACCTTGATCGTGATCGGGACGCCGGCGAGGGGGCCGGGGGACTCGCCTCGGCGCAAGGCCGCGTCGATCGTATCGGCGGCGGCGAGCGCCTCATCGGGCATGTGCTGCACGATGGCGTTCAGTGTGGGGTTCTGCGCGTCGATCCGGGACAGGGTGGCGGTGGTCACCTCGCGCGCGGACACGTCGCGCCGGGCGATCAGGGCGGTGATGTCAGAGGCGGTCAGGGTGGCAAGATCGGTCATGTCAGTACCCCCGCGTGCGGTCAACAAGGTTGAGGAAAGGTGCACCTGCCTCGCCGCGCCGGATGTTTTCAGCGATGACCTCAGAGGAGGTGTCGGGGCGGGTGTCGGCGGCGATATGGGGGGTGACGGTGACGCGGGGGTGGGCCCAGAACGGGTGGTCCTGCGGCAGGGGCTCGATCCGGAACACATCCAGCGTGGCGTGGCCGATCTGGCCGCCGTCGAGGGCGGCGAGCAGGGCCTCATCGTCGATCAGCGCACCGCGCCCGGGGTTCAAGATCACCGCGCCGGGTTTGGTCCAGCCTAAGGTTTCGGCGTTGAGGGTGTTTTCGGTCTCGGGCGTGCGCGGCAGGAGGGTGACAATCAGATCGGCATCCTGAAGCGCGGCCTTGAGCCCGTCGCGGCCATGATGGGTGACGATGCCGGGCAAGGATTTCGGGGCGCGAGACCAGCCTTCAACCGTGAAATGCAAGGCTTGCAGGGCGCGGGCGCAGGCCTCGCCCAAGGCGCCGATGCCCAGCATGGCGACCTTGCGGTCACGCGCCAAGGGTGGGCAATCGGGGTTCCAAACGCGGTTTGGGTTGACGATATAGCTGTCGAGCCCGAGGTGATGGCGCAAGGCATGGCCCAGCACCCATTCAACCATGCCCATGGTCAGCGCGGGGTCGACCATGCGGCACAGGGGCTGGGTCAGGGTGGCATTGCCCACAATCCGTTCCACCCCGGCCCAGAGGCTGAGCACGGCCTTGCAGCGGGTGTAGGGGGTGAAATCTTGCAAGGTCGAAGAGGGGGCGTAGACGATGTAATCAACGCTCTCGGGGGCGGCCTCTTGCACCAGTTGGGCGGTGATGCCCGCGTCGGCCAGCGCGGTTTCCAAGGGCGCGCGATAGCGGTCCCAGTTGTCAGGGCCGGCGGCCATGAGGATGGTGATGGGGGCGTTCGTCATGGTGGGCTCCTGCGCTGTGGCGCAAGAATGCCGGGGGGGCGGGCAAAGGCAAGGCGGAAAATGCGGGGCGGAAAATGCAAAGCGCGTGGCCCGCGTTTGTCTGACTGAAGGTATAGGTCCGTGCCGCTATTGGAGAGGCTGTGCTTTTTGGTCAGGGCGTTCGGCGCAATACTGACCGAAATGGCTTCCCAACCCGCCAACTCGTTCATCATTTTGGCCGCCGCATTCCTGCGGCGTGCCCGCCTAGCGCAGCCTGTGCACAATCGCGCTTTGGACCAGTCCAAAGGACAGCATGATCACCAAAGTGGCCGACCCGCCATAGCTGAGCAGCGGCAAGGGAACCCCGACAACCGGGGCCATGCCCATCACCATGGCCAGGTTGATCGCCAGATACAAAAAGAAGTTCACCGCCACGCCGATGATGATGAGTTGGCTAAACCGGTCGCGGTTCTGGATAGCAGCGACAATAAGGAACATCAGGATCAGCGCATAAAGCACTAACAGCGAAAAGGCGCCGATAAAGCCAAACTCCTCGGCCAAGGTGGTGAAGATGAAATCGGTGTGCTTTTCAGGCAGAAAGTTCAGCCGGCTTTGGGTGCCCTGCATAAAGCCCTTGCCCGCCCAGCCCCCCGACCCCAGCGCGATCTTGGCTTGGATGATGTTATAGCCCGCGCCGAGCGGGTCTGCCGAAGGGTTCAGGAAGGTGTCGATCCGGGTGTACTGGTAGTTGTGCAACAATTGCCAAGGCGTGCCGCGGGTCAGAAACACCGCCGCCACCGCCGCGCCCCCAAGCGCCAGCACGCCGCCGAAATACCACAGGCTGACGCCGGCGGCGAACATGACCGCAGCGCCCACCACCAACAGCATGATCGAGGTCCCAAGGTTGGGCTGCATCAAGACAAGTACGGTCGGCGCCACGATCAGCGCCACCGGGATCAGCACCCACAGAGGGCGCGAGATCTTCTTGTCATCCAGCATATCGTAATAGCTCGCCAAGGCCATCACCAGCGTGACCTTCATCAGCTCAGACGGTTGTAGCCGCATGAAGCCAAGGTCGATCCAGCGCTGTGCGCCCATGCCGACAGCCCCAAAAAACTCGACCGCCAAAAGCAAAAGCATCGACACGCCGTAAGCAAAGCCCGACATGGATCGCCAAAACCAGATGGGGGTGAAGGCGACGATAAACATGACCACAAGGCCAAGGACATAGCGTTTCATCTGCGGCTCGGCCCAGACGTCGATCCGGCCGCCTGCGATGGAGTAAAGCATCAGCCAGCCAATTGCGGCCACCGCCGTGACCACCAGCACCAGCGCCCAGTTGAGCGCCAGCACCTTGCCAAAGCCCGTGGGTGCCGTCTTGACGCGGTATTCCAGAAAGCTCATCCGCGCGGCCCCCGTCAGGTTTCCGAAGGGCCGGGATAGCGGCCCTCTTCATCGCGCAACACCAGCGTGCTTAGCAGGCTGTCCATCCGCCCGCGCTGATCGGTCGGATAGGCATCCAGCGGCGGCACAGCCCCATAGAGCGTGCGCAACAGCGCGTCGCGGGCGATGGGGGCGGCGGCGGTAGATCCACCGCCGCCATGTTCGACCACCACCGAGACGGCATAGCGGGGGTTGTCATAAGGCGCATAGCCAACAAACAGCGCATGGTCGCGGCGGTTCCACGGCAGTTGATCGTTCGAGATCACGCCACTCGCGCGTTCGGCGGCCGAGATGTTGCGCACCTGCGCGGTGCCGGTTTTGCCGGCCATGCGCATGTCCTCGGCCACAACGCGCGACGAGCGCGCGGTGCCGGATTTGCCGTTCATCACCGCATCCATCCCGCCCAAAACCGCCGTCAGGTTCGACGTGGACAGCCCCAAGGGCTCGGCAGGCTCAACCGGAATTTCGCGACCCTCGATGGCGCGGACGAGACGCGGGTTGACCGCCCGCCCGGTGGCAAGCCGCGCCGTCATCACGGCCAGTTGCAAGGGCGAGGCCAGCACATAGCCCTGACCGATGGAGGCGTTGACCGTGTCACCGATACGCCATTCGGCCTTGTGGCGTTCCATCTTCCAGGCCTTGTCCGGCATATTGCCTTCCGCGATGGCCGACATCGGCAGGTCATGGCGCATCCCAAGGCCCAACCGGCGGCCCATTTCGGCGATCTTGTCGATGCCTACCTTGAGGGCGACCTCGTAATAATAGACGTCGCAGCTTTCCGACAGGCTGCGTTCCAGATCCACCGTGCCATGGCCGCCGTGCCGCCAGCAGTGGAATTTGCGGCCCCCGGATTCCAGATATCCAGGGCAGCGGAAGGTGGTCTCGGGGGTGATCATCCCCTCTTCCAGCGCGGCCAAAGCCGTCACCATTTTGAAGGTCGAGCCCGGCGGATAGGCGCCCTGCACCGATTTGTTGGCCATGGGGCGGTGGTCATGGTCCATCAGATAGCGGAAATTGGTGCTGGAAATGCCGCGCACAAAGAGGTTGGGATCAAACGACGGCGAAGAGACGGCGGCGATGATGTCGCCGTTGGTCACATCCATCACGACGCACGAGGCGCTTTCCTCGCCCAGACGGGCCTGAATGAAGTTCTGGATCCCGGCATCGATCGTCAGATGCACATCACTGCCCGGATCGCCCTCAACCCGGTCCAACTCGCGCATGACGCGGCCGATATGGTTGACCTCGATCCGCTTGGTGCCTGCGGTGCCGCGCAGCGTATCTTCCAGCCAGCGTTCCACCCCGATCTTGCCGATCTGGAATTTCGGGATTTGCAGCACCGGGTCGGGGTTTTCGACACCTTCGAGGTCTTTTTCAGACACCGGCCCCACATAGCCCAAGACATGGGCGAAATCGGCGTCGCGCGGGTAAATGCGCGACATGCCGGTTTCGGGCGTGACACCGGGCAGGGCGGGGGCGTTGAGGGCGACGCGGGAAAACTCTTCCCAGTTCAGCCGGTCCTTGACGGTGATCGGCACGAAGGAGCTGTTCTTTTTCAGCGCTGCAAGCGCGTCATCGATGTCGGCGCGGGTCAGCGGGATCACATGGCTGAGCCGGTTCAGAACCGCCTCGACATCGCCCGCATCTTCGCGCGTCATCACCACGCGGTAATTCTGTTCGTTCTCGGCCAAAATCTTGCCGTTGCGATCATGGATCACCCCGCGCGTGGGCGGCACGAGCCGGATCGAGATGCGGTTTTCTTCGGCCAGAAGGCGGAACTGGTCGGCCTGTTCGACGCCAAGGTAGCGCATGCGCGCCCCAAGGGCGGCAAACATCGCCGCCATGCCGCCGGTGAGCAAAAGCGCGCGTCGGGTGACGCGGCGGGCGCTGGCCTCATTGTCGCGCGCGACCCGTTTCACAGCCGTCTCCCATATGCGTCAACTTCGCCCATGGCGGGTTTGTACAGTTGCAAGACCACGCGGGAAAGAAAGACCACAAGGGGGTAACACAAGATTGACCAGATCACCTGCACCAGCGCAAAGCCAAAGGGCGGCTGCGGCAGAAGTACAAGGCCAAAGCCGATGCGGTACAGGATCAGCATGGCCACCATCAGGGCCGAGACCAAGAGCCACTCGACCCCAAAGTTCAATTCGCGCGTCAGCGCCACGCGGCTGCGGATGAACTCCGAGGCGATGACGACCAGCGCGGTCCACAGGCCAGGCGGGCGCAGAAGCACGATGTCCTCGGTCAGCACCACGGCGGCGATCAGAAGGGTTGGCAGATAATCGGGGCGCCGCATGGTCCAGGCGAAGATGATGCACAACATCAGATCGGGGCCCGGCATATGGGCAAGCCAGTCCATCGCGCGGCACCAGCCTGCATCGGGCGCGCAGCTTTCGGCGGGGGCGGTGCCCATCGGCAAGAGGCGGAAGAACAAGAACACCAGCGCCAAGGCGACGAACAGAACCCGGTGCAGCCAGACGTCGCGGTTGGCCGGATCAATCATTGCCGCCCCCTGCCGCCGAGGCGTTCACCCCCGGGCGCAGCGCGGGCGGGGCAGGAGGGCCCTGCACCTCGGCCGGGTCGGGTGCCAGAAGCGCGCCTTGATCGGTGATCGCCTCAAGCGCGTGGCTGCGCAAGACGCGCAGGAATTCGAGCCGCTGGTAATCGGCCGCCAAGGCCACCCGCAGCCGCTTGTCGGTGCCAAGCACAACCGAGCCCACCAAAAGCCCTGCCGGGAACACCCCACCATCGCCAGAGGAGATGACCTGATCGCCGGGACGGATCTCGGCGGGGTCTTCGAGGAAATCAAGCGGCGGCAGATCGCCGTTGTCGCCCGACAAGATCGCCCGCTGGCCCGAGGGTTGCACCACAACGGGCACGCGGCTGTTGCTGTCGGTCAAAAGGATGACACGGCTGGTCTTTTCGCCCACGCCCGAGATGCGGCCGACAAGGCCCAGACCGTCCATCGTGGCCCAGCCATCAATGATGCCATCGCGCGCGCCGACGTTCAAAAGCACCGATTGGCGAAAGGGGCTGCCGCTGTCGGCCAGCACAACGCCGGTGACATGGGTCAGGCGCGGATCCAGCCGTACCTGGTTAAGGTCCAACAGGCGGGCGTTTTTCTGTTCCAGCTGCAGTGCGGCCTCTTTCCACTGCTTCATCTGCTTGAGTTCTTCGCGCAGCTGCTGGTTCTGGGCCAATAGCCTTTGGTAGGACTGGAAGTTGTCCATCACATCGGCGGCCCAGGTCACCGGGGCCATGGCCCATTGCATCGAGGGCACGAACCGGTCAATCAGCGCGGCGCGAAAGCGTTCGACGCGCGGGCTGTCGATGCGCCACAGGGTGAACAGGCCGATCAGTGCCAAAACCAGAAGACCGATCAGCACCCGGCGCAGCGGGCGGTGGAACTCTTCTGGATCGGTCGCGTTGCGGGCCATGGGTGCCTGATCTGATGCGGGATCTTAGCGGAAGCCGCCGGGGGTTGTGCACCCCCGGACCCCCGCAGAGTATTTAGGCCAAGATGAAACACAATTTAAATCAAATTATGCGGGTGGCCGGGCTGGCAGAGGCGGCCGCCAGCATCAGCTGTCGTAGTCGATGACGTGGCTGAGCTGCTTTTCATATTCCAGCGCCTTGCCGGTGCCGAGGGCGACGCAGTTCAAGGGCTCATTGGCGACCGAGATCGACAGGCCGGTCTGTTCGCGCAGGGACAGATCCAGATCGCCCAGAAGCGCGCCGCCGCCCGTGAGCATCACGCCCCGGTCGACAATGTCGGCTGCAAGGTCGGGGGGCGTCGTTTCCAAGGCCTGCATCACCGCATCGCAGATCTGCTGCACAGGTTCGGACAGCGCCTCGGCCACTTGGGCCTGATTGATTTCGGTTTCCTTGGGCACGCCGTTCAACAGGTCACGGCCCCGGATGGTCATCGACAGCCCGCGTCCGTCATCGGGCATGCGGGCCGTGCCGATGGAGGTCTTGATCCGTTCGGCGGTGGATTCCCCGATCAAGAGGTTCTGGTGGCGGCGCAGGTAGGAGATGATCGCCTCGTCCATACGGTCGCCACCAACGCGGACCGAGCGGGCGTAGACGATGTCACCAAGCGAGAGCACCGCGACTTCGGTGGTGCCGCCGCCGATGTCGACGACCATGTTGCCGGTGGGATCGGTGATCGGCATGCCCGCGCCAATGGCGGCGGCGATGGGTTCCGCGATGAGACCCGCACGGCGGGCACCTGCCGACAGAACCGACTGGCGAATGGCGCGCTTTTCCACCGGGGTGGCGCCATGGGGCACGCAGACGATGATCTTGGGTTTGGCAAAGGTGGTGCGTTTGTGGACCTTGCGGATGAAGTGCTTGATCATCTGCTCAGCACTGTCGAAATCGGCGATCACCCCGTCGCGCATCGGCCGGATCGCCTCGATGGTGCCGGGGGTGCGGCCGAGCATCAGCTTGGCATCTTCGCCCACGGCCAGAACCTGCTTTTTGCCGTCCTTGACGTGGTAGGCCACGACCGAAGGTTCGTTCAGCACGATCCCCTTGCCGCGCATGTATACAAGCGTGTTCGCCGTGCCGAGGTCGATGGCCATGTCGGACGAGAAGAGGCCGTTGAAAAGTGACATGCAGGTCTGGTCCTTGATCCACGAACGAAACTGTACCCACGACTCATGCTCATGAGGCAGGCGCTTTGGTATAGGCTTTGGGCGGCAGAAGGAAAAGGCCCAAGGGGCCGGGCGGCATTAATCCGCCCGGGATTTTGAGGCTTTCACAAAACGAACAATTGAGACCAGTAAACCGCTGGAACTAAGTCACATCCTTGTAGTTTACCGACTTTATATCGCTGTCAGGGGCCGATTTTGTGCGCCGCACGATCAGCTTGTTCAAGGCGTTGATATAGGCCTTGGTCGAGGCCACGATCGTATCGGTATCGGCCGAAGAGCCGGTGACGATGCGCCCTTCCTCTTGCAGGCGCACCGAGACGGTGGCCTGCGCGTCGGTGCCTTCGGTCACGGCATGGACCTGATAGACCTCCAACTGGGCCTTGTGGGGGAAGAGCATTTTCACGCACATGAAGGCTGCATCAACTGGGCCGTCGCCGGTGGCGTCGATGTGGTGATCGACCCCGTCGATGGTCAGAACCATGTCGGCCTCTTGCGGGCCCTCGGTGCCGCAGACGACCCGCAGCTTTTTCAGTTGCAGGAATTCATGGGCGTCATTGGTCTGCTCATCGGCCACCAGCGCGATCAGGTCGTCGTCGTAGACTTCCTTCTTGCGGTCGGCCAACGCCTTGAAGCGCACGAAGACGTCGTTCAACTGGTTGTCGGCCAATTCATAGCCCAGCTCTTTGAGCTTGGCGCGCAGGGCGGCCCGGCCCGAATGCTTGCCCATGGCGATGTTTTTCGCCGTCAGGCCAATATCGGCCGGCCTCATGATCTCGAAGGTCTCGACGTTCTTCAGCACGCCATCTTGATGGATGCCACTTTCATGCAGGAAAGCGTTCTTGCCGACGATGGCCTTGTTGAACTGCACCGGAAAACCCGAGACCGACGACACCCGGCGCGACAGGTTCATGATCTTGGTCGTGTCAATCCCAGTGCGGTAAGGCATGATGTCATTGCGGACCTTCATCGCCATCACGACCTCTTCCAAGGCGGTGTTGCCCGCGCGCTCGCCCAGACCGTTGATCGTGCATTCAATCTGGCGCGCACCTGCATCGACGGCGGCCAAGGCGTTGGCGGTCGCCATGCCAAGGTCATTGTGGCAATGGGTGGCAAAGATCACCTTGTCGGCACCCGGCACGCGGTTAAGCAGCATGGCGATCAGATCGGCACTTTCGCGTGGGGCGGTGTAACCCACGGTGTCGGGGATGTTGATGGTGGTGGCCCCGGCCTTGATCGCTATCTCGACCACGCGGCACAGATAGTCATGCTCGGTCCGCGTTGCATCCATCGCCGACCACTGTACATTGTCACAGAGGTTACGCGCATGGGTCACGGTGTCATGGATCCGCTCGGCCATCTCGTCCATGGTCAGGTTCGGGATGGCGCGGTGCAGGGGCGAGGTGCCGATAAAGGTGTGGATGCGCGGCGAGGCGGCGTGCTTTACCGCCTCCCAGCAGCGGTCGATGTCCTTGAAGTTTGCCCGGCTCAGCCCGCAGATGGTCGAATTCTTCGACCGCTTGGCAATCTCGGACACGGCGGCGAAATCGCCTTCCGAGGCGATGGGGAACCCCGCCTCGATCACATCGACACCCATTTCATCCAGAAGGCTGGCGATCTCCAGCTTTTCCTCATGGGTCATGGTCGCGCCGGGGGATTGTTCCCCATCGCGCAGGGTGGTGTCGAAAATGATGACGCGGGGTTGGGCGGATTTGGTCATATCGGGATATCCTGTGATCTTAGCTGGGCCTGTCTGTGGGCGCTGGTCACCTCCGAGCGGTCGCGCCCTTCGGCACGCTCAGAGGCAGCTAAGAAGAAGCAGGCCGCCGGGCAAAGGCCGGGGCAAAATGCGGCACATGGCCGCCGAAGCGGGCATCTCAGTGCCACAAAGGGTGCGCATCCGTGCCATGGGGCTGGACTATACAAGGCCAGACCCGGAAGGGAAGGGGGTGGGCCGAAAAAATGCAACGCCCCCGATTTGCGCCTTGCGAAATACTCCCGCCGGAGGCCCCGGCCCGCCCCAAGCGGTCCCGTCACGCGAAAAACCGCCGCGAAGAGCGGGCGTCAGCCCGACGATGAGCGCCGCTTGCCCTTGACTTCACGCGCAGGCCCATGTGTATCGGCTGCAAACCAGTTCCAGCCTCCGCAAAGGGGAAGATGATGCACGCCTATCGCAGCCATACCTGCGCCGCCCTGAACACCGCCCATGTGGGCCATGAGGTCCGCTTGTCGGGCTGGGTCCACCGGGTGCGCGACCATGGGGGCGTGTTGTTCATTGACCTGCGCGACCATTACGGCATCACGCAGGTGCTGGCCGACAGCGACAGCCCGGCCTTCAAAGACATCGAAAAGGTCCGCGCCGAATGGGTCATTTGCATCGATGGCCGGGTGAAGGCCCGCGATGCGTCGCTCGTGAACCCCAAGATCGCCACGGGTGAAATTGAGGTCTATGCCACCGGCCTGACCGTGCTTTCCGCCGTTGAGGGCGAATTGCCGATGCCGGTCTTTGGCGATGTCGACTACCCTGAAGAAACCCGCCTGACCTACCGCTTCCTCGATCTGCGCCGTGACAAGCTGCACCAGAACATGATGCTGCGCTCAAACGTCGTGCGCTCGATCCGCAACCGGATGTGGGATCAGGGGTTCAATGAATTCCAGACCCCGATCATCACCGCATCTTCCCCCGAGGGCGCGCGCGACTTCCTCGTGCCTTCGCGCCTGCATCCCGGCAAGTTCTATGCCCTGCCGCAGGCGCCGCAGCAGTTCAAGCAGCTGATCATGGTCTCGGGCTTTGACCGCTATTTCCAGATTGCGCCTTGCTTCCGCGATGAAGACCCGCGCGCCGACCGCTCGCCAACCGACTTTTACCAGCTCGACATTGAGATGTCCTTTGTCACTCAGGATGATGTGTTTGCCGCCGTGCAACCGGTCGTTCAGGGCATTTTCGAAGAATTCGCGCCGGGTAAGAAGGTGTATTCCGACTGGACCAAGATCGCCTATCGCGACAGCCTGAAATGGTATGGCTCGGACAAGCCCGACCTGCGCAACCCGATCAAGATGGCCGATGTGTCGGATCATTTCCGCGGTTCCGGCTTTGCGATCTTCGCCAAGCTTCTGGAAACCGAAGGCAACGAGGTTCGGGCTATTCCGGCCCCCACGGGCGGCAGCCGCAAGTTTGCCGACCGCATGAACGCCTTTGCCCAGAAAGAGGGCCTGCCGGGCATGGGCTATATCTTCTGGCGCAAGGCCGAGGATGGCACGACCGAGGCCGCAGGCCCCATCGCCAAGGCGCTGGGCGACGAGAAAACCGAAGCGATCCGCGTCGGCTTGGGCTTGGGTGAGGGCGACGCGGCCTTCTTCCTTGGCGGCAAGCCTGAAATCTTTGAACCCGTCGCAGGCCGTGCGCGCAACGAGATTGGCCGCGAATTGGGCCTGACCGAGCAAAACTGCTTCAAATTCGCCTGGATCGTCGATTTCCCGATGTACGAGAAAACCGACGAAGGCACGATCGACTTCAGCCACAACCCCTTCTCGATGCCGCAAGGCGGGATGGAGGCGCTGAACGGCGACCCGCTCAAGGTTTACGCTTACCAGTATGACCTTGCCTGCAACGGCTATGAGCTCATCTCGGGCGGCATCCGCAACCACAAGCCGGAAATCATGTACAAGGCGTTTGAACTCGCCGGTTACCCGAATTCCGAAGTGGACAAGCGTTTCGGCGGCATGGTTAAGGCGTTCAAATACGGCGCCCCGCCCCACGGCGGCTGTGCGGCGGGCATTGACCGGATCGTGATGCTTTTGGCCGATGAGGCCAATATCCGCGAAGTCATCATGTTCCCGATGAACCAGCGTGCCGAAGATTTGCTGATGGGCGCGCCGTCCGAGCCGATGCTGAAACAGCTGCGCGAACTCAACCTGCGGGTCGTTCCCAAAGAATAAGCGCGGTTTTTCGCGCAAACCTTGATGGGCAGGCTTTCCAGAACCGGAAAGCCTGCCCATATCTTTTCATACGCATTATTCCAAAGCCCTTTTGCACCCCGAGACCCGCATGACCCCCAGTGCCAGCCTTGCTGCGTTTCGTTTCGGCTATGGCCTGCCCTTGCCGGAGGGGGCCCCCGTCACCCCCGATACGATGCTGGCCGCGTTGTCTGCACCGGATGAGGCGGCGCAGCGCTTTGCCATTCCGGGCTATGACTGGGTGCATGGGCATGTGGCCGATGTGGCGCGCAACAAGCAGGCGGCGCGCGAAGACGCCCTGTTGCAGGCCCGGCTCGACGCGGTGGTGCAGGGGATGCAGGCGGCGGGCCTCATGGCCATGCGCGCCACACTTGCCCGCGCGATCGCCGCACCGGATGGCTTACGCGAACGGCTGGTGGCCTTTTGGGCCGATCATTTCACCGTGGGCGCAGGCGGGCGCGAGGATGCGATCACGCCTTATGCCTTTGTCGAAGACGCCCTGCGCCCGCATCTGACAGGGCGCTTTGCCGATATGCTGCTGGCGGTGGTGCGCCATCCCGGCATGCTGCGCTATCTCGATCAGACGCGCTCGGTCGGGCCGAACTCGCGCCGGGCCTCGCGGCGCGGCGGGGGGCTGAACGAGAACCTCGCGCGGGAACTTCTGGAACTGCACACGATGGGGGTGGGTGCGGCCTATGATCAGACCGACGTGCGCCAATTGGCGCTGTTGCTCACGGGCCTGACCTATGACGACCGGCGCGGCTTTTCCTATGATGACCGCATGGCCGAGCCGGGGCCGAAAACTGTGCTGGGCCAGACCTATGACGGGCCGGGAGAGGCGGCGATCGCCGCCTTCTTGCGCGATCTCTCGGTCCGCCCCGACACCGCGCATCATATCGCGCGCAAACTTGCGGTACATTTCCTGTCTGACGCCCCCGATGCCGGGGTGGTTGATGCCATGGCGGCGGCGTGGACAGCCTCGGGCGGTGATCTGATGCAGGTGTACGCGGCCCTTTTGCGCCATCCGGCGGCGCTGTCCGAGCCAGCGGCCAAGGCGCGCCAGCCGTGGGACTTTCTGGCCGCCGCGCTGCGGGGGCTGGGCATCCGGGGCGAGGATGTGATGGGCTGGCCCGATGAGCGGCTGCGCGACGCCCTTATCTTGCCCCTGCGCGCCATGGGGCAGGCGTGGAAATCGCCGCCCGGCCCCGATGGCTGGGGTGAAGCGATTGAAACCTGGATCACGCCGCAGGGTCTGGCCGAGCGGATCAGCTGGGCCATGCGCTGGCCCGCCGAGCTTGCCGCGCCTTTGCCCGACCCTCAGACCTTTGCCCAAACCGTCTTGGCCGACCGCGCGGCCCCTGCCACGCTTTGGGCCTGCGAGCGGGCCGAAAACCGTGCCGAGGGGGTCGGCATCGTGCTTGCGAGCCCTGAATTCAACCGGAGATGAACCGATGATCGATCGCAGAGCAGTGTTGCGCGGATTGGGGATTTTGGGCTGCTCGGCCGCCGCCCATCCGTTCATGACGACCGTCACGCTGGCCGGGGCTGATGGGGGCGCGCCCTTGGGCGATCACCGGCTGGTGGTCATCATCCTGCGCGGGGCGATGGACGGGCTGGATGTGCTGCGCCCCGTGGGCGAGCGGGCCTTTGCGGGCTATCGCCCCACCTTGGCGGCGACGCAAAGCCTTGATCTGGATGGGTTCTTCGGCCTTCATCTTGGGCTTTCGGGCCTGCATCCCCTGTGGCAATCGGGCGAATTGGCCTTTGTCCATGCCACCTCCACCCCCTACCGCGACAAGCGAAGCCATTTCGACGGCCAAGACCTGCTGGAGGCCGGGACCAGCCCCGATCTGCCAAGCGCCCATCTGCGCGATGGCTGGCTGAACCGCATGCTGCAATCGGTGCCGGGGTTGCAGTCGGAAACCGCCTTTGCGGTCGGCCGCCAAGAAATGCGGATCATGCGCGGGCCCGCGCCGGTGATGGATTGGTCGCCCGATACGGCGGTGAACCTGTCGCCGCAGGCGCAGCTTTTGCTGGAACAGGTCTATCATGACGACCCCTTGTTCATGGCCGCCGCCAGCGAGGCGATGATGCTCAGCGAGCTTGACCTTGGTGATGAGATGGGCGGCTTGGCCATGAGCGGGGACGAGATGGGCTCCATGATGATGGCCGAGACCCCCACCTTGCGCGGCGCGCGGCTGGGCGAGGCGGACCGGGTGGCCGATTACGCCGCCGAACGGCTGCGCGGGGCCACACGGATTGCCGCCTTTTCGCTGACCGGATGGGACACGCATAAGGGGCAGGGCAAGGGCTTTGGCCGGGCGCTGGCGCGGTTGGAACGGTCGATCCTGCGGCTGAAATCGGGGCTCGGGCCTCAGGTCTGGGGCAAGACCACGGTTCTCGCGATGACTGAGTTCGGCCGCACCGTGGCCGAAAATGGCACCGGCGGCACCGATCACGGCACGGCGGGGGCAATGCTGGTGGCAGGCGGGGCCATTCGCGGCGGCAAGATCTATGGGCAGTGGCCGGGGCTGGAGGAGGCCGATCTTTTCGAACGCCGCGATCTGATGCCGACCTCGGATGTGCGGGCTTGGGCGGCGCATGCGATGCGCGGGCTTTACGGCTTTGACCGGGGGCTTTTGCAGGACAAGGTGTTTCCGGGGCTCGAGATGGGCGAGGATCCGGGGCTGATCCTGTAGCCTGCACCATTGCCATCGACGCGCCGCGCTTTCATGATGGGCGCAAAAGGATGCGCCCGATGACCGATGATCGCCTTGGACAGCTGCTTCCCGGCTGGACCCCGCCGCCCGCACCTGAAGGCGCGCCGTTGGAGGGCCAGTTCGTCCGGCTCGAACGGATGGACCCTGACACCCACGCCGCCGATCTGCACCGCGCCTATACCGGGCATGACAGGCTGTGGGATTATATGCCCTACGGCCCGTTCTCCTCCTCTGCCGCCTATCACCGCTGGGCTAAGGACACGGCAAGCGGCCCGGACCCCTTGTTTTATGTGATGCGCGATAAGGCGACGGGGCATTGTGGCGGCGTGGCGAGCTATCTGCGCATCACGCCAGCGGCCGGGTCGATCGAGGTCGGGCATATCTGCCTTGCCCCCGAAATCGCCCAAGGCCGGGTCTGGACTGAAGCGATGTTTCTGATGATGGAGTGGGCCTTCGCCGCCGGATACCGCCGCTATGAATGGAAGTGCAACGCGCTGAACATCGCCTCGCGCCGGGCGGCGCAGCGGCTGGGGTTCAGCTATGAAGGGATTTTCCGACAGGCGACGGTGGTCAAGGGGCGCAACCGCGACACGGCGTGGTTTGCGGTGATTGATGCCGAATGGCCCGCGCTGCGCGAGGCTTA
Organism: Allotabrizicola aquatica (SeqCode); assembly: GCF_965194375.1. GTDB lineage: Bacteria > Pseudomonadota > Alphaproteobacteria > Rhodobacterales > Rhodobacteraceae > Tabrizicola_A > Tabrizicola_A aquatica. Next base: position 61,863 of record NZ_CBDAEL010000010.1, read on the forward strand.
TGCGGCTTGGCTCTCGCCGCGCAATTTCGATGCGGCAGGGCGGCAAAAAGAGCGGCTGTCCGATCTGACGCGGCTGGTTCGGGCTTCGGATGATCCGGCCCTGCGCTAGGGCGGGCGCCGCTGACCGCTAACCTTGCGCGGGAAAATCGGCCCGTTTGGTCAGCCGTGCGTCGATGGCGGCGCGCAGCGCGGCAAGACCGGCCTCATCGACCGCGTGCAGGGCCACTGCGGCAAGGGCCGCGTCTTGGCCGTGGCGGGCGATCCCGGCAACAAAGGCGCTGACATAGCGCCGCCGGTCGGCATCCGGGTGGCCTTGCAGCGCCCTTTGCGCAAAGGCCAGATCGTCGCGCAGCGCCAAAGGGTCGGGCGCGACCGGTTCACCCGGAGCCATAGGCGGGGGGTGAATGTCCAACTCAGGCAACAACGGCCGCAGCACCCGGCAGAGCTGCGCCATGTTCTCAAGCGGTTTGTCCAAGAACCCATCCGCCCCAGCGGCGAGCGCCAGCGCCCGCCCCTCAACACTGCCCGAAGTGCCCATGACCACGGAAGGGCGGCGCGGGCCCTGGGCCAGATCGCGGATCAGCGCATCACCCCGGCCATCGGGCAGGCCCAGATCGATCAGCACCACATCGGGGCGATAGACGCGCAGATGATCGCGCGCTGCCGCCATGGTTTCCGCCCGTCGCAACCGCGCGCCCGCGCGCCGCGCGATGAGGCGCAACGCCTCGCAAGCAAAGCGGCTGTCCTCGACCGCCAGAATGGTCACCCCTTGCAGCGGCAGTTCTTGCCGCCAACCCGCACCGGGCCGGGTCTGCTGGGCTGCGGCGCTGTTTGACCCTGAAAATGGCCCCGAAAATCGCCCGGCTAAGAGGGGTATGCTTGGCGGGCTGCCGTCGGCGGGCGGGCTTTGGGGGCGGGGCATGAGAACCTTAGACGGGCTTGGGGGCACCCGCAGTCAAGCACAGCTTTGCTAAGACATGGTAAAGCGCAACGGCCGCAACCGCCCCCGCCGCGTTTTTCGGCCCTGCGACCTCCGCGCCTCTTGCCCAAGCGCGGCACCTTGCCCATAACCCCCTGCAACACCGCCAGACAAGGAGTCCAAAGCATGATCGGACGCTTGAACCATGTTGCCATTGCCGTGCCCGATCTGGAGGCCGCCTCTGCGCAATATCGCGGCACGCTGGGTGCAAAGGTGAACCCGCCCCAAGACGAGCCAGATCATGGCGTGACGGTCGTGTTCATCGAACTGCCGAACACCAAGATTGAACTGCTCTATCCTTTGGGCGACAACAGCCCGATCAAGGGGTTCTTGGAAAAGAACCCCTCGGGCGGGATTCATCACATCTGCTATGAGGTTGATGATATTCTGGCCGCGCGCGACCATCTGAAAGCCTCGGGCGCGCGGGTTTTGGGAACGGGCGAGCCGAAGATCGGCGCGCATGGCAAGCCGGTTTTGTTCCTTCATCCCAAGGACTTTAACGGCTGTCTGGTGGAATTGGAGCAGGTATGAACATCACCGCCGCCCTCGTGCTGTTTGCCGTGACGTGGTTCATGGTGTTTTTCTGCGTGCTGCCCCTGCGGTTCAAAAGTCAGGCCGAGGATGGCGAGGTCACACCCGGCACGCCTGCTTCGGCCCCTGCAGATCCGATGCTGGGCAAGAAGGCCAAGATCACCACGGGCATTGCCGCAGTGGTCTTTGCCGGGCTTTATGCGCTCATCACCTCGGGGATCATCACGCGGCACAATATGGATGTGTTCGGGATCTTGAACTAACCCCGGGCGGCCATGCGGTGAAAGAGGTGGGTGAAGGTTGCCACCCCTAGAACCGGGATCACCAGATTGACCAGCGGCACCGACAGGGGGGCCGCCATCAAAATGCCCGCAAGCCAGATGCGGCCCGAGTTTTGCGCGCGCAGCGCCTTGGCCCCCTCGCGGCCGATGCGGCGCGTGGCGACAAGGGTGAAATACTCGCGCCCCAACAGCCAGCCGTTCACCGCCCAGAACACCACCGGAATGAACGGTCCGGCAAAGATGTAAAGCACCAAGGCCAGCACGTTGGCGGCGATGACAAGGCCGAGGAAATTCAGCGAGTCGACCAGACTGTCGCCCAGTCGCACCGGGGTGACCGGAGGCAGGCCGGGATAGTGACGGTCCTCGACCGCATCGGCGATGTCCTCAAGGAACAGCCCTGAAAAGGCCGAAGCGACCGGCACCATCAGGAACACCGAAAGCCCCAGCATCAGGAACAAGGAGCCCCAGCCCAAAAGCGCGTCAATCCCGGTGATCGGGCCGACAAAGATCAGATCAATGGTGCCGGGAACGAAGCTGTTGATGAGGACGAGAAAGCCCGCGTATACCGCCGCCAAAAGGGCGAGCGCCAAGAGGACGCCAAGGCCCATGACGCGGCGAAAACGCGGGTCGCCGATCTGGCCAAGGGCTTTGAAAAAGCTGGCAAAGATCATCAAAGACCCCAGCGGACGACACGGGCCAAGTCAGGGCGCGGGCGTTCAAGCGCGGGGCTGCCGGGCGTGCCGATATGAACGATGCCTGCCACGGTTTCTGCGCCGGTGCAGCCAAAGGCTTCGGCGGCAAAGACGGTGTCATGCGATACCCAGCCGGTGAGCCAATTGGCTCCCCAACCCGCCGCCGTGGCCGCGTTCACCAGCCCAAGGCACAGCGCCCCAGCCGACAAGACCTGCTCGGCCTGCGGGATTTTGGGCACATCCTGCGGGGAGGAGATCACCACCACGGCAACACCGCCACGGTCAAACTGACCACGCCCCTTGTCGATCTTTTCCGCATCGCCCCCAAGCGCGCGCGCCCGTGCCTCGGCCATGCCGGCCAGCCGCACCATGTCGGGGCGCGTCAGCACGATCAGCCGCCACGGCTCCAGCTTGCCATGATCGGGCACGCGCAGCGCAGCGGTCAGGATCGGCTCCAACTCGGCGCGGGTCGGCACGGGGCCTGCAAACAGCTTGGCCGGTTGCGACTGACGGCGGGCAAGGAAGTCAAAGGCGGCGGTGTTGGGCGTGGGCATGAACGGTCTCCAGTTTGGCCAAGGTGTCTGGCAAACTGGGGTACGGGTCAAGCCGGGGTTGCAACTCACTGCTGATGGGGCAAGCATTGGCCCATGCAAAAGGGCGCTTGGGCAGATTTGGCAGTGGTGGGGGCGGAGTTTGCCCTGCGCGTGACCCCACGCGCCCGGCGCGAGGAGATCACGCGTGACGAAGGTGGCATCCGCGTGGCAGTTCTGGCCCCACCCGAGGACGGCAAAGCCAATGCGGCGGTACAGGCGTTGTTGGCCCATGCCTTGGGGGTGGCGAAATCGCGCCTTCTATTGGTGCGCGGGGCGACATCTCGGGACAAGGTGTTTCGCTTGGACGATTAGGCGGCGCGGTCGTCAACCTGCGGGCTTGCGCTCGATCCGGTAGCTGCCTTCGGGCAAATCCAGCGCGGCGGCCAGATCACGCAGCTGCGCCATCGACAGGGTGATGACCAAAGGCTCGTCCGTCATGTCATCGACCTGCCGGATCACCACGCAATCTTCAAACGCCTCGATGATGACATCCTCTTGCAAGGGCATGTCGGGATCGCCCTCATCCACAAGGGTGATCACGGTGGCGTCAAATTCGTGCTCGATGGTGAACATGCACGAATGGTAAGCCCACAAGGGCCGCAGAGCAAGGACCACGGGGCAAGCCTGCTCAGTTTTCCGTGAGGGGCTGGTCCGGTTTCGGGGCGTGCTTTACATGGACCCCAAGGGACGCAGAGGGATGGGATGGCGATGGGGATCAGAGGCTTTGGCGCGGTGGTGGTGGCAGTGGCGGCGCTGGCAGGTTGCGTGCAGTCAATGCCTGTGCCGCAGGGCTCAGCGCCAATCCCCGTAGCTGGGACTGCGCCGGTTCTCCCGGTGGATCAGGCGGCTGAAAACTTTGTCGCTGTCGTCGCGCGCGTCAAACCGGTGGCAGAGCGTTATTGCCGCAGCCTGCGCCGGGTGGCCAATTGCGATTTCCAGATTGTGATCGACGACCGGCCCGGCCAGCCTCCCAACGCGTTTCAGACGGTGGACCGGACCGGGCGGCCCATTTTGGCCTTTACCGTCCCCTTGATCCGCGATGCCCGCAATCGCGATGAATTGGCCTTTGTGCTGGGCCATGAGGCCGCGCATCACATCGCAGGCCATCTGCCACGCCAACAAAACACGGCCGTCGCAGGGGCGGTGCTGGCGGGGGTTTTGGCGCATGTCAGCGGTGGCGGCGAGCAAGCGATTGCCAGCGCGCAAGAGTTTGGCGCCTTTGTCGGCGCGCGGCAGTATTCCAAAGATTTCGAGTTGGAGGCGGACCGCCTCGGTGCCGAAATCGCCTATGCGGCGGGCTTTGATCCGCGCGTCGGGGCGGCGTTTTTTGACCGCATCCCCGATCCAGGCGATGAGTTTCTGGGCAGCCATCCCGCCAATGCCGACCGTAAGCGCGTTGTGGCCGCGACGGTGGCGCAATTGGGTGGCTGAAGGGGCGACGCACCCAGTGACCATTTGATTTGCGTCAATGTCACAGGGGCCAAGCTGCGGCAGACTGTCTGGACAGGGCTTGGCGAAAGGGCGTGTCATGTTCTCTTATCCACAGGCACCCCGGGCTTGGGGCTTCACGCGCGGCATGGCGCGGGTCATTGGCTGTTCGCTGTCCGATGCGGTGGTGGACGGCTGGCTGAACCGCGATGAATTGGCCGCGCTGGTCAAGGTCTGCGAGACTTGCGGTCAGACGCGGCAATGCACGACGTGGCTCGCACAAACGGTGGAGGCGAGCGCCTTGCCGGAGTTTTGCCCCAACGCGGTGGCATTGACGGCGCTAAAGCCTTAAGGGCGCGGGTCCATCTCGGTTTCATCCAGCCGTGCCACATGGTCCCGGATGGCGGCGGCGTGGGCCGCTTCGCAAGCGTGATGGGCGGCGGCAATCTGCGGATCGGCCAAAAGATCAGCGATCATCGCCTCAACCTGCGGGTCGTAGCGGCGGATGGAATGTTCCGGCTGGCCGCGCCCGGCGCGCAGGGTGAAATACTCCATCGTGTGGCGGGTGTTTTCGGCGTCGGATTTGGCCGCCGCCCCGCGCCCGCGTGCCTGACGCAAGAGGTAGCTGTCCAGCGTCTTGATCGGGTAATGGTTATACTGCGCCAAATCATAGCCGACCTGCTCTTTCGGGATATGGCGGAACTTGTCGCCCAACGGGGTTCCGGGCTCCAACGGGTAGGTGCTGGCGTCTTGCGCGCAAAAGACCTGTAAGCTCGTCTTGCCGCGATAGCCCACCATGTGGTGGTTGTGGATGCCGCGAAAGCGGGCGGGGTCGCGGGTCAGCGTCTTGACCGATTGATTGGCCCGGTGATGGGGGCGCAGCGCCATGGGGAAGGCGCGGGTCACCGGGCCCGGCTCCCAATGGGTTTGCGGCAGATCGGAAAAGCTGCGTGCGCTGACGGCGATGATGTCCGCCGCGCCTGCGCGCATCGTCAGGTCTTGCACCCGGTTCTGGCCGATGTGGATGTTCAGGAATTCATCGGTGTCCAGCATCATCAGCCATTCGGCACGGTCGATCGGGTGGGTGGCGCGGATGCGGTCATAGCCCGCGTGCTGCGGAATGACGCCGGGGGCGACCTCATTTGGCACATGACCGATGATCCCGGCGCGGTCGAGGGCGGCCAACAGCGCGTCAGACCCATCGCTGCAATCGTTGGAGGCGACATAGATCGCGTCAAACCCCAGAACGCGGTGATGGGCGACCCATTCGAGGATGAAGGGCCCTTCGTTCTTGAGCGAGGACATCAGGACATGGCGGGCGAACAAAAGGCAACAGGCTCCGAACGGTGTGGGTCAAGCCTAGCACGCGCGGGGGCGGTGCGGCCAGCGCGGGTTTGGTGGGCTTCACAGCCGCAAGCGGCCCGGCTAGGGTGCCGCCCATGTTGCAGATCGAAGATGTCCTGCGTGACCGGGGGTCACGCTATGCCGTCTCAGGCGGTCCCGTGCAGGGCCGCGCGGGGGCCGAGGCGTTTCTGGCCGAGTTAAAACGCACCAAGAAATTCGCCAAGGCCACGCACAACACGTGGGCTTGCGTGTTTTCCGATGCGGGGCCGGTGAAGAACGACGACGGCGAGGCGGGCGCCGGCGCGGTTATTCTCAAGATGCTGGAGCGGGCGGGGCTGGTCGATCATATCGTGGTCGTGACCCGCTGGTACGGCGGGGTGCATCTGGGCGGCGACCGGTTTGCCCATGTGGTGAGCTGCACGCGGGCCTATCTGGAGGCGCTGGAGCAAGAGTGATGCGATGCACGGCGAGAGGGGGAGCAGGGCTGTGAAACTGGATATCGGGGCGGAGTTGCGCCGGGTTGGGAACACCTGCCTGTGGTCATGGCAGGGATGGGCGGCGGCCTGGGCCAGCGAAAAATCGCTGCGGCAGTGGGCTTTGGTGAATGTGCTGTCGGCCGTGGCGTGTTTCTTGGTCGAGATGACGCCAGCCGAGCGCGCGCTGATTTTGGCGCTGGGACTTTTGATTCTGGCGGCTGAGCTGATGAACACCGGGCTGGAGGAGGTGGTGGATTACCTGTCCACCGACCGCCATCCGCGCGCCAAGAAGGCCAAGGATTGCGGCAGTGCGGCCGTGGCGCTGACCGCGATTGCCGGAGGGGTGGCTTGGCTGGTGGTGCTGATCGGTTGACATCCTCTGCCACCTCCTCGGGCGCGCTGAGGCGCTTCTCGTCGGGGGCAGGGTGGTTGGGCGTAAGCTCGGGGCTGGCCGGGAAATTTGAGCATTTGGAAAGGCGCAAGACCTTGAGCGGCGGCTTAACTGATCAGGTGGCGCAGGCCTTGGGTCACGTCGGTGCGCACGGCAAGGCGCAGGCCCGGCTCGTCCCCGGCGCGCAGGGCGGCCAGAATCAGGCGGTGGTGTTGCGGCAGGTCGCGGCGGCGAACCTTTTGGTAAAGCGCGCGCATCGTGGGGCCAAGCTGTAGCCAGACGGTTTCGATCATCGCGAGCATAGCCGGGGTCTGGGCGCGCAGGTAGAGCGTGCGGTGAAACTCAAGATTGGTGCGCACATAGGACACCGCGTCTTGGTTCATCACCGCCTCTTGGTTCGCCGAGTTGATGGCGGCCAGCCTGTCGATCAGCGCGAAATGCACGCGCGGCAAGGCGCGGCTGGCCATTTCGGGTTCCAAAAGCGCGCGGATGGCGGCGAGCTCCTCAATCCGTTCGGGGGTGAGGTCCGGGGTGGCGATGCGGCCTGAGGAGGAAAAGCTGAGCGCGCCTTCGGCGGCGAGCCTGCGCGCGGCCTCGCGCACCGGGGTCATCGACACGCCGAACTGTGTGGCCATGCCGCGTAAGGTCAGCGCCTGACCGGGGGCCAATTCGCCGTGCATGACCTGCTGACGCAGCGCGCGGTAGACGCGCTCATGCGCGGCGGCGTTGGGATCGGCAAGGCGGGGTGTGGTGGCCATGGCTCAGCGAAACAGCAAGCCCGTGCCCGGGTCAATCCCCCGCCGCGCCAAAGCGCAGGCTTTGGAGCGCGCCACCATGGCTGTGCAGCCATGCCCGCTGGACCTGCCAGCCGGGGTAGAGGCTTTCAACAACGGCCCAGAAGCGCTGCGAGTGGTTCATCTCGACCAGATGGGCGACCTCATGGGCGGCGACATAGCGCAGCACCTCGGGGGGGGCCATGACAAGGCGCCAAGAATACATCAAGGCGCCCTTGGCCGTGCAAGAGCCCCAGCGCGAGCGGGTGTCGCGCAGGGTGACGCGGGTGACGCGGCGGCCGATCTTGGCGGCGTAATGGTCGGAGGCCTGCACCAAGCGGTCCCGCGCCAGCGCCTTGAGCCAGGCCTGCACCCGCGCGCCCGCTTGCGCAGGATCGCCGGGGACCAAGAGATGGTCGCCTTCCACTCTGAGGCTGCGGCCTGTGCCGGGGGCAAGGTGCAGCTTTTGTCCCTCGACCGGCAGGGTCGCGCCAAGGCCGATGCGGGCGGTCTGTGGCATGCGGGCCAGCGCGCCGCGCAGCCAGCCCTCTTGCGCCTGCAGGAAGGCCAGCGCCTCTTGTTCGCGGGCGCGCAGGGGCAGCGACAGCGTCACCGCGCCATCCACCCGGCTGACGCGCAGCGAAAAGCGCGTTCCCCGCGCCGAGCGGCGCAGGGTGACCTCAACCGGGGGAGGGCCGGGCAGGATGGGCATGACACCTCAGGACAGTTGGGAGGTCAGCATAGCGATCTGCAACGGGGTCGCAAGCTGGGCGCAGGGGCTTGGTTTTGCGGGGCTTTGGCCTGTGGTCGCGCGGCAAAGCACGGGGCGGGCAGGTTTGTTGGCAAAAGCCTTTGACACTGCCCGGCACTTGTGGCAATCGCCTGCGATACTGCAATGCCAGCCTGAAAAGGGAACACCATGCCCAAGGCCGAATGGGGCGTAAAGCGGATTTGCCCCACCACCGGGAAACGCTTTTACGACTTGAACCGCTCGCCGATCGTCAGCCCCTATACCGGGGAGGTCGTCGATATCGAATCTGCGCGCCGCAAAATGGCCGCCTCCGTCATCAGCCGTTCGGTTCCTGAAAAGGACGACGAGGTGCTGGTGGACGATCTGGAAGCCGATGACGATCTGTTGGTTGCCGGCGTGGCCGATGATACGGTTTCGCTGGATGATCTGGCGGATGTTCCCGGCGACGAGGAAGAGCTGTAAGTTCTTTGAAGGGCCGCGAAAAGGTGCATTTTTCCTCTTGCACCCCCCCGCGGCCTTTCGTAAACACCGCCCATCGCAGCGGCCCACGCTGTGACTGTTGGTAACGGGGTCATAGCTCAGATGGGAGAGCGCTTGAATGGCATTCAAGAGGTCGGGAGTTCGATCCTCCCTGGCTCCACCAACCAACCCAATGTTTACAATGGCTTAAGCACCTTCGGGTGCTTTTTTCATGTCGAACGAAAAGTTATAAACAGTTATAAACTGATTTAGACCGTTAGAGGTTATTGGACTGCTTCGAAGACTTCGTTTTCTTCGACGTTTAGGGTGTGGCGGCTTAAACTTGGCGAACACCTGTCGTTAAGACTTTCATGAGCGATCAGGACATCATCCACTTCATCTACATCATCCTTCCGCTGAAGGAGCAGTTTGAACGTGATCCTTAGGGGTTTCGTAGGACGAAATCAAATTCTGAGGATGAGCTACTCCCCGAAAATCGGACAGTGACGGAAGCTACGATCTGACGTCTGCTGGTCTCCAAGAACGAGGAGATCAGAACATGAAGAAACGCAGGAACCATGACGCGGCGTTCAAGGCGCGTGTTGCGTTAGAGGCGCTGAAAGGCGAGCGCACAGTGTCGGAGCTGGCAGCCGAATATG
>NZ_CBDAEL010000011.1:0-62666 GCF_965194375.1 Allotabrizicola aquatica (SeqCode)
CGTCAGTGGTGAGCAGCAGACCCCGTCAGTCACTGCGTTGTCCGATGGCGGCTGGGTGGTGACTTGGATGTCCCATGGGCAGGACGGTTCTGGCTGGGGCGTTTATGGCCAACGCTACGGTTTGGACGGTGCTGCAAGTGGCGCCGAGTTCCGGGTCAACTCCTTCGTCAGTGGTGATCAGCAGACCCCTTCAGTCACTGCATTGTCCGATGGCGGCTGGGTAGTGACTTGGATGTCCCAATGGCAGGACGGCTCTGACTGGGGAATCTACGGCCAACGCTACGGTTTGGACGGTGCTGCGAGTGGAGCCGAGTTCCGAGTCAATACCTACGTCCAAAGCGTCCAGGCAAGTCCTTCAGTAACGGCGTTGTCTGACGGCGGCTGGGTGGTGACTTGGCATTCTGCCGGCCAAGATGGCTCGTCTTGGGGTATCTATGGTCAACGCTACGGTTTTGACGGTGCGGTTAGTGGCGCCGAGTTCCGGGTCAACTCCTTCGTCAGTGGTGATCAGCAGACCCCTGCGGTTACTGCGTTGTCTGACGGCGGCTGGGTGGTGACGTGGATGTCCCATGGGCAGGACGGCTCATCATGGGGAGTCTACAGCCAACGCTATACCGCCGATGGATACGCTTATGGCAATGTCGACCTGCGGTTAATCGGCGCACCGACCGATGACCGATTGGTCGGTGATGCCGCTGACAACACTTATGCAGGGGGGCATGGAAACGATTTGCTCCGCGGAGGTGCGGGTAATGACCTGCTGATCTCGGGTAGTGGTGTTGATGCCTTGTTCGGGGACGCAGGCGATGATCGGCTCGTGGTGTCGGATAAGTTACTGGTACGCGATGCCCTTGACGGCGGCGATGGGTCTGACACGCTGGTCGTATCGGACGGGATGGACCTAACTGGTTCTACAATCAACCGAATTGAAAACCTGAAAGGCAACGGAACCATCATACTTCGTGGTGACCAACTGGCCGGAATGACCAGCATCGATGGAGTGGCTGTACAGCTTGTGGGCAGTTCGACCGCCTTCACCCTGCAAGGCGGCCTGACCTTGCGCAACGATGCGCAAGTCCGGCTCGCTGGTGCCGATCTGGTTAATGCGCCTGATGGCACGCAGATTTTCGGCACGAAGAACGATGACATGTTGACCGGCAACGCTGATGCCAATGTCATTGCAGGCGGTCGCGGAAGCGACACGATCCTGGGCGGAGACGGGAATGACACTCTCTATGGTGGCAGCGGAAACGATGTAATCGGTGGCGGGGCGGGTGATGATCGAATCGTCGTGCTTCCGTCTGAAATGCCCGACGCTTGGGTTTCGAGCTATACTAGCGATCGTCTTGACGGTGGTACCGGCACAGACACGCTGGAAATCCGCTACGGCAGTTACGGTCAGCGATTCAATATCAACGATGGCGCTCTCGTTTCGGTTGAGCGGCTGATCCTTTCAAATCTTAACTACAGTCATCTATCAATGTCTGCCGCACAATGGCGCGAATTTGAGAGTGTTGTTCCAAATAGTGAGATCCGCTTGGTACTGGCGGGCGACGGCGGCAATATATCATTCGCCAGCCTTCAGGGCAGCGCAGCGTCAAGATGCTACCAGTATCTGGAAGGTACCTGGGGCGAAATCGACGCCCGCAGCATCACCGCCAACATCGAGCGCCTTACCCGTTTCGACAGCCTCTGGCTTGGCGAAGGTGGCGACCGGATCCTTATCGATTCGGATGAGATCTTTACCCTTACCGCCGGTGCCGGTGATGACCTAATTCGCTTCAGTGGCTCACGACTCGCCGCGACAATCGACGGCGGAGCCGGCGAGGACAGCCTCGACTTGTCTAGCAACACGTATCTTGACCTGACAGCAGCGACGCTGACTGGGGTCGAGACAATCAACCAGGGTAATGCCACGCTGCTGGTGACCCAGCAGCAGCTTGATGGGTTTAGCTTCGAAGGCGCAGGAAAGAAGTACCTCAAGGACGGGATCAGTATCATCGGCACTCAAGAGGCCGACAGCTTCCAGGGCACTGGGGTAGAAACCTTCCGGGGCGGCAAGGGCGATGACTCGGTCAGCAACGTTAACACCTTTGTGCTGAGCGGCAATAGCGCCGATTACAACTTCACCCGTAACGGCGCGCAACTGACGATTGAACATGCGCGCGGATCGCTGGCCGATGGCACCGACGTATTGTCGGGCGTGATGAACCTGAAGTTCGCCGACGGCCTGCCCATGCAGTTGGATGATACGCCAGACAACGCCGGGCTGTTCTTCGGCTTAGCCGACCGTTCGCGACTGACCGATGTCGCCTATGATAAACAGATTTCGGGCAGCAAGAGCTATTCGGTCGATACCGATGTCTTCAGGGCGACGCTGGTTCCTAATTCCCCCCTAGCGCTGGAGGCGTCTTCGCAGACAGGTGGCGGATGGAATTTCAGTTTCTGGGATGCGGCCACCGGACAGCAACTTGCTTTCCGTTCTCTAGTGAACGGCGAAGTATACCATGTTTACTACCATTGGATGCAGGCAGGCAATAAATGGCTTCCCGGTTTTCAGACAAGTGAAGGCTTTCGTCCTTACTCTGGGGGCGAGATTGTTTTCCAGGCCAACATCTACACCGACGCCAACATTAACAAGGGTCAGACTGACTACGCCTTCACCCTACGATATCTTGATGATTACGCGGGCAGCATCGCCACCAATGCGACGCTTGACCCGCAAATGGGCGAGATCCGTGGTTACATAGGCACCAAAGCCGATAGCGACTGGATCGGGACCGAGCTAATTGCTGGGACCAAGTATGAATTCAGCCTAGCCGGCCTTTCCTCTGGTAGAGGCACACTTGTCGATCCAAAGCTGCGGCTGATGGACGATGCTGGACGCCACATCCTTGACGGTATCAACAGCAGTGTGAACACGGCGGGGCTGGATGACAGTATAGTTTTTCGCCCTCTGAGCACGGGCACGTATTTCCTTGCGGTGTCGGATGTTGCAGGGTTGTCGACCGGCTCTTGGACTCTGACGCAAAAAAGCCTTGATACCATCGCTGGTAACGTCTCGACTACCGAAAGGGTGGAATGGGGAAGTGCAAAGCGCTTTGCCGTATCAAGCGAAATCAATGCGCTGACAGATCATGATTGGTTCCGCGTTTGGCTCGATAAGGGTATTAGCTACACTTTCCGTGCCTTGGGCAGCGCTGGCGGAGGCGGCACGCTGGTCGATCCGCTTCTGGCATTGCGCTCGGCCACCGGTATCCTTGTATCGCAAGGTGACAATGACGGAGACAGCACAAGTTCCCGTATCACATTTGCAGCACCGGACTCTGGCTGGTATTTCCTAGACGCAGGCGCCTTCGGCAATGCCTCGAAGGGCACCTACATGATCCATGGCTCAACGCTCGTGGACGACTATGCTGGTGGCTCGCAAACGGAGGGCAGCGTTGAAGCGAACGGTAGCCCAGTTTCAGGCCTGATCTCATTCAGTGGCGACAGTGACTGGTTCGAAGTTGGCCTGAGCAAGAACCAGACCTATGTCATCGAATTGGCGGGCGACCTCTCGGACGGTGCGCAACTGGACCCGCTGATTGATCCGCTACTTCTCATCCGAAGCCAAGATGGTTCTATCATCGCGCAGGTCGATGATTTTGGGGGCTCGTTGACCCCCAGAGCCTATTTCCGCCCCGCAGCTGACGCAGTCTATTTTATCGAGGCAAAAAGTGCCTTCCGCTTTGCTGTGGGTGCCTATCAACTGAAGGTTGGTCTTGCACCGGCTGACGATTTTGAAGGCACCATGACCGGTGCTGCGTCGATCGTCATCGGCACCAGCAGAACGGGCGAGATTGGCATTCCAGGCGACCGAGACATGTTCAAGGTCACGCTGGAGGTCGGAAAAGTCTATCAGATTGGTCTGGCGGGAATGGCAGGTCACGCTGGAACAATGACCGACCCGCATCTACGCATCTTCGATGCTGCTGGGCGTTTGGTCGATTTCGATGCAAATGGTGGTGTGGGCAATGATTCCCAACTGTATTTTAGCCCAAGTGTGAGCGGCGTCTTCTATATTGAGGCCTCAGCCAACGGCGATCGTGGCATGGGGACATACAGCGTACAGGTTGTGCAGCGCGATCTGCCTGCCGACGATTATGCGGGAAACTTATCAACTGCTGGCCATATCTTGCCTGGTCAGGCGATAACCGGAACGCTTCTGACCCACCACGATCAGGACTGGTTCCGCGTGACTTTTGAAGGCGGTAAAGACTATGTCCTTCGACTGCAAGGGTCAAGCAGTGGCAATGGAACGCTATCGGACCCGCTCCTGGAAATCCGTGATGCTGGTGGCGCTCTGGTGCGAAGCATAGACAATACGCTTTTGGCAAATGAGTCGGCCACCCTTTTTGCCCCAGTTACGACCGGGACCTATTTCCTTGTAGCACGCGCCGCTGACGGCGCTACCGATACGGGCAGCTACCGACTTGTCGTGCGCGCGCCGGATGACCACGGCAACACACGTGACGATGCTAGTGCCATGGTGCTGAATGCAACGGTAGATGGTGCCATCCAGTGGTCTGACGGCGATTTCGGGGTGCGCGCCTTTGACAGTATGGGCCTAGCCACCGACATGGACGAGGACTGGTTCCGGTTCGAGGCGCAGCAGGGGCAGGTTTTGTCTTTCCGTGTCCAGATGGCGGAGGGTTCGACCCTGAGCCGACCGATGGTCGAAATCGTCGACGCGCTTGGCCGTATGGTCGCACTTGCCGACGGCCTAGAAACCGTCAACGGCAATGCCACCGCGATGTTTCGCGCAGCAAGTGCGGGCACATACCATGCCCGCGTGATCGACGGGGCCGGTGCGACAGGCAGCTACAACGCCACTCTAAGCACGGGTGACGTTTCGGACGAAGATGCGAATGGCGTGGTAGCCTTGGCATTCGATAGCGATGCCACTGTGCCGAAGGCCGAAGCGACGGCGCGCCTTGGCCTTGCTGAAGACACTGACAGCTTCGATGTCGTGCTTCAGAAGGACCACAGCTACCGGATCGAGGTTATCCCCGTGCGCGATGGCACTACTGCACCGCTTGCGTCGGGCCGACTAGGTCTTTCATGGCACCCGACCGGTGTAGATGGCAGTGAGGCGGTTGAGATTGTGCGCGACTACGGCACTGCGTCGTTTTTTGACAGTACACTGTTCACGGCGACAAGCGATGGTGCTATGCGCATTGCCGTTTCAGCAGACGATACATTGCAGACCGGCCAATACCGTTTGCGTGTCACCGACCTTGGTCAAGACGAACTGGATCAGAGCCCTGACCGAGTGTCGGATTATGATTCTGATCGCCACGGCGTTTTAGCAGTGAACGAGAATGTTGCCGGCAAGATCGACAATCTGGATGACAGTGACCTCTTTGCAATCGACCTGACCGAAGGTCAGGTGTACGATTTTTCGGTCAAGGGCTTCGCGGATGGTATTGGCACTTTGGCGCAGGCCAACCTCACATTGCTGGACGCGGCGGGACAACTGGTTAGCAGTGGACTGTTCGATCCCGAAATGGGCCGTACCGATCTTGTGATTTCGGTCTTCGACACCGGTCGATATTACGTGAAGGTTTCACCTGCCGAACTCAGTGGAAATACTGGGACATATATTCTGAACACCCAGTTGCGGGACGCTATCAGCCTTCCCGCCGACGACATCTCTGGCGATAGCCGTTCCGGTGTTAGCGTCGCGCCTGGCCGCACTATTGCAGGGCGGATCGACTATGCGGGCGATTCAGACTGGCTCCGGATGTCGTTGGAGGCAGGCAAGGTATATGTCCTTGACGTTCTGGCGGATGGCGATGGCGCGGGCGGTACCCTGCTGGATGCCACCCTACGCCTGTTTAACGAACAGGGTGTTGAGATCGCCAGCGACGACGACAGTGGTGCAGGGCGCGATGCGAGGCTTCAAGTGGCGCCCCTTGTGAGCGGTACTTACTACCTTGATGTTGGCGGTGGGGCGGGCGCGACGGGGACCTATACTGTCCGGATGCGTGAGTTGTACAGTGGCGAAGCCGATCCCCTGCGAAGCGCTCAGTGGTATTTGCCAAAACTCGGACTGGACAGGGTCGACGGGCAGGTCAGCGGGGCTGGCGTCACAATCGGTATGATCGACGACGGGATCGACACATCGCACCCCGATCTGATGCGCCAGATCGACTATCGCAACAGCTATGACACGGTCGGCAATACCAACGACGGTAAGAATAAGATCCCCTTCCCCACCATTCCCTTCGGAGATTTTCACGGAACCGCTGTTGCAGGACTGATGGTGGCTGAGGCGAATAACGAAACCGGCATCGTCGGTGTCGCCCCAGATGCCGAAGTCGCCTCGATTCGCGTGAAATGGACGTGGGAACAAATCACCGAAGCGTTAGGGCTGCAACACCAGTTCGACATCAGCAATAACAGCTGGGGGGCCATTGCGCCCTTCTCGGATAATTTCAATAGCAGCAGCCTGACCTTCGCTTATGAAGCTTTGCGCAATGGGGTCGAGGATGGCCGAGAGGGCAAGGGGACTGTGTTCGTGTTCTCGGCGGGGAATTCCTCTGCCCATGGCATGAACACCAACTACTTCAACTTCCAGAACGCGCGCGAAGTCGCCACCATCGGTGCCGTAAATGAAGATGGAAGCGGCGCATCTTTCACCACACCCGGAGCCAATGTCCTCGTTGGTGCTTACGGGGTGAACCTATTGACGACCGACCGGCACGAACCAGGTCTTGGTCTGGCCGGCGGGAGCAACTACACAACGTTCAGCGGAACCTCGGCAGCCGCGCCGGTTGTCTCTGGTGTCGTGGCGTTAATGCTAGAGGCGAATCCGTCTCTCGGCTACCGTGACGTTCAGAAGATTCTCGCCTATTCGGCCGCACATTCGGAAGTTCAGGACTGGAAGACCAACGGTGCTTCGGACTGGAACCTCGGGGGGCTTCGGTTCAACGATGTTAGTGGCTTCGGACATGTTGATGCTGCCGCTGCTGTTGCGCTAGCCGAGACCTGGACCGAGACTAACAGCGCGATCAATGAGCGCGTCGTCTCTGCAAGGTCCTTTGGTATGAATACCAGCATTCCCGATGCTGGCGTGTGGAGAAAGACCTTCACGATCGCAAATTCGCTGCGCGTCGAACATGTGGAACTGGGCATTGACCTCTCGCATACACGGCTTGGTGATCTTGTGATCGAACTGACTTCGCCTAACGGCACAGTTTCGACGCTTATGAACCGCCCGACCGTCAATGCCGAACAGCCCTTCGGCCTGACCGGAGATGATAGCGGTGTGCCGACGCACCTACTTTGGGATTTCTCGTCAGTGCAGTTCTGGGGTGAAGATTCTGCCGGTCAATGGACGATCACAGTCCACGACCTGCGTGCCGAAGAAACCGGCTCCCTGTCTAGCCTGTCGCTGCGCGTCTATGGCGAGGATGAAGATGGCAACAACGTTTATATTTTCACCGACGAGGGTTTTGCTGATGTCGCGCCTGGCGTGCTTTCGGACGAGCGGGGTAACGACCACATCAACGCCGCACCTGTGCATCATGATATGATGATCGATCTTGAAGGTCGCCAAATTGCCGCCAATGGCGTCGGGCATCGCATCGACAACTGGACAGTGATCGAAGACGCAACAAGTGGCAGCGGCGATGACCGGTTGGTCGGAAATGCTGCTGCAAACCGCCTGAACGGCCGTGGTGGTGACGATGTGCTGGAAGGTGGGGTGGGCAACGACACGTTGATTGGTGGGAACGGGGCCGATGTGGCGCGGTATGGCGATACAATGGCGGGCTACCGTCTGTCATGGAATCCGATGACGCGGCTGCTGTCAGTCATTGATGTGAAGACGGCGAACGGCGATGACGGGAGCGACCTGCTGTCGGGAATTGAACGGCTGATGTTTACGGATGGTGAGATCAATCTGGCGCAGCAGACGGGCAACGCTGCCCCGATTGCCAACCGTTCGGTCTTTGATACGCCGGTGATCGCGGGCAGGGGCATGGGCCTTTACTATGACTTGCCGGACAACGCTTTCAGAGACGACGGCGGTGCCGAGGAGACGCTGCAGTTTACCGTTACCGCAGCGTCAGGTGGCGAATTGCCTGATTGGCTGGGATATGATCCTGAAACCGGCAAGATCGCTGGTGTTCCGCCC
This sequence comes from Allotabrizicola aquatica (SeqCode), assembly GCF_965194375.1. Taxonomy (GTDB): domain Bacteria; phylum Pseudomonadota; class Alphaproteobacteria; order Rhodobacterales; family Rhodobacteraceae; genus Tabrizicola_A; species Tabrizicola_A aquatica. Next base: position 8,183 of record NZ_CBDAEL010000011.1, read on the forward strand.
GAGGATATGCTCGGCCAGATCCGTCTGCTGGTCACGGCCACAGATTCCTTTGGCCAGAGTGCCACCGAAATGCTGACCATTCAGTTCGGAGATAATCAGGCACCGCTCATGGAGTATCCGCGCGAGCTTGTATTGGCCGAGGATTCTGGTCTGGTGCACCTTGGCCTGACAGTACCCGTTGATCCCGAAGGAACGATGGTCGAAGTGACAATCCTCGAGGTGCCTATACTTGGCACACTACTGGACAAGGCGGGCAATACGCTTTCCGTAGGGTCGAAGATAGCTGCCAGTGACCTGCAGGAACTGCATTATCAGACTGCAGGCGATGCCAATGGCGATGCTGGCTTGTTGCGCTTTGTTGCGCAAGACGAAGATGGCGTGGCCGCTGAAACCGGACTGCGGATCTACATTGATGCGGTTAATGACGCGCCGCGATTTGCGACGCCGTCTAGCAAGCTAGTTATCCAGTTTCCAAGTCAGTCAGAGGTGGCACTTGATCTGGCCCGCCCGTCTGATCCAGAAACTAAGCTCACCGATGTTCGCGTCGTCGCTCTACCGGCATTGGGGCGCGTCCTTTTGGACGGACAGGTATTGGCAGTCGGTCAAATGCTGACTTTGGACCAGATGGCGCGATTGAGCTTTGCGCTGTCAGAGAATGTGAATGGACCAATTGGTGCGCTAACCGTTCAGGCCCGCGATTCACAGGACGCGCTAGCCGAATGGAGCCTGAGCTTGGAGGTGCAGGGCGAAGCCGGTTCGACGCAGGGAACCGCTGGACATGATGCTCTTTATGGCAGCATCGGGCCTGATACGTTGTATGGCTATTCAGGCAACGATGTGCTTGTGGGCAACGCGGGCAGCGACCGCCTTTTGGGTGGGCTGGGCGAAGATACGTTGGTCGGTGGCAGCGGCAATGACCATCTCGACGGGTCCAGCGGCAATGATTACCTCGATGGTGGGACGGGCACCGACACCATGAGTGGTGGTCCGGGCAACGACATATACATCGTCGAAAATCTTGGGGATGTGGTTCTTGAGGTTGTTTCCGGCGGCGCAGGTGGGAAGGACAGCGTGGTCACAGCAGTCAGCATAACGGCACCTGCCAATGTTGAAAACCTCCTGGCCCAATCTGGCCCTGCCATCGATCTGACTGGAAACGCGCTGGACAACAGCCTTTCCGGAAACGAGATGGACAACCAACTGCGCGGCCTTGCTGGACGCGATGTTCTTATTGGGCATGCAGGTGATGACACGCTCGATGGCGGTGTGGATATTGATCGTATGCTCGGTGGAGCGGGCGATGACCTCTACTTTGTCGACTCGCGCTTTGACGAGGTGGTCGAAGTGTCGGGCGAAGGGATCGACAGTGTGCGGGCAACTAGTAGTTACACGCTTTCGGCACATGTCGAAAGGTTGTATCTGCAGGAAGGCGGTGACTGGACAGCCGGCGGCAATTCACTTGACAACCTTCTGGTGGGCAATTCAGGTAACAATCTGTTGTCTGGCGGCCTTGGCCGGGACACGCTGGAAGGCGGCATTGGTAACGACATCTATGTACTGGGCGACACGCTTGATTTGATCCTTGATGCTGGCGGGATTGATACTATCAGATCCAGCCTAGACATCGTCCTGCCTAGCGATATCGAAAACGGCGAGTTGATGGGGATATCAGATGCCAGCTTGTCCGGCAATTCTGGTGCGAACCGGTTACAAGGCAACACCGGCAACAATATTCTGGATGGCCAAGGCGGCGTTGATACCCTGACCGGTGGAGCTGGCAGCGATCAGTTTATCTTCCGCTCCAATGGACCGGCTTGGCCTCAAGATTTGGTCACTGATTTCAAGGCGGGTGAAGATCTGTTGGTCATTGATCTTGCGTCCTACGGTTTTGATCTGAAGGACATGGGTGTAGTGGCTTCGGGCCTTGTTTCGGCTGGCTCTTTTGTCAAGCGGGCCGGAGCGATGGCGCTGGACTTGGACGACCACTTCATCCTCGACACTGCACAGAACAGGTTGTTCTTTGACACTGACGGCTCTGGAAGCGCGGCCATGGTGGAACTAGCGCAGTTTGGTCCGAGCCTCGACACTAACTTCGGTGCCAGCAGCCTTTACGTCGTGATCTGATCGGGGGACCTGCATGAGCCTGCTCTTGCTTGCTGCGCCCGATCTTGCTCGCGTTTCTGTTGGCATTCCAAACCTGCACTATCTCGAGCCACTGGGGTTTTCGGCTGAAGGTCGGCTGCTCTTGGTGCGCGCAAGCTATACCGACAGTTTCGATGCCAACGGATCGGACCTGCGAACCGCCGTTTGGATCTACGATGTGGCCGCAGGTTCCTACACCATCTGCTTGAACGAGGTGGTGGCGGTCGATGCGGCGCTAGCGCGTGAAACAGACATTTTGTCCGCCAGTTTTGCCGGTGGCACGGAAGCAGAGCCACGTTTGATCGTCCACAGCGCTACCGACGAAGTCGAGGGCAGCGAGCAGCTATCCGTCGTTGTCGGCCAATCCGTGCAATCGAACATTCTCGGCGGAGTTCTGGGCGCGAATGTCCTACCGTCGTTGCAGACCTACGCCATCACCGAGGACGGGCGGTTTTTGGCAATCCAGACCGACAGCAGCCATTTCTCGGAGTTTGACACTAACACCACGAGCGACATCTATTTGATCGATCTTGACACTTGGAAGGTGACAAGGGTCAGCCTACTGGAAGGTGCGGAGGTTTATGCGTCGGTGTCTCTGGCTGGGGTGAGCGCAGATGGTGCCTTGGTCCGTGTAGCCTTCACGACCGAAGCCACATTTGCCCGCTCGGATGGCAACGAAGGCGCAAGTGACCCTGCCGGCCGTGTCGATGCTTATGTCTGGACCTGCGCTTACGTCGAGGGTGGTCTAATTGGGACGGGGTCGTTCCAGCTTGCTTCAGTGAGCTTGACGAACACGGCCAGTGGCTGGGTGTCGGCCGATTGGCCGCTTGCACTCACGGGCGAAGGTCTGTTCTTCACCAGCAGGGCCGCGATCCTTTCGGCCAACGACGACAACGGAGTAGAGGACGTATTCCTGTTCAGCTCTGAGGGGAGTGTCCAGCGTATCGGTCCCCCAGATTTGGCAGGTTTGCCCGAAGGTGCGCGGTTTATGGACAGCAGTTCAGATGGCCGCCTCGTTGCCCTTCTTGCAACGCCAGCAGAAGGTCTTCCTGCCGTAAGTGGGATCGCTCAGTTAATCGTGCTGGACCGTGAGACAGGCAATTGGATTGTAGCTTCAAGCGGGCCATCGGGTCCGGCGGATGACATGGTCATAGCTGCAATCATGGCTTCAAATGGCGGTTCCGCGGCCTTTGTGACGCAGGCGACGAACCTTAGCGGTGGGACGGCAAGCGCAGCAAGTGGCAGCCTCTATGTGATTGGTGATCTTTTCGGGCGGACCAACGGTGATACGACCGCCCCCACGGTTTCGACCTTCAGCCCCACCGACGGCGCCACGGGTGTGGCGGTTAGCAGCAACATCGTTGTGACCTTCAGCGAGACGATCGCACGGGGAACTGGCAACATCGAGCTGCGTGCTGGCTCAGCCACAGGGGCGATTGTCGAGACCTTCAACGCGGCCACAAGCGCCCAGCTGACCCTCTCCGACAACCAGCTGACCATCGACCCAACCGCGACCCTGTCCAACAGCACCCAGTACTTCGTCGTTATGGCCTCTGGCACGATCAAGGACAGCGCTGGCAACAACTACACAGGCACCAGCACCTACGACTTCACCACCGTCGCGGCGGGACCAACCGAAGGTAGTGACACCTTAGTCGGCACGGTGTCGAATGAAACAATCAATGGGCTGGGTGGAAATGACACAATTAGTGCGCTTGCTGGCAATGACACGCTGGATGGCGGGGCTGGCGACGACACGCTGGAGGGTGGCGCAGGTAATGACGTTCTGACGGGGGGCGAAGGAACGGACACGGCGAGCTATGCGAGTGCCACGGCTGGTGTGACGGTGAGCTTGGCGCTGGCGACGGCGCAGAACACGGGTGGCGCTGGCACGGACACGCTGGCGACGATCGATAACCTGACGGGCTCAGCGTTCAACGACGTGCTGACGGGCAGCGCAGCTGCGAACCGGATCGAGGGCGGCACGGGCAACGACGTGATGAACGGCGGTGCTGGGATCGACACGTTGGAGGGTGGCGAGGGCAGCGACATCTATCTGGTGACGTTGCTGGCCGACAAGACAGCGGCAGAAATCACCGACACGGGCACCACGGGCACGGACGAGCTGCGCTTTGCGGCAACTGCAGCCGGCACCCTCACGCTGCTTGCAGGAGATACAGGCCTCGAGCGGGTTGTGATCGGCACAGGCACAGCTGCAGCGGCCGTGGCGACGGCCACGACAGCTCTGAACGTCGATGCGACCTCGGCAGCCAATGCGCTGAGCATCGTCGGCAACGCTGGGATCAACACCCTGACGGGCTCCGCCTTTAACGACACGCTCGATGGTGGCGCAGGCAATGATACCCTGATCGGGGGCCTCGGCAACGACAGCCTGATCGGCGGCGCGGGCATCGACACGGCGAGCTATGCGACGGCGACAGAGGCGCTGACGCTGTCACTTGCAGTGCTGACGGGCCAATCGGCGGGCAGCTTTGGGACCGACACCTTCTCGGGCATTGAGAACCTGACGACGGGTTCAGGCAATGACAGCCTGACCGGGGACGCCAATGCCAACACGCTGATCGGCGGTGATGGCGACGACACGCTGGATGGCGGTGCGGGCAATGACGTTCTGACGGGCGGCGCTGGGGCGGACACGGCGAGCTATGTGAGCGCGACAGCCGGTGTGACGGTGAGCTTGGCGCTGGCGACGGCGCAGAACACGGGTGGCGCTGGCACGGATACGCTCACGACGATCGATAACCTGACGGGCTCAGCGTTCAACGACGTGCTGACGGGCAGCGCAGCTGCGAACCGGATCGAGGGCGGGGCGGGCAACGACGTGATGAACGGCGGTGCTGGGATCGACACGTTGGAGGGTGGCGAGGGCAGCGACCTGTTCGTCATCGCGCTGGTTGGCGACCATGTTGCGGGAGAGACGATATCTGGGGGCGATGGCACGGACGAGCTCCGCTTGACAACTGTAACGGCCAGTACGCTGACGCTGCAGGCCGGCGTGACGGGGATCGAGCGGATTGTTATCGGCACCGGGACGGGGGCCACAGCGACGACGACTGGTACGGTTGCGATCAACGTGGACGCAGCTGCTCTGACGAGCGATATGTCGATGACGGGGAACTCCGGCAACAACATCCTGACGGGCGGCTTAGGCAACGACACGCTGGATGGCGGAGCAGGCAATGATACGATGCGCGGCGGCGCAGGCGATGACAGCTACGCTGTGAACGCCACCGGCGATGTGGTGGACGAGAGCATTGCGGGCAGCAATGGCACGGACACGGTGCTGTCTTCTGTGACGTATACACTGAACACCACGGCGGCAGGGGGGATCGAGAACCTGACGCTGACGGGGACAACTGCGATCAACGCCACCGGCAACGCGCTGGCGAATATGCTAACGGGGAACGCGGGCAATAACAGCCTCACGGGCAACGATGGCGACGACACGCTGGAGGGTGGCGCAGGTAATGACGTTCTGACGGGCGGCGAAGGAACGGACACGGCGAGCTATGCGAGTGCCACGGCTGGTGTGGCGGTGAGCTTGGCGCTGGCGACGGCGCAGAACACGGTTGGCGCCGGTACGGATACACTTGCGACGATCGAGAACCTCAGTGGCTCGGCCTTTGGCGACAGGCTGACCGGCAGCATTGCAGCCAATCTCCTCGACGGCGGCGCCGGCGACGACACTCTTACCGGCGGTGCGGGCAATGACACCATCGTTGGGGGCGATGGGACGGATACGGTGGTGTTCTCCGGAACCCAAGGAGCGACCTCAGTTGTCTACGACAAGGCATCAGGTGTGTTCACAGTCACGGGTGCGGATGGCACAGATAGGATGTCCGGGGTCGAGTTCTTCCAGTTCTCCAGCGGTACAGTCTCGGCGGAGAGCCTCTCTTACGAGGTTCTGACGGCCGGTAATGACACGCAGAGTGGAAGCGAGTTGGATGACCGGATCGACGGGCTTGGGGGCGATGACACGATCTCAGGTCTTGCCGGCAACGACGGGCTTCGCGGTGGTTTGGACAATGACGTGCTCGACGGCGGCGACGGCAATGACGTGCTGGACGGTGGCTCTGGCGACGACACGCTCACTGGCGGTGCTGGCAATGATGCGCTGACCGGGGGCGATGGCAGCGACACGGCAGTGTTCAATGGGAACCGTGCCTCTTATGTGATCAGCTATGCGGCAGGTGTGTATACGGTTTCTGGCCCCGAGGGGACGGACGTTCTGACGGGGATCGAGGAGCTGCAGTTTGCGGACGGCACGATCGACATTCCGGCAATTGTCTCAATTGCCGGGACCTCATCCTCGGTCCAAGAGGGCAACAGCGGGACGCGTGAAGTCAGCTTCACGGTGAGCCTCGATGAGGCGTCCTCGCAGCAGCAGACGGTCGGCTATGCGATCGTGCTGGGCAGCGGTGGGGGTTTTGCGAGTGCGGCGGATTTTGTGGGCGGCACGGCACCGTCCAGTGGGACTCTGACCTTTGCTCAAGGCGAGAAGCTAAAGACGATCACGATCTTGATCGCCGGGGATACGCTCTCAGAAACGGATGAGACTTTCACGGTTCAACTGACGACGCCCTCCTCTGGCCTTGTGCTCGGGACCTCGAGTGCGACAGGCACGATTGTGAACGATGACGCTGTGACGCTGACGTCTGGCAATGACAGCTGGACGGGGACATTTGGTGACGATTGGGCGCTTGGTCTTGGCGGCAATGACACGCTGAACGGTGGTTTGGGGGATGACCTTCTTGAGGGCGGGGACGGCAACGACAACCTGCAAGGCGGTGATGGCGACGACACGCTGGATGGCGGTGCGGGCAATGACGTTCTGACGGGCGGCGAAGGAACGGACACGGCGAGCTATGCGAGTGCCACGGCTGGTGTGACGGTGAGCTTGGCGCTGGCGACGGCGCAGAACACGGGTGGCGCTGGCACGGACACGCTGGCGACGATCGATAACCTGACGGGCTCAGCGTTCAACGACGTGCTGACGGGCAGCGCAGCTGCGAACCGGATCGAGGGCGGCACGGGCAACGACGTGATCAACGGCGGTGCTGGGATCGACACGCTGGATGGCGGCGAGGGCAGCGACATCTATCTGGTGACCTTGCTGACCGACAAGACGGCGGCAGAGATCACCGACACCGGCACCACGGACACGGACACGGACGAGCTGCGCTTTGCGGCAACGGCAGCGGGCACTTTGACGCTGGCGGCAGGTGACACGGGCCTTGAGCGGGTTGTGATCGGCACGGGTACAGCCCCATCGGCCGTTGCGACGGCGACGACGGCGCTGAATGTCAACGCAGCCGCGGCAGCTAATGCGCTGACCATTATGGGCAACGCTGGGATCAATACGTTAACGGGGTCCGCCTTTAATGACACGCTAGACGGCGGCGCAGGCAATGACGTGCTGATCGGGGGCGCTGGCAACGACATCCTGATCGGCGGCGCGGGCAATGATGTGATCGACGACGGCCTTGGTACTGATACGATTGACGGCGGAGAAGGCATCGACACCCTTCGTCGGCAGCTCTCTTCGGATTACGACTTCACCTTCACGGCTGTTGTCGACCTAGCTGCGGGCAGGTTCTACAGTGTTGGTTTCCCTGAGCCATTCGACACTCTAATCTCTATCGAGAATGTCGACATGCTGGGCACGTTCGATGACATCCTGCTCGGGTCCTCGGTGGCCAACCAGCTATCGGGCGGTGGTGGCAACGACAGCCTTTACGGCGATGCAGGCAATGACACGCTGATCGGCGGTGATGGCAACGACACACTGGATGGTGGCGCGGGCAATGACGTCCTGACGGGCGGCGCAGGTACCGACACGGCTAGCTATGTGAGCGCGACATCCGGTGTGACGGTGAGCTTGGCGCTGGCGACGGCGCAGAACACGGGTGGCGCTGGCACGGACACGCTGGCGACGATCGAGAACCTGACCGGCTCAGCGTTCAACGACGTGCTGACGGGCAGCGCCATCGGGAACCGGATCGAGGGCGGGGCTGGCAACGACGTGATCAACGGCGGTGCTGGGATCGACACGCTGGATGGCGGCGAGGGCAGCGACATCTATCTGGTGACCTTGCTGACCGACAAGACGGCGGCAGAGATCACCGACACCGGCACCACGGACACGGACACGGACGAGCTGCGCTTTGCGGCAACGGCAGCGGGCACTTTGACGCTGGCGGCAGGTGACACGGGCCTTGAGCGGGTTGTGATCGGCACGGGTACAGCCCCATCGGCCGTTGCGACGGCGACGACGGCGCTGAATGTCAACGCAGCCGCGGCAGCTAATGCGCTGACCATTATGGGCAACGCTGGGATCAATACGTTAACGGGGTCCGCCTTTAATGACACGCTAGACGGCGGCGCAGGCAATGACGTGCTGATCGGGGGCGCTGGCAACGATACCTTCATTTTCACCGCTGTGGCACAGTCCGGCATAACTGCGACAGCGTCGGATGTGATAGCCGATTTTGTACAGGGCGAGGACAAGATCGACATCAGTGCTATCGATGCCTTTGCAGGATCAGCGAACGTCAATGATACCTTTATCTGGCGAGGCACTGCGGCATTCAACAGCACCACTCAAGGTGAAGTTCGGTACGAGAAGTTTGATGTTACTGGAACCGCCAACGATCACACAATGGTCTGGATCGACAATGACGTAGACACCGTCGTGGAAACGGCGATCCGTTTGACCGGTTTGTATGACCTAACGGACAGCGATTTCATCCTCTAAGCACGGTCAGCTTTCTCGGAATGCGGCGGCGAAGTAGTCTGTGAAGGGTTTGAGAAGATAGGCCATTGGGCTGCGCGCGCCGGTCTGGATGAAGGTTTCGACAGGCATGCCGGGGATTAGGGTCAGCCCTTCAAGGCGGTCTATCTCGCCGGGGTCAAGCGCGATTTCGGCCTTGTAATAGGCCATCTGAGCGCGTTCATCGACCAAAACATCGGCCGAGACGGTGACGACATGACCGTTCAACTCGGGCGTGGTGCGGGCCGAAAAGGCTGGGAACATCAGCCGCACCTTTTGGCCGACAAAGACCTGATCGACGTCGATGGTCTGCACCTGCGCGGTGATGATCAACGGGCGATCCTGCGGGATGAGATAGAGCAAGGGTTCCGCTGGACGGATCACGGATTGCGGTGTGCTGACCGCAAGGCCAAGGACCGTGCCAGACACTGGCGCCCTGATCTCCAGCCGGGCGATTTGTTCGGTCAGCGAGCGGCGGCGCTCAGCCAGTTCCAGAACGCGTGCGCCGATGTCGCGCAGTTGGGTATTGGCCTCTTCCCGCCGCACGGCAGCAAGACGCAGCACCTCAAGTTCCACCTCGGTCGCGCGACCCTCGGCCTGCGCGCGCGAGGCCTGCAATTCGCCCACCGACCCCTGCAGCCGCGAGGCTTCGCGTTCCAGCGCCAGCACGCGGGAGGATTGGGCCAAGCCCTTTTCCAAAAGCGTGCGTTGATCGGTCAGCTCTTGTTCGATCAGGTCGAGTTGCTGACTGAGAGCGGCAACCTGCGCATCCACGCCCTCGATCTGCGAGCCGATCTGGGCGGCGCGCTTCTGCAACTGTTCAGACTGTTTCAGAACGGATTCCCGGCGCGCGGTGAAGAGGCTGCGCTGACCTTCGATCAGGTCGGCCACTTCAGGGCGGGTCTTTGCCAGTTCGGCCAGTTCGCCCGAAAACTCCGGCGCGGGGGCGTCGTTGCGTTCAGCCTCAAGCCGGGCGCTGCGGGCCATCACTTCGAAAAGCTGGCCTTCGACGATCGCGAGTTCCGACTTCACCAAGGCCCCGTCCAGCCGGATCAGAAGATCGCCCGCCTTCACCGGTTGCGCCTCTTTCACCGCGATTTCGGCCACCACCCCACCATCGGGGTGCTGCACCACTTGGCGGTTCTGCGATACCTCGATCTGGCCCGAGGCGACCACCGCCCCGGCGATTTCTGATGCGACAGACCAGACGCCAAAGCCGAGCACCAGAATTGCGGCGGTCACGCTGCCGACAATCACCGAAGTACGGGCCGAGAGAAGGGACTGCACTTCGGAAGGCGCGCGCGGTTTGGGTGCGGCAAGCTCTGTCTTGGCGGGCTTTGCCGGCAGAGGGGTATCTTTATGGGCCACAGTCGGCCCCGGCTTTTTGCGCAGCAGGCTCATGACACACCTCCGGGTCCGGCGGAGCGGACAATCTCGCTGTGGTTCTTGACCATTTCTTTCAGCACCTGATCACGCGGACCAAAGGCGCGGCGCATGCCATCTTCCAACACCAACAGAAGGTCACATTCCTGAATGGCCGCCGGTCGGTGCGCCATGATGAGAACCGACCCTCCCGCCGCCTTAAGGCTGCGGATGGCGATGTTCAGCGCCACTGTCCCGTCATTGTCGAGGTTGGAGTTCGGCTCATCCAGCACCAAAAGCACCGGGTTGTCATAGAGCGCGCGGGCAAGGCCGATGCGCTGAATCTGGCCGCCCGACAACCGCCCTCCCAGCGTCGAGACGCGGGTGTCATAGCCTTCGGGCAAGCGCAGGATCATGTCATGCGCGGCGGCTTTCTGGGCGGCGTCGACAATCTTGGCACTGTCGGCATTGGGCTGCAGCCGGGCGATGTTCTCGGCGATGCTGCCTTCGAACAGGGTCACACGCTGCGGCAGATAGCCGATGTAGCTGCCCAGAACGTCAGGGTCGTATTGGTCAAGCGCCGCGCCATCCAGCCGCACCTTGCCCGCCGCAGGGCGCCAGACGCCGATCAGCGCGCGCGCCAGCGTCGATTTGCCCGCGCCCGAAGGGCCAATCACGCCCAAAGCCTGCCCTTCGCCCAGTTGAAAGGTAACACCCCGCAGGACGGCCTGACTTTCGCCCGGCGGGACCACCGACAGCGCCTGCACATCCAAAATGGCGCGGGGGCGCGGTAAGGCGGTGCGCTGCGGCTCAGGCGGAACCCGGGTGAGGAGTTCAGCCAGACGTTCGGTCCCTTCCTGCGCACGGGTGACAACGGCCCATTGGCCGACCGCCTGTTCGATGGGCTGCAGCGCGCGGCCCATCAGGATAGAGCCGGCAATCATCGCGCCGGGGGAAAGCTGGTTCTCCAGCACAAGCCAAGCCCCAACCCCCAGCATCGCCGATTGCAAGAAGAGCCGGAAGGTCTTGGAGATGGACCCAAAGCGGCCACCGACATCGCCAGCCTGCAACCCTTCGGCCAAGGCGGCGCTGCGGGCCTTATACCAGCGTTCAAAGGCAGCGCCGGTCATGCCCAATGCCTGAACCGCCTCGGCCTCGGTTTTGATAAGGTCGGACATCCGTTCAGCCTGCAGCGTCAGGCCATTGGTGCGGTTGATCGGCACCTGCGTCATGCGCTGGTTCAAAACGGTGATGGTGATGAGAAACACGCCGCCCGCCACAGCGAGCCAGCCCAGAAGCGGGTGAAAGACAAAAATCGCAGCAATGAACAGCGGGGTGAAGGGGATGTCGAAGATCGACATCAAGACCGGCGAGGCCCAAAGCCGCTGCACCGCCTCCAGATCGCGCTGTGCGGCCAGCCCGACCTGATCGGTTGGCACCAATGTGAGCCGCTTCATTGACGCGGCAAAGACCCGGCGGTCCAGCTTGTCTTGCATCGCCGCGCCAATGCGGGCCATCACCCGGCTGCGCGCATGGTCAAGAATGCCCATCGCCAGAAACAAGAAAGCCACCAGCACCGACAGCGCGACCAAGGTCGCCTCCGACCGGCTGCCCAGCACACGGTCATAAACCTGCAGCATGTAAAGCGGCCCGGTCAGCATCAGAAGATTGACCAGCACCGAAAAAACACCAACAGCCCAAAGCAAAGCGCGATGGTCAGCCCGGGCTGCCTTTAACTCGGCATAGCCCCGAGCAAATTCACCTTGAGACATACGTCCCCCTAATATGAACTTGCCGATGCAAAACAGCATCGGCGGAAAATGTCTTGCGTCGCCTCTGTGCCACGGTTTGGCAATTGCCTTGCCGGGAGCGTAACCTTATCCCTTGCCTTCCAAGTGGCCAGTCTATGTTAGGCTGATATCCTTGATAAGCTAGAAACAACTCCTGTCTGATTCCATCGCATCCATGACCGTATCGCAAAAACCCTTTCGTTCCGTGATCGCCTGTTGCCTGATTGGCGCGGTTTTGTCGGGGTGTGCGCGGCAAGATGCGCCTTTGGCCATGAATGACCCAATCGAACCTTTCAATCGCAAGGTTCACGCGTTCAACAAGACCGTTGACCAAGCTGTCCTGCGGCCTGTTACCGCGTCGCAGGGGGGCACGGGGGAGGTGGGTGAGCGGCTTGGCGATTTTGCCGACAATCTGGGCAAGCCTGCGGATATCGTGAACAACGTGTTGCAACTGCGGTTGGTCAAAGCGAGCGAGAACTTGTTGCGCTTTGGCATGAACACGGTCTTTGGCCTTGGCGGGCTGTTTGACGTGGCCAGCGCCGCGGGCATGCCCGAAAATGACACCGATTTCGGCGAAACCCTGCATATTTGGGGCGTGGGCGAAGGCGCCTATCTTGAGGTGCCCTTCATCGGTCCCTCGACCGAACGGGATCTGGCGGGCGCGGTGGTGGACATACTGATTGACCCGCTGAACCAATTGCCCCGCAAGCAACGGCTGGCGGCAACCGGGGCCAAAGTGGCCGGAAAAATCGCAGATCGCGGACGCTATTCCGGTCTGACCGATTCCGTCCTATATGAGAGTGCAGACAGCTACACGCAGGCCCGGCTTTTGTATTTGCAGAATCGCCGGTTTGAGCTTGGCCAGACTTCCGACGAAGGCAGCTTCGTCGATCCGTATGAGGACCCCTATGCTGAATGACACCTCATCGCTTTCGCGCCGTCGCTTTGCGGCAGGCCTTGCCCTTGGCACCGTGGCCTTTGTGCTTCCGATGCGGGCTGCAGCGCTGAGCGTTGAGCAGGCGCGCGCGCTGATTGATCAGGCGGTGGCCGATATCAATGCCGTGATTTCGTCGGGCAAGTCAGAAGGCTCGATGATCGGGGATTTTGAACGCATCTTTTCGAAGTATGCCGATGTGCCGGTCATTGCCCGCTCGGCCCTTGGCCCGGCGGCCAAGCAGGCGTCAAAGGCGCAGTTGACGGCCTTTACCAAGGCGTTTCAAGGCTACATCAGCCGCAAATACGGTCGCCGCTTCCGTGAATTCATCGGCGGCACCATCGAGGTGACCGACGCCAAGCCTTTGAAAAGCTATTACGAGGTGATCTCGGTCGCGCGCCTGAAGGGTGAGGCACCGTTTGACCTGCGTTGGCATGTGTCGGACAAATCAGGCTCGCTCAAGTTCTTCAACCTCATCATCGAAGGGGTGAACATGCTTGCCAGCGAACGCGCCGAAATCGGCGCGATGCTGGACAAGGCCAAGGGCGATGTGGACGCGCTGACCGCGACCTTGAAGAACGCCTAACGCTGCAAACTGCGGCTTTAGCCTTCTGACAGTCTTTCCCAAGGAGTGCGGTCAGGGTAATCAGACCTATGCCTATGACCCTGACCGAGATCTATGACGCCCGTGTCGCCGCCGGACAGCTGCGGCCAGATCCCGCGCAGCATGCAGTCTTGCCAAAACTTGACGCCCTGCGGCACTGGTTGGAGGCCAACGCCAACCGCCGTGTCGGTCTGTTCGCCGGTCTGTTTGCCAAACCGGTCACGCCGCCTGCGGGCCTTTATCTGTGGGGCGGGGTGGGGCGTGGCAAGTCGATGGTGATGGACCTCTTCATCGAAAACACCGCGATTGCGCAAAAGCGCCGCGTGCATTTCCACGCCTTTATGCAGGAAATCCACAAGGGTATGCATGAGGCCCGCAAGACCGGGGTTGATGATGCGCTGGCCCCAGTGGCAGAAGCGGTGGCGCGCGACATCCGGTTATTGGCGTTTGACGAGATGCAGATCACCGACATCACCGATGCGATGATCGTGGGACGGCTCTTTGAAAAGCTGATGGCGGCGGGGGTGGTGATTGTCACCACGTCAAACCGCGCGCCGGAAGAGCTGTATAAAAACGGGCTGAACCGGGCCTTGTTCCTGCCATTTATCGCCATGCTGCGCGAGAAAATGCAGGTGATGGAACTGGAAAGCCCGAACGATTATCGCCAGCATCGCCTTGCCGGGGCGCAGGTCTACTTTCACCCGGCTGGAAAGGTGAAAGGCGAGATTCAGGCGATTTGGGATGATTTGACCGGCGGCGCGGCGGGTGCGCCGTTGATCTTGCCCGTGAACGGTCGCAGCATTGACCTGCCATGCTTTGCCAATGGCATTGGGCGGGCGACGTTCTGGGATCTGTGTTCACGCCCCCTAGGCCCCGGTGATTTTCTGGCCATCGCGCAGGCGGTGCGGGTGCTGATCCTTGAAGATATCCCGCAGCTTTCGGCGTCCAACTACAATGAGGCCAAGCGGTTCGTCACGCTGATTGATGCGCTTTATGAGGCCAAGGTGCGGCTCATCTGCTCGGCCGCCGATGTGCCAGAGCGGCTGTATCTGGAGGGTACGGGCGCCTTTGAATTTGAACGCACCGCGAGCCGCTTGCGCGAGATGCAGGGCGCGGAATGGGGTTCAGATGCTCATCCCACCGGCGACTGACAAGATCAGCCCAGCGGTAAGGACCGACTGATCCGAAGCCAGATAAAGCGGTTCCATCGCAAACTTGTGGCTTCCCGCGGTTTCAGGGATATGACAAGTTTTTCAGAGGGCTGGCAACAAGGTGCTAGAGCCGAGCCGCCAGTCGCGCGCCCTGATCAATGGCGCGCTTGGCGTCGAGTTCAGCGGCGACATCGGCCCCACCGATCACATGAGCCGTCATGCCAGCGGCGACAAGCCGGTCATAAAGCCCCCGCGCGGGCAGTTGACCGGCACACAGCACCACATCATCCACCGCCAAAAGCTGCGGCTGCCCGTCGCGGGAGATCCACAACCCCTCATCCGTGATGCGGTCATAGCTGACGCCGCCCAGCATCTTCACACCCTTGGCCGCCAAGGCTGCCCGATGGATCCAGCCGGTGGTCTTGCCCAGACCACGTCCGGGCTTTTCGGCCTTGCGCTGCAAAAGCCAGACCTCACGCGCGGGCGGTTCGGGCGCGGGTTCGCGCAAGCCGCCTGCGGTTTCCGCAGGGTCACCGACGCCCCATTCCTTGCGCCACTCGACTGGGTTCAAAGTCACCGAATGACCGTTCGCCACAAGATATTCAGCCACATCAAAGCCGATGCCCCCTGCGCCCACAATAGCCACCCGGCGGCCGATCGGGGCGCCATGCAGCACCTGCAGATAGCTTTTCGCCCGCTCTTGCCCCGGGATTTGGGGATCGCGGGGGCTGACACCGCTGGCGACGATCACCTGATCAAACCCTGCCAAATCTGCGACATCCACCATCGCCCCAAGCCGGGTTTCCACACCCAGACGGTGGGTTTCATGGACAAACCACGCGACAAGCCCATGAAATTCTTCCTTCCCCGGCACCTGTTTGGCCAGATTAAGCTGACCCCCCAACTCGGTAGACTGGTCAAACAGCACCACCTTATGACCGCGCAAAGCGGCGACCTTGGCCGCCATCAACCCCGCCGGGCCAGCGCCCACGACGGCGATGCGCTGCGGGTTTTGAGCAGGCTCATAGGTCAGAACCGTCTCATGGCAGGCGCGTGGATTGACAAGGCACGAGGTCAGCTTGCCGCTGAAGGTGTGGTCCAGACAGGCCTGATTGCAGGCAATACACGGCGCAATCTCCGCGGCGCGGCCGCTGGCGGCCTTGGCCACAAAATCCGGGTCCGCCAGAAAGGGCCGCGCCATAGACACCATATCGGCCATGCCCGAGGCAAGCAGGCCTTCGGCGACCTCGGGCGTATTAATGCGGTTTGAGGTGATGACAGGAATCCCCACCTCCCCGCGCAACCGCCCGGTCAGATGCGCAAAAGCGGCGCGCGGCACGCTGGTGGCGATGGTCGGCACCCGCGCCTCATGCCAACCGATGCCGGTGTTCAGAATGGTGGCACCCGCCCCCTCAATCGCGCGGGCCAGCCTCACCACCTCATCCCAGGTTGAGCCATTGGGGATAAGATCGATCAGGGAAATGCGATAGATCAGAATGAAATCCGGCCCGACCGCTTGCCGCACCCGGCGCACCACCTCAACCGGCAGGCGCATGCGGTTTTCATAGGGCCCGCCCCAACGGTCGGTGCGGCGGTTGGTGTGGGTCACCAGAAACTGGTTCAGGAAATAGCCCTCGGACCCCATAACCTCGACACCATCATACCCCGCCTCTTTCGCACGGGTCGCGGCGGTTACGATATCAGCGATCTGCTTCTCGATGCCCTCTTCGTCCAATTCGCGCGGGACAAAGGGTGAAATCGGGGATTTGACAGCACTGGCCGAGACGCAATCCTTGCCATAGGCATAGCGGCCCGCGTGCAAGATCTGCATGGCAATCCGCCCGCCCGCCTGATGCACCCGGTCGGTGACAGTGCGATGATTTTCGATGTCTTTTTCGCTGAACAACCCGGCAGCACCGGGAAACACCCCACCCTCGCGGTTCGGCGCCATCCCACCTGTGACCATCAGGCCCACGCCGCCACGGGCCCGTTCAGCATAAAACTCGGCCACCCGATTCCAGTCGCCGGTTTCCTCCAGCCCGGTATGCATCGAGCCCATCAGAACCCGGTTCTTCAAGGTCACATGCCCCAGCGACAGCGGGGCCAAGAGGTGGGGATATTGGGTCATGCTGTTCTCCTGCCTGCCACGATGCACCGCCGCGTCCCGGCTGTCACGCCCAACGCGGCGTCACGCAGTTGACGCGGCCTAAACGGCCCCCTATCCCTGCGGTGTTGCGTGGAGACATGATGCCAGACCTTTTCGCCTATACTGACGGAGCCTGCTCGGGCAACCCCGGCCCCGGTGGTTGGGGGGTCTTGATGATCGCGCGTGACGGCGGCGCGGTGGTGAAAGAGCGCGAGTTGCAGGGCGGCGAAAAGCTGACGACCAACAACCGGATGGAGTTGATGGCTGCGATTTCGGCGCTGGAGGCGCTGTCAAAGCCGGTTGAAATCACCATCGTGACGGACAGCGCCTATGTGAAGAATGGTGTGACCGAATGGATTCACGGCTGGAAGCGCAACGGCTGGCGCACGGCGGGCAAAGACCCGGTCAAGAATGTTGAACTTTGGCAAAGGCTTGATGCGGCCCAAGCGCGCCACAAAGTGATCTGGCGTTGGATCAAGGGGCATGCGGGGCATGCCGAAAATGAACGCGCCGACGCGCTGGCCCGCGCCGGGATGGCACCCTTCAAAGGGTAGGGTCAGCACCTATATCCAGTCGAGATTAACCTTACCGGGCGCATAGCTTTCTGAAACCGTGTCACGCAGCGCCTTATAGCGGTCACGAAGATCTTTGAACTTGCGCTCATGGGTTTCGGCGACCAGACAGCGAACATTTTGGAACAACTGTTCGGCATCCATCTTTTCCAGGATATCAAGCTCGGCACCTTCGATGTCCATCTTGATAAAGGCGACCTCGCCACGCGTTTTCACCTGATCGTCCACCCAGCTTGGAAAGTCGATCAAGGGCACCTCAACCGCGTTTTCCGCATCAATCCGCCGGCCTCCATCCAGAATGGTGGACTTGACCGAGGCGCCCTCGGGATTGTCACCGAAATTGTCCGCCCGCATCAAACGCACAGTGCCAGAGCCAACGCCGACAGCGGCATTGATCAACGTGACATTCGGGAGGTTTGCTAACTTCTGTTCGAGAGTCTTGAAGGCAAAGGGGTCAGGCTCAAAAGCAACCACATCTGCACCAGTGGCGGCTAGCCGTTCGGTCACCACCCCCATGTTCGCACCGCAATCCACCGCCAGATCGCCGGGTTTAAGCATCGCGGTGATCGCGGTCAGATAACCCTCAGCCCAAGCCTTGCGAAGATTGCGCTTCTGGCGCCTGATCAGCGCTTCAATCTCGTCCGGCGTTTCTGGCAAGGGCTTGTTCTTTTGACCTTTCTTGCCACGTTTTCCAAGAATTTCCTCGGGCTGATCCTCATCGTCGTCGCTCATTCCTCAAGCGCTCCGGCCGGGTTCACACCCAGCTTCTCACACATGCGAGCAGCGTAAGATCCGTCCATTGGCGGGTTCTTGCGCCACCAGGGCCTTGTGCCATTGGTATAGAGATGAACCGAGAGTGTGTTTTCGGTGAAATGGCCTTCAACATTGCAATGAGGGTCGTAGAACACATCGTTCAGCTGGAACGGAACCGGATAGAGATAGTCATAACCAAGCGCCCGTTCATAATCGCCGGTCTGCTGGGCAAAATAGGTGAACGCCTGCGGGCCAAAAGCGGTGCGTTCGGCATTATAGATACGAACGGCCTGCGGTAGGCTGGGGTCCTGTTTTTCAATGCGCTTTCTCTGCTGCTTGTTGAACCACGCTGGTGCCGCGGGCAGATTGTCATAGTAATCAAGAAGTTGATCCATCAACGGGCCCTTTTGGGGGATGTAGACCACCCCACAGTTCAGGGCCCCGCGAAAGCCGTGACCGGCAAAGATGTGGGTCATGTCATCGGGGAACGGCTTGTGACAATAGGCATCACAGTCAATCCAGACCGCATCGGTTTTCTGAATCATCTTGTAGCGAAACACATTCGACAGAAACGATTCCGAGGTCTGACGCACAATGTCCATGTCGATCGCCATGATATCGGTGGCCGGCTTTACGATGACACCCTCTGGCACGTTCGACACCGTATCGGTGCAGTAAAGCGTTGTCGGATGACCCTGCCGCACATGCGACAAAAGGCAAAGCTGGTTCAGATAATGCAGCTTCTCCCCAATCCAAAGCGAAGCAACGGGGCGGCGAATGGGAGTGGACATGAAATAATGGCCTCTTTTGTATCAATACTGGAAACATTGCCGCAGAGAATGGGGCAAGTCTAGTTGGTCAGTTCAAGTCGCCAGAGCGCAGCGATGCAAGGTCCGGCTGCAAACGGAAAGCGCGGCAGATGTTTTGATCAAAACTTTCTTCAGCTTGGTACCCGAAGGATTGAAGCAGCGGCTGAATCTCGGACCGTTGGGAGTAACACGCCTCGAGCAGGCGCCCATATAGGAAGATCTGCCTTGGTCGTAACGCCGGTCCTCCAGAAAAAACTTTAGACAGAACGTCCAGTCCCAGCCGCGCATCCGCCAAAAGGAGGCTGGTTGGATTGGTTTTCAGGATCAGCGATCCAAGGTCAGGGACCAGATCCTGCAACTGCTGTTCCGATAGGACGAAGCGGTCATTAAACGCGCGGTTGGACATGGCGCAAACCGCCAGCATCATCTGTCGCAGGCCGGGATTATCTTCGTGCAAGGTAAAGTGAACATCTGTTCGAATATTGGCGCAATGCCCGGACAGAAACCCGACGGCAGAGCCGATTTCCAGCACGCGCGCTTGCTTGTCTAGAACCAGCGGCATCTTGCGGGCCAATCCGCGCTCAAACTTTCCAGACTGAATAAGAGGCAAGACGTGGGCCGCAAAGACCCGATGGTCGAGTGGCAACTTCATGCTGTGGTTTGCAAAGACCTCAAGCTGCATGTCCACGGACAGGTCGATGGGTCCGGGATTGTAGGAACCCATGGGCACCGCTTCGGCCGGTGGTTCCTTGGGCCCGGCCTTGCGGTCAGCCTTGGCCTTGGCACCGCGCTGCTTTTCAACATCCGACATCAAAGCGGCGATCTTTTCCTTATCGCGGACCTGCGGCGGCTTGGCAACGATCTGAGAGATCGGCACGGCCGAGGCAGTGGAAAGACTGGTCACCAGACTGCGGTAGGCGTCCGTCTGTTTCAGTTCGGCTAGTCTGTTTTCCGCTCGCTCGACCGCCGCATCATGCAAACGGCGCAGCGTTGGATCTGTCAGAAGCTGAGAAATGATGCGTTTCCGGACCTTACTATAGCGGAGCATGGTCTCGTCGCGCACCTCGTTTCGATCCTGTAAGGACCAGTAATCACTGTTATATTTATCTGCCTTGTTGTTCACATTGCCACGCATCTTTCGGATCGCATAGCTGTCCACCGACTTGACCGCGTAATGGTTCAGCTGGACCCACTCATAGCCGACGGTCCGCGTGATTGATCGCCAGCCGCGAAACTTGAAGTAATCCTCCATCTCGCGCCCCGACCCGTTCAACCATTTCACCTGATCGGGAAACTCAGTCTTGATGTGGCGGGTTTTCATCTTGGGCCGATGAATGCCCAGCTTCCAATAGTCGGGGTGGAAGGTGAAAAGGGTCTTGACGCCCCACCCCTTGTTCCATGTCGGTGGGGCCGCCATCAGATACTGTTCGGTCACCGGAGCGCGGCTCCAGTCAACCACACCACCCGATCCGAAAATGCGCCATGTCACAACAATGCCATTGGCATTCTGCGCTTTGGCTGCCGCGATCAGATCATCCAGAGTGCCATCACCGTACTTGATCGACAGAAACTCATCTGCGTCAAACACCATGACCCAATCAGATTGCCCAACCACCGGCTCATCTTGCGCATAGTTCAAGGCAGAGGGTTGTGGCCGAATACCTTGGGGAATGACATTGCGGCGATGATGACAAAGACCAAGCTCTTCCAATCGGATCAGCATATCATCGGTGCCATCTGAGCAGTCGTTCGTATAAACGACAAGATCAGTGAAACCGATGGCCAGATGATGCGCCACCCATTCGATGACAAACGGGCCCTCGTCCTTCATCATCGAAACGGCAGTCACTTGGCCATGGGGACTGACGTGGCGCTTCACGTCAAACGGCACAGTGCCCCAGTGGTCAGATGCCCCCCGCGGCCGATCCGCCGACACTGTCGTTTCACTGGCTTTACGTCTCACCGCCACGTTTGACCTTCCTGCGGGTTTCAGTTCAGGCCAGCCGCCCGACCCCTTTTCCCGATCTCTTGCTGCGATACAGGATAGGCGATCCTCGGCACCATCGGCAAGAAGTCCCCCCGCGGATACACCCCAAGAAGTGGCAAGTTCAGTCGTCAACTGTTGCTAATATGGCTACAATTGGGCGATTATGACACTGACTTGCAGGTGACAGATGTCTATAACTTCGACATACTTTGAAATGCGGCAAATAATGGCCGATCAGCAGAGTGTCGAATGTCTCCTCGCCTGACCGTTTATTTCATTGTGGAACCGCCCAGATATGAGCTGATGGCCTGCTATCTTGCCGGTTCATTGCGTCAACAGTTTGGCAAAACAGTTGCCTTGGTCGGCTATTGCCCGGATGACAAGATCGCGACCGTTTCCAAGGATGTGCTCAGCGTTCTTGCCAAGCTGGAATGCGAGGTGCGCCCGTTCAGAGTGCCCGGTCGATTTTCTCCAGACTACCCCCACGGCAACAAGATTCTCGCAACACTTGAGCCTCGTGATACCGAATTCTCTGCCTTTTTCGACAGCGACATCCTGTGTCTGCGCCCCAACGCGGTTGAGAACATCATTAAGGCTGGCCATGTGTCCCTAACACCTGCCGCGTCGATGGTCTGGGGCAATGGCAAGACCTGGCACATGATTTATGAGACCTGCGGCATGCCGCTTCCCGAAGGCCGGGTGAAGTTGATGCGGCAAAAGGGTGACCGGCAAAGGCTGCCCTACTTCTCGTCAGGTCTGTTTTCCTTTCCTGAACAGCATCGCAACGCCCAAGGGCAATCCTTCCCAGAGGTCTGGATAGATGTCGCGCAAACCATTGACAAAAATGATGATATTCCTGGAAGGCGCCCCTACCTTGACCAAATCAGCCTGCCGCTTGCGATTCAGAAATCGGGCCTTGCGTGGAACCTTCTACCCGAAGAACAGCATTTCATTCTGGGCGGCAGCCTGCGAGGGGAACCCTTGCCTGAGGGGCGCGAGATTTTCACGGTGCATTACCGAAAGTGGGAGATCCTGAAGGAAGTTGGTCTTGCCAAGCACGGCAAACGGATGCTTGAGGCACAGGCAGGGGTTCGTAGGATCGATCAGATCTCAAAGTCGGCACAGGCGGGCGCTGCGTGATATTCGCGCTTGCATAATACGAACAACTGTTCATAATTTAGACATGGCACGCAAGAAAACACAGACAGACGTCGATATCGCCGCACATCTTCTGGCAGTTCTCGCCGAACACGGTGAAAAGGGCCTTACCTTTGGTATCCTGTCGCAACGGTGCGGATTGGCACCGGCGACACTTGCCCAAAGATTCGGATCGGTCGAAGGTATGGTGCGCCGCGCGATCCTTTGTGAGTGGGAACGCCTCTCCGTGGCGGTCACCGAGCTAGAAGCCGAGGCCCTTATCTCGTCAAAAGGCACACAGGCGCTGCTCAAGAATCTGCCCCTGCCCAGCCCGCATGTGCTGGCGCTGTCACTGCGCGAACCCGAGTTGCGCGCCGCAGCAGAGGTCTGGCGCGAACAGGTCGAAACCGCTTTGGCCGCGCGGCGCGGCGGCGGGTCGCGCGGGCGCGATGCGGCGGCGATGATTTTCGCCGCGTGGCAAGGCCGTTGCCTGTGGGATGCCGCGGGCGGCAAAGGATTCCGGCTGAGCGATCTGCTAAAGGCGCGTCCCTAACGGCGATAGGTTTTCCAAAGCCAAATCAAAAGGATGGCGCCAAGAACCGCCCCAACGAAGCCTGCCATCCACCCCGAAACCATCACCAAAGTCCGCAAAACAAAACCGCCCACAAGGGCCCCCGCGACCCCAATCGCAATGGTCGTCAATGGGTCAGTGTCCAGCCCCATGATCCGGGTGGCAAGGAAGCCTGCGGCGATACCGACGATGAGAAACAGAACGATGGTCATTTTGGCCTCATGGTTGCCCATCCATTATATGGGAACCAACGCAGGCCAGTGAAAGGTGCTTAGTCGACGAATTCCGGCATGGCAAAGCCCCGCAGAAAATCATCAGGCGGCATCGGCCTTTTGCCCTCACGCTGCGCCAGCGTGATCTCGACGGCACCAGCGCCGCAAGCGATGGTCAGCCCGCCCAGAACCTGCCCCGGCCGTCCCTGCCCCGCAGCAAGGCGCGAGCGCAACAGTTTCACACGCTCGCCATTGATCTGGCACCATGCGCCGGGAAAGGGTGACAGGCCACGGATTTGGCGATCGACATCGATGGACGGGCGAGCCCAGTCGATCCGCGCTTCGGATTTGTCGATCTTGGTAGCATATGTCACGCCTTCAACCGCCTGAGTCTGCGCGACGAACGGCAAGTCGTTCAATACCTGAACGATCATACGAGATCCCATCATCGCCAGCCTGTCATGCAGGTCTGCTGTGGTCTCTTCTGGGCCAATCGTTGTGGTTTCACGCAGCAAAACCGGCCCGGTGTCTAACCCCGCCTCCATCTGCATGATGCAAATTCCGGTTTCGAGATCACCCGCCAGAATCGCACGGTGAATCGGCGCCGCACCGCGCCAGCGTGGCAAGAGCGAGGCGTGGATGTTCAGACAACCAAGCCGCGGCGCATCTAGCATTTCTTGCGGCAAGATCAGCCCATAGGCCACAACCACAGCCACATCCGCGCCCAGTTCCATAATCTCCTTTGCTGCAGTTTCGCTGCGCAGCGAAACCGGATGGCGCACGGGCAAACCAAGCTCCAACGCACGGGCGTGAACGGGCGTAGGTCGATCCGCCTTGCCGCGCCCTGCGGGACGCGGTGGCTGGCAATAAACTGCAACGATCTCATGGGCTTGATGCAGTGCATTCAGTACTGGAACCGAAAAATCGGGCGTGCCCATGAAGATAACTCTCATGACCGTTTCCGCAGTTTTTCGGCCTTGGCCAGCAGCATTTTCCGTTTAAGCGGCGAGAGGTGATCGAAGTACATCTTGCCTGCCAGATGATCGATCTGATGCTGCACCGAGGTGGCCCAAAGGTTCACGAAGTCGCGCTCTTCAACTTCGCCCTTCTCATTCAAAAAGCGCACAGTCACCGCACGCGGGCGGGCTATCACAGCGGACACGCCGGGCAGGTTCGGGCTGGCCTCTTCATGCTCACGCGGTTGCACCGAGGCGTGCAGCACCTCGGGGTTGGCCATCAAAATGGCCTCACCGCGTGCCTCGGAACAATCCACCACTGCAAGCCGCAGCGGAACACCAATCTGCACCGCCGCCAGCCCATAGCCCGGCATCGCCTCCATCGTGTCCACCATGTCAGCCCAGATGGCGCGCACCTCGTCCGTGATGGCGGGCACATCGGCGGCGGGGGCTTTCAAACAGGCGCTCGGCCAAGTCAGGCAGCGGCGAACGGCCATCAGGAAAACCGCGCGCGTTCGCGCTTTAGCTTTTCCATCTTGCGGGTGATCATCTGGCGCTTCAGCGGGCCAAGATAATCAATGAAAAGCTTACCATCGAGATGGTCGATCTCATGCTGCACGCAGGTGGCCCAAAGCCCGGTAAAGGTGCGCTCCTGTGTGGCACCCTCAAGGTCCATCCATTCCACGGTCACCGAAGCCGGACGTTTCACATCGGCATATTGCTCGGGGATCGACAGGCAGCCTTCTTCATAGATGTTCACATCTTCAGACGCCCAGACAATACGCGGATTGATCAGGGTCATCGGCTCGGGCGGGCCGTCCTTGATGCAATCCATCACGATCAGCCGCTTCATGATGCCCACTTGCGGTGCCGCAAGCCCAACACCGGGCGCGTCATACATGGTTTCCAACATGTCTAAGGCCAAGGTCCGCACTTCAGGCGTGACATCAGCCACAGCCTCGCAAGGCTTTTTCAGGCGCGGGTCGGGATGGATCAGGATGGGACGGATCATGTTTTCGGATTTACGGCGCAGGGACGAATGGTGCAAGTAGGGAAGGTAAATTTCGATAGGCAGGCCATGACTGACTTTGACACCCCAATCAACCGTTTCGGCACCCACTCTGTAAAGTGGGACTCGATGGAGGGCTATTATGGCGTACCCGCCAAGGATGGCATCGCCATGTGGGTGGCGGACATGGATTTCCGCCCACCGATCGCAGTACAGCGCGCGCTGGAGGGGATGCTGGCGCATGGGGTCTACGGCTATTACGGCGACGAGGGCCCCTATCTTGACGCCATCCGCTGGTGGATGAAAACCCGCCACGGCTGGGAGGTCGAGCGCAGCCATATCTTCACCACGCATGGCTTGGTCAACGGCACTTCGATGTGCGTCGATGCCTTCACACAACCAGGCGATCATGTGGTGCTGACGACGCCGGTCTATCACGCCTTCGCACGCGTGATTAAAGCCGCCGGGCGCGGGGTGACGGAATGCCCGCTGGCGACGGTGAATGGCCGCTACGAAATGGATTTCGCCACCTGGGACGGGATGCTGACAGGTCGTGAGACGATGATGATCCTTTGCTCGCCGCACAATCCGGGCGGGCGGGTCTGGACGCCCGAGGAATTGCGCGGCGTGGCCGAGTTCTGCAAACGGCATAACCTTTTGCTGGTGTCGGATGAGATCCACCACGATCTGGTGATGCCCGGGCAAACCCACACCGTGATGGCGAATGCCGCGCCTGAGATTGCCGATCGTCTGGTGATGATGACGGCCACGACCAAGACCTTCAACATCGCAGGTGCCCATTCGGGCAATGTGATTATCGCCGATGAGACCCTGCGCAAACGGTTTGCCGATCGCATGATGGCCATGGGCATTTCGCCCAATTCCTTTGGTCTGTTCATGGCCGAGGCCGCTTATTCGCCCGAAGGCGCGGCTTGGGTCGATGAGCTGACCGCCTATCTCGATGGCAACCGCAAAATCTTTGATGCCGGGATCAATGCCATTCCGGGCCTGAGGTCCATGCCGCTGGAAGCGACGTATCTTGCTTGGGTAGATTTTGCCGGCACGGGCATGACAGCAGCCGAGTTCACAGCGCGGGTGGAAAAGGGCGCAAAGATTGCCGCAAATCACGGCGACAGCTTTGGTCTGGGGGGCGAGACCTTCCTGCGCTTCAACCTTGCCACCCCGCGATCGGTGGTGGTTGAGGCGGTGGCTCGGCTGCAAAAGGCGTTTTCTGATCTGCAATGAAACGCCTGGCCCGGGTCTTTTCAGCGCTGGTGATGCTGGCCCTGTTGGGGCTTGGGGCGGCGTGGTTCTACTTTGCGCCCACTCCCCCAACGCCGGCCCAACCGCCGATCCTCGGCACGGTCTATCGGATCATCGTCGAGAAATCGGCACGGCGCATGGTTCTGGTGCAGGCGGGCGAGAAGGTGCGCGAATATCGCATTGCCCTTGGATTTTCGCCGCAGGGCGACAAGGTGCGGCAAGGCGATGGGCGCACGCCGGAAGGGATCTTTCGGATTGACCGTCGCAACGACCAGTCAGCCTTTCATCTGTCTTTGGGGCTGGATTACCCGCAACCCGAGGACCGCGCCCGGGCGCAGGCCGGAGGCTATGATCCGGGCGGTGATATCATGATTCACGGCCAACCCAACGCCGTAGGCGATGAGGTTGTGCTGCGGGGTGATTGGACAGCAGGTTGTATCGCTGTGTCAAACGCCGAGATGCGCGAGATTTGGGCTGCGACGGACGCAGAAACTTTGGTCGAAGTCAGGCCTTAGGCAAGTAGCCCACTGGCGCATGTTCATCGCGCCAGTAATCCAAAGGCGCCGTATCACGCACCGCCGTGTTGCGTTTGAACTCATACACGATCTGGCCATGTTCTTCCGAAGACGCAATGATCAGGCACTGGAAAATGTGTCGACCACCGTCATAGACATCAACCAAACCGCGCAGTTTTGGGGTCATTGCAGCATCCATGGCAAAGCCATCGTGCCAGAAGCGCAACAGTGGAAACACAGCCTCACCCACCTGAACCCGCAGGCGTGACTTGCGCGCCGCCTCACGGTTGCGGGCCATGGCCAGCCCGTCAGCGATGTCTTTTGGCAGGAATTCCAGCATCTTCGCCTCCCTTGCTGCGCCCAGTATTTGCGGCAATTCGTTTACGAATATGACAATTGCCAATGCGTTGCCGATTTCCCCGATTTCCGTGGCTGAAATGTCGCATTTTTGGTGGTTTCTCAGGGCCTTTGCCACCCCCTAACCATGGGTTATGCCTACAAGCCCGACCGAAGGAGCAACCATGTCTGCGACTCTGCTGATTCCCGCCATGCTTTTGGATGCCGCTCTGGGTGAACCCAAAGCGGTTTGGGACCGCTATCCGCACCCCGCCGTTCTGATGGGTCGACTGATCGGCTGGTGCGATTCCCGGTTCAACGCAGGGGCGAACAAGCGGGCGAAGGGCATGGGCGTGATGGTTACGCTGGCCATTGGTGCAGCGGTGCTGGGACAGATCATTCATCTCTTGCCCGATTTCGGGATCATCGAGGTGGTGGTGGCCGCAATCCTCTTGGCGCAGAAATCCTTGGTCGAACATGTCGCCGCTGTGGCGCGCGGGCTGCGCATGTCATTGAAGGACGGCCAGCGTGCCGTGGCCATGATTGTTGGGCGCGACACCGAAGTGCTGGACCGGTCGGGCGTTTCCCGCTCAGCCATTGAAAGCGCGGCCGAGAACCTTTCCGATGGGGTGATTGCACCCGCCTTTTGGTTTCTGGTTGCGGGCCTCCCGGGGCTGATGGTCTACAAAATCACCAACACCGCTGACAGCATGATCGGGCATATGACCCCGCGTCACCGCGAGTTTGGCTGGGCGGCAGCCCGTTTTGATGATCTCCTCAACCTGATCCCCGCACGACTTTCAGCGCTGCTTGTGGCGTTGACCAATGGCTGGACCAACGCAAAGCCGATCCTGCGCGACGCGCCCTTGCACCGCAGCCCCAATGCCGGCTGGCCCGAGGCCGCCGTGGCCTGTGTGCAGGGCATCGCTCTGGCTGGACCGCGCAGCTATCATGGCCAGATGACCGACTACCCTTGGGTCTATCCCGAAGGGCGGCGCGAACTGGGTCCCGAGGATATTGACCAGACCATCCGCACCCTGTGGCGCGCTTGGGCGGGGATGCTGGCACTGTCGGTCCTTTGGGCGCTGGCTGTCTGATCTAGGCAGACGTTCAGACCGAATTGGACACGCTCAACGTTTGAGAACATCCAGCCGTCAGGCCGCATTAAAGGTGCGAACAGGCCAATCTGACCGCTTACGCCACCAGCGCTTCGGCGCGTTTCAGATCGACGCTGACAAGCTGGCTGACGCCTTGCTCCTGCATCGTCACACCAAAGAGGCGGTCCATCCGCGCCATGGTGACCGCGTGGTGGGTGATGACCAAAAACCGCGTTTCGGTGCGGCGGGTCATCTCATCCATCATGTCGCAGAAGCGAGTGACGTTGGCATCGTCCAAAGGCGCATCGACCTCATCAAGCACGCAGATCGGCGCGGGGTTGGCGAGGAACACGCCAAAGATCAGCGCCAGCGCGGTCAGGGTCTGCTCACCACCCGACAAAAGCGACAGCGTCGACAGGCGCTTACCGGGTGGCTGGGCCATGATCTCCAGCCCCGCCTCCAGCGGATCGTCGGATTCCACCAGCACGAGCCGTGCCTCACCACCACCGAACAAATGGGTAAACAGTTGGCCAAAGTTGGCGTTCACCTGTTCGAACGCGGTCAACAGCCGTTCGCGCCCCTCGCGGTTCAGGCCTGCGATACCGGCGCGGAGTTTCTTGATCGCCTCTTCAAGGTCCAGCTTTTCCGCAGCCAGCGCGGTGTATTCGGCGTCCACCGCCTTGGCGTCTTCTTCGGCGCGCAGGTTCACCGCGCCCAGCGCTTCACGCTGGCGTTTCAGGCGCTGAACGTCGGTATCCAGCGTCTCAGCGTCGGGCATCCGGTCTGGATCGACCTTGAGCGTATCAAGCAGTTCGGCCGGCGTGGCTCCGGCCTCTTCCATGATCCGCTCGGCCGCCAGTTGCACGGTCGACCGCGCAGCCTCGGACCGGGCTTCGGCGCGGGCACGGATTTCGCGGGCGTCCGAGGCCATGCGTTCGGCGTCGCGTTCCAAATCGCGGGTCTGGCGCAGGTTGCCTTCCGCTTCGGCCAAGGCGTCGGCGGCGATTGCACGGCGCGCCTCGGCCTCGGCGATGGCGTCGGACAATTCCTCGCGCTTGATCGCAATTTCCTCGGGCGCGGCAGAGGCTTCGGCCAGTTCGTCCTCGGTTTCTGCTTTGCGGGCATCAAGTTCGGCAATGCGCTTGGCGGCGGTGTCGAGACGGTGCTTCCAGCCTGAAAGCTCTTTGGTCGCTTCTTGGCGGCGGCGCACCCGGGCCTCGCCCTCGCGGCGCACCTCCTCATGGGCCGAGCGGCGCGACATCATGGTGATGCGCGCAGCCTCAACCGCCACACGGGCGGTTTCTACCCCATCGCGGGCGGTGTCGAGATCGCCCAGATCTTCGACCGAGGCGAGCGCGCCTTCCAGCCGTTCCCGCGCCTCGGTGGCCTCATCAGCGTAGCGCGCAACCGAGATGCGGGCGGTTTCCAAACGCCCTTCGGCCAAAGAGCGGTCCGCCTCGGCGCGGGCGGCGGTACGGTTGGTTTCAGCCACACGCGCATCGGCAGCGCGGCGGGCATCGCGCGCCATCTGGTCAGCGCGGGCCAAATCGGCAAGGCGCGCCTGCAGCGTAGCATGGGCTTGGGCAGCCCCTTCGGCGCGGGCAGCGACCTCTTCAAGATCGCGCTTCAATTGAGTCAACTTGTTGAGTTGCTGCAAGCGCAGGGCCGCAGCCGAGGGCGCGTCTTCGGCGCCTGCGCGGAAACCGTCCCAGCGCCAAAGATCACCCTCGCGGCTGACAAGGCGTTGGCCGGGCTGCAACAACGGCTGAAGGCGTGGGCCGTCTTTGCCGTCAACAAGGCCGATCTGACCAAGGCGACGCGCCAGAACGCCGGGGCCTTCGACAAACCGCGCCAAAGGCGTAACACCATCCGGCAGACTTTGAGGGCTGTCATAATCGGGCAATCCAACCCAGCCCGAAGGGCGATCTACACCCACAACGGGCGCGCGCAGATCGTCGGCCAACGCGGCCCCCAGCGCCTTTTCTAGGCCGGGTTCCACCTGCAACTGATCGAGCAATTGGCTGCCCGCATTCGCCTCGCGCTGCACCATCTTGGCCAACGCGGCCACCTCGGCCCGAATGGCAGACGCCTCGCCCTCAGCCGCAGATCGTGCAGCGCGCGCCTCGGATTCACGATCTTGCACAGTCGCGCGCGCCTCTTCGGCAGCGGCCAGCGCCTCATCAGCGGCTTCGGCCATCGCGACGGCCTCGGCCTTGCCCTCATCGGCAAGAACCATCGCTTCGCTGGCAGCGGCAAGCGCGGCTTCGGCGGCACGCACAGCCTCGGCGGCGCGGGCGGCTTCGGCCTCGGCCTTGTCCACGGCGGTGCGGCTGTCGGCCAAGAACCGTTGCGCCGACTGGTGGCGGGCGGCAAGCCGGGCGGCATCCTCGGTTGCGGCGGTCAACACCTGCTCGCGGTCGGTCAGGATGCTTGAGGCTTCGCGCGCCACCTCGGCGGCTTCAGCCAGTCGCTCTTCATGCCCTTCATGCGCGCGCTGAAGCTGCTCGACCTCCCATTCCAACCGCTCGATCACCTCACCGGCGTCACGGTTCAGACCTGCCTCGCGGTCGGCATCGCGGGCCAGTTCAGCGATCCGGGCTTTCAACGTTTCAATCTGATTGCGGGCGCGGGACTCCTGTTCGGAGAGTTGGTCGCGCTGGACCATCAGGCGCTGCAGGATGGCTGCGGCAATTGCCTCCTCCTCGCGCTTGGGCGGCAGGGCGTCTTCGGCCGCTTCGCGCAGTTTGGCAGCGTTGCGGGCATTTGCCTCGGCCTGAGAGGCCTCAACCACGCGCTGGCGCAGAATGCCGTCCGCCTCGGACCGGGCCAGATCCGCCTCGCGCCAGCGGCGGAACAGAAGCTGCCCTTCCACGCGGCGCAACTCCTCGCCGATCTCGCGGTACCGGGCGGCTTGCTTGGCTTGCCGCGTCAGGGTGGAGAGCTGCTGGGCCAGTTGCTCCAGCACGTCATCCACGCGCAGAAGGTTGGTCTCGGCGCCGGAGAGTTTAAGCTCGGCCTCATGGCGACGGGCATACAGACCAGAAATCCCGGCTGCCTCTTCCAGCACGCGGCGGCGCGCCTTGGGTTTGGCGTTGATGAGTTCCGAGATTTGCCCCTGCCGCACCAAGGCCGGGCTATGGGCGCCGGTAGAGGCATCGGCAAACAGCATCTGCACGTCACGCGCCCGCACGTCTTTGGAGTTAAGCTTATAGGCTGACCCGGCATCGCGGGTGATGCGGCGGGTGATTTCGATGCTGTCGCTGTCATTAAACCCGCTGGGTGCCAGACGGTCAGAGTTGTCCATCACCAGCGCCACTTCGGCAAAATGCCGCGCGCCCCGGGTGGCGGCCCCGTTGAAGATCACATCCTCCATCCCGCCGCCCCGCATGGCGGTGGGGCGGTTTTCGCCCATCACCCAGCGCAAAGCCTCCAGCAGATTGGACTTGCCGCAGCCGTTCGGGCCGACCACACCGGTCAACCCGTCGTGGATCACCAGATCGGTGGGGTCCACAAAGCTTTTAAATCCATTGAGCCGCAGCTTGGTAAAGCGCACAGGGAAAGCCCCGATGATTCCGTAGAGACGCCATCGTCGGCAGAGTCGGTCGGGGAGTCAACCGCACGCCGCAGGATATAGCCAGTTGCCTAGGATTATCCCCAAGATATTGACAGAATCCACTTCCCGGCGCGAAACGATCAGGCCAGATAGGCGCGGAAACTGCGGACGACCTCTTCATAGACCGCGCGCTTGAAGGGAACGATGCTGGCCACCATCTCGTCAGCCTGAATCCAGCGCCACGCACCGAACTCGGGGTGATCGGTGGCAATGTTCACCTGATCGTCACGGCCGAGATAGCGGTAAAGGAACCACTTCTGCTTTTGCCCGCGAAACTTGCCGCCCCAAATCTTGCCCAAAAGCTCGGGCGGCAGATCATAGGTCACCCAGCCGTGGGTTTTGCCGACAAACTCCACCAGATCGGCGGTGATCCCGGTTTCCTCCCACAACTCGCGCAGCGCCGCCGCACGGGGCTTTTCACCGTCATCAATGCCGCCTTGCGGCATTTGCCATGCGGGCACCGGGTTATCCAAACGCTGGCCGCCAAAGACCAGCCCCTCGGCGTTGATCAGCATCACGCCTACGCAGGGGCGATACGGCAAGGAAGCGGCGTCAGTCATGGTGGGATGGACCGCCCGTTTAGGGGCGGCCTCCTTTCTGGCAAGGGGTCTCAGGGCTGCGGTGCAACAGCAGCCAACCCGCGCAGGATATCGACGGCATAGGCCAGTTGATAATCCTCATCGCGCAGCTTCGCTGCCTCTTCGGTACGAGCGCGGTCAGCCTCAAGCTGGTTGCGCTCGTCCTCGCTCATCGAATCGTTCGTAATGGCACCGCGCAGATCCGCCTCCGAGCGATCATTGCGCGCCTCTTCGGCGTCCCGTGCCTCTTGCTCTTCTTCGGTCAAGGGCTCAACAATCGGCTGGTTCACCACGATGTCAGGCATCACGCCCAGCGCCTGAATCGACCGACCCGAAGGCGTGTAATACCGCGCGGTGGTCAGGCGCATCGCGCCGTCGCCTTTCAGCGGGATAAGGGTTTGAACCGAACCTTTACCAAAGCTCTTGGTGCCCACCACAATCGCGCGGCGATGGTCCTGCAAAGCGCCAGACACAATTTCAGATGCGCTGGCAGAACCGCCGTTGATCAGCACCACAATCGGCTTGCCCTGCGCAAGATCACCGGGTTCGGCGTTGAAACGTTCGCCCTGCTCGGGGTCGCGGCCACGGGTCGAGGTGATCTCGCCTTTTTCAAGGAAGGCATCCGACACCATGATCGCCTGATTCAAAAGGCCACCGGGGTTGTTGCGAAGGTCAATGACAAAGCCGTTGACCTTGTCCATACCGCCGGCCTCTTCGGCCATCTTCTTGATGCCTTCTTCAACACCAACAAAGGTCTGGTCGTTGAAGGTGGAAATCCGCAGCACCACGGTATTGCCCACAAGGCGCGGCCGGACGGCCACCATCTTGATGGTGTCGCGGATGATCGACACGTCGAAGGGTTCCGCCACGCCTTCACGCACCACGGTGATGATGATCTCTGATCCGACCGGGCCGCGCATCTTGTCGACCGCGTCATCCAGCGTCAGGCCCAGAACCGATTCGGAGTTCACATGGGTGATAAAATCGCCCGCCTTGATGCCAGCCTTGTCCGCGGGCGTGCCGTCCATCGGGGCGACGACCTTCACAAAGCCGTCTTCCTGCGTCACCTCAATGCCAAGCCCGCCGAATTCACCGCGGGTTTGTTCCTGCATCTCGTCGAAATCCTTGGCCGACAGATAGCTGGAATGCGGGTCAAGCGATGTGAGCATGCCGTTGATCGCAGCTTCGACCAACTGTTCGGTGTCAACCTCTTCGACATATTGCGCGCGGATGCGTTCAAAGATGTCGCCGAACAGGTCAAGCTGCTCATAGACCGAGACGGTCTTTTCAGCCTCTTGGGCGATCAGCGGCCCGGCGATCTGCGTCGTCAGGATCGTGCCTGCAAGCGTGCCACCAAGGGCCGCCAATGCAATCTTCTTCATCAAAGCGTCATTCCTTTGCTTCGGCCAGTCCAGCGAACCATTCGGTTGGGTTCACCGCGTCGGCACCTTGCCTGAGTTCCATATAAAGCGTTTCCGTGCCCTCGATGCCACCACCTTCTGCAGCATCAGCCAGAAAGTCTGTGTCCACGTGGTCACGCGCACCCATCAAGCCCAGAGCAGCCCCACGCGCCACCACTTCGCCCACCTCACCATAGACCTGTTCAAGCCCGGTGAGCACCAAAAGATAACCCCCGCCGGGCTCAAGGATCATCACGTTTCCGTAGTCCAGCAGCGGGCCAGTGTAGCGGATGGTCGCCGCCCACGGGCTGACCACCAGCGCGCCGGGCCGGGTGGCTAGCGTTAGGCCGGGCCGCGTTACGCCTCGGGCATCGGTTTCGTTGGGCATCAAAAGGACCTTGCCCAGCACCGGCATCGCCAAGCTGCCCTTGGCCTCGGCAAAGGTGGTGCTGCCGGTGTCGTCCAACGCCAACCCGGCGGCAAAGGCGTCCAGCGTGTCAGCACTTTCCAAAAGACCCTTCAGAACCTCAGGGTCCTCGGTAAAGCGGCGCGGCAGATCGGTGCGATCCGAGATCGCTTGGCTGAGCGCCGAGCGCGCGTCTTGCGCGGCGGCCAGCCCTTCGGACAGGGTCTTTCCCGCCGCCAGTTGCAGGGTCCGCAGGTCGTTCAATTCGGTCAGATCGGCGCGCAGGCGTTCGGCCTCGACCTGCAGGGCGGGGGTGACATCGGCCAGCATCATGCCCGACCGCACGGTGCCCAAAGGACCGGTGGGGTGCAAAAGCAAAAGCGGGCCGGGTTCGGCGTTGATCGAGGACAAAACGCCCAAAAGCTGGGCGATGCGGTCACGTTCGGTTTGAAACCGCAGTTCCAACGCCTCTTGACGCAACTCGGCCTGACGCAGGGCTTCGCGCAGGGCGGCAAGGCCCTCTTCATAGGCGCGGATCGTCGCGGTCAGCGACGCAACCCGGTCTTTGCCGCCTTCGGCCTCTTGCAGCGCCTGCACCGAGGCTTGAAGCGCCGCTGCCGCAGCTGCCGCATCCTCGGCCACGCCCGCTTGGGCCGCAGGGGCGATCAGGCAAAGGCAAAGGGCAGCGGCGCGGATCATGCGATCAGGCTTTCCCCGGTCATCTCAGGCGGCTTAGCCAGCCCCATGAGCTGCAGCACAGTCGGCGCAAGGTCGGCCAGCCGCCCACCACTGCGCAGGGTCGCGCCCTTGGGGCCACCGACAAGGATCACCGGAACCGGGTTCACCGTATGTGCGGTGTGCGGACCACCGGTGACCGGATCGACCATCATCTCGCAATTGCCGTGGTCGGCGGTGACAATCATCGCTCCGCCCTTGGCCTGAAGGGCGGCAAGCGCCCGGCCAAGACCAGCATCGACCACCTCACAGGCCTTGATGGCGGCGGGCAAGCTGCCCGTGTGGCCCACCATGTCAGGATTGGCGAAGTTGACAACGATCAGGTCAAACCCCCGCTCAATCGCGCTGACAAGATGGTCGGAAACCTCGGCCGCACTCATCTCTGGCTGCAAATCATAGGTGGCCACCTTGGGCGAAGCGGGCATCGCGCGCTCTTCGCCGTCAAAGGGTATCTCGCGCCCACCATTCAGGAAGAAGGTGACATGGGGGTATTTCTCGGTTTCTGCCAGCCGAAACTGGCTGCGGCCTTGCTTTGCCACCCATTCGCCAAGGCAGTTGACGATCACCCGCTTGGGAAAAGCGGTGGCCATATAGGCATTGTGACCAGTGGAATACTCCACCATCCCCAGCATGGCAGACCAAACGGGGCGCTTTCCGGTGTCAAAAGCGGTGAACTCGGGCTGGCCCAGTGCCGCAAGGATCTCACGCGCGCGGTCGGCGCGAAAGTTCAGGCAGAACATCCCATCCCCATCCCGCGCGCCAGCATAGTCACCGATCACCGTTGGGGCGAGGAATTCATCGGTTTCGCCCTTGGCATAAGACTGTTTCACGGCGTCCGATGCGCTCGTCGCCTGGGTTTCCGAACGGGCATTCACAATCGCCTGATAGGCGCGCGACACACGCTCCCACCGGTTGTCGCGGTCCAGCGCCCAATAGCGGCCAATGACAGTGGCAATGCGGGCGCCGGGGGGCAGTGAAGCCTCAAGATCGGCGATAAAAGGAACGGCTGAGGAGGGCGCGACGTCACGCCCATCGGTGATGGCGTGCAGCGCCACTGGCAGGCCCAGCGCGGTCAGCGCGCGGGCGGCGGCGATGACATGGGTGATATGGCCATGCACCCCGCCATCGGACGCCACGCCCATCAGATGCGCGGTGCCGCCTGCCGCCTTGACCTTGGCCGCAAAGGCCAGAAGTTCGGGGTTTCGCGCTAAAGACCCATCTTCCACCGCCAGATCAATCGCACCCAAATCCATCGCCACCACACGGCCTGCGCCAATGTTGGTGTGCCCGACCTCTGAATTGCCCATCTGTCCGCGCGGCAAGCCGACATCGGGGCCAAAGGTGGTGAGGGTCGCATGCGGGCAAGTGCCCCACAACCTGTTGAAGTTCGGCACATGGGCCTGCGCCGGGGCCGAGGTGGCCGGATCAGGGCCGATGCCCCAGCCGTCAAGAATGCACAGAACAACCGGTTTATGCGCGCCCATCGGCTTGGCCCTTTCTTCAATGCCCCGCTTCTAGCGCCCAATACGGCAAGGGGCAACGTCAGCCGCGCGTGACCAACCAATCCAGCGCCCGCGTCGGCAGCAACCGGCGCGCGATGCCGGCGATATAGGTCGGCACCGTGACGTAATAGCGTGCGCGCGGACGGCGAGACTCCAGCGCATGGATCAGCTTTTTCGTCACCGCCGAGGCGGGCAACTCAAATGAGTCGGGCTGGGTCTTGACCCCGTAAAGCCGCCCCCGCAACGCACCATATTCCTCGCGCCGGGCCGAGTTCTCCCAATCAATCCACTTCTCGAAATGTGGAATAGCCTTGGCGCGGATCTCGGTCCCGATGGGGCCGGGTTCGATCAGGATCACATCAATCCCGGTGCCAGCCATTTCAAACCGCAGGACATCCGACAGACCTTCCAGCGCGAATTTGGTCGAGACATAGGCCCCGCGCCATTTCGCACCGACCAGCCCCAGCACCGAGGAGCAATTGACAATCCGCCCATGGCCCTGGGCGCGCATTGTCGGGATCACGCGGCGCGTCAGGTCGTGATAGCCAAAAAGGTTGGTTTCATAAATCTCGCGCAGCGCCCCGCGCGGCAGGTCCTCCACCGCGCCGGGGCAGGCGAACGCGCCGTTGTTATAGAGCGCATCCAGCGTGCCGCCGGTCCGCGTCAGCGTTTCAGCCACAGCGGCTTCGATGCTGGCCTCGTCGGCATAATCGAGCACGAAACTCTCCAGACCCTCGGCCCGCAGCCGCGCGCAATCGGCCTCTTGGCGGCAGGTTGCAAAGACGCGCCAGCCACGCTTGGCAAAGGCATGGGCGGCGTCATAGCCTATACCAGAAGAACAACCGGTCATCAGGACGGAACGCTGCATCATGCCTCCAAGTGGGGTGTTCAGGCATGGTGTAAGCGGGAAACCTTGGCATGAAAAGCCGCTGATTTCCGCTGACGCAACTGATGTCGGGAGAGGTTATTCGGTCAAAAGCCGAGAGGCGATGTAACCCTCAACGCCATCGCCCTCAACCCGAACCAAGGACCAGCCATCGCGACCCTCGCCTTCGACCAGCACCAGAACAGCCTCACCGCGCGGCAGACTGTCCAGTACGGCGTGATCCTTGCCCGGGCCTTCGCGGACATTCACGCTTGGGGCGTCCACGTAAAATAGACGGCCTTGCGGTTCTAGCACACTCAGCTCAACCGCTTCGGCTTCAACCGGCTCGGGCTGGGTCAGCGCAACCTCGACCGGGCCCGGAATGAGCATAAGCGGCTTTTCCGGCGCGAAAGAGGCCGAGACGATCTGCGGATCATCAGGCCGCAGATATTCAGACTGGAATTCAGCCACCGGCGCGGTGCCTTGGGCGAGGGCGAAGGCATCACGCTTTTCGGCCATACTGGATTGCAGGCCCAATCTGATCTGGCCGCGATCTTCGCCACCAACCAGCATTGCCACGTAAAGACCTAAACAAAGGACCGCCAACCACCGAAACATGAAAACCCCATTCGCCTACAATAACCAATTCTTTAAATGACCAATGCTTTAACACGATTCGCGCTAACGTAGAGGGGAATGATACCGCATTCTTCCACCCTGCCGCATTATCGCCACATTTTTCCCGCTGGACCGGAGCGGTTCGCCCGAATACACAACATCCATGTCCAAGACCGACGATGACGACAACATACAGCCGATGACGGTGTCAGAACCCCTATCGCGCGCCATTGGCGAGCGGTATTTGACCTATGCGTTGTCCACCATCATGCACCGCGCGCTGCCCGATGCGCGCGATGGGCTGAAACCGGTGCATCGCCGCATCCTGTTCGCCATGCGCGAGTTGAAACTCAGCGCGACCAGTGCCTTCCGCAAATCAGCCAAGATTTCGGGCGATGTGATGGGGAACTATCACCCGCATGGCGACACCGCGATTTATGACGCGATGGCGCGCTTGGCGCAGGATTTCAACGTGCGTTATCCCTTGGTCGACGGCCAAGGCAACTTTGGCAACATCGACGGCGATAACCCGGCCGCCAGCCGCTATACCGAAGCGCGCCTGAC
Source organism: Allotabrizicola aquatica (SeqCode) (assembly GCF_965194375.1). Taxonomy (GTDB): domain Bacteria; phylum Pseudomonadota; class Alphaproteobacteria; order Rhodobacterales; family Rhodobacteraceae; genus Tabrizicola_A; species Tabrizicola_A aquatica. The sequence goes on from NZ_CBDAEL010000011.1 coordinate 46,600, forward strand.
CGCGATTGCCGAGACGCTGATGGAAGGTCTGGCCGAGAACGCCGTGGACTTCCGCCCGAATTACGACGGCACGCTGGAAGAGCCGGTGGTAATGCCCGCCGCCTTCCCGAACCTGCTGGCCAATGGATCGTCCGGCATTGCGGTGGGCATGGCCACCAACATCCCGCCGCACAATCTGGATGAGCTGATCCAAGGTTGTCATGCGCTGTTGAAAGACCCTGACACCAGCGATGAGGCTTTGGTTGGGCTGATCCCGGGCCCTGATTTCCCCACGGGTGGGGTGATCATCGAAAGCCGCGCCGCCATTCTGGAAGCCTATCGCACCGGGCGCGGCAGTTTCCGCACCCGCGCGAAATGGGAGATCGAGGATCTGGGCCGTGGGATGTGGCAGATCATCGTCACCGAGATTCCCTATCAGGTGCAAAAATCGCGGCTGATCGAAAAGCTGGCAGAGCTTGTGAACCTGAAAAAGGTGCCACTTCTGGCCGATGTCCGCGACGAATCCGCCGAAGATGTCCGCATCGTGCTGGAACCCCGCTCTCGCACGGTCGAACCCGAGATGCTGATGGCAGCGCTGTTCCGCAACTCGGATCTGGAAAGCCGTTTCAGCCTGAACATGAACGTGCTGATCGACGGCAAGGTGCCAAAGGTCTGCAGCCTTAAGGAAGTCTTGCGCGCCTTTCTGGACCACCGTCGCGAGGTTTTGCGGCGCCGGTCCGAACACCGGATCGAAAAGATTGATGCCCGGTTGGAGGTGCTGGAAGGCTTCATCATCACCTTCCTGAACCTGGACCGCGTTATCGACATCATCCGCTATGACGCCGACCCCAAACGCGCGCTGATGGCCGAAAACTGGGGCGAGACCCATGTTCGGGCCACCTCGGAAAAGGATTACGTCTCGCCCAAACCGGGTGACGGCGAGCTGTCCGAAGTGCAGGCAGAGGCCATTCTCAACATGCGCCTGCGGTCCTTGCGCCGCTTGGAAGAGATGGAGCTGATCGCCGAGCGTGACGCCTTGATGAAAGAGCGCGCCGATCTGGCCGACCTTCTCGACAGCGACAAACGCCAGTGGAGACAGGTCGGCACCGAACTCGAAGCCATTCGCAAGCAGTTTGGCCAAGCCACCAAACTCGGCGCGCGCCGCACCGCCTTTGCCGAAGCCGGCGATGTGGAAGAGGTCAGCTATGAAGCGATGATCGAGCGCGAGCCGATCACCGTGATTTGCAGCCAGATGGGCTGGATCCGCGCCATGAAGGGCCATGTCGATCTGGCGGTTGAACAAAAGTTCAAGGACGGCGACGGCCAGCGCTTCGCCTTCCACGCCGAGACGACCGACAAGATCATTCTGGTCGCCGCGAATGGCCGCTTCTTTACCCTTCTGGGCGCAAACCTGCCCGGTGGGCGCGGCATGGGCGAACCGGTGCGGCTGATGGTCGATTTGCCGAATGACACCGAGATCGTCGATCTGGTCATTCACCGGCCGGGCGAGAAATGGCTCATCGCCTCCAGCGCCGGAGATGGGTTCATTCTGCCCTCGGATGAGGTGGTGGCCCAGACCAAGGCTGGCAAGCAGGTGCAAACCTTGGGCGCCGGCGTGAAAACCGTTCTCTGCCGCCGCGTCGCGGGCGATGCAGTGGCCGTGGTCGGCGACAACCGCAAGATGCTCGTCTTCCCGCTGGACGAATTGCCAGAAATGGCCAAGGGCAAGGGCGTGCGGTTGCAGAAGTACAAGGATGGCGGGCTGTCGGATGCCACCACCTTTACGCTGGCCAACGGTCTTTCGTGGAAAGACCCCGCCGGGCGCACCCGCACGGAAACCGAACTGTCAGAATGGCAAGCGGCGCGTGCCACCGCTGGCCGCATGGCCCCGCGCGGGTTCCCGCGCGACAACCGGTTCAACTAATCCGGGATCAGCCGAGCTTGACGCCACCACGCCATGTGGCGGCTAGGCTGAAATCATCCGTCAGATGAACAAAATCGGCAACCGCTCCAAGGCGAAGTTGCCCAAGATCCGGCCTGCCGATCACCTGCGCTGGGATCGAACTGGCCATCGCCAGCGCCCGTTCCGGCGGCAGACCGACATGGCGCACCAGATTGCCAACGGCTTGCGCCAAGGTCAGATCGGCCCCGGCCAGCGTACCATCGGCCAGTGTCAACCGCCCCGCGCGGCGCAGGATTCGCCGATCACCCAAAGTGAAGGCGTCCTGCGTGCTGCCCGCCACGGCCATGCAATCTGACACAAGATAAAGCCCCTCGGGCCGCGCCGCGCAGGCGATCTTCAGCGTGTCCCACGCGACATGCTGGCCATCGGCGATCAGCCCGGCGGCGATGTTCGAGGATAAAACCGCCCCCACAAGCCCCGGCTCACGCCCTTGCAACTGGCTCATCGCGTTGAACAAATGCGTCGCGCAGCGCGCACCGGCAGCGATCAGGGCCTGCGCCTCGGCACCTGTGGCCTCGGCATGGCCAAGGCTTACGATCACACCAGCCGCCGCGAGCGTGGCGACCTGCTCGGGCGTCACCGATGCCGGGGCAAGCGTGATCATCAACGCAGGCAAGTGCCGCGCGGCCGTGGTGTAAAGCGCAAGATCCGCCTCCGTCATCGGGCGGATATGGGCAGCGTCATGCGCGCCCTTGCGACGGCGATCCAGATGCGGACCTTCCAGATGCAGACCCAGAAAGCCGGGGGTCCCGACAGCCTGCCCAGCGGCGGCCAGCACGCGGGCGGTCACCTCGGGCGTGTCGGTGATAAGCGTGGGCAGAATACCCGTCGCCCCAAGCCCGCCATGCACCGCGCAAAGCCGGGCAATCTGCGCGGCGTCGGTGGTGGCCCCCACCATCTCACCCCCGCCGCCGTTGACCTGAAGATCCAAAAAGCCGGGGGCAAGGATGCCACCCGAAAGCGTGGTCAGCTGGGCCCCTTGCGGCACGTGGTCAGCAAGTCCCGAGACTCGTCCCTCTTCGACCAAAAGCACGGCATTGGTCTGCAGCGACGTGCCGTCAAAGACAGTTGCACCGGCAAAGGCTTGGATCATGGCAAAGTCTCCCGCGCCAGCAACAGCGCACCATCCAGAGCCGAGCCTGCAGCGGGGCGCTGGGGCCAATCGGTGATGCGGGCGGCATAGACCGGGCCAAGCCCGCCGATGAAGGTCACAGGCAGCGCGGCATTACCTTGCAAGGCAACAAGAGATCCACGCACCTCAGCCACTGCCTGCGCCATGATCGCTTGCGCAGCGGCATCATCCGACGCCACGACACGCGGCGCGAAGGCGGCATAATCAACCGCCTTGGCGCCCAGCGAGAAGGTGACCAGCGCCTCGGCCGTAGCAAACTCCTCCAGCACCGCTTCCAAAAGCGGGCTCATCGGCAGCGCCCCATCACGGGCGCGCAAGGCGCGGGCCAAAAGCGCGCGGCCCAGAACTGCGCCACTGCCCTCATCGCCCAAGGCCAGACCCCAGCCGCCAATCTGCCGAACCCGTCCGGCGCGCTGCTCGGCAAAAACTGATCCCGTGCCAATCGCCGCCACGATCCCATCGTCGCGGCCCAGCGCGCCTTTGACCGCCGTCACCGCATCGGTGACAATCTGCGCACGCGCAAAGGGCAACCGCGCGCCCAGCCATTCGCCCGCACCTGCCGCATTGGCCCCGGCAAGGCCAAGACCGGCCTGCAACCGGGACATCGGAACATCGCCGCCCAGCTGCACAAGCGCCGCGTCGCTGGCGGACAGAATGTTGCCAAGGGCAGCTTCGGGTGCCGAAGCGATATTGGCCGGCCCAGCCTCGGCGCGGGCCAGAATGTGGCCCTGCGCATCGCAGATTGCGACCCGGCAACCCGTGCCGCCGCCGTCAACGCCAAGGAAAAGTGGTTCCATGCCCGCGCACCCTTCTTTGTCAGATTGAATGCCGTGTTGTGCGGGGCTTTGCAAATCATCTGTGCAACGGGCATGGTGCGGCCATGATCCTTGACCCCATTCGCACCGAAAACCCCTTTGGCGACCCGCATCTTTTCTGGTGCGAAGCAGGCTTTGTCGTTGCCGATGTACAGGCACTTCACCACGACGGGCCACTCGGCCGCACCAGCTTGCATCTCCCCGACGATCTGACCCAAGCCGTGCCCAAGCGGCGGTCTGAGTTTCTGGCCGGGCGGCTGATGGCGGCCTTGGCCTTGCGACAGGCGGGAATGGCGGAAGCCGTGGGCCGGGCTGGGCGTGCACCGGTCTGGCCGGAGGGCGTGGCAGGCTCGATCACCCACAGCAAAGACCGGGCGATTGCAGCAGTCTCAACACGCTATCATGGCGTGGGGCTGGACTGCGAGGCGCTGGTCAGCACCGACCGCGCCATGCAACTGGCCGCGACCATCTTTTCGGAAACCGAGTCGCGCCTGCGGCCCGATGCCCTGCCCTTCGGCACATTCTTTACCTTGGTGTTCTCCGCCAAAGAGGCGCTTTACAAAGCGCTTTCGCCCCAGCTAGCTCGGATCCCCGGCTTTCACGAGGCGGCACTAACAGCCTTGCAGCCCGGCGAAATGCTGGTCGAGATGCACGGCCAAAGCCATCGCATCCGGTTTCGGCTTTCGGCAAAGGACTGCGTAACGCTGGTGACCCAGCAAGGCGACTAGCCCTCAGGGCTTATACAGATCCAGCGCCTGCAACTCGTCCAAAAGGTCCAAAAGCTCTTCCAGCTTTTCATGACCAAAGTCCCGCTCAAGCCGGGCAAAGATCGCATTACTTTCAGCCATATGCGCCACGATCAACGCCCGGCCCGCGTCAGTGATGGTGGCAATGGTCTTGCGGCGGTCTTCAGGATCTGTGGCGCGTGTGGCAAGCCCCTCCTCCTCCATCGCGCGGATGATGCGGGTCAGGCTGGGCAACAAAAGACAGGCGTCCTTGGCCACTTGGGTCAACTCGCAAGGCCCGCGCTCATCCAGCACCCGCAAGACCCGCCATTTCTGTTCGTTGATGTCCGATTGCGACAGCATCTCGCGGATCGGGCCCATCACGGTTTCCCGCGCGCGCAACAGCGCGATGGGCAAGGAGCGCCGTGTGCGGCGCAGGGGCTGGGTTGGGTTGGACATGACCTTTCTTGCCCGGTTTCGGCCCATCAAACAAGAGTTGGTGCCGGGGATCAGCCCGCGAAATGCCGCTCACCGCGCGCTTCGGCCAGATCCATCTGGCGCTGGCGTTCGCGGAACCGGGCGCGGTCTTCGTCGGTGTATTCGCGCACGCATTGGTGGCACTGGCAGCCGCGGTCGTATTCGGGGCGCAGCTTGTCCTCGGCCGACAACGGTCGGCGGCAGGCGTGACAACTGTCATATTGCCCCGGCACCAGCCCGTGGCCCACCGACACCCGGCCGTCGAACACATAGCATTCCCCGTCCCACAACGAGGTTTCGGGCGGCATGTCTTCCAGATATTTCAGGATACCACCCTTCAAGTGGTAAACCTCATTCTCGCCCAGACCGAGCAGATAGTTCGTAGACTTCTCGCAGCGAATGCCACCGGTGCAGAACATGGCAATCCGCTTGCCCTGAAACTTGGCGCGGTTTTCTTCCCACCAGCGGGGAAAGTCACGGAAGGTGCGAATGTCGGGATCAATCGCGCCCTTAAAGGTGCCGATCGCCACCTCGTAATCATTGCGAGTGTCGATCAGCGCCACATCCTCGGACGCAATTAGTTCGTTCCATTCAGCGGGCGACAGATAGCTGCCGACGCGCGCCGTGGGGTCCACACCGGGTTGCCCCATGGTGACAATCTCGCGCTTCAGCTTCACCTTTATGCGGCCAAATGGCATGGCCTCGGCATGGCTTTCCTTATGCTCCAGCGCAGCACAGCCCGGCAGGGCGCGCAAATGGGCCAAAACCGCATCAATCCCAGCGCGCGGACCGGCGATGGTGCCATTCACCCCTTCACGGGCCAAAAGGAGCGAGCCCTTAACCCCATGTGCAGTGCACTGGTCCAACAGCGGCCCGCGCAAGGCGGCCGGGTCGTCGAAGCGGGTAAAGTGATAGAGGGCGGCGATCGTCAGCATGGGCTTGGGCATAGGACAAGCGCGCCGGTCCGGCAAGAGCCCGCAAGGCCGCAGCTTGACCGTTGCCAACTGGGGCGTTGCGCCTTACCGATAAGAAAAACCTGTGGGAGACCCTGATGCGCGGCGCAGATGAAGCCCTGATCGTGATCGATGTGCAAAACGACTTTTGCCCGGGCGGCGCTTTGGCCGTGACGGGGGGCGATGAGATCATCGCCCGGATCAACGCCCTGATGGCCGAGTTTTCCTGCGTGGTGCTTACCCAAGATTGGCATCCTGCAAACCATGCGTCTTTTGCCGCCAACCATCCGGGTGCTGCACCCTTCAGCCTGACGCAAATGCCCTATGGCCCGCAGGTTCTGTGGCCCACCCATTGCGTGCAAGGCACCAAGGGCGCCGAGTTTCATCCCAACCTGCGCACCGATCCGGCGCAACTTGTGATCCGCAAAGGCTTTCGGGCCGGGATCGACAGCTATTCGGCCTTTTTCGAAAACGACAAGACCACGGCAACCGGGCTCCACGGCTATTTGCAAGACCGCGGCGCGCGCAAACTCACGCTGGTGGGGCTCGCCACCGATTACTGCGTTGCCTATTCGGCGCTGGATGCGGCGAAACTGGCCTATCAGGTGACAGTCCTTGAAGGGGCCTGCCGCGCAATTGATTTGAACGGATCTTTGGCCGCCGCAATGACCGAGACGCGCGCGGCGGGCGTCATCTGGGCCGCATGACCCCATCGCTTTGACCTTCAGGGGCTGTTTGGCTTAGATGCCCGAAATACGAAAGGGGCTGCCATGGTCGACATCGCCACACGAGTGCACAACCACAATTGGAGAATTGATCCAATCGTGCGGTCCCTGATCGATACCGATTTTTACAAGCTATTGATGTGTCAGTCTATTTTCAGAAACAAGCCAGATACACAGGTGACCTTCAGCCTGATCAACCGCAGCAGCAAAGTGCGGCTGGCCGAGTTGGTGGACGAAGGCGAACTGCGTGAGCAATTGGACCATGTGCGCAGCCTGTCCTTGACGCGGGGCGAAAGCACATGGCTGCGCGGCAACATGTTTTATGGCAAGCGCCAGATGTTCCGCCCCGATTTCATGGAATGGTTCGAGGGGTTGCGGCTGCCCGATTATCATCTGGAAAAGCGTGACGGCCAGTTTGAGCTAACCTTCGAAGGCCGCTGGGCCGATGTCATGATGTGGGAGATTCCCGCTCTGGCCGTTCTGATGGAATTGCGCAGCCGGGCGGTTCTAAGAACCATGGGCAAGTTCGAACTGCAGGTGCTTTACGCCCGCGCCATGACGCGGCTTTGGGAAAAGATCGAAGAGTTGCGCGCGATTGAAGGGTTGAAAATCGCCGATTTCGGCACGCGCCGCCGCCACAGCCATTTGTGGCAGGACTGGTGCGTGCAAGCCATGCAAGAGGGGCTGGGGCCGAAGTTCATCGGCACCTCGAACTGCAAGATCGCCATGCGCCGCGACATCGAGGCGATTGGCACCAATGCTCACGAACTCCCGATGGTCTATGCAGCCTTGGCCAATTCCGATCAGGAACTCGCCGAGGCCCCCTATCAGGTTCTGGCCGATTGGCACGAAGAGCATGACGGCAATCTTCGGATCATCCTGCCCGACACCTTCGGCACCGAGGGTTTCTTGAAAAACGCCCCCGATTGGCTGGCCAGCTGGACCGGCATCCGCATTGACAGTGGCGACCCAGCCGCCGCGACCGAAATTGCCATTCGCTGGTGGCAAGACCGGGGCGAGGACCCAAGGACCAAGCTGGTCATCTTCTCCGACGGGCTGGATGTGCCGGAGATCCAGCGCCTTTACGCGCGCTTCCATGGCCGGGTGAAGGTGTCGTTCGGTTGGGGAACCAACATGACCAACGATTTCCGTGGTCTGGTGCCCGAAGATCGGCTCGCGCCCTTCTCGCTCGTCTGCAAGGCCGTTTCAGCCAATGGGCGACCGACCGTCAAACTGTCGGACAACCCGGCCAAGGCCATGGGTCCGGCGGCCGAAATCGCGCGGTATAAGCGGGTGTTCGGTGTGGGTGACCAACAGGCGCAAGAGGTCGAGGTCTGATTGGACATTTGAGTTCAGCACATTAGCCGTACTGCGCAAACATCGTCTCGGCCCACATGCAGGCGCGCGCCAGATGGCGCGGATGCACGGGGTCTCCGGGGGCGAGGCGCGGCATCGTCCACCCCACCGAGGCACAGGTGCGCGCCAGGGTGAAGATTTCGACTATCGCACGATCAGAGGTGCCATACCCCTCCATCAGCGCATCGCGAATTTCGGGGTAGGCGGGCTCATAAAGGTTCTGCGACAGGACGGTTCCAAGGTCATAAAGGGCAAATCCCCAGCCGGAATCGTCAAAATCGATCAGTGAAAGCGAATGATCGTTCACCAAGACATTTTCACGCAGCACATCAGCGTGGATTGGCACGATGGCGGCCGTAGTAGCATGGTCCGTCAACCGCTCGCGGAGGAAGGCACGGGCGCGGATCAGCGTGGCGCGCTGGTCAGGGGTCGCCTCGGGATGCTCCCAGAACCGGCTCCAGAACGGGGCTTCACCCACCAGACCCGGAATATCCCAGCGCGGGCGGGTGAAAGCCTCGGGCAGGGTCAGCTGTGCGGTGGCAGCATGAAATTCGGCAACCAAGCGACCCAAAGCGCGGTGGCGGTCCAGAAGCACCGGCAAAGGCAGCTCGAACGGTTCGCCAGCGATGCCCAGCGCCTCACCCTTGACCCATGAGATCACGCTGGCCTTGCGACCATTCGACAGCGTCACCAGAAGATCGCCCCGCAGGTTGGGCAAAGCCGCTGGCACGGCCACGCCTTCAGCGGCCAATGCCGCACACCACCACAGCTCAGACCAGATCGCGGCATCTGACTGATAACCCATGCGATGAAGCCGCAGCGCCGCCGGGCCCGTCGGCAAGGTGATCTCAAACACCGCATTCTCGCGGTTGCGGATCAGTCGCGGAGACTCGCCTCCCCAGTGCTGGGCGGCCTCTTGGGCAAGGGTTTCGATCATACGGGCACCGGGGTGGAGGTCAGGGCCGCCTCTAGCCGGTCCATCAAGACATCAGCGTTTTCAAGCGAGAACGGCATCGGCGGGCGGATCTTCAAAATGTTCCGCCCCGCGCCGATCACATTCATCAACACGCCGCTGGCCACCATCGCTTCGACCAGATCGGCGCAGAACCGGGTGGCGGGCTGGCCGTTATCCAAGATGAACTCCGCCCCAAAGAACAACCCGTTCGACCGCGTGTCGCGCAAAAGCGGGTGGCGCAGCGCAGCCATACGCTCGGCGACATGCGCCGAAACGCGGGCGGCGTTATCTTGCAAGCCCTCATCGCGGATCACATCGAGCACGGTCAAGGCCGCCGCCGCAGACACCGGGTTGCCGCCAAAGGTGTTGAAATACGAAAACGCGTTGCGAAAGGCCGCCATCACATCCGGCCGCGTCGCCACGGCGCCAACCGGATGGCCATTGGCCATCGGTTTGCCCATAACCACCACATCTGGCGCAAAGCCCAGTTTGTCATGGCCCCAGAAATGACTGCCCGCACGACCAAAACCGGGCTGCACCTCATCCGAAATGACGATGCCACCAGCGGCGCGGATGATGTCGACCGTCTTGTTCAGCCAGCCCTGCGGCAGGCTTGGCAAACCTTCATTCGCAAACATCGGGCAAAGGAGGATGCCCGAACAGCCAAATCCCGCCGCTTCCAACTCTTGCACCGCCTGAGCGACATGGCCCGCGAAAATCGACCCGTCCGGATCGGGGCGCCTCAAACTGTCGGGCGCGGGGACCAGCCGCACATTCGGCCAGCGCCCGCCAATCGGCGGCTTGCGCGTCGACAACTGGCTGACCGCCATCGTGTTGCCGTGATAGGTCGCATCCGTGGCGATGATCCCGGTTTTCCCAGTGGCGGCCTGCGCCATGCGCAGAGCAATGTCATTCGCCTCAGACCCGGTGCAGGTCATAATCGCCTGCGAGATGCCATGCGAGAAGGTGGCCGTCAGGCGTTCGATGTAATCCAGCACCCAATCATGCAAATAGCGGGTATGGGTGTTCAACTGCCCGACCTGGGCGCAGATCGCCTGTACCACACGGGGGTGGCAATGGCCGACATGGGGCACGTTGTTGTAGCAATCCAGATAGCGATTGCCTGCCGCATCCCACAGCCAGACGCCCTCACCCTTCACAATGTGAACGGGCGTTCGGTAAAAGGTTGGCACATTGGGGCCCATCAGCCGGGCGCGGCGGTCGATCAAGGTTTCGCTCATTCCTCATCCCCCACTTTGCCGCGCAAAGACTTCACCTCGCCGCGCTGCACCTTGGCCATGATGCGGCGGCGCTGGCTGCCAAGGGTTGGCTTGGTGGCAATGCGCCGTTTGGGTGCGACCAGTGCCGAGCGGATCATCTCGGCCAGCCGTTCACGGGCAATCTCGCGGTTGCGCGCCTGTGACCGCGTATCTTCCACCTGCACGATCAACGCGCCTTCCAGCGTCCATTTGCGCCCAGCGATCTTTTTCAACCGCGCCTTCACGGCGGGCGACAGATGGGGCGAGCGTTCCGCCTCAAACCGCAGCTCAACGGCGGTGGACACCTTGTTCACATTCTGCCCCCCCGGCCCCGAAGACCGCATGAAGCTTTCCGACAATTCCCAGTCGGCGATGTGAAGGGTTTCGGTGATCCACAGCATGGTGGCAGGCTAACGGGGTGCGCAGAAAAGAGAAAGGGTTGCCGACACGCGGCAACCCTTTCCGAGATCTAAGGAGATGAGCCAGTTAGGATGGGTCATCCAATCTTGTGGTCTGTATCCTAAGGGGTTGCCCTTAGAAGACACCCCCCATGACTGTCCCGACACGTCTCTCCAATATCACTCTAGACACTGGATCACCTCCTTTCAAATGGTTGCCGATAAGCTGAGCCTGACACAGATTTTGTGTTCGTCAACAGTTTTTACGCAACCCGTGCTATCAACCTTGCAACAATGATGCGGAAGGGAAGCAGTGCCGCAATCGCGAGCAGAAGCTTCACCAGCCAGTCAGCCACGGCCAAGGACACCCACAGAGGTGCCACCGGGCCAAGACCCAAAAGCGGCAGCATCTCTCCGGCCCAGGACACATCATTCGCCGGTTCCAGCGTGGTCAGTGCCGCCGAAAAGGCGATGGTAAAGAAGATCGCTGTATCCAGTGACGACGAGACCAGCGTCGACACAAGCGGTGCCTTCCACCAGGCGCCCGCACGCAGTCGATTGAACACCGCCACATCCGTCAACTGTGCGGCAAGGAAGGCCACACCCGAGCCGATGGCCACACGCAAGCTAACGAGCGGGCCATACTCTCCCATGATCTGCGAGCCGATCAGCGAACAGATCACGCCCACCACAAAGCCCACCAGAACCACGCGGCGCGCGGCGGCAGGGCCATACAGGCGATTGGTCAGATCGGTGACCAGAAAAGCGAAAGGATAGGTAAAGGCCCCCCATGTCAGCCAAGGGCCGGCAAGGAATTGCACAAGGATATTCGAGGCCACAACAATGGCGGCCATGGCAAGAATGCCGGGCAGAAGCTGTTTCATGTCTGTTCCGTTTTTTACAAGGTCGCGGAGACTTGGCGCCGCATCAGGCGACGCGGCGGCTTAGCGCCAATCGGGGGGCAAGGTCAATCGGACAGGCGATATTCAACAATCTGGGTTTGCTGGACGAAGATGAAATTGTCGTCCGAAATCATCGTAGCCCGCAACACCCCCTGATCGTCGCGCCAAACCGACAGGCCTTCAAGATTGTCGTGCAGCGCAAAGGGGGTTTCAAGAAGCGTGGCCTCACCGGTCAATCCGTCCGCTCCCAGATCAAACCGCCGCAGGCGGCTGGAAAATCCACCCAGCGCGCGAAAGTCCCGTTCCAGAACATAAAGCCGCCCATCCGGGCCAAAATCGGCGGCCACAGGCAAGAAACGGCCACGTCGCGGCACGGTCAGCTTGGCATCCCAAACCCCCTTGTCCCAGAGGTAAACCGGAATTCGACCACCCGCCGGATCTTCAGGCAGGGCGTAAAGTCGAAGATCCGGCCCAATCGCCAAAGCCTCAAGGGCGCCGTTGCGGGGTAGGGTGGCAAAATCGGGATGAGGATCAAGATCGCGGGTCAACCCGGTTTCAAGGTCAAGGCTGGCCACCCGGCTTCGGTTTTCAAACGAGACAAAGGCCTGACCATCAGGGCCAATGGCCAGCCCCTCACTGTCGGACCGCCGACTGGCCAGCGGTTCGCCGGTGTCCGCGGCCCGCAAGCGCCGGATCGGCCCAGCCAAAACATCGACAATCCGGCCAGTCCCATCACGCTGAAGCGTGCCGCGCAGAAACATGCCCTTGTCGCCAAGCGCCACGAAACTCTGACCGTCTTCCGAAAGCTCAATCGCGGACAGCCCTCCAAAGGCGCTGTCCGCCATGTGCCAGACATGGCTGCCCCAAAACCCCTCGGGCGGGCTGGGTTCGGCGCTGCCCTGAAACCCAGACAGAAGCGCCAACCCAAGGGCTACGGTGAGGCGAGAACGTCGCGGCATTGGCGCGGCAAGTCGGCCATGGTGAACTGACGCGGATGCTTTTTCTTCGGCTCGTCCTCGGCCTTGGGTTTCTTCTTCTTGGTATCCTTGGGCGGGTTCAGATAATCGGTCACCCACCACATCAGCGTGTCATCACAGCCCATGCCGCCCTTGGATAACTCACTTACTGTAGGCTTTTGGGTCTCGCACAGCCGCGCCCCTTTCGGACATTTCAGCCGCACATGGAAATGCGTGTCATGGCCTGCGACAGGGCGCACCTTCTGCAGCCAAGGCTTGTCAGCCTTTGAGGCGGTTTTGCAGATTTCAACCTTAATCGCGGCGGCCACGAAAATCCGGTCCACCCGGGGGTCACTCGCGGCCGCGCGCAACAGCGCATGCGCCTTTGGCCCCCAACTGTCGGTCACCGTTCGCTGATCAGCCGACCGCATGGGGATCGATGACAGGTTCTCCCGCTCAGCCCGGCTTAGGTTCAGCCGCTGCGGCGCAAGCCACCAGATATCGGCATCCAACCCGATCTGATGGCTGGCATGGCCCGAGGTCATCGGCCCGCCACGCGCCTGAGAGATGTCACCGACGTAAAGCCCCTTGCCCCAGCCCAACCCGGCGGCCTGTTGCGACAGGTCCATCAGGTATTGCACCATCATCGGATGGCCAAAGTTCCGCTCACGCGACAGGCGCATGGCTTGCCATGTGGGCCCGCTTTCCGGCAGTTCCACCGACCCCGCCGAACAGCCCCGGGCATAAGAGCCAATCGGCATCGCCTCTTGCTGGCTGGGCGCGGCCATCGATCCAAAAAGCTTGTTCGCCAAAGCTTCGGCCCCAACAGGAAGCGGGGCCGAAAGAAGCAGCATCAAAACCAGTCTACCAATCATCCATTCTCGCCTTTCGGGTTGACCCACAATAGCAGGATCAACGCGATCAGGAAAAGAAGGATGACGGGCGCGATGCCTATTCTTGCCGATTGGCTGAAATGGGTGAACAGGCCAATCAAGAGCGGCGTCATAAAGCTGGCCACCTTGCCCGAAAGCGCGAACATACCAAAGGCTTCGGTCGCACGGTCCGGCGTGGTGTGGCGCAACAGCATGGTCCGGCTGGCCGATTGCAGCGGCCCGCCCGCCCCGCCAATCAGCGCGCCGCAGATGAAGAAGATGATGTCCGGCGTGGACGAGGCCGAGTCGAGCGGCATGCCCCAGACCTGCTCACGGTCCATGCCCACGATCAGCGAACAGACCACGATCAGCACCACAATCGACCAGACGATCACCGGCTTTGGCCCGCGACGGCTGTCCATCTTACCGGCAAGCCAACTGGTCAACACCGCCGTTGCCCCACCGACGATGCCAAAGATGCCAATCTGCGTCACCTCCCAGCCCAACACGTTCGACGCGTAAATGCCCCCAAAGGCATAAAGCCCGTTCAGCGCATCACGGTAAAACAGCGAAGACCCCAGATAAGTGGCAAGGCTCCGGCGATGCACAAGGCCTCGGATGAACTCGACCACGCTGGCAAAGACGCCGCTCAGGTTCACGCGGCCAAACCCGGTTTTCGGTTCTTTGACCCACAGGAAGAACGGGATCATGAACACCAAATACCACACCGCCGAGAAGGGCCCGACCGCGCGCGTGCCTTCGCGCGCCTCAGCGTCAAGGCCCAGCACCGGATCAAGCCCAATCAGCGTGCGGCCCGAACTCGCCCCTTCGGCAAAGAGCAACAGCATGACGAACAGCGCGATCAGACCGCCCAGATAGCCAAAGGCAAAGCCATTCCCAGACAGGCGGCCCATCTCGTTGTCTTCGACCAGCGTCGGCATCAGCGCGTTGGTAAAGATGGTGGCAAATTCCATCGACAAGAACGCAAGGCCAAAGAAGAACAAGGCCCAGCGCAGCGTGCCAATCTCACCCCGCGGGGCCACATACCAAAGCGCCCAAGCCGCGACGACATAGACCAATGAGAAGAACCACACCCAGACCAGACGACGCCCGGTGCTGTCGGCAATAGCACCCAAGATCGGGGCCAGAACCATGATGACAAGCGAGGTGATGGTCAGCCCAAAGGCCCAATAGCTTTGCGCGGCGGCCTTGGCGGCCTCTTCTTCCATGCCCGTGCCCATGAAATAGCCCCGGGCCACTTCGGCAAAATAGGGACCGAAGATAAAGGTCAATAGCAGCGTGTTGACGGGCTGGCTTGCCCAGTCAAAAAACCACCATCCCCAGATGCGCTTGCGTGGCGAAATCATCCCGTTCCCCCCTGAACCGGCCTTTTGTCGGCCTTTGCGGGGATAAGGCCCGAAACCGGGCAAGCTGGCAAGCAAAAGCCTTAAGACTGCACCGCCGCCATTGCGGCATCCGGCAAAGCGGGTGGCCAGGTACGCTCGGCGTCGCCGGCGATCCACGCTTTGACCCAATCGGGCAGGTCCGGGCTTTCGGTGGGCTGACCAAGGGCCACCAGAACCTCATGCGGCGGAACCATCCCACCCTTTTTGATGAAGGCCGACCGCAAGAGCATGGATGCCGTGCATTCCCCATCGCGCCAAAAGCTTTGCTCCAGATAGACAAAGCGCGCGTCCCAGCCCAAAACCCGGCTAACCTGCGTCAGTTTCTGAAACACGGTGACCCGGCGGCGATAGCGGGTGGAGTTTCCTGCCACCGTTATGCCCCAGCCTTTGGCTTCGGCCACGCGGTCAAACCCCATCCGCACCGACATCGGAATCCGGCCCAGATCAAACAGCGTCAGCGTTCGGCCGTTGTTCAACTCGCGCCACGGATCCAGATCCCACGGCCACACAAGATGCGTGCTGATATGCGGCTCAAGGATCGACAGCCGCGGGCTGCGGCGGAATTTCCACAGCTCTTTGGCTATGCGGATGTAGGGATACATGCAGCACCTCTTTGCCCTGCGCCTGATTGTGCTGTGCCTGCCCGCCGCCGCCGCAAAGGTCAAGCGCGATGCAACGGCAGGCCCCTTTACAATCCCTTGCCCTTTTTAGGGTCAGACGTTACCTCTCACACAACAGATAGTGGGTGACGCGCATGACTTCCCTTCTCGAAATCGTTCTGATGCTGATCCATCTCGCGAAATGGATCGTTTTGGCCCATGTCATCATGAGCTGGCTCATCAATTTCAACGTGCTGAACCTGCGCCAACCTTTGGTCTGGCAAATCTGGAACGGGCTGAACCGGATTCTTGAACCGGTCTATACCCGCGTCCGTCGCTTTGTTCCGGGGATGGGGGGCATCGATTTTGCCCCGCTGATCGTGCTTGTGGCGATCCTTGCGCTGGAAATCGTGGTGTCAAACAACCTGAGCTACTCCCCGAAAATCGGACAGTGACGGAAGCTACGATCTGACGTCTGCTGGTCTCCAAGAACGAGGAGATCAGAACATGAAGAAACGCAGGAACCATGACGCGGCGTTCAAGGCGCGTGTTGCGTTAGAGGCGCTGAAAGGCGAGCGCACAGTGTCGGAGCTGG
>NZ_CBDAEL010000012.1:0-60789 GCF_965194375.1 Allotabrizicola aquatica (SeqCode)
GGCCCGCCCGAGATCATGAACACGGATCAGGGCAGCCAGTTCACGTCCTTCGTCTGGACTGACAGGCTGAAACGGGTTGGCACCCGGATCTCTATGGACGGCAAAGGGCGCTGCATCGACAACATCTTCATCGAGCGCCTGTGGCGGTCCCTGAAGTATGAATGCGTCTATCTGCACGCCTGGGAAACCGGATCGCAGGCACGGGTCGGCATCGGGCGCTGGATCACCTTCTACAACCACCAACGCCCTCACACTGCCCATGGCGGCCAACCGCCCGCCGTGGTCTACTTTAACCGCATTGAAACCGATCAGCAGGTGCAGGCAGTAGCTTAAACAACCCGGAAAGCTGTCCAAGAGTTGGGGAGTAGCTCAAGCATTACTTGGACGGGTCGTGGGCGTAAGCCGAAGTGGGTCGCAGAAGCCCATGCTGCTGGGAAATCGCTGAGCGATCTCGCAATCTGACCTTGTAGCGGGTCCTTACTGGGACCCGCTTACTACTCTTCAAAGCTTTGCAGTTTCTTCACCGTCTCCTTTGGGAGCGGCAGGAACCCTGCGTAGTACCGTTCAATCCAATCAACCGAAATCCCACCGATTGTCCGACGGTCTTCAAGCCAGATGACGGGTTTGATGCTGAACGGGCAGTCTTTAACGATTGCGTCCCTCAGCATTCAGCAGCCGATCCCCAAAGACAGAACTTGCCACGCCGATCAACAGATATTCCAGAAATGTCAGCCTTGTTGGGCTCATCTCCGACCAGATGCCGATGTCTGTGGTCTTCCATGCTTTGACCCAGAAACGCACATCAGCCCTTAGCCTAGGACTTTCTGACGGAACTTCGTCAAACAAGTCCGCCGCCCAACGGGAATACTTCGGGCTGATCTTGTCAACAGGATGCCCCACCAAAGTCGCAGCGCTGAGGTCGCCGATATGGTATTGATAGTTATCGCCCCACCGAGCGAACTTTGAACGATCCTTGTCGATGCGGACTAGATTTGCCGAGAGGTTGCCATCCCCTTTGCCCAGCGTCTCAGCTTTGCCGATGTATAGCGGTAGGATTTCACCGTTGGTTTGTGGTACAAACATCATGTAGATGATGCCGTCATATTGATTTTGCTTGGATTTCCAGTCTTCGATCAGGATGGCTGTTTGCCGCAGCATAAGGTCATCCATCTCGGGGTGACGGCACAGCACAGGTCTTGGATTTGAACTTCCAATCCGCCTTGTGCGAACCCTGCTGCCGTCGTCGCAGTCGAACAGCGGCACTGAGTCCGCCAATAAGTTCTGAGCCTCGCACCAACGGCTCCAAAGATAATGTGCTGTGCTCAATGTTGCCTCAAGTTTTTATCAAGATGTTCAATAAGTGGATCGCAGTTTCGTTGTCACTGAGCCTCAATCCTCGTCCCCGCTGTTAAGTTTCACTCCGTGAAGCCACTTTATGAAGTCCTTGATAGCCGTTTGATCTTCAGGAGGCTCCACCGTCCACTTGAGGTGTACCTTCTTGCCCTTGTTTACAAACCAAAGATCTTCTGAGCTGCCATCCATGAAGGATCCGAACGTTTGACCCAGAGATTTCTGGTCACTCGTGGCGATTAGAATTTCCAGCCAACGGTTGTAGCTGCCATTCGGCACCCTAAGCGTTTTGACCGTCTTGGTTTGTTCAGCCGTTTCGAGAATCCGAACCTTGTCTTCGATGCCGTCAGTGCTCAGCTCGTATGTCGTCTCGGGCAGCGGTGCGATGCCCCAAGTTAGCGCCGTCCTGTACTTGATGACCTGCTTCGTCTTGGGTTGTTCAACCAAGTTGTTCCCCCTACTCCCCAAAGCTTTGCAGGTTCCTCGCCATCTCCTTCGACAACGGTAGGAACCGTGCGTAGAAGCGTTCGATCTGATCGACCGACGTCCCAGCGTTCTTGGCGAGGTTGAAGATGTTCACCCGCCCCTCGCTGTTGATGATCCTCATACAGATGGCAGTATGGCGCAAGGAATAGAGCGTGTGCGTTTTGCCCGTCGCTTCGTCGATCTGAATATTGCCGTCCTTTAGCACCTGCCGAAACTGTCGCTGTACGATGTTCGCAACTGTGATCCTGTTCTTATAATCAGGGAAGAACAGGTAATCGTCAGGCTGAGCATTAGGGTGGCGGTTTTTAATCCTCTGATAAACCGACACAGCCGCTTCCATCGTGTTTGCGGACCTGTAGCCTGTCTTTCCGTCTCGAACGGTGACGATCAAGCGCCTCGGGTCGTTGGCGATTGTGATGTCACTGTGCTTGATCGCATATAGCTCAGACGTGATAGGTCTGACGAAGGAATGAGTGAGGAACAAGACAAGGTCGTATAGCTCGTCTGTGATCACAATGCCTCTGACCTCAATCCGCTGGTCCGCCATCTCCTTCACCTGCCGCAGCAGCTTTTGATAGTTGTCATCATCCTTCGCCACGAGAGGATGAAACCTGAAGAACGGTCTTGGATTGTCCTTCACCCGAGAACGGGGTGTTTCTGGAACAGCGTCAATTACGCCTTCGTCCCTAGCAATCTTCAGGACGTTTCGCAGAGTCGCCATCAGGGTATTGCGGGTTGATGCCGTCATGTCAGGGCGACGTTTCGCAAGGTCAGCCATGTACTCCTGATACGTTTGCGTCCGTATCTGTCGCACATCCTTCTCGCCGAAGAACCTCAACAACCCCCAGTCCTCGTTTTGGATAGCCCAGTGAAGTGCCTTGACGTAACCCTTGCTGCGATCACCAGACGTTTGTTGAAGACGGGACCGATGGAGAAGTTTCAAGGCAAAGTTGAAAAAGGTGAACTCCTTTTCAACGGGCTTTTCGGCCTTCAGAAGCGATAGAGCCAGTTCCTGCGCAAGTGCTTTCGCCTTGACAGCGCTATCCTCACCCGTGGATTTTACGATGTATTTCTTGCGCTTACGATCCCAGACCCTGACGTACCACTTGGTCGAGTTCTCAACTCTGTAAATCGAGAGACCTTGGTAGAGGCGGATGGCGGATGGAGCTTTTGACATGGCGGCTCAAACAGAAAGTTATAAACCCATGTTATAAACCATGCTTTAACATATTGAAACATATATGTACGTAGACTAATGGCATTCAAGAGGTTGGGAGTTCGATCCTCCCTGGCTCCACCAACCAGACTTTGGACGACAAAACGCAGCGCCTTCGGGCGCTGTTTTTGTATGTGCGTTTGCGCCGGGTATCTTTTCATCGGCGCACAGGGGGTGGGCTTGCCTTGTCGGGCGATCGCTGCACATTCTGGCGTCAGCCAACCCTTGAAAGGATCAGCCCATGACCGACGTGCCGAAGATCGCCCAGAAAGCCCCCTACAAGGTGGAGATGGAGGCGGGCAAAGCCTATTTCTGGTGTGCCTGTGGCGAATCGAAGAACCAGCCGTTTTGCGATGGCAGCCACAAGGGCACCTCGTTCGTGCCGACCAAAGTGACGGCGGAAGAGGCCAAGACTGCGTTTTTGTGCGGCTGCAAGCAGTCGAAGAACGGGGCGTTTTGTGATGGGTCGCACAAGGGGCTGTGACGGCGTCTTGCGGATGATCTCACCCTAGCCTGGCGTTAGGCGGGGCTTTTGGGCGTGGGCCAGATCACCCGAAAACGCTCAGCCAGAAGCGGGGTCTCGGCGGTAAAGCCGGGATCAACGCTTTGATACCATTCAATCATTCCCTGAACAAAGCCAGTGTGGTTGGGCCATTCGGCATAGGCGGCTGAAAAGGCTTCGTCCATCTGGCTGAGGGTCAGGGGTGCCATGGACAGCGTCTCAACGATGCCCATCGGGCGGCCGCCCGCGCCGGTGAGGAGCGACAGGCTGCCGGGGATGGGTGGGGCGATGTCCTGAAATTCGGAGGGCAGGGAGGACGTCGCGGTTTTGACGCCCGACAGGATCAGGGTCGCGCCCGCGTCGCTGCCGGAACCGATGGCAAAGACCGAATGAAACCGCGCGTCCGCATCAGGGGGCGCGGCGGGGCTGGCCAGAAAGGCCGCCCAGAAGGCGGCCTGATCTGGTGTCAGCCCCTCAGGCATGGATTGCCCCGTCGCCGCAGGCAAGGGCGGCTTCGCGAACCGCCTCACTATATGTCGGGTGCGCGTGGCAGGTCATCGCAAGATCTTGTGCAGATGCGCCGAACTCCATGGCGACGCAGACCTCATGAATCAGATCGCCGGCACCGGGGCCGATGATATGGGCGCCCAAGATACGGTCAGTCGCCGCATCGGCAAGGATCTTTACAAAGCCGTCGGCCTGAAACACGGCCTTGGCGCGGGCGTTGCCCATGAAGGGGAACTTGCCGACCTTATAGGCGCGGCCCTGTTCTTTCAGCTGTTCTTCGGTTGCCCCCACGGATGCCACTTCCGGGGAGGTGTATACCACACCAGGAATGACCGAATAGTTAACGTGGCCGTGCTTGCCCGCCATGATTTCGGCCACGGCCATGCCTTCGTCTTCGGCCTTGTGCGCCAGCATCGGGCCGACAATCGCGTCGCCGATGGCATACAAGCCCTTGATATTGGTCTGGAAATGCGCGTCGGTTTTCACCTGCCCGCGCGGCAGCATCTCGACCCCAAGTGCTTCGAGCCCGAGGCCCGCCGTATAGGGTTTGCGGCCCGTGGCGACGAGGACGACATCGGCGTCCAGCGTGACTTCAGAGTCGTCTTTGCGGAGCTTATAGGTCACTTTCGCGCCCTTCTTGCCTGCATCAACCTTTTGCACGGCGGCACCGAGAACGAACTTAAGACCCTGATTTGTCAGGATTTTCTGGAAAGTCTTGGCCACTTCGGCATCCATGCCGGGGGTGATGGCGTCAAGGTATTCGACGACCGTCACCTGCGTGCCAAGCCGGGCATAGACCGAGCCCATTTCAAGACCGATCACACCCGCGCCGATGACGACCATGGATTTCGGGATCGCGGCCAGCTCCAACGCGCCGGTGGAGGTGACGACGATCTTCTCGTCAACGGTGACGCCGGGGAGGGAGGAGGCCTCGGAACCCGTTGCAATCACGATGCTTTTTGCGGTGTGAACATCGGCGCCGACCTTGACTTGACCGGGGGCGGGGATGCTGCCCCAGCCTTTGAGCCAGGTTACCTTGTTCTTTTTGAACAAAAACTCGATGCCCTTGGTGTTGCCGTTCACCACGTCTTGTTTGTAGCCCAGCATCTTGGCCCAATCGACAGTGGTCTTTGACCCCATCAATCCCATTTTCTCAAAGTTTTCATGGACTTCATGCAGGTGGTGGGTCGCGTTCAGCAGGGCCTTTGACGGGATGCATCCGACATTCAGGCAGGTGCCGCCCAAGGTGTCGCGGCCTTCGACAACGGCGGTTTTCAGGCCCAACTGGGCGCAGCGGATGGCCGACACATAGCCGCCGGGGCCCGCGCCGAGGATGATGACGTCAAAGTCTGCCATGGGGTTGTTTCCTTTAAGTTTTCGCGTCTGGCCTGCGTCTGGTTTGCGTATGGCATGCGTGCCGACGCGGTCGGGTGCGTTGAGGGTTAGATAAGGGCGGCGATGAGCATAACAAGGGTGGCGAGAAAGCCCACGAACCAGATCAGTGAGCGCCAAGGCCGCCAGCCAAAGGCATAGGCGGGGATATAGGCGATGCGGGCGATCAGATAGGCATAGGCCGCGGTTTGGGTGATTGGGGTGGACTGGTTGGCCAGTGTCACGACCAGCACGGCGATGGTGAAGAGGATTAGCCCTTCGAAATGGTTGTTCATCGCGCGTTGCAGGCGGCCCGTCACGGGGGACATTTGCCGCGAGGGCGCGCGGTCGCGGGCGCTGGAGGTGTAGCCCACGCCAAGTTCACGGTTCGCCGGGATGGCGAAGAGGGCGAATTGGACGACCTGCAGGAGGGCGGCGAGGGTGAGGACGGTGAGTTCGGGGGTCATGGGCGGCCTTTGTCGCTTTGATGGCCCCCCACCCCCAGCCCCTCCCCACGAGGGGGAGGGGAGGTGGTCGGATGGCAAGCTGTGGCATGGGTGAACATGGGCGCGGGCCTTGGCCAAAGGGGCGGTTCCCCTCCCCCGTTGTGGGGAGGGGATGGGGGTGGGGGTGGGGGGATCAGAGATCCATCAACAACCGACGCGGATCCTCGAGCGCCTCTTTGACGCGCACGAGGAAGGTCACGGCACCTTTGCCGTCGACGATGCGGTGGTCATAGCTCAGCGCCAGATACATCATCGGGCGGATGACGATTTGGCCGTTCACCACCACCGGGCGGTCTTGGATCTTGTGCATGCCCAAGATGCCCGATTGCGGCGGGTTCAGGATGGGCGAGGACATGAGCGAGCCGTAGACCCCGCCGTTCGAGATGGTGAAGGAGCCGCCCTGCATCTCGGCCATCGAGAGTTTGCCGTCGCGGGCGCGGAGGCCCAGTTCGGCGATTTTCTTTTCGATGGCGGCAAAGCCCATTTGGTCGGCATCACGCAGGACGGGGACCACAAGACCGTTGGGGGTGCCGACGGCGACGCCCATGTGGACGTAGTTCTTGTAGACCACGTCTTGTCCGTCAATCTCGGCGTTCACTTCCGGGATTTCTTTCAGGGCGTGGTTGCAGGCCTTGACGAAGAAGGACATGAAACCCAGCTTCACGCCGTGTTTCTTTTCGAAGATGTCTTTGTATTCGTTGCGCAAAGACATGATGCCGGACATGTCCACCTCGTTATAGGTGGTGAGCATGGCCGCCGTATTCTGCGCGTCTTTGAGGCGGCGGGCGATGGTGGCGCGCAGCCGGGTCATCTTGACGCGCTCTTCGCGGGCGGCGTCATCGGCCGGGACAGGCGCGCGCGGGATGGCGGCGGGGGCGGGGGTGGCGCTGGCTGCAGCGGTGACCGAGGCGGCGGCGCGGGCCACGTCCTCTTTCATCACGCGGCCATCGCGGCCCGAGCCTTGGACCTGATCGGGCGAGAGGCCCGCTTCGGCCATGGCCTTTTTCGCCGCGGGGGCGTTTTCGACGGCCTTGGCGGCGGGGGCGGGGGCAGCTTTCGGGGCCTCAACCTTGGCGGCGGGGGCTGCGGGGGCGGCCCCGGCGGCACCTTCGGCCACGATGGCGAGGCGCGCCTTGGCGTCCACGGTCGCGCCTTCGGGGGCGAGGATTTCGGTCAGGACGCCGGAGACCGGCGAGGGAACCTCGACCGAGACTTTGTCGGTTTCAAGTTCGCACAGCATCTCGTCCTGTTTCACCGTATCGCCGACCTTTTTGAACCAGGTCGAGACGGTGGCCTCAGAAACGCTTTCGCCCAGGCTGGGCACCATAACATCGGTCATGATCTTCTCCTACCTCCGGGCGATCAGCCCAGAGCCTCCTTCACGAGGGTTTCCTGTTCATATTTGTGACGGCTGGCCAGACCCGTGGCGGGCGAGGCGCTGGCCTTGCGGCCGGCATAGGCAAAGCGGGTTTTCTTGGCGCCAATCTCGGTGAGGATGGCTTCCAATTCGGGCTCCACGAAGGACCATGCGCCTTGGTTCTTCGGCTCTTCCTGACACCAGACCCAGTCCGCCCCTTTGAAGCGGGTAAGCTCTGCCTTCAGCGCTTTGGTCGGCATCGGGTAGATCTGTTCCAGACGCATGAGGTAGGTGTCGTCTTGGCCGCGCGCGTCGCGTTCGGCCAGCAGGTCATAGTAGACCTTGCCTGAGCAGAGCACGACGCGTTTGATCTTGTCGTCGGCCTTGAGGGTCAGCTTGGAGTTGCCCTTTTCGGCATCATCCCACAGCACGCGGTGGAAGGTGGAGCCGTCGAGGAAATCGGCGGTCTTCGAGATGGCCATCGGGTGACGCAAAAGCGATTTCGGCGTCATCAGGATCAGCGGCTTGCGGAATGAGCGGTGCAGCTGGCGGCGCAGGATGTGGAAGTAGTTGGCGGGCGTGGTGCAATTGGCCACGATCCAGTTTTCTTCTGCCGACAGTTGCAGGAACCGCTCCAGTCGGGCCGAGGAGTGTTCCGGACCTTGGCCTTCAAAGCCATGCGGCAGAAGGACGACGAGGCCCGACATCCGCAGCCATTTCGATTCGCCCGAGTTGACGAACTGGTCGAACATGATCTGCGCGCCGTTGGCGAAATCGCCGAACTGGGCTTCCCAGAGGGTCAGGCCATTGGGTTCGGCCAGCGAGTAGCCGTATTCAAAGCCCAAGACCGCGTATTCCGACAGGGCCGAGTCGATGACTTCGTATTTGGCTTGGCCGGGGCGGATGTGGTTCAGGGGGTAATGACGTTCCTCGGTCACCTGATTGACCCAGCCCGAATGGCGCTGTGAGAAGGTGCCACGGGTGCAGTCTTGGCCAGCAAGACGCACTGGGAAACCTTCGACAGCAAGCGAGCCGAAAGCCATCGCCTCAGCCGTGGCCCAGTCAAAGCCGTCGCCTTTGGCGAACATCTCTTTCTTGGCTTCCAGCTGGCGGGTGACCGTCTTGTGGATGTCAAAGCCTTCCGGAACGCGGGTGAGTGCTGCGCCGATTTCGGCAAAGGTGTCTGCCTTGATCCAGGTTTCGCCGCGCTCGTAATTCTCAAGGTCTTTGGTTTGCAGGTTCTTCCAGCGCCCATCCAGCCAGTCGGCCTTGTTGGGCTTGTAGTTCTTGCCAGCCTCAAACTCTTCGTTCAGGCGGGCCTGGAAGGCGGCCTTCATATCCTCGATCTCGCCTTCGGGGATCAGCCCGTCTTTCACCAGACGTTCGGTGTAAAGTTGCAGCGTGGTTTTCTGCTTGCGGATGCGGTTGTACATGGCCGGGTTGGTGAACATCGGCTCGTCGCCTTCGTTGTGACCAAAGCGGCGGTAGCAGAAGATGTCGAGGACCACGTCCTTGTGGAATTTCTGGCGGAATTCGGTGGCGACCTTGGCGGCATGCACCACAGCCTCGGGGTCGTCGCCGTTGACGTGGAAGATCGGCGCTTCGACCATGAGGGCGATGTCGGTGGGGTAGGGCGAGGTGCGGCTGAAGGCGGGGGCGGTGGTGAAGCCGATTTGGTTGTTCACCACGATATGGATACAGCCGCCGGTGCGGTGGCCCTTGATGCCCGAAAGCTGGAAGCATTCGGCCACGACGCCTTGGCCTGCGAAGGCCGCATCGCCGTGCAGAAGGATTGGCAGCACCTGATAGCGGTCGGTGTCGCCCAGCTGGTCTTGCTTGGCGCGAACCTTACCCAAGACAACCGGGTTGACCGCCTCAAGGTGTGAGGGGTTCGCGGTGAGCGACAGGTGGACGGTGTTGGCGTCAAAGGTGCGGTCAGACGACGCGCCGAGGTGGTACTTCACATCGCCCGAGCCATCCACATCTTCGGGCTTATACGAGCCACCTTGGAATTCGTGGAAGATCGCCTTGTAGGGCTTTTGCATCACGTTGGCCAAGATGTTCAGACGGCCCCGGTGCGGCATGCCGATGATGACATCTTTCACGCCATGCGCGCCGCCGACCTTGATGATGGCTTCCATCGCGGGGATCAGCGCCTCACCGCCGTCCAGACCAAAGCGCTTGGTTCCCATGTATTTGACATGGAGGAATTTTTCGTAGCCCTCAGCCTCAACCAGCTTGTTCAGGATGGCGCGGCGGCCTTCGCGGGTGAAGGCGATTTCTTTGCCGTAGCCTTCGATGCGCTCTTTCAGCCACGAGGCCTGCTCGGGGTCAGAGATGTGCATGTATTGCAGGGCAAAGGTGCCGCAATAGGTGCGTTTGACGATCTCGACGATCTGGCGCATCGAGGCGGTTTCCAGCCCCAGCACGTTGTCGATGAAGATTGGGCGGTCCATGTCGGCTTCGGCAAAGCCGTAAGAGGCGGGGTCAAGTTCCGGGTGGCTGCCGCGATCGGTCATGCCCAAGGGGTCCAGATCGGCGGCCAGATGGCCGCGGATGCGGTAGGCGCGGATGATCATGATGGCGCGGATGCTGTCCAAGACAGCGCGCTGGATCTGATCTTGGGTCAGGGCGACGCCGGTTTCGGCGGCCTTCTCAACGATCTTTTTGCTGGCGGCCTTGGCTTCGACCGGCCATTCGCCGGTGAGGGCGGCGGTCAGGTCATCGGTGGGCACGGGCGGCCAGTCGGCGCGGGCCCAAGACGGGCCTGCGGCGGCGCGCTTGGCCTCCATGTCGCTGTCGCCAAGGGCGCGGAAGAACTCGGCCCAGCCCGCATCAACCGAGGAGGGGTCGGCGGCGTGGCGCGCGGCGAGTTGATCCACGTAATCGGCATTGGCCCCGTTCAGGGAAGACGAGGCGTGGAAGCCGGAGTTTGGGGTCTGTTCGGTCATGGTTTCCTCCCTTGAGGGCCAGATGCGGTCGGCGGCGGGGGTGTCCCTGCCGCCTTAGTTCAGAATGGTTGACAGGGCGTGGACAAGGCCCGGCGCGACCTCGGCTTGGCTGAGCGCCAGCCCAAAGCCCGCGGCGAGCACGGCCAAGAGGAGCGCGAAGGACCAGATGGCCCGATCCCCCTGCGCCGCCGCTTCGCTGTCTTGCCCGGCGCGGATCATTTGCCGATGGCCTTCATCACCGCCTCGCCCAAGTGGGCGGGGCTGTCGGCCACGATGATGCCAGCGGATTTCATCGCTTCGATCTTGGATTCCGCGTCGCCCTTGCCACCGGCGACGATGGCGCCCGCGTGGCCCATGCGGCGGCCCTTCGGTGCGGTGCGCCCGGCGATAAAGCCTGCGGTGGGCTTCCAGCGGCCCTTTTTCTTTTCAGACGCGAGGAATTCGGCGGCCTCTTCCTCGGCGCTACCACCGATTTCGCCGATCATGATGATCGAATGCGTCTCGGGGTCGGCCAGGAACATCTCAAGCACGTCGATGTGCTCGGTGCCCTTGATCGGGTCACCGCCGATGCCGACGGCGGTGGACTGGCCAAGGCCAAGGTCCGAGGTCTGCTTCACGGCCTCATAGGTCAGCGTGCCCGAGCGCGACACGACACCGACCGAGCCGCGGCGGTGGATGTGGCCGGGCATGATGCCGATCTTGCAGGCGTCCGGTGTGATCACACCGGGGCAGTTCGGGCCGATCAGGCGGGATTTGGAATTCAGAAGGGCGCGCTTGACCTTCATCATGTCCAGAACCGGGATGCCTTCGGTGATGCAGACGATCAGCGGCATTTCGGCGTCGATCGCCTCAAGGATGCTGTCGGCGGCGAAGGGTGGCGGGACGTAGATGACGGAGGCATTGGCGCCGGTGCGGGCCATGGCGTCATGGACAGAGTCGAACACGGGCAGGTTCAGGTGGGTGGTGCCCCCTTTGCCGGGGGTGACGCCGCCGACCATCTGAGTGCCATAGGCGATGGCCTGTTCCGAGTGGAAGGTGCCTTGGCTGCCGGTGAAGCCTTGGCAGATGACCTTGGTGTGCTTGTCGACGAGAACGGACATTGTTGTGTCTCCGAAGAGCGGGGCTGGCCCCGCCAAGTGTGGGAACGTAGGCGAGGTCAGCCCCGCCCCACGGGTTAGCCTTTGACCGCCTTGACGATCTTTTGCGCCGCATCGGCGAGGTTGTCGCCTGCGATGACGTTCAGACCGGAATTGCGGATGATTTCCTTGCCCAACTCGACGTTGGTGCCCTCGAGGCGGACGACCAGCGGCACCTGAAGGCCCACTTCTTTGACGGCTGCGATCACGCCTTCGGCGATGACGTCGCAGCGCATGATGCCGCCGAAGATGTTGACGAGGATGCCTTTGACGTTGGGGTCAGAGGTGATGATCTTGAAGGCCTCGGTCACCTTTTCCTTGGTGGCACCGCCGCCAACGTCAAGGAAGTTGGCCGGTTCCGCGCCGTACAGTTTGATGATGTCCATCGTGGCCATGGCAAGGCCTGCGCCGTTGACCATGCAGCCGATTTCGCCGTCCAGCGCGATGTAGTTCAGATCGAACTTCGAGGCGGCGAGTTCTTTGGGGTCTTCCTCGGTTTCGTCGCGCAGGGCGGCGATGTCGGGGTGGCGGTAGATGGCGTTGCCGTCAAAGCCCATCTTGGCGTCGAGAAGCTTCAATGAGCCGTCTTTCAGCACGCAGAAGGGGTTGATCTCGATCATGTCCATGTCTTTTTCGACAAAGAGCCGATAGAGGTTGCGGACGATGCTGACGCATTGCTTGACCTGCGCGCCTTCGAGGCCAAGGCCAAAGGCGACGCGGCGGCCGTGGAAATCTTGGTAGCCGGTGGCCGGGTCGATGTCGAAGGTCAGGATCTTTTCGGGGGTGTCATGGGCGACATCCTCGATGCTCATCCCGCCTTCGGTGGAGGAGACGATGGAGATGCGGCTGGTTTTGCGGTCGATCAGGAGGGCGAGGTAAAACTCGCGGTCGATGTCGCTGCCGTCTTCGATGTAGATGCGGTTCACCACCTTGCCAGCCGCGCCGGTCTGGATGGTGACGAGGGTGCGGCCCAGCATTTGGCGGGCAAACTCGGCGGCTTCACCGACCGAACGGGCCAGACGCACGCCGCCCTTTTCGCCCGCTTCGGGTTCCACAAAATGGCCCTTGCCGCGCCCACCGGCGTGGATCTGCGCCTTGACGACCCACAGCGGGCCATCCAGCTCACCTGCGGCGGTCTTGGCCTCTTCGGCCTTCATGACGGCCCGGCCGTCGGACACCGGGATGCCATAGCTGCGCAAGAGCGCCTTGGCCTGATATTCGTGGATATTCATGGGCGGGCCCCCGTTTCAGATGAATTTGGGCGGTCATGGCATGAAAACAGGCTTGCTCAAAACGGGAATCGCGGGTTGAGGCGGGAAAAGCGACATTTGTGATCACATGAAAAAATCTTGTGATCACAGTTAGCGCAAGCGGGGCCGCACGCCTTGGTTGCATGCCTTGATTGCAAGGGGGCTTTGGCTGAATTAGCGTAGGGTCAGGCCGTGTGGAGAATGTCGATGAGTGCCAGTTGGGCCGTGGTGGCGACGGTGGATGAGCCTGCCCCTTTGGTGGCCGCTTTCGTGGCGCATCATCTGAATGAGGGTGCGCGTGAGGTGCATCTGTTTTTGGACAAGCCCGACCCCGAGACGGTGGCGCTGATCCGGGACATGAAGGGTTGCAAGCTGACGCGCTGCAACAAGGACCATTGGGCCGCGCATAACAACGGCACGCGGCCTTATCTGCATACCCGCCGCCAGATCATCAACGCCAATATCGCCTATGCGGCTTGCCGGGCCGATTGGCTGGTGCATTGCGATGCGGATGAGTTCATTCGCGATGGCCGCGCGATGGCTGCGGAATTGGCCGAGGTGCCGGGCGCGCGGGATCATCTGCGGCTGCGGGTGTCGGAGCGGGTGATGCTGGCGGGGGTGGCGCAGAGGGGCCTCTTTGACGGGGTGTTTCGTCAGCCGATCGTGGAGGAGCCGCGGCGGTTGGAGGCGATCTATCATCCGGTGGAGGCGTTTCTGGACCGGGGGCTGACGGGGCATCCCAATGGCAAGGGCGTGGTGCGGACCGGGCGCGGCTACAAGCTGAACATCCATCAGCCGCAGGGCGATGTGCCGTCCTGGCCGATTGTGTCGACGCGGCTTTTGCATTTCGACGGGCTGACCGAGTTTCACTATCTGTTAAAGCTGTTGCGCCGGGCGCATGAAAAGCCCTTGCCCGGCCCGCCGCGCCACAAGTCGGGGCGGATGGCGCAATTGACGGCGATGAAGGAGCACGTGGGGGATCCAGAGTTTTTCCGCGCGCTGTTGGTGGGGCTGAAAACCTTGCGGCCGGATCAGATGGCATCGCTGACGGCGCTCGGGCTGATCGAGGAGGCGGCGTTTCGGCCCAATCTTGGCGGGTTGGCGCTGGATCTGGGGGTCGCGGGGTTTGACGCGATCTTGCGGGCGCGGCAGGCGGAGTTTTTGGCCAGCATCGGGTTTGAGGGCTGATCCTAGCGCAGGGGATGGGCCTGAATAAGCCACTGGCCGCGCGGCAGTTCGGTGGGCAAGGGCGTGGGGTCAAAGCCTGCGGCGCGGGCTGTTTGCAAAACATCGGACATGCGGTGATGCCACGGCGCGCGGTCGGGGTGGGTGACGACGCCGTCGGGTTGGCGGACCGGGCTGGCAAAGCGGTCGTCGGGGGCGATGAAGACGGTGAACATCAGCCAATCAAGCGCGGGAAAGCGGGCGTGGACCTGTGCGAGGCCGTGGGCCAGCATCGGCAGTGGTAGGTGCGTGAAGACCGCGAAGGCCATCGCGTGGGTGATGTGGTCGGGCAGGCCGGGAAAGTCGAAATTGGCATCCTCGATCAGGTGATCGGGGGAAAGGCGGGTTTTGTCGGCCAGTTCCACCTCATAGCCGCGCTGGAGGAGTGCGCCGGAAAGGTCGGTTGCCCAGTAGTGGTTGGGCATGAGATAGGGCACGAGGCGGCAGCCGAGCCGGAGCGAGCCTGCCCCGATGTCAAGGAAGTGGTGGTGCGGCTCCAACCCTGCGTGCAGGAGAAGCTGCATCTGGATCAGCCCCGTCTCCTCCCACCGGCCGCCGACGATGTCGCGGTGGCGGCCGCGTGCGAGGGCGTCGGCGTAAAAGCCGGGGGCATGGTAGGGCGAGATGGGGCGCTCATCGTCGCCATTCGGGCGCTCTTCGCGGGTCATGGTGGGCCTATGGTGGGTTTGGGGCTGGCCCCGGGGGCGCTGCCCCCGGACCCCTGGAGTATTTGGGCCAAGATGAAATCAGCGGGCGGCTTTTTGCACGAGGGTGAGCATTAGATCGGTGGCCACCGCCATATCTTGCACCGAGACCCATTCCAAAGGCCCGTGGATTTCCTGCATGCCGGTGAAGAGGTTCGGGCAGGGCACGCCCATTTCGGTGAGCCGCGAGCCATCGGTGCCGCCGCGAATGGGGACCGAGACGGGTTCAAGGCCAAGGGCGCGGGCGGCGTCGCGGGCGAGGTCGACGGGGGCCATGTTGGTTTCGAGCCAGTAGCGCATGTTGCGGTATTGCGGGGTGATGGTGCAGGTGATCTCGGCGCGGGGTTCGGTGGCAGCGACGGCGGCGCAGACGGCGCGCAGGATGTCGCCCTTTGCAGCCAGCCCCTCGCGTTCAAAGTCACGCAGGATGAAGTGCAGCGTCATCTGTGACGAGCCGCCGGACATATCGGTGGCGTGGATGAAGCCTTCGCGCCCTTCGGTCAGTTCGGGCAGCATCGTGTGTTGGGGCAGGGCGGCGATGATCTTGGCGGCAAGGTGAATGGCGTTGACCATTTTGCCTTTGGCGAGGCCCGGGTGGATCGAGACGCCCTTGATCTGGACGGTCGCGCCATCGGCGGAGAAGCTTTCGTATTCGATCTCGCCCAGTTTGCCGCCGTCGAAGGTATAGGCGAAGTCGACGCCCAGATCGGCGGGCAGGCGTTTATCGACACCGCGGCCGATTTCTTCATCGGGGGTGAAGGCGAGGCGGATCTTGCCGTGGGGGATGTGCGGGTTGGCCAGCAGGTGGCGGGCGGCGGTCATCAGGATGGCCACACCGGCCTTGTCGTCGGCGCCAAGGAGGGTGAGGCCGGAGGCGGTGACGATGTCATGGCCTTGTTTATGGGCCAGTTCGGGGGAGATTTCGGGGGTGAGTGTCAGCGTCGGGTCATCGGGGTAGGTGATGGCGCCGCCGTTGTAGCCGCGGATCACGCGGGGTTTGACGCCGGTGGCGTTGAACTGCGGTGCGGTGTCGACATGGGCGAGAAAGCCGATGGTGGGGCCGGGGGCGGTGGCGGGCAGGGTGGCGAGCACGGTGCCGTAGTCGGTGAGGGTGATGTCGGCGGCACCAATCTCGGTCAGTTCCTGCACCAGAAGGCGGGCCATATCGAGTTGGATCTGGGTGGAGGGCGCGGATCGGCTGGCTGCATCAGACTGGCTGTCGATGGCGCAATAGCGGGTGAGGCGGGTTTCGAGTTCTGTGTGCATGTCGGACATGGGCGCGCCTTTGATTTTTGCGCGCCAGTTGGGCCGGGCAAGCGGCCAGTGTCAACCCAATGTCAGCCGGGGTTCAAAGCCTGCGGAAGGTGGGGATGGGGCCGTAATTGTCGAAGAAGGGCACGCCCGGTTGATCGGCCCCGGAAAGAAGCGCGGTGATCTCGGCCAAGACCACCTCGGTGATGAAAGGCAGATCGAGGGCGCGGGCCTCTGCCAAGCCGATCCAGTGGAGATGGGACAGCTCGTCCGTGGCATCGCGGAAGGTCTCGGCATCGCCCATGACCCCTTGGGCCGGGACCAGAAAGAAGCGCGCATCAAAGCGGCGGGAGCGGCCGGGGGGGGTGATGGCGCGAAACACGAAGCGCAAGGGATGGGCGGGGTCGGGGCGCAGGCCGGTTTCTTCGTGCAACTCGCGCAGGGCGGCGCGGGCGAGGGTCGCGGGAGAGGGGGCGCCTTCGGGGCAATCGCGCGCGAGGCTGGCCTGGCAGGTGGCGTGCAGCAGTGGATCGGGGCCGTGGTGATCGTCCGGGTCCACGCCGCCGCCGGGAAACACGTATTTCGAGGGCATGAACACAGCCCCTGCGCCGCGTTGGCCCATGAGAATCTCACGCCCCTGTGCGCCGTCGCGCCACAGGATCACGGTGGCGGCCGGGCGGATCGGCTCGGCGGCGGGATCGGCCGGGGCTTGGGGGGCGGTCGTGGCGGTCATTGGGGGTCGTCTTGCGGATCGCCGTTGCCAAAGCCGTGCATCTTCTTGGACCATTGCAGGGCCACGAAGGCGCCTTTCAGGCGGGGCAGGAGAAAGAGTGAGAGGGCCACGGTGCCGGTCGAGAACATGGCGACCATCGTCCAAGGCTCGGGCCGCCAGTGGGAATAGACGAAAAGGATGAGGGGGGCGAGGATGTGGCCGACAATGAGGATGGTCACGTAGGCCGGCCCGTCATCGGCGCGGTGGTGGTGCAATTCGCAGCCGCAGACCGGGCAGCTGTCGCGGACGGTGAGATAGCCGCGCATCATCGGGCCTTGGCCGCAGTCAGGGCAGCGCCGGTGCCAGCCGCGCCGCACGGCGGGCCAGAAGGGGCGCTCTTCGGCGTCAAGCTCGGGGGTGGCGGCGTGGGTCATCGGGGTCTCGCGGTTGGTTGGGGCCAGATATAGCGCCGCATCGGGGGAAAGTTGAAGCGGCAATTCCCGGTCGGGCGGCTTTGTCGCAAGGGGTTTGCGCGGGCCTGCAAAAAATCTGCGACGGAAAGCCGGAGCGGCGACGTTTGAGGGTCATGAGGGGCAGGCAGGCACGCAGGCCCCGGAACGACTGGAGCGCAAGATATGACCCGCAATTTCAAACCCGCCGCTGTATTGGTGATCGCCCTGATGGGGGCCACGATCTCGACCGCCGCTGTGGCAGAGCGTGGCCCGATGGGGGGCATGATGGGGATGCCGAGCTTTGAGGAGTTGGACGTCGATAAGGATGGCCAGATCACCAAGGAGGAGTTGGCGGCCCGCCATGCGGCCCGGTTCACGCAGGCGGATGCCGATAAGGATGGCAAGCTGTCGGCTGAGGAGCTGATCGCGATGCGCGAGGCGGCAGAAGCCGGGCGCAAGGCCGAACGCGCCAAAGCCATGATGGCGCAGATTGACACCGATGCCGATGGCTTTGTCAGCGCGGCCGAGATGGAGGCCATGCCGATGATAGGACGGATGTTCGACAAGATGGATGACAACGCGGACGGGACCATTTCGAAAGACGAGATGGACGCGGTGCAGGCCCGCATGGCCGAGCATCGGGGTCAGGATCGTGGTCATGGCAAGGGTCACGGGATGGGCCACGGCAAAGAGGGTGGCGGCTTTTGGGGCTGGATGAGCGACAACAACTAAGCCGGAACAGAACTAAACCGGAAAAGGCTGGGCGGGTTTGCGCCCGCCCAGCCAAGCCGCTAATGCTAAAGGCCAGATGAGCATGCCCCGCGACACCGCGCCTGCGTTTGACAGCCGATCTGGGCTTGAGGCCCTTTCGGATGATGCGCTGCTGATCCTTTATGCGCGCGGCGATGCCGAGGCGGCGCGGGTCTTGACCGGGCGGCATTTGGGGCGGGTTTACGGTTTTGCTGCGCGGCTTTTGGGAGACCGGGCCGAGGCGGAGGATGTGGCGCAGGAGGCGATGCTGCGGATGTGGCGCGCGGCCGGCGAGTGGCGCAGCGGTGAGGCGCAACTCTCCAGTTGGCTTTACCGCGTGACGCTGAACCTGTGCACTGACCGTCAGCGCAAGGCGCGCCGCCGTCCGACCGAGGCCTTGGATCTGGTGGCCGAGCCTGCCGATGCGCGGGGCGATACCGAAGCCGCGCTGATGCAACGCGAGCGGATGGGGGCGCTGGAGGCCGGGTTGGCCACGCTGCCGGATCGTCAGCGGCAGGCGGTGGTCTTGCGCCATATTGAGGGGCTGACCAATCCCGAGATTGCCGAGATTATGGCTGTGGGGGTTGAGGCGGTTGAAAGCCTGACCGCGCGGGGCAAACGCGCGTTGACCGCCGCCTTGGCTGACCGCAAGTCGGCGCTGGGCTTGGAATGAGGAGAAGGCAGGATGACCAAAGACACCGTTGAGGATCTTTTCGCCGCCGCGCGGGTGGCCGTGCCCGCGCCGCCGCTGGGTCTGTCGGAACGGGTGCTGGCCGATGCGCTGGCTCATCAGGCCGACGCCGCGAGCCGCGTGCCGCTGCGCGCGCCAAGCCCGGCGCGGGTGGGCCTTTGGGACTGGCTGCGCGCAGGGCTTGGCGGTGGTGGGGCCATGGCGGGGATGGTGGCCGCGACGCTTGGGGGCCTTTACATCGGCTTTGCCGCCCCGGTGGAGACGGCGTTTCTGGGCGCGGCCTTGGGGATTGAGATGACTGAGATCGAGATGATGCCGGGCCTTGATGCCCTTTTGGACGAGGTGCCGTGATGACTGGGCAAAGCCAGACTGGGCAAAGCCAGACTGCGAAAAGCCAGACTGCGAAACCAGGTGAGCCGCCCGTGCCGCCTTCCAAGTCGGGGCGCGGGGTGCGGATCGCTTTGGCGATTTCGCTGGGGGTGAACCTTGCGGTTGTGGGGGTGTTTGCCGGGGCGATGCTGCGCGATGGGCATGGGATGCGCGGGGGGATGGTGCGCGATCTGGGATTTGGCCCCTTTACCGAGGCGCTGAGCCGCGAGGATCGGCGGGCGATGCGCGACAGCCTTTTTGAACGCGCCCCTGACATTCGCGAGGCGCGGCGGGTGCAGCGCGCCGATCTGGAAGGCTTGGTGGCGCTGCTGCGGGCTGAACCGTTTGACGCGGTGGCTTTTGCCGCCCGGATGGCCGATCAGCAGGGCCGGATGGAACGCCAGTTGCGCCTTGGGCAAGAGGTGTTGCAAGAGCGGATCGCCCAGATGTCGCCCGAAGCGCGGCGCGGTTTTGCTGACCGGCTGGAGGCTGGACTGGTGCGGGCCAAGGACGGGCGCAAGGCCGCCGATTAAGCGGCGCTGCGCCCGATGGTCACCTGATTGCGGCCCGCCGCCTTGGAGCGCATCAAGGCCCGGTCGGCCCGGTCGACGATTTCGGTCACGCTGTCCAGATGCGCCCGGGCGCACCCTCCTTCCGAGATGGCAAGGCCGATGGAGAGGGTGACGGGAAGGGCGCGCCCTTGGCCGATGTCAAAGGGGGCGTCTGACATCATGCTGCACAGCCGCTCAGCGATGGAGCGCGCTTCAGCCAAGGCGATGTCGGGCAGGGCGATGAGAAACTCTTCCCCGCCGATCCGCGCCAGAAGATCGCCCGCCCGCAGGTTTTGGCGCAGGCGTTCGGCCACTTGGACCAAGACCGCATCGCCCACGGCATGGCCGAAACGGTCATTGACCGATTTGAACTGGTCAATGTCGGCCACCAGAACGGCGAAGATGGCCCCGCTGGTCTGGGCCGCCTCAGCAATCGCCTGCATGCGGGCCAGACCGTAGCGGCGGTTGTGCAGTCCGGTGAGCGGGTCAATCATCGCGAGGCGCAGACGGTCGTTGACCGACAGGCGCAGCCGGTCTGCCTGCTGCTTGAGCGACAAAAGCCGCTGGAGACGCAGTGCGATTTCCTGCGCTGCGGTATCGGCATCGATCAGGTCATCAGCCCCAAGGTCAAAGGCCATGGCGGCCGAGGCATCTTCGGGCGTGGTGCGGTAAAGGGCAAAGCGCGCGTCGCGCGTCGCCGCGCGGCTGCGCAGGTCTGACATCAGGCGCAGGCCGCCGCCTTGCAACGGAAGGTCAGCCTCAATCACGAAGAGATCGGGGGTGGGGCCTTCGGCCAAGGCATTGGCGAGCGCCGCCTCAGCCGTGAGGCTGATGACGCGGCTGGTAAGTTTGCTGGCCAGATTGCGGCGCAGGAACAGGGCGGTTTCGGGCCGCTGCATCACAAGAGCGATGGTGCCGGGAAGGGCGGCTGTGCTGTCCGTCGGCTGGAAGGGCGCGGGCGCTTCGGCAAGGCCGGACATGATGGGTAAAGGTGGGCTGGGCGAGGGTAGGCTGGGAGTGCGGAGGGGTAGGTCAAGGTCGGCAAAGCCAAGATCGGGCCGCCCGAGATCGGCGAACCCGAGATCGGTGAGGTCAAGATCAGCTGCCTCAGCGATGGGATCAAACCCCATGCTGAGGCCTGAAAGCGCCCCATCTGCGCGCATGAGGCTGCGGATGCGCGCCAAAAGCGTTTGGTCATCAATGGGTTTGACCAAGAAATCGTCGGCCCCGGCCTGAAACGCCGCAATGCGGCCCGCCGGGCCCTGACGGGCGGACAACACCACAACCGGCACGCGTCGGGTCTGCGGATCGGCGCGCAGCTGGCGCAAAACTTCGGTCCCGGGCATATCGGGCAGATTGCAGTCCAGAAGGATCAGGGCTGGGGCCTGCGCTTTGGCCAAGGCGAGGCAGCTGGTCCCATCCGCTGCCACGACGGGCAGATAGCCGGCCGCGGTCAGCTTGACCTTCATGACGATGCGATTGGTCGCCACATCATCGACGATG
Organism: Allotabrizicola aquatica (SeqCode); assembly: GCF_965194375.1. GTDB lineage: Bacteria > Pseudomonadota > Alphaproteobacteria > Rhodobacterales > Rhodobacteraceae > Tabrizicola_A > Tabrizicola_A aquatica. The sequence goes on from NZ_CBDAEL010000012.1 coordinate 20,840, forward strand.
AGAATTTTGCCGCCCATTGCCTTTTGTCCAGTTCCGCCTGACTGGTCTCACAATGCGGATCAACTGGTTAAGAAATCCTTTCCGAACCTTTCCAAAAGGGTAATTGATGTGGGGATGATTTATGAAAACATGTGGAAAACTCGGGGGAAAACGCCATGAACCGGCAAGAAGCCGCTGAAACCCTTGCCCTGCAGGCGCTGGGTTGGTTGCTGTCGCAACCCGAAGAGCTGGGCGGGTTCCTGTCCGCCTCGGGGGCCGCGCCGGGGGATCTGGCGCATCTGGCGCGCGATCCGGTGTTTCTGGCGGCGCTGGTGGATTACCTTTTGGAAACCGATGACCGGGTTCTGGCCTGCACCAAAGATCTGGGCCTGCCACCCACGGCGCTGGGCGAGGCGCGTCACGGCCTGCCGGGCGGGCGTGATCCGCACTGGACCTGACGCGCCCGTCGCGCCATCTTGGCGCCCGATCACGCAAGGGCCGCTGATGCGGCCGCAACAAGGACAGTCTGACGATGGACGCGGCGATTTTCGACAAGGACGGCACGCTTTTTGACTTTCGCGCCACATGGGGCGGCTGGACGGCGCGGGCGATTGACCATCTGGCGGGTCATGGGGCCGATCGCGCCCTGCTGGCGCGGCGCTTGGGCTATGATGTGGCGGCGGGGGTCTTTGCCAAGGATAGCCCGGTGATTGCGTCAACCACGCCGGAACTTGTTGATATCATGCATGGGTTTGTGCCGCGGATGGACAAGGGCCAGCTTTTGGACAGTTTGTCTGAGCTCTCTGCCGCCGCCCCGCAGGCCCCGGCGGCCCCCTTGCGCCCGGTCTTTGAGGCGCTGAAGGCGCGGGGGTTGAAGCTCGGCCTTGCCACCAATGACACCGAGGCCCCGGCGCGCGCGCATTTGGCGGGGGCCGGGGTGCTCGACCTCTTTGATTTCGTTGCGGGCTGCGATTCTGGCTGGGGCGGCAAGCCTGCGCCGGGCCAGCTTTTGGCCTTTGCAGGCCGGGTCGGGGTGGACCCTGCGCGGTCGGTGATGGTGGGCGACAGCCTGCATGATCTGCACGCGGGCCGGGACGCGGGGATGAAGCGCGCGGCTGTGCTGACCGGCATTGCCGAGGCGGGCGAATTGGCGCCCCATGCCGATGTGGTCTTGCCCGATATCAGCCATCTAGCGGCGTGGATAGACGAACAGCGCCGGTCATAACCTGCGCTTGATGCAAAAACGACAAATTGTGTCGGTAATTTGGTTCGCGCCGCGCAAGGCTTTCGTTCATCTTGGCCAAAAGCCCAAAGGCGGGCTGTCACGATGGAGCCGAAGATGACCGATGATACCGCAGCACGCAAGCGCAGCCGCGCCGGGGGACGGGCGGGCAATAAGATTCGGGCAGGCTCGGCCGTTATCGATCAGATGCCGTGGCGTATCCCGGTCAACCCCGACCGCCCCATCGAGCCGATGGACGCCGATGGCGTGCAAGCGGTTCACAAGGGCACGATGCGCATCCTGCGTGACATCGGGATTGAGTTTCTGAACCCCGAGGCGGTGTCTTTGCTGAAGCAGGCGGGCTGCCTTGTGAACGGCACCAATGTGCGTATGGACGAAGATTTCGTCATGGAAATGATCGGTCATGCGCCCGAGACCTTTACCATCACCCCGCGCAACCCCGAGCGCGAAGTGATCATGGGCGGCAAGCACATGCTGTTCGTCAACGTCTCATCGCCGCCCAACGCTTGGGACATGGAGCGCGGCAAACGCTCGGGCGATTTTGAGACGTTCAAGGAATTCATGAAGCTGACGCAGTATTTCAACTGCATTCATATTGCCGGCGGCTATCCGGTGGAGCCGGTGGATATTCACGCAAGCGTGCGCCATCTGGATTGCCTGTATGAAAAGCTGACGCTGACCGACAAGGTGTGCCACGCTTATAGCTTGGGGGCTGAACGGGTTGAGGATGTGATGGAGATGGTCCGCATCGCGGGCGGTCTGAGCCATGACGAATTTGACGCCAAGCCCCGGATGTACACCAACATCAACTCGGTCAGCCCGTTGAAGCATGACTTCCCGATGCTGGACGGGGCCTTGCGTCTGGCGCGGCGTGGCCAGCCGGTGGTGATCACGCCCTTTACGCTGGCCGGAGCGATGGCGCCTGTCACGATGTCGGGCGCGGTGACGCTGTCGATGGCGGAAGGTTTGGCGGCGGCGGCCTTGCTGCAATATGTCAACCCCGGCTGCCCGATCGCGCTGGGCACCTTCACCTCGAACGTCGATATGAAATCAGGTGCGCCGGCCTTTGGCACGCCGGAATACATGCGGGCAACGCAGATGACGGGCCAGATGGTGCGCCATTATAAGCTGCCCCTGCGCTCGTCGGGGGTCTGTGCGGCCAACGTGCCGGATGGGCAGGCGATGTGGGAAACCTCGAACAGCCTTTGGGCGGCGGTGCAAAGCCGCACCAATATGGTCTATCACGCGGCGGGTTGGCTCGAAGGGGGGCTGATCGCCTCGCCCGAGAAGTTCATCATGGACTGCGAAGTCCTGCAGATGATCCAGCGCTATTTCGAAGAGCCGATCTGGGCGACGACCGAGGATGACATCGCGATTGATGCCATTCGCGAAGTGGGGGCGGGCGGGCATTACTTTGGCTGCCAGCACACGCAAGACCGCTATCAGACGGCGTTCTACCAGCCCTTCGTCAGCGATTGGCGCAATTATGAGGCCTGGCAAGCCGATGGCGCGCTGTGGACGCCCGAGCGGGCGCATCGGATCTATAAGCAGATCATGGCTGAGTTTGAGGCGCCGGAGATGAATGGCGATCATCAGGAAGAGCTGAAACGCTTTGTCGCCAAGCGCAAGCAAGAGGGCGGCGCGCCGACGGACTTCTGATCCCTCCTCGGGCGACTTCGTCTTCTCGTCGGGGGTATCTCGACGCGCGACCCGCCCTGCGACGAGAGGTTAGCGCCGCGCTTTTTCCAGCGCCTGCAGGCCCAATCCGGCCAAAAGCCCCCAAAAGGCTGCGCCAATGCCAAAGGCGGCGACGCCGCTCGCGGTGACCACCAGTGTGACGGTGGCAGCAAAGCGCGCCTCAGGGGCGGCGAAGGCCCCGCTGAGCGCGCCCATCAGCGGGCCAAGAAGCGCGAGCGCCACCAAGGCCACCATCAGTGCGGGCGGCAGGGCGGCCAAGAGCGCCAGAATGGCGGGGCTGAAGAGGCCAAGTGCGGCCCAAAACCCGGCATAGACCACGCCTGCTTTCCAGCGCTGGGCGGCATCGGGGTGGGTGTCCGGTCCCATGCAGATGGCCGCCGTAATGGCCGCCATGGAGGTGGTGTGCGCGCCAAATAGCCCGGAGATTGCCGATAAAAGCCCGGTTGCGACCAGTCCCGCCTGCACGGGGGGCGCATAGCCATGGGCGCGCAGCGTGGCAAAGCCGGGCAGGTTTTGCGAGGCCATGGTGACGAGATAGAGCGGCAGCCCTAGGCCTAAAAGCACGTCAAGTCGCAGCTCTGGCGCGATGAAGGTCAGGTTGGGGGCGGGCAGCGTCAGTGGCGGAAAGACCGCGCCGCCAAGCGTGAAGGCCATGGCCAGACCCAGACCAAGGGCCGCCAGAACCGCCAGCGCGGGGTTCTTCAGCCGCACCAGCACAAAGACCGCGATCATCGGCAAGACGAGGGCGGGCAGGGCTTGGGCGGCCCCGGCACCTTTGAGGCAAAAGGGCAAGAGGACCCCAGCCAGCATGCCCGCCGCGACCCCGTCGGGGATCAGCGCTACGGCCCGGCCCAAGGGCTTGATGACGCCGGTCAGCGCGATCAAGAGCCCGGCCAGCACAAAGGCGGCCACCGCCTCGGCCAGGGTCACGCCTTGGGTGGCGGCGATCAGGGCTGCACCGGGTGTGGACCAAGCCAGCACCACCGGCACCTTTGTGGTGATCGACAAAAGCGCGGATCCGATGGCCTTGGCCAGGCAGACCGCCAGCACCCAGCTTGCGGTTTGTTCGGGGCTGGCCCCGACGGCGGTTGCCGCCGACAGCACCAGCGCGATGGTCGAGCCATAGCCGACAAGCGCCGCCACGAGGGCTGAAGAAATGACGGATGCCCGCATGAACGCTCCTGAATTCGGGGCGACTATCGCGGGGTCTTTGGGGGGATGCAAGGCTGGGGGGATGAGATGCGGCGACCCCGAGGGAGGAGGAGAGAGGCCGCCGCGTGTCCGTTTGGCCCAAGGGATGAGGAGGGCCAGCGGATGAGGTGACGGGGTTCAACGAGGGTCAAACCACCGCCCTGCCGCCGGGCCCCGAGGGAAGGGGAGGGCCCAAGCGATATTCGGGTGCGGCACCCCCGAGGGAGGAGGAGAAGGGGGTGCCGCTGATCCGATCGGCCCAAGGGAGGAGGAGAGGACCGGTCGAAGCTGTGAAACGGGCGGTCGGATCGAAAGGGTCTTGGCGCCGCGTCTATTCTGGAGGCCCCAAGCTGGATGGGGCCCGTGTGATCTTATTTGCCGTAAGCGGCATCCTTGGCCACCGCCGGGATCATCAGGCGGTGCAGACCCAGATCGGCCAGTTCACGGTCGGTCAGGGCGTTCAATTCGGTCACCGTCTGAAGATAGACTCGGTGACGCTGCGTGAGCTTTTGCAGCTTGTGCATCTGGTGCTGCACCAGATCGCGAAGGGCCCAACCAACGGGACGAACAGATGAATTCACATATGCCATGATGGCCTCAATTCCTTTTGCTCTTGGGGGCGGTTTCATCGCATCTGCGGTTTGCATCTGCGCCGTCCTCTTTGTGTTAGTGCAAACATGGGGTAAATGCTGCGGCTGCACAATTACCCACCTGCGCAATGCTGCCATGCAGCAAGCGCATGACTCGGCGTCACGAAAATGATAAACTTTACAACATCTTCGCTGAAAATTTGAGCATTTGGTCAACGCACTCTTGCCCTTTGCCTCAAAGCACACAACTGTGCTGAAATGACGGGCGATGAGCGAAAAACGCGGGGGCGGAGATGGCACTTGATCTGGCGACGGTGAACCGGGTTCTGGCGGGGGTCTCTTGCCCCGGCGGGGGCGATCTTGTCAGCCGGGACCTTGTTCGGGCGCTGAGCGTTGAGGGCGAGGCGGTGCGATTCGTGCTGGAAGCGGCCTCGGCCGAGGATGCGCGGGCGTTGGGTCCGGTGCAGGCGGCCGCCGAGGCGGCGCTGCGCGCGGCGGGGGCAAGCTCGGTGCAGATCGTGATGACGGCGCATGGTCCGGCGGGGCGGCCCGCGCCCAAGGCCCCGGCGCCCGGGCCTGAGGGGCAACCGCCCAGCCTGAAGATCGGCCAGCACCCGACGCCGCATCAGGGCGGGCCGCAGCCGATTGCGGGGATTGCCAATATCATCGTCGTGGGGTCGGGCAAGGGCGGGGTGGGCAAATCCACCGTATCGTCGAACCTTGCCGTGGCGCTGGCGCGTCAAGGCCGCCGGGTGGGGCTTTTGGATGCCGACATCTATGGTCCGAGCCAGCCGCGCATGATGGGGGTGAACAAACGCCCCGCCTCGCCTGATGGCAAGCTGATCGAGCCGGTGCAGGCCCACGGCGTCACCATGATGTCTTTGGGGCTGATGCTGAAGGACGACGAGGCCGTGGTGTGGCGTGGCCCGATGATCATGGGGGCCTTGCAGCAGCTGTTGGGGCAGGTGCTTTGGGGTGAGTTGGATGTGCTGATCATCGACCTGCCGCCGGGGACGGGGGATATTCAGCTGACGCTGGGCCAGCGCACCAAGCTGTCGGGCGCGGTGGTGGTGTCGACGCCGCAGGATGTGGCGATGCTGGATGCCAAGAAGGCGATCGACATGTTCCAAAAGCTGAAGACCCCAATCCTGGGGTTGATCGAGAACATGTCGACCTATGTCTGCCCGAACTGCGGCCATGAAGAGCATCTCTTTGGCCATGGCGGGGTGGCGGCCGAGGCCAAGCGGCTGGGTGTGCCGCTGCTCGGTGAGTTGCCTCTGGCGCTGGAGGTTCGTTTGGCCGGTGATGCCGGGCGGCCTGTGGCGGCCGATGAGGGGCCTGCGGCCGAGGCCTATGCCCGCATTGCCCGCACGCTGATCGCGCAAGGCGTGGCCTGAGGCCATAAGCGCCCGGTTTTGCGGCGGCTGGGGGCGTCTCTTTTGGATGGGATGGCGCGGGATTTTGCCCGGTTCACCGGGTTTGCGGCGAATCACCTTACGGGATTTCACGGGAAAACTTGAGGAAACGCTGGTTTCTTAAGGCTGTGCGGCAAGCTGCTGGCGCGATGTTCCCTTTATGTCCAGATCGTTGCCAGTGGCAATGAAAAAAACTTGGGATTTCGTGGGTGGGAGTCCCGCAGTGTCTTGCCCCTATATATAGCGGTTCACCATCCTGTGAGGTCAACCTGTTGCAGGGCTTGCGGCCTTTGCGCCACAAAATCCTGTTTTCCGACCCTTATCTGCACAAGATATGCCCATCGCTATCCAAAGTTTTCCATTGCATCCCATGAATTCCCATGGCATCCCTTGTGCATCGAAAGACGAAGCGGTCAAAAAAACGCGAGGGGCGGCGCAAGACCCCGAACAAGGCGAAAAAAGACAGGCTCATACAGGCAACCGCCTTCGTCGATTGAGACAAAGAGATCCGGCGCGCGAGCGAGCAGACATCTCCCCCAGGTGGCAAGCGCGTAGGACGCCCAGCGATGGGACAGTGGGCGGATCGGGTAGTGGCAGCAACCCGATCCGCCTTTTCTATTTCCGGGGCTCGCGCCCCAACAACGGAGCCGCAAGGCCAATGACGAGCGAGGCGTTCAGAGGCGAATTCTACCAAAAGGTAGATGCCAAGGCCCGGGTGTCGATCCCGGCGGCCTTTCGCCGCATTCTGGAAGCTGAAGACCCCGTCTCCGACCAAAACCCCCGCGCACGCGTTTACATGGTCTACGGTGGCAAGAACCGCCGGTTCGTGGAGTGCTATTCGCGCGTGGGCGCAGATGCGCTGGCCGCCAAGATCGAAGCGATGGAGCTGGGCAGCCCTGAGCGCGACCGCGCCGAGCGGGACCTGATCAGCCGGTCAGTGATGATCGAGGTTGAGCCTGATGGCCGCATCGTTCTGCCGGTCAAGGTGCGCGAGAAAATGGGCTTTGCGGGCGACGATCTGGTGGGCGGCGGCGAGGCTGCCTTTGCCGGGTTCACCAACCGCTTTAAGCTCTATCGCCGCGAAGTCTATGAGGCGGAGCTTGCCGAAGATGACGATGATGACGGCGTTGATCCCTTGGCCCTTGTGGGGCGTGCGACGCGGAGCGGGTAAGGTATGACCCACAGCGCAGCCCTGCCAGACAGCGCTTTTCCTGACCGCGCCCCGCATATTCCGGTTCTTCTCACCCCTCTTTTGGCGGCTGTTGCCCCTGTGCAGGGCATCTGGCTGGATGGCACCTTTGGCGCGGGCGGCTATAGCAAGGGCCTGTTGGCCGCTGGCGCGTCTTGTGTGATTGGCGTGGACCGCGACCCTTTGGCCTTGCAGATGGCGCAGGCTTGGGCGGGTGATTATGGTGATCGGCTTCGGCTGGTGGCGGGCAATTTCTCGGAGCTGGATCGCTATTCCGATGAGGCGCTGGATGGCATCGTCTTGGATCTGGGCGTGTCCTCGATGCAGCTTGATCTGGCCGAGCGCGGGTTTTCGTTCCAAAAGGACGGCCCCTTGGACATGCGGATGAGCCAAGATGGCCCTTCGGCTGCCGATCTGGTCAATACGGCCGATGAAGCGGTGCTGGCCGATATTCTCTATCATTATGGTGAAGAACACGCCTCACGCCGCATCGCGCGGGCCATTGTGGCGGCGCGGACGCTGGCGCCGATCACCACCACGCTGCAACTGGCTGAGATCGTGTCGAAATGCCTGCCGCGCCCGAAGCCGGGGCAAAGCCACCCCGCGACGCGCAGCTTTCAAGCGATCCGCATCGCGGTGAACACCGAGTTTTCCGAACTGGCCGAAGGGCTTATGGCGGCAGAGCGCGCGCTGAAGCCTGGTGGCAAGCTGGCGGTTGTGACCTTTCACAGCCTTGAGGACCGCATTGTGAAGCGGTTCTTGCAGCTGGCCTCGGGCAACGAATCCAACACCAACCGCTATGCGCCCGCCCGCGCTGATACCACGGCGCGCTTTGCGCTGGTCACCCGCCGCGCGGTGGGGCCGGATGAGGCGGAGCTGGCGCAAAACCCGCGTTCCCGCAGCGCCAAGCTGCGCGTGGCCATCCGCACCGAGGCCCCGGCGCGGGCGGTCGATCCCGCCGATCTGGGTGTGCCGCAACTGACCCTGCCGAAGAAAGGACGCCGCTGACATGCGCCCGCTTCTTTATGTTCTGTCCTTCCTTGCCGTCTTGGGCCTTGGCTTTTGGGCTTACCGCGAGAATTACACGACCCAAAGCGCGCTGCGCGATGTGGCTGATCTGCAAGATGAAATTGCCACGTTGCATGAGTCTCTGGCGATCCAGCGTGCCGAGTGGGCCCATTTGAACCGGCCCGAGCGGCTGCGCGATCTGGCGGTGTTGAACTTTGATCGGTTGGGGCTGATGCCGATGGAGCCGCACCAGTTTGGTCGTGGCACCGAAGTGGCCTATCCACCGCCGCCTGCCTTGGCCGACAGCGTGTCTGATCTGGCCATTGAGGCCCCCGTTGATGTTTCCGGCACCCTAAATGCTGACCCCGAGGTGCAAAGCCCATGATCCGCACGCCCCTTCGCCCCCTTGCCCGCATCCTGCATGCCCGCGCCACCGGCGGCAGTCCTGAGGCCATCGAGCGTGACAATCTGCGCGAACGCAATGAGGCGCTGCGCGAGCGCGCCCGTGGGCGGGCGCAATTGCGGCTGTTGTTTCTGTGTATGTGCTTTTTCTCGGCCTTCACGGTGGTCGGCGCGCGGATGGGCATGTTGGCCGCCTCGGAACCGATGGAGCCGCGCAGCGCGGGGGCGACGAACAACATCGCCCAAGGCCGGGCTGACATCGTGGATCGCAATGGCCGGGTTTTGGCCACCAATATGCTGACCCATGCGCTGTATGCTCAGACCAAAGACCTGATCGACCCCGCCCGCGCTGCACGCGAGTTGGCGGCGATCTTCCCGGAATTGGACGCCGCCACCTTGGAGCGCCGCTTTACCGATGGCCGCAGTTTCCTTTGGGTGCGCAAGGTGATGTCGCCGGAACAGATGCAGGCGGTGCACAATATCGGCGAGCCGGGTCTGTTGTTTGGCCCGCGCGAGATGCGGCTTTATCCCAATGGCCCGTTGGCTGCCCATATCCTTGGCGGGGCCTCGTTCGGGGCCGAGGGCGTGGACAGCGCCGAGGTGATCGGCACGGCGGGGATTGAAAAGGCGCTGGATGCGCGGCTGCGTGACCCGGCACAGGCGGGGACGCCGTTGGAGCTTTCGATTGATCTCAGCGTGCAGGCCACGGTGGAAGAGGTGCTGGAAACTGGCGTGCGCCAGTATGAGGCCAAGGGCGGCGCGGTGATCTTGATGGATGTGCGCACCGGTGAGATTGCGGCCATGGCGTCTTATCCGTCGTTTGACCCGAATGACCGTCCGAACCCCTTGGCCGACCCCAAGGCCGAGCCGGGCGATAGTGTATTGTTCAACCGTGCGGTGCAGGGGGTGTATGAGCTGGGCTCGACCTTCAAGATCTTTGCCGCCGCGCAGGCGATGGATCTGGGTTTGGTGACCCCTGATACCCCGGTGGACACCCAAAGCCTCAGCGTGGGCAGAAAGCGGTTCTCGGAGTTTGACAACAAGAAATATGGCCCGACCAAAACCGTGGCCGAGGTGATGGAAGTGTCGTCGAACATCGGCACCGGACATATCGCCTTAATGATTGGGGCTGAGCGGCAAAAGGCGTTTTACAAGGCCTTGGGCCTGTTGGACCCGTCGCCGGTGGAACTGGTCGAAGCGCCGGGCGCGCGGCCTTTGGTACCCAAGAAATGGCCCGATGTGGTGACGGTGACGGCAAGCTTTGGGCATGGCATGTCCTCAAGCCCGCTGAACCTTGCCGCGGCCTATGCGACGATTGCCAATGGCGGCATCAAGGTGACGCCGACCCTATTGCACCGCAACGAGGTGATGATCGGCCCGCGCGTGCTGTCTGAACAGGCAGCGTTGGATTCGATCATCATGCTGCGCCGGGTGGTGACCAATGGCACGGCCTCAATGGCGAAGATGGATGAATACGCCATTGGCGGCAAAACCGGCACCGCCGACAAGCCGATGCGCGGGGGCGGGTATTATGAGGATAAGGTGATCACGACCTTCGCCTCGGTCTTCCCAACTGAGGCGCCGAAATACGTGCTTTTGGTGACGCTGGACGAGCCGATTGACCGCACCGGCCCCGAAGTGCGCCGCACAGCCGGTTGGACGGCTGTGCCGGTGGCGGCGGAAATCGTGCGGCGGAGTGCGCCCTTGCTTGGCCTGCGCCCAGCCATTGCAGCCCCAGCCCTTGATGGGTTAACAGCCGTCAATCAATAGATCTGGGGTCAGGGCATGGCGGGAAAGCATTTATCGGAACTTGGGCTGACCGCGCGCGGTGGCCGGGATCCTGTGCTTTCTGGTCTGACGGTTGACAGCCGCGCGGTGCGTTCGGGCACATTGTTTGCCGCCCTTCCCGGGGCGCGGATGCATGGGGCTGAGTTTATCGGCCCCGCCCTGCGAATGGGCGCGGCGGCCATTCTGACCGATGCGGCGGGGGCGAAGCTTGCCGCCGAGGCGCTCGAGGGGGCTGACGCTGCACTTGTAATTGCGGATGACCCGCGCGAGGCTTTGGCCTATGCGGCAGCGCTGTGGTTTGGCGCGCAGCCCGCGACCATGGTCGCGGTGACCGGGACCAATGGCAAGACCTCGGTCGCCACCTTTGCCCGTCAGATATGGGCAGCCCTTGGCCATGCTGCGATCAACATTGGCACCACGGGCGTTGAAGGCGCGTGGGAGGCCCCGTCCAGCCATACCACCCCGGACCCGATCACGCTGCATGCCATGCTGGCCGATGCGGCGGCGGCGGGGGTGACGCATGCGGCGATGGAAGCCTCGTCCCATGGGCTGGATCAGCGCCGGATGGACGGTGTGCGTCTGCGCGCGGCGGGGTTCACCAACCTGACGCAGGATCATCTGGATTATCACCACACGATGGCAGCCTATGCCGAGGCCAAGGCGGGGCTGTTCAGCCGCCTGTTGCCCGAGGATGGGGTGGCGGTCATCAATCTGAATGGCGCAGGTGGGGCGGCGATGGCGGATCTTTGCGCCGCGCGTGGCATCCGGACGCTGACGATCGGCCATGAAGAAGGGGCGGACCTGCGGATCCGGGGCCAGCGCTATGATGCGACCGGTCAAGATTTGCGCTTTGACTGGCAGGGTCAGCCCTATCAGGTGCATCTGAACCTTGTCGGTGGGTTTCAGGCGGAAAACGTGCTGGTGGCGGCGGGTCTGGTGATTGGGGCGGGGGCGGCGCCCGGCGATGTGTTCCGCGCGCTGTCCAGTCTGACAGGCGTGCGGGGCCGGATGCAACTGGCCGCCAAGCGCAAGAATGGGGCGGCGGTCTATGTTGACTACGCCCATACCCCTGATGCGATCGAGACCGCACTGAAGGCGCTGCGCCCGCATGTGCTGGGCCGGATTGTCATTGTCTTTGGCGCAGGCGGCGACCGCGACACCACCAAGCGCCCCCTGATGGGCGCTGCCGCGCGCGCGCACGCCGATGTGCTGTATGTCACCGACGACAATCCGCGCTCGGAAGAGCCTTCCGCCATTCGGGCGGCCATTTTGGCCGCGTGCCCGGAGGCGAATGAGGTAGGCGATCGGGCTGAGGCGATTTTGCGCGGGGTGGATGCTTTGGGGCCGGGGGATGCTTTGCTGATTGCGGGCAAGGGGCATGAGACGGGCCAGACCATCATGGGGCAGGTCTATCCGTTTGACGATGTGGAACAGGCCAGCATTGCGGTGGCGGCCTTGGATGGGGTGATCTGATGCTGTGGACCTCAGACGAGGCGGTGGCTGCGACCGGGGGCCGGACAACTGGGCCTTGGGCGGCGGGGGGCGTGTCGATTGACACGCGGACCTTGCAGCCCGGCGATCTGTTCGTGGCGTTGAAAGATGTGCGCGACGGGCATGACTTTGTGGGCCAAGCGCTGGAAAAAGGGGCGGCGGCGGCGTTGGTCAGCCGGGTGCCTGACGGGCTCTCCTCGGGCGCTCCGCTTCTCGTCGTGCCGGATGTGTTGAAGGCGCTGGAGGATCTGGGCCGGGCCGCGCGGGCGCGGGCCAAGGCGCGGGTGGTGGGGGTGACCGGGTCGGTCGGCAAGACCTCGACCAAAGAGATGCTGCGGGTGGTCCTTGGGGGCCAAGGCCGGGTCCATGCGGCTGAGGCGAGTTACAACAACCATTGGGGCGTGCCTTTGACGCTGGCGCGCCTGCCGCGCGAGGCGGATTTCGCGGTGATCGAGATTGGTATGAACCATCCGGGTGAGATTGCGCCCCTGTCGCGCATGGCGCGGCCGGATGTGGTGGTGGTGACCACGGTCGCCCCGGCGCATCTGGAAGCCTTTGAGAGCGTTGAGGGCATTGCCCATGAAAAGGCCTCGATCATTGAGGGCTTGCAGCCCGATGGCGTCGCGATCTTGCAGGCTGATGTGGTGACAAGCCCGATCCTTTGCGCCAAGGCCAAGGCGGCGCAGGTGCGGTGCCTGACCTTTGGGGCCGCCGAAGCGGCGGATTATCGGATGGTCTCGGTGCAGATTGGCGATGACAGCACAGTGGTGCGCGCCACGCGGCAGGGCCAGCCGGTGCTTTATAAGGTGATGTCGCCGGGGCGGCATTTTGCGGCCAATGGACTGGCTGTGCTGGCGGTGGCGGATGCCTTGGGCCTTGATCCGGTGATTTCGGCGACCGATCTGGGCCGCTGGCAGCCTCCGGCCGGGCGCGGTGTGCGCGAGCGGATCATGCTGGATCTGGTGGAGGAAACCGGGTTCGAGTTGATTGACGATGCCTTCAACGCCAATCCCGCCTCGATGGCGGCAAGCCTTGAGGTTTTGGTCAACGCGCGGCCGCAAGACGGGATCGGATCGCGCGCCAAGGGTCGCCGGATTGCGATTTTGGGCGATATGCTGGAACTGGGGCCGACCGAGGCCGCGCTGCATGCCGCGATTGCCGAAACGCCGGGTTTGGCGGCCATTGACCTGATCCACTGCGTCGGGCCGCGCATGAAGGCGCTGCACGCCGCCCTGCCGCGCGGCCAGCGGGGCGATTGGGTGGCCACGGCGGCCGAGCTTGTGCCGCGTGCGCGCCACTTGATCGACGCAGGCGACATCATTTTGGTCAAGGGATCAAAGGGCATCAAGGTGTCACTCATGGTTGACGCTTTGCGCAAATTGGGGCAACCAGCCGCGGCCGCACAGGGAGACGCATAATGTTGTATTGGCTGACCGAGTTTTCTGACGGCGGCGACGTCTTTAACCTGTTTCGCTATATCACCTTCCGCGCGGGCATGGCCTTTGCCACGGCGCTGATCTTTGGTTTCCTGTTTGGCCGCCCGCTGATCGACCTTTTGCGCCGCAAGCAGGGCAAGGGCCAGCCGATCCGCGATGACGGGCCGCAAAGCCATTTGGCCAAGGTGGGCACGCCGACGATGGGGGGGCTTTTGATCCTGTCGGCGCTGGTGTTCTCAACGCTGCTTTGGGCGCGGTTGGACAATCCTTACGTCTGGATCACCCTTTTGGTGACGCTGGCTTTTGGCCTTATCGGCTTTGCCGATGACTATGCCAAGGTGACCAAGCAAACCACGGCGGGGGTCTCGGGCAAGGTGCGGATGGCGGCAGGGTTGGTGATTGCCGCGCTTGCGAGCTATGCGGCGGCCAGCTTTCATCCGGTGGCCTTGACCAACCAGCTGGCGCTGCCGTTCTTCAAGGATGTGCTGATCAACCTGTCGGTGTTCTTCATTCCCTTTGGCATGTTCGTGATCGTGGGGGCCGCCAATGCGGTGAACCTGACGGACGGGTTGGACGGGCTGGCGATCATGCCGGTGATGATTGCGGGTGCCACGCTGGGGGTGATTGCCTATGTGGTCGGCAACTATAACTTCTCGGAATATCTCGGCGTCCATTTCGTGCCCGGCACGGGCGAGCTTTTGATCTTTGCCTCTGCCCTTTTCGGCGCGGGCTTGGGGTTCTTGTGGTACAACGCGCCCCCTGCGGCGGTGTTCATGGGCGACACGGGCGCGCTGGCGCTTGGCGGGGCCTTGGGGGCCATTGCGGTCTGCACCAAGCACGAGATCGTGCTGGGCATCGTGGGCGGCCTCTTTGTGGTTGAGGCGCTGAGCGTCATCATTCAGGTTTTGTATTTCAAGCGCACGGGGCGTCGCGTGTTCTTGATGGCACCGATCCACCACCACTTTGAAAAGAAGGGCTGGGCTGAGCCGCAGATCGTGATCCGGTTTTGGATTATCAGCCTGATTTTGGCGATGATCGGGCTGGCGACGCTGAAGGTGCGCTAAGCCAAAAGGCGCTGTCGGCCCCCGACTGGCGAAAGCTTGCCGGGCTTGGGGTTGCAGCTTGCCTCGTTGCGGAACGGCCGTAGACTCGGGCGCAGTATCAGTTGCGCCCCGGAGGCCCCATGCGTTGGATTGTTCGCAGCGTCGTTGCCCTTGTCCTTGCGCTGGTGACTTTGGCCGTCTTGGCCGCAGGGGCTTTGTTCCTGATCCCGTCTGAACGCATAGCGGGGCTGGTGGTTGGACAATTCAAGACGCTGACCGGGCGAGAGCTGCTGATCGAAGGGTCGGTTCGGCCAACGGTTTGGCCGGTGCTGGGGGTCAAGACCGGCAAGGTGTCGATCTCGAACGCGGACTGGTCCGATCTGGGCCCGATGTTTCAGGCCGAGGCGCTAGAGATTGCCGTGGATATGGCAGCGCTGATCGGCGGGGAGGCCAAGATCACCGCTGTCACCGCTCTGGCGCCTGAGCTTCTTTTGGAGCGCGCCCGCGATGGGCGGGAGAATTGGGTCTTTGGCGGCGCAAGTGGCGGGTCGGTCAGCACGACAACGCCGGGCGTTGGCGCGCCCTTTACGCTCGGTCGCGCCTCGATGTCGGGGGGGCGGCTGGTGTTTGTCGATCATGGCACGGGCACGCGGGTCGATCTGCAGGATCTGTCCGTAGAAACCGCGATCCCGGACTTTGAAGGTCCGGTGCAGGTGGTGCTGTCTGCCGTGCTGCAGGGACAGGCCTTTGCCGCCGATCTGACCTTGGGCCAGTTCCGCGCCTTTTTGGATGGCAAGCTGGGCCCGGTGACGCTGGCCTTTGAGGCGGGCGAGGCGTCGGGCCGCTTTGAGGGGCAGGCGGGCTGGAAGCCGATGGCGGCCAAGGGCGATGTGCAGGCTGATCTGGGGCGGTTGACCGAGGTTGCCGCCCTCGCAGGCGCTGCGGCACCGGATTTGCCCAAAGGCTTGGGGGCGGGCGGTGTCACAGTTCAGGGCGGGCTCACGCTGACTGATGCCGGATCGGTGCATCTGCGCGGGGGCACGCTGCGGCTGGATGAGACGGTGCTGGCGGTCGATGCCGATCTGACCCAAGGCGAGGACCGGCCCAAGCTGGTGGCCAAGGTGGTGGCTGGCGCGCTCGACCTGCAAGCGGCGCTGGGGCAAAGCGGGGGCGGTGCGGGTGGGGGGATGCAGTCCGAGGGCTGGCCCAAGGACCGTATCGATGTTTCGGCCCTGTCGGCGCTGGATGCTGAGGTGTCCTTGAAGGCTGATGGCGTCAATCTTGGCCTTGCCACCTTTGGCCCCACCGCGCTGCTTCTGACGATTGATCGGTCCCGCGCGGTCTTTGATCTGGCCCGCGCCAAGGCCTATGACGGCGAGATCAGCGGCCAGTTCGTGGTCAACGGGCGCCAGGGCCTGTCGGTGGGCGGCGATCTGGCCTTCAAGGGGCTCGCCTTGCAGGCCTTGATGGCCGATCTTGCGGGTTATGAGCGGCTGGTTGGCACGGGCGATCTGCGGCTGAAGTTTCTGGGATCGGGCGCATCGGTGGATGCGATCATGCAGGGGCTGGAAGGATCGGGCAGCCTTGCCGTGGGGCGTGGCGAGATCTTGGGGCTGGATATTGGCGGCATGCTGCGCACGCTGGACACCGGCTTTGTCGGTGAGGGGCAAAAGACGATCTTTGACGCGCTGACCGCCAGTTTCACCATCGCTGGGGGCGAGCTTGCGAACGACGATCTGGTGCTGGACGCCCCCTTTGCGAAGGTCACGGGCGAGGGCCGCTTGGGCCTTGGCGCACGCACGATCAACTATCGGCTGCGGGCGACGGCGCTGACGGATGTGGTGGGGGAGGCCGGGATCACCGCGCCGATCTTGATCCGGGGGTCATGGGCCAACCCCAAGATCAGCCTTGATCTGGAAGCTTTGGCGCGCGAGCAGTTGGAAGAAGAGGCCAAGGCGCTGGAGGCGGCGGCCAAGGCGCGCGCGGCTGAGCTGGAGGCGGAAGCCCGCGCCAAGGCCGCAGAGGTTGAGGCCCAAGCGCGGGCCAAGCTGGAAGCCGAGCTGGGCGTGGTGCAGGGCGAGGGCGAAACGCTGGAGGAGGCCGTCAAGCGGCGCGGCGAAGAGGCGCTGACCGATGAGGCGGCGCGGGCCTTGGAAAAGCTGCTGGGCGGCAATTGAGCGGGGCTGTCTGATTGGACGTGGGTGAAAACCTGAGCCTTGTGGCCTCTGCCGCGCTGGTTGCAAGAAAAAAGGACGGCCCCAAGGAGCCGTCCTTTTCACAGATCAATGGCGGCTAAGGCCTTAGCGGCGACGGTCGCGCCGTGCGCTCATCGGCTGGAAGGCGACGCCAACATGGGCCTCGCAATAGGGTTTGCCAGCCACGGAGGGCAGGCCGCAGAACCAAAAATCCTCGGTCGCGGGGTCGCCGATTGGCCATTTGCAGGTGCGTTCGGTCAGTTCCATCAGCGTCAGCTTCTTGGCGCGCTTTTCCACCTCGCGCACCGAAGCCAGCGCCTCGGGGCTGATCTCATTGGCCGAAGGCTGCGGCGGCAGCGGCTGGCCTGCGGGTATGATCGCCTTGCGGATCGGCAGGGGGGTGACGGTTGCGCCAGAGGCCGGAGCGGCCGGGGCCGCCTGCGGGGCTGCACGCTCGGGTGCCGGTTTCGGCGCGGCGGCGGGTTTGGCGGCGGCAGGTTCGGCGGGCTTTGGGCTGGATGGCTCGCTGCGGGCGGGGCTGGGTTGATCGGTGTCATCCGACGCCGCCGCCCCTTCGCCGGCGCGATTGGACAGGCCCAACCGATGCACCTTGCCGATCACGGCATTGCGGGTGACCCCGCCCAGCTCTTTGGCGATCTGGCTGGCCGACTGGCCTTCGGCCCACATCCGCTTGAGCGTTTCAACGCGTTCGTCGGTCCAGGACATCTTCACCTCGCCAATGCCATTTCGGCCATTCTATTCAGGACGCTATCCGATACAAGGCAAGGGGGCGGGAATCAAGCGCCGAAAGGGCCGACGATGAGTCATGATTGGCAAACACAGAAGGCAGAGACCTTCCAGACCTTCAAACAGGGGGTTCGGGGCGTCAAGGTGCCGAAAGAGGCGGTGGTGGTGTTCTACTTCCTGGCCGAAGAGCTAAAGCCGCAATGGGCGGCCGCCGAAAAGGCGTTGCGCGCGCGCGGTTTTGTCACGCGCCACGATGCCGACCAGATCGAGGCGCGCACGCCGACCGCGATTCCGATCACTGCCGAGGCGATTTGGGATTGGGAAAAAGCGGGCACCGAGGAGGTGCTGCCGTTTGATTTCTGGCCCGATGGCTGGGAAATCGAGGAGTAGGCTTGCTCCTCGTCGCCGGTCCGGCGCGCGCCGTAAGGCAAGATGAGTATTTGGAAAGGCGCAAATCCTTGGGTGCTGAGCTCTTGGATTTGCGCCTTTCCAAATACTCTCGGGGGGGAGCGGCCTTGGAACAAGGCCGCGCGGGGGGCGAAGCGCCCCCGTTTTTAGCGCGTCGGTCTGCCGTTCACCCAAGTGGCATGGATCGCCCGGTCATCGCCCATCATGATGGTGGGGAAAATCGCCTGCCAGATATCCTCGGCCCGGTGGGTGGCCTGTTCGATGGCGGGGGTTGAGGCGAGATCGACGATGACGAGATCGGCCTCCATCCCCGGCGCGATCGTGCCGATGCGGTCCTCGGCGTGCAGGCTTTGGGCGCTGCCGGCGGTGGCCAGCCACCACAGTTCGGCCGGATGCAGCGCGCGGCCGCGCAACTGACCGACCTCGTAGGCGGCCGCCATGGTGCGCAGCATGGAAAATGACGAGCCGCCCCCGGTGTCGGTGGCAAGGCCGATGCGGTGGCCCGCGGCCTTGAGCCCGCCCATGTCGAAAAGCCCCGATCCGATGAAGGTGTTCGAGGTCGGGCAATGAATCAGGCTTGCGTCCATCTCGCGCAGGCGGGCCTTTTCGCGGTCGGTCAGCCAGATGGCATGGCCGTAAAGCCCGCCCTTGCCCAGAAGGCCGTGGGCTTCATAGGTGTCAAGGTAATCGCGGGCGGTTGGGAACAGGGATTTGACCCAAGCGATCTCGTCCATTTGTTCCGAGAGGTGGGTTTGCATCAGGCAATCGGGGTGTTCGGCCCAAAGCGCGCCGAGGGCGTTGAGTTGCTCGGGCGTTGAGGTGGGCGAAAAGCGCGGGGTGATGACATAGGACAGCCGGTCGACCCCGTGCCATGTGGTCAGAAGGGCCTTGCTGTCGTCATAGGCCGATTGCGCGGTGTCGCGCAGGCCTTCGGGCGCGTTGCGGTCCATGCAGGTTTTGCCGGTCCAGATCCGCTGCCCCCGCGTTTGGGCAGCGGTGAAGATCGCATCGACGCTGGCCGGGTGAATGGTGGCATAGCTGCAAAAGCTGGTGGTGCCGTGCGCCAGCGTCAGATCGCAGTAGCGATCGGCCACCGCGCTTGCGTAGGCGGGGTCGGCAAAGCGCATTTCCTCGGGGAAGGTGTAGCTGTTCAGCCAGTCGATCAGCCGTTTGCCCCAAGAGGCGATGATGGCGGTTTGCGGGTAATGCACATGGGCGTCGATGAAGCCCGCCGAGATGAGATGGCGGCCGTAATCGGTGATCTTTGCGGTGGGATGGGCGGTTTTCAGCGCATCTGCTTCGCCGACGGCGCGGATACGGCCAGCCTCGACCAGCACGGCGCCATGGGTGATGTGGCGCGCGGCTTTTGGCCCCATAGCAAAGGGATCCGCGGTGAAGGTCAGGACTTGTCCCAGAATCAGATCGGCCATGATGCCCCCGTGCAGTCGGCTTGTGCCAACCGGAGCACCCTAGAGGCTTAAGCCAATTCGGTAAATTTCAAATGCCCCCCTGTTTTGCCGAAAACAGTTTCGCTAAGCATTGGAAAGCGGGAGTGCGCCGATGGACGAGAATCTGGCCATCATGGACGAGGATGAGGTGCACGCCGACCGCGTGGCCGCGATTCTGCACGCCGTGGAAGCGGGGGACACCGGCCGGTTGACCGGGCTGATGGCCCCGTTGCATGCCGCTGATGTTGCCGACCTTTTGGAACAGATGGATCCCCATGACCGCCGCGCGCTTTTGGCGCTTTGGTCGGGCGGGATTGATGGCGATGTGCTGTCGGAACTGGATTGGTCGATCCGCGAAGAGGTGATCGACGCCTTGCCCGATGCGGTGGTGGCCGAGGCGGTTCGCACGCTCGACACCGATGATGTCGTTGATATCCTTGAGGATCTGGAACCTGAAGGGCAGGAAAAGATCCTTGACGCGCTTGAGGTTGCCGACCGGGTCGCGGTGGAGCAGGCGCTGGCCTATCCCGAAGGCTCTGCGGGCCGCTTGATGCAGCGCGAGGTGGTGATCGCGCCAGAGCATTGGACGGTGGGCGACGCGATTGACTATCTGCGGGCGGCAGAAAATCTGCCCGATCAGTTCTACCATGTGATCTTGGTTGACCCGCGGATGAAGCCGGTGGGCTATGTCACCCTGGGCCGGGTCTTGTCAGCGCGGCGCGATGTGGCGCTGCGCGCGATCATCGAGGACAGCTTTCGTACCGTTTCTGCCACCGATCCCGAGGGCGATGTGGCCTATATGTTCAACCAGTATCACCTGATTTCCTGCCCGGTGGTTGATGCTGGGGGACGATTGGTGGGGGTCATCACCATTGATGACGCGATGAATGTCTTGGACGAAGAGCATGAGGAAGACCTTCTGCGCTTGGCCGGGGTGGGGGACGAAAGCTCGATCGCGGATGGGGTCTGGGACACGATGAAGGCGCGCCTGCCGTGGTTGGCGATTTCGCTGGTCACGGCGAATATTGCCGCCTTGGTCGTGGCGCAGTTCGAGGCGACCATTGCGCAGGTGGTCGTTCTGGCCGCGCTGATGCCGATTGTGGCCGCCATGGGGGGCAATGCGGCGACGCAATCCCTGACGGTGGCGGTGCGCGCGCTGGCGACGCGCGATCTGACCGGGGCCAATGCGTGGCGCGTGGTGCGGCGGGAGTTGGCGGTGGGGCTTTTGAACGGGATGGCCTTTGCCATTGTGATGGCGGGCGCGGCCTATGCGCTGTTTGGTGCGCCGATGATCGGCGCGGTGATTGGGCTGGCGCTGATCATCACGTTGATCGTGGCGGCACTGGCCGGGATTGTGGTGCCTTTGGCGCTCGACCGTTTGGGTTTTGATCCGGCGCTGTCGTCGGGCACCTTTGTCATCACGCTGACCGATGTGATCGGGTTCTTTGCCTTTCTGGGTTTGGCCACGGTGATGTTGACCTGATGACCGAAGCGGTGGGCAAGGCAGGCTCGATGGCGATCCTGATGCTGGCGCAGGTTCTGGTGCTGAGCGTGTGGTTCATCTCGGCGGCCACCATCCCGGGGATGCTGGCCGAGGTGGCGATTTCGCCCGCGCGGCAGGCGGCTCTGTCGAGCGGGGTGCAGATTGGCTTTGTCGGGGGGGCGCTGGTGTCGGCGGTCTTGGGGCTGGCGGATCGCTTTGACCCAAGGGCGCTTTTTGCAGCCTGCGCCGTGCTGGCGGCGGCGGCCAATGCGGCCTTGCCCATGCTGCCGGTGGGCGGTGATCTGGCGATTGCGCTGCGGGTGTTGACGGGGCTTTTGCTGGCCGGAGTTTACCCGGTGGGCATGAAGATGGCCGCCGGTTGGGGGCTGCGCGACCGGGGCTTTCTGGTGGGGCTTTTGGTGGGGGCGCTGACCTTGGGATCGTCCTTGCCGCATCTGCTGGCCGGGCTTGGCGGGGCGGATTGGCGGGTGACAGTCTATCTGAGCGCGGGCGGGGCGCTGATTGGGGGCGTGGTGGTGCTGGCGGTGGCGCTTGGTCCGCATCATGCCCGGGCGCAGGGCTTTTCGCTGCGGGCTGTCACGCTGGCTTGGACGGATCGGCGCATTCGGCGGGCTTATGGCGGCTATCTGGGCCATATGTGGGAGCTTTATGCGCTTTGGGCGTGGATGCCTGTTGCGGCGGCGGCCTCATTCGCGGGGCGGATGGGCGAGGCGGAGGCGCAGGGGTTGGCCACTTGGGTGACATTTGCGGCGATCGGGCTTGGCGCGGTGAGCGCGGTTTGGGCCGGATGGGTTGCGGGGCGTTTCGGCAAGGCCAATGTGGCGCTGTGGTCGCTTGTGGCATCGCTTTTCGCGGGGCTGGCCACGGCGGCCAGTTTTGGGGGGCCATGGGGGCTGACGGCGGGGCTGTTTGTGCTGTGGGGCATAGCCGTGATCCCGGATTCGGCGCAGTTTTCGGCGCTGGTGGCCGATGCGGCGCCGCCCGAACTTGCCGGGAGCCTGATGACGCTGCAAACGGCGCTGGGGTTCTTGCTGACCTTCGGCACGGTGCAACTTGCGCCGGTTTTGGCGGCTGAGGTGGGGTGGCAGGCTGTGCTGGCGGCCTTGGCGCTTGGCCCGGCCTTGGGAATCGCCGCGATCTGGGCCTTGCGCGAAGGGCGCGTATAGGGGGCGCCTTGAGGGACGTTCATGGGGCTTGGGGCGACGCTTTTGTGCAGCGCCGCGCGGCGTGTTGCGGCATGTTGGCGGCAGGGCAAGACGGGAGAACGGGGATGACGGATCTGGTGCAGCTGAAGGCCGAGGCCCGTGCGGCTGCCTTTGCGGCGCGCAAGGCGGCGTTTCAGCGCGGGCAGGGGCAGGCGGCCGAGATTTTGGCCGATGTGCTGGCCGCCCATCGCGGCAAGGTGTTGGCTGGCTATATGCCGATGCGCACCGAGATTGACCCTTTGGCCGCCATGGCCGCCCATCAAGGCCCGGTCGGTGTGCCGGTGATCCTTGGCCCCGGTCAGGCGCTGAAGTTTCGGGAATGGAGCCCCGGCTGCGCCATGGAGGAGGGGGCCTTCAAGGCCTATATCCCGGTGGAAGGTGCTTGGGTGGAGCCGGAGGTGGTGATCGTGCCCTTGGTGGCCTTTGACGCGCGCGGCTTTCGGCTGGGCTATGGCGGCGGGTTCTATGACCGCACGCTGGAGGGTTTGCGGGCGAGGCGGCCGACGATTGCCGTGGGCTTTGCTTTTGATGCGCAGGAAATGCCGGAAGTTCCGATCGAAGATACCGATCAGAAGCTGGATTTCATCGTGACCGAAAGTGGGGTTCGGGCGTTCTGAGCGCGCCTCCTCGGGCGGCTTCGCCTTCTCGTCGGTTGGCGATGACGAGCGACGAAGTCGACGAGGAATGCTGATCGAGAACCTCGATCACTTGGCGATCTTTTCGTCCCGCACGAACATGTTGCCCCAAGCCTTGTCGATCAATTCGGGCGTCATCTGATAGGGGATGCGTTCGAAATCACAGACCGCGATCATCTGATCGACCAGGAAGGTCGGCTGATAATTGGCGAAGTTCATGTTGATGGTGGGGTATTTGGTTTTCAGCAGATGCACCAAGGACCGCTCATCCAGTGCCATTTTCTTTTTGCGCGCCACCATGGCAAAAATCTTCAGGAACATTTCCTGATTGGGCCCGTCGATCTTGATCTTGAAGAAGATCCGCCGCAGGGCCGCGCCGTCAAAGATTTCATTGGGGTGAAAGTTGGTGGAGAAAATCACCAGCGTGTCAAAGGGCACGGTGAATTTCTCGCCGGATTGCAGTTGCAAGATGTCGCGGCCCTCTTCCAAGGGCACGATCCAGCGGTTGACCAGCTTTTGTGGCGGTTCGGCCTGACGGCCAAGGTCGTCAACGATGAAAATCCCGCCCGAGGCCTTGAGTTGCAGGGGCGCGGTATAGGTGCGGGCGGTGGGATTGTATTTCAAATCCAGCATGTCGAGCGTCAGTTCGCCCCCTGTGATCACCGTGGGCCGTTCACAATAGACATAGCGGTTGTCAAAGCGGTTGCCGGTGCGGCGCAGGGAGTTCGGGTCATCCACCGCGGCCTCAGCCGCCGAATGGACGATCGGGTCATAGACCGTGATGACTTGACCGGAATATTCAATGGCGCGAGGCACATAGATCTTGTCGCCCAAGGCGGCGCGGATGCCGTTCGAGATACTCGATTTGCCGTTGCCGGGCGGGCCATACATCAGGATTGATCGGCCGCTTGAAACAGCAGGACCGAGATTGTCGATCAGATCATCGGGCAGGATCAGATGGCCCATGCCCTTAAGAAGGTCAGGGCGGGTCAGCTTGATGTCGCGCACCGATTGGCGGCGCATCTGCGCCGAGTAGTCGGCCAAGGGCACGGGCAGGGCGCCGTAGTATTCCGACTGCGACAGCGCATCGAGCGCGCGGGCCTTGCCGGCATCGGTCAGCTGATAGCCCATCTCATTGCCCGAGGTGGCGTGCAGGGTGCCCGTCGCCTCCAACAGCTTTTGGCCGCGCGCCATATCCACCAGCTCTTGGGTCAGGGGCACGGGCAGGCAGATGACCCGCGACAGGTCTGACACCAGATCAAGGTTCATCCGGAACATGGTTTTCAACAAGATGTCGCGCAGCATCACCAGCGACAGGCCGGTTTCGGCCAGCGAGCGCGGCTGCGGCGGCGGTTGAACCCCGGTCGCGGCGGCGGGCGGCACTTGCATGTTCATGGTCGGACCTCGTGCAACTCTCGCCGGGGGATCACCCGGCCGTGTTGCCAAGGAACGCTAGAAAAGCGGCATGAGTGCGGCCAAAAGATAGAAGATCAGTGTCCCCGCCAGCGCCAGACCCATGGGAAAGTCTTTGTTGGTCCAACTGGCCCAATCGGCGGTGGCGGCGCGAAAGGTTGGGATGCGGGCAGCCAGCCGGTGGCTGGCAAAGGCACCCAGCAGGCAGGCGGCGAAAAGGCCCATCACAAAGCGCGCATCGGCCCCGATGAAGAAGGGGGCCATGACGGCGGCGAACTTGGCGTCGCCCGCGCCGAAAAGCCCGGCGGCGTTGCCGAGAAAGCCTGCGACCAGCACGATCAGCCCCAAGGCCAGCGCCCAGAGAAAGGCGGTGAAGGGCAAAAGGCCGGTCAGAACCAGCCCCAGCCCTATGATCAGGAACCCCGCGCCAAGCGCCATGACGGCCTTGTTCGGGATCTTCATGGTTTTCATGTCAGACCATGCCACCCAAATGCCAATGGGCAGGGCGGGGATCAAAAAGGCCAGCGCGGCCAGCGGCGAGAGGCTGGTCATCTTAGCTTTCCAAGGCTGCGAGGCTGCGCACGGCGGCTTCGAAATGCTGGGGGTGGGTGTCAACGGCGTTTTGCAACAGACCCTTGCCGACGGTGATGTCGCCTTGCTTTACCGCCGTGAGGCCGAGGGTGTACAAGAGTTCGGCCCGTTCGATTTGGGTCATGTCGATCACTGGCATGTCATATTTTCGCTGTGCGCCCCTCGACATCACAAGGTTGTTCTTGGCGGTGAAGAGGGCCGGGTCATAGGTCAGCGCTTGGGTGAAGAGTTTTTCCGCCGCGCCGAATTCCTTGCGCGACAGTTTGGAAAAGCCCCAGTTGTTCAGAACGCCTGCGGGCTTTGTGGTTAGGCCCGCGGCGATTTCATAGAAACTGTCGGCCTTTTTCCATTCTTTCTTGCTGTCGGCCACCATCGCCTCAAGGCGGTAACGCTCATAGGTTTCATGGGTGGGGGGGATCTTGTTCAACTCGGCCGCGGCGCGGTCCCAGTCGTTGGAGCGGATCAGCGCATCGGCGAGCGAGACGCGATCATCAAGCGTGCCTTCGGGATGGGCCACCACCTCGCCCCAGACGGTGACCGCCTGCGCCGCTTGGCCAGCGCGCACATGCGATTTGGCCAGACCGCGTTTCAGGTCGATCCGGTCCGGGTTTTCGGACGCGGTTTTCTGGAAATAGGCGACGGCCTCGTTCGGGTCGCCCACTGTGAGCATGATGTCGGAGAGGTTCGATTCATCGATCACATTGACCGATTTGATCGCGCGCTGCACTTCGGCGCTGTTTTGCGGCTGATTGCAGGCGGATAGGGCAAGGCTGCCCATTAGGGCAGACGTCAGAAAAACCGGGTGGCGCATTTTGCGTCCTTTATGACTGCTCAAATACTACGTCACGGGGCGCCGGCCGGGCCTAAAGCTGCGTCAAAAGCACGTATTCGCCGGTGCCACGCCGCATCAGGTTGTATTTCGGCTCTGCCGGGCCGTAATTGGGGTCAGAATATACATCTGGCTCGGTTCGCGCGATAGCCAGTTTCAGATTTTCGCGGATCGAGTCCGTTTGGCCACTGTCGAGTGCGAAGGCCTGCTGGAACACGGCGCGCGCTTCGCCCAGTTTGCCGCGCTCCATCAGGACCACGCCAAGGTTGTTTTGCGCGGGCACAAAGGAGGGGTCCAGTTCAACCGCGCGGCGGAGGAGCTGTTCGGCTTGGCCCAGGCGGTCGAGTTTCAGATTGACCGAGCCGAGGGCTGAGAGCACATCGACGTTGATGCCTTGTTCGGCGGCGGCGCGCAGATAGGCCTTGAGCGCAAGATCAAACTCGCCCGCCTCCATCAGCCGGTGGCCGACCAAAAGCCCGTCCACGCCCTGTGCGTTGGCATTGGCGGCGGGGGGGCGGTTGACGCTGCCTTGCGGAAAGCCAAGGCCGCCCGAAGAACAGGCGGCCAGAAGCATAAGCATGGCCAAAGCCGGCAAGTGGCGCAAAACCCAAAGCCCCTCGTTACGGACCGGACCCCATGGACAGGGTCGATGAAATACCGTGCACCGACGGTCCGATCAGGATGATCAAAAGCGGCGGAAGCGTGAAGAGCATTGTGCCAAGGGTCAGCTTGGTCGGCAAGGTGTTTGCCTTCTCTTCGGCCCGCATCACGCGTTTGTCGCGCATTTCGTTGGAATAGACCCGCAACGCCTCGGCGATTGAGGTGCCGAAGGTGGCCGATTGCACCAAAGTGGTGACGAAGGACGACACATCCGGCACGCCGACGCGTTCGGACATGTCCTTCAAGACCTTCACGCGTTCCTTGCCAGCCTTCACCTCATGGGCGACCATGTCGAACTCATCCGCCAAAGCGGGATAGCCGGCGCGGCTTTCCTTGGCGACGCGGTTGATCGACTGGTCGAGCGACTGGCCCGCTTCGATGCAGACGAGCATCATGTCCAGCGCATCGGGAAAGCCTGAGATGATCTCGGCCTGCCGCGACTGCAGGCGGCGCTGCACCCAGTATTGCGGCAGGTAATAGCCTGCGGCCCCGGGGATCAGCGTCGAGAGGATCAGGAATTGGGTCGAAACCTCCTGCTGGGCCTGCATGACCATCGCGTAGATCACGCCCAAGACGAGAAAGCCGATGCCAAGCGCGAACTGGGAAAAGTGGAACATCCGCACGGCGTTCTTGGCGCGGTAGCCTGCACGCAAGAGTTTCAGGCGCGAGGCCGACATGGTTTCGGCGTCTTGCGGTTCCAGAAAGCTGGAAAAGCGTTCCAGCTTGTCAGACTTGGACTGGGTGCGCAAATCGGGCCCGCCCGACCCTTTGGTCGCCTTCATCATCTCGGCCTGCGCCTTGAGCTTGGTGAAGCCGTCGGTTTCCTTTTTCAGCATCGCCGGCAGCGCGATGATGATCAGCAAGGCCCCGAGAAACCCCAGCGCCAAAAGCGGGCCAAGAGGCCCTAGCGCGTCGGTCAGCATTGTGTTGACGGTGTCCAGCATTGTCGCCCCCTAGACCTTGATGTTGACCATCATCTTCATGAAGATCACGTTGATGACCAAGAACACTGCCACCACCAGCGCCGCCGGAATGAAGGCGGCGGTTTCCTTGACGTCGTCGAAATAGTCCGGCTGGACCACGTTGATCATCACCAGCGCCCCGATGGGGAAAGCCGAGAGGAACATGCCCGACCATTTGGCCTCGGCGGTGATGGCTTTGACGCGGCGGAAGAGCTTGAAGCGCGCGCGGATCACCTTGGCCAGACCTTCGAGGATCTCGGCCAGATTGCCGCCCGATTGCTGCTGAATGGTCACGGCCACGGCCAGAAAGCGCAGATCCTGACTGTCCATGCGTTCGGCAAAGGCCTTGAGGCTTTCGGCCACATCGCGGCCATAGGCGGCCTCGTCGGCGATCAGGCCGAATTCGGTGCCCAAGGGATCGGGCACCTCTTTCGACACGATGCCGATGGCCGAGGAAAACGGATGGCCCACGCGCAAAGAGCGCACCATCAGTTCCACCGCATCGGGCAGTTGCTCTTCCAAAAGCGCCATGCGCTTTTTGGCCTTGCCGTTGACCCAAAAGTAGATGCCCCCGACCCCCATGGCGATGGCCATGATGATGCGGACGGGGGTGCCCGCCTCGGTGCCAAGGGTCAGCGCGAAATAGGAAAACACCCCCAGAACGCCCATCATCATGATGAGTTGCTTGGGCGAAAAGGCGATGTTGGCCTTTTGCGCCTTGGTGGCCAAGATCGAATAGAGCGGGATCCCGCGCGAGGACATGTGCTGAGACATTTCCTTGCGCAGTTGTTCCAACACCTCTTCACGGTTGTTGTTCTTTTCCAAGAGCGCAAGACGGCGCGACATGCGGCTGTTGAGGCTGATCGATTTGCCGAAAACCGTCAGATAGACGCCTTCGACCAGCGCGATCACGGCGACGAAGATCAGGATATAGATCAGCGGTGCGGCGGAGATTGTCATCGGCCTGCCCCCTTAAATGATGGGTTCATAGATCGAGGCCGGCAGGTCATAGCCCCACTGGCGGAAGCGATCCGAATAGTGGCTGCGCACGCCGGTGGCGTTGAAGCGGCCGATGATCTTGCCGTTCGGTTCCACCCCAAGGCGTTCATAGCGGAACACCTCTTGCATCGAGATGACCTCGCCTTCCATGCCGGTGATTTCGGTGATCGACACCATCCGGCGCGAGCCGTCTTGCAGGCGGCTGGCCTGCACGATCAGGTTGACGGCGCTTGCGATCTGGGCGCGCACGGCTTTCAGCGGCATCTCAATCCCGGCCATGGCGACCATGTTTTCAAGGCGGCTGATGCCGTCGCGGGCGTTGTTGGCGTGGATTGTGGTCATCGACCCGTCGTGGCCGGTGTTCATGGCCTGCAACATGTCGATCACTTCTTCACCGCGGGTTTCGCCCACGATGATACGGTCAGGACGCATCCGCAGCGCGTTGCGCAAACAGTCGCGCTGGGTCACAGCGCCCTTGCCTTCAACGTTCGGCGGACGGCTTTCCATGCGGCCCACATGCACCTGTTGCAGCTGCAATTCGGCGGTGTCCTCAATCGTCAGCACGCGTTCCTTATTGTCGATGAAGGAGGACAGTGCGTTCAGCGTGGTGGTTTTGCCCGAACCCGTGCCGCCCGAGACGATGACGTTGAGCCGGGTGGACACAGCGGCCTGAAGATAGAGCGCCATTTCGTCGGTGAAGGCGCCAAAGCGCACCAGATCGGGGATGCCCAGCTTTTCCTTTTTGAATTTCCGGATCGAGACAAGCGAGCCATCCACCGCCACCGGCGGTACCATCACGTTGAAACGGCTGCCATCTTGCAGACGCGCGTCGCAATAGGGGTTGGATTCGTCCACCCGGCGGCCCACCGCCGACACGATCTTGTCGATGATACGCAGAAGGTGGCGTTCGTCCTTGAAGGTGATGTCGGTCAGTTCCAGCTTGCCGCCGCGTTCCACGAAGATGCGGTTCGGGCCGTTGACCAGAATGTCGTTGACGGTTTCATCTTTCAGCAAAGGCTCCAGGGGGCCAAGGCCCATGACCTCGTCATAAAGCTCTTGGTGGAGAATGGCGCGGTCGTCCTTGGGCAGGACCACGGCCATTTCTTCCAGCGCTTCATTGGCGATGGCGCCGATTTCCTGCTTGAGGTTGTTTTCCGAGGCATGTTCCAGCGCGGCAAGGTTCAGGTTTTCCAAAAGCCGCTTGTGCAGCTCGACCTTCAGCTCTTGCAGGCGGTCCTTGCGCTTTTTCTCTTTGTCAGCCGCCACCACCTCGGCCGGAGGGCGCGGTGCGGGTGCTGCGGGCAGCGGACGGGCCGCCAAGGCCGCCTGCGTGGCGGTTGCGGGTGCGGCGCGCGCGGCGGCAGGGCCTGCGCTTGTGACCGGGGCCATGACGGCAGGCCGTGCCGACGCATCGTCGGGCTTCTTGAAACGTGAAAACATCTATTCCCCCAGGTAACCTTTGCGTCAGCTCTTGCCGGTTTCGGCGGATTTGTTGATATCGATCAGCGACTTGGCAAGTTTCGCGATCTCTTTGCGCAAGGGGTTCTTCCCTGCGTTTTCTTGCAGCGGCAGGCCATGGTCATTGGCCTGCGTCACTTGGGTGCCGCCATCGGGCAGCTGCACCTCAAGCGAGATGTCGAGGCTTTCGGCCATGCGCTTCACCCGGCTCTTGGCAGAGAGATCGGTGAATTTTGGCGCGCGGTTCAGCACATAGCGCAGCTTTTCATGCGGCAGCCCTTCGGCTTTCAGCGCGCGCAGCATCCGCAGCACGTTCTGGGCCGAGCGCAGGTCAAGTTCGAGCAAGGCGAAATAGACATGGGCCGCGTTGAGGACCGTTTCGGTCCAGGCCACCACGGTCTTGGGCATGTCGATGACGACGAAATCGAAATTGGCCTGCGCCATGTCGATCAGCCGACTGATGTCCTCGGGGCCCAAGATGTCCAAGGGCAGCATGTCCGATGGCGCAGTCAGCACATGCAGCTTGTCATTGAAGGTCACCATGGCCTGCAGCAGCGTTTCGCTGTTGGCATTGGCCAGATCAGAGAGGAATTCATAGACGAGTTCCTTGCGCGGCAGATCAAGATAGGTCGCCGCCGAGCCATATTGGAAATCGAGATCCAAGAGGCAGACGCGCGGGGCGTCGGTTTTGGACGCAGTGGCGAGTTCCCACGCCAGATTGACCGCGAAGGTCGAGGCCCCCGAGCCGCCGGCCAGGCCGTGAACCGGCAGGATCACCCCGTGACGGTCGCCCTTGGCCTTGAAGGTGGGATGTGCGCCCGCCTCGGCCTGCGGGGCCGGGGCGGCAACCGGTTCGGCCACAGCGGGCGGGGCGGGTTGGCGGGCAATTGCCTCGTGCAGCGCGCCTTCGGGCAGCGGGTAGGGCACGAAATCATCGGCGCCAAGCCGCAAGAGTTGATGCAGCGCGATCGGGCTGACCTGATCGGCGATCAGGATCACTTTGATCGCTTTTTCCTTGGCCGTGCGAATGACATCGCCGATCCGCGCGAGGTCGGTCTCATCTTCGCTGTCGACCGCGATGGCGACGAATTTCAATTGGGCGGATTCAGGCTGGTTCAAGAAGATCAGGGCATCTTCAAAGCCCAAATCGCCCCAGTTTTCTCCCAGCTCTTGTTCCATGTCGTCGATCAAAAGGTCAAAGTTCTGCACATCCCGAGAGATGGTGCAGGCCAGGATCGGCGCGGGATCCGGTTGCAAATTGGCGACACTCGACATCACAACAGTCCTTCCAAAGGCGGCTCATGGCCCTGCGGCCTTGCCCGGACGACTCAGACAGAGTCGGACTTCGGGCCTTGATCTGAAGGAAAGATGCAGGTGGAGTTGGGCGAGATTGGGGCCAAAAGATCGTCAATCTGCGATTTTTGGCGGTTTGTTTCCGGAGGTGGGAAACGAAACGGCCCGCCGAATGGGGCGGGCCGAGGGGCAAAGGGGCGTCAGCCGCCCGAGCTTGGGTCAACCTGTGTGACGACAACCGTGGTGCGCGGGTGGGGCCGTTCGGCAAGGCTGTTGGTCATCGACGTGTTCACGTAGCTGCGCCAGACAATCTCGGCATATTTGCCGTTCATGACCGTTGGGTTGCCCTTCACGAAACCGGTTACCTCGGTCACCGTGCGGCGGTTGCGCTCTTCGGGGCCGGGGGTAGCAATCACGGGCTGGGTCTTACCGAACGACACCACCGCCTCAAGCCGGGCGGTGCCGATGCCTTGGGAGGACAGATAAGCGACGGCGGCTTTGGCGCGGCGCATGCCAAGCGCTTTGTTATAGGCCTCGGATCCGACCAGATCGGTGTGGCCATAGACGCGGAAGCGCACTTCGGGGAATTGGCGGATGAAATTGGCCTGCTGGCGTAGCGTGGCCTTGGCCTCTTCGGTCAGGTCTGAGGCGTTGAAGGCGAAGTTGATCGTGGTGGGAACCTCTTGGGCAAAGCGGTTGCCCAAGGCCATCGTCGCATCCCAAGCCCCCATCATGACCATAGAGTTTTGCATGGTGGCATTGCCGAACCCGCCTTCATCCACCTCATAGCCCGCCTCGCGGGTTACAAAACCGGGGTCGTTGCAGGCGGTTAGGGCGATCAGGGCAGCGCCTGCCAGAAGCGTGGTGTTCGCGCGCATACCCTTTACTCCATCACATAGCCGTAAGAGCCGGTAAAGTCCTGCCGGGCCACTTCGCCCGCGGCCCCCTTCTGCCTGCCAGCCACATCGCCGAACAAGAACAGTTCTTTTTCCGTGGGCAGGCGCACGCGGTCGGTGGGCAGGGCCAGCGCTTCGCCGCGGGTCGGCGTCACCAAATGCGGGGTGACGATGATCACCAGTTCGGATTGGGCGCGCTGATATTCGGCCGAGCGGAAGAGTGCGCCGATGATCGGGATATCGCCCAGCCACGGCACTTGACCGTTCAGATCGCGGAAATCGTCTTGCAAAAGGCCCGCGATTGCAAAGCTTTCGCCGTCGCGCATTTCAACCGTGGTCGAGGTTTCGCGGCGTTTGAAGGCGTTGATCGAAAAGCCTTCGGTTTGCAGCGTTGTGGTGCTGTCAATCGAGGAGACCGCCGCGTTGATCGTCAGGTTGATGATGTCACCATCGACCACGATCGGGGTAAAGTTCAGCTCCACCCCGAAGGGCTTGTATTCCACCGTGATCGCGCCATCGCCTGAGGCGACCGGGATCGGGTATTCCCCACCGGCCAGAAACTTGGCCTCTTGCCCCGAAAGCGCGGTCAGGTTTGGTTCAGCCAACGTACGCACAACGCCTTTTGATTCAAGGGCTTCCAGCAGCACGGCGAATTCCAGCGCCCCGGCCGAGAAGCCAAGGCCAAAGCGGCCTTCGGCCTCGTTCGAGGAATTGATGGTGCCGTCGCCCAAAATCGTGGTCAGCTTGGTGCTGTCGGCAAGTTGACCGCCGCCCGCCGAGACGCCCACGGTATTGCCGCCCCTGACCCCAAGCGAGGCCGACAGGCTTTTCGACACAGACCGCTGCATTTCGGCAAAGCGCACCTTCAGCATCACCTGCTGGGTGCCGCCCACGCTCATGAGGTTTGAGACGCGTTCGGGCGCATAGCGGTTGGCCAGATCCAGCGCGCGGTCGAGCTTGGCGGTGGAGGAGACGGTGCCTGACAGCACGATGCCGTCATTGGCGGTGCGCACTTCGATGGGCTCACCGGGCAGGATTTGCTTTAGCCGTTCCTTGAATTCCGCGATGTCGGGGGTGACATGCACCTCGACGTTCGAGATCAGCCGACCTTCGGGGGATAGCAGAGTGAGCGTCGTGCGGCCGGGGGTTTTGCCCAGCACATAAATCGATTTGTCCGACAGGGTCGAGATATCGGCGATGCCCGGATTGGCGATTGAGAGTTCGGCAAAAGGTGTGTCGCTTTCCACCACCACCGCGCGGTTCATCGGCACGTTCAACGGCGCGCTTTCTGACCCTTTCAGGACGTGAAGCGTTTGCGCGTTCACGGGCGTGAGGTGGGTGGTTGCCAAGGCAATTCCCAGCAAACCTGCCGTCACTAAATTGTACAGTCTCATGTGACCTGCCCTTTCGACCACGCCTCTGCCGGGTCTTTTGCCGCCCGTTCAGAAGGGAACAATGCCTTGTTTGCCTTTTTTTTGCAACAATCAAACGCTTATCGCAGCTTCCTTATGTGGATAACTTGCAACATAACGCTATAAGTGGTGCCTTGTGGCCAATTGTACCTATAGGTGGTGTCTAAATTAACACAATTTTGCCATTAATTGGTGCAGGGGATTGGGATCTCGACCACGTCGGCACCTTTGCGGGTGCGGATGGTGCAGACCTTTTCAGCCTCAACCGCGACGGGGGCGGCGGCTTCGGTGATGCCGAGCATCGATCCGGTGTCCACCTCGATCTTGCCAGTTTCGGTGTCATCGCCCACGCCGACCAATGACATCACCAGACGCCCGGTGGCCTGGGCTTGGGCCAGACGCGCCACCTGTTCGGGGGTCGCGGCCACGGTCATGGTGCGGTTCTGGATGGACCCGTCCGAAGACTGCGACTTGCCGTTGCGGTCGACCGCGATGATCTTCATCGTGCTTTCAATGAGCCGGGTGATTTCGCCCGTAGAGCTTTCCGTCGCGCCGGTCCAGTAGATGTCGACGCGGTCGCCGGGTTGCAGGAAATCCGCCGCTTCGACCTTGATGGCGAAGGCGCGCATGCCCTTTTCCAACGCGCCGGTCAGCCCGGCCTGTTCGCCCGGTTCGGTGACCTTGATCGCGAGAATCGGCTCAAACTTTTCCATCGGGCGCAGCACATAGCGCGGTTCGCTGTTGTCTTCGGGGAAGAGCAGCGCGATGTCGCCAAAGGTCGCCTCGGGCAGGGTGTTTTTCGGCAGATAGCTTTTCTGCACGTCGTCTTTGGTCAGGGGGTCGCCATAGTCGACCGATTTCTTGACCACATAGACCTCGACCAGACCGCCGGTTTGCGCCTTGATCGCCAGCTCTTTTTGCAAGGCTGTCTCGGTTTTCGAAATATACCCTTTGGCCATATAGACCGCCGCCCCGGCCAAGCCGACGCCCGCCACAAGGACCAGTCCGAACATCGCGCGCATAATCTTTACCCCTTTGAAACTGGACCGATTGGGCCCGACGTGGTCAGTTGTTGCCGTAGCCGACCGGCTGGTTTTCGATGCCGTCGGCAATTTGCTGGGTCGAGCTTTCGGTCGAATAGGCAATTGGGATCAGCACAACCATGCCCAGACCGATGATCGCAGCCGACAAGACCACCCAATCGACTGTAATCGCCCCGTCTTCGCGGCGCAGGAAATTCGCAATCCGTTCCATCTTTACACTCCGTGTTTACTGACGGGCTGGTGCGTCGACGCAGCCCCCACGCGTCTTTGTGGCGTGGCTTTGTGGCTGAAACTGGAACGATCCCATGACATTAATGCGGCTTGTCATGCCAAATGAAACAGGCCGCGCTTGGGGCGCGGCCTGCACTGATCGAGATATTGGATCAGATTACTGGTTTTCGTAGCCCGCAGCGCGGCCTTCCAGATCCGACACGATGGCAGTGCCGAGGCCTTCGATGCCGCCACCAACGGTGGTCATCACCACCATGCCGAGGCCGACGATGGCGGCGGTCAGCACGACCCAGTCCACGGTCACAGCGCCGGATTCGTCGTTCTTGAAGGATTTGAAGATGTTCAGCAGTTTCATGTCATTGCCCTTTCGCGGGTGTTGCAGGTCTCTGGCCGGCGGGCGGGCGGATCAAAAGGTCCGGCCCTTCCGTCTGGCTTGCCTGCAGTAGGCGTGCGGAATCTGTCAGGTTTGGGGCGATGTCGGGGAAATCCGGTGAAGATCGGGGCGGGTGGGAAACAGACTGTTTCCGGTGATGATCGGCAGGGCGGGTCCGCGCAAAAGATTAAGGGCTGCGTCCGGATTGGAACGCAGCCCCTTTGATCGAAATGTCAGATCAGATTACTGGTTTTCGTAGCCAGCAGCGCGGCCTTCCAGATCCGACACAATGGCGGTCCCCAGACCTTCGATGCCGCCGCCAACGGTGGTCATGACGACCATGCCGAGGCCAACGATGGCCGCGGTCAGCACGACCCAGTCAACGGTCACAGCGCCGGATTCGTCGTTCTTGAAGGATTTGAAGATGTTCAGCAGTTTCATGGCAGTTGCCCTTTCACAAGATTTGCACAGTCACATGTCTTCGGAAGGGGTTTCCCGCGGCCTCTGTTCCGCATGCCTTCTGACGACAAGGGCATTTGGCCCCCAGAACGTGGCAAAGCTGCGGAAAGGCCGGGGCCATTTCAGGGAATTGGGTTAATCGGGACTTAATGCGTTGAAAGACATAGAAGAAAAATCTTCTTCCCCGCTGAATTGCGCCTTTATTGGAGGGGAAAATCGTGTCTTTGTGGCCAATATTGGTCAAAATGCCATGATCTAAGGGGGGAAATCGTGGCCCGAGCGCGGAAAACATGCTTGTCTTGAGGCAAGACGAGCAGAACAAAAACACGCAGGTCGCGCCATCATGCGCCTTAAGACGGGCATCCTTGTGCTGGCAGCCATGATGGTTGCCGCCGTACCGCTCTGGGCCGAACAGGCCCCGGCAGCGCGTGACTTTACCTTTAAGCGCATCTCGGTTGCTGATTCCAAGCCGGGCAATCGCATCACCGTGCAGATCGATCCGGCTGAGCAGGCCCGGCTTTTGGCGCTTGCCCCCAAGGTTGACCCCCATCCAAAGCCGAGTGCCGAAGCCGCTGCCGCGGTTCCGGTCGCGCCGATCCCCGGCGCGCGCTATGGCTGGTTTTGGGACAAGGTGCCGACTGCGCGCGATCAGGTCTCGGGCCGGTTTGGGCTGGCACTTGCCACGCTGTCACAAGGCCCGAACGGCGCACAGGTCGCCGCGCCGCGGATGCAGCATATGCAGCAGATCGCCAACACCTATGGCGTCGAGATCTTGAAGGCGACGCTGGGCACCGAGGTGTCGCCCGCCTTGGTTCTGGCGGTGATCGGCATTGAGAGCGGCGGGCGGCATGAGGCCGTGTCAAGCGCGGGCGCGACCGGGTTGATGCAGCTGATCCCGGCCACGGCGGAGCGGTTTGGGGTGAAGGATAGCAAGGACCCGGTGCAGAACATCAAGGGCGGGGTGGCGTATCTGGACTGGCTGATGAAGCGGTTTGACCGTGACCCTTTGATGGTGCTGGCGGCCTATAATGCCGGTGAAGGGGCGGTGGATGCCAACACGGGCGTGCCGCCCTATGCCGAGACCCGCGATTATGTGCCCAAGGTGCTGGCTGCGTGGCAGGTGGCGCAGGGGCTGTGCCAAAGTCCGCCGGAATTGGTGACTGACCCTTGTGTGTTCAAGGTGATTGCGGTGGAGGGATAAAGAAAGGGGGGCTATCCGCCCCCCTCGCGCGTGCCGCGCTCACCCCCCGAGGATATTTGGGCCGCATTGAAGGCCCTGAGGGGTCAGTTGACCAGTGTTGCCTCGGTTGCGGCGCGGAATTCGGCTTCGGTCACGCCTTCGGCCAGTTCAATCAGCTTCAGCCCGCCCGGCACCACATCGAGAACGCCGAGATTGGTGATGATGCGGTTGACCACGCCTTTGCCCGTCAGCGGCAGGGTGCAGGCTTTCAGCACCTTGGATTCGCCGTGCTTCGAGGTGTGGTCCATGACCACCACCACGCGGCCGACGCCGGCGACAAGGTCCATCGCCCCGCCCATGCCCTTCACGAGCTTGCCGGGGATCATCCAGTTGGCGAGGTCACCGTTTTCGGCGACTTCCATGGCGCCAAGGATCGCCATGGCGATCTTGCCGCCGCGGATCATGGCGAAGGACTGGGCAGAATCGAAATAGGCGGTTTGCGGCAGTTCGGTGATGGTCTGCTTGCCCGCGTTGATGAGGTCAGGGTCTTCCTCGCCCTCATACGGGAAGGGGCCCATGCCCAGCATGCCGTTTTCTGATTGCAGCGTCACTTCGATGCCCTTGGGGATATAGTTCACCACAAGGGTCGGAATGCCAATGCCAAGGTTAACGTACCAGCCGTCCTGCAGCTCCAGTGCTGCGCGGGCGGCCATTTGGTTGCGATCCCATGCCATGGCTTAGGCCTCCTTCTTGCGGGTGGTGCGGTTTTCGATGCGCTTTTCGTGCTGACCTTGGACCAGACGATGCACATAGATGCCCGGCAGGTGGATGCTGTCGGGGTCTAAAGACCCCAAGGGCACGATCTCTTCCACTTCGCAGATGCAGACCTTGCCAGCGGAGGCCGCCGGCGGGTTGAAGTTGCGCGCGGTTTTGCGGAACACAAGGTTGCCCGAGGGGTCGGCCTTCCACGCCTTGACGATGGAGATATCGGCGACGATGCCGGTTTCCAGGATATACTCCTTGCCGTCGAACACCTTCACATCCTTGCCATCTGCAATGACGGTGCCGACGCCCGTGCGGGTGTAAAAGCCGCCAATTCCGG
This sequence comes from Allotabrizicola aquatica (SeqCode), assembly GCF_965194375.1. Taxonomy (GTDB): domain Bacteria; phylum Pseudomonadota; class Alphaproteobacteria; order Rhodobacterales; family Rhodobacteraceae; genus Tabrizicola_A; species Tabrizicola_A aquatica. Next base: position 58,356 of record NZ_CBDAEL010000012.1, read on the forward strand.
CGCCGCCTGCGCGCAGGCGTTCGGCCAGCGTGCCTTGGGGGTTGAATTCCAACTCCAACTCGCCCGAGAGATATTGGCGCATGAATTCAGCATTCTCGCCGACATAGGACGAGATCATTTTCTTGACCTGTTTGGTTGCCAACAGGACGCCCAGACCAAAGCCATCAACGCCCGCGTTGTTCGAGGCGATGGTCAGGTTCTGGGTGCCAGCCTTTTCAATGGCGGCGATCAAAAGCTCGGGGATACCGCAGAGGCCAAAGCCCCCCGATGCGATGGTCATGCCGTCAAACAGCAGACCCTCAAGTGCGGCATCCGCACTCGGATAGACCTTTTTCATGGGCAAATTCCTCCTAAAGCCCGGTTGGCCGCAAAAGCGGCGGCCTGTCGGGTGACGGCGCGATCCTTAAAGATTGTGTCGGGCGCGGCTATCCGTAAGAATACGTAGATAGCTACGTATAGCGGGCGGGCATGGCCGAGAGTTTCACAGATTATGAAAAGCTGGCCTTTCGCCATGCCCCGGATGCCACCTTGATCTTGGCGGATCGGGTCATTTTGCGCGCCAGCCTGCGGGTGGAAAGCGTGTTTGGCTGGAAACTGGCCGAGTTGGAGGGGCAATCGATCCGCGTGCTCTACCCCGGACAGACCGACTTTGAGGTGATCGGGGCGCGGGCGCGCCGGGCGATGCGGGCGGGCGAGGTCTACCGCGACGAGCGTTTTATGCGCCGCAAAGACGGGCAGGTGGTTTGGATGGAAGGGCAGGGGACCGCGCTGGACCCCGAGGATCCGTTGCGGTTGGCGGTCTGGACCTACCGGCCGATTGAGGCGGGATCGGGGGCGGTTTCGGGCGCGTTGGAGCCGCTGACGCCCACCGAAAAGAAGATCGCCCGCTATCTGGTGAATGGCTTTACCAGCAAGGAGATCGCGTTGGCCCTCTTCTGCTCGCCCCGCACGGTTGAGGTGCACCGGGGCAACATGATCCGCAAGATGGGGGTGCGCAACAGTGCCGAGATGGTCAGCCGTCTTTTGGGCTCGCCCGTTGGGGCGGCGGGCTAGGCCCGCAACTTGGGGGGCTTTACCTTGGCGCGTGCTTCATTATGGTGCGCGCGCGGCCCGAGTGGTGGAATGGTAGACACAGGAGACTTAAAATCTCTAGGCCGAAAGGCCGTGCCGGTTCGAGTCCGGCCTTGGGCACCAGCCTCTCTCACAGATTGGCGATAAGTCTATGAAAGCGCTCACTTAATCTCTCCGGGACCATCCCGGACGGCTGGAGCGTAGACCAAATTGAAGACCAATCGGGCACCATACACCTTCCAAAAGGACGGCTATTTTTACTTTTCAAGGCGGATTCCTTCTGACCTGAGATGCAACTATCAGACGGATCGAATCGTTGAAGCTCTCAAGACCAAGTCCGCTCATGTGGCTCGGGGTAGAGCGATGATGGCTGCAGCTAAGCTGGACGAATACTGGTCCCATTTGCGGCTGAGCCAGACTGATCTGCCGGGGCGAAAATTCCTTCTGCAGGCACAAGAGGCATACCAGCGCGTCTCAGTACAACGACCGGCGCTGGCTGAGATTGCCCACGAGGAAGGCACGATTGCGTCACCAAGGCTTGCAGAGGCACTTGTGCGTTATGTGAGCCAGAAAGGGGCTGGTCGCGTTGATACCTTCAGGAGGGCCGCCGAGAGGGCATGTGGCTATCTGATCGACGCAGCAGGGGAAAAGCCTCTTTCGGACTACACGAGGTCAGATGCGTTGTCGTTGCGAGATTACTTGGTGGCAAAAGGACTGTCTGGGTCGTCGATTACACGCATCTTGGGAAGCATTAGGGCAGTCATCAACTTCAACATAGGTGAGCTTGCGCTGAGGCATGGCAACCCATTTGTCTCAGTCTATTATGATCGCAGTCGTGGCGTGACCAAGCGAGCAACTATTCCTGAGGCGGTGAGCTACTCCCCAACTCTTGGACAGCTTTCCGGGTTGTTTAAGCTACTGCCTGCACCTGCTGATCGGTTTCAATGCGGTTAAAGTAGACCACGGCGGGCGGTTGGCCGCCATGGGCAGTGTGAGGGCGTTGGTGGTTGTAGAAGGTGATCCAGCGCCCGATGCCGACCCGTGCCTGCGATCCGGTTTCCCAGGCGTGCAGATAGACGCATTCATACTTCAGGGACCGCCACAGGCGCTCGATGAAGATGTTGTCGATGCAGCGCCCTTTGCCGTCCATAGAGATCCGGGTGCCAACCCGTTTCAGCCTGTCAGTCCAGACGAAGGACGTGAACTGGCTGCCCTGATCCGTGTTCATGATCTCGGGCGGGCCGAACTTATGGATCGCCTCGTTCAAAGCCTCCACGCAGAAGTCGGCTTCCAGCGTGTTGGATATCCGCCAGGCCAGCACCTTGCGGGTATACCAGTCCATGATGGCGACCAGATAGAGGAA
>NZ_CBDAEL010000013.1:0-53543 GCF_965194375.1 Allotabrizicola aquatica (SeqCode)
CCATAAGTTCGGCCCGCCCGAGATCATGAACACGGATCAGGGCAGCCAGTTCACGTCCTTCGTCTGGACTGACAGGCTGAAACGGGTTGGCACCCGGATCTCTATGGACGGCAAAGGGCGCTGCATCGACAACATCTTCATCCAGCGCCTGTGGCGGTCCCTGAAGTATGAATGCGTCTATCTGCACGCCTGGGAAACCGGATCGCAGGCACGGGTCGGCATCGGGCGCTGGATCACCTTCTACAACCACCAACGCCCTCACACTGCCCATGGCGGCCAACCGCCCGCCGTGGTCTACTTTAACCGCATTGAAACCGATCAGCAGGTGCAGGCAGTAGCTTAAACAACCCGGAAAGCTGTCCAAGAGTTGGGGAGTAGCTCAAATTGACATCACGGAGTTTGGCGAGCCCGCCATGGCAATATGGCAGCGCCACGCTGGGGACATCGGCACGATGAGCAATGATGAATTGATGACTTTGCTGGTAGCTTTGGAAAGGTTTCAGAATGAGCGGCAATAGCGGCCGTGATACGGCTGGCCGGTTCGCGTCAGGCAACCCTGGCAAGAAACGTGGCACGCGCAACCGGGCCACCATGGCGGCGCTGAGCCTCATGGAGGGCCAATCAGAGGCCCTGAGCTGCAAGGCGGTGCAAATGGCGCTAGGGGGCGACACAACGGCCCTGCGGCTTTGTCTGGAGCGCCTCGTGCCTCCTGTGAAGGATGCTCCCATTCAGTTCGACCTACCCGCCATGCAATGCGCTCGCGATGCCTCAGATGCCGCCGCGGGGGTCCTCAGAGCCGTTGCCGAGGGCGACCTCACGCCGACGGAAGGCGCGCAGGTCATGGCGCTGCTCGATGTTTACAGGCGCACGCTAGAGACTACCGAATTCGAGGCGAGGTTGGCTGCGCTAGAGGCTCACCCGAAAGTGTATCAAGTCGACTGATGCTCAAAGCCCAGTGCGCGCTGCAATGACCTCATTCGGTATACAGATCGGCATACAAAATCAAGAACGACGAATCCAAGTCACTGATATAATTGCATTTATTTAAGAATTAATGGCGGAAGCGGTGGGATTCGAACCCACGGTGGAGTTCCCCCCACGCTGGTTTTCAAGACCAGAGCCTTAAACCACTCGGCCACACTTCCATTCGGCGCGGATAGCGGGTTCGGGACGATTCTGGAAGGGTGTGCGTTGCAGCTTATCACAAAGGGTTTTCCGCCGACCCCAAGGCTTTCCCTTCCCTGAGACGCCGCGCTTCTGTATCATGCGCCAAATCAAACCGGGCAAGAGGGCACGAGACGCCCAAATGCCCATAAAGCGCGCCACAGAACGCGCGCGAACAAGGACGTTGAGCATGGCAGACGGCGCAAAGTATCGAGTGCTTCTTGTGGTTTCTATGGCGGCGCTGATTGCGGGCTGTCAGGGAGAAGGAAGTCCTTTCGGGCAACGACAGGCATCAGGTCTGACGGGCCCTTCGGCAGAAACGACCGCAGCCGCCCCGGCGACGACACGTTCGGTCAAGCTCGTGGACCGTGACGTCGAGGCACCCGACGTGTTTTCGGTGACCGATATGGCGCTGTGGGATGGCCGCCCCTCTTTGGGCGGTGTCTGGGTCGCCTCCCCCGATGCTGTTGACCCCGAGCGCGTGATCCTGCGCAACCCGGCCAACGGCAAGTTCGTCATCGGCGCACTGTTCCGGCGCGAGCGGGACAATCCCGGCCCGGCCCTGCAGATCTCCTCCGATGCCGCCGCAGCGCTTGGCCTTTTGGCCGGTCAGCCCGGCAAGATCGGCGTGACAGCCCTGCGCCGCGAAGAGGCGCCGTTGGCTGCACCAGACGCTTCGCGCCCCATTCTAGATGCCGCCGAAACCGTGGCCACCGAAACGCTGGACCCGGCACCGACCGTGGCCCCTGCGGATGGCACCGCGTCGGTCGCCGCAGCCGCCGAGGACAAAAAGCCGCGTGGTCTGGGCCTGTTCAAAAAGCGACAGCCAAAGTCTGATGGCCCCGTTGCCCCGGTGGTCTCGTCTGAGACCTTAGGCACAGAGACTGCCACTGCTGCCCCGTCCAGCACCGTTTCGCCCTCCCCTGCCCCTGCGGCCCCGCCCAAGGGCGGTTTGATCCAGATCGGCATCTTCTCGGTCGAGGCGAATGCGAAGCGTGCCGTTGACACGCTCTCCAAGGCTGGGATTGCAGCGACGATCCGGCAGGAAACCGCGCAGGGCAAAGCCTTCTGGTCGGTCACCGCAACAGGTGGCGCTGAAAGTCTGGTTAAGATCAAAGCGGCGGGGTTCGCCGACGCCTATATGTTGAAACGCGGCTAAGCTTCGGAGGTCATGATGCGCCACTCCCCTTTGCGCCAGCTGTTGTGCGGCTCGCTCACCGCCAGCCTTCTTGCGATGCCGGCCTATGGCTTTGACACTGCCGCCCAATCGGCCTGGGTCTATGACATGACGACCCATACTGTCTTGATGGATAAAAACGGCAATGTGCCGGTGCCGCCCGCTTCGATGTCCAAGCTGATGACAATCTTCATGCTGTTCGAGGCGGTGCGGGATGGTCGGGTTGCGATGGACACCACCTTTGGTGTGTCATCCCGTGCAACCGAAATGACAGCGCGGGGCGGATCAACCATGTATCTGCAAGAGGGAGACCGGCCCACGGTCGAAGATCTTTTGCGCGGTATGATCGTGAACTCGGGCAACGATGCCTGCATCGTGGTGGCGGAAGGTTTGGCGGGCAGCGAAGAGGCCTTTTCGGCCCAGATGACCGCCCGCGCCCGCGAACTGGGCATGGAGCATTCGAACTTTGCCAATTCCTCGGGCTGGCCTGACCCTGCTCACCGCATGAGCATGCGCGATCTGGGCATCCTTGCGCGGATGCTGATCGAGGATTTCCCTGAGCATTACCCGCTGTTTGCCGAAACCTCGTATGATTACAAAGAGCGCGCTCCAGCCAATGCGAGAAACCGTAACCCACTGTTGGGGCTCGGCATTGGGGCGGACGGACTAAAGACCGGCCATACCTCGGAGGCAGGCTATGGCCTTGTCGGCAGCGTCAAGCAGAGCGACCGTCGCATCATCTTCGCCTTCTCCGGCACCCCAGACGATAAGGCCCGCGCTGAAGAGGCCGAACGGATTACCTCTTGGGCTTTCCGCCAGTTTTCTCTGAAAACGCTGGCTAAATCCGGCAGTCGCATTGCCGAGGCCCCGGTGCATTTGGGCGCGGCCGAGACGGTTGGCCTTGTGCCGGCGGAAGATATCCAGCTGTTGCTCCCCGCGATCGCGCAGGGCAAAGTTCAGGCCGAGGTGGTCTATTCTGGCCCGTTCACCGCCCCGATCACGGCAGGCACCACGCTGGGAGAGTTGGTGATTGACGTGCCCGAGCTTGGTCAGACCCGGGTGCCACTTGTGGCCGAGGCCGATGTTGCGAAGGGTGGCTTTATGGTACGGATGAAGGCGGCCGCCAGCGCGCTGCAAGCGCGCTACTTCGGCGATGAAGCCCCGGCAAGCTGATGGGACAAGAGCAGCTGATCGGGCGGGGCGCGTTCCTTTCCTTTGAAGGCATTGATGGATCCGGGAAATCAACGCAGGCCCGGTTCTTGGCTGCGGCGCTGCGCGCGGCGGGTGCGACCGTGACGCTGACCCGCGAACCCGGCGGCAGTCCCGGTGCCGAAGAGATCCGCCGCTTGGTGCTGGAAGGCGACGCCGACCGCTGGTCGCCGCAAACCGAACTCTTGCTGTTCACGGCGGCGCGGCGCGACCATCTGGAAAAGACAATCCGCCCCGCCGTTGCGCGCGGCGAGGTGGTGATCACCGACCGGTTTGCCGACAGCACACGCATGTATCAGGGCCTGACGCGCGGCAATCTGGCCGCCGAGGTCGATGCCTTGCATGCGCTGATGATCGGGATCGAACCCGACCTGACCTTTCTGATCGACATCCCGCCCGAGGCCGGACTGGCCCGCGCCACCGCCCGCGCAGGGGCAGAGATGCGGTTTGAAGGCATGGGGCTTGAGGTCCAAACCCACGCCCGCAACGGTTTTCTCGCGCTGGCCGCGCGCCATCCTGCCCGTTTTCGCGTGATCGACGGCCACCGCCCTGAGGCCGAGGTTGCCGCCGAGGTGCAAGCCATCGCCCACGACTGGCTGACCAAACAGCGGCAGACGGCCTAAGCATGGCCGAGGCCGATATCCCCGAAGCCGATTGCATCGAAGGCGCACCGCATCCGCGGGCCACATCGACCCTCTTGGGTCAGGGATCGGCGGAAGCCACGTTTCTGCAGGCCTTCAACACCGGCCGTCTGCATCATGGCTGGCTGATCACCGGGCCGCGCGGGGTGGGCAAAGCGACGCTGGCGTGGCGGCTGGCGCGGTTCCTTCTGGCCACGCCCGAGGATGACGGTGGCATGTTCGCCGCACCTCCCCCCGAGACGCTGGATATCCCCGACAGCCACCCCGTGGCCCGCCGCATCGCGGCCCTGTCAGAGCCGCGCCTGTCCCTGTTGCGCCGGGCCTATGACGAGAAGAAGGCCAAGTTGCAGGATGTGATCTCGGTCGACGAAGTGCGGAAGATGAAAAGCTTCTTCACCCTGTCGGCGGCCGATGGCGGACGGCGCGTGGCGATCATCGACGCGGTGGACGAGATGAACCCGGCCGCCGCAAATGCGCTGCTGAAGCTTTTGGAAGAGCCACCAAAATCGGTGACGATGTTCCTCATCAGCCACCAACCGGCGCGGCTTTTGCCCACCATCCGCTCGCGCTGCCGCGAGTTGCGGCTTGGGCCTCTGTCGGCGCAGGATCTTTCGGATGCGCTGACCATGGCGGGCGGCGAGGTGACACCAGAGGACCGCATCGCGCTGGCCGAACTTGCCGGCGGGTCGGTGGGCGAGGCGTTTCGGATGACCAACCTTGAGGGGCTCGCGCTTTATGCGCGGCTGGTCAAGCTGATGGCCACCCTGCCCCGGCTTGACCGCGTGCAAGCGCTGGCCTTTGCCGAAGCAGGCGCAGGCCGGGGGGCCGAGGCGCAGTTTGATCTGATCGTGACACTTCTGGATCTGTTTCTGGCCCGGCTGGCCCGTTCAGGCACCTGTGGCACGCCGCTGCCCGAGGCGGCCCCGGGAGAGGCCGCTTTGATCGCGCGGCTTGCGCCCAACCCATGGGCGGCGCGGGAATGGGCCAGTCTGGCCCAGACGCTGGGCCTGAGGGCGCGTCGCGGCAAGGCGGTGAACCTTGACCCTGCCGCACTTCTCATGGATATGCTTTTACAGATTGACGAGGCGGCATCGGCCCTGTCTCGCTTGCCCTGAAGCTGGTCTTGTGCAGACCCCCGGGGGTTTCACACCCCCGGACCCCCGTGGGATATTTGGGCCGCATTGAAGGCAGAAGGCCTCGGAGTGAAGAACGTGACGCCCCCCGAACTTGTCGACAGCCACTGCCATCTGGATTTTGCCGATTTCGATGGCGAGCTTGATGCCATCATTGCCCGGGCTGCCGAGGCTGGGGTTCGGCGGATGGTGACGATTTGCACCAAACCGGTGAACGCGCCAAAGGTGCGGGCGATTTCCGAGGCTCATGCCGGGGTGTTCTTTGCCATGGGCTTGCATCCGATGAGCGTGGCAGACTGCACGCCCTTGTCGCTGGCCGATCTTATGGACTTTGCGCGGCATCCGAAAATGGTGGGCATCGGTGAGACTGGCCTTGATTATCATTACACGCCCGACAGCGCCGAGGCGCAGCAGCGGTCGTTGCAGGTGCATATCGAGGCGGCGCAGGAGACCGGGTTGCCGCTGATCATCCACGCGCGGGCGGCAGATGAGGACATGGAGCGGATCTTGGCCGAGGGTATGGCGGTGCAACCCTATACGTGCGTGATGCATTGCTTTTCGTCGGGGCCGCGGCTGGCCGAGGCGGCCCTGGAGATGGGATTCTATCTGTCGATGTCGGGCATCGCGACCTTTCCAAAATCAAGCGAGCTGCGCGAGATATTTGCCCGCGCACCGCTGAGCCGGATCTTGGTAGAGACCGACAGCCCCTATCTGGCCCCGGTGCCCTTTCGCGGCCGCCGCAATGAACCGGCCTATACCGCGTTCACCGCCAAAACCGGCGCTGAAGTGTTCGGGGTGAGTGAGGCCGAGTTTGCCGCCGCCACCACCGCCAATTTTGACCGTCTGTTCCAAAAGGCCGCCGCGTCGGCCAAGGCGGCGTGACGTGGCCTCGTTGCGCTTTACCATTCTGGGATGCGGGTCTTCGGGCGGGGTGCCGCGGTTGGGGGGCGACTGGGGCGACTGCGACCCCATGAACGCCAAGAACCGCCGTCGCCGCTGTTCGATGCTGGTGGAGCGGATGAGCGGCGAGGGGGTGACGCGGGTCTTGATCGACACCTCACCCGACATGCGCGACCAGCTTTTGGATGCCGGTATCGGCACGCTGGATGCGGTGGTCTATACCCATTCCCATGCCGACCACGTGCATGGCATCGATGATCTGCGCCAGATCGTCTTTAACCTGCGCCAGCGGCTGCCCGTTTGGGCGGATGCGCCGACGCAAGAGGCGCTGCTGTCGCGCTTTGCCTATGCCTTCGTGCAGCCAGCGGGCAGCCCCTATCCACCCATTCTGGATCTGCGCACCATTGATGGGGCATTTGAGATCACCGGGGCCGGAGGGCCGATTGGCTTTCAGCCCTTCGAGGTGGATCACGGGTCGATGGCGGCTTTGGGGTTCCGCGTGGGCGGGCTCGCCTATCTGCCCGATGCGGTTGCGATCCCCGAAGAGGCCTGGGCGCATTTGCAGGGGTTGGACTGCTGGGTGGTCGACGCGCTGCGCCGCAAGCCGCACCCGACCCATGCCCATCTGGCGCTGACGCTGGAGTGGATCAGCCGGGCACGGCCTGCGAAGGCGGTCATCACCAATATGCATCTGGATATGGATTATGACACCCTGACGGCTGAGTTGCCGCCACATATCCGCCCGGCCTATGACGGCATGGTGATCGGGTTCGATAACCTGCCATGAGCATGCTTTTGGATGTCATCCTGCCGGTGTTTTTGGTCATCGGCTTTGGCGCATTGGCGGCGGCGCGGGGGTGGATTTCGCAAGAGGCGATCGATGGGGTGATGCGGTTTGCGCAGAACTTCGCCTTGCCGGTTTTGTTGTTCAAGGGTGTGGCCGCGCTGGATCTGGCGGTGGCCTTTCAGCCGGGGCTGATGCTGGCCTTCTACATCGGGGCGTTTTCAGGCTTTGCATTTGGCTTTATGGGCGCGCGCTTTGTGTTTCACCGGCCGCTGACTGACAGTGTCGCCATTGCCTTTGCCTGCACCTTCTCGAACTCGCTACTCTTGGGGGTTCCGATCACAGAACGGGCCTATGGCGCGGCAGCCTTGGCGGGGAACTTTGCAATCATCTCGGTGCATGCGCCGCTGATCTATTCGGTGGGGATCATCGCCATGGAATGGGCGCGGTCGCGCGAAGCGGGCAGCGTGGGGCCGGGCGGCGTTGCGCGGCAGGTTCTGCGCGGGGTGGTCAGTCAGCCCTTGCTGATCGGCATTGCCTTGGGCTTTGCGGTGAACCTGTCGGGGGTGGCCAAGCCCGCCTTCTTTGCCGCCGCCGTGGATATGGTGGCGGCGGCCGGGCTTCCGGCGGCGCTGTTCGGGCTTGGGGGCGTATTGTGGCGCTATCGGCCCGAGGGTGACAAGGGTGCGATTGCGATGGTGGTCTTTGCCAGCCTTGTCCTGCATCCGATGATCTCTTACGGGCTGGCGCGGTTCGGCTTTGGGCTCGGGGCAGAGGCATTGCGGTCGGTGACAATCACCGCAGCCATGGCACCCGGTGTGAACGCCTATGTCTTTGCCAATATGTATGGCGTGGGCAAACGGGTGTCAGCCTCGGCGGTTTTGGTGGCCACGGGCCTGTCGATCTTTACCACGTGGGGCTGGTTGCAGGTCTTGCCGTGACGGCGCCAGATCAGCGGAAGCCCTTGGCGTGGAAGATGAAGCCAAGAAAGTTGAGCAGAACCTGAGCCGCCAATATCTGGGTGGATTGGCTGGGGTCATAGTCGGGTGCGACCTCGACCAGGTCCATGCCCACAACCTCATGGGTGCGCGCGACCTGCTGGAGAAGTTCCAACACCTCATAGTAGAGGAACCCGCCATGGCTGGGCGTGCCAGTCCCGGGCGCGATCGAGGGGCAGAAGCCGTCAATGTCGATGGTGACATAGACGCGCGCGCCCTTGGGGATGCGTTTGGCCACGGCTTCGGCACCCAAGGCGCGGAATTGGCGGACCGACAGGATGTCGTCACCCATGGCCCGCGCGGCTTCATAGCCATCTTTGGCGGTGGAGGAGACATTGCGGATGCCGACGGCGGTGATGCCTTTGACATAGTCTTTTTCCGCCGCGCGCCGCATCGGACTGCCGTGGCCGACACGCACGCCGTGACGTTCATCCACGAAATCAAGATGGGCGTCGATTTGCAGGAGGTGGATATCGCCGTGACCGGCGAAGGCCTCGATGCAGGGGATATTCACCGAATGATCGCCGCCGATCACCACTGGCAGCGCGCCGGATTTCAAGATCGCCTCAACCCCCGCACGGATATTGGCGTGGCTTTTCGCGGTGTCGGTGTGGACGATGTCGGCGTCGCCAATGTCGACGATCCGCACTGATTGCGGCAGGTAGGTGCAATCGTCCTCGTGGTCATAGGCCCCGGCATGGCCGAAGGAAAAGAGCGTCGAGGCCTCGCGCACAGCGCGGGGGCCAAAGCGGGCTCCGGCGCGGAATTGGGTGCCAAAGTCATAGGGCGCGCCCATGACGGCGACCTCGGCATCGATCTTGGACCAATCCTCGACATAGGCGCGCTTGCCGAAGGTAGCGATGCCGACGAAGGGCAGGTTCAGCCGCCCGGTGTCATAGCTGTTGGCCATGGGTGCCTCTGGAGATTAGCGGGGTGTCACGCCACGCAGCCGTTCAGAGCGGCGGCGCAGAAGTTCGACGGTGGCAAGCAAGAGCACGGAGATGATGACAAGGATCGTCGCCACGGCAAGGATCGCCGGAGAAATTGCCTCGCGGATGCCGTTGAACATCTGGCGCGGAATGGTCTGCTGGTCAGGCCCGGCGATGAAGAGGACGGCGACGACTTCATCGAACGAGGTGACGAAGGCAAAAAGCGCGCCCGAAATGATGCCGGGCAGGATCAGTGGCATGATCACCCGAAAGAAGGTGACGCGCGGATTGGCCCCGAGCGAGTATGCCGCGCGGATCAGAGACTGGTCAAAACCCGACAGCGTGGCGGTCACCGTGATGATGACAAAGGGGATACCAAGCACAGCATGGGCCACGATCACCCCAAGATGCGAATTCACAAGGCAACCCTTTTCCGACAGGAACGGGGTCGTGACGGCCCCCAAGGCGGTTTCGGGTGACACGCAGGCTTGGGCGTAGAAGAAACTCATCCCGACGGCGATGATGATGATCGGCACGATCATGGGGCTGATCAACACAGCCATAATGACCCGGCGATAGGGCATCTCAGGGCGGCTCAGGCCCAGTGCCGCGATGGTGCCGAGAACCGTTGCCAGAATTGTCGCCCAAAGGCCGACCCAGAACGAGTTCTTAGCGGCCTGCACCCAAGTGGCGCGTTCCCAAACCGCGCTCCACCATGTGCCATCACGGGCCGTTTCGGGCGCGGGGTGGCCAAGGGTCAACAGCGTGTCGTACCAGCGCAAGGAGTATCCCGCCGGGTCAAAGGTCAGCATCTTTTCGGTGAAGGTGAAGTAGGGTTCCGCGTTAAAAGACAGGGGAACGACGATCAGGATCGGCGCGATCAGGAAGATGAAGATCAGCGTGCAGATCACAAGATAGGTGAAATACCAGACCCGTTCCAACGGCGAGGCATAAGTGGGAAGTGCCATAGTGTCCTCCTTAGCCCAGTTTCAGGCGGTCAATGCCGATCAGTCGATCGTAGATCCAGTAAAGTGCGAGAATGGCGATCAACAGCATCGCAGCCAATGCGGCGGCCAACGACCAGTTGGATTTGCTCATGTGGAAGCTGATGAGGTTGGAAATCAGCTGTCCTTCGGCCCCTCCCACAAGGGCTGGGGTGATGTAGTAGCCCACGGCCAAAATAAACACTAAGAGCGAGCCCGCAGCGATGCCCGGCAAGGTTTGCGGCAGGTAGACGCGGCGGAAGGTGGTCCATGATGTCGCCCCCAAGCTGCGCGCGGCGCGGGCATAGGACGGCGGGATCACCTTCATCACCGAGTAAAGCGGCAGGATCATGAAGGGCAAAAGCACATGGGTCATGGCCACAATGGTGCCCGTCATGTTGTACATCATCGAAAGGCGGTTCTCATCGGACAAGATGCCCAAGCCAACCAGCGCGTCATTGACGATCCCTTGTTCTTGCAACAAGGCGATCCAAGCGGTGGTGCGCACCAAAAGCGATGTCCAGAACGGCAAGAGCACGAGGATCATCAGCAAGGAGGCTTTCGACAGCGGTAGGACTGCCAACAAATGCGCCACAGGGAACGCCAACAAAAGGCAGATCACGGTGATGATGCCCGACACAAGGAAGGTCTTGAAGAACAGGTATAGGTAGATGCGTTGCTTGTCGTCGCCCCGTTCCCATCCGGTTTCGGTCAGTTTGCGGTCGGCGGCGACCTTGTAGAAGTCTGTGGTCAGTTCCGACGAGGCAGATTCCATCGCATACCACAGCTCAGGCGCGCCCCATGCCGGATCAAGCGCCAGCATCGCCTCTTTGTAGGGCGGCTGCATGTCGGCGGCTTCGCGGGCCCCTTTCTTGAACAGGCTGATAGAGCCCGGGACCGTATAGTTGATGCGGGTGCCTGCCATGCCGGTATTCTTGGTGGCCTGCATTTCGGCCAGATCCTTCACCAAAGCGGCATAGGCCTCTTCCGGCGGATTCAGATGGTCGAAACTTGGGTTCGCTTGGAACCATTCGGTCAGGGTGGGGGAAGAGCGGGAAAAGCCATCATGCTCGACCGAGCGTTTCAGCATGTAGCCAATCGGAACAAGAAAGGTCAGCAGGACAAAGACCAACAGCGGCAAGACCAGCAAAAACGCCCGGCGCTTGGCGCGAGCCTGCGCTGTGGCGAGTGCTGCTTTCAGCGGGCGGCCATCGTTGGTGGTCAGAAGTTCGGTCGTGGCCTCGGTCATGCTTTGTCCCTTCAGCGAAAGGTTGGGCGCGGGGATTTCCCCCCGCGCCCGCGATTGGGCTAAAGCCCGATTACTGGGTCAGCCAAGCCTGGAAGCGCTCGTTCAGTTCTGCGTCCTTGTCGACCCAGAAGTCAGCCGAGGTCAGCAGAGCATTGCCCAGGTTTTCCGGAGCGGTCGGCAGGTGGGGCGCCATCACGGTCTTGCCGTCCTTGAACAGCAGCTCGGTTGCCATGGACGACTTACGCGCCGGGCCGTACGAAATGTGCTGGGCTTGTGCGCGCAGACCATCGGTCGAGGTGGCGTAGCGGATGAAATCCATCGCCAGGTCTTTGTTCGGCGCACCCTTCGGCACGACATACATTTCGTTTTCGTAGATCTGGCCATCCCAGACGATCTGGAAGGGCTTGCCTTCGTTGATCGCAGCGGCGAACAGACGGCCGTTATAGGCGGTCGACATCACGACTTCACCGTCAGCCAGCAGTTGCGGCGGCTGAGCACCAGCTTCCCACCAGACAACATCAGCCTTGATGGTGTCGAGCTTTGCAAAGGCGCGGTCCACGCCCTCGGGGGTCGCCAGAACGGCGTAGACTTCGGAAGCCGGAACGCCGTCACCCATCAGAGCGAATTCCAGAACGGCCTTTGCGCCCTTTTTCAGGCCGCGCTTGCCGGGGAACTTTGCCAGGTCGAAGAAGTCTGCAGCAGTCGTGGGGGCTGCATCAGCTGCGAACTTGGTGGTGTCATAGCCATAGACGTTCGACCAGATGTCGGTCGAAACACCGCATTCGGTGATCGCACCTTCAAGGAAGTCTTCGGTCGCGGGCACGCCGTCATTGCCAGCGGGCAAAGAAGCGGCATCGATCGGCTCCAGCACGCCTTCGTCGCACAGACGGATCGCGTCGGCATATTCCAGCGAAGCGACGTCAACCGTGACGTTGCCAGCCTCTACCATGGCCTTCACGGCCGGGGCGGGGTTGTCGCTGTCGACCATGATGGCGGCATTGCCGGTCGCAGCAGCCCAAGGTTTCACGTGGGCTTCGGTTTGAGCTTCGCCATAAGCGCCGCCCCACGACATCACCGTGACGTCAGCCTGCGCCGCAAAGGCAAAGCTGGTCAGCGCGGTGGACAGGATAAGAAGTTTCTTCATTGTTAACTCCCAGTTGATGGTCAGATTATTCCGCCCCTCTGCAGAACGGGCGGTGGCCTATTGGCCTTACATCGGATCAAGCGCACGGGCATCTTGCGGATGCCAGCCCACCTGAATCTTCTGTCCCGGGCTGAGGCGGGTTTGCCCCAGCGTGTTTCGCATCTTCATGACAAAGTCGTCAGACCCCGCCACGCGCAGGACGACACGCAAGATGTCGCCCATGTAAATGATTTCCAGCACCTCGGCGTCGATCATATGCGCGCCGGGCGGCATCATTTCGGGTTTGAATTCCACCCGTTCCGGGCGGATCGACACCAGCGTCTTGCCGCCCTTTTCCTTGGCGTTGACGGCCGTGGCGTCGATCAACTCTCCCGTGGTGAGGCGCACAAGGGCCTTGTCACCCGTGAGTTCCTCGATCGTGCCCAACAGCTTGTTATTCTCACCGATAAACTGGGCGACAAAGCTGTTTTCGGGGCGTTCATACAGATCCGCGGGAGGCGCAAGCTGTTGGATGCGGCCATCATTGAACACGGCCACCCGGTCCGACATCGTTAAGGCTTCGCCCTGATCGTGGGTGACATAAACGACGGTGATGCCAAGGTTTTCGTGCAGGTGCTTGATCTCAAACTGCATATGCTCACGCAGCTGCTTGTCCAAGGCGCCAAGCGGTTCATCCATAAGCACAAGCTTGGGGTCAAACACCAAGGCGCGGGCCAAGGCGATGCGCTGCTGTTGGCCGCCCGAAAGCTGCGATGGGCGACGGTTGGCAAAGGCCCCCATCTGCACCATGTCAAGTGCGCGCTTGATCTTGGTCTCGCGCTCATCCTTGCCCATGCCGCGGACTTCCAGCGGGAAGGACAGATTTTCGCCGACGGTCATGTGGGGAAACAGCGCGTAATTCTGGAACACCATGCCAATCCCGCGCTTGTGCGGCGGGACTTGGTTGATCGGCTTGCCATCCAGCCGAATCTCGCCGTTCGTGGCGGTCTCAAAGCCGGCAAGCATCATCAAACAGGTGGTCTTACCCGAGCCCGACGGGCCGAGCATTGTCAGAAACTCACCCTTGCCAATGGACAGGTTGAGGTCCTTCACGACGAGGGAGACCCCGTCATAGCTTTTCTGCACGTGTTCAAATGCGACGAAAGCGTCGTTCTGGCTGGTCATCCCAGTCAATCTCCCCGTCTGTCCGGCAGCTGTCCTGCACTTTTGGTCTGACGACTTAAGCCAATGCAAAGGTCGTTTGCAATTCACTTATTGTCGCGTTTCAGCATGCACGCTGATTGCAGGCCAATCGGGCATTTTGCGCCGCATTTGCCGCGCAGAACGGCATGCCGTGAACCGCTGCGCGGGAAAATGGCCTGCCGTAAGGGTTTGACCTTTTGGTCAAAGGGCCTGGGCGGGCGCAAGGGGCGCAGCATGATTCCCGGAATCGGTCGAAAACCTGCGGCGGTGGTGCTGCAAGGCCCGCGCGGCGGAAAATCCCAAAAGCGGCAGGCAGCGCGGGCCATAGGCTTCGGCCGGGGTCTGGCCGGGCCCGGTGGGGCAGTGGTGGCGCAGCACAGACAAAAGGTTATCGCGCGCCTCGGGCAGGAAGGCGGAGAGCGACATGCGGCCGGGATACAAGCTTTCGACAGCGACACCTTCGGCCAGAATGATTGCATGCTGAGGCAAGAGGAGGTGATGATAGCTGACCTCGCGGATGGCCTGCGCCCTGCGCGCGCCCCAGTCCAGCCGCGCCAGATGCCCCGCCCGCACCAGCGCGGCACCCGGCCCAAGCCCGACCCGCACCGCATGCTGGGGCGACAAAAGCAGATCGCGCAGCGCGCCGTGGCTGCCGGCGCGAATGCGCACTGGGCGCAAGGCGGGACGCGCCGCGATTTCAGCCGCCGTGATCTGGCGCGCGCCGACCCACAAAAGGGGAGCCGTTCCGCCCCCCGCAAGGCAGACAAGGTCACCCGCCTGCAAACGCTCAATCCGGCGGAGGCCTTGGGGCGTCAGGATGCGGGCTCCCGCCACAAGGCAGGGCACGCCCATCGCATAAAGCATACCCGGCAGGGTCACGCTGGCCGGATCAACCCCCTGCAAACGCAGTGTTTCGCCTTCGGGAAAGGTCAGCAGCGTTTCACCCCCAGGGCCGGTGCTGACGATCACATCCCAAGACCGGACCGGGCTTGCATCCGGGTTTTGCAGGTCTGACACGTCCAACTGGTCGGCAGTCTGGCCGCCGAACAGCGTCATGTCGAAATCGGTGACAAGATCGGCACCGCCTGCGCCGTGGAGCACGAATGTATCCGCCCCTGCCCCACCGGTCAGGCTGTCATCTCCACTGCCACCTTCCAGCAGATCTTTGCCCGCCCCGCCAAAGAGGCTGTCGTTGCCCGCCCCTCCTTGAACCGTGTCCAGGCCATCACCCCCAAACATACGGTCATCACCTGCGCCGCCTGACAGGCTGTCCGCCCCGTCGTCGCCGTAAAGGGAATCGTTCCCCGCCCCGCCCAGCAGAGTGTCATTGCCTGCAGCCGCTTCAGCATGGATCATCGCCGCTGCAGCCGAACCATCCAACAGGTCCGCCCCACTGCCCAGCGTGAAGCGTTCGAATTCAGAAAAGGCGACGGTATTGGCCCCATCCGTCGCGGTGCCGGATTCAGAACCGCTGAAGCTGACAGTCAGGTTCGCGGTAACCATGAACAGGTCGAGATGGTCGAAATCCCCGGCACTTTCGCCGCCCTGTGCGGTGTCGCTGCCCCAGCCGGTGGCGAATTGCACCAGATCGGTGTCGGTGCCGCCAAAGATCAGGTCATTGCCCGCCCCGCCAATCAGCGTGTCACTGCCAAGGCCACCCGTCAGGGTGTCATGGCCGCCGTCGCCTTGAATGCGGTCATTGCCATCCTCGCCCGACAGGCTGTCATTGCCAAGGCCACCTTCGACAAGGTCATTGCCAATGCCCCCCAAGACCGTGTCTTGCCCCGAGCCTGCATAAAGCGAGTCATTGCCATCGCGGCCGTGGATAAAGTCATCGTCATTGTCGCCATGGGCAAGATCATGGCCTGCCCCGGCCTCGATGATGTCGCGTCCAGCGCCGCCAAAAAGCGTGTCATTGCCATCATTGCCATCCAGACTGTCATTGCCATCGTCCCCCTGCACCAGATCGTCGCCATCCCCGCCCTCAAGCGTGTCGGAGCCGAGACCGCCGAAGAGCACGTCATTGCCCCCATCGCCGAACAGCCGGTCATTGCCCGCGCCACCAGTCACATTGTCATTGCCAAGCCCGCCCCGGACGGTGTCGGCACCTGATCCGGCGAGCACCGTGTCATGGCCGTCTGCGGTGGCAAAGGTCATGCCGCCGCTGTCTGCGGTGGCGTTGAGGCTGTCGGCCCCCATTGTGGCCAGAATTTCCTCGATCTCAGAGAAGGTAAGGGTTTGGCCATTGTTCGTGACCGTGCCAGCCCCCGTGCTGCTGAATGTGATAAGCGTCGGTCCAACAAGAGGCGCCCCCGTCAGGTCGAGCGTGTCGAGATCATCGCCCCCCTCACCGCCCACGACCAGATCACCCGCACCGGCGATAAAACGGTCGCGCCCGTCGCCGCCATAAAGCGAGTCATTGCCGCCATCGAGATCATGGCGCGTGGACAAGGTGTCATTGCCCGCGCCGCCAAAGGCCACATCAGCCGCCAGATCGGCGGCGGTCAGGTTGACGACATCGTTGCCCGCATCGCCGTAAACCGTATCAACGCCTTGACCGCCATCCAGAGTGTCATTGCCGTCGCCACCGATCAGTGAATCGTCGCCAGTTCCCCCCTCGACCCAGTCATCGCCCGCTTCGGCAAAGAGGCGGTCGGCATCCGCGCCGCCGTACACGCTGTGATTGCCGACACCCGCCCAAATCGTATCGGCCCCGGCGTCGCCATAAAGCACCGAGTTGCCTTGCAATTCCCCGCCGCCATGATCGTCGATCAGGTCATCGCCGTCGCCGCCATAGACGGTGTCATTGCCACTGCCATTCCAGATGGTGTCGTTGCCGCTGCCGCCTTCGATCCAGTTGTCGCCGACGACAAAGCCGCCAAGGTTATCGTCAATGCTGTCATCACCCGCGCCACCAAAGATGCTGTCGTTGCCGGTGCCATAAACGATGGTGTCATTGCCAAGCCCACCATCCAGCATGTCGGTGCCCGACCCGCCTGTGATGATGTCGGCCCCACCATTCCCAAGGATAACGACACCGTCTGCATCAGCCCCGGCGTTGATGGTATCGGCAAAGTTGGTGCCGCTGATCTGTTCCGCCCCGGTAAAGCTGCCCGTCGCGCCGCCCAAATAGGAATAGCTGCCCGCATCGGTGCCGCTGAAGGTGACGTTCACCCCGTTGGTGCCAACCCACGTGCCAAACCAGATTGCGTCCCAATCGCCTGCCGTTTCGCCCAGATCGTAAAAGTCACTGTTGTGATCTTCGGTAATGCTAGCAACGTCGTTGCCTGCCCCGCCGTAAACAGTGTCGATCCCCGCACCGCCCGAGAGCGTGTCATTGCCGTCATCACCAAAAACGATGTCGTTGTTGCCGCCGCCATAAATCAGGTCGTCGCCTGCCCCGCCACGAAAGGTGTCGTTGCCGCCATCAAGGTTCCAATCGCCGATGGTGTCATTGCCAAAGCCGCCCTCAACCGAATCGTCACCCGATCCGCCATAGACTGTGTCATGACCGCTGCCACCGAAGATGGTGTCATTCTCAGTGCCACCATCGATGCTGTCAGACTCGCCGTCGCCATAGATCGTATCGGCCCCTTGGCCGCCGATGAGCGTGTCATTGCCAGCGCCGGTGAAGGTCAGCGTGTGGGCGACATCGCCCGTGTAAATAGCCACCCACTCGCCGGTGGTCGTATCGCGTAGCGCCCAATTGTGGTCGGTGAAGGTTGCAGCAGTGAAGTTTTGACCGGGGCTAAGCTTGCCATAGGACACGGGCGTTCCGCTGCCATCAATCCAAAACACCTCGACGGTCTGGCTGGACGTGTTGGAAATGACCAACTTCGTCTCAGAGCCAAGAGCTGACGGATAGGTTGCGGGGTTCATCACAATCGTGTCGCCACGGATCAGGTCGGCACCGTCGCCCCCTTCAACGATATCATTTCCCGCACCGCCGCTAACCTGATCAGCCCCTGTCCCGCCAAAGACTGAATCTTGTCCGTCATCACCATCGACCGTGTCACTGCCGGCATCGCCAAAGACGCTGTCATCGCCAGCGCCACCCACAGCGATGTCATCGCCGTTGCCACCATAGACCGTGTCACGCCCGGCCCCGCCTGAGACCACGTCCCAGTTGCCGTCACCGCCGCGCAAAAGGTCATTGCCGCTGCCGCCATAAACCCAGTCAGAATCAAAGCTGCTGCCGATCGCGGTATCATCACCTGCGCCACCATAAAGATCGTCATAGGTGTCGGCCCCGCCGATCAGGCTGTCATTGCCGTCACCGCCATAAACGACATCATAGCCGCTAGAGGCTACGACCGTGTCATTGCCGCCTTCGGCATAGACACTATCGCTGCCCGCACCGGCGTTGATGCTATCGGCCCCTTCGCCACCAAAGACCTTATCAGCACCGCCACCGGCGTTGATGGTGTCATTTCCGCCATCGCCATAGATGTCATCGTTGCCCGCACCGCCGGTCAACGAGTCATTGCTGGATCCGCCGAAAAAGGTTGCCATCGCGCGCCTCATGCTGCCCGCAGGCAGGACGCGGGCCAGACATCATGGCCTGTGATCGTCTAACCTGCGGTTAAGACGAAAGTTCTTGTCGAATTTTTGGGAGATTTGGTTTGCCCCGGCGAAGCGCGGGGGTTTTGACCGAGGCAGATTGGTGCGGATGAAAGGACTCGAACCTTCACTCCGGTTAAGGAACAGCGACCTCAACGCTGCGCGTCTACCAATTCCGCCACATCCGCACTGATCTGGCCTCGGATGGGTGGTGTTTAGCGGCAAGGTTCGGGGAAGAAAAGGGGGATTCTGCACCTCTTTGGCGCGGGCTGCGTTGCATTTGCCGCCCACGCGCGGCATCTCTGGGTGCAGACCGATAAGGAGCGCGCCATGGATCAGGTGGAATGGAAAACCCTGCCCGGGCTTGCGCCTTACACCGAGACGCTGGCCGCCATGGAGGCCCGCGTTGCCGCCATTCACCAAGGCACCGCGCCCGAAGCGATCTGGCTTTTGGAGCATCCCCCACTTTACACCGCAGGCACCAGCGCCCGGGCGCAGGATCTGGTGGACCCTGACCGCTTTCCCGTGTTTGCGGTGGGACGCGGCGGGCAATACACCTACCACGGGCCCGGCCAGCGGGTGATCTATGCCATGCTGGATGTCAGCCGCCGCGAAAAAGATGTGCGCTGTTTCGTGCGGCATCTGGAAAATTGGGTGATCGCCGCATTGGCCGAATTCAACGTCAAGGGTGAGATCCGGCCCGGGCGTGTGGGGGTCTGGGTGACCCGGCCTGACAAGGCCCCGAATCCCGACGGCACCCCGCGCGAAGAGAAAATCGCAGCCATTGGCGTCAAGCTGCGCAAATGGGTCAGCTTCCATGGTATCTCGATCAATGTGGAACCGGACCTGTCGCATTTTTCCGGCATCGTGCCCTGTGGCATCCGCGAACATGGCGTGACGAGCCTTGTCGATCTTGGTCTGCCGGTCACGATGGCTGATCTGGATGCGGCCCTGATGGCGACCTTTGACGGCGCGATGCAATCAACCTGCCCGGTGTAAAACCTGCCCGGTGTAAGAGGCAGGTCTGGCAATGCGCCTGTGCAATGCCCAAAAGTCACGCGCGGCCCCCTGCGACACCACTTGCTATTGCATAACAACAGGGCAAAATCCATGTCATCCATTAGGGACGCGACCTGATCCCAACTCTTGCGAGGACACAATGACCAAACTCACGCTTGCAGCAGCCCTCGGCGCCTTGATGCTGACCACTCCGGCCATGGCGGCAGATCCGGCTGCTGGTGAATCCGACTTCAAGAAATGCAAAGCCTGCCACGCCATCGTTGCCTCGGACGGCACCGAAGTGGTCAAGGGCGGAAAGACCGGCCCGAACCTTGGCGGCGTCATCGGCCGCCCGATCGCCTCGGTCGCTGACTTCAAATACGGCGAATCGATCCTGGCTGTGGGAGCCACGGGCGCGGTCTGGGACGAGGCATCGCTTGCGGCCTATATCACCGACCCGGCCGCATGGTTGAAGGAACAGACCGGTGACGCGGCTGCCAAATCGAAAATGTCGTTCAAGCTGGCCTCCGGCGCCGAAGATGTGGCGGCGTATTTGGCCACCATCCAGTAAGCTGGCCAATAAGCCCGACCGCCGAGCCCGCCAAGGCTAAACGTGACGCGTGAACTCGATGAAAGGGCGGTCTTCGGACTGCCCTTTTTGCACAGCTGCGCGACACCTGCTGCGACATCATTTCTTGATCTTGATCAAACTCTTTCATTGCCCATCCCCGGCGCAAGCCTTAAAGACTGAGCGTAATAAGGCGCACAGGCACCGCTTGCGCATCCAAGGGAACACAAAATGGGAGACGCCAATGGCAGACGCAGCCATTCATGGCCATGACCATGAACACAAAGGGTTCTTTACCCGCTGGTTCATGTCGACAAACCACAAGGACATCGGGATTCTTTATCTCTTTACCGGGGGTCTTGTCGGGCTGATTTCGGTCATCTTCACGCTCTACATGCGGATGGAGCTGATGCACCCCGGTGTGCAATACATGTGTCAGGAAGGCGCGCGCTTTATCGCCACCGCTGACACTTGCACCCCGAACGGCCACCTTTGGAACGTGATGATCACTTATCACGGCGTCCTGATGATGTTCTTCGTTGTGATTCCGGCGCTGTTCGGCGGTTTCGGCAACTACTTCATGCCGCTGCAGATCGGTGCGCCGGACATGGCCTTCCCGCGGATGAACAACCTCAGCTACTGGATGTTCGTCGCCGGTGTGTCGCTGGGTGTGGCCTCGATGCTGGCACCGGGTGGCAATGGTGACCTGACCTCTGGCCTTGGGCCGGGCGCGGGCGTGGGCTGGGTTCTTTACCCGCCGCTGACCACCACCGCCGAGGGCGGCTATGCGATGGACTTGGCCATTTTCGCAGTGCACCTGTCGGGTGCCTCGTCGATCCTTGGCGCGATCAACATGATCACCACCTTCTTGAACATGCGTGCCCCGGGCATGACCATGCACAAAGTGCCCTTGTTCGCTTGGTCGATCTTTGTGACCGCATGGCTGGTTCTGTTGGCGCTGCCGGTTCTCGCTGGCGCGATCACCATGCTGCTGACCGACCGGAACTTTGGCACCACCTTCTTCACGCCTTCGGGCGGCGGTGACCCGGTGCTCTACCAGCACATCCTGTGGTTCTTTGGCCACCCGGAAGTGTATATCATCGTGATCCCGGCCTTCGGCATCATCAGCCAGGTCATAGCTACCTTCTCGCGCAAACCGATCTTCGGCTACCTGCCGATGGTTTATGCGATGGTTGCGATTGGTGTTCTGGGCTTTGTCGTCTGGGCGCATCACATGTACACCGCTGGCATGTCGCTGACCCAGCAGTCCTACTTCATGCTGGCCACCATGGTCATCGCAGTGCCGACCGGCATCAAGGTGTTCTCGTGGATTGCCACCATGTGGGGCGGCTCGCTGAGCTTTGAAACCCCGATGCTGTGGGCCTTTGGCTTCCTGTTCCTCTTCACCGTCGGTGGCGTCACCGGCATCGTGTTGAGCCAGGCACCGGTGGACCGCGTCTATCACGACACCTACTATGTCGTGGCGCACTTCCACTATGTGATGAGCCTTGGTGCCGTGTTCGGGATCTTTGCCGGGATCTACTTCTGGATCGGCAAGATGTCGGGCCGTCAGTATCCGGAATGGGCAGGTAAGCTGCACTTCTGGGCAATGTTCATCGGCTCGAACCTGACCTTCTTCCCCCAGCACTTCTTGGGTCGTCAGGGCATGCCGCGCCGCTACATCGACTATCCCGAGGCCTTTGCCTACTGGAACTGGTTCTCCTCGGTCGGTGCGTTCATCTCCTTCGCCTCGTTCATCTTCTTCATCGGCGTCGTGTTCTACACGCTGCTCTGGGGCCGCAAGGTGACCGAGAACAACTACTGGAATGAGCACGCTGACACGCTGGAATGGACCCTGCCCTGCCCGCCGCCCGAGCATACGTTCGAGCAGCTGCCCAAGCGGGAAGACTGGGACAAGTCGCACGCCCACTAAGGCAAGAGAATTGGCGAAGGCCCCAAGGGAAACCTTGGGGCCTTTTCCTTTGGGTAGGACGCGCTACCTGACGCGACCGAAAGGTGTTTCATGCCCTATGAATGGCTTCCCCCTGAAGGTGGCAATCGCCGCCTGCATCTTTGGCCTTACCGGTCTTTGCCGCGCCGGGGCATGGTCTGGTTTCTGGGCGGCACAGCGCTGTGTATCGGCGTGCCGCTTTTGGGCCTGCTCGGCACGCCGGTTCTGTGGGGCGTTTTGCCATTTTTGCTGGCCGCTCTCGCCGCCATCTGGTGGGCGCTGGAGCGCAGTTTCCGTGACGGCGAGATTGTCGAGGATCTGGCGATCAGCGAAGAGCTTGTGACGCTGACGCGGCACGGGCCAAGGGGCAAGCAGCAGGATTGGCAGGCGAACCCGCATTGGGTGCGCCTGACGCTGCACGCCAGCGCAGGCCCGGTGCCGCAATACCTGACCATGAAGGGCGAGGGCCGCGAGGTGGAGTTGGGGGCCTTTCTGACCGCAGACGAGCGCCGACGGCTGGCCGCCGAGATCACCGAAGTCTTGCGGCCGCTGCGCTGAACCGGGTCTTGCGCCGATTCAGCGAAAGAGCGGGGGCTTAGCCCAGCCGGTCCTTGATGCGCGGGCCGACAGCACCGAAATCCATCTGACCGGTGTATCTGGTTTTCAGCACGGCCATAACCTTGCCCATGTCGCGGATCGAGGTTGCACCCACTTCGGCCACGGCGGCGGCAATCGCGGCCTCAACCTCGGCGGCTTCCAGTTGACGGGGCAGAAACTCTTCGATGACCTTGATTTCAGCCGTCTCTTTTTCGGCCAGTTCCAACCGCCCGCCCTCTTCATAGGCACGCGCGGATTCCTGACGCTGTTTGACCATGCGGCCAAGCGCGGCCAGAATCTCAGCCTCGGAAATCTCGCCTTCACCACCCTCACCGCGGTTGGCGATGTCACGATCCTTGATGGCGGCATTGATAAGCCGCAGCGTCGACAAGCGGTCGGCTTGCTTGGCCTTCATCGCCTCTTTCAAGGCGGTTTGAAGCTGGTCGCGCAAAGACATCCGGTTTTATCCTCATGGATTTACAAACGCGGGCACATTACCGCGATGCGCGGTGCGACGCAACCACCGCCGATTTCCATAACTTGTTGATATTAATAAAAATTCCTTTTACGACAAAGCCTTGACCCCAGCCCGGTTGACCCTTAGGTTCCGGCAAATTTGCCTGCAGGGAGTCGCCGCAATGCCCACCCCGTCCGAAAGCCCAGCAAAACCAACGGCCTGCATCGCCTTGGCCGATGGCAGTGTGTTTTACGGCCACGGATTTGGCGCAGCGGGCGAGACGGTGGCCGAGTTGGTGTTCAACACCGCGATGACCGGATATCAGGAAATCATGACTGACCCAAGCTATGCCGGTCAGGTTGTGACCTTCACCTTCCCCCATATCGGCAACACCGGCACCACCGCCGAAGATGACGAGACCGCCGATCCGGTCGCCGCCGGGATGGTGGTGAAATGGAATCCGACGGAGCCCTCGAACTGGCGCGCGACCGATGATCTGGTCAGCTGGCTTTCCAAGAAAGGCCGTATCGGGGTGGGCGGCATCGACACCCGCCGCCTGACCCGCGCGATCCGCCAGCAAGGCGCGCCGCATGTTGCGCTGGCACACAATCCGGACGGCGTCTTTGATCTGGAAAAGCTGGTCGCCAAGGCCCGGGCGTGGAAGGGTCTTGTCGGCCTCGATCTGGCCAAGGGCGTGTCATGCACCCAGTCCTACCGCTGGAATGAGATGCGCTGGGCTTGGCCTGAGGGCTATACCATGCGTCAGGGTCCGGGCTTGAAGGTCGTAGCCATCGATTACGGCGCCAAGCGCAACATCCTGCGCTGCCTCGCGTCGGTGGGCTGCGATGTCACCGTGCTGCCCGCCACCGCAACGGCCGAAGATGTGCTCGCGCTGAACCCCGAGGGTGTGTTCCTGTCAAACGGTCCGGGCGACCCGGCTGCGACCGGGGCCTATGCCGTGCCGATGATTCAGGGTGTGCTAAAGGCCGATCTGCCGCTCTTTGGCATTTGCCTTGGCCATCAAATGCTGGCCTTGGCCTTAGGGGCCAAGACGGTAAAGATGAACCACGGCCACCATGGTGCCAACCATCCGGTCAAGGATCTGACCACCGGAAAGGTGGAAATCACGTCGATGAACCATGGCTTCACCGTGGACAGCCAGACCCTGCCCAAAGGGGTTTCAGAAACCCATGTGTCGCTGTTTGACGGGTCGAATTGTGGTATCGCGGTGGATGGCAAGCCGATCTACTCGGTGCAGTACCACCCTGAGGCCAGCCCCGGCCCGCAGGACAGCTTCTATCTGTTCGAACGCTTTGCCGAGGCCATGAAGGCCCGCCGCGCCGCCTGATCCGTCGGCGTGGCTTGGTGGCCCTAACAGGCTTAACCTCGCATTAACCCCCCTGCCCCAATCTGTTTGGAAGGCAGGAGGAACCATGTCCGCGGTCAGTGCGTTATCAGCTTTATCGGCCGCCACTCCACGCGCACCGCGCGGCACCGAGGCTTTGGTCATGGCTCTGTTGCGTGACGGCTTGGTGCGTCCGCATGACTTGGTGGAGGCGCTGCGCCTGCACAAGGCGCGGGGCGGGCGATTGGCAGATGTCCTTCTGGCGCGTGGGCTGGTGGCCGAAGATCAGCTGTTTCGCATCTTGTCTGAAATCTGGGACGTGGCACTGTTCACAGCCCACAGCCCCACTATTGACCCCAGGCTCATTGATGCCTTTGGCGCCGTTGAGTGCCTCGCGCTCCATTTGCTGCCCCGCCGGGTGATTGGCGACAGCACTTTGGTCGCCACCGCCCACCCCGAGGATTTTCATCGACACAGGCCCCGGCTTGAGCAGGTTTTCGGACCGGTTTTGATGGTGCTGGCTCCGCGTGGCGTGATTGAGGCGGCGCTGTTGCACGCGCGGGGCGCAAGCCTTGCGCGGCTGGCCGAAACCCGGGTGGCCGACAGCGACAGTTGCCGCAGCTACCGGGCCGAAGCGATGCGCCTGCCAGTGGCAGGTCTGGGCCTGATTGCGCTGATCGCAGCGGCAGTTTGGCCGGCATGGACGATGCTGGGGCTTGTGATAATGGCACTGTTGGCCGGGGCGGCCTTTACCGGGCTCAAGCTCGCGGCGCTTTTGGGCGCGTTGCGTCATCCCGAGGTGCCGACGCAGCCCCTCATAGCCCGATTGCCGATCGTGTCGGTTATGGTGGCGCTTTACGGCGAAAGCAACATCGCGCCTCGGCTGGTCAAGCGGTTGGGAAAGCTGGACTATCCGCAGGACCTTTTGGATGTTTTGCTGGTGGTTGAGGCCGAAGATCACCTGACGCGACAAGCCTTAGAGCGGGAAGATCTGCC
The DNA here is from genome assembly GCF_965194375.1 of Allotabrizicola aquatica (SeqCode). Classification (GTDB taxonomy): domain Bacteria; phylum Pseudomonadota; class Alphaproteobacteria; order Rhodobacterales; family Rhodobacteraceae; genus Tabrizicola_A; species Tabrizicola_A aquatica. Next base: position 24,967 of record NZ_CBDAEL010000013.1, read on the forward strand.
GGGCTGGATGCGGATCGTCGTGGTGCCCGACGGGTCAGTCAAGACCAAGCCGCGCGCCTTGAACTATGCGCTGGATCACTGTCGGGGCAGCATCGTGGGCGTCTATGACGCGGAGGACGCCCCCGAACCCGACCAGATCCGCAAGGTGGTAGACCGCTTTCACAGCCGCGGCCCAGAGGTGGCCTGCCTCCAAGGGCGGCTGGATTTCTACAACCCCCGCATCAACTGGATTTCACGCTGCTTTACCATCGAATATGCCGCCTGGTTTCGCCTGCTTTTACCGGGGATTGAACGGTTGGGGCTGGCCGTCCCCTTAGGCGGAACGACGTTGTTTTTCCGCCGCGCCGCCTTGGAAACTTTGGGCCGATGGGACGCCCACAATGTCACCGAAGATGCCGATCTGGGCATGCGCATCGCACGCCGCGGCTATCGGACCGAGTTGATTGACACCACCACCTTTGAAGAAGCGACCTGCCGCCCGAAATCTTGGGTTAAGCAGCGGTCGCGCTGGATTAAGGGGTTCATGATGACCTGGCTCACCCATATGCGCGACCCGGTCCTTCTCTGGCGCGAGTTGGGGCCACGCAAGTTCATTGGCTTTCAGCTTCTTTTGGCCGGATCGGTGCTGCACGCGCTCTTGGCACCGGTTTTGTGGACCTTTTGGGCACTTCCTTTGGGCTTGCCCCATCCGGTGCAATCCGTTCTGCCCGAAGCAGGGATCTGGGCGCTGGTCGCCAGTTTTCTCGCCATTGAGGTCGGGCTGATCGCCTTTGGCATTGTCGGCATGCGCAGGACGCGCCATCGGCTGACCCCGCTGTGGGTGCCGACGATGATCCTCTACTACCCCTTGGCCACACTGGCGGCCTATAAGGCGGCATGGGAAATGCTGGCCCAACCGTTCTACTGGGACAAAACCTCGCACGGCGAGTTTGACCAGGCCGGATAGCAACCGAGATGCACCTTAACGCATCCTCAACTCACCCGCATCCACCCGAATCCGGGTCTCAAAGGCCTTAGAGATGTGGGATTTCAGCGCCTTATAGGCGGCATCGCCGTCATGCGCCTCGATCGCGCTCACGATGTCGTCATGTTCGCCCAAGGCCACGCCATCCCGGCCTTCCGCTGCGAATGTGGTATTGGCCATGAGCGCCATGGATCGATGCACAAGATCAAGTTGTTGCACCAAGAACCGGTTGTGGCTGGCCAGATGGATCAACCGGTGAAAGCGCTTATTGGCGCGGCTAAGCGCGCGGGGATCGCCGCCCAAAAGCGCACGGTCATCCTCGACCATGCCGCGCAGCACGCGAATCTCTTCTTCTGTGGCATGGCGGGCGGCCAGCCGGGCGGCCAACCCCTCCAACTCAGTGCGCACGGTGTAAAGCTCGGCCAGCTGGTTGTGATCCAAGGAGGCGACCATCAGACTGCGCCCGTCACGCGCCAGCATGCCTTGGGTCTCCAGCCGCTGCAGCGCTTCGCGCACGGGCGTGCGCGACACGCCCAGCCGCTCGGCCAGTTCGGATTCCACCAGCCGATCGCCGGGTTTGAAATCGGCCCGTTCGATGGCCTCAAGGATCAGCGTATAGGCGTCTTTCTGCACGGGGCATTCTCCAGCTTCGCGGCGCGAGTCTAGCGGCTTTCTTGCGCCATTCAAGGCCCCCCCGATTGCCGGCCCGCGCGGGCTGGCCTAAGGTGGGCCCATGATAAAGCAGCAGTTTCACCACGTCACCACCTGGGTCTTTGATCTGGACAACACCCTTTACCCGCCGCGCTATCGGCTGTTCGACCAGATCGAGGTGCGCATGACCAATTGGGTGATGCAGACGCTGGGGGTCAGCCATGAAAAGGCCAACCATCTGCGCCAGCATTATTGGGAGACCTATGGCACCACGCTGGCCGGGCTGATGCGGGAACATGGGATGGACCCCGGGCCCTACCTGACCGATGTTCATGACATCGATTTCTCGCCCCTGCCCTGCGACCCCGACCTTGCCGCCCGCATCGCAGATTTGCCGGGTCGGCGCATCATCTACACCAACGCCTGCGAACCCTATGCGGTGAAGGTGCTCGAGGCGCGCGGGCTATCGGGCCTGTTTGATGCGATTTATGGGGTGGAGCACGCGGGCTTTCACCCCAAGCCGGACCGCGCCGCCTTTGAGACGGTCTTTGCCATCGACGGGCTGGACCCGGCCCGCGCGGCGATGTTCGAAGACGACCCCCGCAATCTGCGGGTGCCGCATGAGATGGGGATGCGCACCGTCCACGTCGCGCCCGAACGCGCTCCGGGCGCGCACATTCACCACCACACCGAAGATTTAACCGCCTTTCTGGCGAATCTGACAACGTGACGCAGGCCAAAGCAACGCCTGCGTCAACGTGCGGCATGTCATAAACATTCATAACGTTGCATCTGACGCTCAAAGCGAAACTCGGAGCCTCAGATGTCTATTTCCGCCACCCGCCCCAAGGTCCAGATTCCGGTGCTGTCCGCGATTGCCCGCGAGGTCGCGCGCGACGTGAACGTGATCTTCTACCTGCTGGTCATTGCACTGACCCTGCTTGTGCTCGCGGTCAAGACTTGGGGGCTCGTGGTGCTGACCATGGTCGCTTTGTGCATGGTGCCCGTGATGTTCGCACTGTTCATCTGGATCTCGTGGCCCTAATCCCACCTTGGCCCCGTGACACCTTGCCCCTTCGCTTTCGTCCCACTTCGCCCTAAGTTCTGGGTTGGAAGCAGGGGGTCAGCATGGACCGGATCAAAACCGATATTCTCGTCTCGGGCGGCGGTGTCGCCGGGTTGACGGCGGCGGCGGCCTTTGGCTCGGCGGGGTTTTCGGTGATTTGCACTGACCCTGACGCCCCAGTGACCGACCGCGACGCGACGGGGGCCGACCACCGCTCCACTGCGTTCTTGCACCCATCTATCCCTGTTTTGCAGGCTGCGGGGCTTTGGGACCGGCTGGCGCCCCATGCGGCACCCTTGCAGATCATGCGGATCGTCGATGCCGGCGGCCCCGTAGTCGAACCGCGCATCGTCAAGGATTTTGACGCCGCCGAGATTTCCGACCAGCCCTTTGGGTGGAACCTGCCGAACTGGCTGTTGCGGCGCGAGATGGTGGCGCGACTGCGGCAATTGCCGAATGTCACCTTTCTACCCGGCACCGCAACCGCGCGCGTAATGACGCGAGAGGCCGAGGCATTGGCGACGCTGTCGGATGGCAAGCGCATTGCGGCCCGGCTGGTCGTGGCAGCCGATGGGCGCAATTCCACCGTCCGCCAAGAGGTCGGCATCGACGTGACCACCACCCGCTATGGCCAAAAGGCACTGGCCTTTGCCGTGGCGCACGCCGTTCAGCACAACAATATCTCAACGGAAATTCACCGATCAGGCGGGCCATTCACGCTGGTGCCGCTGCCTGATCGCAATGGCAGCCCGGCCTCCTCCGTCGTCTGGATGGAGACAGGACCCGAAGTCGCGCGGCTGACCGCGTTGCCCGTGGCAGAGTTCGAGGCCGCGATTAACGAACGATCATGTGGGGTTCTGGGCGCCTTGCGGCTGGACAGCGCGCGCACCGTCTGGCCGATCATCACCCAAGCGGCCGAGCGGATGGTGGCGACCCGCGTGGCGCTGATCGCAGAGGCGGCCCATGTCATGCCCCCCATCGGCGCGCAGGGGCTGAACATGAGTCTCGCCGATCTGTCGACACTGTTAGATCTGGCGATGGCAAACCCCGCCAGCCTTGGCAGCGCCGAGATGCTGGCCGCCTTTGAGCGCAAGCGTCATCTTGAGGTGAAGGCACGGCTTGCGGGTGTGGATCTTTTGAACCGCACATCCATGCTGGGCGAGCCCTTTCTGCGCGACCTACGCGCAGGCGCACTGAATGCGCTTTACTCCCTTGGCCCGGTCAGAAAAACGCTTATGAAAGCGGGCCTCGGGGTGCGCTAGGCCTCCATTTCGACCGGGCGCGCGCCCTTGGCCCAAGCCTTCAGGCACAGCATTTCTGCCGCAATCATCGCCGCCGCGTTGGATGTCATCTCCGCGTGGTCATAGGGTGGCGATACCTCAACCACATCCATGCCCTTGAAATCCATGCCTTTCATGGCACGCAAAATCGACAGCGCCTGAAAGCTGGTCAGACCGCCCGGCACTGGGGTGCCGGTGCCCGGCGCGGTCGAGGGGTCAAGGCAATCAATGTCAAAGGTCAGATAGGCTGGCCCATCGCCCACCACCTTGCGCACCACATCGGCGACCGCTTCGGCGCTCATGGCCTGCACGCGGTCGGCGTGTAGAATGGTCATGCCATGGCTTTTCTCGCCCGAAAAACAAGTGCGTATACCAATCTGCACCGTGCGCTTGGGGTCGATGATGCCTTCGCGCACCGCATAGTTGAACATGCTGCCATGGTCGATGCGGCCACCCTCGTCCTCTTCGACATCGCGGTGGGCGTCGAACTGCACCAGCCCAAGTGGGCCATATTTCGCCGCATAGGCACGCAGCGTCGGGTAGGTGGTGAAATGATCGCCGCCAAGGTTCAGCGTAGCCGCCCCGCCCGCGATCAGCGTGGCGATATGGCCCTCAATCGCTGCGGGAATGTCCATCGGCGCGCCCCAGTCGAAGGCGACATCGCCATAGTCGATGGCCGCCAGCGTATCAAACGGGTCAAAACGCCAAGGCCAGATCGGCCCCCAGCTGTGTTGGGCCGAGGCGCGGCGGATCGCCTCGGGACCAAAGCGCGTGCCGGGGCGATTGCTGACCGACAGATCAAAAGGGATGCCGGTGATGGCGACATCCACCCCCGACAGATCCTTGGTGTATTTCCGGCGCAGAAAGCTAAGCGCGCCGGAATAGCTCGCCTCGATGGTCGAGCCGTGCAGGCGCGTCCGGGTAAAGGCCGCGTCTTGCAGCGCCTCGCCAACATCCTTTCCCATGAAAACCCCGTTTACAGAACCTGATCGAGCGCAGTTTTCAGCCGGGCAACGGTGGCGTCAACGTCCTTCAGCTTGTCCAGACCAAAGAGACCCAGCCGGAAGGTGCGGAACTCGGCCCCTTCGCCCACCTGCAAGGGAACGCCTGCCGCAATCTGATAGCCCAGCGCCTTGAACTTTGATCCATTCTGAATGTCGGGATCAGTGGTAAAGCTCACCACAACGCCCGGTGCTTGGAAGCCTTCGGCGGCAACCGAAGGCACGCCCTTGGCCGCGAGCATCGCCCGAACCGCCCGGCCCAGCGCCCATTGCGCGGCCTTGGCCTCGGCAAATCCCATAGCCTTGGTTTCCAGCATGGCATCGCGGAACCCCACGATGGCATCGGTCGGCATAGTGGCGTGATAGGCGTGGCCGCCCTTTTCAAAGGCCTCCATGATCGCGCGCCATTTCTTCAGATCGACGACAAAGCTGTTCGAGGTGGTCTCAGCCAGCCGCGCCTCGGCGCGCGGGCTCATCACGACGACCCCCGTTGCCGGGCTGGCCGACCAACCCTTTTGCGGGGCGGTGATGACCGCGTCGATGCCGAGTGCGGCCATGTCGACCCAAATGCAGCCCGAAGCGATGCAATCGAGCACCAAGAGCGCCCCAACCTCATGTGCGGCGGCCGCCATGGCGGCGATGTAGTCATCGGGCAGAATGATCCCGGCCGAGGTTTCCACATGCGGGGCAAAGACCGCATCGGGCTTTGTCTCATGGATCTTGGCGACCACCTCTTCGATGGGCGGCGGCGCAAAGGGCGACTGCGCGGAATTGCCGGCGGCGCGGGCCATGACGACAGTGGTTTCCTTGGCAAAGCCGCCCGCGTCAAAAATCTGGGTCCAGCGATACGAGAACCAGCCATTGCGCACGATCAGCGCGCGGCCTTGGCCGAACTGACGCGCCACGGCCTCCATCGCATAGGTGCCGCCGCCCGGCACAAGCGCCACGGCGCTGCCTTGGTAGACATCGCGCAGCATGGCAGAAACATCGCGCATCACACCTTGGAAGCGCGCAGACATGTGGTTCAGGCTGCGATCGGTGAAAACAACCGAGAACTCTTGCAAGCCACCCTCGTCAATATGGTCGTGCGGCAGTTTCATGGGCGGCTCCTTTGGTTCCATTTTGCCGGGCACATTAGCGGGTTTTCTGTGGCGGGCTGCACGAAAAGCGACGCGAAAGCAGGGCCTTTGTTACCGAATTCGCCTTGGAGGCGACGCGACAGAGCTCTTGGGCGCGAAAACTTCTCAGCCTGACACATGGTTGTAAGGCTTGCGTGACAGGCGTTCGGGTGTATCCTGCGGCCGCAAAGAAAAGGTGCCGCAGTGCAGAAGACCCCGCCTCTCGATTATACCGAAGTTACACAAACCGCGGCCATTTCGACCCAAGCCCATGGCTGGCGGGCGAAATGTTTGCAGCGGCTGGTGCGGCTGGAGATGCCGGTGCCGAAAACTGTGGCCCTGCCTGCGCAGACTGTGCGGGCGATTGCGGCGGGCCATACGGTGGATGCCCGCGCCATTTTGGCGCATTTTGGCGACATGCCGCTGATCTCGGTGCGTCCCAGCCCCGAGAACCCTGATTGGGGCGGGCCCGGCACAGTGCTGAATGTTGGCATGAATGCGGAACGGCATGCAGATCTTGTCCAACGCCACGGCGCTGAAGCGGCCGATGCGCTTTATCTTCGATTTGTGCAATCTTATGCCATTCACGTGGCCCGTCTTGACCCCGATATGTTCGATGACATCAAGCCCGGACCTGAGTCGCTGCGTGAGTCTTTGCGTCAGTATGAGCGCGAGATGGACGAAGCCTTTCCTGAGGACCCCGCCCAACAACTGGGTGAAGTCCTGCGGTCTATGGCGCGGGCTTGGGAAGGCACCTCGGCGCGGCTCTTGCGTCAAGCCAAGGGTGCGCCAGTCGAGGCCGCGCTCGGGCTTGTGGTGCAATGCATGGCGCAGGGCATCGGACAGGGGCTTTCAGGTTCCGGCGTCATTCAATTCGTTGACCCGGTCACCGGATTGGCGCAGGTCACCGGGCGGTATTTGGGCAATTCGCAGGGCCGCGACGCGCTGAAAAAGACCGAAGCGATGTATCTCACGCGCGACCCGCGCGGCCCCTCGCTTGAGGATCTGTCGCCCGAAATCTTTGCCGAACTTGCCCGCCATGGCGCGGCCTGCCGGGGGCGACTGCGCGAGGAAATGCAGATCGAATTCACCATCGAGGATGGGCATCTGTCGGTTCTGGACGCGATCAAGGTTCAGCGCTCGGCCCGGGCTGGGCTGAAGATTGCGGTGGCCTTGGCTGAGGACGGTGTGATCTCGCATGACGAGGCAGTGCTGCGGGTCGAACCCCGCGCGCTGTCGGAACTTTTGCACCCGCAGGTCGACCCGCGGGTACCGCGCGATGTCTTTGCCAAGGGCATCGCCGCAAGTCCCGGGGGCGCCGTGGGGCGGCTGGTGTTTTCCTCGCCCGCAGCGCAGGCAAGTGCTGCACGCGGTGAACCCTGCATCTTGGTCCGGCGCGAAACCGCGCCTGAGGACATTCGCGGCATGCATTCGGCGGTTGGGGTGCTGACCGAACGCGGCGGCGTCACCAGCCATGCGGCGGTGATCGCGCGCGGTTTGGGCTTGCCCTGTGTGGTGGGTGCTTCGGGATTGCGGTTGGACAGCAAGGACAAAAAGCTGGTCGCCGCCGATGGCCGGGTGTTCCGCGAGGGGGACGTCGTCACGCTGGACGGCACCACGGGCGAGGTACTTGCCGGGGCCGCCGAGATGCTGGCACCCGCGCTGGACGACAGTTTCCGCACGCTCTTGGGTTGGGCGGATGAGGTGCGCGACATCGGCATTCGCGCCAATGCCGACACGCCCGCCGATGCCGCCATGGCCCGGCAGTTTGAAGCCCAAGGCATCGGCCTGTGCCGCACAGAACACATGTTCTTTGACGAAGATCGTCTGGTCGTGATGCGCGAGATGATCTTTGCCGACACATCGCACGACCGCGCCGCCGCGCTGGCGCGGCTTTTGCCGATGCAGCGGGCCGACTTTGTGCAGCTGTTCGAGATCATGGCCGGCCTGCCGGTCTGCATCCGCCTGTTCGATCCGCCCTTGCATGAGTTTCTGCCCCATTCGCGCGAAGGATTGCGCGAATTGGCCGAGGCCTTGGACAAGCCCCTGTCGGACGTAACCCGCCGCGCCGAGGCTTTGGCCGAGTTCAACCCGATGCTGGGCATGCGCGGCGTGCGGCTGGGTGTGGTCTTGCCGGAAATCTACGCCATGCAGGCGCAGGCGATCTTTGAAGCCACTGTTGAGGTGGGTCGCCGGGGCGCCCGTGTGGTGCCCGAGATTATGATCCCCTTGGTCAGCGCGCGGCGCGAGGTGGAATTGGTGAAAACCCATATCGACGCTGTGGCCGCCGCGGTGCGGGTGCGGACCGGCGTGGAGTTTGATTACAAACTGGGTGTCATGGTGGAAACCCCGCGAGCCGCCCTGCGCGCGGGCGAAATCGCCCAGCATGCCGCCTTCCTGTCCTTTGGCACCAACGACCTGACTCAGATGACCTATGGCCTGTCGCGAGACGACGCGGGGCGGTTTATGAACACCTATGTTCAGCAGGGCGTGTTCCCCGAGGACCCCTTCCATGTGCTGGATGTGGACGGGGTGGGAGAGCTGCTGCAGATCGGTGCAGAACGCGGCCGCGCGACCCGCAAGGACCTGACGCTGAGCATCTGCGGCGAGCATGGCGGCAACCCCGAATCGATTGCCTTCTGCCGCGGGCAGGGCTTTGATTATGTCTCCTGCAGCCCATTTCGGGTGCCTTTGGCCCGTTTGGCCGCCGCGCATCTGGCTTTGGCAGATCATGGGGTGCGAAGGATTTCTGACGCAAAATCATGATTTTAGCAGGGTAATCTGACAAAACGCCCTGGATGATTCGGCGAAATCCCGCCGAGATCTGGACGATTCTCGTTGTAATCCGGCAACAGCGGTGGACGCGCGGGGATTGGTCGTTTAGCCCCGGCACCCGTTGATTGGGAAACCCCTCTCAGCACCGACTGAAACAACCGGGACCACAAGACAATGCGCTTGCACCAGATATGGACCTCTGCGCTGATCGCGCTGACTGTCCAGAGCGGGGCGGCCTTCGCCGAAGTGACGGTGAGCCAGTCCAACGAACCTCAGGTCGTGCTCGGCCAACAGTTCCGCAGCCTTTTGGGCGCGGAACACAAGACGATCGAAGCCTTGCCCGAGGCCGAGCGCACCGCGCTGGCCACGGGCATCCTTGGCACCAAGAAGGCGCGCAAGGCAGCCGCTGCAGCGCAGGTCACGGACCTGTCTTACAGCCATGACTTTCTGGCCAGCTTGCCTGCCCCGACCGGGGACGCGCAGTGGCAGTGCCTGACCAAGGCGCTCTATTTCGAATCGCGCGGCGAAAGCTTGAAGGGCCAGTTTGCCGTGGCCGAGGTGATCCTGAACCGGGTCGACAGCGCGCATTATCCCAACACGGTTTGCAGCGTGGTGGAACAAGGTGGCCGGGGCGGTTGCCAGTTCTCCTATCATTGCGACGGCGCGCGCGACGTGATGCGTGACGGCGAGGCCGTGAACACGGCGGGCCGCATTGCCAGGCTGATGCTGGACGGTGCGCCGCGCGATTTGACCTTTGGGGCGACACATTTTCACACCCGTGCCGTCAATCCCAGATGGTCCCACATCTATGAACGGACCGCCGCGATCGGGGCGCATGTGTTCTACAGGCCGTGATCTTGGGCAGGCTTTCGACGTGCCATGCGCCTGATCTCGGGCCGCATGCGTCGTTCGGGTTGATTCTCATGCCGCCTTCGGGATAGGCGAAGGCAGGACGAGGCCTTAGCCTGCGCCTGACCTATTCGGCCGGCCCATCGGAGGGCAAGATGACCAGCGACATAAGGCTTGCCTTTGCCCATCCTGAAGAGCGTTCCGTCGCCTCGGCCAGTGCCGATCCGCGCGACCGGATCAGCTTGCGCGATCATGTGGTCGAGGTGGAGATCGGCGCGTTTCAAAAGGAACGCGGCCACACGCAGCGCGTGATGTTCAATGTGGTGATCGAGGTGCGCCCCGCCCCTGCCCCGTTGGATGACGATGTGGACAAGATCCTGTCCTATGACCGGATTACCGAAGCGATTGCCACCGAGCTGGCCGCCGAGCGGCTAAACCTTTTGGAGACGTTGGCCGAACGGGTGGCCGAACGGATCCTGGCCGAGCCGCAGGCGATGCGGGCCTTTGTGCGGATCGAAAAGCTGGACATCGGCCCCTATAAGCTGGGCGTCGAGATTGTCCGCAGCCGCGCCGAGGCGGCGCTGAAGGTGGTGGGGCAAGACGGGCAAGAGGCCGCGCTGCATCCTTTGGTGGTTTATCTCGACAATGCGGCGATCCATGCCGACGATCTGTCATCCCGGCTGGATGCCCTGCAGGCCCGAGGTCTGCCGGTGATCCTGACTGTAGGCCTGCCCGACATGGCCCGCCCCCAGACCGGCCACAAACCCACCCAGCGCCGCGTGGACATGCTGGCAATCGAACAAAACGCCTGGGTCTTGGCCGCGCGCGATCCGCGCTGCGTGGTCATGGCGACGCGGACCGAGATCGACTGGGCGGTTAAGCGTGGTCAGATGATGGTCTGGGCTCCGTCAAAGCTGGTGCTGGATGCGGTCGATGGCCCTCACTCGCGCGAGCCGGTGGCGCTGGCCCTGTGGCTTGCCGAAACCATGGCGGCCGAGCGCCTGATCGTTCACGGCTCTGTTACACTTCCGGCAGGAAGCCGCGTGCAGGTGGAAACAGCCTGAGCTTCCCCCTTGCCCGGTGGGGCGTTGGGGCTTAATCCGGCAGGCAGACCGCTTGCGGCACGCCCCGGGTGGCTTTGCGCCCCCCGGACCCCCCGCAGGATATTTTTCGCCACGTTGAAGGCCTGTTTGTGAGCTATTACCTGCGCCCGATCTCGATGAGTGATCCCGCCCGCCCGGCCGGAGCCTTGCCCTTGGCGGGGGGCTGGTGCTGGTTTGACCGGGTGGAGGTCTTGTCCCGTGAGGAGGCGCCACGGATTGTCGGCCTTGGTGATCTGACAGCGGCGGAGCGCGGGCGACTGTCGGCCCCGCGCCCTGACTTTGGCGAGTTGTCGATGGATGCGCCGCGTGTCATGGGCATTTTGAACATCACGCCAGACAGCTTTTCCGATGGTGGGCTGTTTCTGCGCCCTGAGGCGGCCTTGATGCAGGCCCGGCGCATGGCAGATGGGGCCGATATTCTGGATATTGGCGGCGAAAGCACGCGCCCCGGCGCGGCGGAAGTGTCGGTATTGGATGAAACCCAGCGCACCGCGCCGGTGATTGCCGCGCTGCGCGAGGGTGGGCTCGCGTTGCCGATTTCGATCGACACGCGAAAGGCTGCCGTCGCGGAAGCAGCCTTTGCGGCCGGGGCGACGATCTTGAACGATGTGACGGCCTTGCGCTTTGATCCGGCCATGGCTGGGGTGGCGGCAAGCGCGGGCGTGCCGGTGGTCTTGATGCATTCGATCGAGACGCCGATCACCATGCAGGACGATCCGCGCTATGAGGATGTGCTACTGGATGTCTATGACGCGCTGGCCGCGCGCTTGGCCGTGGCCGAGGCGGAGGGTATTGCACGAGACAGGCTGGCGATTGATCCCGGCATCGGCTTTGGCAAGACGCTGGAGCATAATTTGGCGCTTTTGGCGCGGTTGAGTGTGTTTCACGATCTGGGCGTGCCGGTTCTGCTCGGGGCCAGCCGCAAGCGGTTTATCGGCACCATTGGCGCCGAAGCTGAGGCCGCGCGGCGGATGCCGGGGTCGTTGGCTGTCGCTTTGGCAGGTGTGGCGCAAGGCATGCAGATGATCCGGGTGCATGACGTGGCCGAGACGCGGCAGGCTCTGCGCCTGTGGCAGGCCGCAACAAGGGGATATTGACGATGACGCGTAAGCTTTTCGGCACCGACGGGGTGCGGGGCCGGGCCAATACCTATCCGATGACCGCCGAGATGGCCTTGAAGCTGGGCCAAGCCGCCGGGCGGTATTTCCGCCGCGATGGCAGCAACGCGCATCGCGTGGTGATCGGCAAGGACACCCGGCTTTCCGGCTATATGCTGGAAAACGCGCTGACGGCCGGGCTGACGTCAACGGGCATGAACGTGCTGTTGTTGGGTCCGGTGCCAACGCCTGCGGTGGGGTTTTTGACCCGCAGCATGCGCGCCGATCTTGGGGTGATGATTTCGGCCAGCCACAACCCGCATCATGACAACGGGATCAAGTTCTTTGGACCCGACGGGTTTAAGCTGTCGGATGAGGCCGAGATCGAGATTGAGGCGATGGTGGCGGGCGAGATCACGCCCGCCCAGCCGCAAAACATTGGCCGCGCCAAGCGGATTGATGACGCTTTGGGGCGCTATGTCGAATATGCCAAGACCACTTTTCCGGCCGGACTGCGGCTCGACGGGCTGAAGGTGGTGGTCGATTGCGCCAATGGCGCCGCCTATAAGGCCGCGCCGGATGTGTTGTGGGAGTTGGGGGCCGAGGTCATCAAGGTGGGCGTTAGCCCGAACGGCACCAACATTAACGAAAAATGCGGGTCAACCTATACACAGACCGCCGCCGAGGCTGTGGTAGCGCATGGCGCGCATGTGGGCATTTCGCTCGATGGTGATGCCGACCGGGTGATGATCTTGGATGAGCATGGCCATGTGGCGGATGGCGATCAGATCATGGCGCTCTTTGCGGCCCGTTGGGCCGACGATGGCCGCCTAAGCGGTGGTACGCTCGTGGCCACCGTCATGTCGAACCTTGGGTTGGAGCGGTTTCTGACCGGGCGGGGCTTGCGCCTTGAACGCACAGCGGTCGGCGACCGCTATGTGGTTGAGGCCATGCGGCGCGGCGGGTGGAATCTGGGCGGTGAGCAATCGGGCCATATCGTGATGACCGATTACGCCACCACCGGCGACGGGCTTTTGGCCGGGTTGCAGTTTCTGGCCGAAATGGCGCGCACCGGCCAACCGGCCAGCACGCTGATCCGGCAATTCACCAGCGTGCCGCAGCTTTTGAAGAACGTCCGCTTTGAGGCGGGCAAAGCTCCCTTGGACAGCGCCGCCGTTCAAGCCACAATTCGCGCCAATGAAGCGCGCATTGCCGGCAAGGGCCGCATCCTGATCCGCAAATCCGGCACTGAGCCTTTGATCCGGGTGATGGCGGAATGCGAGGATGCGGTGATGCTGTCAGAGGTGGTGGACGAGATCGTGGGCGCGGTTGAGGCGGCGGTCTGACCCAGCCTGGTTTGCCAGGGTGATCCTGCCCAGCCGGTCAAGCGTATAAGACCGGAAGCACAGGGGGCGGATCATGCGGGCTTTGGTCATCGGCGCAAGCGGAGGCATCGGCGCGGCCCTGGTGGCTGGGCTGACCCGGCAGGGGGCCGAGGTTCTGGGCCTGTCGCGCAGCCGCGATGGTCTCGACATCACCGATGAAGACAGCATTGCCGAACATCTGGACAGGCTTTCGGGGCCCTTCGACACGGTGATCGTTGCCACCGGCGCGCTTGCCTTGGGCGACAGGGCGCCGGAAAAATCGCTACGCAGCCTGACCGGGGCCGCGCTTTTGGGTCAGTTCGCGGTGAATGCCATGGGTCCAGCGCTGGTCTTGAAGCACGCCGCACGGCTGTTGCCGCGGGATCGGCCAGCGCGGTTTGCTGCGCTCTCGGCGCGGGTGGGGTCGATTGGCGATAACGCGTTGGGTGGGTGGTATTCCTACCGCGCGGCCAAGGCGGCCTTAAACCAGCTGATCCACACCGGCGCGATTGAACTGGCGCGCAGCCATCCGCAGGCGGTGGTCGTCAGCTTGCATCCGGGGCATGTGTCCACGGGCCTGTCGGCCCCGTTTGGCGGCGCGCTGCCCTCGGTCAGCCCGGATGCGGCGGCGGACCATATCTTGGGAGTTCTCGATCAGTTAACCCCGGCGGACACTGGCGGGTTCTTTGACTGGGCGGGCAAACCGATTGTTTGGTGACCCCACGTTGGGCTTGCGTTGGCCTGTCTGCAGGGTAGCTTGTAGCCATGGATGATCTCAACACAGTCTCACCGCGGATCACCGCGCTTTTGGCAGGGTCAGCAGCCCGGCGGACGGGCTTTGACCTTGCGGCGCGCAAGGCGGCGCTGGCGCGGCTGAGCGCAACCATTCTGGCCCATCGGGATGCGATCGCCGCCGCCGTTGCGTCCGATCTGGCAAAGCCAGCTGTCGAGGCCGATCTGGTCGAGGTTTTGCCGGTGCTGTCGGAAATCGCCCATGCACGGCGGCATTTGCGGAGCTGGATGCGCCCGCGCCGCGTGATGCCAACCTTGATGACGCTGGGCACATCGGCCGCACTTTACCCCCAACCTAAGGGCGTGGCTTTGGTCATTGCGCCGTGGAACTTTCCCTTCCTGCTGGCGCTGTCGCCAGTGGTCTCGGCCATTGCGGCCGGGAACGCGGTGGCGGTGAAGCCGTCTGAACTGACCCCGGCCACCTCGGCCCTAATCGCGCGGATTTTGCCGCAGGCTTTGCCGGGGCTGGCCGAAGTCTTTGAGGGTGGTCCTGAAATCTCGCAGGCGCTTTTGGCGCTGCCCTTTGACCACATCTTCTTTACCGGCTCGCCCGGGGTGGGAAAGATCGTCATGGCAGCGGCGGCCAAGCACCTGACGCCGGTGACGCTGGAACTGGGGGGCAAAAGCCCGGTTGTGCTGGGCGAAGATGCCGATATCGGTCGCGCGGCCAAGTGGATTGCCTGGGGCAAGGTTTTGAATGCGGGCCAGATTTGCGTGGCACCAGACCATGTCTATGCACCCGAAGCGATGCTGCCCGTGCTTGGCGCCGCGATCAAGGCAGAATGGCAGGCGATGGCCAAGGCGGGCACCACGGCCATTGTGAACGACCGCCATTATGCACGGTTGACCGCACTTTTGGCCGATGCCAGCGCCAAAGGCGCGCAGATCGAGGCGCTTGGCACCGACCGCCCCGAGGCGCGGCAGATGTCGGCGCGGCTGTTGACTGGCACCACCGCCGAGATGTCGATTTCCAGCGAAGAGATCTTTGGTCCCCTTTTGCCACTGCTCCCCTACCGCGATCTGGCCGAGCCGATTGCCGCAATCAACGCCGGACCAAAGCCACTGACGCTTTATGCCTTTGGCGGCGCGGATCTGGTGGGGCGGCTGAGGGCCGAGACGTCATCGGGGTCTTTGGGGGTGAACCTGACGATCATGCCCTTTATCCATGCCAATCTGCCCTCTGGCGGGATTGGGAATTCCGGCATGGGCGCGGCGCATGGGCGGACGGGGTTTGACAGCTTTAGTCACCTCAAGCCGGTGATGCAAAACCGCTTTACCGTGCTGCCGCTGATGTTCCCGCCCTATACGGGCCGGGTCAAGCGGTTGAAGGATTTGGTGCTGCGACTGGTGCGATAGAAAAGGGCCGAGGGTTTCCCCGCGGCCCAATCTGTGAACGTCGGTCGGGCTTAGCCCAGCTTTGCTTAGTTCCGCGACTTGTCGACCATCTTGCCCTTGGAAATCCACGGCATCATGGCGCGCAGCTTTTCGCCGACCTGTTCGATCTGGTGCTCGTCGTTGATGCGGCGGGTGGCCTTGAAGAAGGGCTGACCCACGGCGTTTTCCTGCATAAAGTCACGTACGAACTTACCGGTCTGGATGTCGGTCAGGACGGCCTTCATGCGGGCCTTGGTCTCATCATAAGGCAGAATACGCGGACCCGAGACATACTCGCCATATTCGGCGGTGTTCGAGATTGAGTAGTTCATATTGGCGATGCCGCCTTCGTAGATCAGGTCCACGATCAGCTTCACTTCGTGCAGGCATTCGAAATAGGCCATTTCCGGCTCGTAGCCC
Source organism: Allotabrizicola aquatica (SeqCode) (assembly GCF_965194375.1). Taxonomy (GTDB): domain Bacteria; phylum Pseudomonadota; class Alphaproteobacteria; order Rhodobacterales; family Rhodobacteraceae; genus Tabrizicola_A; species Tabrizicola_A aquatica. Next base: position 40,821 of record NZ_CBDAEL010000013.1, read on the forward strand.
GCTTCCACGAGGGTTTCAAAGCCCATGCGGATCAGTTCAACAAGGCCGCCACACAGAACAGCCTGTTCGCCGAAGAGGTCGGTTTCACATTCCTGACGGAAGTTGGTCTCGATGATGCCCGAACGGCCGCCACCAATGGCGCTGCAATAGGACAAACCGATTTCCATCGCCTTGCCGGTCGCGTCTTGATGCACAGCGACGAGGCAGGGCACGCCGCCGCCTTTGGTGTATTCGCCGCGCACGGTGTGGCCCGGGCCCTTGGGGGCCATCATGATGACGTCGACGCCCTTTTTCGGCTCGATCAGGCCGAAATGCACGTTCAGGCCGTGGGCGAAGGCAATCGCCGAACCTTCGCGCAGGTTATCGTGGACATAGCGCTTGTAGGTGTCGGCCTGCAGCTCGTCGGGCATGGTGAACATGATGACATCGCACCAAGCCGCAGCTTCGGCGATGCCCATGACCTTCAGGCCTTCGCCTTCGGCTTTCTTGGCGGAAGGCGAACCTTCGCGCAGCGCCACAACAAGGTTCTTGGCACCCGAATCGCGCAGGTTCAGCGCGTGGGCGTGGCCCTGAGAGCCATAGCCAAGGATGGCAACCTTCTTGTCCTTGATGAGGTTGATGTCGCAGTCACGGTCATAATAAACGCGCATGGCGTGTCTCCTGATGTTTGATGGCGCGACAATAGAGGGTTTTCGGTGGTGGCCCGTGCATAGTTTGACTATTTTCTAATTTTCTGCGATTTATCATTCGTCATTTGTGCGAAAGATGAAAAAATCATGCATACCGATGAGACCGACCGTCGCGTGTTGCGGCAGGCCTTGGCCGAACCTTTGGCACCGCGCGCATTGTGGGCAGAGCGGGCGGGGGTGACACTGGCGACGCTGGGGCGGCGGTTGGAACGGCTGCGCGAGGGTGGGGTGATCCGATCCTTGCGGGCCGAGATTGACTGGACGGGCCTTGGCTATTCGGTCGAGGTCAGCCTGCGGTTCACGCTCGACAAGACCGATCCTCGGGCGTTTGACGAGTTCATCGAGGCGGCGCGGCAGGTGCCGGAGGTCGTGGCGATTGAAACCTTTCTGGGCCGGGTCGATGTGCGGCTGAACGTGATCGCGCGAGATATGGCGCATTACCAAGAGGTGTACCGCGCGCGGATTCTGGCCCTGCCCCATATTGCCGAGGTGGATGCCTTGATGCTGATTTCCACCATCAAGAATTCGGAAGGATTGCCGCTGTGAACCAAGGCGTGATCGATCTGGATGATATCGACCGGGCCATGTTGCGGGCCCTGTCGCTGGAGGGCGATCTGTCGGCTGGGGAGTTGGGGCGGCGGTTTGGGCTAAGCCAGCCTGCGGCGTGGCGCCGGGTCAAGCGGACGCAAGAGGCGGGTATCTTGAAGGGCGTGCGGATGGAGGTGGACCGCGCCGCACTGGGCTTTGGGGTGACGGTGTTTTTGGGGGTGAAGCTGGCCACCAAGGGGCGGGTGAGCCTTGAGGATTTCGAGCGCGCGGTGACGGCGATCCCCGAGGTTCAGGTGGTGCAGCACGTGTTGGGGTTGTTTGATTACCGCCTGCGGGTGGTGGCGCGGGACATTGCCGATTTCGAGCGGGTGCTGCGCCGCCGGATCATGACCTTGCCGGGTTTGGGACAGGTAGAGGCCAATGTCTTGCTGACCGAAGAGCGGCGACCGGGGCCGCTGGGGTGAGGTGCTGTCTTGGCGGCTGTGGCGCCTTGGGCCACGGGCGGAGCGGGGGCCAGCCCCCGCACCCCCGGAGTATTTTCGCCAAGATGAAAGGCGCGCATTACGGCCCGGGGGCCCTTAGCCTTCGATCTTGGTCAGGTCAGCCACGCCCGAGCAGATGGCCCGGATGCGGTGAAGCAGGTTCAAGCGGTTGCGCCGCACGATCTGGTTGTCGGCATTGACCTGAACGGCGGTGAAGAAGGCGTCGATCGGGGCGCGGAGTTGGGCCATGGCCTGCATCGCGGCGGGGAAATCCTCGGCCGTCATGGCGGGGGTGATGGCGGCCTCGGCCTGATCGAGGGCCGTGAAGAGGGCGCGTTCTTCGTCGGTTTCGGCGAATTTGATGTCCGCGCCGAAGGAGTATTCGACGCCGTCCTTCGCCTCGGCTTGGCTAAGGATCGTGTTGGCGCGCTTGTAGCCCTGCAGGAGGTTCGGGCCATCTTCGGTTTTCAGGAAAGCCGCCAGCGCCTCGGCGCGCTTTACGAGAAGCGTCAGGTCGTCATTGCCGGGCATGGCAAGGCAGGCGTCAATGACATCGTGGCGGATGCCTTGGTCCTTGAGGAAGACTTTCAGGCGGTCGTGGAAGAAGGAGAGGAGGTCGGCAACAACCCTGTCCATCCTAGATATCAGAGTTTCTTCTTTCGACTCTTTGTCAGCGTCAACAAGGCGGTAAACCAACTCCTTCATCTCATCAGGTGTCAGCAAACGTGCCGCATCCGGTGAGACCAATTCCTTGCCACGCAGCCGAAACTCCGCTCCCTTGATAAGCAAGAGGCTCGCAAGGACGTGACGCTCAACACCACGACCTGAAAGCCCTACCCGAACCCCATTCCCCAACACCAACCGAATAACCCCCAGCGCGGCGCGGCGCAGCGCGAAGGGGTCTTTCGACCCCGTGGGCTTTTCGTCGATGGCCCAGAAGCCGGTCAGCGTGTCGATCTTGTCAGCCAGTGCGACGGCGACAGAGACGGGATCGGTGGGCACGGTGTCGGTCGGGCCAAGTGGCGAATAGTGGTCGCGGGCGGCCAACGCCACGGCGTCGGGCAGACCTGCCGCGCGGGCGTAATACATGCCCATCAGGCCCTGGAGTTCAGGGAATTCCCCGACCATGGCTGAGCGCAGGTCGGCCTTCGCAAGGTTGGCGGCTTGTTCGGCGAGGTCGGCATCCGCGCCGACGAGCGGGGCGATTTCGCGGGCCAGGGCTGCGATGCGCGCGATCCGGTCGGCTTGGCTCCCCAGCTTGTTGTGGAAGGTCACGGATTTGAGGCCATCAAGCCACTCACCCATGGGTTTGGATTCGGGGCCCGCCTTCGCCACGCGCAGGTCATTGTCATAGAAGAACCGCGCATCCGACAGGCGGGCGGTAAGAACCTTTTGGTTGCCCTTCAGGATCGTCGCGCCATGGTCGGCGGGCTGAGTGTTGGCGACGGTCACGAAGGCCTCAATCCGGCCGGTCTTCGGGTTTTTCACCGAGAAGAACTTCTGGTGTTCCTTCATCGAGGTTTGCAGAACCTCGGGCGGCAGGTGCAGGAAGTCATCCGCGATGCGGCCCATCAGGGGCACTGGCCATTCGACAAGGCCCGCAACCTCGGCCAAAAGGCCTTTGTCTTCCACCAGTTCAAGACCGGCGGCGAAGGCGAGGTTTTGCGCGCCCTGCCAGATCGCGGCCTCGCGCTCGGCCGAATCCAGCACCACATGGGCGCGTTTGAGCTTCACCGCGTAATCGTCAAACCCGGTAACAGCAAAGCGGCCAGGCGAGAGGAAGCGGTGGCCTTCGGTGGTGTTCGCGGCGGTGATGCCGTCGACGGTGAGGGGGACGATGGTGCTGCCACCCTCGTCCGACATGAGGCAAAGGATTGATTGCAGCGGGCGCACCCAGCGCAGGGTGCCTGCGCCCCAGCGCATGGATTTCGGCCAAGGGAAGCTGCGGATGGTGGCTTCCAGCACCTCGGCGATGATGTCGGCGGCGGGGCGGCCGGGCTTTTCGACGATGGCGTAAAGCGTTTCGCCCTTTTTGTCGGCGCGGCGTTCGAGTTGGTCGAGCGTGAGCCCGGTGGCGCGCAAAAAGCCCTCGATGGCCGCCTGCGGGGCGGTGGCGGCGGGGCCTTTGCGCTCTTCGCGGACGGGTTGGGACTGGGGCGAGAGCCCGTCAATCGCCAAGGTCAGACGGCGGGGCGTCGAGAAGGCGCCGGCGGAGGCATAGGTAAGGCCGGCCTCGACCAACCCGTTGGTGACCAGGGATTTCAGATCCTCCCGCGCGCGTGCTTGCATCCGGGCGGGGATTTCTTCGGAGAAGAGTTCGATCAGAAGGTCGGACATCGGTTCAGATCCGTTCGGATTTGGCAAAGGGGAAAGGCCGGGCCATCAGTTGCCCTCAAGCGCGCCGGGGCGAAACTGGTGCCAGGCAAAGGCGCGGCCATCGGCGAAAACGGCGACCACGCGATCAACATCGGGGGCGATGTTCGATTGTGACAGAAAGGCGAGCGCCTGCCCGTTTTCGAGGGCGGCGCCGATCTCGCTGGCGTCGAAACAGTCAAACCACGAAGGCGCGTTAAGTGGCGTGGCACCCTCATAGGCGCGGTAGGTTTCCGTCAGCATGCCGTGGCTTAATGGCGTGCGGAAACAGGCGCGGAAGCGCAGGGGGCTGCTGTCGGCGTCGATTCCGGTGATACCTTCGGCCAAAATGGGTTCGGGGCTGTCGCTTTCGATCGGCGTCAGCAGGATCTCGGTGCCGGCTGTAAAGGCCGCCTCATGGTAGTAAGCGTACTCCTGCAGGTAATAGACTGCGATACCTGCGCCCAAGGAAATCAACACGATAAAAACCCCAACAATCTTTCCCATCAGGCATCCGCCCCGGCTTCGGTCTGGCGAAACGCGTCGGCGCATTTCTTGGCCAGTGCGCGGACGCGGCCGATATAGGCTTGGCGCTCGGTAACCGAGATCACGCCGCGGGCATCAAGAAGGTTGAAGAGATGGCTGGCCTTGATGGTCTGGTCATAGGCCGGGTGTGCCATGATGATGCGCTTGCCCGATTTCGGGTCCTCGGGCTCAAAGGCCAGAAGGCGCTCGCATTCGGCCTCGGCGTCTTTGAAGTGCTGAAACAGCATCTCGGTCGTTGCGCCGTCAAAGTTGTGGCGCGAGTATTCCTCTTCGGTCTGGCGAAAGATGTCGCCATAGGTCAGCGGAATGGGGGATGCCGGATCGTTGAAGGGCATGTCCATGACGTGATCGATGCCCAGCACATACATCGCAAGGCGTTCCAGACCATAGGTCAGCTCACCCGAGACCGGCTTGCAATCATGGCCGCCGACCTGTTGGAAATAGGTGAACTGCGACACTTCCATGCCGTCGCACCACACTTCCCAGCCCAAGCCCCAAGCGCCCAAGGTCGGGCTTTCCCAGTCATCCTCGACAAAGCGGATGTCGTGCAGGCCCATGTCGATGCCAATGGCGCGCAGCGAGCCAAGGTAGAGGTCCTGCAGGTTCGCGGGCGAGGGTTTGATGATGACCTGATACTGGTAGTAATGCTGCAACCGGTTGGGGTTTTCGCCGTAACGCCCATCGGTCGGGCGGCGTGAGGGCTGCACATAGGCCGCCGCCCAAGGTTTGGAGCCCAAGGAGCGCAGCGTGGTGGCCGGGTGAAAGGTGCCTGCCCCGACCTCCATGTCATAGGGTTGCAGCACCGCACACCCCTGCGCCGCCCAGTAGGCTTGCAACCGCAGGATGATTTCCTGAAAGGATCGCGGGGCTTTGATCGGGTCAGACATGGCCAGCCTCTTGAAATGCTGCCCTTCCATAGGCAAGAGGCGTCAAAGGGTCAATGGAGCGCTGAGATTCCGCTGTCTTGACCCTTGTATTCGGCAAGCGGCCTGCCATGGTCGGGCAAAAGAGATTTGACGCAAAAAATGTGGCCCAGAAAACCGGGCGTGATGGGGGAAACATGTGTTTTTGGCGGTATGCATTGGTGTTGGCCTTCAGCCTTGCCGTGGCCACGATGGGACAGGCACAGGAGGCGACCGAAGAGCAGGCGTGGATCCAGATTGAATCCTACCCCTCAGAAGCAACAGCAAGGGCGCGCGCCGAGGCTTACGCCGCCGAGTTTCCCGATGTGACGGTGTTCAAGGGGCGGTCGTGGCATGCCATTGTTCTTGGTCCCTATAGCCCCGAGGCAGCAGCCGGAAGGCTTGCCGAGTTGCGCCGGTCGGGTCAGGTGCCGGGCGATGCATTTGTGACGGATGGTGGGGGCTTTACCGGGGTTCTAGAGGATCTGGCCGTGGCAGAGGCTGTGGAGCGTGAACCGATTGCGACAGAGGCGCCGGTTGCTGAGACGGTGGAGCCCGCAGCGGTGGAAGCCCAAAGGATAGCACCCGAATCCATCGAGCCTGCGCCGTTGGTCATCGAGCCGGATGAGACACTGCGTGAAGCGCGCGCCTCGGAAGCAGAGCTGAGCCGGGACGAGCGCGTGACGCTGCAAGAGGCGCTGAAGTGGTATGGCTTTTACGCCAGCGGCATTGACGGCGCGTTTGGGCAGGGCACCCGCGCCTCGATGTCGGCCTGGCAAGAGGCGAACGGCTTTGAGCCAACCGGCGTTCTGACCACACGCCAGCGGGCGACGCTGGTGACCAATCACGCCGCCGATCTGGCCGAGTTCGGCTTTGAAAGTGTGACCGAAGCCGAGGCTGGGATCGAGATCACCCTACCGCTGTCGCTGGTGGCATTTGACCATTACGAACCTCCGTTCGTGCATTTTGCCGAAAAAGACGGCTCTGGCCTACGCATTTTGTTGATTTCCGAACCTGGCGGGCCTGAGGCGCTGGCTGGGCTTTATGACATCTTGCAGACGCTGGAGGCGGTGCCAGAGACGGGCGAGCGGTCCTTGGGTGACACGTCGTTCACCATTCAGGCGGCGTCCAGCAAGCTGGAAAGTCTCGCGTTTGCCGAAACCCGTGATGGGATGGTGAAAGGGTATCTTGCGGTCTGGAACCCGGCCGATGCAGCGCGGATGGAGCGTATCCTGCCGGTGCTCCAATCGTCGTTCCGGGCCGTGGGCGGCAAGGCTCTGGATCCGGGGCTGGTGCCGATGGAGGAAGCGGCGCTCAGCGGCATGCTGTCGGGGCTGAAGTTGCGCAAACCGGCGCGGGTGGCCTCGGGGGTGTTTGTGGATGAGATCGGCCATGTGGCGACTGCGCTGGCCAATGTCGCAGGCTGCGCCAAGGTGACGATCGGGGCCGAGACGGCGGCAGATGTGGCGGCCGAGGATGCGGTCACGGGGCTGGCGCTGTTGACGCCCAAGGCGGCCCTTGCGCCGCGGGCCGTCGCGCGACTGGCCACGGCCAGCCCGCGCAGCGGGGCCGAAATCTCGGTCGCTGGCTTCTCTTATGGCGAGCGGCTGCCAGCGGCGGTCCTGACCTTTGGCACCTTCGAGGCGGCCGAAGGCATCATGGGCGAACCGGGTCAGGTGCGGCTTTTGGCGCCGGTGATGGCCGGGGACATGGGAGGGCCGGTTCTGGACAGCGCGGGCGGCGTTCTGGGGGTGCTGATCCCGGTTCCAGCAGATGCGGGGCGGCAATTGCCCGAAGGCATGGCGCTGGCCGCCGATGCGGCAAGCCTTGGCGCGCTTGTGCAGGGCGCGGGCCTTGTCATGACCGCTGGACCAGCCACAAGCGGCACACCAGCGACACCAGACGCGCTGAACGCCGCGGCATTGGGCATGACGGTGCAAGTGTCGTGCTGGGCTGAGTAAGGGCGGGATCGCCCCTACGCAGGCCCGACGCTAGTCACGCCAAAAGCGCGGCAGGAACAGAACGAAGATCGCCATCAGCCCCAAGCGGCCCATGATCATCGCCAAGATCAGCACCCATTTCGCCGCATCGGGATATTCTATGAACGTGCCTGTCCGCGACGCGACTGGCCCCATGCCGTAGCCAATGTTGCCGATCGAGGTCCAGACCCCCCAAAGAGCCGACATCGGGTCAACACCCATCAAGGTAAGGGCCACGGTCATGATGCCGATCGAAAGCACATAGCTGGTGATGAACAGGATCAGGCCCGAAATCACATCCTCGCCCACGGTCCGCCCGTCATAGCGCACAGGCACCACTTTCGAGGGTGAGGCGATCTGACGGATTTGGGCGATCAGGGCCGAAGCGGCAATTTGCACGCGAAAGACCGAAAGTCCCGATGCCGAAGAGCCCGAGCAGGCCCCGACAATGCCGATCAGGAAGGCCACAATCAGCATATAGCCGCCCCAGCCCGAAAAGCTGCCAGCCATGAAGCCGGTCGAGGACATGATCGAGACCAGATTGAACAGCGCCTCACGGAAGGTCACCTCAACGCTGCCGCCCGCACTGACAAGACGCCACAGCGTGACCGTTCCCACCGCGACGGCGATCCATTTCAGATAAGCGCGAATCTGGCTGTCTTGCCACAGCGGGCGGGCGTGACCATTCAACAGCTGCACATAACGGATATAGGGCAGGCTAGAGATAATCATGAAAAAGGCCCCCGCGTATTGGATGGGGGCGCCAAAGCGGCTGAAGGAGGCATCGGCATCAGAAAAGCCGCCAGTGGCCACGGTGGCCATACCATTCACCACGGCAGAAAGTTCGCTCATGCCCAAGAGACGATAGGCAAGGATGCACGCCAACGTCAGGCCGAAATAGACAATCACCAACTGCCGCGCGATGTCGGTGGCGCGGGGCATGACCTTGCCGAAGGTGTCAAAGCCCTCGGTCTTGAAATACTGCATGCCGCCCACCCGCAGCACCGGCAGGAAGATCATCGCGACAAAGGCGATCCCCAACCCGCCAAGCGAGTTCAGCATGCCGCGCCACAGATTCATGCCCGGCGGCAGGGTTTCAAGGCCGATGATCACGGTTGACCCGGTGGTGGTGATGCCGGACACGGCTTCGAAATAGGCGTGGGTGAACGACAGGTTCGGCGCGCCCAGCATGAACGGCAGCGCGCCGAACATGGGCACAAAGCCCCAGATCATCGCGGTCATCAGATAGGCCTGACGCGCATTCAGCCCACCCGCCAGACCATTGGCGGTGGCAACTGACAGCATAAGACCCACTGCGCCGGTGATGATGGCCGATTCCAGAAAATCAGCGCCGTTCTCAAGCCCGGCTCGCCAGTCGATGATGGCCGGGGCCAGCATCAGGATCGCCAGCACCACGAGGATTCGCCCCACCACGTAAAAGATTGGCCGCAGATCAATCATGGGCGCTAGGCATAGGGCCAAAAGGCCGCCCCGTCAAAGGGGCGGCCTTGGCTGGCAAAGGATGGCAAAGGCAAGGAGTGCCCGGACGGACTTCGACGCGCGGTGTCGGGTCAGCCGACGTGATAGAGGCTGGCAAAGAGCCGGGGGTCCAGCGACGTCGCAGCAAAGGTCGGGCCCTCGGTCAGGACCGACACCGCGTCATGGCTGTGCAGGCTTTCCTGATGGCTGGCCACAACGCGGAAATCGGCGATCCGGTCGTCTTTCAGAAGGGCCGCACAGAAGCTGCGGGCGGCATCTTCGACAAAGATCGGATTGGCGGCGTTCAACTCGGCAAAGGCCTGCTCATCCTCGCGCTTGACCATCACCTGCGTCTCGGTCGGCACTGCGTCGCGGGCGATTTCGATCAGGTCTTCGAACCACAGGCATTTCGCCCCGGTCAGCTCCACCGAAATGCGGGCCACCGAGCGCTGCGAATGCGGCGTCGCCAGTTGGCCGCGCGTCTGGCGGGCGTGTTCAGAGAGCTCCAAGCTGCAGGGGCAGGTCGAGGAATAAACGAAATCAAGATGCATCAGATGCTTGCGCACACCCGCCACGTCGACCAGTTCCAGCGCGATGTCGTAATACTGCCACCCCGACAGGCCCGAGCGCAGGCTGTCCACCTTGACCGGGAAGGAAAAGCGCATCTGGATGCGGGCGTCAAAGCTTTCAAGATCGCGCTTATAGTCGTTCAGCGCGTGTTCGATCACGCCAAAGGAAAAATCCTTTTCAGAATGAGCATAAAACGACCGCATGATGCGGCTCATGTTGATGCCCTTCTTCTCGGCCTCAAGGCTGACGGTGCCGGTCACGCTGGTCTCCAGTGTCACCGGGCCATTGTCACGGGTCTTGAAGCGGATCGGCAGGCGGAAGTTGGAAATGCCGACGTGCTGGATGGTCTGCTTGGCGCCCCGGATCAGGCTGGCCGGGCCATTTTGCAGATCGGGGAGCGTGTCTTTATACGCCGCGTCGGCGCGGAACTCGGTTGGGTAATCGCGCGACAGGATCGGATAGCCCTGCCCCAAAAGCGCGCCGACCTGCGGATCCAGACCCACAATCTCGGCCTCAGAGGCACGGGCAGCCCAAAGCCGCAGCGTGGCCAGAGCGGCTTCGGCCTCGGTGCGGCCGGGGCGGGTGTCTTTGTCTGACAGGTGCAGGTTCATAAAGCGTCCTTTCGGTTCGGGCGCTCGCGCGCCGTCAATGTCATCAGGAATACGGACAGAAGCTTGGTCCGGATCAGTGCGGCGGAAGGGATTCCCGCGCGAAGCTTGAACTTAAGGGCTGGCCCCTTTGGAAAGAAGGGGGAAAGGGACAGATTCCGTCCCGTTTCCGACAGATCAGACGTGATCGAGCGCCTGGTTCAGATCGGCAATCAGATCGCCCGCATCTTCAAGCCCAACCGAAAGGCGGATCAGGCCGGGCGTAATGCCCAGTTTATCCTTCATCTCGGGCGCAAGTCGCTGGTGGGTGGTCGTCGCAGGGTGGGTGGCGATGGTTTTTGCATCGCCAAGGTTGTTCGAAATGGTGGCAATTTGCAGTGCGTTCATGAAGCGGAAGGCAGCCTCTTTGCCGCCCTTGATGTCAAAGGCCACCAGTGTCCCGCCCGAACCCATTTGCTCCATCGCAAGACTGTGCTGGGGGTGGCTTGCAAGGCCGGGGAAGATCACGCGCGACAGGCGGGCATCGCCTTCCAGCGCCTTCGCCACCGTCAGAGCCGACTCCGCCATGGCCCGGCAGCGCAGATCAAGCGTCGCCATGCCATTGAGGTGCATCCAAGCGGTAAAGGGGCTCATCGAGCCGCCGGTGTGTTTCATATAGGTTTCCACCGTCTTGCGGATGAACTCCTCACGCCCGCAGATCACGCCGCCCAGCGCGCGGCCCTGCCCATCGATGTGTTTGGTGGTGGAGTAGACAATGACATCTGCACCCTGATCGACGGCGCGGGAAAAGATCGGGGTCGCAAAGACGTTGTCGACGATCACGATTGCGCCGACGGCATGGGCGATTTCAGACACAGACCGGATATCGACCAACTCCAGCGTCGGGTTCGACATGCTCTCGAAAAACACCGCCTTGGTGGCGGGGGTGACGGCGGCGCGCCATTGGTCAAGGTCTGCGCCATCGACGAAGGTTACGTTGACGCCGTATCGGGTCAGCACCTCTTCCAGAATGTAGAGGCACGAGCCGAAGAGCGCGCGCGACGACACCACATGATCGCCAGCGCGCAACATCGAGGTGAGCGCACCATTGACGGCGGCCATGCCAGAGGCGCAGGCAAAAGCGGCTTCGGTGCCTTCCAGTGCCGCGATCCGGTCTTCGAACATGCGCACAGTGGGGTTGCCATAGCGGGCATAGATAAACTCATCGCTGCCCGCCTTGATAAAGCGCTGCTCGGCAGCCTCGGCCGAAGGGTAGGCGAAGCCTTGGGTCAGGAAGATCGCCTCGGCCATCTCGCCATATTGGCTGCGGCGGATGCCGTCATGCACGAGTTTGGTGCGTGTTTTCCAATCGTTCGTCATGCGCGCCTCCGGCCCAAAGAAAAACCCCGAAACCAAAGGGGTCCGGGGGCATTTGCATCCGTGTCCCTTTTAGCGGCTTGTTTAACGTGGCCCGCAATCCGGTCTCAAAGCGCCACGGGCGGATGGATATGCCGGGGAGGGGGAAAGGTCAACGGGGGGAGGGAATCGACCCAATGCGCTGTCATCTGGCAGACATGCCAGCTTCATCTGGCGGTCGCAGGGCAAGGATAAGACCGGGTCAGATGCGATATCTGGGACCGTTGCGATGCCGCCCTTGCCACCGATCCGCGCAAATCTGACCCATGACGGTCTTTCCTTAGATCACGAAAGACTGTTCAGGGCCTTGGACGCCCTGCCCGAGGGTGCGCCTGTGGTTGCCTTGGTGCATGGCTACAGCTTTTCACCGGGTTTGGGGCGGGACTGCCCCCACCGACACATCCTTGCACTGGATCCCGATGTTGCGGATGCCAAGGCAATCAGTTGGCCCCGGCATCTGGGCTTGGATGGGCGGCGGGGTTTGGCGATTGCCTTCGGTTGGCATGCCCGGGGCAATCTGTGGCAAGCCCATGCCAATGCCGCGCGGGCGGGGGCGGCGCTGGCCGAGCTTGCTGGGATCTTGCGCGCTCGGGGCCGGTGCTTGGACGTGGTCGCGCATTCGCTGGGCGCAAGGGTGGCATTGGCGGCCCTGCATGAGGCTGGCGCTGGTGATCTGCGACATCTCATCTTGCTGGCTGGGGCCGAAGCGCGGGGCCTTGCGCTCGCCGCGCTGGACAGCCCCGCCGGGCGCGTGGCGAGCATCGTCAATGTTGCGACACGCGAGAATGACTTGTTCGACGCGTGCTTTGAATGGTTGGTCCATGGCGGCATGCGGACATCGATCGGTCAGGGTTTGGGGCAGACCCGGCCCAACTGGCGCGATTTGTGGATCGACAGCCCATTGACCTTGGGCGCGCTCTCACGGATGGGCCATGAGGTGTCTCCGGCCTGCAAACGTGTTTCACATTGGTCACCCTATCTGCGGCCCGGCGTCTTGGCCGTGTATCGCGCGGTGTTGAGCGGGGATTTGAGCTACTCCCCGAAAACCGGACAGTGACGGAAGCTACGATCTGACGTCTGCTGGTCTCCAAGAACGAGGAGATCAGAACATGAAGAAACGCAGGAACCATGACGCGGCGTTCAAGGCGCGTGTTGCGTTAGAGGCGCTGAAA
>NZ_CBDAEL010000014.1:0-20199 GCF_965194375.1 Allotabrizicola aquatica (SeqCode)
ATGCTGCTGTTTATCATTCGCCGCCTAGGTGTCATGCTCTTGACCGCCTTTGCGCTGACCTTCATCGTCTTTTACCTGACCAACCTGCCGCCCAACCTTGAAAAGCTTGCGAAATCCGAAGCCTCGGTCCGCATGAGCGACGAGGACGTGGTGAAATGGATCGACAACAATGGCTATTCGACGCCGATCTTGTCGCGCTACGGGCAGTGGCTTGGCGTTTTGCCGGGCTGGGTCAAGACGTTGGAATCGGGCGAAGTGCGCGGCCGCTGCATCGCCAAAGGGCAAGACCCCGCCGAAGCGGAAAGCTTTTGCGGGCTGATGCAGGGTGACTGGGGCAACTCCACAGTCTTCAAAATTCCGGTCACCGATGTGCTGGCCCGTTCGCTGGGCCACACCGGTTGGCTGATGCTCTCGGTCATGCTGGTCATGGTGCCGGCCTCACTCCTCTTGGGCGTGCTGTCAGGCATGCGCGAAGGCTCGCGCACCGACCGCGTGCTCTCCACCGTCGCCATCGTCACGACCGCGACGCCGGAATATGTCTCGGGCGTTATCTTTATCGCCCTTCTGGCCTCTGCCACGGGCGGCATCTCGCCCATGCTGGCGGAATGGGGCTGGATCGAGGGCAAAACCCTGTTCATGGGCACCGCCACCAGCGCCATGGACAATATCACCTTCTGGAATTTCTCCCTGCCCGTCATGACCATCGCACTTTATGGCATTGGCTACATCGCCCGCATGACCCGCGCCTCGATGACCGAGGTGATGACCGCCCAATACATCCGCACCGCGCGACTGAAAGGCGTCAGCTTCCGTCAGGTCGTGATGCGCCACGCACTGCGCAACGCGCTGATCGCCCCGTTCACGGTCATCATGCTGCAATTCCCATGGCTTTTGAACGGCGTCGTGATTGTCGAGACCTTGTTCAACTTCAAGGGCTTTGGCTGGACGCTGGTCCAAGCCGCTACCAACAATGACATCGAGCTTTTGCTGGGCTGTTCGGTCATGGCCGTGGTTCTGGTGCTTATCACACAGCTGATTTCCGATATCGGCTATGTGTTCCTCAATCCCCGCATTCGTTTGTCGTAAGGAGAACGCCTCATGGAACCGCTCTCCTGGCTTGAGATTTTCGCCGCCATGGCTGGCCGCTTTCTGCCGGTCTGGGTGGCGCTGGTTGTCACCTTCGCGCTGTCGATCAGCTTCAAGCGTCGCCTTGGCCTGTACGGCAAACTCTTCGACAGCCCCGTCGGCATGATCGGCTTTGGCATCGTGATGTTTTGGGTCTTCACGGCAATCTTTGCTGATCTCATCGTCACCATGGATCCCTTGGCGCAGTTCTCCGGCTCTAAGAACGCCGTGCCGGGCTCGCCTTTGAAAACCCCTGTCGAGGGGGCCTTTACGCACCTTCTGCTGGGCGCCGACCACGTGGCGCGCGACGTCTTCTCGCGCATGGTCATGGGCTCACGCGAGGTCTTGAAAATCGCACCAGCAGCAACCCTTTTCGCCTTTATGGTTGGCATCACCCTTGGCCTGCCCGCCGGTTACATCGGCGGTAAGTTGGACACGGTGCTGTCCTTCCTTGCGAACCTGGTGCTGGCCTTCCCGGTGATCTTGCTCTTTTACCTGCTCGTGACCCCGGAAATCGTACTGACGGGCATCCCAACCTACTTCGCGGCCTTCCTGTTCCTATTCCCGATAGTGTTTCTGGTCCTGCTCATCAACTCGCGCTTCTTCACCAACCCAATGCAGCGCAACCTCTATGTGGGTGGCGTGCTTTTGGTCGGGCTTTGGGCCTATTCGGGCCTTGCCTTCAACTTGGACCCCTTGGGCGTCTGGTCGATGGGCCCGAACATGCTCAACGTCTTTGTCTCGGTGGTCTTTGTGAACTCACCCGGCGTGTTCCGCATCGTGCGCGGCATGGTGATGGACATCAAGACGCGCGACTATGTGGCCGCCGGCCAGACCCGCGGCGAAGGCGCTTGGTACATCATGCTGTGGGAAATTCTGCCCAACGCCCGCGGGCCGCTGATCGTCGATTTCTGCCTGCGCATCGGCTACACCACCATCCTTCTGGGCACGCTTGGCTTCTTCGGCCTCGGCGTCTCGCCTGAAAGCCCGGATTGGGGCTCCACCATCGACGACGGGCGCAAGCTCTTGTCGATTGTCCCCCACCCCGCGCTGGTGCCCGCCTTTGCCTTGATGAGCCTTGTCCTTGGCCTGAACCTTCTGGCCGATGGCTTGCGCGAAGAAAGCCTGAAAGACTGATGCCTTCAATGTGGCCCAAATATCCCGGGGGTGCGGGGGCTGGCCCCCGCTCCCAAACGCCCAGCCAAAGCGAGATTTGCCATGACTGACACCACCTGGGATCCCTCTAAACCCATCCTTGAGATCGAGAATCTCTCGATCAGCTTCTTCACGCGCCTGCGCGAAATCCCGGCGGTGATGGATTTCTCCTGCACCGTGATGCCGGGCGAAGCGATGGGGCTGGTGGGCGAATCCGGCTGCGGCAAATCCACCGTGGCGCTGGCTGTGATGCGCGATCTGGGCAAAAACGGCCGGATCGTGGGCGGGTCGATCAAGTTCAAGGGCCGCGACCTGACGACCATGGGGGAAGAAGAGCTGCGCCATATCCGTGGCTCGGAAATCGCCATGATCTATCAAGAGCCAATGGCCTCACTCAATCCGGCCATGAAGATCGGCGCGCAACTGGCCGAAGTGCCGATGATCCATCAAGGCATGTCCAAAGACGACGCTTGGGCCTTGGCCCGCCAGATCGTCGCCGATGTGCGCCTGCCCGACCCTGACCGCATCATCAACGCCTATCCCCACCAACTGTCGGGCGGCCAGCAGCAGCGTATCGTGATTGCGATGGCCCTGATGTCAAAGCCCGCGCTGTTGATCTTGGATGAACCGACCACCGCACTGGATGTGACGGTTGAGGCGGGGATCGTCGATCTCGTGAAGGATTTGGGCGAGAAATACGGCACCTCGATGCTGTTCATCAGCCACAACCTTGGCCTTGTGATGGATGTCTGCGACCGGCTTTGCGTGATGTATTCCGGCGAAGCGGTGGAAACCGGCAATGTGGTCGAAGTCTTCGACAAGATGCGCCACCCCTATACCCAAGCGCTCTTCCGCTCCATCCCGCTGCCGGGGGCCGACAAAGCCTCGCGCCCGCTGGTCGCCATTCCCGGCAACTTCCCCCTGCCCCATGAACGCCCCTCGGGCTGCAACTTCGGCCCGCGCTGTGACTATTTCGAAAAAGGCCGCTGCGACGCGGGCGACATTGCCATGTCCACGGTTCCCGAAGGCGACCGCCACGGCTCGCGCTGCCTGAAATGGGCCGAAATTGACTGGGACGCGCCCTTGAAGGCCCGCGTCCTCAAGGAACGTGCCGAGATCGGCCGCGTGGTCCTGAAGATGCAGGATCTGAAGAAGTATTACTCGGTGTCCGGCAGCGCCTTTGGCGGCGGCATGAAGAAAGTGGTTAAGGCCAACGAGACCCTGTCGTTTGAAGCGCGCGAAGGCGAAACGCTGGCCATCGTGGGCGAAAGCGGCTGCGGCAAGTCGACCTTCGCCAAGGTCCTGATGGGACTTGAAACCGCCACCTCGGGCGAGATCATGCTGTTTGATGAAAACGTGCAATCGACCCCGATCACCCAGCGCAGCACCGACACCGTTTCCTCGCTGCAAATGGTGTTCCAAAACCCGTTTGACACGCTGAACCCCTCGATGACCGTGGGGCGCCAGATCATCCGTGCGCTTGAAATCTTCAAGCAAGGCAATTCGGACACCGAACGGCACGAGCGGATGCTGGAACTTCTGGACTTGGTCAAACTGCCGCGCGCCTTTGCCGAGCGGATGCCGCGTCAGCTGTCAGGCGGGCAAAAGCAGCGCGTCGGCATCGCGCGGGCCTTCGCAGGCGGCGCCAAGGTTGTGGTGGCCGATGAGCCGGTCTCGGCCCTCGACGTCTCGGTGCAGGCCGCGGTGACAGATCTTCTGATGGACATCCAGCGCGAGAACAAGACGACGCTCTTGTTCATCAGCCATGACCTCAGCATCGTGCGCTATCTCTCGGACCGGGTGATGGTGATGTATCTTGGCCATGTGGTCGAAATGGGCACAACCGACCAAGTGTTCCAACCGCCCTATCACCCCTATACCGAAGCGCTGCTCTCCGCCGTGCCGATCGCAGACACCAAAGTCGTGCGCAAACGGATTGTGCTGGACGGCGACATCCCATCGGCGGTCAACCCGCCGCCCGGCTGCCCGTTCCAGACCCGCTGCCGCTGGAAGTCTCACGTGCCGGGCGGACTTTGCGACCGCGAGATGCCGCCAGTTCAAGTGCTTGAGGGCGGACATCAGGTTAAGTGCCACCTCTCGGCGGATGTTCTGGCGACCATGGAGCCGGTCATCAAGATCGCCGCCGAATAGGTCCAAAACCCAAAGCTGCGTAGGCTGTCAAACTCAGAAGGGGGGCTGTCTGCCCCCCTCGCCGCAAGCGGCTCACCCCCCGAGAGTATTTGGAAAGGCGCAATGCAAAGCAAAGCCTGCTCCAAGGTTTTGCGCCTTTTACAATACTCTCGGGGGGGTGAGGGCGTAGCCCGAGGGGGGCAGACGGCCCCCCTTTTGCGACAGGATCAGCCGAGGATGGCCTTCACGTAATTCCGCGTCTCGGGAAAGGGTGGGATGCCGCCGTGCCGCTCCACAGCACCAGGCCCCGCGTTATAGGCAGCCAGCGCCAGACGCCAATTGCCGAACTTGGCATACATCATGGCAAGATAGCGCGCGCCGCCATCCAGGTTCTGGTGCGGGTCTTTCGGATCCACCCCCAGCTTGGCCGCCGTACCCGGCATAAGCTGCGCCAGCCCCTGGGCCCCTGCATGCGACACCGCATGCGGGTTCCAGCCAGATTCCTGCTGCACCAGCCGCAAGAACAGATCCTCAGGTATGCCATGCTTGCGCGCCGCCGCCTTGGCCACCTCTAGATAGGCCCCCTTGTAATTGCCTTTATAGCGCGGCAACGGTCAAACGACACCCAGTTTTACGAAGTGTCGCGCAACGGAGCGGCTCCAGGGCGCGCGCTGACCGTCAACAGTCAGAGCGCGTGCCTCGGAGGCGCAGTCGGCGGGGTGCGGGTTTTGGGATGCTGAGGCCCTCAGAGCTTCCTCGAGATCGCGCAGCCTGTAGCTGCGATCCTTAAGGTTGAGGACATTCGAGCGGTGGAGCAGGCGATCGAGGAGGACGGTGGTCAGCACCTGGTCGCCGGCAAGCAGCTCGGTCCGCTAGCAGATGCTCTTGTTGGTGGTAATCCACATGGCACCGCGGCCGTAGCGGTAGCTGACGAGGCGGAAGAGTGAGGCGGATGCGGCGGCCTTCAGGTGGAAGGACGCCCCGCCGAACGCTGGCGTCGTCGCGTAACGCAGTGAGCAGCTCGTCGAAGCGCTAGTACTGGGCGGAGAAGCCGTTGGTCAGATGTTCCCTTGGTATGTGCGGAAATTAGGCGCTCGCGTGGCAAAAAAACCCATCATCACGTCCCTGTTTTCCTTTTGCCAAAAATGGCTTCGGTCGCAGTAATCTTTGTGGTGCACTGACAGGAGAACAACATGTCCCTCAAGATCGTACTTGTCCGTCACGGCGATGATCCACCCGATGATCGGGTGGTGACCTATACTGTTCAAAACGGGTTTGAGCCGGTCATTTACCGCCCCTTCAAGGGCGATAAACTGCCAGTTCCGGGCGCGGATGTTGCCGGGTCAGTAGTATATGGCGGGCCGTTCAACGTCTTCGAAGAAGACAAGCACCCCTTCTTGTACGACGAGGCATCATGGATCCGTGCCTGCATGGCGAAGAACATTCCGCTGTTGGGCCTCTGTCAGGGCGCGCAGCAGATCGCGAGGGTCCTTGGGGCCGAGGTTGGGCCCTATGATAAGCCCGTCCACGAGTTCGGCTACTACCCAATTTCGCCGACACCCGAGGGACGCGAGTTCCTGCCCGAAACGCTGCTCATGACACAGGCGCATTTCCACACCTTTGCCATTCCCGAAGGGGCGGTGCATCTGGCCTCCAGCCCGCTCTATCCCAATCAAGCCTTCCGCCACGGCGCACGGACTTATGGTTTCCAGTTCCATCCCGAATGCACAATCGAGGGCTTTCGCCGCTGGCAATCCACCCCGTGGGCCGCATTTGGCAAGCCTGGCGCCCAGTCGAAGGTTGAGCAGGATGCACTCATGTTGGATGCGGATGCGCGTCAGGCCGACTGGTTCTATGGCTTTCTAACAAAGCTGTTCGGCACAGCCACATGACACCTCTTGCTCAGCGCAATCCGCAGGCCTTTGGCGTTCTTGTAACACTTTGCGGCGTGATGATCTTCGTGCCCGACGCCCTGATCATGCGCCTGATTGGAGGCGATATGTTGGCTCTGGCCTTCTGGCGCGGCGTGATCTCGGGCAGCATCTTTCTTGTCCTTAATCAGATATTTGCTCCCAGATCGATGCCCGCCAAGGGAGAATGGTTTGATCGAAAAGGCTTGCTCATCATCGCGTTGAACGCTGGTGGCGTCCTAAGCTGGTGTTCGGCCATGCAGCACACTTCAGCGGCTAACGCACTTTTGGTGCTGGCCATTGCCCCGTTTCTGGCGGCCATCCTATCATTCTTCTTATTGAAGGAACGAATTGACCGCGTGACCGCCCTTGCCATTGCATTGGTTTTCACGGGGGTTCTCGTCCTCGCCTCTGGAAGCTTGGGGCAAGGTAGGCTCCTTGGCGACGGTTTCGCGCTGATGAATGCCATCACCATCGCTGCTTACTACGTCACACTGCGCACCACAGGTCGTCGCAACATGTTGCCGCATTTGGCGCTGGGATCGATCCTTGGTGGCCTGCTTGCGGTGCCCTTTGCGGATTTTGAACCCGTCACCACCACTCAGGCGCTTCTGATCTTTCTGTCCGGCGCCATCATCCTGCCCGGGGCAGCGGGCCTATTGATGCTTGGCCCCCGCTATCTGCCAGCACCCGAAGTTTCAATGATCACGCTGTTGGAGGTGATCCTTGGTCCGCTGTTGGTCTGGGCGGTGATTGGCGAAAACCCCGGTCAGATGACCCTTATCGGTGGGGCGATTATAGTCATTACCGTCGCGCTCCACGCCCTACGCCGCCTGACCCAAACAGAAAGCCCCGCCTGATGCGCCTTCTTTTTGTTCACGCCCACCCAGTCCCTGAAAGCCTCAACACCGCGCTTCGTGACGTTGCCGTGGAAACCGCCCGTGCACAAGGTCATGAGGTCCGCGTGATTGACCTGTGTGCTGAAGGGTTCAATCCGGTCATGTCTACAGAAGAACGTCGTAGCTATACCGAAAATGTCCCGATCCCCGCCGATCTCGTCCTTCATGTCGATGCGCTGCGGTGGGCCGATGGGTTAATTCTAATCTATCCGACCTGGTGGTATGCGCAGCCCGCGATCCTGAAAGGCTGGATCGACAGGGTCTGGCGGCCCGGCATCGCCTTTAGCCTGCACGACGAAGGCCAACGCCTTCGCCCGGCATTGACCAATATTGGCCTGATCGGGGTGATTACCAGCTTTGGCTCACCTTGGTGGTTCTGGACTTTCCTGATGGGCGCACCGGGCCGCAAGATCATCCTGCGTGGCCTGCGATACTGCACCAACCGCCGAACGAAAACCTTCTGGCTAGGACTGCATGCAATCGACGACCAGACGGAACTTGCCTGCAGCCGGTACATCGACCGGGTACGCGCCCGCATCGCACGCATCCCGGTCTGAGAGAGGTGGTGACATGGGCCATATAGGACAATGGGCTGACCTGACATCCACCGAACTCGCTGCCCTTGATCGCGCACAAGCTGTAGCGATCCTTCCTATTGGCGCTGTTGAACAGCACGGGCCCCATCTTGCGCTCAGTGTTGACCGAGATTTGACCCTCGCCGTACTGACCCGGACCCTGCCGCTGATCGACCCGGTGCTGACCGTGCTCGCCCTCCCAGTTCAGGCAATTGGCAAAAGCACCGAGCATCATTCGTGGCCTGGCACTCTGTCACTTTCGGCCGATACAATGTTGCGCCTCCTTCGCGACATCGCGGCTTCAGTCCAGCGCGCGGGCATCCTACGGCTGATGGTTTTGAACGGACACGGCGGCAACCGCGCGCTATTGGAGCTTGCTTGCCGTGATCTGCGTGCCGAACTTGGCCTCATCACCGCCCATGTCGCCTGGGACGATCTGGCGGGGGCCGAAAAGATTGTCGGTGAAGCTGAGGCGCGCAATGGCCTGCATGCAGGAGATGTCGAAACATCGGCTATGCTGGCCGCCCATCCTGAAAAAGTCCGCATGGAGTGGGCCGATAACTTCGGCTCGGCGCACCTAAACTGGCACAAGGCGCACCCTGACCTTGGTCTAGGCGCTGCAGCCCTGCGGCCTGGCTGGGTCATGGCTGACCTCAACCCCAAAGGCGCGGTCGGCAATGCAAAAGCTGCCACGGCAGAAAAAGGCGATGCACTCTTGGACAATGCCGCAAATGGCCTTGCAAGGCTGGTAGCCGATTTCGCGCGTTTTCAACCCGGCTAAGCGTACCAGCGCATGACGTCGAATTCTTTTAGATCACGTCCCCGTTTTGCTCACGTGAACCCTTTCTCTGCCTGCCCTACCGTTTTGCGATAAGCTCCGCTGCGAAAGTCCCACATGACAAGCATCTCCGGCAAGACCACGACCGATTGGGCCGCTTTTGGCGCCGCCCTGTCCCCGGTCGAGACCATCGCAGAGCCAGTGCTGGTCAAAAAGCGAAGCCGAGATTTCTTTTGGTATTCCCCGATCCTCGACCGCCGCCTGAAGACCTGCTTCGGCGATCTGGTCGCAAGGCCGAAATCCCCCGCCGAGATGATGCAATGTCTTTCCCTGTCAGCGCGCCATCTCGTCCCCGTGACGCTTCGCGGCGGGGGAACCGGCAACTATGGCCAGTCTGTGCCGATGGAGGGTGGGCTCATCATCGACACCACTGCGATGGGTGAAGTCCTTGAAATCGGACCAGATTTTGTGCGGGTTCAGGCGGGATGCAATATCCTGAAGCTGAATGAGGCGCTGAAAGCCAAAGGGCGCGAGTTGCCAGTTTTCCCCTCGACCCAAGACATCGCCACCATAGGCGGCTTCATCTCGGGCGGCTCAGCGGGGATTGGCACGGTCAGCCACGGCATGTTGCGCGATGCGGGCAATGTGTTGGAAATCCGCGCGCTTTCGGCCGAAGAAGCCCCGCGCGAGGTGGTGTTTTCGGGCGATCAGATCAACATGATCCACCACGCATGGGGCATCAACGGGGTCATCACCGAACTGACCCTGCGCACAGTGCCGACCGAGGATTGGATCGGCTGCATCGCCACTTTTGGCAGCTACCCCGCCTGCTATGGGGCTGGGATGGCGCTGGCAGCTTCAGACATCCGTCGTAAGCTGTGCTCGACGCTGGATGCGCGTATCGGAGCCTATTTTGATCGGCTGAAGCGGATCGTGCGCGAAGGCCATCCAATGCTGGTCACGCTGATTCCGCGTGCGCAGATGGGTGCCTTCCGCGCCCTGATCGCCGCCCATCATGGCCAGATTGACCTTGAAATGGACGATACCGTGCGCCTTGCCCGCAAGTTGCCCCATGCGTTCGAGTTTTCCTACAATCACACCACGCTGCAGGCGCTGAAAACCGACCGCAAGGTGACCTATCTGCAAATCCTGTGCCCCGCGCCGTTGAACGTGGAGAAGATCATCGAGTTGCAGGGCGTGCTGGGCGATGACGTCTACATGCACCACGAGTTCTCGCTGATGGGTGGCCAAAGGGTCGCCTTCGACCTGCCCTTGGTCAAATACACCACCGACGAACGGCTTTACGAAATCATGGGCCTTTATGAGGCCCACGGCTGCCCGGCTTCGGATCCACATTCCTGCATCATTGAAGAGGGCGGCATGAAGAAGGCCGATTACCGCCATCTGGCATGGAAAAAGCGGATGGACCCGCTGGGCCTGTTGAACAGCCCAAAAACCCGCGAATGGGGCCGCGTTCGTGACCTGAGCCCCGAAGCCATAGAAGCCCTGCATAAAGCCTGAAACCCAACAAGGAGAACGCCATGACCTACCACAACCGCCACGGCAATCCGTTGCCCAACCACCTGTCCTGCGCCGCCAAGGGCGTTGGCGCTGACCCCATCAGCCGCCGCGAATTCCTCGCCACGGCCACCGCCCTTGGCGCGACGACGGCCACGGCCTATGCCATGCTCGGCCTGCCGACACCGGCCCATGCGCAAGAAACCCCCGTCAAGGGCGGCACCCTGCGGGTTGCCATGCAGGTGATGGACCTGAAAGATCCCCGCACCGCCGACTGGAGCCAAATCGCCAACCTTGAGCGCCAGTTCCTTGAGCCTTTGGTGAAGTACACTTCGGACTTCACCTTTGAAGGCCGCCTCTTGGAGAGCTGGGAAGTGAACGCCGACGCCACGCAATACACCTTGCATGCCCGCAAAGGTGCAACATGGACCAATGGCGATGCCTTCAATGCTGATGACATCATCTTCAACATTACCCGGTGGTGCGACAAATCAGTTGAAGGCAACTCGATGTCGTCGCGCTTTTCCACTCTGGCCGATGAGGCCACCGGCAAAGCCCGTGACGGTGCCATCGTCAAGGTTGATGACATGACGGTCCAGCTGAACCTCTCAGCGCCCGATATCGCCATCATCCCGAACATGGCCGACTATCCGGCGCTGATCGTGCACCGCAGCTATGAAGAAACCGGCTCTAACCTGGCTGCCAACCCCATCGGCACCGGCCCGTTCGAGCTGGAATCGCATGCCGTCGGGTCAAAGGCTCGCGTCGTGCGCCGTACCAATGGCGCCTGGTGGGGCGGTGAAGCCCTGTTGGATGCCATCGAGTTTACAGACCTTGGCAATGACCCTGCGATCGAGGTGAACGCTTGGGCCGCAGGCGAGGTGGACTTGAACCAGCAGTCGAGCGAGAACTTCCTTGACCAGCTCGATGCCATCGGCGCAACCCGCTATACCATCGCCACCGCAAACACTATGGTCGCCAGGATGAACGTCGGGCAAGAGCCCTACACCGACAAGCGCGTGCGCCAGGCCTTGCAGGCGGCGGTCGACAATGCGGTGGTTCTGGAACTGGGGATCTCCGGTCTTGGCACCGTGGCCGAAAACCACCATGTCAGCCCGATTCACCCCGAATATGCCGAACTGCCCAAGCAGGTCCGTGACCCGGCGAAGGCCGTGGCCTTGCTGGCAGACGCGGGTAAGTCTGATTTCGAGTTTGACCTGATCTCCATCGATCAGGACCATCATCAGGCCTCGTGCGATGCGATTGCCGCCCAGATCCGCGATGCGGGGATTAACATCAAACGCACTGTTATTCCGGGGGCAACCTTCTGGAATGACTGGACGAAGTACCCCTTCTCGATGACTAACTGGAACATGCGCCCCTTGGGTGTGCAGGTTCTGGCGTTGGCCTACCGCTCGGGCGAGGCATGGAACGAAAGCGCCTATGCCAACCCCGACTTTGACGCCAAGCTGGCGCAGGCACTGGGCCTTGCTGATGTCGAAGCACGCCGGGCGATCATGGCCGAGCTGGAGGCGATGCTGCAAGGCGATGGTGTGCTGATCCAGCCGTTCTGGCAAAGCGTCTATTCGCACGCCAACCCCAAGCTGAAGGGCTACCGCGTCCATCAGACCTTCGAGATGGATCTGGCTGGCGTATGGCTGGAAGCCTGACGCGTTTTGCCCTGCTGGGGCGTGCGAAAAGGCGCGCCCCAGCTCTGGAGGTATATGGAGAGAGTGCATGCGCGAAGAACTGGTGATCCCCGCAGCGGGTCGTTTTCTGCTTGCGGGCGCGCGTGTTCCTGCGGAACTCGTTCTAGCCCCCCCCCCCGTTGCCTTGAAGGACGCCGAGGGGGCTTTGTTTTTGGACATCTTGATTGATGAAGGCCGGGTTGCGGGGCTTTTCCCCGGCGGCACCGCGCCCGATACCGCCCCCCGCGTTGCCCTTGAGGGCCGCCACCTTTGGCCTGCCTTCATCGATATGCACACCCATCTCGATTGCGGCCACGCCATTCCACGCGTGCGCCCCGATGGCACGATCCACGGCGGTTTTTCTCTTACCGCCGTGGACTGGCCACGCTGGACGGATGACGATCTGGACCTGCGGATGAATTTTGGTATGGCCTGTGCCTATGCGCATGGTGTTGCCGCGCTGCGCAGCCATGTTGACAGCGAGACGCTGGCCTATTCGCAGCACCATTGGCGTGCGCTGGATCGCATGCGCGCCAAATGGGCTGGTAAGGTTGACCTGCAGGGCGTCACGATCTGCGCGATGGAGGCTTGGGTGGGCGATGATGCCCGCGCGCTGGCCGATCTGGCCGCCGAAAGGGGCGGCATTCTGGGAGGGGTGACCGACACGCTTGAGCGGGGTGAAAACGGCACCTATGACGCGCTGGCCCATGCGCTGGACCGGCTATTTGCGCTGGCCAAGGAGCGCGGGCTGGATGTTGATCTGCATGCCGATCAGACCGAGGATCTTTCGGCCTTCACCATCCCCGAAATCGCCCGCGCCCGGCTGCGGTCAGGCTTTCAGGGCCGGGTGGTGTTGGGCCATTGCGTGAACCTGTCCCTAATGCCCCCCGAAGTGATCGACAGCACCCTTTCGCTGGCGCGCGAAGCAGATCTGGCCTTCGTTTCGATGCCGACGCCGATGATGTATCTGATGGACCGCAGACCGGGCCGCACTCCGCGCTGGCGAGGCGTCACGGCGGCCAATGAAATCCGCGCGGCGGGTCTGCCGCTTGCCATCGGCGGCGACAACTGCCGGGATGCGTGGTTTGCCTACGGCGACCACGACATGCTTGATACGCTGAAACAAGCGATCCGGGTCTTTCAGGCGGATGAGCCCTTGACCGGCAGTCTTGCCATGGCCAGCCGCATCCCCGCCGACCTGATCGGCCGCTCTGACCTTGGCCGCATCGGGGTGGGCCTGCCGGCCCATATGGTCATCTTTAATGCCCGCAGTCTGAATGTGGTGCTGTCACGTGATCAGGCCGACCGGATCGTGCTGCACCACGGGCGGCGGGTGACCGACCCTCTCCCTTTGCATCACGAACTTGAAGCGGCTCTTGGTCTGTCAGAGACTAAACCCTGAGGATGCCTCGCAAACGGAGACCACCATGCAACTGACCGATTTCATCCACGCTCTGCGCTGGCAGGACGTTCCGGCACCTGTGCAGGACCGGACGCGTGATTTTCTGGTGGACTTGCTGGGCGTGACGGCGGGCGGCATTGGCACGCGGCTGGCTCAGATTATCCGGGATCATGCGGCCGATCAGTTTGGTGCCGGAAGCGCGCCCGCGCGGATGCTGATGGACGGTCGCAAGGTCAGCCCCGCAGGGGCAGCACTTGCAGGGGGCATGACCATTGATGCCTATGACGCCCATGACGGCCACCGCCTGACCAAGGGCCATGCTGGATGCGCGGCCTTGCCCGCCGCGATGGCGATGGCTGAGGCAACGGGGCGGCTAGACGGTGGTGATCTCATGGTGTCCCTGCTCTTGGGTTACGAGATCGGCACCCGCGCGGGCGTAGCTCTCCACCGCACGGCATGCGATTATCACACCACGGGGGCTTGGACGGCGCTGTCCTGCGCGGCGATTGGGGCGCGATATCTGGGGCTGGGGGCAGACCAAACTCGCCACGCACTTGGGATTGCCGAGTATCACGGCCCCCGCAGCCAGATGATGCGCTGCATCGATGCGCCGACCATGGTCAAAGATGGCTCGGGCTGGGGTGGCATGGCCGGGGTGTCAGCGGCCTATCTCGCCCGGTCCGGCTTTACCGGGGCGCCCGCGATCACAGCGGAGGGCGACGATGTCGCCGACCTTTGGGGCGATCTGGGGCAAAACTGGCGTGTGATGGAGCAGTATTACAAACCCTTCCCGGTTTGCCGTTGGGCGCAGCCACCGGTGCAGGCGGTTCTGTCGCTGATGCAAGGCCATGGATTGCGGTCCACAGATGTGGCGCGGATCGAGATCGTCACCTTCCACCAATCCCTGCGCCTTGCCACCAGAACGCCTGTGACCACCGAAGAGGCGCAGTATTCCACCGCCTTCCCTGCCGCTGTCGCCGCCGTCCGCGGCACCATCGGCCCAGCTGATATCACCGAAGCAGCCTTCGCCGACCCCGAAATCCGCCGTCTGGCGACCGGCATGCTGGTCACCGAATCCGATACCTACAACGCGGCGTTCCCGGCCCGGCGCTTTGCTCATGCAGTCGTCGTCTTGCAAGATGGCACGCGTCTGGAATCCCCCCCAACCGAAGCGCGTGGCGACCCTGAAGCGATGGTGTCGCGCGACGAGATGCGCCAGAAGTTCCACGCTTGCGCCGACCCGGTTCTGGGTGCCCCTCGCGCCAAAGCCTTGTGCGCGGCGGCAGAAGGGTTGGCACCAGGAGGGTCAGCACAATCTCTGCTCGACCTCGCCACGGCGGCCGTGTGACGCCTGACCTTGCCAATCTCCGCCCCTCCGCCCTTTGGGGAGGGAGTTAGGGGCAGATTAGAACCTAGGCCCGCAGCCGCTTGCCCTCGGGGTCAAAGGCCGCCCCTTCCAGCACCCGCGCCCGATGCGGACGGCCAAGAACCATAACGTCCAGCTCTGTCCCCGCCGCGATGTCGGGGCGCAGATAGGCCAGCGCCAACGACTGGCCGACATGATAGCCATAGGTTCCCGACGACACCTTTCCGGCGGGCCGACCTTCCAGATCGAAAATCGGCTCGTTGCCCGTGGCATCCGCCGTGGTGGCCTCAATCACCAGCGTCCGCAGCACTTCACGCGGCGGGGTATCTGCAAGGGCGGCATAGGCGGCTTTGTTCAGGAACTCTTTGTCCATCTTGATGAGGCCAGCGAGCCCCGTTTCCTGTGGCCAGTACTCGGGCGAATAGTCCCGTCCCCAACTGCCATACCCCTTCTCCACCCGCAGGCTCATCAAGGCCCGGCTTCCCACGGGGCCAGCACCCAAGGGCCTTCCGGCCTCCAGAAGCGCCGCATAAAGCCGTGGCTGATCGACCTCGGTGCAATGCAATTCCCAACCCAGATCGCCAGTAAAGCTGACGCGCAGGGCAATGCAGGGCACACCTGCGACGTCGATTTTCTGGGATCGCATGAAGGGGAAGGCTTGGTTCGACAAGTCGGCATTGGTCAAACGCGCCAGCAGATCGCGGGCCAAGGGGCCGGCCACGTTAAAGCCCGCCATTGCTTCGGTCACGCTCTCCCAAATTGTCCCAACGGGCAAGGGGACGGCATCAAAGAACCGCTTGTGATAGCGTTCAGCCATGCCCGAGCCGACCATGAAATAGTCGCCCTCTCCGAGACAGGTGACGGTGAAATCCCCCGCAATCCCGCCGCGTTTGCCGATCAAGGGGGCAAGGCAGGACCGGCCCGGCAAGCCCGGAATTTGGTTGGCGAGAAGTGCCTCCAGCCAGTCTTTGGCCCCAGGCCCGGTGATCCGGTAGCGGGCAAAGTTCGAGATGTCGATGATCCCCGCCCGGTCACGCAAGCTGCGCGCCTCACGGCCCACGGGGCCCCACCAGTTTTGACGGTCAAAGCCGATGGTTTCTTCGGTTGGCTCGCCCTCGGCCGAAAACCAAAGCGGGTGTTCCCAGCCGTAGTTCAGGCCAAAAACCCCGCCCATCGCCTTTTGTGTCTCGTAGATCGGACGGGTTCGCACAGGGCGGCCTGCAGCGCGCTCTTCATTCGGGAAGTGGATCTTGAAACGGTTGGCGTATTGGTCGCGTACGCGGGCCTTGGTGAAATCCTTGCCCGCCCAAGCGCCAAAGCGCGCGAGGTCCCAGCCGAACATGTCAAGCTTCGGCTCGCCCTCAATGATCCATTCCGCCGACAAAAGCCCAAGGCCGCCCGACTGCGAAAAGCCGGGGATGATGCCATTACAGCAGAAGTAGTTGCGCAGTTCCGGCACAGGACCGAACAGAGCGGAGGAGTCCGGCGACCAGATCATCGGTCCGTTGATCACCCGCTTGATGCCTGCCGATCCCACCACCGGAACCCGGTCAATCGCCCGCATCATGTTGGGCTCGATCCGTTCCAGATCATCGGCGAAAAGCTCGTGGCCGAAACCCTGCGGTGTGCCGTTCTCGGCCCAGAATTTCATGTCGCGCTCATAGGCCCCGACCAAAAGGCCCTTGCCCTCTTGGCGAAGGTAATACTCGCCATCGCGGTCGGCGACCGAGGGCAGGCGGCGGTCCATTCCGGCAATTTCGGGGATGGTTTCGGTGACGAAATACTGGTGTTCGGTCGGCATGAGCGGAAGCTCAATGCCCGCCAGCGCAGCGACCTCGCGGCCCCAAAGCCCGGCGGCGTTCACAACCCACCCGGTGCGAATTTCGCCCAAAGGAGTTTCCACGATCCACGACCCATCAGCCTGCGCCTTGGTGGCCGTCACCGGGCAATTGCGATGGATCTGCGCGCCGCGCGCGCGTGCGCCGGCGGCATAGGCCATGGTCACGCCCGATGGGTCGACATTGCCGCCTTGGGGTTCGTACATGATGCAGCGAATGCCGTCGAAGTTCACCAAAGGATGCAGGCGTTCGGCCTCATCCCGGCTGACCTCATAGAAATTCATGCCATAGTATTTCGCCTTGGCCGCCTGTAGACGCAGTTGGTGTTCGCGCGCTTCGGTCTGAGCCAGATATAGCGAACCAGGCTGAAAGATGCCGCAACCTTGGCCAGTTTCAGCCTCCAACTCTTTATAAAGACCCATGGTATAGTGCTGCAAACGGCTGATGTTTGTGCTGTCATGCAGCCCGTGGATATTGGCCGCCGCGTGCCATGTGGAGCCTGAGGTCAGTTCGGACCGTTCCAGCAAGACGACATCGGTCCAACCCAATTTCGTCAGATGATACAGGATCGAACAACCGACCAGCCCACCCCCGATGACAACAGCTTGGGCGTGGGATTTCAGCTTTGGTTCAGGGTTCGTCATGTCCGATCTCTTCCCGCCGTTTGGCGACATAGGCTTGCAGTTCTTCGCGAATGGCAAGGTCCATCGCGGGTTCTTCGTATTCGGCCAGCGCCTGCTGCCAAAGGTCCGTTGCACGTTGCCCGGCCTCCTTGGCCCCGGCAAGCTCCCAGTTCTCATAGCCGCGCCAGTCTGACAGCATGGGCTGATAAAAGGCGTGCTCATAGCGTTCCATCGTATGGGGTGCGCCAAAGAAATGGCCCCCCGCGGGCACATCGCGGATGGCATCAAAGCCCAACTCGTCCGCATCCCATTTCAGGGGGCGCAGAAATTCCACCATATTCTGCAAAATTTCGACGTCCAAAATCAGCTTTTCATACGATGCGGTCAGTCCCCCCTCCAGCCAACCCGCCGCGTGATAGATCAGGTTCGCACCCCCCATCACAGCACCCCAAGTGGCCATCGACGTCTCATAAGCCGCCTGAAGGTCAACTGCGTTCGAGGCATTGGCGTTGGACGTGCGGTAGGGCAGCCCATAGCGCCGCGCCAATTGGCCTGCGATGACATTGGCCTTGGTGTTTTCGGGCGTGCCGAAGGCGGGCGCGCCTGACCGCATGTCGACGTTACTGGTAAATGCCCCATACATCACCGGCGCACCCGGCTTGACCAATTGGGTCAGCACCACGCCAAACAGGGCTTCGGCGTTTTGCTGGGCAAGGGCGGCGGGCAGGGACACCGGGGTCATCGCCCCCATCAGGGTAAAGGGCGTGATGGTTACGGGCTGGCCATGTTCGGCCATGGCAATCAGCCCGTCGCCCATGGCGTCATCCAAGAGGCGCGGCGAGTTGACCGAGATGATGGTGACAACGCCAGGATCGCGCGCCATCTCCTCAAGGCTGATCCCGCGCGAAATCGCCATCATGCGGATGCCATCCATCGCCCGGCCCCGACCAATCGCGGTGCAATGGAAGGTCAGGTCCGACAGGGTCAGGTTCGCGAAATAGGTATCCAAATGCCGGTTGTTTGCGGGCAATTCCTGCGGCGCGGTCACCTGATTGCCGATCATGTGAATCGCGTTGAAGTGATGCGCGAGGCGAATGAAATTCTGGTAATCGGCCAAATTGCCCGACCGCCGCCCGTTCACCCGGTCATGCACATTGGGCGGGCCTGCGACCAGACCAAAAACCAGATGATCGCCGCCCATATACACCCGTTTGCCGGGGTTGCGCGGGGTCAGAGTGAACCGGCGCGGCACGGTAGCCAAGGCTGCCTCGACGATGCTTTCATCGATGCGCACGATGCCCTCGTCATCGATCTTTGCCCCGGCAGCAGCAAACAAGGTGCGCACGTTGGCGCCCATTACCTTGATCCCCAACTCTTTCAGGATACGGATCGAGGTATCGTGCAGGTCCTGCATCTGGTCTGCGGACAGCATCTCCATCGGCGCATAGGGGTTGCGCACCACCTCCCAAGGCAACTGGGCGATACTGGCCCCAGCCTTCTCGCGCCGCCCTCGTCTTGCTTCCCGCATCGTTCTACCTCGCCTTTTGCTGCAGCCTAAGCCCCAGGAAGACAAAGTCACGAAACTGAAACGGGGGCCTGAACCCAGTTTAAATTAGGGCATAGTCTGTGGCGCGACCATCAGTGAACAACTACTGTATCATCAGGAGAGACGCGATGAAGTATCTGCCCCCGTTGAATTACATCCGGTCGTTCGAGGCCTCTGCCCGCCATCTCAGCTTTACCAAGGCCGCGGAAGAGTTACGAATGACCCAAGCGGCCGTATCCGGCCATGTTCGAGCGCTGGAGCAATTCATCGGGCGGCCGCTCTTCTATCGCGCGCCACGTAGCCTAACGCTCACCGAAGTCGCTTCAGCGTATCTTCCAGCGCTACAGCGCGCCTTGGCTCAGATAGATGTGGCAACCGGTCAGGTGCAGACTGTGCGGCACCGAAAAGAGGTCACGATTGCATGTCCTGCAAGCCTTGCGACAAATTGGCTCCCCGAGCGCTTGCGCGCCTACAGGGCTGAAAATCCAGAGGTGGAAGTCACAGTACACGCGACGATCTGGGCGGAATCCATCGAACAGATTGTCGATCTTCGGATCATTCCTCGCCATATCAGCCAATCCGTTGTCGGTGAGAGCCTTTGCGAAGAGCACTTGGTCATGGTGTGCTGCCCAGATTTCATGACGGGGCCTGACGCTATTCGGGTCCCTGCCGATGTTCTAAAGAAGGGCCTGATCCACATTCTTGGACGACAGGAGTTGTGGGAGTGTTTTGCAGACCACCACGCTATCCCCGATCTCCCACATGTTCAGGGTCTGAAGACCGACAGTTCCAATGTAGCTTTGGAAATGGCGATCGCGGGACTGGGCTGTGCGGTGACGCTGGCCTCTTTGGCTGAGGTTCACCTGCAACGTGGCTCGCTCGTTGAACCGTTCCCTAGCAAAATTGCAAGTGGCTGGGGCTATGAACTGCGCCAAGGCGAGTTAAGCCCGACGCGTGCGAGCGAGAAGCTTACGCAGTTCCTCCTGAAACGCAGTTAGGGCGGCCTCAGGAAGCATTACGGACAAGGTGTCTGCAGGGTGTAAGCGAGATTCGAGCCGCAAGAGCGCAATTCTTGCCAAACATGTTCCTCCAGTATCGCACTGTTTCGTGGCTGATCTCGATCCCACGCTCATGAAGGAGGTCCTCCAAGTTGCGCGGCGACAGTGGGAAACGAATGTAGAGCATCGCCTCCAAGCGGATGATGTCTGGGCTCGTCTTGAAGTAACGGAAAGGTTAGCGCTGCGTCATCCCTAAAGGCTACGCAGACGCCCTCCCCGCCCAGATAGCCGGAGGCCGCCATGCGTCATGATCCCGCCGCTGGCGCTATCGTCATCATGCTGCGTAGCCTGAAGATGTATGGGATGGCACAAGCCGTAACCGACCTGATCGAGCAGGGCGCACCGGCCTTTGAAGTGACCATACCAATGCTGTCGCAACTGCTGAAGGCCGAACTGGCCGAACGCGAGGTTCGCTCAATTGCCTATCACATGAAGTCCGCTCGCTTCCCGGCCTACAAGGATCTCTCTGGCTTCGACTTCACCGCCAGCGAGATCAACGAGGCCACTGTCCGGACGCTGCACCGTTGCGAGTTCATGGACGGCGCCCAGAACATGGTCCTCATTGGCGGCCCGGGAACCGGCAAGACC
>NZ_CBDAEL010000015.1:0-15755 GCF_965194375.1 Allotabrizicola aquatica (SeqCode)
CTTTCAGCGCCTCTAACGCAACACGCGCCTTGAACGCCGCGTCATGGTTCCTGCGTTTCTTCATGTTCTGATCTCCTCGTTCTTGGAGACCAGCAGACGTCAGATCGTAGCTTCCGTCACTGTCCGATTTTCGGGGAGTAGCTCAAAAGCGATACTGGCTTTTTGTCGGAACTGTCCGCGATAATCACCTGCATGCCGATCGCCGACATTAGTGTGATCTGCTTATTGGCTTCGTCACGAGGAACGTTTTGGCTGATTACCCCGTACCCTGCACACATCAAATGCTGCACTGCATCACGTGATAGCAAGAGCTTACGCGACAAGTAGTCGACGGCTAACTCTGGATGATCTCCTGGGTGCACGAGGTCAATGTTAACATAGTCACTTACCGTCTTAGATTGCATATTCTGCATTTGCTTTGTGCTGCCTGCAGCTAAGGGACACTGTCTTTCGACGAGAATCATTATCAAAGTAGAAATAGTTATTCAATATGAAGCGTATTTTTCTGCCATCGAGCGAAATATCATATCAATATTCTTGCATACAACTGATTTTGTAGCCTTTTGAGCATACTGTCGAATAGCGCCGTCTTGTTCCTTGCATGGCTAAGGGCTGAATAGTTCCAGGTCGTCAGTGGGCGAAAGCGCCACTTGGGACGCATTCTCTGCCCCAAAAAATGTCATACGCTAACACGTTCATGGCGACTGAACTTTGGTGCAGCGCGAAGATATTGGGGGACTGTGAGCTAAGGTTGTTCGACGGATCAGCTGCAAAGCTAGAACCTTCCGCCTATGCGTGACCCGGCCAAGTAGCCGCCGTGTGCAAAGCGAGCTACGCTTTCTATATTGCAAGAAATGCCGCATATACCAAAAGTGGTGATCGTTCAGTTTTGGCCCACTAATGCTAACACGCACAGTGTGTTGCCCTAACATCCAGCATCACTGTGCTCCCAACAGCAACCACAAACACTGTGTTGACCACAGTGATTCCAACCGCACCAACGCAGCCAAAACTGTGCGATGACTGTGCGACGCAGGCACCAAAAACTGTGCTATGCGTATCTGTTTGATTTTGTTGGATTAAGTGGTGCCCAGAGCCGGAATCGAACCAGCGACACGCGGATTTTCAAGATTTGGCTTGACGGTAACACTTTGATAATATTGGTGAATTAAATCATGAAAATGGTTGTGCTACAGAATGTGCTATCGTGCATTTTGGGCGCGAAATGCGTTTTGCTATGTTGAACACAGTATCATGAAACGCTGTGGTAACACAGTGTTTTAATCGTCGTCGCGTGCCGTTCTGGGACGTGTCACCATTGCGCATTTTCAAGTTGGCTATCGTTGGCCTCACGACCGTTCTGTGGTTGTGCAGCATTGGATTTAGGAAGTTTGTTGCAGCTTTCCGGGCAAGGTCGAGCTTTCTGGAGGTCGTAGTTGAAAACGATGAATGTCAGAGAAATAAATGCAAAGGCCAAGCAATTTGTAGGGGGATGGAATGCTTGAGGACCGCATCTATACCGTGCGTCGTATCATCGCCGACTATGTTAGAAGCCCATCACTGCGGCACATGCGTGACTTTCAGAACCTCGAAAAGGTTAGCAAGGAGATCGTAACTGCCCTTGATCGGGACTACGGCATATGGCGCAAGTGGGATGGCACGAAAGATCAAGTAGCCAAGCTGAGTTTGGGGAGTTGGGTACCTATTTCTGACTTAGCGGAGTTCCTTAACACTTTGCCCGGACCAAAGCTGAGCAAGACAGACGTTAAACAGCGGATATTGGCGCTCGAAGAAGAGGAGAGCATGTATCCTCAAGACGACTTCCGTGATGAATGTGAGGCTTTGTATCGCAAGGAAGCGGGCGAAGGCACGGACCTTATTGCAACCCTTATGGCGATCCGAAGGCTGCTCGAGGACCTCCATTCGCAACGCTACGCTGATCAACGTAGAAAACAGAAGGAAGCCCGTGAATTAGTGAAGCTTGAGAGCGAGCAACGGTTGCTTTCGGGAGCCGACTGCCCTTGGACATCACTTGGCACAAACAAGACCGCTTACTGCCGTGTCAATGGCAGGACATACCGCCTCCTTTTGCAGGCGGACAAAAGGGTAGAACTTACCCGTGTGCGGAACGTTGATGATGCCGAAGCCGGAGTCTCGCTTGGGCTTTACAGAGACCGGGGAACGGTAACAGCCGCTGTCAAGAAGATGGCCTTCGAGGTCGAGCCTCGCTCATGGGGATGACGTCTCCACATTTTGAAGTTGTATGCGGTTCTTTATGCGGGCTGACGTTGCACCCAGCCGTGGCCCATGAATTTCCATTCATTCTATTTCTGCTCGACCGTTTGAACGACGGCGTTAGGCCAGCTGCACAACCAACCAACAGGTGTGCAGATGAGCTTACTCGACAAACTGAACTTCCAGACCGTTTCGCGCCAGATTGAGCGTGATCCAGTTGCAGAACGCCGTGCCCGGTTCCGCGCAGGCATTGCTGAGCAGCGGCTGGTGCTGGCGGCGCTGGCGCGAGGTGAAGCCTACACTGACCAGAACCGGTTCAGCAAAACCGGCAAAGCCCGTGCGGTTCGGGCGTGGTTTTTCCAGAAGGGCACGGGGTGGTTCATCCAAGCCCGTTATGGCGCTCGCGTCCTGCTGCTGGACGGCCGGAGCAACGCGATCAGCGTCAGCAAGATTGCCGAAATCGAGCCAGTGCTGAAGGCGCTGGAGACGGCGGCAGAGGCTGGGGAACTGGACGCAGTGCTGGCAGCTGCGGCACGTCGTGGCAAGCCGGAGGCGTCCAAATGACTGGGGCCGACACCCAGCGCATTCAAGAACTCAACGATCAGGCCCGGCAAACCCTAACCGGTTGCCGGGTGCTGATTACGCCGGGGGTCTTGGCGCTGAACGCCACGGACATGATCCTAGCCATGGTGCGCCGGTACACGGCCTTCACCCCGGACAACGACCCCTACGCTGAACATGACTTCGGCAACTTCCGATATGCAGACGAAACCATCTTCTGGAAGTTCGACTACTACGACTTGGATTTCGCCATGCACTCGCCTGATGCAGCCGATCCAGCTGTGACTGCGCGGGTGCTGACGATCCTGCTGGGCAGCGAATACTGACCCACCGAGTATTCCAGCTATACCGGCATGGTGCTGGGGGTGGGCGGCTGAAAACGGCACTGGATCAAGCATATCCCGCCCAGCACCAGCCCCGCGCACTGACGTTGAAAAGCCAACTTGGTGTGTTACGACAGCAGATCATCTTGCTGTGTTAACACAGTATTTTTTCCGGTCAGCGATGGCCCCGTGGCAAACCGGCTGGTGGAACACTGTGAACGAACGGGCGTTTCGGCCGGATGTTTTTGACCGTGCCCACTGTGTCAGCGTCAGGCGATTTTGGCTTTCCAGATCTCGGTTTAGGTTTGGCTGGTCGGGGCACCTTTAACCGGGCCTGACGTTCAGCCAGTTCCTCCGCATAGATTGCAGTCAGCTGTTCGGCAGCCTTTTGAAGCCCATCAACCTGAGCTGCAAATTCAGCCTTCCAAACTGGGTCAGTGACCAGCGCCAAGCTGTCCAGCGTCTCACGGATTGCGCCAACCCAGCTCATGCGCCGACACCGGGTGTGTGCGAACTGGTACCCTGAAACGATAAGTACTGGGTCACCATATTCCGTCGCGATCTGGCCGTGATGGGTAGGATGCCTTTATGCGCCATAGTTCATGCGCTCCAGTGTCTGCCATCTGTCACGGGCGTGCTGCTCAAGGGCTGCGCGACAATGCTGGTGCAACACATCAAATCGAGCAGCCCAGCCTGCCTGACTGTCACCACCACGCCATAACCGCTGTGTATAATGCCCCAGTTTACTGGCAAGGATCGCAAGTGCCTCAGCACTGGGTTCTTGGCCCAGATGGCGCAGGGTGCGCATGTAACCAACACCACGCCCCAGCCATGCCACACAAAACTCAGGCTCGTTCTCTGTTAGCCCCATGTCGATCAGTTCGTCCCTGACCTCATTCAATAATCTTCTACTCATACTCAGTTCTCCAACTGGCAGCGCCAAGCAGTGGTGCCGCCATCGGTATTTATTCCGCAACGCGAGGATTACGTCGCTAGTCGTTGACCCGTGTTCCCGGCTCGCGCAGCAGGCCTTTTTCGTCAGCAGTGCGGTATGCCTTTTCGCTGACAACCGGAAAGAAGCCACGCACGGCCCATTTGCGAATGCATGTCGCTTCTCGCAGGTAACGGCCAACCGTCGTTTCTCTGACGTTCCGTGCATAGGCATCATCACCCTTGGGACCAATGCCAAGACGACTACCAATCTCGGACAGGGTGATGTCTTCAGCTTCACGCAGCTTCAGCACTTCCAGCCTGTTGTGCAGGGCTGACAGCACGGGCTTGGTGAACACAGGATAACGAGCGCCACTCAGGCCAACTTGTGCCTTCTGGGCATCCATTTCCGGTTTCAAAATGTCACGCAACTCTGCGAGGGCTTGGTCTAAGTCACAACGAAACGGGACGCTGATATAGACGCAGCCATCTGATCTTGGCAGCTCATCTGGACTACTGGCCCAGCGGATGCCACGCTCTGCTGGTTCACTAAACAGCTTGCGCCCCACTCGACGCCACCAGCCTTCAAAGCCGCCGTAGGCGTCAAGGTCACCAAAGTCCCGCATCACCAGATCCTGCGGATTGGGCTCCCGCTTGGAATGGCGCATGTAGTCTGCGTCCTGCCGCAGGAACGCCCACCAATAATAGTAGACGCTACACATGTGGCTCGGCGCTTTGGCGAAGGGTGGCTTAACGCCCGTGTCCAGTGTCAGGTCTTCCGCCACTTCGCCAAACAGGGGCGGAGCATAGCGGTAGAAGAAGGTGGTCATTTGTTGCCTGCGCTGCAGCCAACCCTCTTGGTTATACATTATTCCCCCCAGTCCCGTTTCCAGAACAGGCTAGCAGGTTGCCGTCGCAGGTAAAGCAGCCGGGAAAACGACCCAACAACACTGGTCCTTGGGTGGTGCTGCTTCTGAGATGCGCCCCCCACCTCTGCC
Source organism: Allotabrizicola aquatica (SeqCode) (assembly GCF_965194375.1). Lineage (GTDB taxonomy): Bacteria > Pseudomonadota > Alphaproteobacteria > Rhodobacterales > Rhodobacteraceae > Tabrizicola_A > Tabrizicola_A aquatica. The sequence continues at coordinate 5,048 of NZ_CBDAEL010000015.1, forward strand.
ATTTGTGCAGGCACCACGACGCAGTGTCGTGGCTTACACAAAGGAAACTACAAATGACGAACTACTCCAACGATATCGCGGCTAATGCAGTTGCGCCCAACGACGCTGTGGCCAATGAGGCTGCCGGGATCAACATTCAGGCGATCGCCCAGCAGCACTCTGTGACCGTTAGCTTGGGCTTGTCTGATACAACCGCACAATCGGCCAAGCCGCTTAATCTCACGACTGCCGACGCCATCGTTGCTGCCTTCGATGACTTGCAGGCTCGTCGCGAGAACTGGGAACTGCATCAGCTCAGTGCCAGCAATGACGTGCTGTATGGCATTCTCGGGGATTGCTACGCGATCTATGTTCGCACCCAGAAGTCCGACACTTTGCGCGAAAAGTTCCTCAAGGCGTATGACGCTGAGTACGGCAAGTGCAAGGCTGGTACCAGCATTGCAACCAAGATCGTCTGGGCGGTTTTCGGCAAGCAGCTTGAACAGCGTGCCTTCAACTATTCGAACGTCCTCCGCAACGTCTACCTGAACCTCAAGAACAAGCCTGATAAGGCCTTCCGCGAATATGTTGTCGAAGTCGGCGGCATTGAGGAAATTCGTCGCAATGGTGGTAACTCGGATGCCGTCAAATCCAAGCGCGAAGCCGAACGCCAGACCGCAATTGCAAATCTGAACAGCAATTCCGGTATTGCAAAAGGTCTTCAGATCCAGCTGCCCAGCGATCAGCAGGAAAAGAAAGCTGAGCACAGCTTCCGCGCAGCACTCATTCGCGAAGACGCAGACGGGACCTTCACTATCGTCATGGTCAGTTCTTCGGAAGTGCCTGTCAATTCGATGATCGCTGAGTTTGGCAAGCGCGATGATCTCAAGCCCATCCCCACCGCTTCTGGGACCGCAGAAGCCCTTGATGAGCGCAATCAGCTCATCAACGAAAACGTCAACGCTTAATCAGAAAGGAAAGCAAAATGACCAAATTTGAAATCAAGTATGAGCCGCAATCATTGAATGACATCGTGTATCCCCACACCGTCATTGAGCAACAAGTCAAAGCCATCGGAAACGGTAGTTGCGACGACCACATTCTGCTCTATGGCCCTCACGGCACCGGGAAAACAACCGCTGTAAAGCTGATGTTTGAAGCGCGTTACGGGTGTACTTATAAACACGGAAACTATTTCTGCGGGTCGGACCTGACCACGGTTCCTGTCGCAAAGTCGGCCATCAACGGGATGATGAATTTCCTGGGGTTTCAACGAATGATGACTGCTGGCTGCGTTATCGTAATTGACGAAGTCGACATGATCCCCTTGATTGCGCAGAAATACCTTCGCAATTTCATGCAGACGTTCCCTTTCGTCCGCTTCATGTTCACGACCAATCACGAGACCAGCGTCTACACTGGTATTCGCAGCGTGTGCCGCCTTGTCGAGTTTTCGCCTCCGCCTTCCAAGCTGTGGTTGCCTCGTGCGCAGCACATCTTGCAGGCGGAAGGTGTGCAGCTTCCTGACGCTAACGTGCTGAACATGCTGTCTGGTGTCACTGGAAGCGCACGTGACGTCTGTCGCCTTTTGCAGGATGTCGTTTTGACTAAGCAAGCGGGAAATGTCGCGCACAACGCCATCACTGCCGTGCCGCCTTCGCCACCTGTGCCGCCCGCGTCACTTACTGTGACTGTCACGCCGCCTCAGCAGCAGCCTGCACCCAACGCACAGCCCACGCCCTAAGCCGGGCCTAGTTTCAGGGGGCAACCTCCCTTGCCCCCTGAAAACCTAAGACAATCAGCATTGTATTAGGTTTCTGCCGAACCCATTGAAATCATTGAACGCTGAAGACGTTCTGATTTCGGCCGACAACCAAAATCTCAGGAAATACCGTGAAGCCAGCGAAAGCATTAGGTTTCTGGAGGAACATGCTATGGCCCAAGCCGCCACCATCACCGAAGCGCAGCTGCGTCGTGTGCTGCAATACATCAGCACCCGCCGCCACGCACTGCGTGACCGCACCATCATGTTGGTCAGCTTCAACGCTGGCCTACGTGCCAAGGAAATTGCCAGCCTGCTCGTGGGCGACATTTACGACGACGCTGGTGCTGTACGTGAGCAGTTCATCCTGCGTCGTGCCCAAACCAAGGGCGGATACGAACGCACGGTCTATCTAAACAAAACCCTGCGCCGCGCCATGGCTGAATATAGGATGCTGGTGGAACACAGCAAACCAACTGACGCCCTGTTTCCGACGCAGAAGAGCAAAGTGTTCAGCGCCAACACCATGTGCCAGCTGTTTTTAGAAATCTACACCGCCAGCGGCATCAACGGCGCAAGCAGCCATTCGGGGCGAAGAACGTTCATCACCCGCTTGGCCAACAAAGGCGTGAGTGTGCGCCAACTGGCAGCTCTCGCGGGACACGCGAACATCAGCACTACCCAACGATACATCGACGTAAATTCTGAGCAACTGGCCAACGCGGTCGAACTGCTTTGAACTCTGCAACCAAAGTTTCATCAGAAAGGAGAATGATGATGGCCAGCATCAATTGGGAAAAAGTCTTGGTGGATTCGCCGATCAAGAGAATTTTGACAAAACGCATCCGTAAGGCGGTCGATTTGGAGGAAGCTGCCAAGGGAATGGACTGTTTCGACGAATTTGCCAGCGCCATTTCGAAAAGCAAAGGTGAAACACCGGAAGAGCAAACTCATTGGAAAGGGCAATACATCTCGAAATCGCTATTGGATGTCCTCATCAGCCAAAAGGGCGGCTTCAAAACCATGATTGAGATTTCCGAGAAATCGCCCCCTCTTTCTCAGACCATCGACCAAATCGAACATGAATACACCGGCAAGCGAATGACTATGAAACGCATCACTGACCCTGATCGCGCCCTCGCCGCAGAGAAACTGCTTAAGGCACGAGTTGCACGTCGGAATAAGCTCGCTCAACCGACCTAGTTGGCATCACCATCAGCCTTTTGCGCTTCATACTCTTCGCGGGTCAGGCCATAGTCTGGCCCGCTGAGCATGTCCTTCTTCATACGCGGCTGCAGGTGGTTGTAGTGCAGTTCGATCATGGGGATCGACGTGCCCATGTTGCGGGCCAGCACGTGAATATCCATGCCGTCACTTATCAGCGCAAACGTCGCATAGGTGTGGCGTAGGCTGTACAGGGTGCGGTCTTGCTGTGTTACCGGACATTTCAGCAAACCAGTTTCAGACAAGAACCTCTTGAACGTTTGGTTTAGGTGTTTGCTGACAGTACCATCTGGCAGTGCAAACACTGGTAAATCCAACCTTTGCTTGAGCATGGCCATAAACTCAGTGCCAGCTATCGCAGTTGTTCTGGCATGAATACGGCGCAGCGCAGTGATAGCACTGGGGCGACACATCACATTATGTGCCTTGGTTTTTCCCTTGACCCCCTGAAACTCCATATAGATGCGGCCTTTTTCTTCCCACACATGCACATTGCGCCAGCGAAGATTTTCCGCCTCAGTACCGTGCCGGATGCCGCTGTTGGCCAGCACGATCACATAATCCCAAAGCAACATGCGCATGTCGCGTGACTTCTGGGTGTGAACAGCGTCGTCCTTGGCCCAGTGCGGCAGTTTTCGCACCAGAGTGCGGTAATCATCATCGTTAAAATCAGGTCGCCGTTCACCTTCATCGCCAGCGTTGACCAAGAGCGGGATCTTGCTTTTGCTCATATAGCCGCGATTGACCGCCTCCTCGAACACACGGTTCAGCGCGGTGTTATGCGTGGTAATCGTGCTGGCCTTGGGTTCGCGTCCCATCTTCGTGGCCCGCCAAACCGCAAATTCCTTCAACTCCGCAAAGCTGATGTTGTTTACGTGTTTTGTCCCAAAGAACGGGATCAGGTAGGTTTCCGTCGCGGTGATGTAATCCTTGAACACCTTTTTGCCCACGCCAGCTGCTAACTGACGGCGCAGGTCCGCAACCACCAGCCCAGCTACTGCATCAAAGCGTTTGGTCACGATGGGCAAGTCATGTTTGGCCTTGAACCGGTACTCCATGTACAGTTCCTTAGCCGCCGCTTTTGCCTCGGTCAGTTGCCGACACTTGGTCGTCACCCGCACCCAACGATCACCGATCTTGAATGCGGCTTGCCATGCACTGCTGCCACCGCGTCGGGTCAGCCGCACATCGCCGTCCAGTATCGTCTCCGTGCTTGGGCTGAGTTTGACCATCGCGCATCCTATCTGTCCAAGTCAGCCTATTGCCGGTGACAGGAGGTGTCGACACCTGCCGACAGCAGATTGGGTGAGATTTTCGCCAGTTTTTGTCGGGTTTTCCACGTCCATTGATAAATAAACGGACAAGGATTGAACCCAATTGACCCCAAACTTTATTTATCAGCGCGAGCTTTACCGATACCTGCTGGACAGAGACTGGGATGTGTTTGGCACCCTGAAGTTCCATTCAGGCAGCCGGATTTCATTCACCCGTGCCCACATGCAGTTGCGTTACTTTTGGAACAAACTGGACCGCGTGATCTACGGCACTGCAGCTGAACGTGGTTGCCGGGTAAAACGCTGGTGTTTTGCCCATGCTGGCAGTCACAGCGATAACTATCACGTGCATTTCGTTGCACTGGCACCAATCGAACAGGGCGAGTTCTGTGCACTGGCCAACACGCTATGGGCAAAGACCAGCCCAGCAACGGCAGGCATAGACCAAAATTGGATCACGCCAGTTTTGTATCCAGATCGTGTTGCAGGCTATGTGACACGTGAAGTCTGGCGGCTGGGGCCAGCAAGTTTCGACACCCAGATCAGCGCAGATACTGGTGTAACATACCAAAACACACCGGAACGTCTGGTGGCGCAGGAAGAGCGCATCAGCCGCGCCATCTCAGCCAACGAGAGGCAGGCTGCACTGGATGCCCTCAAACAGCACACGGCTGGCACGCTGCTACGCCTTGCACTCCGCGAACAAAAACTGAGTGGCAAAGCCACCAGCCAGTAGTCGAGCACGGAGGAACCGTTGTATTACATGAGGTTGCGAAAGTCGCACCAAATCCTTGTCATGACCGTTAGTTGAAGCCGAAAAGGGTTCACCGGGAACTGGTCCAACAGCGAAGATGAACAAACTCATCAGGGCCAGGATGGGACAAGTGAAGACGACCGGGCGTGATAAGGAAGACCGACAAATCCAACAATGAACCGAACAAATGAACGGGGCGGATGCAGAACGCTGTGTTACCACAGTAAAACGATACACTGTGTTAACACAGCGAGTTAGAGCCCGAAGCGGCCGGACGTGCATTTGCGTCCTTTCCCCAGCAGAAGGTTGCTGGCGCATCATCCAGATAGAAGTAGTGTGCAACCCGCATAACTTTAATGCCCGGTCCCCACGCATGTGCCCTTGGACCTGACCACATAAACTGGCATGTTCCCCTCATGAGCCTCATCAAATCAAAGCAGCGAGTTGCCGACCACGGCGAAGTTTTCACCCCAGCATGGATGGTGGAGGCGATGCTTGATCTGGTGAAGGATGAAGCAAACCGCATCGATGCCCGTTTCTTGGAACCTGCTTGTGGCAGCGGCAACTTCTTGGTCCGTGTCCTCCAGCGCAAGCTGGCAGCGGTAGAGGTCAAGTTCGGCAAATCCCTCTTTGAACGGCGTCACTATGCCCTGCTTGCTGTTATGTGCACCTACGGGATCGAGTTGCTGGCCGATAACATCGCTGAATGCCGTGCGGCCATGCTCGAAGTCCTTGCCGAATACCTGAACATTGACGAAACTGACGAAGCGTATCGCGCAGCTGCGTTTGTTCTGTCGGTCAACCTTGTGCATGGAGACGCTATGACGATGAAGGCACTGGACGGCAAACCAGTGATGTTCTCGGAATGGGGCTATCTTGGCAAAGGCAAGTTCCAGCGCCGTGACTTCCGGCTTGATGTACTGACTGGTTCTTCGTCATTCAGTGCAGAAGGTTCGCTTTTCGCCCATCTGGGCAAACATGAAATTTTCACGCCAACAAAGACATATCCGCCAATGAACATGGGCGATCTTGCAGCCGCATCTGACGGCATGCCCCAGGAGGCCGCATGACTTCACAAGCTGGTTTCGCACTGCGTGGACGCAATCCAGATGTACTGACCTGTATTGCTAATCTGTCCAATGATGAGGTGTTCACACCGCCAGAGTTCGCCAACCAAATGCTGGACACTTTGGCTGAAGCTTGGGCCGCGGATCATGAAGGAGCGAACATTTGGGCGGACAAGACAGTTCGATTTCTTGATCCTTGCGTGAAATCTGGCGTTTTTCTTCGTGAAATCACTACTAGGCTAGTGGATGGGCTGTCCTTGGACTTTCCAGATATCCAGAGCCGTGTTGATCATATCTTAACGAAGCAGATATTTGGTATTGGCATTACCAAACTCACTAGCCTACTGGGCAGACGCAGTACTTATTGTTCAAAGATAGCGAACGGTATCCATTCAGTTGCCAAGTCGTTCACGCAGGATGCTGGCAACATCTGGTATGATCGAACAGAACACAGCTGGGCTGGAACGAAGTGCGAGTATTGTGGAGCAAGTTATGAAACGTTCGAAAGAAATGCCGACCTTGAAACGCATGCCTATGCATTCATTCATGCGAAAAACATCAAAAAACGTGTTGCTGAAATCTTTGGAGATAAAATGCAGTTCGATGTAATAATTGGAAATCCCCCTTACCAATTACAGGATGCCAGTGCATCCGCCAGTGCGACGCCAATTTATCAAAAGTTTATAGAACAGGCAATAAATCTGGAGCCAAAGTTTCTTACCATGGTAACACCCTCTCGCTGGTTTGCAGGCGGGAAGGGATTGGATGATTTTAGGTCTGCACGTCTGTCTGATAACCACATGAAAGTTATTGTTGATTTTATAGTCGACAAAGACGCTTTTCCAAAAATTAATGTGAATGGCGGTGTAAACTATTTCCTTTGGTCAAAGGATCACCAGGGTCCATGCACAATAACAACTGTCGAGCAAGGTGGGATAGCTGGAGAGCCAGCTGTCCGGCCTCTTGGCGAATTTGATGTGTTTATCCGAAGAAACATGGCAGTTTCAATTTTGAGAAAAATCAGGAGTCATGGGGAGACAACCTTTGACAAAAGAGTTTCGTCACGCAAACCTTTCGGTCTGCCGACCACTTTCTTTGGAGCTAATGAGAGGTCTGCGCATCGAACAATAAAACTGTATAGTTCTGGTAAAATTACTTGGATTTCGCGCGACGAACTAATTTCAAACAAAGATTGGTGTGAGAGATGGAAGGTACTAATACCGCGAGCATCCGACGGAAACGAAAACTACCCTTTGCCGATTTGGGATCAGCGAGGTCCTTTCATTTCCGGTCCCAGTGAAGCCTGCTCGGAAACATACTTAGTGGCCGCGATTGCTGAAAGCTATGAAGAGGCCGTGCTCTTAAGGAACTATATGCGAACGAAGCTGTTTAGGTTTCTCGTGTCACTGAGGAAGATAACACAAGATAATAAGTCAGATGTTTTTTCATTCGTTCCAGATATACCGATGGATGTTGATTGGACTGACGCTCAGCTCTACTCGAAGTATGGAGTGAATGACGATGAGAAGAGTTTCATCGACAGTATGATCCGTACTGTGGAGTGGCGCGGTGAGTAAGACATCCATTGATGAAATTCTTGCTCCTAAGCCCCAAGTAAGACCGCGCATCTACGCCTATTCGATTGCAGACGCGGCGCATCAGAATTTGCTGAAGGTTGGTCAAACGACGCGGAACGTAAAGCAGCGTGTGGCAGAGCAGCTCAAGACCGCCGCTATCCAGAACTACCGCATCGAACTTGATGAACCAGCTGAGCGACACGATGGCACCATCTTTAGTGACCACGAGGTTCGCGCAGCACTCGCCAAGAAAGGCTTTGCCAAAAGCCAGCTGGAATGGGTGAAGTGTTCCGTAATTGACGTGAAAACCGCCCTAACCGAACTGCGCACTGGCAAGAAAGCCAGCGGCAATCATCACCTGACTTTCCCTATGCGCTGGGAGCAGGCTGAAGCTGTCAACGTCACGCACAACTATTTCCTGTCGCGCTGGGCCGAAGATATGAACGCCGTCCCGCGCTTTCTTTGGAACGCCAAGATGCGTTTTGGCAAGACGTTCACAGCGTACCAACTTGCAAAGCGCATGGGCGCAAAGCGGGTTTTGGTCCTGACGTTCAAGCCAGCAGTGGAAGACGCATGGCAGACAGACCTTGAAAGCCATGTGGACTTTGACGGGTGGCAATATCTGTCAAAGAAATCCGATGGCGATCCAACGCAGATCGATAAGACGAAGCCCGTGGTCTATTTCGGCTCGTTCCAAGACCTGTTGGGGCGCGATGCTGCTGGCAATATCAAAGCCAAGAACGAATGGCTGCATCTGGTAAATTGGGATCTGGTCGTCTTTGACGAGTACCATTTTGGCGCTTGGCGTGACACGGCCAAGGAATTGTTCGAAGGCGAAGACGATGCGGTTTCCAAGAAAGAAACCAAACTTGAATACGCCACCGATCTGCAAGACGTGAACGAAGACCTGAACGTATTGTCGCAGAAGGAAACGGAGTTCCTGCCAATTTCGACAAGAGCTTATGTTTACTTGTCCGGCACGCCGTTCAAAGCACTGGCAACTGGCGAGTTCATCGAAGAACAGATTTTCAACTGGACCTACACGGACGAACAGCGGGCAAAGGAAGACTTTGCCGCCAAGCATTCCGCCAAATGGAACCCCTACGGGTCATTGCCCCAGATGCGCTTGCTCACATACCAAATGCCCGATGAGTTGTTGGCAATTGCCAGCGCGGGAGAGTTTGACGAGTTTGACCTGAATGAGTTTTTCAGTGCAACAGGCACGGGTACATCTGCCAAGTTCAAGCACAAGGATGATGTGCAAAAGTGGCTGGATATCATCCGTGGCCAGCACGCAGCCAAGACTGTTGAAAGTCTAAAGACTGGTACGCGGCCACCATTCCCCTACTCGGATGTTCGTCTATTACCCTACCTACAGCATTCGTTCTGGTTCTTGCCCAACGTGGCAGCATGTCACGCCATGGCAAATTTGCTGGGCGAAAAGCACAATACCTTTTGGCATGATTACAAGGCAATCGTTGCCGCAGGTGCAAAAGCTGGCATCGGCTTGGAAGCACTGCCACCGGTACGTGACGCTATCGGAAGCGGTTTTGACACGAAATCGATTACGCTGTCATGTGGCAAGCTAACGACTGGCGTGACAGTCGCGCAATGGTCATCCATTCTGATGCTGCGCAATCTCAAATCGCCAGAAACTTATTTCCAAGCAGCATTTCGCGTGCAATCGCCTTGGTCAATTAAGAACCCCAATGGCGACAATCCCAACGAGGAAGAAATCCTAAAGCCAGCCTGCTTCGTGTTCGACTTTGCACCAACTCGAGCTCTACGGCAGCTGTCAGAGTACGGCATAGGATTGTCGCCAAACGAAGCTAATCCAGAAAATGCTGTGCGTGAGTTGGTCTCGTTCTTGCCCGTGTTGGCCTATGACGGCTCAAACATGACGCAGATTGATGCTGGCGGCATTCTCGATATTGCCATGGCTGGAACGTCTGCAACGCTGTTGGCCCGCAAATGGGAAAGCGCACTGCTGGTCAATGTGGACAACGACACCCTGCGCCGGATCATGGACAACCCGGAAGCAATGGCTGCTGTTGAGCGAATTGAAGGCTGGCGGGCACTGGGCGACAACGTCATCGAAACCATCATCAACAAGAGCGACAAAGTCAAAGAGCTGAAAGCCAAAGCCAAGGCACAGGGAAAGCTTTCTAAAGACGATGAAAAGCAGCTGACTGACGAGGAAAAAGAATACAAGTCCAAGCGCAAGATGGTTCAGGAAAAGCTGATCAAGTTCGCAACCCGCATCCCTGCGTTCATGTACCTGACCGACTTCCGCGAAAATACCTTGCAGGATGTGATCACCAAGCTGGAGCCAGACCTATTCCTCACAGTCACTGGATTAACAGTGCAAGATTTCCATCTGCTGGTGCGGCTCAAAGTATTCAATACAGAGCAGATGAACGCGGCAGTCTTTGCCTTCCGACGCTACGAAGATGCTTCGCTTCGCTACACAGGTATCGAGAGCCATAAGGGTCTTACCCATTATGGGCTATATGACACGGTGGTTGCGAGGGACTAACGGACTATCTTTATGGTTTGAATGAAATAGTTGCCGGCCAGCTAAGTATAGAAGATCAATCAAATGCCCGACAAAGATCCGCTAGATGGTCTGAACGATGTTTTGGAAGCTATCTTTGATGACTTTCCCGGCTGGTTGAGCATGAACGAATTTGACGATCTTTTGAGCTACTCCCCAACTCTTGGACAGCTTTCCGGGTTGTTTAAGCTACTGCCTGCACCTGCTGATCGGTTTCAATGCGGTTAAAGTAGACCACGGCGGGCGGTTGGCCGCCATGGGCAGTGTGAGGGCGTTGGTGGTTGTAGAAGGTGATCCAGCGCCCGATGCCGACCCGTGCCTGCGATCCGGTTTCCCAGGCGTGCAGATAGACGCATTCATACTTCAGGGACCGCCACAGGCGCTCGATGAAGATGTTGTCGATGCAGCGCCCTTTGCCGTCCATAGAGATCCGGGTGCCAACCCGTTTCAGCCTGTCAGTCCAGACGAAGGACGTGAACTGGCTGCCCTGATCCGTGTTCATGATCTCGGGCGGGCC
>NZ_CBDAEL010000016.1:0-14329 GCF_965194375.1 Allotabrizicola aquatica (SeqCode)
CAAGGTGCTGGCCTGGCGGATATCCAACACGCTGGAAGCCGACTTCTGCGTGGAGGCTTTGAACGAGGCGATCCATAAGTTCGGCCCGCCCGAGATCATGAACACGGATCAGGGCAGCCAGTTCACGTCCTTCGTCTGGACTGACAGGCTGAAACGGGTTGGCACCCGGATCTCTATGGACGGCAAAGGGCGCTGCATCGACAACATCTTCATCGAGCGCCTGTGGCGGTCCCTGAAGTATGAATGCGTCTATCTGCACGCCTGGGAAACCGGATCGCAGGCACGGGTCGGCATCGGGCGCTGGATCACCTTCTACAACCACCAACGCCCTCACACTGCCCATGGCGGCCAACCGCCCGCCGTGGTCTACTTTAACCGCATTGAAACCGATCAGCAGGTGCAGGCAGTAGCTTAAACAACCCGGAAAGCTGTCCAAGAGTTGGGGAGTAGCTCAAGGTGAACGCTGAACTTTGCTCTGTCATGGATGGGGAAAACTGTTCGCCCTAAAGCCCTGTGCGCTGGGATCCATCTGCACCAGAGCGATTTATGCTAAAAGATAGGCTAAATTATGCTGGCCGCTGCACAAAGACCATTTGAGCGTCTGCGATCAAGCCGTTGTGCGCAGAGGGACTAGACAGCCGCATTTGATGCCATACGGTATGTGATGTTCATTTCGGGGGCGACGCGACAATGGCTCAGACGAGTTATGACGAAATCATCACCCCGCAAACGCTGGCTGATGCTGTGGCGGCGATGGCGGGGGGCGCGGTTCCGATTGCCGGCGCGACTTGGATTTCGCGCGCCCCGCTGCGCCACGAGGCGGTGCCCGAACGGCTGATGTCCCTGCGTGGGTTGACCGATCTTGCAGAGCTGAACGTCGGTTCAGAGCAGGCGATCCTTGGGGCGATGGTCACACATGACGCACTGGCAAGGGCCTTGGCGGGGCAGCCCGATTTGGCCGGGCTCGTAACGGCAGCAGGCACTTCGGCGAACCCCGGTGTCCGCCGGATCGCAACGTTGGGCGGCAATCTAGGGACGGCGGGATTTGCGGCGTCTGACCTTGTGCCCGCGCTGATGGCCGCCGATGCGACGGTGGTCTCGGCAACGGGGTATGGCCTGCAATCGCTGCCCGTGGCGGCGTTTTTGGCGGCGCGCGACAGGTCTGCATCCGCGGGCCTGATCGTGCGGGTCGAGATTGCCCGATCCCAGCGCCGCGCGGCCCATGCGCGCCTGCCGATGCGCAAGGCAGGGGACTATCCTTGCGCCATCGTCAGCGTCTCAGCTGAGCTTTCCGGCGGGCAGATCAAGGACATTCGCATCGCCGTTGGCGCAGTCGAAGCAACCGCCCGCCGCTGGTCATCGCTGGAAGCGCGGCTGATCGGAACGATCTTCGATCCCGCCCTTGCCGAAGCGGCGGCGCAAGAAATGACCGCCGACTTTGCCGCGCGCGACGCCGTCGATGCGCCGGGATGGTATCGCCTATCTGTGCTTCCGGTGCTGCTGCGCCGCGCCTTAACCAAGATACAAGCCGAGGTGTGACATGCCCATCGAACTTACCCTGAACGGCGAGACCGTCACGCTGGAGATCGACCCGCGCACCCCGCTGCTGGATGTCTTGCGCGACCGACAGCGCCTCACCGGCGCAAAGGCCGTCTGCCGCGAAGGGTTTTGCGGGGCCTGCACCGTCCACATCGATGGCGAGGCCGTGCCGTCTTGCCTGCGCCCCATCGGCCTGTTGTACGGATGCAGCATCGTCACAGTCGAAGGCTTGGCGCCGCCCGGCACGTTGAACCGCGTGCAACAGGCCCTCATCGACCATGACGTCGTGCAATGCGGGATGTGCTTTCCGGGGATGGTGATGACCTTAACCGACTTTCTAGACCGCGAACCCAACCCCGACCGTGATCAGATTAAGGCTTCGCTCGTGGGCAACATCTGCCGCTGCACGGGATACGAGCGGATCATCGACGCTGTCCTGTCGATTCATGCGGAGGGTGCGGCGTGAACCGGCCCACAGATTCCCGCTCTGTCGTGATGAACCTGCCGCGCCGCGATGCGCTGGACAAGCTGACGGGGCGGACGCGCTACACCTCTGACCTTGGCGCAGAGGTGCTGCATGCGGCCATCGTGCGCTCCACCGTGGCCTCAGCCCGAGTTTTGCGGATGGATTTTTCCCCTGCGCTTGCGATGAAAGGTGTACGGGCCATCGCGCAGGCCGGTGATGCGCCGGGTCTCTTTGGCATCGGGATCGCGGATCACCCGCTGCTGAACGGAAGCCGCATCCGCTTCAAAGGCGAACCTTTGGCCGCGATTGCGGCGGATACGCTGGATATTGCCCGCGCGGCAGCAGCGGCAGTGATCGTGGAAACCGAACCCCTGCCCGCCGTGATGACGATGGCCGAAGCGCTTTCCCCTGACGCCCCCATCATACACCCCGATTGGAAAGCCTACGAACTTCTGCGCGAAGGCGGCATCCGGGGTGGCAATGTCGCGTGGGAGGCGCGGGTGATCCGTGGCGATACTGACGCGGCCTTTGCTCGGCCAGATGTTACCATCGTCGAAGACTGCTTTCAGGTCGGACGTCAAAACCAACTGCCGTTCGAACCCCGCTGTGCAGTGGCAAGCTATGAGGATGGCCGCTACCACATCCACACCTCAACCCAAGTGCCGTGGACGGTGCGCGCCGTGACCGCCAAGGCGCTTGGCGTGCTGCCTTCGCGCGTGCGGGTGACGGTGCCGGCGGTAGGGGGTGGGTTTGGCCTGAAATTTGATTGCACCATCGAACCCATCGCCGCAGTTTTGGCGCAAAAGACCGGGCGTACCGTCTCGCTCGTGCATTCGCGCGAGGAGGAAAACCTGACCTGCCTCTGTCGCGAGAATGCCGAAGTGCGCATCCGCTCTGCCGTAACGGCAGCAGGCGAGATCGTCGGGCGCGAGGCGACGGTGCTGATGGATTGCGGGGCCTATGGTGGCGAGCAGGTCTTTCTGACCACCATGACCGCCCATACGCTGGGCGGAAATTACAAGCTGGGGTCGGTCCGGTTGAACAGCCGTGCAGTCTATACCAACACGCCGCCCAATGGGGCCTTCCGGGCCTGCAACGGCGTTTACAACACGTTCTTCCTTGAACGGCATACCGACAACATCGCTAAGGCGATCGGGATGCACCCGCTCGAATTGCGCCGCCTCGCGGTGCTCGGGGATGGCGACATTGGCGCGACGGGACAGGTGTTTCAGGGCGATGTGCTGCGACCAATGCTGGACCGGATGGATGCGTTGATCGCCCGGACGCCAGATCAACACAAAAAGGCGCAAGGCCGTCTTTACGGGCGCGCGACGACGGTCGGGACATGGTTTGTCTTCGTCGGGCCGTCTTCGGCGACGGTCAATCTGAACGCCGATGGCAGTGCCACGCTCGTGACATCGGGGGTCGAGATCGGATCGGGCACGATGGTTCAATCGCTTCCCCAGATCGTCGCCGCGACCCTTGGCCTGTCACCGGATGAGGTGATCGTGAAAGCCGCGGATACCGATGCTGCTGGCCGTGATCTGGGCGTCGGCGGCGGGCGGGCCACAGTATCCATTGGCGCGGCCAGCAAGATGGCGGCGGAGCGGGTGCGGGACCAGATTCTGGATGTCGCGGCGGAGATGTTGCAAGCGCAGCCCGAAGACCTGATCCTGACCAAAGGCCGCATTGAAATCGCGGGCCACCCCGGCACTGGCATGGCGATCACCACCGCTATCGCGCGGGCCGAGGCGCTTTTGGGCCCTGTGTCTGGTAATGGCAACTTCACCGCACCGGGCGTTCCCGCAATGCCGGGCTGCGCGGCGGGCCATTTCATCGATGCCATCGATATCCCGGTCTTTGCCGTCCACGACTGCGAGGTGGCCGTCGATCCCGATACCGGCCATGTCGAGGTGCTGAGCTACAAGGTGGTGCAGGATGTTGGCCTTGCGCTGAACCCGCGCGCGATCCACAGCCAGATACAGGGCGGTGTCGTTCAGGGGCTGGGCTACGCGCTGCACGAAAAGATCACTGTCGGCCCGGATGGCGCATTGGAACAGCCGGGTTTCGAACACTACCTCGTGCCTTTGGCGGGGGATGTCGTGCCTGTGGAGATCGACCTTTACGAAGGTGCCCCTTCCATCGGGCCCCTAGGCACCAAAGGCGCGGGCGAAGTGCCAATCCTGAACGTCGGCGCAACCGTCGCTTGCGCTGTCGCGCGCGCAATTGGCCGCGATGTCAGCGAACTGCCCCTCACGCCACCCCACGTTTTGTCTCTGATCCAAGGGCGGACTGGCCGCATTGAGCATCCGCAGATATCTGCTCAATGGTCAGAGAACCTGTTGGGTGCAGGGTCGTCAAACTGCAGCGCAGCAAACAGCCGTCCAAAAGAATGAGGGAACTGTTGGCTTAGTCTTCGAATACCGGGTTGCCACTCCGACGACGTGAGCGTGCCATGTTGCGGTTTCAAAGTATGCGAACCTTGCAGAAATTCGCGTCAGTCCATGCCTCGATCCACAACCACTTTCCGACGGAGCGTCACCTCCAAAACCGCGTTCACTTCAAAAAGTCACGCGCCGCCGCTCTAGCCGAGTGGCGCGGCCTTCTTGCGACCTAATGCCCGAGTTGGGCTGGGTAAAAGGAGACTGGTTCGCATTTGTCTTACAGCACCAGCTGGACTGGGGAAACAGAGACTGGTTCGCATGAGTCTTGCAGCAACTCTACGACCACGGTCTGGCATTCGGCGAAAAGGCCTTGGCCGCCGGTCAGGTCCGGCGCTGGCCGAAGGCCGATATGGCCACTGCAGACACCACGATGGCCCCGATTAGAATCTCGCGAACGTAACTGTCCACGTTCATCTGTGTCAGCCCATTGTCGAGTGTCCCGAGGATCAGCACACCGACGAGGGTTGCCAAGACGCGTGGCTCACCCTCACGCCCCATGGTCATGCCCAGGAACACCGCCGCGATGGCATCAAGCATTAGGCCCGCCCCTTGGGTAGGATTCGCTGAGGCGACACGGCTGGCATACATCAACCCGGCCACCGCGGCCCCTAGACCGGTCAAGCCGAAGGCCATCAGTCGCAGGCGACGGGTATTGATGCCAGCAAGTTCAGCCGCCACGCGGTTGCCTCCAATGGCATAAAGCCTGCGGCCAAAGGTCGTCTGCTCTAGCAACAGCCAGACAACCAGCAGGACGATCACCGCTGCAAGCGTCATCAGTGGCAGCTTTGCCCCCTCTAGCCCAATTGCATCAAGTGGGATGCCAAAGCGTGCAAAACCGGCAAACTCTGCTGGGATGTCGCGGCCAAAGATCGTCTTGCCATCGCTGATCATGAAGGCCGCGCCTGAAAACATCGTCAGCGTTCCCAGCGTGGCGATAAAGGGCAAAATGCCGATATAGGCGACCAGAAAACCGTTTAAGACGCCACCCAGCAATCCCACGGCAAGTGCCGCACAGACACCGACCCAGACAGGTTGGCCAGCCGCGAAAAGCACCGCCGCGACGATCCCGGCGAGGCTGGCGGTTGACCCAACACTGAGATCGAAATCGTTCATCACCATCACGATGGTCATTGTGAATGCGGCCACCGCCAGCATGGAAATCTGCTGCGAGATGTTCAGAAAGTTCTGAGCTGTCGGAAACGTCTCAGGCAGACGCCAGGCGAAAAAGAGAGTTATCGCCAGAAGGCCGAAGAACGTGCCCCACTGACGCAGAGCGGTGGAAAGGGTCCGGCTCTTCATGCAACCTCCGCTGCGTAGATGCGCGATAGCAGATCGGCAGGCGTCATGGCCTGTCGGTCAAGAATGGCCACCTGACGTCCGCTTTGCAGGATAAGGATGCGGTCGGACAGGCCCAAAAGCTCAACTAAATCAGACGAGGCAAGGATGACTGCGGTGCCCGAATTGCTAAGTGTACGGATCAGGCCGTGGATTTCCGCGCGCGCGCCGACATCGACGCCGCGTGTCGGTTCCTCAAGCAGCAAGAGCTTTGGGTTTTTGGCAATGGCGCGGGCAAAAAGTACCTTTTGCTGGTTGCCACCACTCAGTTGGCCCACTGGCTGCTCTGTTCCTTGAAACCGTAGACGAACCTGATCTGCAAGTGTCTGGGTCCGAGCCACTTCGGCACGTTTACGGGCCAACAAGCCGTAATCGCCCAGATGCGGGAAAAGTGCGTTGGGCCGGACGCCCATGCCCAACATCAGCCCCTGACTGCGGCGTTCGCGTGGGACATAGGCGATGCCCTGCGCCCAAGCTTGTCCTGGGCTTTTCGGCGCAGGCCCTCCAAACACCTCAAGAACGCCTTGTTGGGCGCGGCCTTGGCCAAGGATCAGGCGCAAAAACGCCGTTTGCCCCGCCTCATCCAGCCCAGCCACTCCCAAAATTTCGCCTTCAGCCAGCGAAAGGTCGAGACCGGTTAGGTCACGGGTTGCCAGAGCCCTGATGCGGCACGCCACGCCTTTACCTACAGCGGTGGTGCGACAGGGGATCGCGTCAGACACCGGCTTGCCAGTCATGGCCGCAATGATTTTCTCGCGATTGGTCTTTGCAATCTCGGTTGTCAGCACATGCCGCCCATCTCGCAACACGGTGACATCGTCGCAGATTTGGAGAACCTCGTTCATCCGGTGCGAGACATAGAGCACCCCAGCTCCCCGCTCCTTTAGCCGGGCGATGACGTCAAAAAGCTTGGTCGATTCTGATGCCGTCAGCGCGGCGGTGGGTTCGTCGAAAACATAGAGGCAAGGCTCTGGCGAGCCCGCGTCCGCGACCAGCGCTGAGGCGATGCGGGTTAGCATGCGATCCCCTGTGGCCAAAGACCCCGCCTGCAGGCGCACGTCGATATGGTCCGCACCCAGAAAAGACAGCGCGGATGCCGCTTTATCCTGAAGGCTCCGCCAGTCGATAAACGCACCAAACCGAAGGGGGGCGGGATGACCCAGCAGCACATTTTCCGCCACAGACAGTTGCGGAACGATGTTCAATTCCTGATGGATGAAGCGAAAACCAGCATTTGTTGCCTCCGCCGCATTTCGCAGTGGCACTCCTACGCCATCTCGCAGAACCGTCAGCCGGTCTGCGGGCACAACCCCGGCAATCAGCTTGATCAACGTACTTTTCCCGGCCCCGTTTTCCCCCATCAGGGCATGAACGCGACCCGAGGACAGCGACAGCGTCACATCAGACAGCGCCGGAACACCGCCATAGGCCTTTGTCAGGCCCTGAAAGCAAAGGGTCTGCATCCTGGCCCCTAAAGCTGTTTGAAACAAAACGGCGCGCGCCCTGCCGCTCAGCAAGGCGCGCGCCGAATTCGGGGTGTTATTGCGCCGCGTTGACGGCGGTCACCATCACGGTCGAGACATAGATGACTGGTTCCTTGATCGTCTCGCCCTTCATGGCGCGACCTGCAGCATCAGCAGCGGCGGCACCAATCCCAGCAAAATCCTGCGCAACGGACGCTTCAAAGTTGCCGCCGGCAGCGATGGCTTCACGCGCTTGTGGGTTGGCGTCGATCCCGGTGATCACGATGCCTTCACCTTGACGGCCTGCAGCCTCGATGGCCTGCAAAGCGCCCAGAGCGGGTTGGTCCCAAGCTGCCCAGACTGCCGAGATCGAACCAGGCTCCGGGTTTGCGGCAAGGATTGCCTCCATCTTGGCGCGGCTGTCGGCGATGCCGCCATCCTGCACATCCGGGGTCACGCGATCCAGCACCTTGATGTCGGGATGGTTGGCAAAGACCGCATCCGCGATCGCGCCGCGCACCTGCACGGGCGGAAAGGCGTCAAACACGAACATGACGACATTGCCCTTACCACCGATACGGTTCGCAACATAGACAGAGGTTTCAGCGGCCATTGCATAGCCGTTCGAGGTGACGTTGGTGACGAGCAACGGATCGCTGCCCGCATCCATACCAATCACCGGAATGCCGGCATCTTTGGCGACCTGTAGCCCCGCCGCGACCTGCGCGGGATCAACGTTAACTACGATCGCGTCAACCTTCTGGGTCACCGCATCTTCAATCCGAGCAATTACGGCCGCAACATCGCCTACTGTATCGACCACATTTACTGTCCAGCCTGATTTGGCTGCCTGAGCCTGAAAGCCCTCGACGTAAGCCTGCGTTCCCGGTTGGGCGAGATAGGGCGTGATCACCGCCACGGTTTCCGCCCAAAGCGCCCCTGCCGACAACGCAAGCGCTGCGACCGAGCCTAGTATCGTCCGTTTCATTCGTCATCCTCCCCTGGATGTTTTATTGATAGCCAATCGTGGCGAGATTTCTCGATATGACTTTATCGCGTGTCCGGAATCAACTGCCGTTTCTGGCCTCATTTGATTGGCGTGAGGCAAGGGTCAGCAACCTCGCATTCAGGGCTGCATTCGCAGTGATGGCGTCCGTGTAGATCCCAAATAGATCGTCATAAAGCGTTCGCTTTGCAGGATCGGGCGCCACTGGCGGCTCAAACCGGGCAAGGGACTGTTGGGCCGAACGGAGATCGTGGACAAGGCCAGCGCCCAAAGCTGCAAGAGCCGCTGCCCCGATAAGACCCGGTTCGTTGACCGAAAGCCGCGCCAACGGGCGGCCCAGCACATCCGCTTTAATCTGCAGCCAGATGTCGGACCGAAAGCCTCCGCCACCGCAGGTCAGCATGGCAGGACGATGCCCAGACGAGGACTCCAGCGCGCCAATCACATGACGCGCCGAAAAGGCCACCCCTTCCATCACTGCGCGGGCAAGGTCGGGAAGGCTGCTGGCCGAATCCATCCCCAGAATCACGCCGCGCAGGGAGGGGTCCCAAAGCGGAGCACGCTCGCCCTGTAAATGCGGTAGGAACAGCGGTGTCAGCGGCGTGCGGGGATTCGCGCTCACGAGATCGCTCGCCGCTTCTGCGCTGATCCCTGCCCAACTACAGAACCACGCCAAGGCAGCTCCGCCCGCCTGTGTTGGCCCAGCATGCAGGCGCAGACCTGCAAGTTCGTCAAACACGATCACGCCCGGCGTGGGATGCACAGTGGCGCTGGCGATGCCCAGAACTTCACTTGTACCGCTGACATGAACGCCCGCACCTTCGGCACTACCGCCCGCGCCATAAAGCGCGCACCAACCGTCCATCGTCCCCGTCACCACCGGCAGGCCCGCAAGCGGCCCGCCTGTCCTGCCTTGTCCCATCACAGCCTGCGGTGCCGCCAAGGGCGCCATCCGTTCCGCCGCCCCTGGAACAAGGGCCAACACCTCAGCGATATAGCCCGCGCGATTGGTCAAGCCGATGTTGGACTGTGGATCCGTCGCCATGGTGCCGGTTAGGTGGTGCAAACAGTAATCCTTCGGCAGCACAACCCAGCGGGTACGCTCCCAAATCTCAGGCTGATGTCGTGAGACCCAAAGCATCCGAGCCAACGCATGGCTGGCATCAATGGGCATCGGCGCGCCCCACCAAGCAATCTTCTGAGCTACGGTTAGGCGTGCATCCAACTCTGCCGCTTCGGCGGCGGCGCGGGTGTCGGCCCAAGTGATCGCGGGGATTAACGGGCGGGCCTCGACATCCAAAAACACATGGGTATTGACCTGACTTGTCAGGCCGATGGCCTGCACCCCAGCTAGTGAACCCCTTGCAGTGAAATCGGCTAAGGCTGCGTCGATTCGGGCTAACCAATCCTGCGGGTTTTGTTCGACCCGCGACATGGCCGGTCTCGATGTCGGATAGGTCGCGCCAAAGGCCACATGTTTTGAGCCGTCAACACCAAGGACTATCCCCTTTACCGAGGTGGTTCCGACATCAATCCCAAGGATCGTCTCAAACCCCATGTGGCACGCCCTCCTATGTGCAAAAAATGACGGTTTTCGGCCCATCTGGCCCTGAAATGCCTTTGTGACCGCAGTTGCGCTCGATCACAACGTCGTTCGCCCGAGTAAGAGTGATTGGGTTCGATGGTGTCCGGAACAAGAGCAACCCTCTGCACCGGTTCAGCCCAAAAGTCGGCGACGTTTTGGCCCATCACAAATGCACCTATCAGGAGGAGAAAACCGCGTCCGTGCACGGTGACCCGCTCGCGCAGTACTTTGGCTGTCAGGGCGAACCGCTGTGCGGGCGTTGTCAGCGGAACTTTGTTTTAGGCGGTTATGGCGCTTCGAGAGTCTTTCGGGATGACCAATCGTTTCCCTTTACACTTTTTCAAAACGAGCCCCGAAATCATCCGCGTGATGGTGACGTTGTACATTCGATTCCCGCTGTCACTCCACAACATCGACGACCTGTTGGACGAACGAGGGGTCGAGATCAGTCATGAAACGGTGCGCTACTGGTGGAACCGGTTTAGCACGATTTTTGCTTCACATATCCGCAAGGGCTTGGATGGCTTTGGTCGCGTTCTCACTCGGAACTAACAACGACCACGCGTCTATACTGAGAGCGAGTTGGGTGCCTGAGGTATTCCCTCCGTCCTTTGCATATCGCAAACCTGAGACCATGCACACGATAAGACCCTTATTTTCTTGTTCGCAGGTGATTAGCAACGCCGTCCGAATTTCAGAGACTGGCGTTTCGGTCGAAATCGGTCTCGGAACGCCCCTCGCCGCTTTCCATCCGCCCTTCATTCAAATTGAAGCGGATTCAAAACGTGTTTTGCTTTTAGCATGTTGGGGAAGAAAAACTGCCCTGCAGTTGAAGCGGATTGGTCTGCTGTCGGTGCGAACAGATACACTAGAAGGCGGCGTAGTCGTGCGGGTCTGGGCGAATCTCGGCGCAGCTCGCGCCACGGAGCAAGATGACGCAATGGGCGGGAAGCGGACCCATCCATTCCGGCGAACTCATTGGAAGGCAAATAAAAGCAACCGTTCACCGGATGGCGTTGACCGCCGAAAACCTCGCGCTTTGACCTTGAGATTGTCGGCGTCGAGGCATTAACCTGACCTGCCGGGTTGCGCTGTGGGGTGTGCGTTAGCGCGCTACGCGGCAACCTGAATTGTAGGTTCTTCAACGTATCCTGCCCCCGCAACCAGACTTTTTGTAAGCAAAAACAAACACATATGCCTCCCTCGCGGGAGGCTTCGTCGTTTGTGGTGTCTGGGCGTTGCCGCGTTCGTTGCCGCGTTCGAATGTTGCTTGGCGGTGACCTAAGAGGCACTTCGCCATAAACAAGAGCCAGCAAACAGATACGAGGGTCGGCTTACACTGTGGTTTATCGTCACCCGCGTAGCCCCCCCCATCAAAAAAATCCGGACTTTGCCAACCCCACTGGGGGGTACCCCCCCTGAAAGCCCAAGGTACCAGGCAGGCGCATGTATACTATCCGAGACGAACGCCGGGCACTTTGATGCGTTGGGAACTGGTGTCAGGGGGTATGGCCAATACCCTTGATGTAGTGCTCCAATTCTCGCAACTCTCGGAGCTTCTCGGCGCGAACCTCACGCAGCGCGCGCGTCTCCCAGCCATGCACGGTTCTCGCCTCAGCGCACCTTGCCCTGCCTGCGGCTGTTCTCGGCCCTGTAGAGGCCCCTCCGTGGGCTAGGCATACCGCCTTACCCCGCATCGCAGCTTTGCGGCATTGTTCGCCAGAGCGCTTAGAACGCGCCTTGCAGCGACAGGCGGAGGAGGAGGAGCCGAAGAGGTGCATGACGGAATGGTATCATCTGTGACGCATCGGGCAAAGCTGAGTATCCGAGTGGTTTTTAAATCCAGTTGACGAGCTAGCCTCTCAGAGAATCAAATGCAAAACGATCACGCCAACCTCAGGATACCGCCCCAGCGCGGATCAGGCCCAAGATCCGCATATCCTGCGCGCCATCGGACGGGCATGGGGTTGGTGGCGGCGGATGGATGCCGGTGAGTTCGCCACCATTCAGGAACTGGCCGAGGCCGTTGGACTTGCCAAACGCCATGTCAGCCGACAGCTTCGATTAGCTTATCTGGCGCCTGAAGTGTTGAAACGGCTAGTGTTTGGTCGGGAAGTTACGGCCGTTACGGTTCTGCAGCTCACCGAGAGCGCCGCGTTGCCGTGGCACGAACAGTCACCGATCGTATTTGAGGCAACGAGTTAACGCGATCGGCCCTAACCGGCCTTTTGACCGAGAAGCGATGCTTCGACGCAGCTTCCCTAAAGCAGTCATTCGTGGGCGGAGCAGCATTGTTGCGTGCTAGAGATCACGGGCCCCGTGATCGCGGTGCGATCCTTCAAGATTAGGAATGCAGTTCGAACTGCTTGTGGGGTTGGTCGTCGCAGTTGGCGAACAAATTCGCCCAATCAGGGATGACATTGCAATCCGCCGGCACTGCGGTCGCAATCCCGTCGGCGAAGCGATCGAACGCCTCCTTGTTGAGGGAATTCAGCCCGACCAGAACCGGCACGCCAAGATCGATCGCGCGCGCGATCAGCGTGCGAAATCCACGACCTTCGGCCTCTTGCTTGCCGAATTTGTTGATGTTCATCAGATCGGCCCCGAGATCGAGCCTGCGCCCGACCGCCTCTACCGCCATCTCGAGCGAACCCGCATCAAATCGACACCCGTGCGCCCCAGGTCCTCGGTGCTGCGATATCCGGAGAACAGGGCCGTCCAGAAGAACCACCAGGTCCATGTCGCGAGCAGGACTGTCAGGGCGTGGTGTATTCTTCCGCACGGTCTCGCAGATGCGGACGCCGACACCGGCAAGCTGGTTGGCGATCCGCGCGAGAAGCGGATCGGTTTCTCCCCGCGTGGGGGACATGATGTAGGCAAGCTTCATTCAGCTGCCCCTTGTGTCAGGTCGTCAGATCGAAGATGCGCCCGTAACCTTCCGTCCGGGTTGCGGGCGCGCATGTCAAAGTGCAACTTCCCACGACTTGAAGCTCAGCTTCCTGGTTGAGGGGCTTGCCGTCGCGATCTTGCGAATATCGCCCCAGGTTTGCTTGTAGTTGGGCAAGATCAGTTCGTTCGTGCCCGAGTTGACGACGTTTCCCTGCGTGCCTGCCGGTGCGCCGAACACCATGAAGGTCTCGTTCGGACGCGCGGTCGGTTCGATATAAACCATCGCCTGGGTAGCGCCGACATCGTTGTAAACCTCGGCCATGTCGCCATTTTCGAGGCTAAGCTCGGCGGCATCCGCCGGATTGATCTGGAGAAATGGGAACGGGAAGCGGTCGGCAACGAAATCGTTGTCCTGATCGAGGAACCAGTTCTGCCAGTTGACGTTCGAGCGGCCATTATTAACCAGGAAACGGTAGTTTGCCTGTTGCTGCGCCTTTCCCGGTGCCTGAAGGCCGCGCCACGCACCCAGACAGAACAGCGCCCTTCCATCTTCACGACCGTGCCGCGTGAACCTTCCATCGGTGTAGAGGCGGGGCGTGCCAAGCAGTTTTCCATCCTCAAACCCCGTGACCGGCTCTTGCACACCGTTGTTGCCCATGACCCGCAGGCGCTCATAGGTCACGTCGGGATTGCCCTGATGATAGCCGTCCATGAAGGCGTCTTCCTCGGACGCCCAATCGAAGCCCGTGAACTGGGCGGCATACTCGGTGCGGCCTCCCTCGGTCAGCACACGCTCCAGATGGTTGGCTATGCGCGCGGCAATCAGGCAGTCGGGCATGGCCTGGCCCGGCCCGTCCATGTATTTCTCGACTAGCCGCAGGCGCCGCTCGCCGTTCATCGACGTCAGGTTCATCTCGCCCGATTCAACCGCCGGCAAGATGACATGGGCCTGTTGGCCGATCTGGCTGTGGATGATGTCGACATCGACGCTGAACAAGCCCCCGGCATCGATCGCGGCCACAATGGCATCGACCAGTTCGGCGCGACTTGCGCCGACAAGGGCATCCATGGCTTCCTTCACCATGTTGGTGCGGCGATTATACTCGCGCTTGAAGGCGCCGGCGTTGAGCGTTGTCTTGTAGTGGTCGTTCGCCCAGATGTGGTGGACCTTGCCCCGGCCCGCGATAATCAGTTGGTCGATATAGGGCGCGGGACGGCCGACATGGGCATCCGAGGGGCGGTAATACCCCTCCTGGTGCCCGCCCAAGCGGCAGCACCCGCCGCCCTCCCGGCCAAGGTTGCCCGTGGCCAGCGCAATGTTCACCAAGGCTCCAACGGTTCGGTGTTGATTTTCACCCAGACCGGAGCCGGTTTTTTCACCGAGAAGTGAGCCACCTCTGATTATGGATTTTGGTTCATGCTGGGGTCAAGGGCGTGTTTGTCTCCTTCTTTTTGCGGGCTGCAACGGCTGAGCTTGCCTTGAAGCGAAAGCTGTCGTTTCCGGTTTCAAGGATGTGACAGCGGTGAGTAAGGCGGTCGAGCAAGGCGGTGGTCATCTTTGCATCACCGAAGACCATAGCCCATTCGCTGAAGCTCAGGTTG
>NZ_CBDAEL010000017.1:0-11541 GCF_965194375.1 Allotabrizicola aquatica (SeqCode)
GGGCTACGGGTGGAGCGGCCCAATCAGGTCTGGTGTGCTGACATCACCTACATCCCGATGCGCCGTGGCTTCCTCTATCTGGTCGCCATCATGGACTGGTATACCCGCAAGGTGCTGGCCTGGCGGATATCCAACACGCTGGAAGCCGACTTCTGCGTGGAGGCTTTGAACGAGGCGATCCATAAGTTCGGCCCGCCCGAGATCATGAACACGGATCAGGGCAGCCAGTTCACGTCCTTCGTCTGGACTGACAGGCTGAAACGGGTTGGCACCCGGATCTCTATGGACGGCAAAGGGCGCTGCATCGACAACATCTTCATCGAGCGCCTGTGGCGGTCCCTGAAGTATGAATGCGTCTATCTGCACGCCTGGGAAACCGGATCGCAGGCACGGGTCGGCATCGGGCGCTGGATCACCTTCTACAACCACCAACGCCCTCACACTGCCCATGGCGGCCAACCGCCCGCCGTGGTCTACTTTAACCGCATTGAAACCGATCAGCAGGTGCAGGCAGTAGCTTAAACAACCCGGAAAGCTGTCCAAGAGTTGGGGAGTAGCTCATCCAGTTGCCGCTGCATGTCGTGAATCGCCAAGTTGGCCACGTCTTCGAACCGCTTGGTGACGACGGGCAAGCCGTGTTTTTCACGAAACTTGTAGTCGAGGTACTGCTCACGTGCCACTCGCTTGGCGTCTTCAAGGTCACCCTGAGCCGTACTGACCCGCACCCAAATGCCGCCAATCTGAAACGTAGCCTGCCAACGACGGGTGATTGGACGACGGTAAACCTTGACCGCCCCGTCCATCAGCACATGCGTTTCGTCGTTGAGTTTGGCCATACTGTGCGCTCCGCTGTATTGCACAGTATGGTTGGCGTGTTGGAATGTCAGCCGCTAATTACCTGGCTGCACTCGAGGAGCGGCGTTTAAAGTGGGAACTGCCACCAACGCGGAACGTCAACATAGTTGTTGTACCGCGTCTCCACAGCACCCTTTCGTTTGGCTTCGAGAAGCGTTCTTGGGCCGCCAAAATACCATTTCATGCCTACCCTCAGTTGATCATCCGACTCTCTATCAGAATCCGAATAGTTCGAATGGAGGTAAGCTGCGGTTACCGATGCATCCATGCCAGACACATTCTTAATGAAGTACTCGCCAGTAATGCCAATAATGTTCTCGTGCCAATCAGAGATAAAATCATGCTGAGAAGTTTGGTGAGCGGCACTCACTCTCACTGCAGCGTCATCAGTAAAGAAGTACTCTCCCCAAACCTCGTAAGTCTGATCGTTGCTGCTGATAGAAGTGTTCACACCTGAGATGCTGTTTGTGAAGGTCATGTTTGCACCTACGGTGCTGATGCTATTGAGATAAGTTTCACCGAACACACCGATCGAGTTAAAGCGATGATCATACCATGCTTTAATGCCCCCTGTTTCAATGTTAGCACCAATCAATCCGAGGGATGGGTCACGCCAGAACGCTGCCGCACTCAACATGTTTTGATTGTCTGTGTCCCAAACTGGAGCTGAGATACTTGATCCTAATGCATAGTCTGCAATACGGCCAGTAGCCTGCAGGCTTAGACCACTCGGTAGCACAATTTGCAGAGCCCCGCTGATCGATTTTCCGCGCCAAGGCCCCGCATCGTAATCACCATTATAGTTTCCAGCGGTGCCTCCAACTGCAAAATATCCATTGAGCACGTATGGTGTAGACTCTGCAAACGCAGCGTCGCAGGGCCACAAAGCGGCACCAATTGCGCACGAAACAAGAGGAAGCAATGCGCCTGCCGTAGCTCCGGTCGGTGCTTGGAGTCTATTCGTTGACGGTATCGGGAGCGTCTTTGCCATGCCATTTCCTAAATGTCTGGTTTTCGGCGTGAAGCCGACCTTGTGGCCAAGCGATGTTCATTGAAGTTTTGCGCGATAATTGGCGTTCACTGTGAGCCTGTCAATGTCCACTTGCGGCCTGCTTATGGGTACATAGATGGCGGACGCATCCCAATAGGATCGCAAATTCTCTCGTAGCCAAGTTTTCGTTGTACGTCGAGCGTGCCTCTTTTTGCTTTTTGGCGTGGTCGCCCTAATGTGCATGAAAGGAAGGGGGCGCAGTGCCTCACCCATTGCCCGGGAGCAAGCTATGACCAAAGCTATCGAGACCGCAACGGGACTGTTCCGTCGGCTTGGACTTGCCGTTATGGCTTCCGCCTTAATCCTGAGTACTGTCCCCTCACATGCAGACACAAACTTTGTTCGCATTCCAACGCAATACATTGCGGCATTGGGCGATCCGCAGGCCTCATCAGGCACCGATGCCGAGACTTGGGGTCTTTGGGCGATTGATCCCGGCCCGCGCGGTGTTTATCTTGAAGACTATGCAGATTTGGTCTCGAATGCTGCTGTGGCCCCGGACGGCTGGAAGCTTGATCCTACCGCTTGGTGGCTCGAAGAATATGGCCGCCTCATGGAAGCTCCTAGCTTTCCGCTTCCAGCTGGTCAGTATGTTGTGACCGGTGGGCGAGATGTGGCCTCAGTGCTGACCGTGGAAGCACCTGACGCTATGGGCAAGCAGGCCTGGAGCCTTGCCGACGGGGCCAGCGTTTATGACGTTACTCATCTGGGATGCCGTGCCGCGCTGTACACGGAAAAGGAAGCAGGCAAAGCCTGCACACCAGATAAAGCGCCCATCAGTGTCTTCCCCATGACCCCCCTCGACGTCATGCCCGCCGTCGAGGGCTGCAGCAAGCAGGACTATCAGGTGCTGATCGTAGTCGGGATGGTCGTTGAAAGCTGAGGGTTCCTGCCAAAGCTTGCCACCTAGTCGGCTATCGGCTTTTGGGGTTAACACGTCATGCCACTGAGTTTCCAACCCAAGATCGGTGAGTGACGCAAGCCGCGATCTGGTGGCTGCTGCTCCCCAAGAGCAGTGGAACCTGACTGAGATTCAATGCTGTTGCCATGTGGTGGGCGATAACGAGGTGTTGTGCCTAAGCCATTGAGAACACTATGTTCATAGGCTGTGTCCCAACCACCGTTTTGAGCAAAGTGACGCCAGCCACACCAACGCACCCAAAACTGTGCTATAACTTTGCAGCGCATACACCCTGAACTGTACGAAGCGAATCTCGTCGAGTCTTTTGGATTGAGTGGTGCACATCGCCGAAATCCAACCAGAGACACGTGGATTTTGAAGGCAAGGGAAAAAGTAAGGCTCTGATTATATCTATGTAATTTAACGATTTTTGAAGTATGCGAAAAAAACTGTGTCTTGGGGATTGGACTGCCCCCAGCGCCGGAAATATTCGTGCCAATGGACCCGAGGCCCTCAATGTACCAGCTTAACATGGACCACTCGATGGGGGCAGTCCACCAGAGCGCTTCAGGGCTTCGTGATAGGCGGGCCAAATCTTGGTTCTGTGGGCTAGGGGGGGGCTACTCATGCCCTCCAGCCACTTCGCTGAATTCTCGAAATGAATCTCTCACGTAATTTGTGCAACAGAGCCACTGAACGAGGCCCTCGAACAATGGCGCGGAAGACCTTTCTTGGGGGGCGATGATGCATTGCATAACAATTTCGAGAAGCTGTTGCACGGGCATGTAGACAGGCCACGGCGGGTCTTGGTGCAGTCCGGAGAACGACTCCTTTGACAAGTGCGGCTGGCCTCGGCTAGTCTGCGCAAACGATTGCGCAACCGTTCCGCCGTTGCGGAACCAGACCCGGACATGCTCATATGGCGTTGGATCACCAGGCAGATTTCGTCATTGCGGGAGCTGGGCACAACAGCCTTGTGACCGCATGTTATCTGGCTGCGGCCGGGCAGAGCTGTGTCGTCATCGATGTCCGTGACATCCCGGGCGGCGGTGCTGCGACGGAGGAGATCCTGGGGCCAGGGTTCGCCTTCGACACATGCTCGACAGGACACACGCTGATCCTTCAGAACCCGATCATCCGGCTGGACGAGTTGGGTCTCGTCGCGCGGCATGGGCTGACCTACATCGATCCCGATCCAGTGGCCCACGTCGCGCTTCCCGATGGCGAACAGATCACCATGTATCTGGACGCCGAGCGGACGATCGCTGAGTTTGCACGCTATTCAGAGGCTGACGCGGAAAGCTACCGGCGCCTTCTGGCCGAGTTCGACGAACTCCGCCCCCTTCTGGCTAAGGCGCGGGCCTTTCCGGTCGGCTACGGGCCATCCCTGAGGGACCTCCTGAAGGAGCATCCTCGCGGCGGCATCTGGGCGCGTCGCATGGCGATGAGCGCACGCGACGTGATCTTGGGGGAATTCGTTTCACCGCATGTGCGTGCCTTTATGGGATGGATGGCGTTCCAAACCGCCGTGCCGATCGACCAAGCGGGGACGGGACTGCTGGCCTACCAGATCATCGCGCCCCGACAGGCCCGAAGCTGGTCGATCCCAAGGGGCGGGTCCGGGCGGCTTATCGACGCTTTGGTGGGCTATCTCAGGGCTCGGGGGACCGAGTTCCACCTTGGGACAAAGATCGGCGGACTGATCCTCGAGGACGGACGTTGCGTTGGCGTCCGCGCGGAAGACGGACGGATCTTCCGGGGCCGCAAGGGCGTCGTTTCGACCATCCATGTTAAGCACCTTGTGGACATGGCGCCGCCCGACGTCTGGGGGGAGACGTTCCGTTTTGGGGTGAAAACCTACAACGTCGGCGTTCCCTTCTTCGCCTCCTACCTCGCGACCACGGCCCCGCCGGTCTTTCAGACGCCGCGGGGTCCGCGCACGGCGGTTTCGGCGGGCTACGCGGGCTGGATCGAGGATCTGGTGCAGTCGGGCCGCAACATCTATGACGGGCGCTTCTCGGACGATATCGCCTGGCTCCTGGTCGCCACGCCGTCGCTTGTCGATCCCGGGCGCGCGCCGGCGGAGCACCACACGGTGAAGCTACTCACGCACACTGTATACGATCTGCCGGGCGAGGGACCAGACGGATGGGCCGCCCGGAAGGAGGCCTATACAGACAGGCTTTTGGCCACGCTGCGCCGGTTCTGCCCCGGCTTCACCGACGACGTGATCCTATCGCGGCTCACCAAGTCGCCCGTCGATATCGAGGCCGCCAATCCGCACATGATCCACGGTGCGCCGCATGGCGGCGACCGTTCCGCCACATTTTCAGGCGAGCAGCGCCCGGTGCCTGGATGGGCCGCCCACCGGATGCCGATCCCGGGGCTCTGGCAGACGGGGGGGACGACCCATCCAGGCGGATCGATAACCGGCTATCCGGGGCGGAACGCAGCCCGCGTGATCCTCGGCGACATCGGGATTGATCCAGCGACGGTCATGGCAACCTGATCTGTTGGAACGCAACGAACAATCGGGAGGAGACCTAGTCTGGGACGCAACTTCACCTCGGCCGAGTTGTAGGAAGCGAGCAAGCGGCTCGATCACCAGCAGACCTTCGCGCGGATGCGGAACACCGCTACTATCTCGACACTGTCTACGCGCAGTTTTTGCGCGCCGAGTACTAGCGCACTAGCGTCGTGACCACCACCAACCCGAGCTTCGGGGAATGGACCTTGGTGTTCGGTGATGCAAAGATGACCATCGCCTTGCTCACCGCTGTCACATCCCTGAAACCGGAAATGACAGCCTTCGCTTCAAAGCCACTTCGGCCGCTGTAGCCCGCAAAAAAGCCGACAAACACCCCATTGACCCCAGCATGAACCGGATCCCATAACCAAACGCGGCTCACATCTCGACGAAAAAACTGACTCAAATCTGAGTGAAAATGAACATTCCACAAGATTTTTCCCCCGCTAGACGAACCTCTGAAGACTCAGAAAAATCGCCTCCAAGGCGCGAACAACTCGCCGCGATACCCCAGATTCAGGTCGCGCGGTGAAAGGCTAAGTCAGGTGAGCGCTACACCGTGTTCTGCCACAACGTTCACTTACCGTGCTCCGAACACTCTTGTGCGACCGCAATCGCATTCTCTGTGTTCTAAACACTGTGTTCACGGTCAGTGTTCTTGACACTATGTGCCAAGCACACTGTCCCAACAGCACCCCTAAACCCTGTGTTCACCATAGTGCTTCCAACCACACCAACGCACCCAAAACTGTGCGATGACTGTGCGATGCAGGCACCAAAACCTGTGCGATGCTTATCTCGCGTATTTTGGCGATTTAAGTGGTGCCCAGAGCCCGAATCGAACCAGCGACACGCTGATCCTCAAGACTTGCGGCACAAATAAAAAACTGAATTTAATGGGATAACTTAGAAATTTTTGCGGTGTGCGAAAAAATGTGCAATGGGGCTTTGGTCGGCGACATGGAAATTTACTATGGTCAACACAGTAAACTCACCACAGTCCTCCACCATAGTAAACAGCCCACAGTCCTTGCCCCACAGCAGGCTTGATTGGCAAACAACCACGACCGCAGAAGTGGACTGCCGCTAAAGTGTTGACCCATTCGAAGAATTTCG
Organism: Allotabrizicola aquatica (SeqCode); assembly: GCF_965194375.1. GTDB lineage: Bacteria > Pseudomonadota > Alphaproteobacteria > Rhodobacterales > Rhodobacteraceae > Tabrizicola_A > Tabrizicola_A aquatica. The sequence continues at coordinate 6,451 of NZ_CBDAEL010000017.1, forward strand.
ATGATCTATTGGATGGCATATTTCTATTAGGATGGGTGTCTATATAACTCTTGTGAGAATTCAAGGCGGCATTTCCAGGTGCTTGCGCGATCTAGGGTCAGGACCCATCGATCTGATTGAGACTGCGATCGCTGCGTGATTCAAGGCCCCCGAGCTGAGGGGGTGATCATGAGCAGTCTATTCTGGCTGACGGACGAGCAGGTGGAGCGGCTGAGACCGTTCTTTCCAAAGAGCCATGGCAAGCCGCGCGTCGATGATCGGCGGGTTTTGAGCGGCATAATCTTCATCAATCGCAATGGTTTGAGGTGGTGTGATGCGCCTAGGGAGTATGGTCCACCGAAGACGCTCTACAACCGATGGAAGCGGTGGGGGGACATGGGTGTCTTTGCCCGGATGATGGAGGGGCTCGCCTCCGAGGGCACCGAGCACAAGACCATCATGATCGACGCGACCTATCTGAAGGCGCACCGCACGGCTTCAAGCCTGTGGGCGAAAAAGGGGGGGCCGATGATCAGCGCGGGCGCCTGATCGGGCGCACGAAGGGCGGGTTGAGCACCAAATTGCATGCCGTAACCGATGCGAAGGGGCGTCCGCTGAAGTTCTTTATGACCGCAGGCCAAGTCAGCGACTACACCGGCGCGGCAGCACTGCTGGGCAGTCTGCCCGCTGCCGAATGGATGCTCGCTGACCGGGGCCATGACGCCGACTGGTTTCGGGACGCGTTGAAAGACAAGGGGATACGCCCCTGCATCCCCGGTCGGAAGTCGCGCGGAAAGGCAATCCGCCACGACAAAAGACGGTATCGGCGTCGCAACCGGATCGAGATCATGTTCGGTCGATTCAAGGACTGGCGCCGCATCGCAACCCGTTACGACAGGTGCGCCAAAACCTTCCTCTCCGCCGTCGCCCTCGCCGCAACCGTAATCTTCTGGCTTTGACGACTAATGAGTCTGGACCTTAGACTTGGCTTGACGGCAAACTGACACTAAGGCGCACACGGCACACGCGAGGTGCCCGGCAGCACCGACATGTTTGGCCCTCAGCGGGCTCTCTTCAATGTCTCAAGCAGCGACTTCGTTCAGTCCCGCGCGAAGCGGCCGCATGATCTTCATTCGAGCACCCTGGGCGACTGCAGCGATCTTTGTGGCCTGACGACCGGGGCAGGCAAGGCGCGGGGTAGCGCCATGACCGTCCATCAAGGATCCATCGTTGGTACAAGCACAGGAGTTCGATGCACGGGCAACAGCCGGCAAGCTGACTGCCGCACTTGACGTATCTGTGAAGAATGCCTAGGTCACATGTCAGCGACCGGGCCCCTCTGACAGGTATCATAATACCTGTGATGTCGGCGCTGATCGACCGGGTTCGTTCCTCTTCCAAGACATGGCCCGTCAAACACCAACGAACCAACTCGGGGATACCATGGATTTTCTCTTTGTCGAAGTGATCAGCAAACCTCTGTGGCTTTGGCTGATGTTCCTTGCGATTGTCGTCACCCTGATGATCTTTGACCTTGGCGTGCTGCACAAGGAAGACCACGAGATCGGCGTCGCCGAAAGCCTGAAGTTGTCGGCATTCTACATCACGATAGCGATCGCTTTCGGTGGCTACATCTGGTGGGCCTGGTCGAGCGGCACCCTTGTCACCAGCGACGGAACCAACCCCGTCGCCGCGTATTTCCAAGGATACATCATCGAGAAGGTCCTCTCGATAGACAACGTCTTCGTCATTTCCCTGATCTTCGGCTATTTCGCCATTCCACGGCAATACCAGTACCGCGCGCTGGTCTGGGGCATCGTCGGGGTCATCGTCCTTCGCGGCATCATGATCGCGATCGGTGCGGAACTGGTGTCGAATTACAGCTGGATGACCCTGGTTTTCGCGGCGTTCCTTGCCTTCACCGGGATCAAGATGCTGGTGGTGAAAGAGGGCGACACAGACGTCTCGAAGAATCCGATGGTGGGCCTCGTGTCACGGTTCATGAACGTGACCAAGGAGTTTCACGGCCAGAAGTTCTTCGTCCGCCAACCGCATCCCGTAACGAAGAAGATGGTGCTGTTTGCCACGCCGCTCTTCGTGGCTTTGGTCGTGATCAACTTTGCCGACGTGATCTTCGCGGTCGACTCCGTGCCTGCCATCTTCCTGATCACCACGGACACCTTCATCGTCTATACCGCCAATATCATGGCGATCCTTGGTCTGCGTGCACTCTACTTTGCACTGGCCGCACTGGTGCACCGCTTTCACTACCTGAAGTATGCATTGGCCCTGGTCCTGGTGTTCATCGGGTTGAAGGGCTTCTACAGCTACTTCTTCGGCAAGTTCGACCCGTACCTGTCGCTAGCAATCACCATCGGGATCATTGCGTCCGGCATCTTCTATTCGCTGTGGAAGACCCGGAACGGCGCGCAGGAGTCCACGCACTCGTCGTGACATGGGGCCTTTGTGGCCCACCGCCTTTGCAGGCAAGACGACAGGCCGCCCAGCCCCAAGGCCTTGGGCGGCTTTCGCATTTTGTAGGCGACCCTATGTTTTTGGGTCAGTTTCGGAACAGTCATCTTGTCGGCGCGGTGCAGTTTCGCGGGTCTTCAAGAATTGCGCGAGATCAGTATTCGAAATGCGCCAGCCCTTGCCGATGTCGATGGCACGAAGCGCGCCGGACTTGATCCATTGCCGAACCGTGGCCTCGGCCACTTCCAGCCTTTCGGCAACTCCCTGCACCGTCTGCTATCGGTCCTGCGGCATGGCTTCCTTCCTCGCGCTGATGCCCAAGGATACTCACTTATCATTGTGTTTGATTGATTTGGATCAAGGAAGGGCGCGTCATCATCGGGCAGGTTGGCGCAATCAGTCACTTCGGTGCGCGGATGTCTTCCCTGCGTCCCGGTGGCTGGCCAATGCTGTTCCCAGATGAGGACCGAACCCATGCCCGATCGCATCGCCTATCTGCCGCTGAACACATATCCGGAAGCGGCTCCGGATCCGGCGATCCTGGCGGCGTTCGACTTTGCAGCTTCGCTGGGCTGCGCATTGCATGTCTCGACATTCGCGGTGGACGTTCCACAGACGGCATCGCCGATCAGTGGCTTTATCATCAATGTCGAAGGCTTGGCGCGCGCCACGGAAGATCGCAGCAAAGCAGAGTGCGAACGCCTGGAAACTCTGATCAAGGGGGCGGTACGGCCCTCAGTGAACCTGTCGATTGGCAAGCATACAGTGATGCTTGGCGCAGCCCCTGACGCCGCCACCACTGAGGCGCGCAGATTTGATCTGGCAATTCTGCCCTGGTCAGCCGAAACACTCTCGGCGCATGACATGGCGCAAGCACTCGTGTTTGGCGCGGGTGTGCCGGTCATCCTTGTGCCTCCGTCCACCGCAGCGGGTGCCATCGCTCATATCGCTGTTGCCTGGGATGGAAGCCGGGTGGCCGCACGGGCCTTGTGCGACGCCCTGCCGCTCCTCGCTGCAGGGGGCCGTGTGTCGGTTGTGACCGTGCAAGACGAAAAGTCGCTCAGCGGCTCCGGTATAGCTCATGCACTTGCGGCGTCCTTGAAACGACGGGGATACGCCGCCAAGGCAGTCAACATCGCTCTTGATGGCCGAACGATCGCGACGGCGCTTCAGGACACTGCCCTTTCAGAGGGCGCTCAGCTTCTGGCGATGGGGGGCTTCGGCCATTCCCGGCTTCGCGATTTCATCCTGGGTGGTGCGACTGAGGGCGTTTTTTCAGATCTGCGCCTGCCGGTTTTGCTCTCGCATTAAACTGGGTGGCAGGTTGGGCTGAGGAGAAAGGGTTTCAAGGCGAATAAGCGAAACCGCAGTCATGTCTCATGACCGCTCTGCGCCCAAAGCTGCCTTTGCGGCACATGTTTCGCTGGCGCAGAAAAAGGGCGCCAGCTGTTGGAACTCTGCAGGTAAGGATACATGCCACGCTTCGGCGTGAAAAGCTTCAGCAGTGAACGCACAGGGACCATATCTCGCCCGGCCGGGACACCCCTGGCTTCGAGGTTCTACGCTGCCACAATCGGCATCAAGCCCAAATCGTCTTACGAGCACATGTCTGGCAGCAGCAAACCCCGACGCCGTGTTACGCCACCGATAGAAGACGCTGTGTTAACACAGCAAGCTGGAATGGTGTGTTGCCACAGGGAGAGACGCACAGAGCGGGTCGTGCGGTTCGGCTGTGACAGTCGCCCATGCTAAAGCAGGCCCTTGCCAATCCTTCAGCATCCTACCCCTGATCCCGCGCCGCTCCCCCAATAAGCACAACCCACCCCCAGCGACTGCCAAATCCCACTACGGCCTTCAAATGCTCTGGTTGAGACTGTCAGTACAGTAAGCCTGTGTCGCGCAAGCAACGATATTGTCACTCGCAAAGTCAAATGTCGTCGCTATTTCTGCGGCTTTGGCATCCAAGAACTTCTACTCGTCCATTACAGTGTTCTTCACCGCGTCGGAACCGACAAACACTGCCAAGATTCGAACTGGTTCAGCGCCAGTGTTCGTGCCGTTGTGGTTGGTTCTGAACGCTTCAATCAATGCATCATTCTTCAAAAATACTTTGGTGCCGTCAGGCCCATAATCCACGGTCAGTTCACCGTCCAAGATCATTGCGAACAGCGGCGCTTCGTGTTTGTGCACTCCAGTGCTTTCACCGGGTTGCAAGGTTACAATTGCCGCTGTGATCACAGGTTTACTTGAAGGATTGAGCTACTCCCCAACTCTTGGACAGCTTTCCGGGTTGTTTAAGCTACTGCCTGCACCTGCTGATCGGTTTCAATGCGGTTAAAGTAGACCACGGCGGGCGGTTGGCCGCCATGGGCAGTGTGAGGGCGTTGGTGGTTGTAGAAGGTGATCCAGCGCCCGATGCCGACCCGTGCCTGCGATCCGGTTTCCCAGGCGTGCAGATAGACGCATTCATACTTCAGGGACCGCCACAGGCGCTCGATGAAGATGTTGTCGATGCAGCGCCCTTTGCCGTCCATAGAGATCCGGGTGCCAACCCGTTTCAGCCTGTCAGTCCAGACGAAGGACGTGAACTGGCTGCCCTGATCCGTGTTCATGATCTCGGGCGGGCCGAACTTATGGATC
>NZ_CBDAEL010000018.1:0-8405 GCF_965194375.1 Allotabrizicola aquatica (SeqCode)
TGAGCTTCAGCGAATGGGCTATGGTCTTCGGTGATGCAAAGATGACCACCGCCTTACTCGACCGCCTTACTCACCGCTGTCACATCCTTGAAACCGGAAACGACAGCTTTCGCTTCAAGGCAAGCTCAGCCGTTGCAGCCCGCAAAAAGAAGGAGACAAACACGCCCTTGACCCCAGCATGAACCAAAATCCATAATCAGAGGTGGCTCACTTCTCGGTGAAAAAACCGGCTCCGGTCTGGGTGAAAATCAACACCCTGTGTGGTTGGATGTTGCAAACAGCCTTTCTTCCCGACATGGCTGCAGCACAATCCATCAATTTCATCCATACGGGTGGCGAAATTGATGTGCGCTCTATCACCCAAGCGAACAACGCTGGTCATAAGATCTATGGCCTCACCTCAGGCGGTCGCGCTTCTGTCAATACGGCGGCATCGTTTACGGGCAACTTTTCTTCGCTCGTGATCTCTCAAACGGGCAGTGCGGCGCAGACCTTTGGCGCAAAGTTGGAAGTGTCCAACACGGCGAATGTTGGCTTTTACATGAACACCTCGTCGGCATCGTCCATGCTCGTGAACGTGAAAGCTGGCACTTACACATCGGATGTCCGAATTTCCGGTTCAGGCAAGAAAGCGATCGACATCGTGGTCAATGCGCTCAACAAAACTGTGGTGCAAGACATCGACGTGACCGGCGGCGCGGTGAATTTGAGGGTGAACCAGACAAACAGCGCGACTTTGATCCTGGATCATACCGCGCTTGGCACTTTCAGAGATACCCTTGAAATCAACCAGTCGGGCATTGATACGATCGCAAATATCACCAGCACCTCGGAAGGGTCATCGACCTTAATGATGCGCTTGGCGGGTGATGATTCCGAAGCCTATGTGAACGCACAATTGGGCTTCGGCAGCTATCTGAACTATGAAGTGTTTCGCGATGACGTGACTTTGGGCAGCGAGAACTCTCCGGTTAACATCATCGTTTCGGACAACAGCCGCGTCACAATCACTGTGAACGACTAGGGGCAGAACAACTTGATCGTCGTGGGACAGCGTGTCCCATGAGGCCCGTTCTCGAGCAAAGCGACCTGAACTGCGACCAAGAATCGACATGCGGCCGAAGTTTTGATCGCTCTACGGCGCGGAATTTGGCCATTGCAGCATGGGTTTAACGAACTCGCCACTGTCTCACCCTGTGTATTGTGGATCGGTTTTTGCCCAGCGTCAAAGTAGTCCTGTCTGCCTACCAACGCAGAACTGCCAAGCAACGCGCGCTCCTAAGGTTGCATACCGCTTTAGAGCCAATCTTATCGATTTCGTTGGTTGACGGTCTGGTTCATGGACTTTTGTTGGCTGACACTAAACGCTTGCCGACCAGACTGGGCGATGCCGGGGAGCGCACGGTATGGCCAAACTCAGCGACGCTACTCGCCACCTGATTGTGGCCCTCAATCCGACCGTTTGAGGGTATCTGACTACGTTGTGATGACGGATCAATTGCAGTTATTGTCGGTGGGTTTGCGCCATTACATGATGCTACTGCTGGCCCAGAAATGAATACAGCAACCGTTAAGGCTAAAAACAGTGAAATGCCCTTCAAAAGTTTCATCAAGCTAGCGCCGCCGTCTGCAAGAGTAAGGTGAGAGATCTTCCTTCCAGATCACATAACATGACGCAGTTAATACGGCTAGACAGTCAAGGGACAGCTCGCGATTTGCAGCTCCGGGCTCAATTCATTGAGCATGATTTAGTCCTTAACAAATCAGACAGTGACGCCAGCTCCGATCTGATCACGGTTGATCCACAAAGGCGTAGAATTTTGGCGTGAAGGGGCGCAGCAGCTAAGAAGCGGACGACAAGGCCCTACTGCACCCAAGTCGTCGAGAACACTGTGTTCATGGACTGTGTCTCAAAAACTGTGTCGCAAACGCACTGTCCCAACAGCAACCCCAAACACTGTGTTGACCACAGTGATTCCAACCACATCAACGCAGCCAAAACTGTGCGATGACTGTGCGACGCAAGCACCAAAAACTGTGCAATGCGTATCTGTTTGATTTTGTTGAATTAAGTGGTGCCCAGAGCCGGAATCGAACCAGCGACACGCGGATTTTCGAGACTTGTGGTGAAAATAAGCTTTTGTTTTTATTGTAATAAACAGAGCGTTTTTGAGGTGTGCGAAAAAATGTGCAATAGGGCTTTGGTCGGCGCCATCGCATTTTACTGTGGTCAACACAGTAAACTCACCAAAGTCCTCCACCATAGTAAACAGCCCGCAGGCTTTGTCCCACAACAGGCTTGATTGGCAAACAACCACGACCGTAATCCAGCCAAAGACTTTTGCCCCCAGAATGGCGGGGACGGCAGATAGGCCTGATTGGCTTATGAGGCGGTTTTGCGTCGGGTTTTCTATCGAAAAGGGGTTGGGGTCAGGCAGTCACAAGGGGCCCTAAATCCCAAGGGCGGCTGCCACGCGGGATTGGAAGTATTGCACTCCTTTTTCATGCCTCCCTGACAGCGGGCCGGAGCTATAGCCGCCCGCTTGATAGTTGCGGTGGGTAGAGACGCACACCTCGTAATCCTCGCGCACCACCGCCAAGGTGCCGTTCACTGACCGCGCGCGGGCATCGGCCTGAGCCGCCGAGGTGTCAGCAAAGAAAAAGGTGTAATGCTGATCAGTGCGGTCGACCGACACAGGATCAATCCGGCTCACATTCATGCCGCCGTCAAACAGCGACAGCGTCCAGTTGGGCCACATCCACAGCCACTTACCGCGATAAAACAGCCCCTCTTTCGGCGGGGCGGTCATGCGCACAAAGCCATCATGGGCGGTAGTTTCAAAGGCTTCAAAGTCGATGGCGGCGTAGAAAGACGGATGAGTGCCGGGGATATGATAGCCTTCTACGAAATTGTCGGTGTAAACCTTCCAATTGGCATCAAAGCTGACAGTGGCTTGGTCGGTCGGCAGATAGGTTTCCAAAGGCTCATCCGCCAGTTCGGCGGGCAGGTCGCCGAGCTGTTCGAGAAGCGAGGTTTGCGGATCGACCGCGGCAAACAAAAGCCCGCGCCATTCGGCCAGATGCACGGGTTCTAGCGGCCAATCCTCGGGGATGATTGCTGGATCGCGGCCAAACCATGGGGCTTGGACCAAGCGGCCTGTGTCGGCAAAGCTCCACTTATGATAAGGGCAAACGATCAGGCCGCACTCGCCCGCACCATCCAACAGCCGCGCGCCTCTATGGCGGCAGATGTTCTTAAAGCCTCGCATGACGCCGTCTTTCCCCCTGATGGCAAAGACGCCAAAGCCTGCGATGTCGAGCGTCAGGTATTGGCCTGCTTTTGCCACCGCACTGGCGGGGCCCATGAACTGCCAAGTGCGCAGGAAAATCTGTTCGCGTTCGGCCTGCCATGTGGCGGGGCTGGTATAAAGGCTGGGGTCAAGGTTTAGATATTGCGCGGGAACGGCGAGTTGCATGGCATCAGCTTTCAAGTGGCTCGGTCCACAGGCTGCGCCATCGCCCGCAATCCGTCAATCAGCTTGCCCCAGATGAGGCGCCCACATTGGTCCCATGGCATTGTCATGGGAAGAGAACCCCTCATACTTTGCCAACTTCCGCGAGGCTGTTCCAAATCATCCGACGACGGACAATCACTTTTGTTCCAGTTGCTCACAGATGGAATTGCAAGTTTCTCAAGATCCGATTTGCCTCTTTGCCTCTTTGCCTCTTTGCCTGATGGCCCAGCCGAAAATTGGCCGCGGTTCGTCCAGCAGCAGCATCCGCTTGTAATGTCGGTTATGCATCCGTCATAGCCTAGGGCTCATGGAGTCGCGGCTTCCTATTAAGGGGTTGTTGATCAAAAATAGCGGCCTTTTCTGAGCTCTACATAACTTGATCTACCTTCTTGGGCATCAGAGCAAGCCAACGATCTGACAGGGCGGATCGAACGAATAAGTGGTGCAATCGACAACTTTTTATTTTAAGATGAAATCGGAGAGGCTCATATCTTCTATTAATCTGACGAGGAAGTGCCGACTATGAAAGTTGTTCTTGGTTTCATGCTGGCGTTGGCTTCTGTATTTGTGCCCACCATGAGCGCCTTTGCGCAAGATCGAAGCGTTGAGCGCGTTCAGCGAGCCCTTGTGCTTGCCGGTTTCGATGTAGGTGAGGTCGATGGCGTGTGGGGCTCGCGGACCCGTTCGGCTTTAGTCGAGCTGGCTGAAGGTACAACTCTTGAATCCATTCCTGAGGGGCCAACCGATTTTGACAGCGCCTTAGAGCGAGCGCTGGTTGACGCATTCAATAGTCACTCGGAAACATTGGAAGCTGAGCAGGCTCACCTTCAGCAACTGGTCACTATACCTGATGCTCGGCACCTTCTCGAAAGGACAGGTATTGGCGCCCATCCGTCTGAAGTGAAAGAGCTACTTGGCTTGACCCGCAGCGAGGCGGTCAGCCTGATGATCCAACGCCTTGATGGTAGGAACACTTCTGCGCCTTTGCCGTCATGGATTACAGCCGAACCTTTTCCACAATACTGGATCAGGTGGGATTACGAAGAAGAGCAACAACAAGCCTTCCGCACACAGCGCGATGGAGAAATCGGCACGCTAAGAAGTTGGTGGGTCCGAGAAATGATTGCTACGGAAAACCCACAGGCCGAACGGTTGATCCTGCTGTGGCATAACCACTTTGTTACCGCCTACTCTGGTGTCGAAGAAGAAAGTCATGCCATTGCATTTCAACACCAAACCTTTCGCAATCTAGGTCACGGAAACTTCCGTGATCTTCTGACGGCAGTCATCCGCGATCCTGCAATGTTGAATTACTTGGACAACAGCGGATCTAGGCGAGAAGCGCCGAATGAAAACCTCGCTCGAGAACTGATGGAACTGTTTGTTCTCGGCGAAGGGAATTATTCAGAGGCAGATGTTCGCGAGGTGTCAAGAGCTCTGACGGGTTATACTTACAGCCGCGTCCGTAGATTGGAATTTGAATTCAATCCATGGGACCACGACTCAGACACAAAAAGCCTACTCGGCGTAACGGGGAATTTGAATGGTGACGATGTTGTGAATATACTACTTTCAAGACCTGAAGTGGCAGATTTTATCGCAAAACGGTTTTGGTCAGTATATGTGTCAGAATTCAATTTCGATCTTGAAGAGATAGAATTCATTTCTGAAGATTTTCGCGAATCTGATTATGACATTAAACTTCTGGTTCGAAAGATCCTTACTTCTAGAGGGTTTTGGGAGCCAGCAAATAAAGCAACAATCGTGAAGTCCCCGGTAGATCTATTTGTAGGCACCATCAGAACTACCGGCATTTTGCCAGATTGGTGGAATTCACTTCCAAATAGAATGGCTGCCATAGGTCAAAATCTATTTGAAGCTCCAAATGTAGCCGGCTGGCCCGGCGGTGCAGACTGGTTAACCCCATCAAGGCTGCTGATGCGCTCAGATATGATTTCTGACATCGCGGGGGCTGTGCCTGCATCGGCCGATGATGACGCGGCAGCTATGATGGCTCAGATGCTTGCGCCAAATCCGGCTGAAGAAGCCATGTTTCAGTCAGTTTACCTACGCTATGCAGCCGAAGACTTTAGTGGCCCACCTCAGTTTCAAGTGACCGCGATTGAGACCAATTCGCTGGCTGAGGTAACTAACACTTGGAAAAGTGGCCCTATAACGGCAGTCGGTGGCGTCGACACTGAGCGTTTTGGTCGTTTGGACTTCGAAGCCCTCCCTTGGCAGCTTGCAAAGCTAGAACTCCCTCGTGACTTTCACCCTTCATCCTTCAAGATAAGCTTTCTGAACGACCATTGCTGCGGGCCAGGAGGGTCTGACGGAGGTGATAGAAACTTATTCATAGATTGGATTAGTGTCGAAGAAAGGATCTTTCCTGCTCGGGATGGAAAGCAGACGACACAATGCAGTGACCCAAATGCCGATTCTGAGCCTGGTAGGATGTACTGCTCAGGAACGGTGACGGTTTCTGAATTTGAAATCTTGTCTAGTTCTGTTTTGGACAAAGAATCCATAAATTCCTCAAATGCATTAGAGATCAATCGTGCTGCTTTCGAATGGGCGGACACCTACTCCAAAGATCAGGAATGGGTTGCATTTAGTATTGGCTTGCTATCGCCGCGTCTGGGTGAAGTCGCGTCTGAAGCGATGATAGTTAAGATCATAAGGCAGGAGCATGAAGCTGGTCGGCGAATATCCTTACAGCTTTCTTCACGACGCTGCTATCCTGACTGCCTCGGAGGGCCTATGCCGCGTTCCGCATACAAGAATAATGAAAGTGGTGAACTTGTAATAGACTTTGTCCTGTCTGGACCAGAATGGGATGAAGAGCGCGCACAATGGAACCAGCTCTCGGATGAACAGCGTCGTTTCGTTTCAGCCCTATGGATGGCGGTACCTGAGTTAATTGCTGTCTCGCGACAAGGCCGGAACTGGCGCGACAGAAATGCAGAGCAGCTTTTTGGGGAGTGGAGCGATCTCTTCAATGAAGTCAAAACGTTGCTCCCAGGGAGTCGCTATGCGAGCCTTGCGCCAGCAGAGGGCGTCAAGATTCTGCTCGATGCAACAGCTGAACCTAACATGATGATGGCCATGATGGGGCAGGACGGCACGCAGCCAATACGTATTGCTGGGCTAGATCCAGACGAGGCAAGGTTTGATTCACCAGGTTGGACGTTGCGTGACGCACGACTGTCAGATCTGTTTTTGGCAGCTGCGCCTGTGCAGTCCGATCAAGAAACCAATGACTTAGAGATCGTGCTAAATGATCCTGTTTATAACCTGAAGTGACTTGGAGGCTAGAGAATGGATCGACGCATCATTCTGAAAACAATACTGGCCGGACTGGCAATTCCTCTTGCACCCATTAGCATTGCTAACGCAGCGCAAGCCAGTGGACGCAGACTAATCCTAGTAGAGCTATCTGGTGCCAACGACGGATTGAATACGGTAGTTCCGTTTAACGATGAGCGTTATCGTGAGATTCGACCTAACATTTGTTTGTCTGGTCAAGATCTGTTTACTTTGACTAACGAGCTTGCGCTACACAAGGCTCTAACCCCGCTTGATCCAGCATGGCAAGCCGGCGAAATGGCCATCATTCAGGGGCTTGGATACCCCGGTCAAAATAGATCGCATTTTAAATCAATTGCCCTTTGGGAAACCGGTGGAGATGGCAGTCAAAGTGGCCCGAATGGTTGGCTTACTGAAGACATTGAGGGTATGGAGGGGGCGAATGACTTAGACGCCCATGGTATTAGCCTTGACGGTGGCATGGGCGTCTTCGCATCTTCCTCTGGGGTTTGGCTATCTATGACCTCGCTCAATCAGTTTACTGGCCTACGATCTGGTGCAACCCCATCACAAACCACACAGAGTGGTTCAAGTGGCAACCCAGCACTGGCATTGTTGATGGATAGGGGGCGTGCGCTGGACAACTCTATGGAGCGGATCTCCTCCAGATTGAGCCGGATTTCTACGTCGTCGGACAGCCTAAGATTTGAGGCTGGCGATCTTGGGCGGCAAGCCGCTATTGCCGCGCAGTTGATAGATGCTGGAATAGACGCACCCGTTCTAAAGCTGAAGATCGACGGTTTTGACACCCACGAGCTACAACAATGGCAGCATGGTGATCTGCTACGCGATTTAGGCCGAGCTATTGCCGGTTTGCGTGAAGCGCTGATCCGATCGGGGCATTGGGAAAGCACCTTGATTATGACCTATAGCGAGTTTGGTCGACGCGCAGTCGAAAATGAATCTCTGGGAACAGATCATGGAACCGCTGCGCCACACTTTTTACTCGGCGGTGCGCTTAAGGGTGGTATTTGGGGGATGCATCCGGATCTTGGTGCCCTTGAAGAAGGCGACATGCAGTTCACAATGGATTACCGAAGCGCCTATCATCGAGTATTGTGCGATTGGTTTGGGATCGCCAGCAATCGATTTACAAGTTTCTCAGACGAAACTCTCAATGGAATATTCCGGAGTTCGTAAATTTTGCAACTGCTCAATTTACGTGAGCTGTTTTAACTCGATTAGGTAAAGGATAAACTGAGCTACTCCCCGAAAATCGGACAGTGACGGAAGCTACGATCTGACGTCTGCTGGTCTCCAAGAATGAGGAGATCAGAACATGAAGAAACGCAGGAACCATGACGCGGCGTTCAAGGCGCGTGTTGCGTTAGAGGCGCTGAAAGGCGAGCGCACAGTGTCGGAGCTGGCAGCCGAATATGGTGTGCATCCGACGATGATCCATCAGTGGAAAAAGGCTCTGTTGGACGGCGCGGCGGAGATCTTCGAGCGGGGCGGCAAGAGAGCGCCCGAGATCGACGAGGACACGGTGCGGTCGCTGCATGCAAAGATCGGGGAGCTGGCTGT
>NZ_CBDAEL010000019.1:0-7010 GCF_965194375.1 Allotabrizicola aquatica (SeqCode)
ACACCATATTCGGCTGCCAGCTCCGACACTGTGCGCTCGCCTTTCAGCGCCTCTAACGCAACACGCGCCTTGAACGCCGCGTCATGGTTCCTGCGTTTCTTCATGTTCTGATCTCCTCGTTCTTGGAGACCAGCAGACGTCAGATCGTAGCTTCCGTCACTGTCCGATTTTCGGGGAGTAGCTCAAACTATCGCATCCAGATCGACGTCTCAGTGCCGCTCCCACGAACTGCCGCATCTGGCTACCGTTCGCCAGAGCGTAACGTCTTCCCAATCCGACCTGACGTCGGAATGGGTCGAACAATGGCAATCTGAAGGGGATGGGTGTGGCTCGTGCGCATGCTGGGCTCCGTAAGCGACCTGAAGGGGTGCGCACACATGCTTGCCCGGCGGAAGGTGTCAAGTTGGACCTGCACCAGTTTGGTTCCGGCCTCTCGAGAGCGATACACGCCGTAAAGCAGACCTGGTTGGGCAGCGCCCTGAGTGGCAATCAACAGCTAGTCATGGGAAAGCCCGCAGCAGTATCCTGTTTAGTTCGCCCTGAACAAAGACTTCACGCGGCATTTACGATCACATAGCTGCGGTATGGCGTGGTTTCGGCGGTCCATAGCACGGCGATAATCCAGGCAAGCCAAGCCCGGAGGTGGGCCAGGATCTTACGGATGTTGTGGCCACAGGCGTTCAGGACGGCGAAGACCGCGTCGCCGATGGTGCCTTTCAGGGGGCAGCGGGACAGGCGACCGTCGGTCTTCATGTGGCCAATCTCGGCTTCGATCGCGCTTCGTCTGCGGAGGTCGATGATCTCCTTTGCGGTCAGCCCTCTGCGTGTCCCGCTGATCAGGACACGGGTCTTGCCTTCGTCATGCCCCCTGTAACCGCGATCGACGACGGCAAGATCGGGACACTGGTCTGTCAGGATCGCCACCTGCTCGAGGGCCTCTTTCAGGATGTGGCCATCGTAGGGGTTGCCCGCAAAGCTGCGCATGCCGACAACGAAGCCTTCGTCCAGCGTGGTGGCGACGCTGACCTTGTAGCCAAATTCATAGCGCACCCGCGCCTTGCCCTTCGAGATGCAGTCCACCTCGGGTTCATGCAGGGCGTAGATCTTATTGCCCCCCTTGGGCTGCTGATGCAGCAGCTGCGACACCAAGGCGAGCTTGGCGATGATCCGGTCCCGCAGGTCGCCCTCGGGGATGTCCTCCAGGTGGCGGCGTAGGTTGCGCATGACGCGGCCCGTATAGCCCTTCAGCCTTTTCAATGCCTTGCGCAGGCGCTTGAACTGCTTGGCATGGGCATAGCGGCCGACCTGCAGCGCAAGCCTCGGGGCAAGTCGGGCGTAGGATTGCCGCAGATCCACCCCGGCCTCCTGCGCCAGTTCCGCCAGCTGACCGCGCGCCCGCTCGTAAAGCCGGGCGTCCGTCGGATAAGCGATGTTCTTTTCCATCACGGTCGTGTCGACGGCTACGCGCTTGACGCTGTTCTCGTCGATCACACCGGATTTCTGCCCGGCCTGGATCGTCTGGGTCAGCAGCCATTCAACACCCTCCTCGCCGATCCGCCCCCGCCAGCGCGTCAGCGATGACGGATCAATCGGCGGACGATGCTGGAAGAAAGTCTCTCCGGTGAAGTGCTGGTAATAGGGGTTCTCGACCCAGCGCGCGACCACCGCCTCGTCTGACAGCCGATAGGCGTGTTGGAGGTAGAGCAGCCCCGCCACCAACCGCGGCTCCGTCGCTGGCCGACCCTTGCTGGATGGAAAGAAACCGGCCCACTCCCGCTCGAACAACTCCCAGTCGATCAGCGCCGCCAGCTTCACCAACTCATGCCGCGGATCGATCAAGTCGATCAAACGCGGACGAAGAAGGTCGTCTTGTTCCTCAGGGAGTGGACGGTGCTTCATGGGCAGAACCGAAATTGCAGGGTTTCAGCCACAAACATACAAAAGCCTGCTCTCTGAGGCTAGAAAAACTGCGATTTCTCAACGCAAAATCAAGGACATGGGGTTTGTTCAGGGCGAACTAAGTAGCAGTTTACAGCGAGGTTTTGTGGATATATCTATATTTATAGTCGAAATTGAATCAAAAGAGATGAATGGTATGTCAGAGTCGATTTATTTTTTCGATGGCCGTCTTGATATCCTTGGTTCATTGGTCAAGTCAGTCCCTGATGGTGGCGTATGGTATGTCATTGACCCTGCCATTGATGGCTTTCAGCAAGTCGCTTCGAACATCCAGTCACATTCAGAAGTTAATTCCATACACCTTTTTTCGCATGGAGCCGAGGGTACTGTTTTTTTCGGGTCTACCACGTTATCTGTTGATAACATTGATGACTACTCGGCCACTCTTAGTGGTATATCACGGCATCTTGCCGATGGGGCCGACATTCTGATTTACGGCTGCAACAGTGCTGCGGGGGAGGCGGGTCAGGCGCTCATCACGAAGTTGGCCGCGCTAACACAATCAGACGTGGCTGGCAGCGCAAATGTGACAGGCGCGGCAGATTACGGCGGCGACTGGGTGCTTGAGGTTGCTACTGGCGATATCGAGGCGCGGACCTTGCATATGCTCGGATTTTCTGGGACCCTTGGGCAGTATGCGGGCGGCGCCGGCGACGACTTGCTAACTGGCGGGGTTGGCGATGATACGATCGACGGCGGTAATGGGTTCGACACGGCAGTCTTTTCAGGGGGTTATGCCGAGTATCGGTTGACGCCTTTAGAGACTGGTGTTTTGGTTGAAGGCATCGAGGGGCGCGATGTTCTGACGGGGATCGAGCGTTTACAGTTTTCGGATGTGAGCGTCGATATCGTTCTTGCAGGTCCTGCTGAGGCCCGGGTCAACTCCTTTGTCAGTGGTGAGCAGCATACCCCTGCGGTTACTGCATTGTCCGATGGTGGCTGGGTTGTAACTTGGATGTCCCAATGGCAGGACGGTTCTGGCTGGGGCGTTTATGGCCAACGCTACGGTTTGGACGGTGCTGCAAGTGGCGCCGAGTTCCGGGTCAACTCCTTCGTCAGTGGTGAGCAGCAGACCCCGTCAGTCACTGCGTTGTCCGATGGCGGCTGGGTGGTGACTTGGATGTCCCATGGGCAGGACGGTTCTGGCTGGGGCGTTTATGGCCAACGCTACGGTTTGGACGGTGCTGCAAGTGGCGCCGAGTTCCGGGTCAACTCCTTCGTCAGTGGTGATCAGCAGACCCCTTCAGTCACTGCATTGTCCGATGGCGGCTGGGTAGTGACTTGGATGTCCCAATGGCAGGACGGCTCTGACTGGGGAATCTACGGCCAACGCTACGGTTTGGACGGTGCTGCGAGTGGAGCCGAGTTCCGAGTCAATACCTACGTCCAAAGCGTCCAGGCAAGTCCTTCAGTAACGGCGTTGTCTGACGGCGGCTGGGTGGTGACTTGGCATTCTGCCGGCCAAGATGGCTCGTCTTGGGGTATCTATGGTCAACGCTACGGTTTTGACGGTGCGGTTAGTGGCGCCGAGTTCCGGGTCAACTCCTTCGTCAGTGGTGAGCAGCAGACCCCGTCAGTCACTGCGTTGTCTGACGGCGGCTGGGTGGTGACGTGGATGTCCCATGGGCAGGACGGCTCATCATGGGGAGTCTACAGCCAACGCTATACCGCCGATGGATACGCTTATGGCAATGTCGACCTGCAGCGGGCTGGGACATTGAGCGATGACCAACATGTCGTCGTGACACCCTATGATGTCTTTGTCGAAAAGCCTGATGGAGGCATGGACAGTGTCGAGACAGCCATCTCATGGACAATGTCCGACAATGTCGAAAACCTTCGGCTGACTGGCGACGGGGCGATCAGCGGCACCGGCAACGCAGAAGCCAACCGGATTGTCGGCAATACTGCTGCCAACTTTATTGACGGTGGCTCTGGCGACGATACGCTGGAAGGTGGCGATGGCGACGACACGCTAGATGGTGGAAGCGGCAATAATACGCTGGTCCTTAGCGGCGTGCGGTCTGACTACATCATTCCGACCGTGGCGAGGCGCGATGCCAGTGGCATTGTCATTTCGGTTTACCCTGATGCTCGCGATGCTGGAGTTATGGACGGCACCGATACCATCCGTAACATCCAGCGCATTGTCTTTGCCGGTGAAAGCGATCCTGCCTTTGCAACGTTGGTGCTCGATGACCATGGTAATGCGCCGGATGTGGGCAACTTAACGCTGGAATATGGAAAGGTCTATTCTGGCACTCTGAATTTCAAAGGCGATGTCGATTACTTCCGGCTCGAAACAGTGGCGGGTCAGGCCGTATCTCTCGAGTTTAACAACTCTTTCTATCAGCAGCATATGCGACTGTCGCAGGGCGACGTTCTCGGCTCAAGCTATGGACCGCTAAAGACCACCTGGCCGATCACTCAGACCGGGTTCCAAGACGTAATGATCGGCAACTACGACTGGAATTGGTCTGGCAGTCGGTCGCTGACATATTCCTTCATCCTGCGCCGCGACTGGACTGGTTCCGCGGGCGACGACAGCTTCGTCGGGGAGGGACGTTTTGAACATTTAATGGGCGGGCTGGGCAATGACAGCCTGACGGGTGGGCGCAATTCAGACCTGATCGAAGGCGGGTCCGGCAGCGACGCGCTTCGCGGCGATGGCGGCGATGACGTACTGGATGGTGGGTCGGGCAGCAATGTGGCGATCTACGCCGGAAAACGTTCAGACTATGACATCACCTTCCTTGGTAACGCAAGTTGGCGCATCTCGCACAAGGCGGCCGGCGGTGATGGGACTGACACGGTCAGCCATGTCCAGCAACTTCGCTTTGCAGACCAAACACTTGTTCTGGATGATTTGACAAACAGCTGGGACAGCACTGCCATCACCTCTGTCGGCTTTGGCCAGACCCTCACCGGTCGCGCAGATTACTTGGGCGATTCTGACTGGTTCCAATTCAATTTTGGTAGCTACCGAGACAAGGTGCTTGGCGTCCGGCTGGATGTCGAAACGGCATCAGGCCGGTTCCGTTTTATCAACTCAGATGGGCTCGAACTGCATCTGCGCGATACCAGTGGCGCAGATGTGGTCTGGATCAGCGCAGGGCAGACCCATTCGCTTACCCCGTTGGGCTGGGGTTCTGATCCCGAGAATGACCCGTTTCTGGGGGGCCGTGTGCGGGTCGAATTCTTGTCCGAAGGCAACTCCACCGGCCTTTATACCATCTCGATCGGACGAGAACTGATGGGGACTTCCATGTCCGATGCGCTGAATTCCAATAACGGAATGGGCGCCGTCTATGAAGTGCTCCGTGGCCTTGCCGGCGGGGACACTCTGATCGGCAGTGCGGCCTCGGAGCAACTGTTCGGTGGTGATGGCGAAGATCGACTTGTGGGCCAAGCGGGCAACGATTTCTTGCAAGGTGGCGCTGGAGCGAATGTCGTCGATGCCGGTGCAGGGGATGATCGAATCGACGTGACCGGGCGCAGTCAGGTCATGGACACCATCGATGGCGGTGCCGGATCGGACACGCTGCAGATCAGCAATGGTGTATCGCTGACTGGAGCCAAGATCAGCAATGTCGAAACAATCATGTCGGTCGACGGCGGAATGTTTGCTCTGACCTCGGCAGAGATTGCAGACTGGGGTGTTGGCCGACTGGAAAACCTGACGGTCAGCTTGACTGCCGCAGGAACATTCGATGCATCGGCGCTTTCCGGCGATTTCAACGTCTATGGGTCGACTGGACAGGACGAGATCCGTACCGGAAGTGGCAGCAACCTGATCAACCCGCGCGCGGGGACGGTCAATGTCGCGGCGGGTGCAGGGGATGACGTGATCCTCTATCAGCCGGCCCCTGGCGACTGGCAACCCCTCGCCGTGACGCAGGCCAACTTCCTGCAGGGCGATGCATCTAGCCGCAGCTACAGTCTATTAGGCCAGATTGACGGTGGTGCAGGTGCCGATGCACTGGAGTTCAACTTTACATATTGGATCCATACTTGGGACGGTCACGCATATGTCGGATCACCCTACTCGCTGGATTTAAGCCGAGCAGTTCTGGAAGGCTTGGAAAGCCTTCGCATTACCGGTGTCACGCAAGGAAACAACCTGCCCGCTTTCGTAACGATGACGGCAGAGCAACTAGCAGGGTTCACGCAATTGACAGGGCTGCGCGGCGTGCAGCTTGTGGGGGGGGGGACGGTTGATCTTGCGGCGTTTGTTGCCAAGGGAGGCAGCAATTTGACCCTTTCCGGAGCGGTGGGCTACACGCTCAATGGTTCAGGCGGATCAGACGAGATCATCGACACCGCGGGGAACGACATTCTTCGCGGCAACGCAGGCAACGACCTGATCACCAGCTCTAAGGGCACAGACACGGTTTCGGGTGATACAGGAAATGATTCGATCATCATAACCGACAAGACGACGGTCTCCGACTGGATCGACGGTGGCGAAGGGTTCGATACGCTGGAGATCCGAGGCGACCTCGTCGATCTGTCAGGTGCCAAGATCAGCGGCATCGAGCGAATAGAGGTGAGCGCAAACACCTTTTCCATGACCGCGACACAATGGGAGGCACTGGGCGGTTTGGTTGAGTCCGCACCCCGCGCTTCTGTCCGCTACGGGCTGACGATGACCGAGCCGGGCACGATTGTTCTATCGGAGAGTGCCACCTTCCCCGTCGTGACGGGCTCTGAAGGGGTTGACGTGGTTGTCGGAAATTCTGCGGCGAATGTGATAACAGGAAATGGCGGCAATGATCAGCTTGACGGTGCCGCGGGTGCAGACCAGATGCGGGGCGGCGCCGGCGACGACTCGCTGACTGGCGGGGTTGGCGATGATACGATCGACGGCGGTGAAGGGTTCGACACGGCAGTCTTTTCAGGGGGTTATGCCGAGTATCGGTTGACGCCTTTAGAGACTGGTGTTTTGGTTGAAGGCATCGAGGGGCGCGATGTTCTGACGGGGATCGAGCGTTTACAGTTTTCGGATGTGAGCGTCGATATCGTTCTTGCAGGTCCTGCTGAGGCCCGGGTCA